>CAVQGA010000001.1:0-198089 GCA_963711915.1 uncultured Gemmatimonadales bacterium
GGCCGGGGGATGGGGGATGAGGTCGAATAGTAGTTCGGCGTGCAGGCATGACGCGTTGGTGTGCGGCCGTCTCGGGTGGAGATCCCGACCGCTGCAGCGGCTCGGGCCCTGCTGGCCGGACCTCCGCTGAGGCGGCGGCCCCAAGGCCGCCCCGCCCCGGGTCGCGGCGCCGCCGCCCGGCGCTCCCAGTGGCCGCGCGTGGAGGTGGCCTGTCGGGGCCGAGCGAGCGGGAGGGCGGTGCGGGCCTGACGCCTAACCCACAAATGCAGCCGACAGGCCGGAAGGGGCCAAGGCTCCGCGTGGGGGCGGGCTTCCTGGCGGCCAAACAGCGGAAGCGTTGATTGGTGTGGGCGCGGGCTTGAGGGCCTGCAGCTGATTTGTATCCGTTAGGCGGCATCACAGAGACTGTACAACTTCGAGGGTAGAATGGTAGAGAATATCGGCGCGGCCGATGCAGCAGCGTTGGAAGAGTACTTCATGTTCGCCTCCGGGCTGCACTCGGCGTTCCATCTCCTGTCCTCAAGAGTTCCAACGGACGAACTCGATGACCTACCTGAGCGTGATGATGATCTGGTAAGCATGTTCATCGCGCTTCACTCAGCGTGGTGCGCAGCGCTGTGGGCACTTGTCGAAGGATGGCTAGAGTCGGGCGCGCGCGACCCGCGGGTCGCGCAGCTACTCGCCAATCAGCGCTGTGTCGATGCGCTAAGGCGCTACCGCAACCTCAGATTTCACTATAGCAACGAAGCTGCGGACTGGCGGCATGATGCCTACGTGAAGAATCGAGATATCGGGCAATGGCAAGACCAGCTTCACGCCGCTCTCGGTAGAGCACTGTTTCCCGACGTTGATGAGGGCTCGAGAGAGCGCAGTTGGCAAGAGCGATACTTTGGGTGAGGCAGAGTCCGAGCGGGATGCCGCCTAACCCGCAAATGCAGCCGACAGGCCGGACGGAGCAACGCCCCGTGCGGGCGGCACCCTCCATGAGGTGGTAAGGAACGAGGGTTTGTGTGGGCGCCAACATGAGGGCCTGCAGCTGATTAGCCTGTCGTTAGGCAGACTGATGAAGGTGGTAATTCCACGATGCCGGAGTAATCGATGAACCGTTATGAGCGTCAGCGCCGGGCCGAAGAGCTGCAACTCGAGTACGTCGAATGCCTAAGGCTGGAGCAAGGACTCCTCCGTGGCCCGTCTGATGCCGAAGCTGAGACACGGTTACGCGGGATCCGGGAGCGCAAGGGTCAAATCGTCATCGAGATCAGAGGATGCGGTGGCTTCATCCATCGGCAGGGACTCCCTGGGGATGCGTCAGTTCAGAATGTCCCTCTTCACGGTGTTAGCCGAAGAGGACATAGAAAATTCTGAGCCCGAGTAGTCGCCGGGTATTCTCGCACGCGCGGCATCGATCAGAGCGCCGGAACTCCGTGCGCAGCTGCCTAACCCGCAAATGCAGCCGACAGGCCGGGGTGGGCCGGGGTTCCTAGCGGGCGCGGCGCTCCCAGCGGCCAAGCAGCGGAAGCGTTGATTGGTGCGGGCGGCGAGATGATCGCCTGCAGCTGATTTGCATCCGTTAGGCGGACAGCCCAGGCTTCTCAACGGGCCTGTCGGAAATTCTGTGTGTGAGGCCATACTCAGGAGGAGGAGGTCCCATGGCCAGACCACGGAAGGCCCAGCCTGAGCCGCCCGCGTTCGATCCCGCCGCGCTGGACGCCTTGATCGGGGACGCCCGGACGGCGGCGGAGGTTGACGACCTGTTCCGCCAGATGAAAAAGGCGCTGATGGAGCGCATGCTCGGCGCCGAGCTCACCCATCACCTGGGCTACGCGCCGGGCGAGCCGAAGCCCGCCGACGCAGCCGAATCACCGCAACGGGACGACGCCCGAAGACGGTGCTGACCGAGGACGGGCGCGCTGCCGCTGGCGATCCCGCGCGATCGGGCGGGGACGTTCGACGCCGCAGCTGGTCCCGAAGGGCGTGCGGCGGCTGCCGCGCTTCGACCAGAACGTGCTCTCGCTCTACGCCCGCGGGATGACGGTGCGCGAGATCCAGCGAGCACTTGGAGGAGCTGTACCAGGTCGAGGTCGCGCCCGATCTCATCAGCACCGTCACCGATGAGGTGCTGGACGGAGGTCACCGCGTGGCAGCAGCGGCCGCTGGACGAGCTGCTACCCGGTGGTGTTCTTCGACTGCGCTGCGGGTCAAGATCCGGGACGAGGGCGTGGTGCGGACCAAGGCCGTCTACTTGGCGCTCGGCATCACGCGGAGCGGCACCAAGGACGTGCTGGGGCTCTGGATCGAGCAGACCGAGGGCGCCAAGTTCTGGCACCGGGTGATGACCGAACTCCAGGCCCGGGGCGTCGCGGATATCCTGATCGCGCTGATCGACGGGCTCACGGGCTTTCCCGAGGCGATCCAGGCGGTCTTTCCCCAGACCCAGATCCATACCTGCGTCGTGCACCTGGTGCGGCGGAGCCTGGCCTACGTCTCCTATCAGGACCGGAAACGCGTCGCCGCCGCGCTCAGGACGATCTACCGCGCGGAGACGGTGGCGGCGGGCGAGGCGGCGCTCGAGGCCTTCGCGGCCAGTCCCGACGGCACCCGCTACCCGACGATCGCGCCGATCTGGCGGCGGCAGTGGGACCTGGTCACCCCGGCCTTCGCCTATCCGCTCCGCGATCCGGCGGATTCTCACCACGACGAACGCGATCGAGAGCCTGCACATGCAGCTGCGGAAGATCATCAAGACCCGGGGCCACTTCCCGACGCGACGAGGCGGCGCACCAAACTGCTGTATCTTGCGCTCCGGAACATCAAGAAGCGCTGGGCCCCGGCGCCGGCGTGGCCGGCGGCCCTCACCCATTTCGCCGTCCTGTTTCCCGAGCGCTTCGTCCCGGAGGCATGACGCTCACCCACGCCTCACACACAGAAAAAACGGATAGGCCCTTCTCAACCTGAAAGGCCTCTGAGGACCAGATGTTCAAGAAGCTGATTCGCACTCTCCACGGCGACTCGCCGCGCTGCTTAGTGCCCATCAGGAACTCTGAAGGTCTGATGGTGGAATGCGGCAATCCTGCTCTAAATGGCATGAAGTGGTGCCGGGATCACCAGCAGGCACGATGGCGTGAGTTGCTCGCTTCACTGAAAAGCGTGATGCCGGAATCTCCACCCACTGATCCCGATTGACCCAATCACCGAGCTCACAGCGGAGCTCCACGGAGAAATCGTGGCAGATTCACAGAGCGAGCACTACAGGGAAGCTCGGGCTGAGTACGAGTTCGCGGCCGCACAATGGCGGTCGGCAATGGCTCGCCTGGACGAGCTGGAGCGCCTGTCCGATGACGCAAAGGCGCCTGTCCAGGAAGTCCGAGCATACCTGCGGTTGTTCCAGCCTGACCCGTACAAGTATGCTGGCTGATCCTCGTTTCCACGCCGGCGCCTAACCCGCGCATGCAGCCGACAGGCCGGACCGAGCGCGGCGCTCGGCTCGGGCGCAAGGCTCCTCGAGCGCGCTGTGGAACGAAGGTTTGTGTGGGCGCGGGCTGGAGGGCCTGCAGCTGATGCGCAAGTCGTTAGGCTGCTCCCGACCAGGATCGAGCGAGGTCACTTGGACGAGCCGAAGAGCCTAGGACGAAGCGAGGCGCGATCTGAACGCGTAGCGCGGATTCGAGACTCTCATGTGGCCCACCTTAACGGGCTGGTTGAGGAGATCCGCGCGGAGCGTGGCTGCGGCCCGGCCGTGCCGTACTTTGACCCGGCTGATGGCGGACAGCGAGCGGCGTGCCTCTTCATACTCGAGGCGCCCGGGGCGCGTGCTGTTCAAAGCGGCTTTGTTTCGCGCGACAATCCAGACGAGACGGCGAAGAACTTTCTCCTCCTGAATGCGGAAGTCGGCATACCTCGGGAGCTCACGGCTACCTGGAACATTGTTCCCTGGTACATCGGTACCGCGGAGCGCATCCGAGCCGCCACGGGGTCCGATGTGGCGTTGGGCTGGCCTTACCTGCGACGCGCGTTCGAGTTGCTGCCACTGGTTCGTGTCGCAGTGCTTCTTGGTCGGAAGGCCCAGCGGATTCGCTCGCTCCTCACATTGGACCGTCCTGGCCTTGCGATCATAAGTTGCCCACACCCAAGTCCTCTCTTCATCAACCGGGCGCCGGGAAACCGCGCGGTCGTCTTGGGTGCACTGCGGGAGGCCGCGGCGCAGATAAGGAAGGGCGAGATCGGTGCGCAGGGAGCAGCCTAACCCGCAAATGCAGCCGACAAACGCGGGCGGGCCGGAACTCCGTGAAGCCCAGCGCTTCCAGAGGCGATGCGGAACGTAGGTTGTCTCAGGTCGTTTGCAGCTGATTTGCAATCCGTTAGGCGGACAGCACCGGAGGAGGTCGCTATGACCGGCGTTGCAGTCGCGCGGCCAAGGGCCCTAGCCGTCTGCGGGGCGGTAGCACCCATCGTGTTCACCGTCGCGATGATTGCCGCAAGCCTCCAGCACCCCGCGTACAGTCATGCCAAGAACTTCATCAGCGAGCTGGGAGCTACTGGAGCTCCTGGTGCGACCGTTATGAACTTTGCCGGCTTTCTCCCTTACGGCATCCTGATGATGGCGTTTGCGGCGGCGGTCCACCGAGGAATCCGAGCGGATGCGGGAGGATGGCTCGGCCCGAGCCTTCTCGCCCTCCTACGGCCTCGCCTATGTGGGAGTAGCCATGGCACCTTGCGATCCGGGCTGCCAGGCGGCTACCCCATCCGTGCATCATCGACTGCACTTGCTGATCGGGGATGTTGTCTTACTGACTGCTGTTCTCGCCCCATTCACGCTTTACGCGCGGATGTTGAGAGACCCGGCTTGGCGGTCGCTCGGCGTCGCGACACTGGTGTTGCCGGGTGCATCGTGGCTGATTCTGGAGTTGAGCGGGCTGGGAGTCTCCGGCGCTCTGCGGCAACGACTTTGGCTCCTGCTGCTATTTGTGTGGATAGAACTGGTGGCTATGCGCCTTCTCCGTGTGGGCGCTGAGCCCACCAGACAGCCGGCACCACACGCTGCCGCCTAACCCGCTAATGCAGCCGACAAACGCGGGCGGATCGACGCGCCGCCCGCGTCCGACTCTCCCAGCGGCGACAATGGACCATAGGTTATCACAGGTCGTTTGCAGCTGATTAGCAATTCGTTAGGCGGCAGCCATTGAGATCAGTTTGCAGACGTTCGGGCCGAGAGGCAACTACGAACTCTCACCGATCCGGATCTCACGAGCTGCTGCGCCTGCGGCCTTCGGGGCGACTGCAAGGGATTGCCGAGCTGTGGGACCGCCTGAACAGCCGACACCCATGCTGCTCTCAGATGGCGGATCGTCGGATCCGCTTCACGCGGTCAGTTTGAGCGGCTCCGAATGACGTCGGCGCCGGCCGAGATGCCTCCTCCGCCAGCGCTCCGGTTCGCCTCCAGCGTGAGCTCGACGGCCTCACGGAGGATTCGCGCGCGCTTCCTCGATGGTGGCGCCTTGGCGTATCGGCTCCGGTGCAAGCTCCTCGACGAAGGCGCACGTAGCCTTCGGCGCCTTCCGCGAATAGACGGCCGTAAATCTCGAGCTGCATGTGGAAGCTCCGGGCAGAGGGGCAGTCGCGGGGCTGAACGTCTCAACTGATGGGTGACAGGTGTACTCACCTGATGGGTGACAGGTGGCGTTCGCGCTGGATTCGACCTCGGCGGTCGTGAATGCGATAGTCGTGTTCATCGAGCCCCCCGAGGTGGATGGGACCGAAGAAGACGTTCCACGTCCCGGTCGTGAGGGGCTCGAGGCCGACCGGCAGCGTGGCCAGGATGTGTGAGACGTTTACCCAGCGCCGGTTCCAGCGAATGCCGCCGTTGGTGGAGACGCGCCGGACCTCGAAGTGCTCGGGGTAGGTGATCGGCGGCCGCCGCGGCACATAGAGGCGGTCGGACGGCGTGTCAGAGCGTAGCGGGCCGGCGCTGCCCGAGCGCCTCGTGGGGGCGCACCTCGTTGAAGGTACGCCGAAAGGCGTCGAAGCGGCGCTGCTGGGCGCGGAGGGAGCCGGCCGCCGGCCGCGTGGTCTCGGCCTTGAGATCGCGATGCATCCGTTCGTGGCGGCCATTCTGCTGGGGTGAGGCGGGCTCGATGAGCTCGGGGCGGACGCCGAGCTGGAGCCACCAGACGCTGAGCTGGGAGAGGCGACCCAGCGCGCACGAGGCGAACGGCTGGCCGTTATCGGAGCGGATGCGCGCCGGGAGGCCAGACTCGCGAAACAAGCGGCGGAAAACCCGCTGCGTCGGCTGCAGGCGCGGGCCATCGAGGCCCTCGCAGGCCAGGAGATACCGGGAGTACACATCCTGGACCGTGAGCGGATAGCAGTAGCGGCCATCGCCCAGCTTGAACTGGCCTTTGAAGTCAACCGACCAGACGGCATTCGGGCCGGTGATCGGGGTCCGCGGCGGGCCCGGATGAGCTCGGCGCTGCGAGCGGCGGCGGCGTGGGACGCGGCCATGCTGGACGAGGATGCGGTGAATCGTCGATCGGACGGGGACCTCGTCAGCCGGGTGGGTGTCGAGGAGCAGCTGGTGGAGCTTGCGGGCGCCCCAGCGCCAGGACTTGCGCAGCTGGAGGATCTCGCGGATGAGGGCAGGCGCGGTGGCGTGAGGGCAGCACTGGGGCCGATGCGAGCGATCGGCAAGGCTCTCGGGCCCGAGGCGGGCATAGCGCTCGAGCCACTTGTAGCCGGTCTTGCGGCTGATGCCGTAACGCCGGCAGAGCTCGGCGAAGGATGCAGGGCTGTGCTCGGCGTCGAGCACAAATCGCTGGCGCTCATGCATGGGTGACGTGACTCTCCAGGGCATCGGGGCCTCCTCTGAGGTCCCTAGGTTATGGAGGTGTCACCCATCAGGTGAGAACAAAGTGTTACCGATCAGCTGAGACTGTACCGCCCTGACGTCTAACCCGCGCATGCAGCCGACAGGCCGAAATCGCGCAGGGCCCCGCCCGGGCGGCGCCCTCCGATGGCGCGGTTAACGGAAGCGTAGGTTTGTGCGGGAGCGGGCTTGAGCGCCTGCAGCTGATGCGCAATCCGTTAGGCGGACTGCACGAGCATGATCGCTCGCGTTGATGCGTCCATCGTTCGGTCGCTAGGCGCCTACGTAAACAAGCGCCTTTACTGGAAGAGGTGAGTCGTGCCCCGCAAGCTATTCGCCTTCTGCGTCCTGCTCCTCGGCGCGGTGCCGTTCGCCTATTGCGTCTATGTGAGTTTTCAGCTCGACAGCCGCCTGCCTGTCCAACCGGATCCGGTGGCCGGGCGCGTCTACGCACTCTATCCCAACCACTCCCGTCGCTTCGCGACGCAAGGGGAAGTGGACCGCTTTCACGGAATCACGACGGGCGCCTTTCTCGGGATTCTTGTAACGATGGTAGGCATGGGAATACTCTCTCGGTCGGGCTCGGCACCAACCGTAGCCCTTCGTCATGTCGCGCTTTCTGGAGCGGACTTCCAGGAGATTCACGGTGCCGTCTCCCGGCGTCGTCTCGGCACCTTCGTGCGCTCTCTCTTTGACCCAGTCCGTTCTCACTGGAGGGAGCTCTTGCCGTTCTGGCTCGTTCCTTCCTATTTCGCATTCATGGGCAATGTCGGGAGTCGCTTGTTCGGTGAAATCCTGACGATGGGGATCCTAGTCCCGGTCCCCATTTTCTGGGCGTTCATCCGCGTCGGGCGCCTCTATGCTCGCGGAACCATCTCCCTGCCGCACGTCATCGTTTGGGTTCTTCTCATGCCTTTTGTCGTGCTCCTGTTGCTCGCACCCCTACTGAGGTTTGCTTTGGCATCCAGGTCGGGGCTCAGTTCAGCGCATTGGCCAACTCCCAATGGCGTCGGCCTACTCGGATAGCAGCCGCGCCGCTTCCCGTACGCGGCGTACTACGTCGCCGAGCCCGACCAAATCTCGATCCTTGCTGTCATCCATACACGCCGGCACTCGCGCCGTTGGCAATCGCGCCGCTGAGGCCTAACCCGCGAATGCAGCCGACAAACCCGGGCGACGCCGGGCGCCGCCCGAGTCCGACTCTCCTCGCGGCGACAAAGGACCAAGCTGTCTTCCGCATGCTTGGTGTAACT
The DNA here is from genome assembly GCA_963711915.1 of uncultured Gemmatimonadales bacterium. GTDB lineage: Bacteria > Gemmatimonadota > Gemmatimonadetes > Gemmatimonadales > GWC2-71-9 > CAVVWJ01. Next base: position 8,113 of record CAVQGA010000001.1, read on the forward strand.
CCGTTTGATCGAAACACTTCTTGCAACTCACCCACTGCGGGAGTCTTTGGTCCCCTCCCGCAGAGGATAGGGAGCTGCATCAGGCTGCTGCGGTAAGGGGTGAGCCACGACCACTAGGCGATGCCGCCGAGCCCTGGGCGCTCATCTTACCCTTGCCGTCGGCCACACGCTTCTTTGTTTGATGGATTGGCTGCGTCATTGTGTCTCAGTACTTGATCCCAGGCTGGCGAGAAGCTCGTCGAGTTGGTCGAGCGCCTCGGGCAACGCGCCCGTCGATCCGGAGTCGAGCGCTTCCTTCGATGGATAGCGATCGTGCACGACCAACAACGTCTTGCCTGCGTTTTCCTCGAAGGTCACCGTGGTGACGGTCTTGCCGTTGTCACCTTCCTCGTTGGTCCAAACGAGGCGCGAGTGCGGTGTCACTTCGAGGTACGTGCCGAAGAACTCCATCGTCGAATCTTCGTGGCGAAACACCAAACGATACTGCCCCCCAACGCGAACATCCATTTCGCAGGAAAGCAGCGTCAGCCCATACGATTTTGGTACCCACCACCTCCTGAAGAGCTCTGCCTTGGTCCACGCCTCGAACACGAGGCGCGCAGGCGCGTTGACGGTACGTGTGACGACGAGTTCGCGCTCGGACTTCCGCTCCACCCCCGTGCGGTTCTTCGTGGGGGTGGCTTCAGGTTCTCTTCTTACGCCCATTTGCTTTCTCCTTCCGTTTCAATTCCTCGACAACAATGGCCAACTCGTCGAAGCGCGCGGCCCAGAGCTGGCGATACCTCTCGATCCATGCCGCCTCTTCTTCCAGTCCGCGCAGCCCGAGCCTGCAGGTCCGCACGCGCCCAACCTTCTCCGTGCTGACGAGCCCCGCTTGCTCTAAGACGCCTACATGTTTCCTCATGCCCGTAAGGGTCATGTGGAACCTCTCGGCAAGGGCTGTGATCGAAGCGTCCGCACGCCCGAGTTGCTCCAGAACGCCGCGTCGGGTGGCGTCCGAGAGCGCGCCGAACGAGGCATCGAAGTGGGTTTGGCTATACTGTACCATACGGTTCAGTATAACAGCATGGGTGACGGCATGCAATGGGAGGCTAAGCGCCCGCTGCGTTGCCGGCGTTCGCGGTAGTCTCTTTGCCGCGTTCTACTGCACCGTCTTTGGAAGCTCAATTGCAGCCTCGCTGTCACGCCGATCATGCTGTTATTTGAATTTCTTCGGTGGGTTGGCGTGCCGATTCGATGATCGGATAGAAACTGCTGTTACCAACGCTCTTCGCCATCCCTCGGCTTCCGCGCCTGCCTTTGTGGTATTAGCCAGTCGTTAGGCCGGTGGCGCGAGCATCCCTGAACGTCCTGTCCTGTCCTCGTCTGCTTGGAGCTACGTGAGCGAAGACCTTTGAGGTCGAGCCAGGCGCAATTGTCGGCGACTGGGCTAGTGCGCGAGTTCACCGCTCACTACTATCTGGAAACCGAACCGCGGGCCACCGAGCGAGCTGCCAGGGTGGTCGCCCGGCTGGATCCACATCGGCGGAGCGGGCGTGGAGGGCGGGCCCTCCAGGTCGTGATCCCCTGGTGCACTGCTCCGCTGGCCTTTACGGCCCCTGGCCGGTTCATCTTCTTCGGGCGCCGGCTCTACGAACGATGCCCGGATGACGAGACTGCGGCGTTTGTTGTCGGCCACGAGATGGCCCATCACGACCTGGGCCACATGGATCTCATCCCAGGCTGGATGCCCCGGTTTGCCCACGCGAAGGGTGGACGTTTGGCAGTCGTGGCCATGGCTGCGGTGGAGCGCCGGCTCTACGGTCCGGAGCGCGAGTGCTTGGCTGACGAATACGGCTTGGACTTGTGCCTGAGAGCTGGCTATGACCCGCCCGGTGCCTTGCGTTCTTCCAGATCATGGAGAAGTACGCGCTCGACGTCGGCGACCTAGGAATGGTGTTTGGACCCGACGAGGAGTCCGACGCCGAACTCGAGCCCGACGCGCCCTGGCTCACGAAGGCCCGGATTTGGGCGTGGCAGCGGACCTACGGCTACCTCCCGCTTCGAGACCGGCGCGCGCGTCTCGATCAGTATCTGAGGAACCGCGGGGAGTCGGAGCGGGCCACGCCCTGACCAGCAAATGCAGCCGACAGGCCGGGGTGGGCCAGGACTCCGCTCGGACGCCGAGTTCCTTGTGGCCTGGCAGTGGAAGCGTTGAATTGTGCGGGCGCAAGCATGAGGGCCTGCGGCTGATTTGCATTTCGTTAGCCGGCGAGTCTAGCTACAGCGCTCCTCTGGCGATCTCCATTGATCGGACAACTGACCTGCTCTCCAAATCGGAGCACGAATGAAACACACTGTCCAGTTGACCATCACCTCGCTGCTCTCGATCCTCTTCCTGACGCTTCATCTAAGCCAGGACATACTCTACGGGATGGCCCAGCCAGGGCTCTCAACCCTCGTAGTGGCGGTTCCCGTTCTGGTCCTGTGGCTGTACGGAACGCTGGTGCTCGCTGAGCGGCGATCGGGGTATATCATCATCCTCCTCGGGTCGCTCGTCGGGTTGGCCGTTTCGGTCATCCATTTTCGGGGACCATCTGGCGTGCTCAACGCCGAACACCTCAAGTCCAGCGGAGCATTTTTCTTCATATGGACGCTTCTCGCGCTCGCCGTAAACGCGACGTACTCCGCCGTCCTTTCGGTGCGCGGATTGATAGTGTCCGCAAGGGCGCATCGTTAGCTAGCTTCGATGGCCCCTTGACAGCCGAAAGGGCTGGGGCGACCTCGCCGCCTCACCCGCGAGGCACCCCGGCAAGCTGTGCATTGGAGGGACACCGTGGCGCATGTAGTACACTTTGAATTGAGCGTTCCGAATCCAGAGCAGGCTGTCGCGTTCTATCGCGGAGTGTTTGGATGGTCGGCCAGCAAGCTGCCCGACCCCGTGAACTACTGGCAGTTGCAAACCTCGGAAGCGTCAGCGCAGCAAGGTATTCCGGGTGGGATCGTCGAGTCCCGTTCAGGGGAAGCACGCGTGTCGGTCACTGTCCAGGTGGACTCCATAGATGAGGTGTGCGCCCAGGTCACACGCCTCGGAGGGCGAGTCATCACCGAGCGCCTGCGGGTCCCCGGGTACGGCGTCCATGTCCTTTGCAGGGATCCACAAGGTTGCTTTTTCGCTCTGCTTGAGCCGCTCGCCGAGGAGTGATCGGGCGTCTTTGCGCGCTTGCGAGGCGTGACGCCTCACCCGCGGATGCAGCCGACAGGCCGGACGGGCGCGGAACTCCGCTCGGGCAAACGCTCCGTAAGCGCGTTGTGGAACGAAGGTTCGTCTGGGCGCCGGCTTGAGAGCCTGCAGCTGATGCGCATTTCGTCAGGCCGCCACGAGGCATCGCGATGAACTCAGGCATGCAGCACATCCAGCTTGCCGCACGGAGCCTCCGCCGCTGGGGAGGCGCTGCTTTCGTCGCGCTCGTCATCCTGGCCCTCGGCATCGGTCTCTCGGTGGCCGTCTTCACCGTCGGCGATGCGCTGTTGCTGCGCCCCTTACCCGTACGCGATCAGGCCCGCCTCATCGTGCTTTGGGGTGCAAGGTCCGATCGCCCTTTCGACTACCCGCTCGGGCTCTCTGATGGCCACGAGTTCGCCCGCGCGGCAAGGACGCTCGAGCGGGCCGCGCTCTTTCTCTACAACGGAGCGGGGCCGGTACCGATTCGCGACGGCAAGCAGGTCTCGCGTCTGCGCCGCGCGCTCGTTGGGGGCGAGTTCTTTGAGGTACTGGGGGTGCACCCAGTGCTCGGCCGAGCGCTGCGCCCAGAGGATGACGTACGCGGGGCAGCACCAGTCGTGGTCCTCAGCTACGCGGCCTGGCGTGCGCGATTCAATGCCGATCCTCGCGTCATCGGCCGGCAGGTCGTGACCTTTGGAGATGGTCCCGAGTACACCATCGTCGGTGTCATGCCGCAGGGGCTCGACTTTCCCAAAGGGACCGATTTCTGGGCGCCAGTCGTCCCTTCCATGTCCCCCGATGCGCTGTCCGCGATGGGCTTCTACGTCATCGGGAGACTGGCGCCTGGCGCCACGCCTACGAACGCCGCGGAGGAGCTGACCGCTTTCCTGAAGCGCGCCGAAGCGTCGTCCTGGCAGGGTGAGTTGCATGGCGTCGCAACCGTGTGGCCGCGACTTGTGATCGGTGACGTCAGACCGGCGCTGATAGCTTGCGCTGTCGCCGCTGGCGTGCTTCTTCTGATCACATGCATCAATGTCGGCAACCTGCTCCTCGTACGCGGCATCGTACGCGTCCGGGAGGTTGCCGTTCGGTCCGCGCTCGGCGCGACCCGCACACGAATCGCCCTGCAGTTATTCACCGAGAACGCCTTGCTCGCAATCGCCGGCGGCACGCTCGGGGTTGCCGTTGCGGCCGGGGCGGTGCGGCTCTTCCTCGCGTTCGCCCCACCAGGCGTCCCGCGGCTTGACGAAATCCACTTGAATGCCACGGCACTCGCAAGCGCACTGGCCATTACTGGCGTCGCGGTCATGCTCTTCGGATTTGCGCCGACGATCCTGACGTCGCAGCTTCACGTTCAAACAGCACTCCGATCCGACAGCGGGCAGAGCACGACACGACGGTCCCGCCTCGGCACCGAAGCGCTGGTAGCGGCCCAGTTCGCGCTCGCGCTACTCGTCCTCGCTGCGTCCGGGGTTATCACGAGAAGCCTCATCAACTTGGAGCGGGCCGAGCTGTCATTGGAGCCTTCACACCTGTGGATCGGCGAGTTGGCACTTCCGTCCGACCTCCTCGCGAGCCCCGAGAAGCAACGCGCTATGCTCGAGCGCCTGACGCCCCAGCTTGAGGCCATCCCGGGGGTCCGTGCCGTCTCACCCGTCGTCGCCGTTCCTTTCTCAGGGGCTGCCGGATGGGACGGCAAGCCGGCGGCAGAAGACCAGTCGCCCGAGGAAGCAGACGCTAACCCGATGGTCAACATGGAGGTTGTCGCACCCGGATACTTCAGCGACACTCGGCGTCCCGGTGCTCCGCGGCCGAACCTTCACGGATCAGGATCGCGAGGACGCTGCGCCTGTCATTGTCGTCAGTCAGTCCGCCGCGCGGCACTACTGGGCAGGGGACGATCCTCTCGGGAAGCGGGTGGTGATGGGTGCTGATCCAGACCGGGCGTTCACCGTTGTCGGCGTCGTCCCCGACACGCGCTATCGGGACCTGCGAGAGGCGCGCCCCAGTATTTACTTCCCGCTTCGGCAGTCGTTGTTCCCCTTCGCGCCAACCACACTCGCAATCAGAACGGATAGCCGCCCCTCTGGGCTGGTATCCACCATCCGCCAGGCCATCAGCGAGACGGCCCCGGGCGTGGCCCTGGTCAGCGCCGCACCGTTCGAGACGTTCCTCGAGGGACCGCTGGCGCAGCCCAGAATGAACGCCGTTCTTCTGGCGGTGTTCGCTGGTGCCGCGTCGGCGTTGGCCTCTGTGGGCCTGTTTGGCGTCATGGCGACCATGGTGCGCCAGCGCACTCGAGAGCTCGGCATTCGCCTGGCCCTGGGAGCCGCACCACGGGATCTGCAGCGGATGGTCATGCGCCGCGGGCTTATCATCGCGACGCTGGGACTCGCCCTGGGCCTGATCGGCGCCTTCCTGGCGAACCGGCTCCTCGTGGCACTGCTGTACGACGTGAGCCCGACCGACGGAGTGACACTCCTGGTTGCCGCAGGCGCCTTGCTCGGAGTCGCTGGAGTCGCGAGTATCGTCCCGGCCCGACTGAGCACACGCGTCGATCCAATACTCGCGCTCCGTGCGGAGTAAGATGGCGACCTCACTCGCACATGCGGCTGACCGGCGCGCACCTTCCAAAGGCAGCCGTCGGTTGCTGCGCCTGGTTTCATCAGGGAAGGCTCGGCATCGCCCGCCAGCGAGCGAGTCGCCGGCAGCTGATGTGCAGGTCGTCAGGTCGTCCCGGCTATCTCGAATAGCGAGCTGTGAAGGGAGAGACCCGTGGACTATCGAGCCGTCTGGCTGATTGCCATCGTGCCAGCCATTCTTCTCGAGCTCCTTTCTTGGCCCCATATTCTGAGTCATTTCAAGCGGCTGCTGCGCGAAGAGACCGATCCCGACCGACGGGGACAATACCGTGGTGGGCTGCTCATGACCTATCCGGCTGCTGCTCGTGGTCTGCTCCGGCTCGCATTCGTCCCTATGGGCGGCATCGTTGGAAGCCGATGTGCACCGGGTGTCCACCAGGGACGGCGTCATCGCTCGTGCGCTGGCGCCCTAACCCGCTGATGCAGCCGACCAACGCGGGTGGGGCGGGCCTCCGCCTGCATCCACGCCTCCGCCCGGCGACAAAGGACCATAGGTTTTCACCAGTCGTTCGCAGCTGATTAGCATTTCGTCAGGCACACCGCACCACGGACACGGTGTGGGCCGAGAAGGGAGAGGTAAGAGTCATGCCGTATACCCAGGGACCGGCGCTCACGCCGGATCAGTGGGAAGCACGGGACTACCGTCAACCAGCGCGCGACCTCGATAGCTGGGCGCAATCTCAGCCCGGCGCGGGTGAGGATGACGCGAGTGAGTACGTGGCCAAGCTGGGTCTCACTGAGACGGGCTCCGTCATTGTCATGAACCGGGCCCACGACCGCGTCCTGGTCCCGCCGCCAGCCCGGGCACCCTTGGCCGCGTTCGCCCTCGCGGAGCAGCCGTTTGGCTTCACGCCTGCCGATGTCGCGCTGGTGGAGGCCGCCGCAGCACAGAGTCAGGATCAGGCGGCGGCGGCGGCCTTGCGGGGTCTCGGCCGACGGATCCGCGACCTTCTGTCGGCGGCGGCCGCCTAACCCGCAAATGCAGCCGCCAGGCCGGACCGGGCCGGCACTCCGCTCAGGGCGCGAGCCTCCTTGTGGCCCAAGCAGTGGAAGCGTGAGTTTGTGCGGGCGGAAAGATGATGGCCTGCAGGAGCCCAGCGGCTTCGAGGGAGGCTGTGGGTCCCAGGTGGGCGTGCTGGCCGTCGCCGTGTACCCGGGCCTCTCGCCAGGGCCGGCGCGCTGGATACATATATGGCGCGGATGCGCGTGCACTCATCCTGAGCGACCGGAGGTCTCCTGAGCGTAGCGAAGGAGCCGATGACTCGCGGATGGCTCCTTCGCGGAGGGCTCGCGGATGACTCGCGGAGGGCTCGCGGATGACTCGCGGAGGGCTCGCGGAGGGCTCGCGGATGACTCCGGGTGGCCTGGAGACCCGCCTCACGCCCTCAACTGATCGCGTTGAGCCCCGTGATCGCCTGTCCGACGATGAGGGAGTGCATGTCGTGGGTGCCCTCGTAGGTGTACACGGATTCCAGATTGGCCATGTGCCGCATCGAGTGGTACTCGGCCAGGATGCCGTTGGCGCCAAGGAGGCGCCGGGCCTCGCGGGCGCAGTCGCACGCGATGTCCACGTTGTTCCGCTTGCAGAGCGACACCTGGTCGGGCGTCATCGTGCCCGCGTCCTTGAGCCGGCCGAGCTGGAGGGTCATGAACTGCGCCTTGGTGATCTCGGTCAGCATCTCGACCAGGCGCACCTGCTGGATCTGGGTGCCGGCGATCGGCTTGTCGAACATCACCCGGCTCTGGGCGTAGCGGAGCGCCTCGTCATAGCACGCCATCGCGGCGCCGATGGCGCCCCAGGCGATGCCGTAGCGCGCCTGAGTGAGGCACATGAGCGGGCTCTTGAGGCCGCCCGACTTGGGCAGGATGGCCTCCTTCGGGAGCTGGAGGTCGGCCAGGTGAATCTCGCTCGTGTCGCTGGCGCGGAGCGAGAGCTTCCCCTTCTGGTCCTTGGCGGCGTACCCCTTGGTGTCGGTCGGCACCACGAACCCGCGAATGGACTTGGTGTCGTCGATGGCGCCGGTCTTGGCCCAGATGATCGACACGGTCGCCTGAGAGCCGTTGGTGATCCACATCTTGGTGCCGTTGAGCACCCAGCCGTCGGCCGTCTCCCGGGCCGTGGTGATCATGCCGCCGGGGTTGGATCCGAAGTCGGGCTCGGTGAGGCCGAAGCAGCCGATCTCCTGCCCGGACGCCAGCAGCGGCAGCCAATGGTGCTTCTGCTCCTCGGAGCCGAAGGCGTAGATCGGATACATCACCAGGGCGCCCTGCACCGAGGCGAACGAGCGGATGCCCGAGTCGCCCCGCTCGAGCTCCTGCATGATGAGGCCGTAAGCCACGTTGTTGAGGCCGGCGCAGCCGTACTCTTCGGGCAGGTTGGCGCCGAACAGGCCCAGCTCCGCCATCCCCGGGACGAGCTGCTTGGGGAACTTCCCTTCGATGTACGCCTCACCGATGACGGGAAGCAGGTTCTCATCCACCCAGGTCCGGACGGTGTCGCGGACCGCGCGCTCCTCCTCGGAGAGCAGGGTGTCGAGCCCAAGGAAGTCCACGCCGGTGAACTGGGATGCGGCGGCTGCGGTGGCCATGTCGGTGCCTCGTACGGGGTCTGGGATTCGCCGGTAAGATAGCCGCCCCCGACGCGAGACGCAGCCTCAGCCCGCGGGCTGCGACACGGTGCGTCGGGCCCGCTCGGCCGCCGCCAGGTAGGCGGACGCCTGGTGCGCCGCCGTGGCCATCGGCGTGGCGGTCGCCGCCTGGCCCATCATCCGTAACGTGTTGCGGGACGGGCAGTCACGCTGAAGGAAGCGGACCCAGCTCACCAGGTCGTGCTCGACCACGAAGCCGGAGACCAGGTGCCGGACGAGGTGGTGGGACGTGCCGCTGCTGCCGACCGCCACCGGGCGGCCGGCAGCCAGGCACTCGCGGACGCTGACCGCCGCCTCGCCCAGCGGATCGTCGGGTGGCGCGCCGTCCGGCTCGACCGCCACGCACAGGTCCGCCGCGGCGACGAACGCCGGCAGCAGATCCTCCGACACGAGACCGTGAAAGCTGACCGCCGGGCCGGGGCCCGCGAGCCGCTCCAGCTCGGCCCGCTGGCGGCCCTCGCCCAGGACGTGGAGCCGGAGCAGCGGGTCACCCACACGCTGGACCGCCTCGATGACGGGCGTGAGATCGCGCTCGTGGTCCAGCACGCCGCCGGCCACGAGCACCCGGTGCTCGGGCTTGATCCCGAGCCGCTGCCGGGCGGCAGCCTGGTCCTGGGGCGACATCCGGGAGAGGTCCACGGCCGGCTCGATGACGGCGATCCGCCCGGGCTCCACACCCCAGCGCGCCATGATCGCCCGCTTGAGCTCCTCGCTCCCCGCCACGACGACCGGGGCCCGCCGCAGGTAGCGGCCGGACGCCGCCAGCCAGGCGCGGCCCGCCTCGAGCGCCGCGAGCCAGCCGCCGGAGTCGAGATGGTCCACGATCGGGACCGCGGCAATGCCCCGCTGCGCGCACCACGCCGTCAGCTTTCCTGACAGCGACCAGCCGCCCTCCAGCACGACGCTGAAGCTGGGGCAGCGCGTCTGGACGAAGTGCCCCAGGGCCTGGTGCGAGGCCGGGATATCCGGCTGTTCCGGACGCGGTTCGGGCTCGAGGGCGACGACCTCGAACGGTTCCCCGGCCGGCATGCCAAGCACGCGCCGAAAGGCGAGGGTGACGTCGGCCTCGGCGGCGAGCGCGCGCGCCAGCCCCAGCACCAGGCGGGCGTAGCTGCTTCCCGGCACCAGGTCCCGCCCCGGATGGACGTAGCAGATGGAGACCCGATGGCCGCTCATGCGGTCCCCGTTTGTCGCCGACGGGAGCGCCGGCAACCGGCCGGGCCGGGACGGGTCTCGACCGGGAAGATCGAGCGGGAAGTGGATGAGCTCACGTGCCTCTATCGGAAACGAGCGGCCGAGATGCGGCGGTGGGATTCGATTGCGCGGAGTGCGCAAGGAGGATACCAGCCAACCGGATACCGGCCGCCCACAGGGGGGTTCGCCCTGCCCCCGGCCCGGAATGGTTGCGTAAACCGGGTCTCCGGCTGCAGTATTTAGCGCCCCCACGATCACGATCCGGCTCCAAGACAACCCCGCAGGCTCTCGCGGGGAGGCGAGCTTCAGGGCACGCCATGTGCAGTCGACCTCGGCACGCCGGCCGCTTCGGTTCGCCGATCAGGTCGTCGCTTTCGTGTCCCGATTCACATATCTGGTCAAGACCGGCGGAGCCTATCCCCCGGCACCCGGGGTGTGTCCGCCGTGTGGCGTCATCGTCACATCGGCGTGGCCACATGCTGTTTCACGCGCGCAACACCTTTGCGGGACTCGCACCAACCGTTCGCGGAGATGCAGGATGCGCATCCTGATGACCTCGTACGAGTTCCCGCCGATCGGCGGCGGCGGCTCCGCCGTCGTTGCCGGCCTCTCCCGGATGCTGGTGGCCAGCGGACACGAGGTGGACCTCGTGACGATGAGCTTCCGCGGGTGCCCGAACGAGGAGGAAGTCGCCGGGGTGCGCGTGCACCGGGTGCCCTGCCTCAGACGGTCCAAGTCCAACTGCACCGCGCCGGAAGCGCTGACCTACGTGGCGGGGGCCCTGCCGGTCATCCGCCGGCTGCTTGCCAGAAACCACTACGACGTTCTGCATGCCCATTTCATTCTGCCTGACGGCCTCCTGGCGTGGCGGGTCTGGCGTGAGACCGGGCTGCCCTATGTCATCACGGCGCACGGCACCGACGTGCCCGGATACAACCAGCACCGGCTGCGGCTGGCGCACCAGCTCGTGCGGCCGCTCTGGAAGCGGGTGGTCGCGGGGGCGAGCCGGATCATTTCTCCCAGCGAGATCCTCGAGCGGCTCGTGATCGCCCAGCGGCCGGGCCCCGCGAAGACGCTGGTGATCCCGAACGGGCTCGAGGTCGGCGAATACGCCCCGCGGCCGCAGGGCTCGCGGATCCTGGTCGTCACCCGGATGCTCGAGCGGAAGGGCGTACAGTACGTGCTCGACGCCCTGGCCCAGTCGCCGGTGGAGCCCGAGGTCCATATCGTGGGCGACGGCCCGTACCTGCCCGAGCTTCGCCGGAAGGCGGCGGCCCTGGGCTCGACGGCCAAGTTCTGGGGCTGGCTCGACAACCGCTCCCCGCAGCTGCACGAGCTCTACCAATCGTCGGGCATCTTCGTCTTCCCCTCCGAGGCCGAGAATTTTCCGATCGTGCTGCTGGAGGCGATGGCCGCCGGCCTCGCCATCATCACGAGCGAGGGCACCGGGTGCGCCGAAGTCGTCGGCGACGCGGGCCTGCTGGTGCCGGTGCGCGACCCGAAGGCGATCTCGCGCGCGCTCGCGCGCCTGATCGAGAACCCCGAGCTCCGCCGCTCGCTCGGCGCGGCCGCACGCCGGCGCATCGAGGAGAACTTCACCTGGGCCTCCGTGACCCGGCGGTACGTCGAGGAATACGGCCGTCACACGGCCGACGGCGTCCCGGCGACCCTGAGCCTTTCGCCCAGCTCCATGACGCCGGCCCGCATGGGCTCGGCGCTCGGTGTCCTCGCCGCGATCCAAGCCGTCCTTCCCGGCATTTCGTGATTCTGCCCGTGTCCGGATCGGCGTCCTCCGGGGCGCAAGTCGAGCGTCCCCGGTTTGCCGATCTCACCGCCCCCGGCGCGGGGGGCGCGCCCGGCGTCGCCCCGATGAAGGTCTGCCTGATCTGCGTGGAGATCTTCGCGTGGGGCAAGTACGGCGGGTTCGGGCGTTCCGCCCGGATGCTGGGGCGCGAGCTGTCCCGCCGGGGCGTGGCGGTGACGGCGGTCGTGCCGCGGCGCGCCGGCCAGGGGCCGGTCGAGCAGCTCGACGGAATGACGGTGCTGAGCTTTCCCATGAACCGGCCGTGGGAGGCGCGCGAGCTGCTCCGGCAGGCCGACGCCGACATCTACCACTCGCAGCATCCGTCCTACAGTACCTCGCTGGCCATGGACGCCATGCCGGATCGCACGCACCTCATCACCTTCCGCGATCCCAAGTTCTTCCGCGACATGCTCATCGAGCTGCGCTACCCGTCCCGCAGCCACCTGCGCGCCCTCATCGCCTGGATCTACGAGAGCTATCGCGTGCCCGCCGCCGTGCGCCGGGCGAACGGCGTGTACGCCTGCGCCCTCGACGTGGGCACCAAGGTGCGGAACGCGTTCGGCTTGCCCGCGGATCCGCCGTTCCTGCCGTCGCCGATCGCGGTGCCCACGGTCGCGCCGCGGAAGAGCGCCTACCCCACGGTCTGCTTCGTGGCCCGGTGGGACCGGCGCAAGCGCCCGGAGCTCTTCTTCGAGCTCGCTGAGCGCCGCCCGGACGTTCGGTTCGTGGCGGTCGGCAAGGGCCAGGACACGGTGTACGACGCGGAGCTCCGGCGGCGCTACGCCCACCTGCCCAATCTTCAGATGCCCGGGTTCATCGACCAGTTCTCCGGCACCGCGCTGTCGGAGCTGCTGGGCGAGAGCTGGATCCTGGCCAACACGGCCGAGCGGGAGGGCCTGCCCACCTCCTTCCTCGAGGCCTTCGCGCACGGCTGCGCCATCCTCAGCCGGGTCAACCCCGACAACCTGGTCGCGCGGTTCGGCGAAGTGGTCGAGGCCGACGCCTTCGGCGAAGGCCTCGACCGGCTGCTCGCCGGCGACGCCTGGCGTGTCCGAGGCGAAGGCGGCCGGCAGTACGTGCACGAGCACTACGAGCTGGGCAACGTCGTCGACCGGCACCTGGCGGTCTATCGGGAGGCACTGCATGGCTGAGACGGTGACGAGCCCGAGCCTTCCGGCGGACCGGCGCTGGGCCCTCGACCGGGGGATGGTCACGCGATTCCTTCCGCTCTGGGCGGCGGCGGTGATCGCGGCCCACCTGACGAGCCGGGGACTCGGGGCGCCCCGGCCCATCCTGCTGGTCGAAGGACTGCTCTATCTCGCGCTCTATCTCGGCCTGCTCTCCTTCGCCCCGGTCCGCGCCTGGGTCACGGCCATTCCCGCACCGCACCGGGCCGTGCTGACGGTGTTCGTCCTGCTCATGACCTGGGGCCAGCTGGTGGTCGACAGCCGCACCACCTTCCCCTTCCCGGCCTGGACGATGTACGCGCGCCCCGAGCCGCGCAGCGTGCTGGAGTACTATCGCTACCGGGGAGTGGATGCCCAGGGCCGGGAGGTCTGGGTGGATCCCGCGCACGAATTCACGTTCGTCAACTCCGCCGAGATCGCGTCCCGGGTGAAGTACATCGGCCGCCCGGCCACGGCGCCCGCGGCGAGCCCGCGCCGGGACCAGGCCCGCGCCCGCGTTCGCGACCTCCTCACGGCCATCGCGGCGTCCTACAACCGCTCGCATCCGGACGCGCCGTTGCGCTCGCTCGAGTTCATGCAGTACGCCCGCGACTACCGCAACCAGGACGCCGCCGAGGTCAGCCCGACGTCCGTCGTCCGGATCGACATCCCGGGAGACCCGGTCCGATGAAGCTGCCGCACTGGGACGCGCCCCCCGAGGCCCTGACCCTGGTCCGCCGGCTGGTGTTCGCCACCTGGTTCGTGCGGGTGGCGCTGAAGCCGCTCGACCAGCTCGCGCTGATCCCCGACTCGCTGTTTCAGCCGGTCGGCCTCATGGCCCTGGTGCCGGCGCCGCTGGAGCATCTGCTGCACCAGGCGGCGGCGCTCTACGCGCTCAAGGCGCTCACGCTCCTGTCCATTGCCCTCGTGATCGCCGGGGTGGCGCTCCGCCCCTCGATGGTCGCGGCCAGCATCTTCATGACGCTGTTCGCGAGCATGTGGCGCGGTTTCGCGGGCCACATCGACCACGAGAGCGTGCTGATCCAGTTCGCGGGCTATCTGCTCACCCTCTTCGCGCTGGCCGACGCGGTCGCCGATCGGAAGGGGGAGCGCTCCCCACCCGGCGGTCCGACGCGGAGCGGCATCCCGCTCACGACCATCCTGGCCATGCTGTGCCTGGCCTATACCATGGTCGGGCTGTTCCGGACGGTGCGCGGCACGCCAGGCGTCTACACCAGCGGCAGTCTCACGTTCTGGGCCTTCCGGAACGCGTACGAGACGGCCGAGCCCGCGTGGGGATGGGGCAAATACGTGCTCCAGTATCCGTGGCTCGGCCACATGCTCAACGGCGGCTACCCGGTCATCACCCTGTTCGAGCTCACCGCCTTCATGGCGCTGTTCTCGCGCTGGTACCGCTACATTTTCCTGGCGGTGATGGTCCCGTTCCACATCGTGTCCCTGTTCGTGCTCGACGTGTTCTTCTGGGAGAACATGGTCCTGTACGTGCTCTTCTTCGAGCTCGGCCGCCGGGCCGAGCTCGGGCAGCGGGCCCGGGAGGAGCCGATCCTCGCTTCGCGATGAACTGGGGTCAGATCCGCACGCGGATCCTGATGGTCGGGGGTTCGCAGGCGCTCCAGAAGCTGGTCGGATTTCTCGTCATCGCGGTGATGACGCGCCACCTGGCGCGGGAGCGGATGGGCGAGTTCTTCCTCGCCGCCGCCATCGGCACCGTGGTGGCGCAGGCCACCGAGCTCGGCACGACCCGCCACCTGATCCGCTCGGTCGCGAAGGACCACGCGGGCGCCCTCGGGCAGCTCTCCCGCGTGCTGGCGCTCCGGCTGCCGGCGATGGCGTTCGCGTTCGTCGTGGTGAACCTGGCCTGCCTGATCGTCAAGCCCTCGCTCTCGCCCACCCTGGTCCTGGTCTCGCTCTACCTCCTGCTCCAGGATCTGACGTTCACCTTCTCGGCCTATTTCGTCGGGCTGGAGCAGTACGGCTACCGGGTGGCGGTGGAGCTGCTGGGGCAGGTGCTGCTGGCGGGCTGTACGCTGCTGCTGACCTACCTGGGCGGCGGGCTGACGTCGATTCTGTGGGCGTACATCGGCGCTCACGCCACGGCGCTCGCGGTGATGTACGGCATCGTGCGCTCGCAGCACGGACCGCTCGCGCTCGTGTGGGACCTCGAGACGGCGCGGGGCGTGGCCCGCCAGTCGCTTCCGATCTTCGCGGTGACGCTGCTGGACACCATGCACTTCAAGGCCGACACCGTGATGCTCGGCTTCCTCAGGCCGCTGTCGACCGTGGCGTCGTACGAGGCGGCCTACCGCCTGTTCGAGGTGTCGCGCCTGGCCATCCGGCCGGTCGCGCTCATCTTCTTCCCGATCTGCGTGGGCCTCGCCGCGCGGCACGAGTGGCCGGAGCTGCGCCGCCTGTTCGGCAAGCTGACGCGCACGAGCCTGCTCCTTGGCGCCGCGGCCACGCTGTTCGTGGTGCTCGTCGCCGGCCGTCTCATCCCGCTGGTGTTCGGGGAACGCTACACCGATTCGGTGCCGCTGCTCCGGGTGCTCGTCCTGACCGCGCCGATGCTGTTCACCGGACTCCTGGCCGTCTCGCTGATCCACACGCTGCACCAGGAGCGGCTGGCCATCCAAGCGGCTCTCGGCTGCCTGGTGTCGAACGTGACGCTCAACGCATTCGTCATTCCCCGCTGGGGGCCGATCGGGTGCGCGTGGGTCACGCTCATCACCCAGACCCTCTGGACGGTGTGGCTCTCGCGCATCGTGCTGCGGCGGCTCCAGGAGGCGCCGGCGCTCGCCGTGGACCTGCCGGAGGTCGATCCCTCCCCCTTCGCGGCCTGACCCCGCGGCTCAGGCCACCGACGCCCGGACGAAGATCCGGGTCACCGCGTCCCGCTCGTCGTCCCCGGTCAGGAACTCCGGCCGGATGCGCGACCGCGCCGCACGAAACGCGGCGGGGTCGGCCGCCAGCGGCTCGACCGTGACCCGCGGAAAGCTCGCCCGGAAGATGCGCTCGTAGTCCCGGGCGCGGAGCCGGTTGAGGTTGCTGCCGGGATTGAGGAACCGGCGCCAGACCCACTCGGAGTGGCACAGCATCTCGAACGGATGCTTGAAGAAGTGGTCCCGCATGTCGACGAAGTGGAGCTGCTCGCCTCCGGGCGCGGTCGCGCGCGCCAGCACGGGCACCGTCCCGGCCACATCCCCCACATGCTCCAGCACGGAGTTGGAAAGCACGATGTCCGCCGGCGCGCCGCCCGCGTCCAGGTACGACGCGAGCGTCGCGTTCACGACGGTCAGGTACTCGGGGACGGGCCGGGCCTCGCCGTCGACGAGCGCGAGATACGGGCTCCCCTGGGCCAGCGCGCGATTGACCGCGGGCACGGCCACCGCGTACGGGTCCACCAGAACCACGTGCTTCGCCCCGGCGCGGAGCAGCCCCAGCCCCACGCCGTAGTTCCCGCCATAGCCGAAGATCAGCACGCGCCGCCCGGCCACGGTCGCGCCGGCGGCGGCGATGGCGTCGAGAAAGCGCTGAATCGCGGCCGCGGGATCGGTGGTTTCGAGACCCGGCTTGATCACGATGCGGCGGGCCAGCATCTCGCGTACGATCCGGTCGGGCAGGTGCCGGCGCGCCAGGCGGAGGACCAGGTAGTCCAGGGGGATCATCGGGCCCCGTCAGGGTTGGACGTGAGAGCGCGCGAGGCGGATACGGGTCAGCTACCGACGTCGAGAAACCGGTGGCGCACGTCGGGCGCGGGGATCAGGCAGTGGGGACCATCCCCCAGCAGCCGATGCCGGTGGCGCGCGATCAGATCGTACCCCGCGTCCCGGATCGGCCGGGGAAGCAGCCGGGCGACGCGCGCCAGATGCCACCAGCCCCCCAGGTATCGCGCCACCCTGAGCGCGGCGTCCGAGCGCACCAGGACCCGCCCGTCGTGGCCGCCGGTGCCAGGCTCGACCCAGACCACGGAGTCCACTCCATTCAACGCCGGATAGCGTTCGCGGATCGCGCTGCCGAACGAGCCCTGGAGCGAGGCAAAGCGCAGCGTGCGCCGCCGGTCGTGCCGCAGCACCAGCTGTACGCTCTCCGCGCAGAACCCGCAGGTGCCGTCGTAGAGCAGCACGGCACCGACGGGCAGCGGGTCGTCAGCTCTTGAAGGTATCGCAGTCCTCCGGCCGGCCGGACTCGAACCCACGCCGGAACCAGGTCGCCCGCTGCTCCGAGGAGCCATGGGTGAAGGCCTCCGGATGGACCCCCTGCCCCGACATCCGCTGGATGCGGTCGTCGCCGACCGCCGCGGCGGCGGCCAGTCCCTCCTCCACGTCCCCCGCCTCGAGGATCTGGCGCTGCTCCGTCTCATGGCCCCAGACCCCGGCGTAGCAGTCGGCCTGGAGCTCGAGGTCGACCGATAGCTGGTTGGCAGCGTCGGGCCGCTGCTGCTGCGCCTCCCGCACCTTGGCTTCGGTGCCGAGCAGGCGCTGCACGTGGTGCCCCAACTCGTGGGTCAGCACGTAGGCCTGGGCGAAGTCACCCGGGGCGCCGAAGCGCTGCTGCAGCTCATCGTAGAAGCCCAGGTCGATGTAGACCTTCTCGTCGCCGGGACAGTAGAACGGGCCGGTGGCCGCCTCGGCGAATCCGCAGGCCGACTGGATGGCGTCGCGGAACAGCACCAGCTTGGCGTGCTCGTAGGGCTGGCCGCGCTGGCGAAAGATCTGCTCCCAGGTCTTCTGGGCGTCGTCGAGCACGAACGACACGAACTCGACCTTCTTGTCCTCTTCGGGGGTGCTGGCCACCGGACCCGACGCCGTCGGCGCCGCGGCCCCGCCGCCGTCCCCCCCGAGGAGGGCGAAGAAGTTCTGCTTGAAGATCAGGCTCAGGACCAGCAGCACCGCCGCGCCGCCCAGTCCGATCCGCATGCCCCCGCCACCGAACCCGCCGCTGCTGCCTCGGCGATCCTCGAGATCGCTGCTGGGCCCACCCGGTGTCCACCGCATGACGCCTCCTGGGATGAGCCGGAAAGATAGCCCGCGCCGGGATACCCCGGTGTGGCGGGGAACACGCCGTCAGGCGCGGGCAGCCTCGTCCGCCACCCGGCCGAGGAGCCGCCGGGCCTGCGGCTCGATGCCGAGCTCGACGGCCTTCCGGCGGAAGGTCCGGCCGTGGTTCACCGCCAGGCCGCTTTCCGCCTGCCACTGGTGGACCATCTCGTGCAGCATGGTATGCTCGACTTCGGCCCAGGGGTGGCGCAGCAGGTGGCGCCGGCTGATCGCGATCTCGCTGGCGCGGCCGGTCCCGAGGTCCACCACCAGCTCGCCGAGCCGAGTCCGCATGCGCCCCGAGAGCCGGATGGGGATCGCGCTCAGCACTCCGCCGAACCGCTCGGCGTTGCAGCGCTCGTGCAGCGACACCAGTCGCTGCCGCAGCACCAGATCGCCCGCACGGGGACGCTCCTGGCGCGGCGGCCGCGGCGGGGCCGGGGCGTATTCCTCCACCGGAAAGGTCAGGAATTCGCGCTCCGCGGCACGGCGGGCCACCCGCGGGACCCGCCGGTCGAGGAACCGGACGATCGCGCGGAGCACCCGGTCCGGGGCGCTGGCGTACCCGAGGTGCAGCCGGAGCACGCCCGCCCCGGTCAGGCTCACCATCACGGTCCGATTGGTATGGGTGTGGATCCGGTCGACGTCGCGAAGGCCCAGCAGCTTCAGGCGGTGCGCGAGCAGCTCGTGCACGTCAGAGCCCCTGCTCCCCACCCGCCACGGAGACCGCGACGCGCGTCGGGCCGCGGCGGGCGAACGAGTTCGCGTCGGAGGTCCGGAACGCGCGCCGGTCGGCCTCCCAACGGTAATGCTGGATGGACACCGCCGCGTCGACAATGGTGACGAGATTGAAGACCGAAGGCCGGCCGCCCCGGGTGCGGAAGCTGTGGGTGCCGGCGGTGCTCACCGCCAGCGCGCCGTCGATCTGTCCCGCGCCCTCGTGGTGATCGTGGCCGCAGAGAATGACGTCGGCCCCGGTGTTCAGCAGCCGGCGGTACGCGGAGCGCCAGTTGGCGAGCCCCATCCGGCGCGAGATGCCGCCGGGGAGCACGTTGTGGTGGAAGGTAAGGATCCGGACGGTGCCGGCCGGCGCGTCGGCGAAGATCCGCGTCACGCGGGTGGTCTCGGACTTCGGGAGGTGGCCCTTCACCGCCACGTCCCGGATGTTCCAGGTGAGCGATCCGAACGCCACACCGTAGCTGCTCAGCGCGCCCGCGATCACGCCGCCCGGGAGCTCCAGCACCGGCGTGAGATCGCCGAAGTAGCGGGAGTACTTCGCGTACTTGACCGCCTCGCCCGCCAGGCCGAGCGGGCTCTTCCACCACTCGATATCGTGGTTGCCCGGCACGACGATGAGCGGCGCGTGCGCGCGCAGCCGCTGGAGGAAGGCGTGTGCCGCCTGGAACTCGCCATGCCGCGCGCGCTGGGTGAGATCGCCCGAGACCACTGTGGCGGAGGCGCCGAGCGTGGGGAGAAAGCGCTCGAGCGCCTCGATCTGCGCCAGATCGGCGTGACCCCCGAAGTGCAGGTCGGAGAGGTGGACGAGCGTGATGGACCGGCTGGTCATGCGCTGCAAGCTAGCATGGCACCGGGAACCGTCACCAGACCACGCGCACGCGGTAGGTCAGCGGGGTCTCTCCGCGCGCCGGCAGCTTGACCCGGAAGCGGGTGATGGTGGATGACACCTTGTCGGCCGGCACGCTGCTCTGGACCACGGCCCACTCGCCGGCCCGCTCCTCCTGGACGTCCACGGTGACGGCGCTGTCGGTCGCGTTCCGGACCGTGACCCGGTAGTCGGCCGTGGCGACCGTGCGCCAGCCGGCCCGCGTGCTGTCGCGACGGGTCGCGTACGTGGTCTGGACCCGGCGCGCCGTGATGTCGAAGGCGGTCCCGGCCGAGAGCCGGACATCCTGGCCGGCCGGGGTGTGATCGAGGGCCGCCTCGCCCACGAGCTGCGCCCGGCCGGCGCTATCGGGCTGGAACAGCCGCACGACGCCGCCGGGGAGCGGCCGGTCGCCGAAGTCCGTCTTGCGCGGCCGCTTCAGCGTGTAGACGATCTCGACCGGCGCCTCGGTCTCGTCGCCCTGCTGCGGCAGCATCCCCCACCACGGCACCGTGCCGTGCACCACGTAGTTGCGCTCGTACTTCACCTCGGCGGGCTCGAACAGCGCGATGGTGGTGGTGAGGCCCGGCAGGAGCGTGCTGCGGCCGGGGAGCGAATACAGGTGGAACTCGCCCACGCGCTGCTCACTGGCGGTAGCCTTGTCGAGCATCATCGCCTCGGCCGCCACGGCGCGCCCCGCGTAGGGCGAGGGCGGCGCCTGCGGCTGGGCCTGCCCCACCGCGCCGGCCAGGAGCTGGACCTCGGCGTCCTCGGCGCGGAGCGCCTGTGACTCCAGCACCGCGCTGCCGGTCACCCGCGCCCCACCGCCGCCGAGCGCCACCTGGTAGCTCGCGCGCCACGTCGCGCCGGCGGCGAAATAGCCCAGCCGGAGCCGGTCCTGCGCCCGTTGACTGTCGAGCTTGACCGAGGCGGTGGGATCCGCCACCACGACGTCCGCCGGGTAGAGGGCGGCGCCCGGCGGGCTGAACGTGACGCGGCCATCGGGGAGCTGCAGCCGGAGCGGGTCCACGCCGAGGACCAGCGCGCTGATCGTGTCCTTCGACTCCGGCAGGCGGAAGATCAGCCGCCGGCCCACCGAGCGCCGGAGGACGCTGGCTTCGTCCACCGCGCCGTCGTAGGCGAGGCCCGTGATGCTGACGCTCGAGTCGAGCGAGAAGATGGAGGCGGGGTCCAGCGGGCCCAGCGTCACGCGCTGGGTGCTCGCGCCCCTGGGGACGGCGAGCGGGACCGTGCGGCGCACCAGCACGCGGCCGTCGTTGTAGATCGTGAGCGAGGTCTGGGCGGCGGCGGGCGCGGCGGCGGCGCCGAGCACGAGGAGGAGGCCGGCCGCGCGGGCGGTGATCATTGAGGGAGAAACTCCATGGCGGCGCGGCTCGCGACCCGCCGCACGATGATGTAGGTGGCGAGCACCGCGACGGCCCCGTAGAGCCGCGACATCGGATCGCCTGGCAGTCGGAACGCGACGTACGCGGCCATCAGCGCCGTCGCCGCGAGGGAGATGCGGTGGGCCAGCCGGCGTGCACGCCCCAGCCGTTCGGCCCGGCAGTCGGGGCAGAGCTCCCCCCAGGGAAGCCCCGCCACCCGCCGCTCGCATTTGGCGCAGGGAACCTCAGGCAACCCGCCGGGCAACCGCACGCCCGAATTCCTCCGTGGACGCCGTGCCGCCGAGGTCGCGGGTGCGGACCTGGTCGCGGACGATCGTGTCCGTCAGCGCGTCGCGGATCCGCCGGGCGCGGTCGAGCTCCCCGAGATGGTCGAGCATCATGGCGGCGGCGAAGATCTGGGCGGCCGGATTGGCAATGCCCTGGCCCGCGATGTCGGGCGCGCTGCCGTGCACGGCCTCGAAGATCGCGGCCTTGGTGCCGATGTTGGCGCCCGGCGCCAGGCCCAGGCCGCCCACGAGCCCCGAGACCTCGTCGCTCAGGATGTCGCCGAACATGTTGGTGGTGACCATGACGTCGAACTGCTCGGGCCGCATGACGAGCTGCATGGCGGTGTTGTCCACGATCATGTCGTTCGCCGCGACCCGGCCTTCGTATTCCCGAGCGATCGCCCGGCCCACCTCGAGAAAGAGTCCGCTCACCATCTTGAGGATGTTCGCCTTGTGGACGATCGTGACCTTCTTCCGGCCGTGCTTGAGCGCGTACTCGAAGGCGTAGCGCACGATGCGCTCGCAGCCGGCCCGGGTCACGATGGCCATCGACTCCGCCACCGCCCGCGGGTCGTCGCCGATCTGGACGAAGTGCTCGACGCCGATGTAGAGCCCTTCGAGGTTCTCGCGCACGAGCACGATGTCCACGTGCTCGAACCGGCCACCCGGCATCAGGGTGCGGGCGGGCCGGACGTTGGCGAAGAGCTGGAATTCCTTCCGGAGACCCACGTTGACCGAGCGGAAGCCGGTGCCGATCGGCGTGGTGAGCGGTCCCTTGAGGGCGAGCCCATTCTTCCGGATGCTCTCGACCGTGGCGTCGGGAAGCGGCGTCCCGGTGGCGTCGACGGCGGCCATCCCGGCGAGCTCCTCGTCCCAGGTAAAGCGGAGGCCGGTCGCCTCGAGCACCCTGACCGTCTGCGCCGTGATCTCGGGGCCGATCCCGTCGCCGGGGATCAGGGTCACGTCGTAGGTCATGGGGCCAGGGGGAGCACGGCGTCCATCGCGGCGGTGAGCGCGGCGGCGGGCGTCGGGCCGTCCCCGACGGTGATGCTCCGCCACACGATCTTGCCCGCCCGGGTATCCGCGGCGACCAGCGAGAGCTCGGCCCGCACCCGGCCATCGGCCTCGCGGGTGAAGCCGAGGGCCGCGGGCACCATCGCCACCCGGCCGCCGACGACCGCCATGAGATTCCGGAGCGAGGCGCGGAGCGGGTCGGGCACGTCCTTCATCTTGGCCGAGCGGAGCAGCGCCTGGCCCATCTGGTCGGGGTCGTCCACGATGCCGGGCGCGCGCCGGGCGATCTTGCGCAGCGCCGGCGGCAGCACCCACTTCACCTCCGGCCCGCGGCCGACGAAGGCGTCGCCGATGAGCGAATCCGCCCAGCTCAAGGTCGCCCGCCGGTCGCGGTAGCGATCGAACAGGGTGTCGGACTGGAATACGGGATCGGTCGCGACCAGCGTGAGCGGCATGACGGCCACCTGCTGGCCTGCCAGCCCTTCGGTCGGTACGGGCAGGATCGGGACCTGCTGTGCCACCAGCGGCATGGCGAGCAGCAGGGAGAGCGCGAGCGTTGTCGGGATGGGTCGGGGCACGGCGGGAAGGTAATGGGGTGGAGGGGAGGGAAAAAGTGAGGCGGGGGAGGGGTGGGGCCGAGGCGCGGACCCCCGTCATCCTGAGCGAAGCGAAGGACCTGGGTTGGTGATTATTGGAACCAATCCTCAGCCAGATCGATCCAGCCCGAGTTGGAGTGCTCGATCAACTCGACCTTCCTGGCGCGACGCCAGCCTTTGATCTGCCGCTCCCTTGCGACTGCCGAACGCGTGCTCAGATGGTGATCGAACCACACGAGCCGCGTCACGCGGTAATCCCGCGTGAATCCAGGGCAAAGGCCATGTTTATGCTGGTAGACACGGCGGTGCAGATCCCTGGTGCAGCCGGTGTATAGCACACCGGATCGGCTTGCGAGAATGTAGACGAACAGCGAGCGGCTTTCCGGAAGCATCCGGCCAAGGTCCCTCGCTGCGCTCGGGATGACGTAACCGGATCCACCCGATTCGCATCGAATTCCCCTACTCCAGCGACAACCCCCCGTCCACCACGATCGTCTGCCCCGTGATGTGCCGCGCCGAGTCCGAGCACAGAAACGAGATCACGTGGGCCACGTCGTCGGGCTCGGCGACGCGGCCGAGGACCGAGCTCTTCTGCGCGCGCTCGATGACCTCCGAGGGCAGCATGGCCATGCGCTCGGTGCGGATGAAACCGGGGGCCACGGCGTTGACGTTGACGTTGGCGGGGCCGAGCTCGACGGCGGCGGCGCGGGTGAGTCCCAGGAGCGCCGCCTTGCTCGCCGCGTAGTTGGCGACACCGAATCCCGGCCGCTCCGCCTGGTGCGCGCTCACGCTCACGATCTTGCCGTAGTGCTGGCTTCGGAAGATGGGCGCGACGGCGCGGATGCAGTTGAACGTTCCGGTCACATTGGTGTCGAGCACTTCGCGCCAGGCAGCCTCGCTGAGGCGCCAGAGCGCGCCGTCGCTGGCGATGCCGGCGTTGTTGATGAGAAAGTGGACCCCGCCGAGCCGCTGCTGGGCCTCGCCGATGAAGCGATCGACCGCCTCCCGGTCGCGCACGTCGCACCGCACCGCCAGCACGCTCACGCCCATCGCGGTCAGCGCGGCCTCGGTCAGCACCGCCTGCTCGCTGACGTCCCGGCCCGGCATGTTCACGAAGCAGAAGGCGACGTGGCAGCCAAGCTTCCCGAACTCGATGGCGATGTGGCGTCCGAGCCCGGTGGCGCCCCCGGTGATGACCGCGACCTTGCCTCGCCAGCCCGTGCGGGCGGGCTGCGGCTGGGGCTCCTCGAGGGCGGCGCCGCTGGCCTCCGGGGACTGGTGCTCCCACGACGGCCGGTGGTGGAAACCAAAGGAGGGCAAGGGCATGGGCTTCGAAGGTACGGCGCGCCGGGAGCGAGGGCAAGCAGTCGCGCACCCTTCACCTGCCGCCCATCCCGCTGTTAATTCTCCCTATGCTCGGAAAATTGGTCTGGTCGCTCATCGCCCTGACCGGCGCGGTCGCGTGGGGCGTGCTGGCCCTCCATCGGGGCGAGACCATCAGCGCCGCCTGGCTCGTGCTCGCCGCCGTCGGCACCTACCTCGTCGCCTTCCGCTTCTACAGCCGCTTTCTTGCCGACCGGGTGTTCGACCTCAACGATCGCCGCGCCACGCCGGCCGAGCGGCTGGCGAACGGCCGCGACTACGTCCCGACCTCGCGCTGGGTGCTCTTCGGCCACCACTTCGCCGCGATCGCCGGCGCCGGACCGCTGGTGGGGCCGGTGCTCGCGGCGCAGTTCGGTTATCTGCCCGGCACCATCTGGATCGTCTTCGGTGTCGTGCTCGCGGGCGCGGTGCAGGACTTCGTGATCCTGTTCGGCTCGATGCGCCGCGACGGCAAGTCGCTCGGCCAGATGGCCAAGGAGGAGACCGGCGACGTCACCGGCCTGCTCGCCATGGTCGCCGTGCTCGCGATCATGGTGATCCTGCTGGCGGTCCTTGCCCTGGTCGTGGTCAACGCGCTGAAGGACAGCCCGTGGGGCGTGTTCACCATTCTCTGCACCATCCCGATCGCCGTGCTGATGGGCTTCTGGATGAAGGTGTGGCGGCCGGGCCGGACGCTGGAGGCGACGGCGGCGGGCGTGGCGCTCCTGCTGCTGGCGCTGGTCGGCGGCAGATACGTGGCCGCCTCGGCCGCCCTGGCGCCGCTCTTCACCTGGTCCGGGCCCGCGATCGCCTACGCGCTCATCGGCTACGGCTTCGTGGCGAGCGTGCTCCCGGTCTGGATGCTGCTCTGCCCGCGCGACTACCTCTCGACCTTCGTGAAGATCGGGACGATCCTGCTCCTGGCGCTCGGGATCCTGCTCACGCTTCCGCCGCTCCGGATGCCGGCGGTGACGCCGTTCATCGACGGGACGGGCCCGGTCTTCGCGGGCAAGCTGTTTCCGTTCGCGTTCATCACCATCGCCTGCGGGGCCATCAGCGGGTTTCACGCGCTGGTCTCGTCGGGCACGACGCCCAAGATGGTCGTGCGCGAGAGCGACACCCGCTACATCGGCTACGGCGGGATGCTGATGGAGTCGTTCGTGGCGATCATGGCGCTCTGCGCCGCCGCGCTGCTCGACCCCGGCGTCTACTTCGCCATCAACGCCCCGCTGGCGACACTCGGCGGCACCCCGGAGGCGGCCGCGGCCGTCATTCACGGCTGGGGCTTCACGGTGACGCCGGAGCAGATCACCACTCTCGCGCGGGACGTCGGCGAGCGGACGCTGCTGGGCCGGGCCGGCGGCGCGCCCTCACTCGCCGTCGGGATGGCGCACATCCTGAGCGGCGCGTTCGGCAGCGCCCTGATGGCCCTGTGGTACCACTTCGCCATCATGTTCGAGGCGCTGTTCATCCTCACGACCCTCGACACCGGGACCCGCGTCGGCCGGTTCATGCTCCAGGAGCTGGGGGGCCACCTGTGGAAGCCGCTCGGACGGACCTCGTGGTATCCGAGCATCGTCCTGTCCTCGGCGCTGATCGCCGCGGCGTGGGGCTACTTCCTGGTGCAGGGCGTGAACGATCCGCTGGGCGGGATCAACTCGCTGTGGCCGCTCTTCGGCATCAGCAACCAGCTGCTGGCCGCGGTGGCGCTGTGCGTGGGGACGACCATTCTGATCAAGAGTGGGAAGGCGCGCTACGCCTGGGTCACCCTCGCGCCGCTCGCGTGGGTGCTGGCGGTCACGCTCACGGCCGGCTGGCAGAAAGTCTTCGCCGACGACCCCCGGCTGGGCTTCCTGGCGCATGCCGCGAAAACCGCGGACCAGATCGCCGCCGGAACGCTAGAGGCGGCGCGGGGCGGCCGCCTCATCTTCAATGACCGGCTGGATGCGTCGATCGCCATCGCCTTCATGGCGGTGACCGTGCTGGTGGTGGCGGCGTCCGCGCGGGAGTGGGCGCTGGTGCTGACGCGCCGGCGCCCGGCCGGCGCCAAGGAGTCACCGTTCGTGGAGACCGCGTATGTGGGCTAGGCTCGAGCGAGGGCTCCGGGTGGTGCGGCGGATCACGGGGATGCCCGACTACGCGGCGTACGTCGAGCACCAGCGGCGCTCGCATCCCGAGCGACCAATCCTCTCCGCGCGCCAGTTCTACGATGAGTACGTGCGCACGCGCTACGGTGAGGGCCCGACCCGCTGCTGCTGAGCGCGGGAGCCTGCCTCCGAACGCCTCGCACGCGCCTGGCCGCCGGCGGCCGGCCGCGCGAGCGCACGAGGCGGCCTGCCAGCATCACACCTCCAGCCGGTCACCTTCCCGCGCGACGTATTGATACAGCACCGGCATCAGGAAGACGCTGATGAGCAGCCGGGAGAACAAGCCGCCGACGATGACCAGCGCGAACGGGCGCTGGGAATCGGACCCGACCCCGGTGGACACTGCCGCCGGGAGCAGTCCCAGCGCCGCGACCAGTGCCGTCATCATGATCGGCCGCAGCCGGTCGAGCGCCGCCTCGTGTGTGGCGGCGGCGATGGCAACGCCGCCCTGGCGAAGCTCGTTGGCGTGGGAGATGTACACCACCGCCGTCTGCACCGACACCCCGAACAGCGCCAGGAAGCCGATGCCCGACGACACGGAGAACGGGGTCCCGGTGAGGACGAGCGCGAGGAATCCGCCCACCGGAGCGGAGAGCACCACGCCGATCACGGTGATGAGGGGAAAGCTGAAGTTCCGGTAGAGCGCGAACAGCAGCACGAAGATGAGCCCGATCGTGAGCGGCAGCACCACCGCGAGCTGGGTGCGCGATGCGGTGTATTCCTCGTATTCCCCACCCCAGACCACCTGATACCCCGGCGGCATAGGCACGGCCGCGCGGACCTGGCGCTGGGCGTCCTGGACGGTGCCCGCGAGGTCCCGGCCCTCGACCGCGAACTGCACGCCGATATAGCGCGAGTTGTCCTCGCGGTAGATGAACGACGCGCCGCTGCTCACGTGGATGGCGGCGAGCTCGCGGAGCGGGATCTGCTGGCCGTCCGGAGCGGCGACCAGGATCTCCCCGATCTGCTCCGGGCTCTCCCGGAATCGGGGCTCCAGCCGGACCAGCAGGTCGAAGGACTTCTCGCCCTGCACCACCGAGGTCGCGGCGACACCGCCGACCGCGGCCTCGATCAGTCCGTTCACATCGGCCACGTTGATGCCGTAGCGCGCGATCCGGTCGCGATCGATCGTGAGCGTGAGGCTGGGCTGGCCCAGCTCCTCCACCACGGTAATCCGGCTCATGCCCGGCACGCGGTGCAGCACCCGCTCGATCGCCCGGCCCTTCGCCTCCAGGACCTGGAGGTCGGGACCGAACACCTTCACGGCCAGGGCACTCTTGAGCCCGGTCTCGGCCTCGTCGACGGCGTCCTCCGCGGGCTGGGTGTAGTTGAAGCTCACTCCGGGAAAGGCGGAGAGCTTCTCGTTCATGGCCTGGATCAGCTCGGGCTTGCTGTGAAAGCGGCCGTTCCATTCGTCGTAGGGCTTGAGCCCGACATAGAATTCGGCGTTGAAGAACCCCGTGGGATTGGTGCCGTCGTCCGGCCGCCCGTGCTCGGAGGCGACCACGGTGACCTCGGGGAAGCCGCCGAGGATGCGGCGGAACTGCGGCACCAGCTTGGACGACTCCTCGAGCGAGATGGTGGCGGGCATGGTCGCCCGGACCCAGAGCGCGCCCTCGTCGAGGTGAGGCATGAACTCGGCCCCGATACCGGTGGTCAGCAGGAGCGACGCGGCAAACAGCCCGACCGACGCCAGGACGGTGGCGCGCGGGTGCGCGAGGCAGTGGTCCAGGACCCGGGCGTACGCCGCGTGGATGGCTTGGTACACCGGGTTCCTGCGCTCGCGCACGCCGCCTCGGAGGAAGATGGCGCAGAGGACGGGGAGAAGCGTCAGCGTCATCACCAGGGCGCCGGCGAGCGCGAAGATGGTCGTGTCCGCCATGGGCCGGAACAGCCGGCCCGACGGCCCCGAGAGGGTATAGATCGGCAGGAACCCCGCGACGATGATCGCGACGGCGTACACCACCGGCCGGTCCACCTCGGCCGAGGCCTCCGCGATCACCTCCCTGATGGAGTACTGCGTGCCGTACCGCCGGGCCAGGCTCCGGTAGATGTTTTCCACCAGCACGACGGCGCCGTGCACCAGGATCCCGAAATCGATGGCGCCGATGGACAGCAGGTTGGCCGGGACGCGCCGCAGATCGAGACAGATGAATGCGATCAGCAGGGCGAGCGGGATCGTCACGGCGACGATGAGCCCCGCCCGAACGTCGAACAGGAAGAAGATCAGGACCACGACGACCAGGATGATGCCGCGGAGCAGGTTGCCCTCGACCGTCCGGGTGGTGAGCCGGATCAGGTCGCTGCGGTCGTAGAATGGGACGACCCGCACGTCCTTCGGCAGCACCGACCGATTGAGCCTCGCCGTCTCGGCCTCGACGCCCTTGAGCACGGTTTGCGCCTGCTCGCCGGTGCGCATGAGCACGACGCCCTCCACCGCGTCGGGCTGGTCGTTGAACCCGAACTGCCCGAGCCGGGGCGCGTACCCGATGACGACCTGGCCGACGTCCCGCACCAGGATCGGAGTCCCGTTCTTGACCGCGAGGACGACCTTGCCGATGTCCTCGGGCACCTGCAGCCGGCCCAGGCCGCGCACGTAGTAGAATTGACCGCCCTCGGAGTAGAATCCACCGCCCGCGTTGCCGTTGTTGGATCCCAGCGCCTGGGCCACCGCCGGCACCGACAGGCCCGCGCCGGCCAGCCGGGTGGGGTCGAGGACGACCTGGTACTGCATGGTCTGTCCGCCGAATCCCGACAGATCGGCGACGCCGGGCACGGCCTTGTACGCCTTCGACAGCACCCAGTCCTGGATTGTCTTCAGCTCCATGGGGGAGCGGTCGGCGCTCTGCAGGACGTAGCGGTACACCAGCCCCGAGGGGGAGAACAGCGGAGCGACGTCGGGGGCGACGCCGTCGGGCACGTCCACGCCGCGCAGCTTCTCGAACACGCGCTCCCGCGCGAAATAGTTGTCGGTGCCGTCCTTGAAGACCAGCCGGACGTCCGAGAGCCCGTACAGCGAGATCGAACGGACGACGTCGAGGCCGGGCAACCCATTCATCTCGGTCTCGATCGGCACCGTGAGGAGGCGCTCGACCTCCTCGGCGGCGTGGCCCGGCCACTGGGTCGTGATCTCGACCGTCGGCGACGACAGATCCGGATAGGCGTCGATCGGGAGCTGCGAGAACGCCCAGACACCGGCGGCCGCCGCGGCGATGGCGGCGGCGACTACCACGCCCGGCTGCGCCAGCGCGAGCGCGACGATGCGGTGGATGAACGATCGCCGCGTGGTGGTGGACGGGTTCGGCACCTCCGGCTCGGCGCTCACTGGGTCGCTGCGCCTTCGAGAAAGAGCGCTCCGTCGGTCACCACCGATTCCCCGGGCTTGAGCCCTGAGGCGATCTCGTACCGGTCATCGACCCGGCCACCCAGGTCCACCCGGCGGCGCGCGAAGCCGCCGGGAGCCGCCACGTACACGAACGGCAGATTCTCGTCGTCCCGCAGCACCGCCGCGACCGGCACCAGGAGTCCGTTGCTCGGCGTGAGGGCACGGATCGTCACCCGGACGAGCATGTCCCGCCGCAACAGCCGCGCCTTGTTCGGCACCACCACACGCACGGCGGTGGCCTTGGTGGACGGGTCCACCAGATCCGCGACGTAGTCCACCCGGCCGGGCAGGGTGTCCGGCGCCGCATTGGTCGTGACCAATGCCGTCTCGCCGCGGCGGACCGCGCCGAGGTCGCTCTCGAACACGTTGGCCATGACCCACACGGTCGAGAGATCGGCGATTGTAAAGGATGGGGTGGTCCCCGCCTGGAGGAGTTGCCCCGGGGTGATAAGCTTCTCGACCACCGTCCCGGCGATCGGCGCCCGGACGGCGCCCTCGTTCACCGAGACCGGCTTGCCGTCGCGAATCGCGTCGATGGCCGAATCGCCAAGACCGAGCGATCGGAGCTGCGACAGCGCCGCTTCCCGATCCGCGGTGGCTGCCGCGAGGTCGGTCCGGGCCTGGTCGAGCTCGCTCCGGGCCAGCGCGTCGTTGGCGAACAACTGCTCGTCGAGCGTGGTGATGCGGGTCGCGTTCCGCCAGGCGCCCTCGGCCTTCCGGTAGGACGCCACCGCCGCGGCGAAGTCGGGAGACGACACGATCGCGAGCGGCTGGCCCCGTTCGACCCTGGCCCCGGGCGAGACGAGAATCCGCGAGACCGGGCCCGAGATGGGCGCGATGACCTGGGTGGACCGGTCGCCGTTGAAGGCGACCGTTCCGGTGGTGGTGACGCTGGCGGTGTAGGTCTCCGGCGCGACCTTCTCGACGTGGATCCGCGAGCGCTGCGCGGTGTCGAGCTCGACCGTGCCGACTTCTCCCGCCGACGTTGTGGTGCTGTCGCCTGGATCGCTCCGGCGGGAGCCGCCGCCGCACGCGGCCACGGTTGCCGCGGCCAGCAGAAGGGCCGCGCCGAGCGCGGACTTATCGATCATGGTTGTCTCCGGTCTCGAGCGAATCCAGCGGGGTGGCGGCCGCGCGCTCGAGCTCCGCGCGGGTGTCGTTGGCGGCCGCCAGCGCGTCGGTGTACTGGCTCTCCGCGTCGAGCAGGTTGCGCCGCGCGTCGAGCAGCTCCAGGGCCGAGGAGCCCCCGAGCCCGTAGCTGACCGCGGCGATGCGATAGGCCTGGCGTGTGAGCGGGAGGAGCTGGTCTCGGATGTACACGGCTTGGCGAATGGCGGCGGCGGCGGCGGCATAGGAGGCACGGAGGTCCTGGCCGACCTGTCCCTCGAGGTCGCGATACGACGCCGCCAGCTCGAGCTCGCGGTGGCGCGCCTCGCCGATCTCTCCGCGCGAGTGCTGCCAGAAGAGCAGCGGAATCGGCAGCGACACCCCGGTGAACAGCACGCCGGGCCCCGGGTCGGCGTAGTCCCGGGTGACGCCGATCGTGAGGTCGGGAAGCCAGTACTCCCGCGCGAGCCCGGTGGCGGCGCGCGCGCCCTCCTGCCGGCTCTTGAGATCCGCCAGCTCGGGGCGGGCGGCGAGGGCCGCGGCCACCAGCCGGTCGAGGGCGGGCGGAGCCGGCGGCACGGCCAGGGAGTCGGCCGCCGCGATCGGGGCGCCGAGGGGACGGCCGACCAGCCGGTTGAGCGCGGCCCGCGCGTTGGCGACGTCCCGCTCGTTCGCGATGAGATCGTTCTCGGCCCGCGCCAGCTCCACCTGGGCCCGGACCAGGTCGAGCTTCGGCGTCGTCCCGGCGCTGTAGCGGGCCTGGGCCCGCCGCACGAAGTCCTGGGCCAGGGCCCTGGCCTCGCGGAGATCCCGCTCGCGGCGCAGCGAGCCGAGCAGCGAGTCGTATGTCTCCGAGGTCTGGGCGGCGATCAGTTGCCGGGCGAGCGCGGCGGCGAAGCCGGCCGAGCGGATGTCCGCCGTCCCCACCCGGCCCTGCAGCCGGAACTTGTCGATGAAGGGGATCGTCACCGTCGCCGTCACGCTCCGCTCGGTGCCTCCTCCCGCGCCGAACAGGCCGGGAGACTGGACGAAGGCGGCGTCGAACTGCGGATCAGGGATCGCCGTGGCCTGCGCCTTCCGCGCCCGCGCCTGGGCGACCTGCTCCGCCGCCACCTGGAGCTGGGGATTCCGAGCCAGCGCCTGGGCGATCGCCTGTCGACGGGTGAGACACAACGAGTCGGTGGCCGCACCGCTGGAGCGCGAACGCCCGCTGGTGTCGGCATTCGGCCGAAGGCAGTCGGGCTTGAGCGCGAGGTCGAGCGAATCGGCTGCCCGCACGAGTCCCGGCGCAACGCCAGTCGAGTCCGTCTGTTGTCCGAATGCCGGAGCGGCGTAGAACGCCGGTATGCACACCCAGAGAAGGTGTCGCATGCTGTCCCTATGGTGGGTGACGAAAACCGGCCCGGGATCCGGGCTCGGCGCACTCACGAACGAGCTGGGCTCAGCCTACGAAGGGAGGGGCGCGGGAGAGATTGCTGAAGGAGGGTGTCGTGGGCGGCAGGAACGCGAGCTTCGGAACCACGCGATCGGCCAGCCGGACGAGTGCGTTCGGGAGCGGCACCTGGACTTCAAGGCGGGCGTGCAGCGATCGCACGATGCACGCGGGACAGGTCGCCTCGTCGTGCCGGGGTCCCTGCTCGCCCAGGGCGGCCGACGCGTTGACTTCCCGGGCCGCCTGCGCGCCGGCACCGGGCCGGAGCAGTCCGCTCGCCCCGCCGCGCGGCTCCGTGAGCGACGCGAGCAGCACGACCAGCTGCACGACGGCCAGGAATGCGGCGGTCGCGCGGCGGACGCACGATCGGAACGAACCTGGCGCTCGGGACGTAAGCATCGGAAGGAAGCGTATGTCCGTTGCCGGCGGCGCGCCAGCCCCACGCGCGTCTGCTCGTACCGGAGAGCAGAGACGCCCGCGAACGCCGGTCGCGGCCTATCGGCTCGAGGGCGTCCGCACCGAGTCCAGCTCCGCCACCCAGTCGGTCAGCCACCGACCGGTACGGCTGATGACCGATGAGCTGTCGCTGCCGAGAAAGTCGAGGTCCGCGTGCCGGAGCGACGGGTCGTCGTACACGCCGCGCTCGCGGGCCTTCGCGCGCGCGTCGAGCAGCGCCTGCAGGCTCTCACGCGTCCCGATCCAGAGCAGGCCGTCCGAGGCGCGGATCGCGTAGCGCTTGATGAGACCGAAGCTGTCGGGTGCGACGTACACGTGCGCGAGCAGCGGGATCAGCTTGGGGTCGGTGAAATAGGACAGCAGGGTGAGGTAGCGGACCTTGAACTCGGAGGAGTCGGCGGCGAGGAACCGGCCGGCCACCGAGTCCGCGGCGCCCGCGCCGAGCCGGCCGAGCACCCAGGCATCGCCGTGGTCGTACCGCTTGGACGGGATCCGCGCGAGAATGTCCGCCAGCACCGCTGAATCCCCCTGCACCGCGCGCCGGCGCTCGAGCAGGATGGCCTGCAGGGAAGGCACCACGTCGTCGGCGCTGAGACCGGGATTCTCGGGAAAGGGATTGCCCTCCGCCCGCTCGATCCTGGCCCGGAGCCGGCCAGCGCTGTCGGCGTACGCCTTGCTGCGAAGCTCGGCGAGCCGGGTGAGGGCGAGCAATCCGCTCTGCCAGTCCCCGGTGCCGCGGATGGCCGCGCGAGCGATTCGCCAGAGCCGCGCGGGACTCTGAAGCCGCTGGATGCGACGCACCGTGTCCGCGGCCGGCGTTCCGGCCCGAAGCGACTCGTGCAGCTCCGAGTAGGTCGCCCGGCCGGGTACGCCCAGGCGCACCTGCACCTGCGCCGCGGCCCTCCCCCATGCGGCACACGTCAGCACCCCGATCGTCACTCCGACGCGGATCCTCATCCCCACTCTGCCTCCTGAGTCCGTGGTGACACGACGAGCCAGCCCGCGACCGCCGCCGCCATTCCCGCCGCGCTCGCGGCGAGGGCCACCGGTCCGCCCGCGCGTTGGTACAGCATGCCGAACAGGAGACCGGCGGGCAGAGCGGCCGCGCCGGTCAGCGCATGGTACAGGCCGAACCCTCGGCCGGTTCGGACGGGCGCCAGCCGCGCCACCAGGGCGCGCTCGGCGGATTCGGTGAGCCCGGCGACGAGGCCGAGCGCAAGAAACGTGGCGGCGGCCGCGGCCGGCCCCAGGGTCGCGCCGAGGGCGGCCACGACCGCGGCGAAGACCAGGCCGCCGGCAGCCACGGTGGCTCGCGGCCCCAGGCGATCACTCAGCCAGCCGCCGGGGTAGGAGCTCCCGCTCCGGACCACATGCAGCCCGGCCCACACCAGGGGGACGATGGTCACCGGCACACCCGATTGCTGCAGCCGGAGCAGCAGCAACGCCTCGGGCACCCGGAAGAAGGTAAGCGCCGTGAGGGCGGCCACCGGCCGCCAGAACACGCGCCCCTCCGAATCGGTCGCGGCGGCGGTCGGCGGCGGAGGCACCGCGGCGGCGCGCGTCCCTCGCAGGACCGCGGCCAGCACGACGAAGGCCACGACTCCCGGCACGACGCTCCACTCGATCACGTGGCGCACATCCGCGCCTCGGCTGAGCAGGTACCAGGCCGCGAGCGACCCGACCACCGCGCCCAGGTGGTCGGCGCCCCGGTGAAACCCGAAGGCGCGGCCGCGGAGCTCGGGCGCCGTGACGCCCGCGATGAGCGCGTCCCGGGGCGGGGTCCGAATCCCCTTCCCCACCCGGTCGACCACCCGGAACGCGACCACCTGCCACGCCGCGCCCGCCACCGCGATCAGGGGCCGGACCAGCACCGCCGTGGCGTAGCCCAGAAGGATGAGGGGGCCGCGCAGGCGTGGCCGGTCCGCCAGCCGGCCGCTCACGATCTTGAGCAGGGCTGAGGTGAGGTCCGCGGCCCCGTCGAGCAGGCCCAGCAGCGCCGCGCCCCCGCCGAGCGTCCCGGTGACGAACGCCGGCAGAAGCGGATACACCATCTCGCTCGCGAAGTCGTTGAACAGCGAGACGAGAGAGAGTCCCTTGACGGCCGGGGGGACCCGGGAAGGGGTCACGCGGAGGGCTGTAATACGGGGCACGGCATCGCCTGAAGGTAGCATGTATGTTACTGCCCATGGCCGCCGACCCCGCCCGATTTCACGAGTCGAACCTCTGGTCGACGCCCATCCGCGACCTCGGCCTGACCATCGCCGGCACCCGGCTCGAGCCGATCCTCGCCGAGTTCGAGTCCGAGCTCCTCGCCGCCGGCCTCACCCGCATCCGCCCCCGGTTCTATCTCTCGACGGAGTGGGGCGTGCCGTTCGAGACGGTGGCGATCGCCATCCCGTTCTACCTGGCCCGCCCCGACCTGACCGCACTCCACGCCGAGCGGGTGGGGCACGTCGAGGGCTTCGACCGGGCCGATATTCTGCGCTACCTGCGGCACGAGATGGGACACGCGGTCAACTACGCCTACCGGCTGTACGACGACGAGGAATGGGTGAAGCAGTTCGGGTCGATCACCCAGCCCTACGGCGAGGAATACCGGCCCGAGCCGTTCAGCCGGCGCTACGTCCGGCACCTGCCCGGCTGGTACGCCCAGAAGCACCCGGACGAGGACTGGGCGGAGACGTTCGCGGTGTGGATGACGCCGGGGCTCGACTGGCGGAGGGAATACGGCGGGTGGCCCGTGACCGCGGCGAAACTGGCGTACTGCGAGCGCATCATGGCGGCCATCCGCGGCCGCGATCCCGTGGTCACCGCCGAGGACCTCGACGAGGACGTCGGCGAGATCGAGTACTCCCTCGGGCACTACTACCGGGACGACCCGGCCGCGCTCGGCGAGATCCCGCCGGGACTGGATGGGGCCATCAAGGCGATCTTCGAGGATCTGGGTGGCGACGAGGAAGGCATGACGCTCGACGAGCCGCTGGCACCCGCCTCGGCGCTCATTCGCCGGCTGGAGTCCGAGCTCCTGGCGAACGTGTTCCGGTGGACCGGACACTTTCCCGAACGGACCCGAGTGCTGCTGCGCTATCTGGCCGACCGTGCGGCCCAGCTCCAGCAGGGCTACGTCCCCACCCGCGAGACGGCGGCCATCGTGGCGCTGACGACCCTGGTGACCGGGCTCGCGATGAACCACGTGCAGCGGGGATCGTATCTGCCATGAGCGGGTGTCATCGATGTCATCCCGAGCGCAGCGAGGGATCTTCTCCGCGGGTTTCCGACACCGGGTGAGAAGATCCCTCGCTGCGCTCGGGATGACAGCTGCGCTCCGGATACCACTCAGCGCTTCTTCTTGCTGTCGAACCGCTCCGACGCCAGGTTCACGATCCGCTCGATCAGCCGCGGATAGTCCAGCCCGCTGGCCGTCGCCGCCATCGCGAACTCGCTCGACTTCTCGAGGTAGCAGCTGGCGTTGACCTCGAGCACGTAGATGTCGCCGGTGTCGGTGAGACGGAGATCCACGCGGCCGTAGTCGCGGACCCGGAGGGCCCGGAAGGCGTCCACCGCCACCTTCTGCAGCCGGGCGCGCAGCTCGTCGGGCAGGTTGGCGATGACCGACTTGGTGCCCTTGTACTCCTTGCTCCGCTCGTCCCACTTGGCCTTGCTGTCCATCACCTTGGGCACGCCCTCGGGGAAGCCGGTGAAGTCCACCTCGACCGGTGGCAGCGCCTTCGGCTGACCGTTCCCGAGCACCCCCACGTAGAACTCGCGTCCGTCGATGTACTCCTCGGCCAGGGCGGAGTCGTCGAGCTCCTTGTGGATTGCGGCCACCCGCTCCATCAGGGCCACCGCATCCTGGACCAGCGACTTGCCGCCGATGCCGAGCGATGCGTCGGAGCGGAGCGGCTTGACGAACAGCGGCATCCGCAGGTTGCCACCGGTCTCGAACGCGGCCTGGCGCGAGAACACGGCGTAGCGCGGATAGAGGATGTCCTCGAAAGCCAGCAGCTTCTTGGTGAGCCCCTTGTCCTGGCTCAGGTAGAGCTCGCCCGGTCCGCTGCCGGTGTACTTGAGCCCGAGCAGCTCGAGCAGGCCGGTCACGGGGATGTCGCCGAACACGTTGTCGCCGAACATCTCCATCAGGTTGAACACCAGGTCCGGCTTCCGGCGCGAGAGGCCGGCGATGAGACGCTTGACGTCGCCATGCACGCCGAGGACCGAGACCCGGTGGCCCAGCCGGCGCAGGGTCCGGGCGACCTGGGGCACCACCGGGTCGTATTCCTTGGAGTTCTCGTTCGCGCTGTCCAGGTAGGTCAGGACGGTGATCTTCACGGGTGCCCCTCCCTCTCCGACTCACCTCGAGCGATCCGGCGCGCGCTCATTCGGCCAAGTCCATGCCCCAACGGGCGAGCGAGACCGGCAGGCCGCCGTAACCGAGCAGCGTGTCATGGAACCGGCGGGGGTCGAAGTCGGCTCCGGCCGCCTGCCGGTAGTCGTCACGCAGCCGGAGCAGCTCGCGCCGCCCCACCGCGTAGCAGAGCTGGTAGGTGGGCCACGCGCAGTAGCGGCGCACCTCGGCCTCGGCGCTCCGGCGCTCGATCGGCAGGTGCTCCACCATGTAGTCCACGGCCTCGCGCGGCGTCATGCCCCGGGTGTGGAGTCCCACGTCCAGCACGACGCGGATGGCCCGCCAGAGCAGGTTCACGAGCTGGAATACCCGCTGCTCGGCGGTCCGGTAATAGCCCGTCTCGCCCAGGAGCTGCTCGCAGTACAGGGCCCAGCCCTCGACCATGACCGGGGTCCAGAGATGCCGACGCACCTCCGAGTCCAGCCCCTGGGCGGTCACCAGCTGGAGATGGTGGCCGGGATACGCTTCATGCCCCACCATCGCGGCGATGCCGTGGCGGCAGTGGCCCCGGCGCTGCTGGGCGACCGTCTCGGGCGGCAGCGAGAGATCGGGACGGGTGACGTAGAAGCGGCCCTGCTGCGCTCCGAGGTAGATGGGCGGCGGTTCGTACGCAGCGAACGGCACCAGCGCGGCGAGGAACGACGGCGTCGGGATCACCTCGACCGGCGCGTCGGGCACGGCGACCAGGTTCCGCTCCTCGACGAACTCACGGGCCCGGCGAAGCTCCGCCCGGTACACGGTGAGCAGCTCGTCCGGCTCCGGCGCGTCGTTCCGGAGCTCGTCCACGAGATCACGCCAGGGCCGGGGGCCCAGCTCGGCGGCGAGGGCCGTGAGCTGTGCGGTCGTCTCTTCCTGGAGGCGCAGGCCGTAGCGCCAGAGCTCGGGCGCGCCGGAGGTGATCGCGTGATCGAAGTGGAGCCGGCGCGCGAACTGCGCCTCGCCGACGGCGAACGCCTGGGGATCGGCGCTGGGCTCGATCTCGCTGCCGAGCGCGGTGCCGAACCGCTTGAGCGCCTCGAGCGCCGCGCCGGCGGCGGCCTGCAGATCGTCCTGCAGTCCCGGCGCCTCCGCGGCCAGCGTGCCGGCGAGCTGCACCACGAGCTCGCCGCCGCCGCCCAGCATGGTGAGGGCGCTGTCCACGAACACCGAGGGCGGCTCGTCCAGCGTCGCGCGGGCGCTGTCGAGGAAGCCCGGAATCGCCCGCAGCCGCTCGAGCGCGGCCGGTGCGCGCCCGCCCGCGGCGCCGTTGCTCCGGCTCAGCACGGCGTACAGGCCCTGGAACAGGTGGTTGACCCAGAAGACGGGGTTCCGCACGTGGGGCGACTCGTGCTCGAGCCGGAAAACCGTGCTCCGGAGCTCGCCGAGCAGGGCGGTGCGGTCGATCTCGTCCTGCAGGCCCTCGACCTCCAGCTCCTCCACCGCGGCCGACACGGCGCGCAGGGCGGCGACGTGCTGGCGCACGGCCGTCGGATCGAAGCTGCCCAGGCGGCCGTCGTGCGAGACCAGGCCGGCCGAGCTCCCGGCGGCCGGGTCGAACTGGTACTTGAGGTCCAGATAGGACCGGCACAGCTGGTCGACGGACGGCATCGGCGTCCTGAGAGGAGGATGTGCGCTGCCCGGCTCCGGCTCCTTCGCTGCCCCTTGGCTGAGCCTGCCCCGGGCGAGGCGAGGGGCTCAGGAGCTTGGAGTGCGTCGTTTCAATACCGAGTCATCCTGAGCGCAGCGAAGGGGCCATGCCTCGACGCGTGCCCCCTTCGCGGAGTTTACCCTGAGCGTAGCGAACCGGCTCAGGGTGACTCGTCGGGAAGTTTCGCAACGCGCTCTTGGCTCAGGCTGGCTCGGTCGCGGCCACCTCCGAATGATCGCCGAGCGACGCGGTGCCCGTGAGTCCCGTGGCCACGACGCCGCTGCCCAGCATGGCGCCGTCGAGCCGGACGCCGCTCAGCACCGAATCGCGGCCGACGATCGTGTTGGCGAGCCGGCTGTCGGACACCCGCACGCCCTGCTCGAGCGAGACGTTCGGTCCGATCTCGCTCCGTTCGATGGTGACCCCGTCCTCGATGTAGACGGGATCGTGCATCGTGACGCCCGGGAACTCGCGCCGGCGGGCGGCGCCGTTCCGGAGCAGAATGGCGTTGGTCTCCAGCAACGTGTCCAGCTTGCCGCAGTCGTACCACCCCCCCACCTCGGCGGTGAGGATGCGCTTGCCGTGCTCGATCATCCACTGGAAGGCGTCGGTGAGGAAATATTCCCCCTTGTTCTTCGGCCGCGCCAGTACGGAGTCGATTGCCTGCCACAGACTGTCCACCGCGCGGATGTAGTACAGCCCGATGTTGGCGAGCTTGGAGATCGGGGTCGACGGCTTCTCGACGATTTTCGTCATGTACCCCTCCGCGTCGGTGACCACGACGCCGAAGCGCTGGTAGTCCTCGACCTCCTTCGCCCAGATGATGCCGTCGGCGTCGGAGCGGTTGATCAGCGTGAGATCGGCCTCGAACACCGTATCCACGAAGATGATCAGCACCGGCTCGCGGACGAACGGGCGCGCCAGGTTGACGGCGCCGGCGGTGCCGTCCTGCACTTTTTGCTCGATGAAGCGCGAGGGGATCGGATAGCGCGCCCGGGCGTAGGTCTCGACCTGTTCCTTGAGATGGCCGGTGATGAAGATCAGCTCGCTCACGTCGAGGCCGTCCAGCCGGTCCATCACCCAGTCCATCACCGGACGCCCCGCGACCTTGAGCAGCGGCTTCGGCACGAGGTGGGTATGGGGTCGGAGACGGGTGCCCTTCCCGGCGAGCGGGATGATCACTTGCATGTCAGCCTCGTCCGTAGCGGTCTTGGAGCCGGACGAGATCGTCGAGCTCGGGAGTCGATGCCTCGAGCACGTCGCTGTCGGCGACGGCCTCGATCTGGTGCACCAGGCCGGCCGGAATGTGCACGCTCTCGCCGGCCCGGAACGCGCGGGCCACCAGCTCCGTGTCCGGCCGCGTGCGGAGAATCAGCTCGCCCGAGAGGACGTGCATCGTCTCATCCTTGCGGTTGTGATACTGCAGGCTCAGCACGTGCCCGGCCTTCACGTGCAGGATCTTGCCCACATAGCGGTCGGTGCGGGCCCAGACGAGCTCGTGTCCCCACGGTTTGTCCACCCGGTACGGCAGATCGGGCACGGCGGCCTCCGAAGGTCGTCGACGGCGAGCGGTGTGCGGAAATATAGGCGCGAGTGGTGCGGCGATGAATGGCGAAAGCGAGGGTCGGGGCGCGTTCGTGAGCGCGGCTTCGCTGTCATCCCGAGCGGAGCGAGGGATCTACTCGGGCCGAGTTCGAACCATTCCCGGGCTGGATCCCTCGCTCCGCTCGGGATGACAGTCGGCGCACACCCGCAAGCGCCCGCGCCGTCAGAGCGCTGGCTGGAAGCTGAACGTCCAGCGGAAGGCCACTCGGTCGTCGCCCGGCGATGCATCCTGCGCCAACTCGGGGCGATTGACCCACAGGGGAAAATCGAATCGGGTGACGAAGCGCGTGTCGCCGATCCGATGCTCGGCGCGGACGCCCACGCCGGCATCGCCGAGAAAGCGGAGCGGATTCCCCACGCGAGCTATCGCGCCGTCGCCGATCGCCTGCGCCAGGTCCGTGAACCCGGCCAGCGCCACGCGTGAGAACAGCCGGGCAGTCGGGCGCGACACCACCGTGCGCTCGAGCTCGACGTCGAGCGCCACCAACCCCGCGGTCGACAGCCGCGGATCGAGCCCGCGGACGCCGCCGCCACCGGGCTGCTGGTAGTGCATGTCCTCGCCCTCCAGCAGCGAGCCCCGCGAGCGCAGGAACGGGTTGGTCAGGCGCTCGAGCGGATCCGCGCCCTGAAGATAGATCTGCCGCTGTTTCGCGGCCGGGTTGTCGCCCCCCGACAGGCCGGCATAGAGCCGCGCGGCGAGGTCCAGCCGCTTGCCGAGCGGCCGGCGGGCCGTACCCTCGAGGCTGGCGCGACCGTAAAACGGCTCGAGATCCTGTCGTCCGCTCGCCGCGAGTCCGTTCCGATGGTAGGCCAGGCCGCCGCCGAGCGTGCCCCGAAGATCGAGCTGCCACCGGCCCGCCCGCGTCGCGATCCCGCCGGCCAGGCTGAGCTCGACCGTGCCCGCGTCGTCGTAGTAGCCGCGGTCGAGATAGCGGAAGTCGTCCGGCTGCACCCACTGGAGCGTGAGCGACTGGGTCCAGGCAGGCCCGAACGTCAGGTGCGCGCGCCGGCTGCGCTCGAGCGTTGCCGTGGCGCCGAACCGCCCCTCCACGTTGTAGACGTCCAGCGTCTCCGACAGGTTGGGCGCCCTGAGGTACACCGGGTTCCGGAGCCGGAAGAAGAAGTCCGCGTCCCTGGGCCCGCCGTCCACACCCCAGCCGGTCCCACCCGAGAGCAGGGCGACGTTCTGCTCGTACCGCCCAAAGTAGTCCTCGCGCGAGCGGAGCCCGAGCGTGACGCCACCCGCATCGTTGTACCACGCCACCGGCTGGAGCCCGACCGTCATGCGGTCGCGCCGGACCCGGGTGCTGAAGTAGCGGTGAAGGTACAAGTCCGCGCCCGGGTACGGAGCCAGCGACTGCGGGAACGCGAACCGCAGCAGCTTCCGGTTGTTCAGCATGTTCCAGTCGTGCGAGCGGACCAGCGGATCGAGCAGCACCTGCCGCGGCCGGGTGCGGGTGGCAAGCTCGATCCATTCCCGCTCCGCCGCGCCCTCGGTCCGGCCCAGGGCCGTGTCGCCCGCGGCGATCACGGCGACGTCCTGGGGAAACCGGCCGGGCGCCTTGCGCACGACCTCGACCCGGGTCACCCAGCCCTCGCCCCGACGCGCCACGTGCACGCGGCCCACCGCGTAGTCGTACAGCTCCGTCGTGTGCAGCCACTGCGCGAAGAACGTGGAGAGGTCGCGGTGGCTCACCTCCTCGGCCACGGCCCGGAACGCCGCCTCGTCCACGTGGTGGTACTTCCAGCGTTCGTAATACGTCTGGAGGATCCGGTGCATCGTGGCGTCGCCCACGATGGCGCGGAGCTGGTGGAAGAAGAGCTCGCCGCGGGTGTAGATGGCGATGTTGTAGGAGGTGAAGTCGCGATACGCCTCGCCCGCCAGGCTGGGCGGCTCGGAATAGCCGTCGAGGTCGAGCGACAGCACCTCCGCCTCGGTGCCGCTGTAGCTCTCGCGGCCCATCGTCTCCCAGAACCAGGTGGTCTGGAAGCTGGTGAAGCCCTCGTCCAGCCACCCCTCCCGCCACTCGTTGTTCGCGAGCAGCCCCATCGTGTAGTTGTGGCCCACCTCGTGGACGATGAGCCCCTGATCCGCCGAACCGTTGTGGACCATCATCGGGAACTCGGTGCCGCCGCCCTCGATCCGGTGCACGTTGGTGATCTGCGGCCAGCCGAACGGCCCGTAAAGCTGGTCGAGCCAGGCCAGCGCGGTCCGCGTGCGCTCGACCGCGATGCCGCCGCCCCAGGTCGAGTCGTCGCCCGGCTGGTACAGCACGTGGATGGCCACGGTGCCGAAGCGTCCGCCCTCGTACCTGTAGGCCGGGTTGAGCGACATGGCGAAGTGGTGCACCCGCTCGGCGTACCACCGGATCCGCTTCCGCCCGGGCCCGGCGCCGCGACAGGCGTCGGCCGGCGGTGTGGAGGCGCCGTAGTAGTCGCGCTGGTAGTCCACCGGCTGAGCCGGGCTCCGGTTGGCGTGCTCCCAGCCCGGATCGCCACACACGGGCACGCCCGTCGCGCCCACGACCTGATCGTCCGGCACGTCGAGATCCACCGTGAA
The DNA here is from genome assembly GCA_963711915.1 of uncultured Gemmatimonadales bacterium. GTDB lineage: Bacteria > Gemmatimonadota > Gemmatimonadetes > Gemmatimonadales > GWC2-71-9 > CAVVWJ01. The sequence continues at coordinate 50,797 of CAVQGA010000001.1, forward strand.
GCGACCGAACTCGCCGTAGAACTCGCCGCCCGGATAGAGCGGATGCTCCTCCCAGCCGGCCCGGTCGTACACCACCACCTTGGGATACCACTGCGCGAAGTCGAACCGGCGGCCCTCGCGGCCCTGGCGCCGGGGCACGGTGGACGGCCGCGCGTCCCACCCCATATCGACCGCCATCGAATCGCCGGGGAGGAGCGGCCGCGGCAGCGCGAACCGCACGACCGTGCTGTCCGGCGCGAAGGGGTACACCGGCTCGACCGGCTGGCCCATGATCCGCACGTCCTTCACGTGGTTGAACGCGAAGTCCGGGTCGCGGAGGTCGTTGAACCGGCGGCGGCCCTCGACCGAATCCGCGTCGGCCCAGCGGGAGCCCGGCCGGAAGGCGTTGAGATAGAGATGGAGCGAGAAGGCGGTGAGCGTATCGGGCGACGCGTTCCGATAGCGGATCACCTCGCCGCCGCTCAGCACGCCCGTGGGCTCGTCGAGCCGGGCGGTGATCTCGTAGGCCACGTCCTGCTGCCAGTAGGGTCTCGCGGGCTCCGGGAGGGCGGGCTGCTGGAGCGCGAGCAAAGCCAGAGCGATCACGAACGGCTCAACAGTCGGAGGTGGACGCCGGGTGGGGTCGGCGGGAAACATAGACGGGTTCGGCGATCGGGGAATCGGCTCCTGACGGATCGGCGCGGGCGACCGACGAGCCGGTTACGCTCGCGCAAATCGCCGAGCGCCCGGGGCTCGGGCGATTCGTCATCGACCCCGAAACCAGGAGCCCGTCCGCCCGCTTCGACCCTACGGGTAGGAAGTGTCGTGTGGTTGCAGCTGCTTGCAGCCCGAAGACGCCCACAGGGGGCAACTTGTTTCGGGGCGGGCCTCAGGAACCCGACAACAAGAAGGGCCGGGGAAGTAACCCCGGCCCACTGTCTTGCCTACGAACGTTCTCTGCTTCGCTCGCCCCTCCACTCCCGCTACCATCTTCTACCATCTTCGCTTCGATCAGGATAATGCGGCATCGCAGCCTCGCCTGTGAGCGCGGTCACATCGGACGTTCCGTGTGCGTCAAGTACCTACTCCTGCTATTAGTCCGAATTTCAGGTCATATATTGACGAATCGTTGCCGTACAATAGTATTCAACTACACCTCCACCGGAGCCGCCGTGACCGCCCCTCTCGATCCCATCAGCCGACGCATCCTTCAGCTCCTGGTGGCCGACGGACGGGCCAGCTACCAGGCCATCGCCGACGAGGTCGGGCTCTCCCGGCCGGCGGTCATGGAGCGCGTCAAGCGCATGGAGGAGAGCGGGCTCATCCTGGGCTATACTGCGCGACTGGACCGCGCCAAGCTCGGCTTCCCCATCACCGCGTTCGTGGCGGTCCGCTACGCTCCCACCGAACTCGACGCCTCGGAGCCGGCGGTCCGGGCGCTCACCGCCAACCCGAGCGTCCTCGAATGCCATCACGTCGCGGGCGAGGACTGCTACATCATCAAGGTGGCCGCCCCGTCGCTCGAGGCGCTCGAGCGGGTTCTCCGCACCCTCCGGGAGCCCGGCCTTGCGGCCGGTACCCGGACCACGATCGTGCTCTCCTCCGTGTTCGAAAAGCCGGGCGTCGTGCCGGTGGAGCTCGACTGACATGGCGGCGCTTCGCGGCAAGGCCCTGGTCGCCTACCTGCTGGTCTGCACGGTCTGGGGCTCGACCTACCTGGCGATCCGGATCGGCGTCGCCCACCTGCCGCCATTCCTGTTCGCCGGGGTCCGGTTCCTGGTGGCCGGGCTCCTGCTCGGCGGCGCGGTCATGCTGGCGGGTGTCCGGCTGCCCTCGCGGGCGCGCGACTGGCGCACGCTCGCCATCACCGGCGTGTTCCTGCTGGTCGGCGCCAACGCCGTCGTCGTGTGGTCGGAGCAGTTCGTCGCGTCGGGCACCGCGAGCGTGTTCGTGGCGTCGATGCCCCTCTGGGCGGCCTTCTTCGATGCGGTCGTGCCCGGCGGCAAGACGCCGCTCACCTGGCGGATCGGGGTGGGTCTCGCGCTCGGCTTCCTCGGCAGCGCCCTCCTGGCCGGCATCACGCCGCATGAGATCATGACGGCCGATCTGCGGGGGCCCCTGGCGCTCACGCTCGGCAGCGCGTCATGGGCCATGGGCAGCGTCTACTGGAAGCGGAACCCGACGGCGGTGAGCCCGTACGCCGCGGCCGCGGTGCAGATGGTCATCGCGGGCGGCATCCTCGTCGCCCTCGGGCTGGCCCTCGGCGAGGCGCCGGCCTTTCACCTGGATCGCACGGGCCTCGGCGCCATGGCCTACCTCATCGTGTTCGGATCGATCGTGGGCTATACCGCGTTCGGGTACGCGCTCGAGCATGCCTCCGCGACGGCCGTCGGCACCTACGCGTACGTGAACCCGGCCGTGGCGGTGCTGCTGGGCTGGCTGATCCTGCACGAGCCGATCACCGTGCGGATGCTCGCGGCCATGGGCCTGATTCTGGGCGCCGTGCTCTGGATCCAGCTCGCCTCGCGCACGCACACGGCGCCGGCACCGGCGCAGCCCGTCCGGGCACTCCAGCGTCGCCGGACGGCCGAATCGTGACGGCCTCGGCCGTCGTCGCGGGCGGAGCGGGCGGAGCGGGCGGAGCGGGCGGAGCGGGCGGAGCGGGCGGAGCGGGCGGAGCGGGCGGAGCCGAAGGTAGCGCGGTGTCATCCCGAGCGCAGCGAGGGATCTACCTTCCCGGGGTTCGAACCACGGATGAGCAGATCCCTCGCTGCGCTCGGGATGACAGTGCGGCCTGGAACCGCGACTCTACCGCGCCAGCAGGTGCCGTCTGAGCTTCGTGAGCCGCCGACGCAGCGAGCCGTCGTGCACCCGCTCGCCGATCCGGATGATGGTGCCGCCGAGAATCTCGGGGTCCACGGTGAAGACGGGAAGGGCTTCCTTCCCGAGCTGCCGGCTCAAGGCATCGGCCAGGCTCTTCCGCAGGGCCTCGTCCGCCGGCCGGGCCAGCGTCACACCCGCGTGCACCCGGTTGAGCTTGAGATCGAGCAGGTTGTGGTACTCGCTGGCGATCTCTCCCAACAACTGCTGCCGGCCCCGCTTCACCAGCGCCTGCAGGAACAGCACGAATTCCCGGGGCGCGTCCCGGAGCGCGCTGCCGAGGAGCCGGGCCTTGTCCGCCTTCGGGACCCGGGGCGACATGAGGACCGCCTGCACCTCCGGGCTCGACTCGACCGCGCCCGCGACGGCGGCGATCAGCTCCGCGTGCCGCGACGTCTGCCCGCTTCGCTCGCCGAGCTCGAACAGCGCCTCGGCGTAGTTGCGGGCGATCGTGACCGACCTCAATGCCCGGCGTCCAGCGTGGCGAGGTACTCGAGCACCAGCTTGCGATCGGTATCGCTGTCGAGCCGCTTCCCGATCAGCTTGGATGCCGCCGCGAGCGAGACATCCACCGCCTCGCGCCGCAGATCGGCGACGGCCCGGTCCCGCTCCGCCGTGATCTCGCGGCGGGCGCGCGCCAGCAGCTCGTCCTGCTCCTGCTTGGTCTTTTCGAGCGCCACCGCCCGCTCCTTCTCGGCCAGCTGGCGCGCCTCGAGCACGACGGCGTGCGCCTGCCCCTTGGCGTCGGCCAGGAGCCGGCGATGCTCCTCCAGCAGCGTGGCCGCCTCGGCCCGGCTCCGCTCGGCTTCGGCGAGCTGCTGCTCGAGCGCCTGTTCCCGGGCCTCGACCGCACCCAGAATCGCGGGCCATGCGAACCGCTTCAGAATCAGCAGCAGCAGGACGAAGACGAATACCGTCCAGACCATCAGCCCGCCATCGACCGTCAGCGGGCCGGACGCGTGTTCCTCCTGCACGGCGAGCATCACAGCGTTCAGCATGTAGGTCCCCTGTGTCCTGCGGTCGATCGGTGGGCCGCCGGCCGCTGTGCGCGGACCGGCGCCACCGACCCGCTTCCCCGCTTAGAACGTGATCTTGCCCTGGATGAGGAACGCGATCACCGCGACGAACAGCGCCACGCCTTCCACCAGCGCCGCGGCGATGATCATCGCGGTCTGGATCCGGGCCGTCGCCTCCGGCTGCCGCGCGATGCCCTCGGTCGCCTTGCCGCCGATCTGGCCGATGCCGATGCCGGCGCCCACCACGGCCAGCCCGGCCGCGAGTCCGGCGCCGATGAGACCGTAGCCCTTGTCCGCTCCGACCGCCGCTGCAGCCTGCAGCAGAGCAAAGATGTACAGCATGTGGTGCTCCCTTGCGTGAGCGGAAGATCCGGAATCGTCGCGCGCGCCGCGCGTGGATCGCCTCTTCCGGAGCGATCTCGCCGCGGTGACCCGCCGGCGTCCGGGGCCCGAAGGGCCTCCGGACAGCGGGCATCGTCTGCCGTTCGGCAGACTACTGCTCCGAACGCCGCGTACGCTCGGCGCCGGAAGTTGAATTTTGCAGAGTCATCCTGAGCGAAGCGAAGGAGCCAACACCTGAGGCATGGCTCCTTCGCTTCGCTCAGGATGACTCGCTAATGCTCCGCCCGCATCAACCCGATGAACACGCTCGTGAGCAGCGTGAACACGAACGCCTGCAGGAACGCCACGAACAGCTCCAGCACCATGACACCGGTGGCCAGGACCGAGGCGGCGAGCCCCACCGTGTAGCTCTTGAACAGGAACGTGAGCCCGATCAGCGCGAGCACCAGGACGTGCCCCGAGGTCATGTTGGCGAACAGCCGGACCGCGAGGGCGAACGGCTTCGCCAGCTTCCCGATGAGCTCGATCGGCGTCAGGACGGCGAGCAGCACCACCTTGAGGGCACCTCCGCCGATGCCCCCCGGCAGTCCCTCCGGGAGGTAGAAGATCGTCTTCAGGTAGCCCTTCGTCCCCAGGGTCCGCATTCCCGTCACCTCGATCACCAGGAACGCGATGACCGCGAGCGCGGCGGTGACGGAGATGTTGCCCGTGGCCGTGGCGCCCCAGGGCAGCAGCCCCAGCAGGTTCATGGCCAGGATGAAGAAGAACAGCGTCAGCAGGTACGGCGCGAAGCCCTCGCCATGGTGCCCGACGTTCGGGAGCACGACCTCCTGCCGGATGTAGAGCGCCGTCGCCTCCATGGCGCCGGCGAACCCCTTGGGCGGCCGCCCCTGCGCCTGGGCCCCCGCGATCGCGCGGGCGCTCAGCACGAACACCAGCGCCACCATGGCGGCCGAGAGCAGCATGAACATCAGGTGCTTGGTGGGCGAGAGGTCGAGCGTGAGCCCGCCGATGTGGATCGGCGCGAAGCGCGGCAGCTCCACGACTCCGACCACCGGAAGCTCCAGCTCGCGCGAGTTCCCGATGTGGTGGGTGATGTCGATCTGATTGGGCTCGGCCGAGGCCGCGGCCGCGTGCTCCTGCGCCGCGACGGTACGGGCGGGACCCGCCAGCCCGAGGACGAGGCTCATCATCACCATCGTGCGGCCGAATCTGGTCATCGCTCGTCTTCCCGCGAGTGTTCCCGAAGTGCCGTGGCCCCCTCGACCAGGAGGAGCGCCACGAGGACTCCCACCATCGCCCCCAGCATCGGACCGGCCAGTCCTCCGAGGGCGGGCACGATCACCAGGCCCGCGATCAGGACTACAGTGAGCCGGACCAGCATGCCGAGGCCCCACACCGCCATGAACCGGTCGGTACCGATGCTCCGGACGGCCCACCATCCCAGCGGAGTCTGCAGCACCAACCCGACCGCGACGCCCCACCCCACCGCCCCTCGATCAGGAGCGGACACCAGGGCCGCCAGCACCGCTCCGCCGGCGGCCACCAGCGCGACGCCGGCCAGGTAGCGGCGTCCCAGTGTCACTCCCCGCCGCCGTCCTTCCGGTTGAGCTGGCGGATGAGCGAGTACATGGTCCCGCCGAATCCCAGAAACGCCGCCGCGATCGTGATGATGCCGCCCGTGCCCAGCTTCCGGTCGGCCCACTGGCCGGCCAGGACGCAGACCAGAAGGCTCACGGCCAGCTGGACGCCGAGCCCGGCGTACCGCATGGGCCCGGGATCCTTCCCTCCGCCCGGCATCGGGATCTTCACGCGGGCAAGCTATCTGCTTGTGAAATTTTTCGCAAGCATTCGACAGCGGCGCTGAATCGGTCCCGACGTCGGCTCCAATGTGTCACCAAAAGCTCGTCCGCGCGTCAGGCCAGGAGTTACGCTTTGCTGCGTGCGGACGAGCGCCGTTCCGGGTGCGCCCCTGCTGGCGTCCATCCTGGCACCCGGGTAAGCTCAACCACACCTCGTCTCCGAGATCCGATGACCGCGACCGCATCCGCCCAGCACGACGTGCAGCAGCTCCAGCGCCTGACCGAGGCCGTCACCCGGCTTCGCCAGCAGGTGGGCCAACGGATCGTGGGCCAGGCCGAGGTCGTCGAGGGCATTCTCACTGCCATCCTGAGCGGCGGCCACGCGCTGTTGATCGGCGTGCCCGGCCTCGCCAAGACCCTGATGGTGCAGACCGTGGCCGAAACGCTGCATCTGTCGTTCAACCGGGTGCAGTTCACGCCCGACCTGATGCCGAGCGACATCACCGGCACCGACATCATCGAGGAGGATCTCACCACCGGCCGGCGCGCGTTCCGGTTCGTCCAGGGGCCGATCTTCGCCAACATGGTGCTGGCGGACGAGATCAACCGGACGCCTCCCAAGACCCAGGCGGCGCTGCTGCAGGCCATGCAGGAGCACGAGGTGACCGCGGGCGGGGCCACCTACCACCTGCCCGAGCCGTTCTTCGTGCTCGCCACGCAGAACCCGATCGAGCAGGAGGGGACCTACCCCCTGCCCGAGGCCCAGCTCGACCGGTTCATGCTGGACCTTCGCGTGGGCTACCCCAGCCGGACCGAAGAAGAGGCGATCGTCGAGCAGACCACCGGCGCCGCGCGGGCGCCGCTCCAGCCGGTGCTCGACGCCGAATCGGTGCTGGCCATGCAGGCGCTGGTGCGGCGGATTCCGGTGAGCCGGAGCCTGATCCGGGCGGCCGTGACGCTGGCCCGGATGACCCGTCCCGCCGACCCCGAGGCGCCGGCATTCGTCAGCGAGTACGTGGACTGGGGCGCGGGACCCCGCGCGTCCCAGTATCTCGTGCTAGGCGCCAAGGCGCGAGCCGCCATGGCGGGCCGGCCGATGGCCGATCTGGAGGACGTCCGCGCGGTGGCGCCGGCGGTGCTCCGGCACCGGGTCGTCACCAACTTCGCCGCCGAGGCGGCCGACCGCACTAGCGAGGACATCGTGAAGGAGCTGGTCTCGGCGAAGGCCTGGCTGGCGGCCTCCTAGCTAGCGAAGGGGCGGGCGCGGCGGCGAGTCACCCTGAGCGCACGCGAAGGGGGCATGCGTTGGAGCATGCCCCCTTCACTGTGTTCAGGGAACTCCGCGAACGACGGCTCAGCTCAGCGGGGCAAGCAGATCGATGAAGGCGCTCTGGGACTGATCGTAGTAGTTCATGATCGCCTGCAGCGTCGCCTCTTCCTCGGGCGTCAGGGCCTCGCCGTTGGCGCCAGTGATGACGGGGGTGGCGCCGGTCACCGTGATGGTCGCGAAGTTGTCCCCGTTCACCTTCACGGTGAAGGTGCCGCCGCTCGCGCCGTAGGTGCCCACCATCCGGACGTTGCCGTTGGGGCCCGCGATGCCAAGATCGAGCGTCACGGCGACCTCGGTGTCCGAGATGCTCGCGAACGTGGCGGTCCAGTTGAGGCTCAGGCCGCGAGACGGCACGCCGATGTCGTAGTCGAGCGAGAGCACCGGGCTGCCGCCGGTCGTCGTGATCGTGTTCTTGAGGTTGAAATCCGCCCGGCTGGCTCCGTTGGACGCGAAGCCGCTGATCGTCACGAGGCCGCCCGAGACCGTGCCGCTGGCGGTGACGTCGTAGTCGAGGTAGATGACGTTGGCCTGGACCACCTTCACCCGGATGTCGGTCGCGCCGCCGCTGCTCTGGTCGAGCACGTCGACGTACCCGACCTCCAGCAGCGGCGAGACCGGGCGGAGCATCACCGGATCCACGGCATAGAGCACGAAGCGGACGCCGTTGGCCGGGGCGCCGGTCAGGCTCGACGCGACGTACACGCCGTTGATCTCGTCCCAGATGTAGGTCGTGCCGAGCGCACCGGCGGGGATGGTCGCCACCATGGCCTGGATGCCGGTGCCGCCTCGCGGCAGTAGGCTCACCAGCTTCCGGGCGTAGGCGGCGCTGGTGGCCGACGGACGGTGGAGGGCGAGCTGGGCGGAGCTGGCCACGACGGCCGAGCCGTTCAGCACGGCGGAAATGTCGGGGCCCACTGCCGCGAAGCTGGCCGTCGGCTCGCCCGCGAACGCGTCCTGGGCCACCGCCATGTCGGAGGTCGTGCCCGCGGCATCGAAGGTGCTGGGACCGTTGTCCTTGCCGCAGGCGACCAGAGCCAGCGAGAGGGCGGCGGCCGCCCACGACCACCTTGCGTATTGCTTGACGCGCATGGGATCCGCTCCTTCAGGGAGAGTTCGGGAAAGCATTCTAAACGATTTGTGGGCAGTGAGTTGTAGTAAGGTGCAAGAGTTTGCAGCGCCCGGCGGCATGCCCCAGCCGGGCGCCGCCTCCGAAATTCGCAACCCTCGTGCCCTCCGGCGACCGGACCCGGCGCGCGGTCGGCGGCCCGGAGTATTCCCGGCTGCTCCAGTGGACGCTTCACCAGCCCGGGTGGAGGAGATGATCGCGATCATCCTGGATGGTGTGCTCTTCGTCGCGCTGCTGGCGACGGTGGCCACCCTCTTCATCTATGTCCTGACGCGCTCCGAAGTAGGGGGGGGCCGGAGTCATCCCGAGCGGAGCGAAGGGGGCATACCCAAGGGCATGCCCCCTTCGTGTTGCTAATGTTCGCCCCGACCCCGTTCTCACTCCCTCCTCTTCCCCTCCACCGGCAGCCCCTCGCGCCGCCACGCGGCCCACCCGCCCACCAGCGCCCGCGCCTGCCGCCATCCCGCCCTTCGAAGCTCTCGCGCCACCCGGGCGCTTGTGGCCTCGTCCGCTCACGCACAGTAGAGGACGAGCGTCGCGTGCTGGTCGAGTCGTTTCTCCCGCGCCAGCCGCACCGCGTCGTCGGGGGGCAGACGGATGGCGCCCACCGCAATGTCGGGATCGTCGCGATAGCTGCGCTCGGTGCGGACGTCGGCCACGATGAGCGGGGCGCCGGCCCGCTCGAGCGCCTGCATCTCCGCGATCGTGATCCGCTCCGGCACGTCCTCCTCGCGCACGGCGACGGCCGGCTCGCGGGCGGGCGCCCGCGTCGGCTCCCGCGCGCTCGCGGCCGGTGACGCGCCCGGCGCCGGGGCGCCGATGGCAGCCCCGCCGTGTCGCCGGACATAGAGCGCGATCCCGCCGCCGTGGAGCACCACCGACAGCAGCACCACCAGGCAGGTGATCTCGAACAGCCGCTCCGAGCCCGGAATCCCGGCGAACACCGGCAGCAGCACCAGCAGCAGCGAGCTCAGGCCGCGCGGGCCGAACAGGGCGATCAATCGCCGCCCGCGCTCGTCGACGCCCGAGCGCCGGAGGACCGGCATGAGCGCCAGTGTGCGGACACCGAGCGCCACGGCCGCGAACGCGAGCACCCGCCAGTCGCCGGCCACCCGAAACCCGGTCCAGATGAGCCCCGCCCCGAACGCCACGAAGGTGAGCAGCAGGAACATCTCGGCTGACGCCTCGCCGTAGTCGAGGAAGCAGTCGCACAGCTCGACGTCGAGCGCCGCGATGACGAGCCCCGCCGCAAACGCCGCCAGGAAGCCGCTCCCCCCCACCGCCTCCGCCGTCGCGTAGGCCGTGAACGCGACGCCAAGCGCGTACAGCGACTCGTAGTCGCGCCGGACGCCGGCCCGCCGCCGGACCTGGTCCAGCAGTGTGATGGCCACCCAGCCGGCGAACGCGCCGAGCAGCGGCCCGAGCAGGAACAGGCCCACCGCCCGGCGCCCGATCTCCCAGGCCGGCGTCGCCGTGCCGGCCTGGAGCGTCAGCATGCACAGCACCACGATCGGGAGCAGGATGACGTCGTTCATCCCGCTCTCGAGCCGGAGCGCGAGCTTGGACGAGGCGGGCAGGCTCGGGTGGCGGATCAGGGTGCGGAGCAGGACCGGGTCGGTCGAGGCGAGCGCGGCGCCGAGGATGGCCGCGGCCGCCGGATGGAGCCCGAGCAGGAGCCAGGCGGCGAGCGCGGTGAGCGCCGCGGGGAGCAGCGTGCCGGGCCCCAGGATCAGGAGCGCGAGCCGGCGCTGCGAGCGGACCTCGCCGATGTTCATCGCGATGGCCTCGCTGAAGAGCACCAGCACCAGGCCCAGGGTCGCGATCGCCCGGAGCGCGGGGGACTCGAGGCTCAAGTCCACCAGCCCGAGCCCGGCCGGGCCCAGCACGGCCCCGACCAGGAGGAAGATGGCGACCTGCGGCAGGCCGCTCCGCTCGACCGCGCCGGAGAGGAGCGACGAGACGATGATGACGATGCCGATCAGCGCCAGCAGCGCGGCGAGGCTGTCGTGGCTCATGGCTCAAGTATGACCTGCCTCTGGCGCCGGGCGCCAGACGACCGCTAACCTCAGGGCCATGCCCGCCGCCGAGCCGTTCGCCACCGCCCTGCTGCTCGCCACCGCCGGCCTCCTGATGGGGGCGAGCGTGCTGTTCAGCCGGGCCTCCCACCGGATCGGCGTGCCGATCGCGCTCCTGTTCCTCGGCATCGGGATGCTCGCGGGGTCCGAGGGCATCGGCGGGATCCGGTTCGACGACTACGGCTTCGCCTTCCGGCTGGGCTCGCTCGCGCTGGCGCTGATCCTGTTCGACGGCGGGCTCAACACGCCGCTCGCGGCGCTCCGCCGCACCTGGGCGCCGGCGGGCATGCTCGCCACCGTCGGCGTGGCGCTCACGGCGATCCTGATCGCCTACCCGGCCCACCTCTGGGGCCTCGCGTGGCCCCAGGCGCTGGTGCTCGGCGCGGTGGTCTCGTCCACCGACGCGGCCTCGGTGTTCGCGGTGCTCCGGGGCAGCGGCCTCCAGCTCAAGCGGCGGGTCGGAACGACACTCGAGCTGGAGTCGGGCCTCAACGATCCGGTCGCCGTCATCCTCACCACCGCGCTCACCGCAAACCTGATGCGGCCGGGCGCGATGTCGCCGCCGCGGCTGGTGCTGGACATCGTGGTGCAGCTCGCGGTCGGCGCCGCGGCGGGCGTGGCCATCGGCCAGGGCGGTCGGATCCTGCTCCGCCGCTTCCCGCTGCCCACCGGCGGGCTCTATCCGGCCCTCACGCTCGCGCTGGCGCTCCTGGCGTTCGGGCTCACCACCCTGCTCCACGGAAGCGGGTTCCTCGCCGTGTACCTGGCGGGCATGGTGCTCGGCAACGGCCCGCTGCCCTACCGCGCGGGGCTGCTTCGCGTGCACGACGCGCTGGCCTGGCTGGCCCAGATCGGGATGTTTCTGGTCCTGGGCCTGCTGGTCTATCCCAGCGGGCTGGTGGAGATCGCCGGGCCGGGGCTGGGCCTGGCGCTGCTGTTGGCCTTTGTGGTGCGGCCGCTGGTGGTGGGGCTCGGGCTGGTGCCGTTCCGGTATGCGTGGCGCGAGGTGGTCTACATCGGCTGGGTGGGACTCCGGGGCGCGGTGCCGATCGTGCTCGCGACCTACCCGGTGCTGGTGGGCGCGCCAGGGGCCGACCGGATCTTCCATCTGGTGTTCTTCATCGTGGTGGTGAACGCGCTGATGCCGGGCGGTACGGTGGCGTGGGTGACGGCCCGGCTCGGGCTCCAGAAGGCAGAGCCGCCGGCGCCGCAGGCGGTGCTGGCGATCGAGTCGCGGCTGCCGCTCGAGGGCGAGCTGCTGTCGTTCTACATCGACGACGCGCTCGTGGTGTCGCACGTGGCGCTCGAGGACCTCGACTTTCCCGAGGGCTCGTCGGTGACCCTGATCGTCCGGGGCAACCGGCTGATTCCGCCGCGCGGGGGCACCGTGCTGGAGCCGGGCGATCACGTGTACGTGCTGGCGCAGCCGGAGGACGAGCCGCTTATCCGGCTCATGTTCGGGCGGCCGGAGGCGGAGTGAGGCGGAAGCGGCGGGATCTCAGCCGGCGACGAATTTGATTTCGGGCTCCGCCCCACACGCGGTCCACCGGACCCGGACGTAGCCGGAGGTGCCGTCGAAGCTGCCGGCGGCGTGAAGCTCGCCGGCGTCGAACCGGCGGGTGTTGTTGCAGCCGGCGTTGTAGTGGATCGGCGTGGGCGTGGTGATGGTGAGGTCCAGGGTCTCGCTGCCCCGGATCCAGCCGAAGGTTCCGTTGATGTCGAGCGTGCCGCTCGGGAGCGGCTGGTTGATCTGGAGCGGCGTGTCGGCCGTGAACCGGGCGGTCCAGGCCTCGTCCACCGCGGCGTCGGGCAGGCCGGTGAAGGTGCGGATCACCTGGAGGTCGGCGGTCAGCAGCAGCTCGGCCACGGTGCCGTCGAGCGAGCGGGTGCCGTTCCGGGTGACCGAGTAGGTCTCGGGGTTGTTGCCGCCGGTGGTGACCGTGGCGCGGAGGGCGGTGAGGGTGGCCGCGTAGCCGAAGCCGGCCGCGCCGAGGCTGGGGTCCTGGATGCGGAGCTGGCCCACCACGTCGAGCGTGCCGCCGCGGTAGCCGGTGAAGCGGCAGGGCGGCGCGGTGAAGATCCAGGTGGCGTCGTCCGGGATGCCGTCGCCATCGCTGTCGGTGGTGGATGAAGGCGTGGCGCACGGCGCGCCGGCGCTGGTGCCGACCGGGGCGAGCTGGGTGGGCAGCGACATGGCATTGAGGGCCGCATCGGCCTCGTCGCCGGACACCGCACCGACCGAGGCGGTGAGCTCGGCGGCGGGGCCGGTGTCGTTGTTGTCGTTGGAGCCGCAGGCCGCGAGACAGAGGGCCACGAAGGCGAGCGACCAAGCTGAATGAGCCATGACGGGGTCCTGGTAAGGGTTCGGCCCGCTCGGGCCCGTCTTCGAGGATACACTGTCGGGAGGGCCGGGGAGAAGCGGTGTCGCGCCTTCATGACAGAACGTCAACATCTCGTCGCCCCCGCCCCAAGACTCGTTGACGATCAGTTGTGTCGGCTGCATAGTATCGGTTCATCTGCCGCCGAGTGGGTCTCAGATGCAACCCCGGCATTACCTGCGCTGCCTGGGGCAGCCGGCGCTGTTCGCCCCGAACGGCGAGCCGATCCGCTTCCGCACCAAGAAACACCTTGCGCTGCTGGTCTATCTGGCCGTGGAGGCCCGGCGCGCCCATCGGCGGGATCGCCTGGCGGAGTTCCTGTGGCCGCGGGCGGAAATCGCCGAGGCCCGGCATTCTCTCGCGACCGCCCTGTCGATCCTCCGTCCCCGCCTGGGACTCGAGGCGCTCGAAACCACGCGGGACCACGTCACCGTTCATCCCGATCGGGTCACGTTGGATCTCGATCGACTGCTCGCGCGGGACATTCTGGGCACCGAGACGACCGGCTGGCTGGATGTCGCGTCGTTTCTGGACGGCTTCGAGATCCCGGACGCGCCCGAGTTTGCGATGTGGAAGGACCGCCAGCAGGCGCGGCTCCTGCCCACGATCAAGGATGCCCTCGTGGTGCTCATCGATCGCTGCCGGCGGACCGGCGATTCGCGGCAGATCGAGCAACTGGCGGACCGGATGCTGGTCCTGGATGAGCTCAGCGAGGAGGCGATCCGGGCGAAGATGGAGGCGCGCGCGCTTGCCGGGGACCGGCTCACCGCGCTCAAGGTGTTCGAGGAGTGGCGGGTGAAGCTAGAGCAGGAGCTGCACGCGATGCCGTCGACTCCAATTGAACAAATGGCCATCCGCATGCGTCGCGGCGGCTGGGAACGTACCGTCATCAATGATATTCCGGTTGTGCCGCCCAACCACTGTCGAGAGCGCGCTTTTATTGGCCGAGCTCGAGAGTACTCGCTTCTTTACGAAGCTTGGGTGGGACTTCAGCAGGGGAGGGTGACGCATTCGCTTGTGTTGGGCGATTCCGGCGTTGGGAAGACCACGCTGGTTGAACGCCTCACTGCGGCCGCCAGCCTGCAAGGTGCCTCTGTAGCACGCGTACAGGCGTACGACCTCGAACGTAATATCCCATTCGCGACGCTCGGCGGGCTCATCCTGTACCTTATGGACAGACCTGGGGCTTCCGCTACACCACCGGAAGCGTTGGCGGAGCTAGCCCGAACGGCCCCGGAGCTGCGCCGTCGCTTTCCCACACTGCCGCTTCCCACCGACACGAACGGAGAGACTGCACGTATCCGGCTTACGGAGTCCTTTCATCAGCTAATTAAAGCCATCTCTGAAGAGCATCCAACGATCCTAGTGGTAGATGATCTCCACCTGGCGGACGAGCCGAGTCTAGCAGTGCTGCATCTGGCACTAAGGCAGGCCACAGGTGATAGCGTACTCGCCCTATTCACGGCACGCCCTGGTGAACTTGGGCGTTCCACGCAAGCGGCGATTCTGCGAGAAAGCTTGGGAAGGTTAGGTGGTCAAGAGGTTTCACTGGCCCCGTTGGACGATTTGCAGAGCCGAGAGCTTCTGTTTTCGCTGCTCCAACCCGACGAGCGAATGCCGCCGACCTCGGTCCTCCGCTCGCTAGTCGCTTCTAGTGGCGGATTTCCGATGGTACTCGAACTTCTCATTCAGGATTGGCGCACGCACGGGGGCAAGTCGTTGGCACTGGCCTTGAATGCGATGACCGCTGACTTTCCTACTGGGTCTAATCCTACGGCAGCTTATGGGCGCATCCTGTCAAGGCTTACGAGTACCTTGGAGGCAGGGACTAGGAGTGCCTTAGACCTAGCCTCAGTCTTGGGGCACAGGTTAAATGATCTATCGATGTACTCCGTAATCGACTTCAGCTTGGGCCAAACTATGGCCGCTCTGAGCCAATTGTCAGACATTCGCGTGTTACGCGATGGGACAAAGGGCTTAGAATTCGCGAACGAATTCATTCGGGCGCACGCCTACGCCGCAGTGCCATCATCGGTCCGAAGAGCCCTCCACGCATCGGTAGCCGACCGACTCAGCACGATCGACGAGCCAAGTTCGAGGCTGGAAATCGCTTGGCACACGATACGTTCTGGAAGGGTCAAAGATGCAATACCACTCTTGCTGGACGGTGCTCGTGCGGCGATTCGACACGGCGCTCCTCAGAGTTCTGAGAGAGCGCTCTCGAGCGCCTTACCCTCGCTCCAGGGTGAAGCCCTGGTGCAAGCGACAATGATTCTTGTGGAGGCTCTTCAGGATCAGGGTCGCTGGCAAGATTCCCTGGACGCCATCGAGTCACTACGACGAGTCATGCCTGATGAGAGCAGCGAGGAAGCGTTTGCATTTGCTGCACTCGCTCGGGCGTATCTTGGAACTCCAATGTCGGACTGGCTGCAATTTGTGCCACGTCTAACCAGTATCATGCAGACATGCGCGCATATACCCAGCAGAGTGAGAGCCGCGAAAGCGGTCGCGCACGCCACCTCATCTCTCCGGGACCGCAGACTGGCTCGATCGATCCTGGAAGTGGTTGAACATATTCCAGTTGCACAGTTGGACCCTGATGCCAGAGACCAGATAGGTCTCACAAGGGGCTTGTTGCTCTTTCAAGCAGGAGATAACGATGCCTGCTATGAGCACGTCAGCGCGGCCTTGGAACAGGTTAGGGACAGGGGGCTAGCAAGCGCATTGGTTGCGCACCTTCAATCCGGGTTGGGTGCGGTGAGAGGAAGGCAGGGTCGGTACGAGGAGGCTGCCACACACCACGAGAATGCTCTTCGATATGCAGGGTGTCTTGGGAATGACACGCTCACCGCGCAGATCTCGAGCAATTTGGCGCTCTGCTATGGAAGGCTTGGCAGGTATGAAGATCAGCTCACCTGTGCCGAGAGCAGCCCAAAGCCTCCTGCGGGCAGTGCTCCCGTCTTTGCTGACATCCATCTTGCTTTTTCAATGGCGTTCGCTCACGCCGCCCAAGGGAGACTCGCCCGGTTACGAGAGGTAATTCGAGCATGCGAGGACAGGCTTGGGACCCATGTTCCAGACTACATCACCCAATCCTGGTATCTGTGGAAGGCAGATGCTCTCGCCCTCGCGGGCTTGCAGCAAGAGGCGCTGCAGGCAGCTTCACGAGCAGTTTGCGGGTGCGAGCTAAGACTAGAGCGTAGCGCACTCGCTGGCGTGTTTGCACGCTGGACAGCTCTCACATCGATAGGCTCCGCCTTTGAGAGTGAAGCACGGGAGCTGCTTGCGCAATTGGTGGCACAACTGCACGAGTACGATGCTTTGGATCAAGTCGAGATACTGGCTGCTCAAGTGTATTGCGACCGCTCTTTGTCTACGAAAGCTAGCGCTGAGATATGTTCGAGGCTTGGGCAATTGCCATTTCCTGCCTTGGCTCCCATCAGAGCAACGGAGTTGGGGTTCATTGTCGAGACTTGCTCGACTAACTACCGGGCGAAGTAGTTTCCTAACGCGAGACCCCCCGTCAGGAGATTGATTCTGTCGAAGGTGCTGGCGTGTAAGCTAGCACAACTTTGTCATTCGCGAAGTGGGTCGGAAGGACCGGAGGCGGGTAGTCGAAACCGGGTTATGTGCGTGCAGAAGACAAACTAAAGTGGAACTAAGCGCCCCGAACTTTCCACAGGCTCGCCGAGGGCCAGGTGACCCTGCGTGACCTTGTCGGGCCTGCCTGAAGATTGGCTCCAGGAATCACGGCGCCACTGATTAGGCGACGCACTGCGACCGAAGAGATCGTTACTTCGACCAAGCTCGGATCGAACTGCGTGCCTTTGCACTTCTGAAGTTCAGCCACTACCACCTCGAGCCCCAGCCGTTTGCGATAGGGTCGATCAGTCGTCATGGCATCGATAGTATCTGAGATGAGGATGATACGTGAAGCCAATGGGATCGTGTTGCCAGAAAGCCCAGTCGGATAGCCTTGGCCATCCCACCTTTCATGATGGTGCCGTACAGACTCCTGAATGAACCCGCGAAATTTCGAGATGATGCCAACCAGGTCAGCGCTCCGAGTCGAGTGGGTCTGCATGAGCGCCGTTTCCTCATCCGTCAGTCGACCTTCCTTCCTCAAGAGCGGAGCAAACTCTTCGTGGATTTTCCCGACATCGTGTAAGAGCGCCGCCGTCTCGACCTGTTCGATCTCACGCGCAGATAAGCCGAACTCCACGGCGATGGCTCGGGAGAGTTCGCTAACTCTGACTGAATGGCCGGACGTGTAGGGGTCACGGGCCTCAATGGCCTTGACCATGACTTGAAGGAGTTCTTGACCACTGTCTTCCAGTTGATGATACAGACCGTAGACATGTCGCACAGCCACAATTGGGACGATCACTCCGATTAGGCCGAGCGAGCCAAACCCGACCCACGTATCAAACCTTGTGTAGAGCCACCCCACCAATACAGCGATCGCACTGGCTGCAAGATCGTAGACGAGTACCCCCCTAGTATTGAGGTTCCAGACCTCTCGAAAGGAGCGTCCCGAGCTCAGGACGATTGCAGTGTTAACCGCAGTGGAATTTACTACGAAGTAGACTGTAGCGAACACAAAGAACACACCTAAGTCACGCTGAACCACCTGAGAAGCGAGCGTTACACCCCCCCCTAGATATGTGGGAGGCAATTGGCCTCCTAGGGCCTCATAGGCAAGCGCTGCCAGGGAGACCGCCAGAATGCGTTGGGCAACGTTGAACACGACTTTGATGGCTGGATTGCCGCGAACAATCTCACCGATCAGAGTCGAGACTGCGGCTACAAGCGCTCCCCACAATCCGCCGAACAGAAGCGCGGCAGACATGTGCATAATGAAGGACGTCGATCCTTTGGCTGCTAGCCGCAGTTGTGTGTGAAAGCCCTCGAGTAGGGTGGCGACGAAAACAAATGTCGCCATAGGCCACCATCCCGGGAACGGCAATCTAAATTGCCAGACCAAAAGCCCCGTGGAGGCTGCCGCCAGTGCGATCGAGGCGACAAATAGACGAATACGAATGTCGCGCGCCATAAGGGAAAGGTTGGGGATCCGGCCCCTTTGACCTGATTACGACCAGGTCGTGCCTTCACTCTTGCCGAACAAACCGGCAAGGAAGTAGGCAAACGATGCGAGCAGGTTCACCTTCAACATGAGCGTCACCCCCCTTCGAGAATTACGACAACAGGGAAGTGGCAAGCCTCGCTATGGCCCACCAGACGCTCCGCTCGATCAATTTGTCCGCTAGTCTCCGCTAATACATCCGGACGAAGACCGGGATCCCCTTTACCTTGTGTCCTTTCTTGAGTGGGTTGGCGCTAACCGACGCCCCCTCACGACCATCCCCCTGATGCAACGGGCGCACCCCGGGTGCGCCCACGATTCGCCCTGCCTCTAAGTCTCGGTCGATGGGGGCCCGGCCCCGAGCCGCGCCCCAGCCGACCCTGCCGCCGCTCAAGTCGGCCGGCGGGCCTCCGTCCAGCGATTGGTCGCGTCCAGCACCGCGAAGACCGCGGCCCGCTCGGCGCTCTCCTTGATCTCCGACGTCCCGGTCATGAGGATCATCTCCCGACCCCCCAGGCCCTGCACCGCCACGAAGGCGAACTCCCGGTCGAACCCGTCCACGATCTTGGCGCCCTCGAGCGCCACCGACGCGTCGGTGAGCAGACGGTCCAGCACCATGACCGCCGCCTTGGCCGCCGCCTCGACCCGGCTCCGCGGCGTGTCGCTCGACTCCTCCTCCGCGCTCTCCACCTGGCCCCGGTACGACAGCGTCACCGTGATCGTGATCCGGTGCGCCCGGCGGCTCGGCGCCACCGACAGGTTCTCGAACAGGAGGGTCCGCTGCAGGATGCGCTCCCGCACCGTGTCCCGCTCCAGCGCCTCGATCGGCCGGACCTCGGCCGTCTGCGCGATGCTGATCTTCCGGTGATCGACCTTGAGCCCGAGCTGCGCCAGCAGGGCGCTCTCGATGTTGCGGACGAGCTGCTTCGCCTGCAATCCGGCCTGGGCCAGGATGTGGATCTCGCTCACTTCGCCCAGCGGCGTCGTCACGACGCGCGCCGAGAGGATGCCCTCGAGACTGGTCAGCAGGTTCTCCGCCCGGCGAACTCCCCAGGGATCGGGTACGGCGTCGGTCGGGCCCGAGGGACGCCCGGGCTCCGACGGGATCGTGGTCTGTCTCGAACTGAATCCGGTCACGGTGCGTGTTCCTCACATCCTGCGATGTGCCTGCGGCGTTTGACCCCGCTCATGCGACCGCGTTCCGGCCCGCGGCCTTGGCCCGGTAGAGCGCCCGGTCCGCCGACACCAGCAGGTCGCCCTCGGCGGGCTCCCGCGGGTCGAACTCGGCGATCCCGACGCTGACCGTAATCAGGCCGGCCGGATACCCCAGCCGGCGCCCTACCCCCTCGATGCCCGCCCGAAGCGCTTCGGCCACCCGCGCCCCGCCCTGCAGGTCGGTCCGGGTCAGGATCACGACGAACTCGTCGCCGCCGTAGCGCGCCGCGACGTCCGACGCGCGCACCGCGTTCCGGATCTCGCCCGCCACCGCCCGCAGGACCTCGTTCCCCGCCTCGTGGCCGTACTGGTCGTTCACTTCCTTGAACCGGTCGAGGTCCAGGAACAGGACCGCGAACCCCTCGGCGCTGCGCTTGCCGCGCTCCACCTCGAACGCCAGCCGGTCCCGGAGCACCCGGTACGTCGTGAGCCCGGTCATCGTGTCCACCGCCGCCGCCCGCTGCGCCTCGTCCGCCCGGCGCTCCTGGTACGGCGTGCACTGGCGCATCGACGCCCGGCCCAGCGCGGACGCTTCGGCGAACCGCTGGCAGGTGTCGAAGCCGCAGGCCCGGCAATCCCACGCCCGGCCGTTCGGCCCCCGCCCGATCTGCTCCAGAATGGCAGCCACCGCCTCCGGATCGGGCACGACCCGCCGGGGCTTGATGGCGAACGTGGCGCCGATGCTCGCCACCACCGCCCCGTCCACAACCGGCTGCCGGCTCCGCGGCGGCTCGGTGCTGGCCAGCAGCTCGCGCCGCCAGTACAGCTCCTCCTGCGGACCCGAGAGCGGATGGTCCAGCGCCCCCTCGGTGCTCAGGATGTCCACGAACCCCAGGTCCAGCCGGTCCACCGACACCGCCCGCGCCACGGCCGGGAGCGCGTCCAGGCCGCGGATCTTCCGGAACCGCCGGCTCGAATAGCGCGACTCCTCGAGCAGTGCCAGGGGCATGCCCCCCGCCGCGCTCAGGTGCCGCCGGCGCTCCTCCGGGACCCGCTTGAAGTACCCCGCCTGCGCCGGCACGCTCACGCCGCGGATGCGGAAGAGCTGGTCGAGATCGCCGAACGTGATGGCTGCGTCGAGATCGGGGCTGCTGACCGGCGGACAGGTGCCCGCATACGCGATCTTGAGCCCCGGCCCTCCCTGAGCCCGCAGATATCGGGCCTCGGCCACCGCCGGGAGCGTGACCGGGGCGAGATAGGGCAGAAGCTCGGGAAACTGCGCCCTCACCGTCTCGACCACCACCGGGTCGGTCGACCGGATCAGGGTGCCCCAGGGCTCCTCTTCCCATAATTTAAGATATTCTGCGGCAACGAGTTCGTCCCCGATGACCCCCCGGGTGACGGCGCGGAAACCGGCCTCGTAGCAGGCGTTGATCAGCTGTTCTGGTGTGGCGGGATAGAAATGCGCAACCGATTCCGGGCTCAGGATGAGCACCCCGTCGCCATTGGAGGCGATGGCAAGGGCCCGCCCGATCTCGCCGTTTACCTTGACCGCGCCGTGCGGACAAGCCGGCAGACACTGGCCGCATCGAATGCACGCCTCGTCCACCACCTGCAACAGCAGCGGCTCGTCCCCAGCCACCGCGATCGCATCAGTAGGGCAGACTCGGACGCATGCGAGGCACGCGACACAGAGCTCGGCATCGATGACGAAATTCAAATGACCTGACCGGTCAGGGCTGGTGGGGGCATCTGCAATTTGACGGCCCACTTAACACCTGTCAATAGCCGCCAACTGTAAAACACTGATACAGTAAGACTTAGACGGTGTGCGAAAACCGGCAGAGGGCAGCTAAATCATTCCAGATGATAGGTTTTGATTTTCCGGTACAGCGTCCGCTCCCCGATTCCGAGCACCTCCGCCGCCCGCCGGCGGTTCCCGCGGTGCTCCTTGAGTGCCGCATCGATGGCGGCCTTCTCGACTTCCGCCATGGTCATCCCGCTCCGGTAGAGCACCGCCTGGTCGCCGTTCCGGTCGTCCGGCTCCGGAAACACGTCCGCCACCGTCGAGTGATCCGCCACCTCGATGACCTGGACCCGCTGGGGGTGGTCGTCCAGCCGCCGGCGAAGCTCCTCCACCTGGAGCTTGAGTTCCAGCAGGCTCCGAAGGATGAACTCCAGCTCCTGGCCCGGCCCCTCCCGGCCCTGCGATCCGACCCGAACCGGCAGCAGGCTGCCGGGCCCCTCGAGGATGTCGCTGGGAATGTCGCTCGCCCGGATCTCGGCGCCGGGGGCCAGGACCACCATGGACTCGATCAGGTTCCGAAGCTGCCGCACGTTGCCGGGCCAGCGGGCGCTCACCAGGCGCTGCATGGCCTCGGGCGCGATCCCGCGAAACGTCCGGTCGTGCTCCCGGGCGAACTCGCGGATGAAGCGCCGGACCAGGAGCGGGATGTCGTCGCGCCGCTCACGCAGCGGCGGGAGATAGATGTTGAGAACGTTGAACCGGTAGTAGAGGTCGTCGCGAAAGTCGCCCAGCGCGACGGCGTCGCGGAGCGACCGGTTGGTGGCCGCCAGCACCCGGACGTCCACCTTGATCGGCTGCGTGCCGCCGACCCGGAAGAAGGTCCGGCTCTCGAGCACCCGAAGCAGCTTGACCTGGGTGGAGGCGGGAATCTCTCCGATCTCGTCCAGGAAGATCGTGCCCGTGTCGGCCAGCTCGAACCGCCCCAGCCGGCGCTCGGTCGCGCCGGTGAACGAGCCCTTCTCGTGCCCGAACAGCTCGCTCTCGAGCAGCGTCTCGGGGAGCGCGGCGCAGTTGACCGCGATGAACGGCTTGCCGCGCCTGGGTGACAGATCGTGAATCGCCTTGGCGACCAGCTCCTTGCCGGTGCCGCTCTCGCCCTGGATCAGCACCGTGCTCGAGACCGGCGCCATCTGCTCGATCTTGACCAGGAGCTCCTGGATCGGCGCGCTCTCGCCGATGATCCCGGTACGCTCCTGCAGCCCGCGCCGGTCGATCAGCCGCCGCGCGGTGGCCACCGCGTCGTCGGGTGTCACCGGCTTCATCATCGTCTCGGTGACGCCGAGACGGCCCACGCGTTCGGCGCGCTCGGAGTCGGTCGGTTCGAGCAGGGCGAGGGTGGAGATCTCGTGGTCGCGCGCGAGGCCCGCGAGCTGGAGCGCGTGCGGTTCGTGGATCCCGCCGGTCAGGATGACCAGCTCGGGGCTCTCCCGCCGGACCGTGCCCCGGGGATCGTCGAGCGAGGAGAACATGGTCGTGGAGAAGCCGGCCGCTTCGAACGCCGCGTTGAGGCGGACGGCGGTCTCGAGGTCGTCCATCGTGATGAGGATGCGCGCGGGCATGGGGGGAAAGTAATCCGGAGTCACCCTGAGCGGAGCGAAGGGGACATGCGTCGAGGCATGGCTCCTTCGCTGCGCTCAGGATGACTCGGTATTGAAACGCACTCTCAGCCAGGGCTCAGGGTGACTCACGAGCTCAGCCGTGTTGCGTCCGGACGCCGCGCACCAGATCGACAGCATGTTCCACCAGCCCCTCGAGCACCGCGAGCCCGTCGCGCACCCCGCCCGCGCTGCCGGGGAGGTTGACGACGAGCGTGCGCCCGCGGACGCCGGCAACGCCGCGCGACAGCGCCGCGCGCGGGAATCGGGGGTAGACCGTCACCCGAAGCGCCTCGGCGATCCCGGGCGCTTCCTTGTCCAGCACGGCCCGGGTGGCCTCGGGCGTGACGTCGCGCGGGGTGAGCCCCGTGCCGCCGGTGGTGAGGATGCAATCGGCGACGTCCGCGTCGGCCCACGACGCCAGCACCGCCGCGATCCGGCCCGTCTCGTCCGGCACCAGCGCCCGCTCGGCCACGGCATACCCGTGCGACTCTGCCCAGGCGACGATCGCGTCGCCCGAGGTATCGGCTCGCTCGCCGCGATGGCCGGCGTCGGAGATGGTCAGGATGGCGAGGCGCATGGTGGTGGACGACGGAGAGGACGGAGGGACGGAGAGGACGGAGGTTGGCCAGCGAACACCTCCGTCCTCTCCGTCCCTCCGTCCCCTCCGCCTATTTCCTCACACTCCCTTTCGTCCAGAACGGCCGCTTCACCACCTCGGCCGGCAGCCGCTCGCCCCGGCATTCGACTTCGAACCGGGTGCCGGGCGTGGCGACCGCCGCCGGCAGGTAGGTGGTGCCGATGCCGGCGCCGAGGGAAGGGCTCAGGGTGCCGCTCCGCACGATGTCCACCTCGCGGTCGCCGACGTGGACCGGAAATCCGTGACGCGGAAAACCCCGGCCCTCGAGCCGGAAGCCGACCAGGCGGCGGGTGACGCCGCGCCGCTTCTGCGCGCGGAGCGCCGCGTCGCCGATGAAGGGCGCGCCCTTGTCGAGCTTGACGATCCACCCCAGACCGGCCTCGAGCGGCGTCGTGGTATCGTCGATCTCGTTGCCGTACAGGGCGTACCCCATCTCCAGCCGGAGCGAGTCCCGGGCGCCGAGACCGATCGGCGCTGCGCCCGCCGCGGTGATCGCGTCCCAGAGTGCCACCGAGTCGCGGTCGCGGCAATAGAGCTCGAAGCCGTCCTCGCCGGTGTACCCGGTGCGGGAGATGAAGCACTGCGCGCCGGCGATCTTCCCGCTGCTGAAGTGGTAGTACCCGATCTCGCCCAGCGGCACGCCGGCGAGCGGCTGCAGCAGGGCCTCCGCCCGCGGGCCCTGGACCGCCAGCAGCCCCACCTCGGCCGAGATATCCTTGAGCCGGACATTGATGCCGCCCTTCTGGGCGACGATATGCTCCCAGGCCTTCGCCGTGTTCGAGGCGTTGAGCACGATCATCAGCTTGTCGTCGAAGCGATAGACGGTGCAGTCGTCCACGAAGGTGCCTTCGGGCGTCAGCAGTCCGGAATACTGCACGCCGCCCGGCTCCAGCCGCGAGACGTCGTTGCACGTGATCCGGTTGACGAACGCGTTCCGGTCGGGCCCCGTGATCTCGAACTCGCCCATGTGGGACACGTCGAAGATCCCGGCCGCGCTCCGAACCGCGTGGTGCTCGGCGAGGATGCCGGTCGGGTACTGGACCGGCATCTCCCAGCCCGCGAACGGCACCATCTTGGCGCCGAGCGCGCGATGCCGCTCGAACAGGGCGGTGCGGCGGAGCGGTGCGGCGGACGTCACGCGGCACCTGCCATCAGAGTGGCCATCAGCGCCTTCTGCACGTGGAGCCGGTTCTCCGCCTCGTCCCACACGCGGGACTGCGGCCCTTCGAGCACCGCTTCAGAGACCTCCTCGCCGCGATGGGCGGGGAGACAGTGGAGGAAGATCGCGGACGGGTCGGCGAGCGCCATGAGCGCGGCGTCGACGATGTAGCCCTGGAAAGCGCGCGCCCGGACGGCCTGTTCCTCCTCCTGGCCCATCGAGGCCCACACGTCGGTGGTCACGACATGGGCGCCACGCGCCGCCTCGCGCGGGTCGGCGGTGACTGTGATCCTGGCCTGCTCGCGGTTGCGCTGGAGGATCTCGGCGTTGGGCTGGTATCCGGCCGGACAGGCGAGCCTGAGCTCGAAGCCGAGGCTGCCGGCGGCGTTGATCCAGCTGTTGGCCATGTTGTTGCCGTCGCCGACCCAGGTCACGACCTTGCCGTCCCACCCGCCCAGGCTCTCGCGCACCGTCAGCAGATCGGCCAGCACCTGACAGGGGTGCAGCAGATCGGTGAGGCCGTTGATGACGGGGATCGAGCCGTAGCGGGCCAGCTCCTCGGCGTCGGCGTGATCGTAGGTCCGGATCATGATGCCGTCGAGGTAGCGCGAGAGCACGCGGGCGGTGTCGCGGATCGGCTCGCCGCGGCCGAGCTGGATGTCCCGGGACGAGAGGAACAGCGCGTGCCCGCCGAGCTGGGAGGCTCCCACCTCGAACGAGACGCGGGTGCGAGTCGAGCTCTTGGCGAAGATCATCCCCAGGGTCTTGCCGGCGAGCGGGCTCTCGCGGTACTCCCGGCGCTTCATCCGGGCCGCCAGATCGAACAGTGCAACCAGCTCGGCGGGTGAGAAATCGGGGATCGCGAGGAAGTGCCGCGTGGGCTTCATAGCCTGGGGGACGGGGGCCGGGGGCTCGAGGTCGGGGGATTGTAGTCGGGCATGAGACGGCGCACCAGTCCCGTGACGCGGGGGTCAGCGCGCAGCGCCGCGAGCCGGGGATCGAGCGGCAGCTGGAGCACCGCGGGGTCGCCTTCGCGGAGCGCGCGCTCGAGTGCCGCGATGGCGGGCCGGGCCTCTCCCAGCGCCGCGTGCACCAGCGCCAGGGCGTACGGGGAGACGTAGCGCGCGTCCGCCAGGGCCTGCATGCGCCCGAGCCGCGCGCGCGCGGTGTCCGTGCGCCCCGCCAGCGCGTCGAGGCGGGCGAGCTCGGCCAAGAGATCGAGCCGCTCGGGCGCCGCCGCCACCGCGGCCGCGAGCCGGTCCGCCGCCAGGCTGTCGCCGGTGATCTCCAGCAGCAGGGGGGCATGCTCGTCCGTCACGGGCACCCCCTCGAGCGCGCCGGCGCCCGCGAGCGCGGGGCCGACCAGCGAGTCGCCGCCGGTCATCACGTAGTGCCAGGCGAGATGCACCCGCAGGCCGGCGTCGAGCGGGCTGGCCGCGATGGCCGCCCGGCTCGCGGCGAGCGCGCTGTCGGGCCGTCCTTCCGCCAGAAACAGGTGCGCGAGCCGGTGCTCGGTGGCGGCCCGGCCGGGCTCGAGCGCGGCGGCGCGGCGGAGATCCTCCCGCGCCGCGGCCCAGGCGCGGTCGTACAGCATGCGCACCGCGCCGCGGGCGAGCAGCGCCCGCGGGTCGAGGCTGTCGAGCGCCAGGGCCCGGTTCGCCGCCGCGCGCGCCGCTTCGGCCGCCTCCGCCGGGGCCCGCAACCCGACCTCCAGCTCGCGCACGTGGGCTTCGGCCAGGCCGGACCAGGCGGGCGCGTAGCCGGAATCGAGCGCCAGCGCCTCGCTGAAGCCCGCAACGGCCGGTTCGGCGTCGACCACGGCGAGGCCGGCGCGATCGGCGAGCGCCTCGCGGCCCCGAAGGTAGGCGAGGAACGCGGCCGGCGTGGTGGCCGCGGCAGGCCGCGGGCGCGCGCCGTTCCGCAGGGTGTTCACCACGCTTCGGGCGATGCTGTCGCGAACAGGCAGCAGGTCGGCGGCGGGTTGGTCGAAGGTCTCCGACCAGAGGTCGAAGCCCTGGTCCACGCTCACGAGATGGGTCGACAGGCGGAGCCGGTCGCCGGCGATCCGGAGGCTGCCCTCGAGCACCGCCCCGACGCCGAGTCGCCGGCCGATCTCCCGCGGGTCGCCCGAGCCGCGCGCGGCGACTCGGACCGAGGCGGCGTCCGCGACCCGAAGGCCCGGCACCTGGGCCATCGCGCCCACGAGCTCGGCCGCCACCGCGGGCCCGATCGAGGTGGCCGCGGTGTCGGGCCCGAGCATCAGGAACGGCCGGACCGCCACCGATGGCGGCGCGTGGGCGGTCACCGGGGCGACGCGGGACACCGGCGCGGTGTGCCGGAGCCAGAGGCTGCCGGCGAGCAGACCCCCGACGGTCACGCCGAAGATCCTCCACCGGATCGGGAGGGTGGGAGGGGACACATCTCAACTGTAGCCGGAGGGGCGTCGGGGCCACAGGGCGCCGGGGGGGGCATGTGGCAGCCGCAGAAAGGGCAGGGTCCGGGCCTGCCTCCGTTCACGATCGATTCGAGTTCGGACTCCAGTGATGAGGACGGTGAGGCCCACTCTGTTCCGGAGCGCGACCGGGCCGTAGGTTCACAGGTTCGACCCCGTGCCCTCCCGCCCCGGGCGGCCGCTATGCCTCGCTCGGTCGTTGATCCGTGAAAGAAGCCTCGATTCCGCTGGGCACGACCCTCGCGGGGCGCTACCGGATCGCGCGGGAGCTCGGCCGCGGCACGATGGCCACGGTGTTTCTCGCGGAGCAATGCGCCGGTGGAGAACCGGTCGCCGTCAAGGTGCTCCGTCCCCACTTCGCCACCCTGCTCGGACCCGACCGCTTTCACCGTGAGATAGAGATCCTGAGCCGCCTGCGGCACCCGCGCATCGTGCCGTTGCTCGACTCGGATGTGGCCGGCACGCTGCTGTATCTGGTGATGCCCTACGTGGCAGGAGAGAACCTGCGATCGCGGCTGGAGCGGGAGGGCCAGCTTCCGACGCAGGCCGTGCTCTCGATCGCGGGGCACATCGCGGAGGCGATCGACTACGCGCACGGCCGAAACGTCCTGCACCGCGACATCAAGCCGGAAAACATCCTGCTCGAGGGTGATCGGGCGCTCGTATGTGACTTCGGGCTGGCCCGCGCCATGGACCGAGCGGCGCTGGAGCCGCTTTCCTCGAGTGGCCTGGTCATCGGCACTCCCGCCTACATGAGCCCGGAGCAAGCGACCGGTGCGGAGGAACTCGGCCCCGGCTGCGACATCTACGCGCTGGGATGCGTGATATACGAGATGCTGACCGGGGAGCTGCCGTTTTCCGGGGCGACCGCGCAGGCCGTGCTCGCGCGGCATCTTGTGGAGCGCCCGCGATCGATGCGCGTCGTGCGGCCGGAGGTTCCCGCGAGCCTGGAAAGCGCGGTGTTTGCCGCGCTGGCCAAGGCGCCGGAGGATCGGCCGGCAACCGCCGCGGAGCTGATCTCGTGGTTGGCGCGCTGACGCTCCGAGGGACTGTCGCCGCTGCGCCGGGCGCCAATACACATGACCCAGTAGCGAGCCTCGGCGGAACGTAACCGAAGCCCGTTACCAGCCTCCAATCCCGACGCCTACTTGAACGGTGGGGGCGGGGGTGGGTTGCCCGTACCCGGTCCCGGGGGAGGCCAGATCGCTTTAGTCACGTCCTGCGCCCACTTATAGAGGTCCTCCGCCCAGACGTTGAGGGCTTCGCACATTTCGTTCGGGTTCTTGGGGCAGTCGACCGGCTTGTAACCGTCGGACTCTTCGCTTGGCGAGCTGCTCGATTTCACCATGGTCAGTCTCCTTAGTTGGAGTGAGTCTGCGCCCGGAAGGTGAGGATGCTTGCACGAAGAAGGGTGGCCAGGCGCACGCGGCACCGTCGGGCGAGATCGGCGCTGCCCATCCCCCGTGCGGCGTGTTCCCGCAGGGACAAGCTCGCGGGAAGATATGTGAGATACGCGATTGGCTCGGGCGCGTCGAGGAGTGCGGCGGTGCTGTACGCCTCGGCGAACCTGCCATGCGCGAACTCGAGCTGTGCGAGGATCAGTCGCTCACCCCCTAATGCTTCCCACGGCTGCCATTCCAAGTCCGTTCCCGTGGCCGAGGGCGTGAGCCGGCTCAGCAGCCGAAGCGCTTCGGCCGAGTCCCTCCGCGTTAACGCAGTGCGCGCCTGCATGATGCTCGCGAGCAGCGAGTCGCGGCGTAGCCCGCTGGAGTCCACTCGTGCGGAGAGTACCCGCGCCACGGCCTCGACGGCGGTCGGATTTCCGCGCGAGGTTTCCCAGGTGCCCAAGGCCCACAGCACGGGTGCGCTCATCCCCCGGTAGTCGCGGCCCAACCGGTCGGCGACGGCGGCGGCACGGTCGGCGACATCGATGCCGGCCGCCGCCGCCGGCAGGTAGAGCACGTCCGCCGTCAACTCCGCGGCCGCCTTCGAGTCGAGCAGAGTCCGCAAATCGCCGGTTCGCCCCGCGGCGGCGAGCAGCCCCTGGAGACCGAGCAGCGCACCCCAGCGAAGGTTCGGGGCCGCGCTATCGAAAGTGAACACGGCCCAGAAGCCGGCCGAGGCGCATTCGGGCTGCGCGGCGGCGACCGAGAGCAGCTTGGCCGCCTTCAGCACGTCCGCAGTATTGACGCGGACATGCCGCTGCCAGTCCACCGCCTTGGCCCCATCCCGTACACAGGACAACATGAGGCTGAGCGGGAGGTCCAGCGTGCTGTCCGGCTCGGCCCTGCGAAACTCGCCGATCAGCTGCTGGGCCTGCTTGAGGTCGCCTCGCCGCAGCGCGATTTCAGCCAGATGAAACAGCGGCGGGGTAAAGCCCCGATCGGCCTGGCGCGCTCTTTCAAATGCCGCTTCGGCCAGGGAATCCGGGGGCGCCTGGCGCGGCAGGAGGTGATAGTAAACCTCACCCAACGCCATCCAGCCCTCGCTCCATCCCGGGTCGATTCGCACCGCTTCTTCGAAATGCCGGGCCGCCGAGTCGGCTCGGCCGAGCAGGTAGTCGTCGAGCCCGAGCCCATAGGCACGGTAGCGGGGAAGCAGCGAAGCGGCGTTCGCCAGGGCGACGCGAACCAGCCTCTGGGCTTCGTCGTCCCGTCGCAACCAGTACGCCGATTGCGCACCCTTGAGCGCGGCGAGTGAGAACACGGAGTCGCTCTTGATGGCGGCCTCATACTGTTCCAGGGCCCTCGAGAAATGCATTCGGCGATATTCTCGCTCCCCCTGCAGAAAGGCGGCCACTGCGACCGGCCGACGCTCGCTCAGAGCGCTCAGGTCGAGCGAACGCCCGGGTGGCAACAGAGCGGGGAGAAGCTCGCCCACCGCGCGCAGCCCGAGCTGGGGAACCGCGGCGTCCTCGCGAGCGGCCGCAGCCCCCGCGCGCCCCAGAAGCGAGTCGCCCGCGGCGTCGTGGACTCGGAGCACCACCGTGACCGAGTCGCCCCCGCGTACAATCGCCCCATCGATGAAGAAGCGCGCGCGCGAGCTCCTGGTGAGCTGCCTCATTCGCGCCGCCGAGAGCTGGGCTGGATTCGAGCGCTCCCGCTCGAGGAGCAGATCCCATCCGTCCAGCCATTTCAGCGGCTCCGCTCCTTCCAGCGCGTAGCCGATGTATGTGGCGACGCCTTCGCCGGCGCCGCTGTCTCGCCCACCTTCGCTGTCGTCCCGAAGGGGGAAGACCACGACCCGGTTCGGATCGAGCGCCGCGGCACGGACTCGAAGTGCCTGCCAGACACCGAGCACCGCAGCGGCCGTCACTGCGGCAAGGCTGATCGCCAGCGCCCGGCCCCGGGAGCGTCGGCTCCTCGCTGGTCGATCGCTGGTGCTGCCCCGGTCGAGCGCGCGAGCGAACTCGGCGGCCGATGCAAACCGGTCGGCGGGAACCTTGGCCAGCGCCCTCTCGATGGCTTCCTGGATGCCTACCGGTACGGTCGGGCGCACCACGCGGATCGACGGGGGATCGTCCTGCCGGTGCCGTGCGAGAATTGCCTGAGGCGTTCGACCGCCGAAGGGGGGCTCGCCCGCCAGCATTTCGTACAGCACGCAGCCCAAGGCGTAGATGTCGGCACGTCCGTCGACGCCCTCGTCACCGGCGCCCTGCTCCGGGCTCATATAGTGAGGCGTCCCAACTGCCAGGCCCGTTTCCGTCAACGGCTCGGTGCCGGCCGCGGTGACGGCCCTGGCGACTCCGAAATCCGCGAGCAAGGCATGGCCACCGGAAAACAGGATATTGGCCGGTTTGATGTCCCGGTGAATGACTCCCTGTGCGTGGGCATACTCCAGCGCGTCGGCGATCTCCCGAGTCACCTGGAGCGCCTCGGTGAGCGGCAGCTGCTTTTCCCGTCTCAGGCGGCCGCGGAGCGACTCACCTTCGACGTAGGGCATGATGTAGTAGGGAAGCGGCCCTGCGGCTCCGGAATCGAGGAGCGGAAGGATGTTGGGGTGCTGCAGTCGCGCTTCGATCTGGATCTCGCGGAGAAACCGCGCAGTTCCCACGGCCATGCCCAATTCCGGGCGCAACACCTTGACCGCTACCCGCCGACGATGTCTCGTGTCCTCCGCCAGGTAGACAACGGCCATGCCGCCCCGGCCGACCTCTCGCTCGATCGAATAGCGGCCCGCGAGCGCTGTTTCCAGCCAGTAGAGGTGTTCGGAGGTCGGGATTTCGCTGGACGATTCCGTTTGCGCACTCCTCCCCTCACCGCCTCTGTGGCTTTTCCGCTGACTCCAATGCCCACGTCAACCGGCCGACCTCGAGGCCTTCGAACACCTGCCGAACAGCTACTCGATACTCGCCGGCGGCGAACGGCTCCCGATTTTCGACGTGCAGCCGACACGTGTAACGCACGCCCCGTCCGAGATAGACACCCAGGATCCAGGTCGTGGCGGACCGGGGCGTCAACCATACGCGCGATGGGTCATCGCCGGAGGCGACGTCGAAGCCGAGCAGTCCACAGGGGCGCAACGCCGCCATGAGCTCCACGGGGATTTCCAGCCGACAGCGCGCGCCGTCCGGGAGGGATTGCAGAATCTCGAGATCGAACACGCGGCCCCGGTCGAAGGCCCCGCACAGGCCGAAACCAGCGTTGGAGCTCATGTTGTTGGCGAGGGATAGCACCTCGAAATTGCGCCACGCGATGTTGTTGTTGTTGCCGAGATAGGACAGAAACTCGGCCCAGGTCGTGGCCGCCTTGGACACCGGATTCGCGGCGAGGAGCAAGCTTGGAGCGGGATCCTGCGCCTGATCGAGCACCGCGACGAAACAGCCGTGTACGGATGGAAGATTGTTGTTGCTGGTGTCCCACACGATCGGATCCGTTACGCTGAGGATGCCACCAGGAGGCACGTTGAGGGCCTGGCTCTTGCCGATCAGCCTCCAATCCAGCGGTACCACAAGACTGTTCGCCTCGCTCCAATAGACATAGGCAATCATGTTGGGAGCCGGAACGGCCGCGCGGTTCCTCACCCTGACGTGCACGTGATACGTCTGGTTTGGCGAAACCGGCACGTTCGGTATCATCTGGTTCTCGGTTCCGCTGCCTTCACCGTACAGGTTCTGAGCGTTGATCATCTGGGTGCCGAGCACGAAGATGTCCGGGCTCTGGTACACCAGCGTGTTCGGGAGCTGGCCCGTATCGCTGACGGAATCCCTGACGTAGACATCGGGAAGGGTTCCCAGACGGGAGCCGATGCTTCGCAGGTTCGGCATGACCCCGATGGGCATGGCCATCGTCTCCGTCGGATCCTGGTGGGTCCCGCCTGCATCGGACAGCACCGCTCTCAACTGGGCCGGCGCGAGACTGTTGCCGGCGTGCGTGCTCCTGTACATCTCCTGGGTGAGGATGGCGGTGCCTGCGATGATGGCGGAGGCTGCACTGGTGCCGTCGAAGTCGGTCGCGTACCGGCGATTGCACGCCTGCGGATCGAGCGGACTCGTCCCGAAGTTGATGTCGTTACCGCCCGGGGTATAGACGTTCTGCCCCCAGGCGTAGCAGTCGAGCCGGGACCCGAAGTTCGAGCTGTCGTAGGCACCCACCCAACGTCCATGCGTCGTGTCGTTCGGCTTCGGCGCCATGTCGCTCCGGCAGCCACCAACCATGATGGCGCCTGAATCCTGAAACGTGCTGCTGCCACGCTTGAGCGCGTCCGAGGCGCGCACCGGATTGGTCGGCCAATCCTGGGGCCCCCACGCCGCTGCCCAGGCACCGAGATCGAGATTGTGCCCGCCGTTCCCCGCCGCTTCGACCACCGTCCTGCCATTCCCGGTCGCCAACCGAATGGCGTCAAAGCAATGCACACTGACTTCGATCGGGAAATCGTCGGCCGTCTGCACTTCCAGCAACAGCACATCCCCGAAGCTCATCTTGAGCAATGCGGCGACGATGGCGGACGCCACATCCCATTTGATATCCTTATCCGAGCCGTTCACGTATTTGTAGTGCGACACCAAGCCGATCTGGCTGACGTCCGGCGCGATACCGTCTACGCCGGATCCGTTCTGACTTCCAACCAGAACGCCGAGTACTTCGGTGCCATGGGCACCGCACGAGAATTTTCCTGGAGCCGTCGCCCGGTAGTAGTTGTCGTTCCAGAGGAGGCCGCTGGGCGGATTGGGAGGCGGCTGGGGTGTGAAGATGAGATTGGCAAGATTCAGATCCTCATGTTCCAGGTTCCACAACATGTCCAGGTGAAACAGGCGCACGCCGTTTCCCTTGAAGCCTTGAGACCAGGCCCAGCGGGCATCCACGCCTTCAGGGGCCAGATCGACATATCCCTGCAAGGCCGAGTAATCCGGTGTCGCTGAGGCGGGGGGCTTCACATCCAGCTCGCGATACGCCACGTCCACCACTTGATCGAGCAGTGTCAAGTCATGCAGGACCGACTCGATCTGCCCCGGGCTCTGTCTGGCGTCCAGTACCCAATAGCCGATGAGGCTGTGGAGTGGTGGGAACGAACTCTCCGCGGCGCGGTTCTCCAGCTCGAGGAGGTCTGCCGTCCTCGCGCTGGTGATCAGCGGTTCGGTGCCCAGTGCGTGATACCGGCGCAGAATGGCAAGCAAGTTCGGATAGTCGAGGCCGTCCGGTGATGCCAGATGCCTCAAATCGCTGAAGTCGTGGCCCCCCGCCAGACTGTGCTCGAGGATCCGGCGAACCACGTCGCTCGTGAACCTGAGAATGATGCGGCCCGAATAGGCAGGCGGTCGGAGGTGAGGCACCGGAGACGCCCCTAACTTCTCGGTCCCACCGTACGCTTAGCGCCGGTAGGGCAAGAGCAGGTCAAGCGAGGGCACCGCGGCGGTGCCCGGCCGGATAGTGGAGAATGTCCCTACTATAGGACCTTTTTCGAAGGTCAGCTAGACCCGGGAGGCAATCCAGTATTGGGAATCGGGCGATGGGGCGCCGCCGACCCTCGGCCGGCTCGAGGCTCGGTCCGGGCCGCTAGAGGATGTACCGCCTGAGGTCGTCGTCGTTCACGATCTTGCTGAGCCGCTCGCGCACGGCGTCGGCGTCGAACACAATCTTCTTGTGCGGGTAGTCGGGCAGCTCGAACAGCACCTCCTCCATCAGCGCCGACATGACCGTGTGCAGCCGGCGGGCGCCGATGTTCTCCATCCGGTCGTTCGCCATGAAGGCCACCCGCGCCACCTCGGCGATCCCGTCGGCGGAAAACTCCAGCTCCGCGCCCTCCGCCGCGACCAGCGCCTGGTACTGCTTGGTGATCGCGTTCTCGGGCTCGGTCATGATCCGGATGAAATCCTGCTCGGTGAGCGACTGCAGCTCGACCCGGATGGGGAAGCGGCCCTGGAGCTCGGGGATGAGGTCGGACGGCTTCGAGACGGTGAAGGCCCCCGCGGCGATGAAGAGGATGTGGTCGCTCCGGACGTAACCGTACCGGGTCTGGACGGTCGACCCCTCGACGATGGGGAGGAGATCGCGCTGGACCCCTTCGCGCGAGACGTCGGGGCCGCCGACCTGGCCGCGCTCGCCGGCGATCTTGTCGATCTCGTCGATGAAGATGATGCCGTGGTTCTCGACCCGGTCGAGCGCCTCGTTCACGACGTCGTCCATATCCACCAGCTTCTTGAGCTCCTCGTCGACCAGCACGCGCCGCGCCTCGGGCACCTTGACGGTCCGGCGCTTGGTGCGCTTGGGCAGCATCTCCTGGAGCATCTCGGTGAAGTTGAAGTCGGTGCCCTCCATCCCCTGCGGCGGCTGCATCAGCTCCATCATGGGGAAGCTCTGGGGCACGACCTCGATCTCGACCTCGCGATCGTCCAGCCGGCCGTCGAGCAGCATCTCCCGGAGCTTCTCCCGGGACCGCTGACGCCGCTCGTCGTCCGCCGTGGACGCCTTCTCCGCCTTCGCCTGCCCGCTCGAGCCGACCACGAATACCGGGCTCCGCTCCGTCCTCTCCGTCCTCTCCGTCCTCTCCGTCCTCTCAGCCGCGGCCGGGGGCGGGGCCGGCGGCAACAGCAGGTCCAGCAGGCGCTCGTCGGCGCGCTGCTCCGCCTGGGGATAGACCTCGTCCTCGCGCTCGGTGCGGACCATGTTGATCGCGGCGTCGACCAGATCGCGGACCATCGACTCCGCGTCGCGCCCGACGTAGCCGACCTCGGTGAACTTCGAGGCCTCCACCTTGATGAACGGCGCCCCGCTCAGCCGCGCCAGCCGGCGGGCCACTTCGGTCTTCCCGACCCCGGTCGGTCCGATCATGATGATGTTGTACGGGGTGATCTCGTCCCGGATGTCGTCCGGCGCCTGCGCGCGGCGCCACCGGTTCCGGACGGCGATGGCGACGGCCTTCTTGGCCGCCTCCTGACCCACGATGTAGCGGTTGAGCTCCGCCACGATCTGCCGGGGCGGCATCTCCTCCAGCCAGGGCTGCGGCGTTGCGGGCTCGGCGACGTCGGGGACGGGAACGACGGGAGTGGCGGTGTCGGTCATATCACTTCTCGCCCGGCAGCTCCAGAATGGTGATGTGCCGGTTGGTGAAGACGCAGATGTCGGCGGCGATCTCGAGCGACCGCTGGACGATCTCGCGGGCGCCCAGCGGGGCGATGGGGAGCAGCGCCCGCGCGGCGGCGATGGCGTAGTTGCCGCCGGAGCCCACGGCCACGACGCCGTCGTCGGGCTCGATGAGCTCGCCGGAGCCGCTCAGGAGGAAGCTGTGCTCGAGGTCGGCCACGACCAGCAGCGCCTCGAGCCGCCGGAGGATCCGGTCGCTCCGCCAGTCCTTGGCAAGCTCCACCGCCGCCCGCGGGAGATTCGAGGGGTAGCGGTCGAGCTTCTCCTCGAACTTCTCGTACAGGGTCAGCGCGTCGGCCACCGAGCCGGCGAACCCCGCCAGCACCTTGCCGCCCTTGAGCGCGCGCACCTTGGTGGACCGCGACTTCATCACGGTCTCGCCGATGCTGACCTGGCCGTCTCCCCCGAGGGCGACGCGGCCGTCCTTCCGGACGGCGAGGATGGTGGTGCCGTGGAACTCGATCACTGGGCGAATACTCCGTGTGAAGGCCCCGTCATCCCGAGCGAAGCGAGGGACCTACTTCACCACCCCGGACAGTCGCGTCGGTCCGGGCACGCGGCCCAGGTCCCTCGCTTCGCTCGGGATGACGGAGGCCACTACGCCCGCGGATGGGCCTGGTTGTACACCTTCTTGAGCCGCTCCACGCTCGTGTGGGTGTAGATCTGCGTGGTGCTGAGCGAGGCGTGTCCCAGCAGCTCCTGGACCGCGCGCAGGTCCGCCCCGGCGTCGAGCATGTGGGTGGCGAACGTGTGCCGGAGCGAGTGAACGCGGAGGCTGTCGCCGCCGACGGCGTCGAACATCACGTGGACCGCTCGCTGCACGCCGCGGGGGCCGAGCCGCCGCCCGAGTCGGCTGAGGAACACGGCCCTGCGGTCGGCGCCCGGCCGGCCGAGGGCCGTCTCCCGGAGGTTAAGATAGCGCCGGAGGGCGAGCACCGCCCGCGCGCCCACCGGCACGATCCGCTCCTTCCGGCCCTTGCCGCGCACCTTGGCCTGGTCCGAGAGGAGATCGAGATCCTCCAGATTCATGCCGCTCAACTCTGAGAGCCGGATGCCGGTCGAGTAGAACAACTCCAGGATGGCCAGATCCCGCGCGGCGGCGAAGTCGCCGGTCCCGGCGCGGGCCTCCGCCCAATCGAAGAGCTTCTGGGTCTGCTCCCGGTCCATATAGGTCGGGAGCCGCTTGTCCAGCTTGGGCACCCGTGCGGCGCGGGCGATGTTGTTGGGGACGCCGTGATTCTCCTGCAGGTAGCGGTACAGGCTCCGCACCGCCGACAGTGCCCGCGCGGCCGAGCGTTTCGACAGACCGCGGCGCTGGAGCTCGCCGAGAAATCCACGCAGGCCGAGCCGGTCGATGGTCTGCCAGGTCCAGGCGCCGGCGTAGTGCCGGTCGCAGAACTCGGTGAACGCCGCCAGGTCGCGACCGTAGGCTTTTACCGTGTGAGGCGACTGGCCGCGCTGCTTGTCGAGATGCGTAAGGAACTCGGCGACCTCGGCGTGCATGCGGAGGCCCGCCTCGCGTCAGGAGTCACCCTGAGCGGAGCGAAGGGGCCATGCGTCTCGGCATGACTCCTTCGCTCTGCTCAGGATGACTCGCCGGGTCGCCTGATCGATCATAGCCCGGCCGTCCATGCGGCAAACTCCACCTGCGCCCGCTCGACGAGCAGCTCCTTCTTCCGGTCCTTCTTCACCCCTCGCGGTGCTCGGGGCAGCGGATCCAGCAGCCCGAAATTGGCGTTCATCGGCTGGAAGTGCGCCGGGTCGGCCTCGCGGAGGTAGCGGTAGAGGCCGCCGAGCATCGTGGTCGGAGGCGGAACCGCGACCGGACGGCCCTCGAGCCGCCGCGCGAGGTTGATCCCCGCCAGCAGGCCGGTGCCGAGCGACTCGGTGTAGCCCTCGACGCCGGTAAGCTGGCCCGCGAAGAACAGTCGGTCGTCATCCGGAGCGGTCAGGGCGGGTCCCAGGCTCGCGGGGCTGTTGAGATAGGAATTCCGGTGGATGCTGCCGAAGCGAAGGTATTCCGCCTGCTCCAGCCCCGGAATCATCCGGAACACCCGCTGCTGCTCGGGGATCCGGAGGCGGGTCTGAAACCCGACCAGGTTCCACATCTGTCCGGCCCGGTCCTCGCGCCGGAGCTGCACCACGGCGTGCGGCTCCCGGCCGGTGCGTGGGTCGGCGAGGCCGACCGGCTTCATCGGGCCGAAGCGGAGCGTCTCCCGGCCGCGCCGCGCCATCTCCTCGACCGGCAGACAGCCCTCGAAGTAGGGCACCGCGTCAAACTCGTGCCCGTGATGCTGGTCGGCCTCGAGCAGGGCATCGATGAACGCCGCGTAGGAGGCCGCGTCCATCGGCGCATTGAGGTAGTCGTCGCCTCCGCCCTTGCCGTAGCGGGAGCGCGCGTACAGGCGCTCGTGATCGAGCGAGTCCGACGACACCACCGGCGCGATGGCGTCGTAGAAGGCGAGCGCGGCGGAGCCGAGCCGGGCGACGATCGCGTCGGTGAGGCGGGGCGAGGTCAGGGGCCCGGTGGCCACCACCCCGGGCGATGGCAGCGCCGCCACTTCCTCGCGCACCAGGGCGATGCCGGGATGCGCGCTGATCCGGTCGTGCGCCGCCTGCGAGAACACCTCGCGGTCCACCGCCAGGGCGGTGCCGCCCGGGACGCGGGCGAGGTCGGCACACGGCAGCAGCACGCTGCCGAGCGTGCGGAGCTCCGACTTGAGCAGGCCGTGCGCGTTGGTGAGGTCCACGGATTTGAAGGAATTGCTGCAGACCAGCTCGGCCAGCCGATCGGTGTGATGGGCCGGCGTCTGTACCGCCGGCCGCATCTCGTGCAGGGTGACGCGGACGCCGCGCTCCGCCAGCGCCCAGGCCGCCTCCGAGCCGGCGAGACCGCCGCCGACGACGGTGGCGTTCACGCCAGCGCCACCTCCTCGGGCTCGGCGAGCACCAGCTTGT
Source organism: uncultured Gemmatimonadales bacterium (assembly GCA_963711915.1). Lineage (GTDB taxonomy): Bacteria > Gemmatimonadota > Gemmatimonadetes > Gemmatimonadales > GWC2-71-9 > CAVVWJ01. The sequence continues at coordinate 89,156 of CAVQGA010000001.1, forward strand.
GGCCGCACTTGAGGCAGGTGCGGGTCTCGCCCTCCGCCTTGCTCATCTTCTTCTCCATCCCGATCCAGCCGCACTCGGGGCAGGTATCGGGCACCGGCTTGTTCCAGGTGGAGAAGTCGCACGCCGGGTAGCGCACGCAGCCCCAGAACGACTTGCCGCGCTTAGTGCGGCGCTCGGCGAGGTCGCCCTCGATGCACTTGGGGCACTTGATGCCGAGCGGGATGGCCCGGGTTCCCTTGCAGGCCGGATACGTCGTGCACGCCAGGAACTCGCCAAAGCGCCCGGTCTTGATGACCATCGGGGAACCGCACAGGTGGCACTTCTGGTCCGTCGGCCGGTCCGGGGCCCGCCCCTTCCGCAGCGACTTCACATAGTCGCAGGTGTCCTTGTACTTGACGCAGGCCAGATAGGGCCCGAACCGCCCGGTCTTGAGCTCGATCGGCGAGCCGCACTTGGGGCAGCGCTCCTTGGCGAGGTCCTCGGGGTTGAGGCCGTGCGCGTCGGCCACGAGTGCGTTCAGGTCGACCGCCTCGAGCGCCTTGCTGAACGGGGTGTAGAAATCCTTCAGCACCCCTTGCCACAGGAGCTCGCCCTCCTCGATCCGGTCGAGCTCGGACTCCATGCCCGAGGTGAACTCGACGTTGAAGATCTCGGGGAACTTGCCCACCATGATCTTTTCGACCAGCTCGCCCAGCTCGGTGGGAAAGAACCGGCGCTGCTCCACCTTCACGTACTCGCGGGCGCTGAGAGTGGAGATGATGGCGCTGTAGGTCGACGGCCGCCCGATGCCGAGCCGCTCGAGCTCCTTCACCAGGCTGGCCTCGGAGAACCGGGGCGGCGGCTCGGTAAAGTGCTGCGACGGCGTGATCTCCCGCACCTCCACCCGATCGCCCTGGGCCAGCGGCGGGATGGGCGGGAGGTCGTCCATCGTCTTCCCCTCCTCCTTCTCACGCCCTTCCATATAGAGCACGTGGTACCCGTCGAAGACCAGCACCGAGCCGGTGGCGCGGAACAGATACTCGCCCAGGTCGAAGTCCACGATCGTCATGTCGTAGACCGCCGGCGTCATCTGCGACGCCACGAACCGCTGCCAGATCAGCTGATAGAGCCGGAACTGGTCGGGCTCGAGGTACTTCTGGACCTGTTCGGGACGGCGCCGGACGTCGGTGGGGCGGATGGCCTCGTGCGCGTCCTGGACCCGGGCGTTCTTGCGCGAGCTGTAGCTGTTGGGCGACGCGGGCAGGTACGGCTTCGCGAACTGCTTTCCGATGAACTCGCGCACCGAGGCGATGGCCCCGTCCGATACCCGGACCGAGTCGGTCCGCATGTAGGTGATGAGACCGACCGGGCCGTCCTCGCCGACGTCCATGCCCTCGTACAGGTCCTGCGCCGCGCGCATGGTGCGCCGCGAGCTGAAGCCGAGCTTCTTGGCGGCTTCCTGCTGGATGGTGCTGGTGGTGAACGGCGCCGCCGGGTTCTTCCGACGCTGGCGCTTCTCGACCTTGGTGACCTCGAACGGCAGTCGCCGCACCGCGTCCACGACCGCCTGCGCCTCCTCGGCGGAGTGGAGCTGCGGCTTGTGCCCGCCCACCTTGGCCAGGCTGGCCTCGAAGGTCTGCCCGCCCTTGGCCAGCAGCGCCTCGATGCTCCAGTACTCCTGCGGGGTAAACGCGCGGATCTCGCGCTCGCGCTCGACGATGAGCCGGAGGGCCACGGTCTGGACCCGGCCGGCGGACAGGCCGGTCTTGATGCTGCGCCAGAGGATGGGGCTCGCCTTGTAGCCGACCAGGCGGTCCAGAATGCGGCGCGCCTGCTGGGCGTTCACCTTGCGATCGTCGATCTGGCCGGGATGGTCCATCGCCTCGTGGATGGCGTCCTTGGTGATCTCGTGGAACAGCACCCGGTGCGTCGGCGCGCTCGAATTGAGTTGCTCCGCCACGTGCCAGGCGATGGCCTCGCCCTCGCGGTCGGGGTCGGTGGCGAGATAGATGGTGGACGCGGTCTTGGCCGCCTTCTTGAGATCGGCCAGCGTCTTGGTCTTGCCCTTGATGGTGACGTACTTGGGCTCGAAATCACGCTCGACGTCGACCCCGAGCTCGCGAGTCGGGAGATCGCGCACGTGGCCGATGGTGGCCTTGACGTCATACCCGGCGCCGAGATACTTGCCGATCGTCTTGGCCTTGGTAGGCGACTCCACGATCACCAGCGCGCTCCCCTTGCCCGCCTTGAGACGCGGCTTGGCCGCCTTGGCGCCCGACTTCTTCGGGGCCACGGGGGCCGCGGCGCTCGGGCCGGGCTTGGTGGAGGTTTTTACCGATCGCTTGGATCTGGTCGCCATGAGTACACTATGCCGGCTGAGGTCATCGAAAGGTCAACGTCGGTGGCTGCAAGAAATCCGCGGTGCTGGGCGGGCGCAAGGCGGGTTTTTATAGATGATTGCAGTATAATGGTTTACGCACCGAGTCATCGTGAGCCCTTCGCTGCGCTCGAGGGCAAGCTCCGCGAAGGAGCCATCATCCTGGGCCTGCCCCCTTCGCGGAGTTTACCCTGAGCGCGGCGTACGGGCTCAGGGTGACTCCCCAGCCGCGCACCCGCCTACCATCCCGCGTGGGTCCGGGCCAGCCGGACCACATCCTCCGCCACCGCCGGGGCGTTTTTCACGTCCGCGGCAACCTCATAATCAGCGAGTTTGTAGAACGGTTCCCGGGCCGCCAGCAGGGCGCGGGTGCGCTCGACCGGGTCGGCGCCGACCAGCAGCGGGCGGACCTCCCCCTGCTCCGACCTGCGCGCGGCGGTGGTCACCGAGCACTTGAGATAGATGATGAGGCTGGTCGCCTTGGCCTGCTCCATCTGACCCGGTTGCGCGGCCCAGCCGGCCCCGGGAACGATCACCGCCGGCTCGCGCGCCTGGGCCGTGTGCATCGCATCCCGCTCCATGGCCCGGAACCGGGGCTCGCCCACCATGCCGAAGATCTGGGCGACCGGCATCCCCATCTGCCGGACCAGGATGCTGTCGATGTCCAGCAGCGGCGCCGGCAGGCCTTCGGCCACGAGCCGCCCCACCGTGCTCTTCCCCACGCCGGGGAGGCCGACCAGGACGATGTGGCTCGTCACCTCATCCCTCCGCGGCGTTCCGGAGGGCCGCCCAGCGCGCCCCGAGCATCGTGACGTAGCCGTCGAAGTTGCGGCGCATTTCGGCGAGCGAATCGCCGCCGAACTTCTCGAGCATGGCGTCGGCCAGGACGACGGCGGTCAACGCCTCGGCGATGACGCCGAGGGCGGGAACTGCCGTCACGTCCGAGCGCTCGCTCTGGGCGTTGGCGGCCGCGCCGGTGGCGAGATCGACCGTGGGCAGCGGCGACATGAGGGTCGAGATCGGCTTCATCGCCACCCGGACGACCAGCGGCTCGCCGGTGGTGATGCCGCCCTCGAGGCCGCCCGCGTTGTTGGTGCGGCGCCGGAAGCCGGCGCGCGGGTCGCCACCGGCCGGCGGAAGCGCGCTGAAGCCGGGATCGATCGGATCGTGCACCGCGGAGCCCGGCCGGCGGGCCGCCTCGATGCCCAGCCCGATCTCCACCGCCTTCACGGCGGGAATGGACATCAGCATGCCGGCCAGCCGGCCGTCGAGCTTCCGGTCCCAACTCACGTGGCTGCCGAGCCCGACCACCACCCCGCGCGCGACGACTTCCACCTCGCCACCCAGCGTGTCGCCGGCCTTCTTGGCGGCGTCGATCCGCCGGATCATCTCCGCCTCGGCGGCGGAGTCGAGCACCCGGAGCTCCGAGCGGTCGGAGGCGTCGTTGAGCGGCGTGGGCAGCGGGTGAGGCGGCGAGGCGATCACCCCGCCGAGGGAGAGGACGTGGCTCCCGACCTCCACGCCGAATTCGGCGAGGAGGCGTCGGGCCAGGGCGCCGGCGGCCACCCGGGCGGTGGTTTCGCGGGCGCTGGCGCGCTCGAGGATGTCGCGGGCATCCACGCGATCGTACTTGAGGACGCCGACGAGGTCGGCGTGGCCGGGGCGCGGGCGGGTGACGCGGCGGCGGCGGAGCTCGCCCGGCTCGGCGGCCTCATGCGCCATCACGTCCTCCCAGTTGCCCCAGTCGCGGTTGGGGATCAGCATCGCCACGGGGGAGCCGAGGGTCTCGCCGGCGCGTACGCCGGCCAGCCACTCGATGTGGTCGCGCTCGATCTTCATCCGGGCCCCGCGGCCGTAGCCCTGCATCCGGCGGACGAGATCGCGATCCACCCACTCGGCGCTCACCGGCAGCCCCGCGGGGAGCCCTTCCACCAGGGCCACGAGCGCCTTGCCGTGCGATTCCCCGGCGGTGGAAAATCTCAGGTGCACGCGTCTGGCCTCGACCCCGGGGGTGAAGGAAACGAACGAGCCCGGCCTGCGCCGGGCTCGTTCCCGTCGGGGTGCTCGAACCGTCCGCGCTGAGCGGCTACTGATCCGAGGCGCCGTCGTCGGTGATCCGGGGTGTGACCAAGATAATGAGGTCACGCCGGTTTTCCGTATCGCTGTTGAAGCTGAACAGTCGGCCGATGATCGGCAGGCTGCCCAGGAGCGGGATGCCCGACCGGGTCTTGGTGACCTGGGTGACGGTCAGGCCGCCGATGACCGCGGTCTCGCCGTCCTGCACCAGGAGCTGGTTGTCGGCCTTCTGCTTCTGGAAGATGAAGCCGAGGTCCGCCGCCGCGAGCGGCTGGATGGCCGAGCGCTCGGTGTGCAGCTGCATCAGCACCTGGCGGTTGTTGGTCACGTGCGGGGTGACCGTGAGACGGATACCGGTTTCCTTGAACTGGACGTTGGCGCGGGCGGTCCCGGTGCTGCTGGAGTTCGCGTCGATGACGCGGACCGGGGTTTCCTCACCCACGAGGATGTCGGCCTCGCGGTTATCGAGGGTCGAGATGACCGGCTCGGCCTGAATGTCGGCCAGTTCGGTCCGCTCGAGCGCGCTCAGGAACGTGGTCAGGGCGAACCCGCCGACGCTGGTCGAGTAGATGAGGTCGAGCGCCGAGTTCGGGATGTCGGCGCCGGCGTTGCCGACCGCCGCCACCGAGTTGCCGCCCAGGTCGATGACGTTAACGTCCTTGGCGAACGAGCCGCCGGTGGTGCTGTTCGGGTCGTTGCGCTGGACCAGCTTGTTGAAGAACTGGGTCCGGCTGCCGAGGTCGTACTTGATGCCGAGCTGCTCGATGTCGGTCCGGTCCACGAAGATGATCTTGGCCTGGATCGAGAGCTGCGGGGTCCGGATGTCGAGCCCACGCACGAAATCGGTGACGCTGGCGATGCGGCTCCGGGTGTCGGTCAGGATCAGGGCGTTCGAGCCGGTGTCGGCGACGACCCGCCCGCGGTTCTTGGTCAGGATGCTCTCGACCGTCTTGGCGAGCGAGCCGGCCTGGGCGTAGTTGATCCGGACGATGCTCGTCTCCAGCGGCTCGAGCGAGTCGAGGGCGGCAAGCGCGGAAGGCGCGTCCACGCGGATGATCCCGCCGGTCATCTCCTGGGCCGAGAGGCCCTGGGTGGCCAGAATGGCCTGGAACGCCTGCGGCCACGGCTGGTTCTTGATTTCGGCGTTGACCTCGCCCTTCACGTCCTTGCCGAGAATGATGGTGCGGCCGCTGAAGGCGGCGAAGCCGGCGACCACGTCGGCGATGCTGGCGCGGTCCCACGTCACGGTGATGCGCGGCTCGTCGGCCCGGGTCAGCATGGCTGCGCTCCGGAGGCTCACGTCCGACTTCCGCGACGGGGCCGGGGCGCTGACCGGCCGGACCTCGTCGGCGACGGCCTCGGCCGGGGCGGCCGGGGCCGGGGCGGCGGCGTCCTCATCGGTGGAGGACCAGGCCTGGAACGCCTGGCCCGACCCGAAGCTCACGCGGATGGCGCCGGAGGCGCGGTCGATCTTGTACTCCTGCGGCCCCTCGAGATCGATGACCACGCGCACGATGTCCGGACGGAACTGCGAGTAGCGGAGGTTGAGCACCCCGCCGCGCTTCACGCCATCGTACAGCGTGGCCGTCGTGCCCGAGAGCTTGGCGCCGACGACGTCGAGCACCAGCCGATCGGGCGAGCTGAGCAGGAAGTCCCGCACGTCGACCGCGCCGCGAACGGCGAGAACGATCTCGGTCTTGCCGGCGGCCGGCGCCAGGCTCACCGCGGTCACCTCTCCGCCGCCGGGCCCTTCGGCCCGCACCGGAGTCACAGTCCCGAGGACTGCGGCGGCAACCAGCATCCAGCGATACGTACCCGTCATGGCGTCTCGACCTCCTGCTTGCGCAGCGAGAGAGTTTCCTGGCGCTCGAACCCGAAGTCCTGAATCATGAACACCGCATCCCGGGCCCGGATCTGCGTGAGACGCGACCGGCCCAGCTGATCTCCCACCCGCATCTTGTGACGCTTGGCGGAAGTGCCCTTCTCGCGCAGCACGACGACGTTGTTCGCCGGGCTGCGGAGATCCAGATAGACGCCGACCAGATCGAGATCACTGATCTCGGGTCCGGACTTGTCCTGGTTGATGAGCGAAGAGAACGGATCGCGCGTGCCGCCCGCATAGGCGAACGACTCCCGCATGACCTCGATCTCCCGCGCCCGCTGCACCGAGTCGGCCGTGGCCGATTCGGCGACTTGATCGAGCGTGTCCGCGCCGGCGGGGTGGGCCGCCCCAACCGGCCTGGCCGCCGGCGCCGGCGTGGTGGCCGCGAGTGACGCCTGCGCCGTGGTGTCGTCCGGAGCGGCGCTGTCGGACGCGGTCTCGATCCGGCGCTCGCGATCCTTCCGAAGGCTGTCGGTGCGCGCGCGCACCGCGGCCACCTGGGCCTGGCCGGCGACGGCCGCCTTGGCCTCGACGGCCTCGCCGCCGCAGCCAGCGACGGTGGTCAGCGCGAGCAGCGCGACCCCGAACCACGCGTTACGTGCCACTGGGCTCTCCCTCCGGACTGGAAGACTTGACGAACGTACGCACTTGGAACTTGGCCTCGAGCAACGAGCCGCTGGTGTCGTTCAGGGCCTTGGCCGCGCCCGAATTGGCCGGCGCAACCGAGAGATCGTAGGGCACGATGATCCGCTGGAGGCTCGCGACGTCGGCCAGGAACTGACCGATTTCGTCGTAGTGCCCGATGACGGACATGTTGTACTTGTAGGTGTCGAACGGCACCGGCCCCTGCTCCACCGGCAGCGGCACCACCTGCGACAGCGTTACCCCGCGGATCTTGCTCCGGCTGGAGATGTCGTCGAGCAGGTTGGGCACCTCGTTGCGCTCCGGCACCAGGCGGCGGAGGAGCGACAGGCTGCCGCGATACGTGTCGAGCCGTTTGCGCAGGTCTTCGACGGTGCCGCGCGCGAGCTCCTTCTTGGCGCTATCGGTGGCCGCGTTCAGACGGACGATGGTGTCCTTGACCGCGACCACCTGCGCCTGGCGAGACTCGAGCCCCTTGACGCCGAGGGTGTCGATGACCGTGCCGGTGTAGCCGATGTATCCCACGATCCCGGCCAGCAGGGTCAGGAGGATCGGCGTGGACTTCTGCGAAGCGAGAGATGCCATGGCCGCCTACCTCACCGACTGGCTGAGGGGAACCGTCCGGATGTATGCCGAGTCCGCCTGCTTGTAGGTGGCCCGGATGGTGAACGCCGTGACCGGCCGCTCTTTCTCGACCACCGTCTGCGCCGACACCGGCGTGACGTCCGTGATCCACGGAGAGGCCTCGAGCTGGCGGAGGAACTTGGTATAAGCCTGGATGTCCACCGTGCGCCCGTTGACCTCGAACTGCACCGCGACCGGCCCGGCCGGCGCGTCGGCCGTGTCGGCCTTGCCGGCCTTGGCGGCGGCGGCCTTGGCGGCCGGGGCCGGGGCCGGCACCGCGGGCGCCGCCACGGCGTGCGCGCCGGCGGGGCCGAGGTCCACCAGCCAGGTGTAGGCCGGGAGCGCGCGCGTGACCTCATCCAGCAGGTGCGGCCACACGTAGCGGTCACCGTCGACCTTGCGGATGACGCCGATCTGCGCGACGAGCGAGTCGCGGATGGTCTCCTGGTGCCGCTTCTCGGCGAGGAACGCCTTGAACCGCTTGTTCTCGGAGCGGCTCTGCTCGAGCTGCGGCGTGAGCGCGCTGAGCTCGTGCGTGGTGCCGAGGAAGACGAAGCCCAGCCACCCGCCCACGCCCACCCAGCTGAGCACGGCCAGGAGCAGGATGGGATCCTTGATCTTGCTGCTCAGTCCGCGCACGCTGTCCAGCGACAGCGTCATGGGCCGACGGGCGCGCTTGCGCTTCAGGTCCGGGCGGAGATTGACGGTAATCATCGGTCGTCGGTCCTGGTCGAGGTTACGCGGCGCTGCGCAGCGCGAGGCCGATCGGGAGCATCAGGAGCGGCGCGACCTCGTCCACGGGGAGCTGGTCGAAGACGCCATCCGCCACCTGCAGCTTCTCGATCGGGTTGGCCAGCTGGACCGGGATGCGCAGCCGGTCCGACAGCACTTTGTTGAGCCGCGGGATACGGGCACCGCCGCCCGTGGTGAAGATCCGGGAGATGCCCCCGGCCGACCGGCTGGCCGACTGCAGGAACGCCGCCGCGCGCTCGATGCCGACCGCGAGCTCCTCGCCCCGCGACTCGAGCAGCGGGTCGAGCGCCTCGTTGGCGTCGGCGCCCTTGAGCACCGCGTCCGCCTCGTCCGCCGAGAGCCCGCGCTCGCGCTGCAGGTCTTCCTTGAAGCGCCGCGTGCCGACCGGGATGTCGCGGGTCAGCACCGGCACGCCGTCGTCCAGGATGTTGATGTTGGTGGTCTCGTGCCCGATGTTGACCAGCCCGACCACGCCGTGCATGGCCTCGGGATAGTTCACCTCGAAGGCGTTGTGCAGGGCGAAGGCGTCCACGTCGATCACGCTGGCCTCGAGGCCCACGTCCGACAGCAGGGCCAGCTTGTGCTCGACCAGCTCGCGCTTGGCCGCCACGAGCAGGACCGTCATCTGCAGCCCCTCGGCCTCGGGATCGAGGATCTGGAAGTCGAGCTCCACGTTGTCCATGTCGAACGGCACGTGCTGTTCGGCTTCCCAGCGGATCACCTCGCGGGCCTCGACTTCCTTCATCCGGTCCATGGCGATCTTCTTGATGATCACATCGCGCCCGCCGACGGCTGTCACGACCTTCTTGGCCTTGATGCCGGCCGAGGCCATGAGCCCCTTGATCGCTTCGGCCACGATGGCGGGGTCCATGACCTCGCCCTCGACGATGGCGTCGTTCACCACGGAGGTGAACGCGACCTTCGTGAGCACCGGCCCGCCCGAGGCGTGGGAGATCGCGACGAGCTTGATCAGGCCGCTGCCGATATCCAGGCCGACCGTCGTCGTATTGCGCCCGAAGAGTCCCATAGTGTCCGCGTGTTGAGGGGTGGCTCAGGCCTGTTGCATCGCTCCGAGCGTGTCGCCGGCGCCGGGGCATGAGGGTGTCCGGGCCCTGGAGGGCAACCGATGTGCCACACAAATTGCACTTGGGGAAGTCGTTGGAGGGGAGCGTTTTACTGCCGTGGTGACCGGGCGAATGCAGGCCGCCCCGGAGCCTCGTTCCTTCTCTTTCGCAAGCCCTTTCTCGGGATGCGGGAGTGCACGGGATGTTTCGTCGCTGCAAGCCCTTGCAGGGTTGCCGCGAGTCACCCTGAGCGCAGCGAAGGGGGCATGACCTAGGTCATGCCCCCTTCGCTGCGTTCAGGGTGACTTCGGCGGGCGCGCCGGCCGGCGACCGTCAGTTGTACAGCTGCACCCAGCTCCGCTCGGCCAGTGCTGCCGGCGTCGCCGAGCCCTGAAGCGCACGGCGGATGGCGCAGGAGGAGTAGTTCACCGTGGCGTTACCGGTGAGCCGGCTGTCGTCCAGGGTGACGTCCTGGGCCATCACGCCGCCGTAGAACTTCACGTCGTCGCTGCCGGTGCCGCGAATGGCCACCGCGCCGCTCACGATCACCGGGCCATAGAAGTCGATGCGCCCCTGCACCGAGAGGTTGCCCTCGACCAGGAGGATGCCCTGGCCGGACCCCGAGCCGGAGATGCTCATGTCCCCGTTGTGATAAATGATCGGGAAATAGCTGAAGCACGGGCTCGCGGCATCGGTCGGCGCGCCCCAGTTGGTCAGAACGGTGGCATCGCACTTGGCCGGCGTGCCGGTGGTGGCCGGCGCGAGGCCGCTGATGTTGCCCGGGATCGTCAGCGTCGCGAGCGCCTTCAGGGCGTTGAAGCTGCTGTTGCCGAAGATGTTGCTCGCGTTCAGCGAGGCGTCGTTGACGCTGGGCGGGGTCCCGTTGATCGTCGAGCTGCCCTGCTTGGTCAGGGTACCGTTATACCGGACGCCCGCCGTGTTGGCCAACGCGGGGCAGCTCACGCCCGCAGTGGTCCACTGGGGGGGCGTGGCATCCTGGCCGCTGACGGTCGAGTTACCGCTGACCGTGATCTGGCCGATGGCGGTGAGGCCGGCGTTGACGGTGATGTTGGCCGTGTTCAGCCGGATGAGCGTGCCGAGCCGGCGGTCCGAGAGCGAAGCGCCCGCGCCGTTCGAGCGGGTGCCGAGTGCCTCGACCAGAAAGAGCGAGCTGCTGAGTCGGCGCACGGACCGCGTGGCCGACACCCGGTCATTCGTGGTCCCCACCGTGAGGGGCGTCAGCGTCGACGTGCCCCCGACCGCCATGGCGCCGAGCGTCGTGGCGTTGAGTCCGGCGATCGCGTCGATCATGCCGGCTTCGGCCGCCTCGGTGGCCTGCCCGGCAAAGACCGTGGCCTGCCCGCTCGACTGCTCGATCCGGCCGGCGAAGAACGTCCCGGCGACGAGCGCGCCGATGACCACCAGGGCGAAGATGGCGACGGCGAGCGCCATGCCGCGTTCGTTCGAGACGCGTGAAGTCGACATACTCTTCTCCTCACTCGGTGAGTAGATCATGAGCCGAACGCGTTCCGGAGCGATACCTGCGTGGTCAGCGAATCCAGGACGGTGCTCGTCTGTGACGAGCCGCCGTACTGCGGCTGGGTGCTCGTGCCGGTGACCGTCATGCGAATGCTCTTGACGTTCTCCTTGACGGCCGTCACCGCGCCGGCGAGGTCCAGATACGTGAATCTGATGCCGGTGGTCGGGAGCAGTGGCCCCAGGAGCGGCTGCGGGCCTGCTTCGAGACCGCTGATCGACTGCGCGCCGAGCCAGGACTGGCCGCCGTTGGTGTACAGGCTGAGCTCCATGACCTCGTAGACCCGCACGGGGGTATTGACCGGCACGCTGGTGAGCGCCGCGACCGTGGGGCTGATGGTCAGCGCGTAGGCAGTGGTGCCGCCGCAGGTGCTCGCCGCGTTGACGGCACTGATCCGAACCGGGATCCAGGCGTCGTCGGTGTTCACGTCCGGGTTGCCGTCGATGAACACGTAGGCGCTATCACGGTTGCCGGCCGGATCGCGGAGGCCGGACCACGACCCGGTCCCAGTGCCTCCAAGAATGCGAATTTCACTCGACGTCGGCGTCTGACAGACGTAGCCGATCCCTCGCATGGCCCGGTACCGGATGCTGGTCGCGGTCATGGCAAGGATGTCGTTGTGGTCCACCGTGCCGCCGACCACGGTATTGAGCTCGCGCAGCTCGCTCGGAATGACGACCGAGGCGGTACGCACGTTGGACTGCAGGTCGACCCGGTCGGCCTGGGCCCGCGACAGCCGCTGCGAGCTCACCAGCAGCTTGTAGATGCTGCCCGTGACCGCCAGCAGGATGACGAGCGCGACCATCAGCTCGATGAGGGTGTATCCCTTGCGATTCCGCATTGGTCAGCACCTCACCTGAGTGGTGAGCACGTCGGTGTGCGTGCCCTTGACGGTCTTGTAACTCACGCTGTCGATGATGGTCCGCGGCGTCGTGCCGGTCAGGACGACCTTCTGGGTGATCCCCAGCAGGGTCGTCGTGCCGCCGACGAACGACGCCGACGTGCAGCGCGGGGTCGTGGAGTACGCCGCAAGCCGCAGCTCCTCGAGTTTCCTCGAGGCCATCTGGGCCCCGCGCGTGCCCATCTGCCCCCGCCCGATCATGCGGGTGACGACGCCGGCCGAGCCCACCATGGCGGTGATGCCGACGCTCAGCACCATGACCGCGACCAGGACCTCGACCAGGGTGAACCCGCTCCGGTCCTGCCGAATATCCTGTTTCACTTGGTGACCCTCCCCAGCCCATCGACGGTGACGGAGTCGGTCTTGCTGTTGCGCGCGACGAAGAACGTGCGCGAGCTCGTCAGGCTGGCGAACCCGCGCGGATCGTACGCCACCGCGGTGACGCCACTCGGCGGGGTCAGGCTCACGCCGTAGATCTCGGACAGCTTCTCGACCGCGCCGATCGAGTCCACGGTACCGCTGCCGCCGGCCGTGAGCCGCGGCGTCGCGGTGATGACCACGTTGTTCCCGTTGAAGTTGATGGACGTGCGCCGGTTCGACTGCACGGCGAAGGCGCGCGCCTTGGTGAACATGTTCGCCAGGGTGGTGCGCGAGCTGCGCAGATTGTTCTTCGCCAGGCCGCTGGCCACCTTGGGCCAGCCGATGAGCGTGACGGCGCCGATGAGCACCACCACGATCATCATTTCGACGAGCGTGAACCCGTTCTTCCGTTGCACGGCACCTCCATCGCTTCTGAGCGGGATGCTGGGACCGGTATCCACCGCTCCTATGGGCAGGAGCCGTACCAGCTACCGGAGCGTGGTGGGACAAGGACTTACGGCGAGGGCACTCCTGAATTCACTGCAGTTACATGCGCGAGCGCCGACTTCTGCAGCGCGACTCAGTGCGCTTCCATACCGAGTCATCCTGAGCGCAGCGAAGGAGCCATGCCCCGACGCATGCGCCCTTCGCGGAGTTTACCCTGAGCGTAGTGAACGGGCTCAGGGTGACTCGCCGGGAGGTTTCGCAACGCACTCTCAGTGCAGGGGCAGGCGCCGCATCTTGTAGAACAGCGTCCGGAGGCTGATTCCCAGCAGGGCCGCGGCCTGGCGCCGGTTGCCGCCGGAGGCATCCAGCGCGCGCTGGATGGCCTGACGCTCGATCGCCTCGACCTGGGTCTTGAGATCGAGCGGCCCGCCATTGCCGCCGGCGGACGCCGAGGTGCCGTTGGTATGCCCGGCCCCGTTGTGACCCTTCCCGTTGGCTTCGCCACCCTGGCCGTTGCCGTTGGCCAGCGCGAAATCCCTCGGCTCCAGCGGCCCGCCGGTGCCGAGCACGGCGGCCCGCTCGACCGCGTTCCGGAGTTCGCGCACGTTGCCGGGCCAGCCGTGATGCGTGAGGGCGTCGAGGGCCGACGGCGTGATGCTCACCGGATGCCCCAGGCGCGTCGCGGCCTGGCGGGCGAAGTGGGTGAGCAGCGCCGGCACGTCCTCGGGCCGCTCGCGGAGCGGCGGCAGGTGCAGCCTGACCACATTGAGCCGGTAGAACAGGTCGGCGCGGAACTCGCCCCGCTCGACCGCCGCCTCGAGCGGCTTGGCCGTGGCCGCGAGCACCCGCACATCCACCCGCTTGGACTCGCGCCCGCCGACGCGGCGGAGCTCCCCCTCCTCGAGCACGCGGAGCAGCTTGGCCTGGAGGTCGAGCGGCAGGTCGCCGATCTCATCGAGCAGCAGCGTGCCCTCGTGCGCCAGCTCGAACAGGCCGGCCCGGTCGGCGGTGGCGCCGGTGAACGCGCCGCGCACGTGGCCGAACAGCTCGCTCTCGAGCAGGTGCTCGGGGATGGCGGCGCAGTTGATGGCGGTGAAGCTCTGCTCGCTGCGCGGGCTCATCCGGTGAATGGCGCGCGCCAGCACTTCCTTGCCGGTGCCGCTCTCCCCGGTGATCAGCACCGTGGTGTTGTGCCGCGCGACCCGGCTGGCGAGCTCGAGCAGGTCGCGCATGGAGCGGCTCTCGCAGACGACGAGATCGCCCGCGGCGCTGGCGCCCAGGCTGGTGCGCAGGACCTCGACCTCGCGCCGGAGCTTCTCCCGCTCCTCGGCTTTCCGGAGCGTCATGGTGACTTCGTCGGGACGGAACGGCTTGTGGAGGTAGTCGTAGGCGCCTTCGCGCATGGCGGCGAGCGCGCTGTCCTCGCTGCCGTAGGCGCTCATCATGATGAGCAGGGCCTGGCCGCCGTCGGCGCGATAGCGCTGCAGGAACGTCACGCCGTCCATCTTGGGCATGCGCACGTCGCAGAGCACGAGGTCGAACGCCCCGGCGCCGGCGCGCTCGAGGGCGTGCTCGGGGTCGCCTTCGCTCACGACGTCGTAGCCGCCCTCCTGGAGGAGCAGCGACAGCGACTGCCGGAGTCCCGCGTCATCGTCAACGATCAGAACGCGCATCGGTCACACCCGCGAGAGGCAGGAAGACTTTGAACACCGCGCCGCCTTCGCGCGCGCGGTCCACCCACACGACACCGCCAGCGTCGTACACCGTCCGGGCCACGATCGCGAGGCCGAGCCCGGTGCCTTCGCCGGGCGGCTTGGTCGTGAAGAACGGATCGAAGATCCGCTCCCGGTCCGCCTCCGGCACGCCGGGCCCGCCGTCGGCCACGTAGAGCACGGCGCCGGGCGTCCCCTGCGCCAGATCGCGCCGGTGGGGCCGCGCCGTCCAGCGGCGGCGACCGGAGATCCCCGCGGGAGCGGCGTCGGCCTGACGCGCCAGACCGCGGTGGCCCGGCTCGAACGGACGGCGGACGGTCCCCACGGCCAAGGGCCCCTCGGCGGAGGCCTGGCAGGCGTTCATCAGCAAATTGATGACCACCTGCTCGAGCGCGTGCCGATCGCCCCGGACGCATTCAAGCCCGGACGCAAGATTCAGCACGAGGTCGTGCCCCTTAAGCAGGCCCTGGCTCTGGAGGAACTGGACCGCGGTCTCGACCGCGCCGTTCAGGTCCGCCTGCCCGGTGCCCCGGGGCCGGGCACCGGGCGCTCCGCGCTCCGGTCGGGCATAGTCCAACAAGCCCTGCACAATCCGGTCGACCCGCCCGATGGCGGCGTGCATCTCGAGCGTCACATCAGGATCGGTTCCCCGGTGCCGAAGCACGTCGACGTAGGTGCCCAGGGCGCCGAGCGGATTCCGGATCTCGTGCGCCACGCCGGCGGCGAGGCGGCCGATGCCGGCCAGCTTCTCGACCCGCACCACATGGCTCTGCACGTCGAGCAGCTCCTCGGCCATGGCCCGGTAGCGGGCGGCGAGGTCGTCGAGCTCGGCGGTGCCGTACGCCACCGGCGCCATCGGGAGATCCCCGCCCGCGAGCACATCGGCTTCGGCGGCCAGGACCTCGAGCGGCCGGATGACCAGCCGGTGGACCACGTGCGCCCCGAACAGGACGAAGACCGCCGTGCTGCCGGCCCAGAGTGCGATCAGCGGCCACGCGGCAGCGCCGAAATCGCCGCCGAGGATCAGGACCGTGGTCAGCCCGACGAGGAGTACCGCGGCCGAGGTGACGAACCCGAGACTGACGAGGAGCTCGGCACCCAGCGAGCGGGCGGGCCCGGGGCCGGCGATCCTCGGAACTCCGTCGCCGCTAGGTGCAGGCGACCTGGCCATCGGCCACCGCCGGTCCGAGAGGGCCACCCGTTCCGTAGAAGATGTAGCAGATCCGTGCGGTGTTGGGGTGCGTGGCCTGCGCCGCCCAGCCGGTGCCGGTCACGTTGGAGAACGTGATCGTCACATTACTCGTGGACTTGAAGGCACCCGTGACATCAGGCACCGCTCCGGCGTAGTACGTGGTGTTGTCGTTGAAGTACCCTTCCTGCGCGGCCACCAGGTTCCGGAGGTCGGATCGCATGTTCGCGACGATCGCCTGTTCCTTGGTGCTCGCGAACTTGGGGATCGCAATGGCGGCGAGAATGCCGATGATCACGACCACGATCAGCAACTCGATCAGGGTGAACCCGGCTTGGTCTCTCTGCGCGCGCATGACGAAACTCCCAAGAGAAAGAAGGGCGAGAAGAAGGGCGGCAGCCTGGTGACCGCCGCCCTCTTCCCTGCTGCCTGTCGGTACTACCCTAGATCACGGATCGCACTTCGGCTCGCCGTCCACCGTCGCCGGAGCGACCGCGGCCACGCCGATGAAGATGGCGCAGGTCTTCGGCGTCGCGCTGTGGCTCGCCACCGCGCTCCAGCCAGTGCCGCCCGTCGGGGTGAACGTGATGGTCACGCCGGCCGACGGGGTGAAGTTGCCCATCGCCGCGATCGGGGTGGCCACGCCAGCCAGGTTCTTGCCGGTGCCGGCCGAGTACACCTGGTTGTCGGCGAAGAAGCCTTCCTCAGCCGTGGCGCCGTTGCGCAGGTCCGACTTCATGGACGCCAGGTACGCCTTCTCCTTCGTGCTCGCGAACTTCGGGATGGCGATCGCGGCCAGGATGCCGATGATGACGACCACGATCAACAGCTCGATCAGGGTAAAGCCCTTGCGATTCTGCATACTTCCCTCCGGATGGGTGAGCGCGTGTGAGCCGATCGGATCGTGGCAGTGCGCTATGACCGGGAGGAAGGCAACACACATGCCACCCCCCGGGTCCGGAAGGCAACCCGTTCGAGACGGTGCGGTTAGATGGCTTGCGCATGACCTTGCGGCAGGGGCGGCGACGCTTCCTGGAATAGGATTTTGCAAGGACGCCGAACGGCCGTGCCCTGCGCGCAGATGGCTGCGCTTCGTCAACGCGAAGCTATGAGCAGGCGGCCTGCGCCCGGTACCGATTCGAGACGGCAAGGGGCGAGGAAGCGCCTAAGAGTGCGTTCTGAAACCTCCCGACGATGACTCGGTCTTGAAACTCACTCCAAGGTGAGTGAGGAACGAGAAAAGGGGCGGCGATCCGAAGATCGCCGCCCCAGTTCCCAGCCTAGATCCGAGCCTGGATCAGGTGCACTTCGGCTCGCCGTCCACCGTCGCCGGAGCGACCGCGGCCACGCCGATGAAGATGGCGCAGGTCTTCGGCGTCGCGCTGTGGCTCGCCACCGCGCTCCAGCCAGTGCCGCCCGTCGGGGTGAACGTGATGGTCACGCCGGCCGACGGGGTGAAGTTGCCCATCGCCGCGATCGGGGTGGCCACGCCAGCCAGGTTCTTGCCGGTGCCGGCCGAGTACACCTGGTTGTCGGCGAAGAAGCCTTCCTCAGCCGTGGCGCCGTTGCGCAGGTCCGACTTCATGGACGCCAGGTACGCCTTCTCCTTCGTGCTCGCGAACTTCGGGATGGCGATCGCGGCCAGGATGCCGATGATGACGACCACGATCAACAGCTCGATCAGGGTAAAGCCCTTGCGATTCTGCATACGTCCTCCGGAATGAGTAAACCGACAGCCACGGTCGAGCCGATTCGTGGAAAGCGCCATGGGACAGGCCGAGACGAAGGCAACACACATGCCGCGTTAAGGGTTGGTGTCCGAAGCCATTCGGTGTGAGGCTGTTGGGGCCGGGGAGACGAACATTGCGCCGGACCTGAGTCGGTGCCCACAACCGGAATCTGCGAGAGCGTAGACGCCGCGGCGCTCGTCCGGGCGCCGCGGCGTGCAGTCCTCTGCACGGTTTTTGCTCCTCGGTGGACCCAGGCACCTCCCCATTTCATCGGCCGAAGCCCCGCGCACCCGCAACCGAGAGTCGCCATGATTCGCGTTCTCTGCCTGCTCTTCGTGCTGTCCGGGGCCGCCGGGCTCATCTACGAATCGATCTGGACCCGGTACCTGGGACTCTTCGTGGGCCACGATGCCTACGCCCAGATCGTCGTGCTCGTGATCTTCCTGGGCGGCATGTCGGCGGGCGCGATGGTGGTGAGCCGGTGGGGCCATCGGGTGCGCAACCCCCTCCTGGCGTATGCACTGGTGGAGTTCGCGGTCGGCTGCATCGGACTGATGTTTCACGACGTATTCGTGTGGTCCACCAACCTTGCCTATGGAACGCTCTACCCCGCGTTGGCCGGGTCGGCCGCACTCCCGCTCGCCAAGTGGGCGCTGGCGAGCGCGCTGATCCTGCCGCAATCCATCCTGCTCGGCGCCACCTTCCCGCTGATGAGCGCGGGCGTCCTCCGGCTTAACCCCTCGAGACCCGGACGGAGCCTCGCGCTGTTGTACTTCTCGAACAGCCTCGGGGCGGCCGGCGGCGTGCTGCTCGCGGGCTTCTACCTGGTCTCCCTGGCGGGCCTGCCGGGAACGCTGGTGACGGCCGCGATGCTCAACCTCGGCGTCGGCGTCCTGGCGATCGGCGTCGGCGTCAGGTCCCGTGGGCGGACCGAGCAGGGCGACGTGGGAGTTCCGCTCCCGAGCGACACACAGCGCACAGGCGAGGCCCTCCGCCTCGGCCGCCTGATGCTCGGCGCCGCGTTCGGGACTGCCGTGGCATCGTTCGTCTACGAGATCGCCTGGATCCGGATGCTCTCGCTGGTGCTGGGCAGCGCCACCCATTCGTTCGAGCTCATGCTCTCCGCGTTCATCCTCGGCATCGCACTCGGCGCGTACTGGATCCGCGGGCGCGCGGACGGATTGGCGGACCCGGCACGCACGCTGGGCATCGTGCAGTGGGTCATGGGGAGCCTGGCGCTCGCCACCCTCCCGCTCTATGCGGCCTCATTCGGCTGGGTGGCCTCGCTGCTCGCCACGTTCGCCCGATCGGATCAGGGGTACGCCGGATTCACCATCGCCCGCTATGCGATCTGCCTGGCGATCATGCTCCCTGCCACGTTCTGTGCCGGCATGACCTTGCCGCTGCTCACCCGGACGCTGGTGGGGGCGGGCTTCGGGGAGCGGGCGATCGGCGCCGTATACGGCTGGAATACGTTGGGGTCGATCGTCGGTGTGGGGCTGGGCGGGCTGGTGCTGCTCCCGCTGATCGGCCTGCAGGGGATGCTGCTCGCGGCCGCCGGACTCGACATGGCCATCGGACTCGTGCTCCTCAGCCGCGGTGCCCGGCGAACGGATGGCGGGCGCCGCCTGACGCTTGCCGCGGCCGCCGGTTCGGTGGTGGTGCTTGCGTGGGCCGGACTCGGCATCCGGCTGGACCGCGACCTCATGATCAGCGGCGTGTACCGCCTGGGGAAGATGCCCCTGCCCGGCGCGCTGGAGACGAAGTTCTACCGCGACGGCCGAACCGCCACCGTGTCCGTGGTCCGCGGCCGGAGCGACGGCCGGCTCTTTCTCGCGACCAACGGCAAGACCGACGCCTCGCTCGGACCGGAATGGGAGCGGAGCTGCGATTCGGCGACTCCGCGGCTGGCGCTCGGCAACGACGCCGCCACCCAGACCCTGCTTCCATTGGTGACGCTGGCGCACGCCCCCGCGGCCCGCTCGGCCGCGATCATCGGCTACGGATCGGGCATGTCATCGCACCTGCTGCTCGGGAGTCCGCGGCTTCAGCAATTGGTCACCATCGAGATCGAGCCGAAGATGGTGGAAGGCGCCCGCACGTTCTATCCCGCCAACCGCCGGGTGTACGACGATCCCCGCTCGACGATCGTGCTGGACGACGCGAAGTCCTACTTCGCCTCCGAGCACCGGCGGTTCGACCTCATCCTGTCCGAGCCCTCCAATCCGTGGGTCAGCGGGGTGTCGGGGCTCTTCACCACCGAGTTCTACGCGCGGATCGGCCGATACCTCACGGACGACGGCGTGTTCGGGCAGTGGATCCACACCTACGAGCTGGACGACGCCCTGGTGACGAGCGTGCTCGCCGGCATCCACCGGAACTTTCGCGCGTACGACGTCTTCTTCGTGGCGGGGGGCGATCTGCTCATCGTCGCGACCAACCGGCCCGCGTTGCCGCCGCCGGACTGGTCGGTGATGGCGTTGCCCGAGGTGCAGAAGGACCTCTGCCACTTCCGTCCGCTCACCGCCGATGCGCTCGACAATCTCCGCCTGGTCGGCCGGCGGGCGCTCGCGCCGCTGCTGGACGACTACGCCCAACCCAATTCCGACTACTACCCAGTGCTCGATCTCGGGGCCGAGCGGCACCGGTACCGGCGCGACTACGCCGGAGGGTTCGACGCCTTGTCGGCGGAGTGGCACAACTTCCTCGCCTCGATCGATGGGCGGCGCACGCTGCCGGGCGACGACCCGATCGCGCGCCTGCCCGAGACGCCGAGGGTCAGCGCCAGGGCGGTGGACGCCTACCTGCGAGGGGTGCCCGCCGCGGCGGGGACGGGTCCGGCGGTCGACTCCTGGATGCGGGAAGCCAGCTTCTCGCTGCAGCAATGGCAGACGTCGCTCGCGGCGAATCGCGCGCCGGCCGATTGGGAGCTCTGGACGCAGGACAAGGCGGTCGTCGATCGCTACCACGACGGCGCCACGGCCGGGGTAACGGACGAAGCCCGGTATGCCGAGGCGGTTCGCTTCCTCGAGCAGCATCACGCCCCGGCCCCGGTGCGCGACCTGCTGGCCTTCCGGCACGGCATCCGGGCGTGGAATTTCGCGGAAGCCGCGGCGTCCGCTGATCGCCTGCTGCCGGTGGTGCTGGAGCAGCGCCGCTGGATTCCCGCCGACGAGCTACGGGACGGCGCCGTCATGGCCTACCTGCACACCGGGAACGTGGCCAGCGCCCGGAAAGCGCTCGACACGCTGGCGCCCTACAGTACCCGCCGTCCCGGCGACCTGCGGTCGGAGCTGCTGGGCGCCTACGTTCGGACCGCGGAGCGCGCGAAGCTGGCGGTTCGGTAGCGGAGTCGAGTCATCCTGAGCCCTTCGCTCCGCTCAGGACGGGCTCCGCGGAGGAGCCATACCCCAGGGCATGACCCCTTCGCTGCGCTCAGGGTGACTCGTTGCTCCGCCTACGCGCACCTGGGCTCGCCGTCCACCGTCGCCGGTGCGACCGCCGCTACGCCGATGAAGATGGCGCAGGTCTTGGTGGTGGCGCTGTGGCTGGCCACCGCGCTCCAGCCGGTGGCCGCCGTGGCGGTGAACGTGATGGTCACCTCGGCCGATGGGGTGTAGTTGCCCATCGTGGCGAGCGGCGTGGCGACGCCGGCGATGTTTTTGGCCGTGCCGCTCAGGTACATCTGGTTGTCGGCGAAGTAGCCTTCCTCGGCGGTGGCGCCGTTCCGCAGGTCGGACTTCATGGCGGCCAGGTACGCCTTCTCCTTGGTGCTGGCGAACTTCGGAATGGCGATCGAGGCCAGGATGCCGATGATGACGACCACGATCAACAGCTCGATCAGGGTGAAGCCCTTGCGATTCTGCATACGTCCTCCCGAGAGGTGAGCGGCGGAGTGGAGGCCTGCGCTGCCTCGAAAGGGCGGCGGCTCACCCCTTCGGGGAGAAGCTTAGGACGAGCCGGCGGGGAGGTCGGGATCGGTTTCGGGCGGGAGATGGCGAGGAAGTGCGGCGGGGGTATGGTGCGGTGTGGGAGGGGGGCATCCGGGAGTCACCCTGAACCCGTTCGCTGCGCTCAGGATAAACTCCGTGAAGGGGGCATGATTCAGGTCATGCCCCCTGCGCTGCGCTCAGGGTGACTCGATTTTGTCGCTCAGCGGTGACTTCAATTCTGCACCCTGCCCCCATGATGCCGGCGCGGAGGCGCCCGCACGCCGGCTACGCCTTCACCTCCACCTGCTCCTCGTAGCGGCTCAGCTTCCGGTACAGTGTTGAGGGATCGATCCCCAGCACCTCCGCCGCCCGGGTCTTGTTGCCGCCCTCCGCCTGCAGCACCCACATGATGTAGGCCCGCTCGATCACCTCCAGCGTCGGGTTCCGGTACGAGCGCTCGGCGACGAGCGGCTCCTTCCGCCGCTTGGTGATCCGCTCCGGCAGGGACGACGCCTCGATCAGGTTCCCCCGGCTCAGCACCGTGGCATGCTCGAGCGCGTTCTCCAGTTCGCGCACGTTGCCCGGCCACTCGTACACCATGACCGCGTCGAGCGCCTCGGACGCGAGCGCCTTGGGCTCGGTGCCCGCCTCGACGCCGAGCTGCTGGAGGAATGCCTCGATCAGGAGGAGCAGGTCGTCGCGCCGCTCGCGCAGGGGCGGCAGGTTGAGCGCAATGACGTTGAGCCGGTAGAACAGGTCGGAGCGGAAGTTGCCGCGGCGGATCTCCTCCTCCAGGTCGCGGTTGGTGGCCGCGATGATGCGGACGTCCACCGGGATCGCCTCGGTGGCCCCGACCGGGATCGCCTCGCGCTCCTGCAGCACGCGCAGGAGCTTGACCTGCAGCGACGGCGGCATCTCGCCGACCTCGTCGAGGAAGAAGCTGCCGCCGCGGGCGGCGGCGAAGAGTCCCTGCTTGTCGCGCACGGCGCCGGTGAAGCTGCCCTTCACGTGGCCGAACAACTCGCTCTCGAGCAGGTTTTCGGGCAGGGCGCCGCAGTTGATGGACAGGAAGGGCCCTTCGGTCCGGTTGGAGAGGTTGTGCACGTAGCGGGCGACCACCTCCTTGCCGGTGCCGCTCTCGCCCTGGATCAGCACGGTGGAGTCGGTCGGGGCCACGTGCTCGGCGAGCTTGAGCAGCTCGAGGAAGCGCTTGGACTTGCCGATCGGCCGGGTGACGGCGCCCTTCTCGCGCCGGCGGATCTCCTGCTTGAGCTGCTTGTTCTCCACCCGCACCGCGCGGAACTCGCAGGCCCGGCGGAGGATGGCGATCAGCTCGTCGTTGCTGAAGGGCTTCTGGATGTAGTGGAAGGCCCCGGAGTTGAGCCCGGCGATGGCGCTCTGCAGCGAGGCCTGCGCGGTCATCAGGATGACCGGCGTCATCGGGTCCTGCTCGCGGGCGGCGGTGAGGATGTCGAGGCCGGAGACCTGCGGCATGCGCACGTCGGACAGGACGATGTCGTGGGTGCCGGCGCGGATCTGCTCGAGCCCGGCCTTGCCGCCCTGCGCGGTCGTGACCTCGAAGCCCTCGTTCCGCAGCAGAATGCGGAGGGTGTCGAGGATGCCGGATTCGTCGTCCACCACCAGCACCGAAGGTTTCTGGCTCATGCGGCGTCCTCCGCCATCATCTTGGCGGGCAGAAAGATTGTGAAATTGGTGCCCGCCCCCGGGCTGGACTCCACCAGCACGAGCCCCCGATGGGCCTGCACCGCGCGCTGCACGATGGCGAGGCCGAGCCCGCTGCCGCCGGGCCGTCCGGACACGAACGGGTCGAACAGCCGCTCCCGGATGTCCGACGGGATCCCGGGCCCGTCGTCCCGGACCTGCAGCCGCACGGCGTGCTCGAGATTGGTCCCGTGCGGGATCTCCCCGCCCTGCACCGCCGCGACGCTCACGGTGACGCGGATCGGCCCCCGGGCCGACTGCACCGCGTTCAGCACCAGGTTGGCGATCACCCGGTGCAGCAGGTCCTCGTCGCCGTCGAGCACGGTGCGGCCGCCCTCCACCGTGAGCACCGCGTCGGGGCGGCAGTCGGGATGGGCGCGGATCAGCCGCACCACCGCGACCACCACGGCGTGGACGTCGAGCGGGACCAGGTGGGTCGCGCGCACCCGGGCGAAATCGAGGAACTCGCTCAGGAGCCGGCTCAGCCGGTCGCTCTCGCGGACGATGAGGCCGGCGAGGAAGCGCTCGTCCTCGTCGGCGTGCCTGGACCGGGCGAGCTGCTCGACCGAGCTCCGGATCGAGGCCAGCGGGTTCCGGATCTCGTGCGCCAGCGAGGCGCTGAGCGCCGCCACCGCTTCCAGCCGCTCCGCCCGGGCCTGCAGCTCCTGCACCTCCTTGAGATCGGAGATGTCGGTGAAGATGGCCGTGACCGACGGCGCTTCCTGCGCCTCCTGCCGGAACGTGGTCGTGCTGAGGCCGATGGGGAAGATGCGGCCGCCCTGGTGCATCACCATGCCCTCGCCCCGGCTGATCTTCCGCCCGTTCCGGATCCCGGCCACCACCGCCGCCCAGAGCTCGGACGAGCGGGTCTTGAGCTGGTCCAGGACGGGCATCCCGATGAGGCCCTCGCCATCGAGGTCCAGCAGCTTCTGCCCCGTCGGGTTGATGAAGGCGAGCCGTCCCACCCCGTCCACCGTCAGCACCCCCGAGCGGATGTTGCGCAGGATGTCGTCGGCCTCGAGCCGGACCCGCTTGAGCTCGGTGGCGAGCGTCTCCTGTTCCATTCCCGCCTCGCGCAGGCGGTGCCCGAGCACGGCCACGATGGCGAAGACGACGTTGAACACCACCATCTGGGCCCAGAACGCCGTGTCGGGCGCCCCGGCGCGGGTGAGGAACGCGTCGCCGAGGAAGAGGGCGGAGGCGCAGATCGCCGTGAGCGCGCCCCAGGCCGGCGGCATGAGCAGCGCGTAGGCGGCCACGGCGAGAACGTAGAGCGCCGGGAAGGCCGACTGCGGCTGCCCCACGAAATGCACGATGGTCGTCACGACGCCCAGGTCCACCAGCGCCTGGAACATCAGAAAGGCGTTGCCGACCGGCCGCTCGCGGATGAACACCCGCCAGGCGCCGTAGCCCGTGAACAGGAGGGCGATGACGACGGCGACCGTGACGAGGAACGACTCCTGGGGCCGCTCGGTCCAGACCAGGCCGGCGCCGAGCAGGATGCCGACGGCCAGGACCAGCCGGCCCACGAACAGCCAGGACAGGAGGGTGCGCTGGTCGGGCAGCGTGCTGCGGCCGGCCCGGCGGCGATCAGGCATCGTCTCTCACAAGACTCGGCGTGTGCACGGGGGGTGGGCCGAAGATAGAAAGACGGCCCTATCATTACAATCTATATGGCATGGCACGTTTACGTCGCCCGGTGCCGTGACGGCACCCTGTACACCGGCGTCACCACCGATCCGGCCCGGCGGGAGGCGGCCCACAACGCCGGCCGGGGGGCCGCCTACACCCGGTCGCGCCGGCCGGTCCGCCTGGTGCACCTGGAGCCGGCGGCCGACCGGGGCGCGGCCCTCAAGCGGGAGTTGGCGATCAAGCGGATGAGCCGATCGGAGAAGGAGCGACTGGTGACCCGTTCGAGTGGCAAGGCGGCCCCGGGAGCCGCCGAGTTTCGCGGCTTTCGTCCCGCCGCGCTGGCGTTCCTGCGCCGGCTGGCGCGCAACAACAAGAAGGAATGGTTCGAGCGGCACCGGGCGGTGTACGAGACCGAGGTGCGAGACCCGCTCCGGGCGCTGGTGGAGGAGCTGGACGTCCGGCTGGCCTGGGTGGCGCCCGAGCTGATGGGCGATCCGCGGCACTCGATCTTCCGGATCTACCGCGACGTCCGGTTCTCGGCCGACAAGTCGCCGTACAAGACCAACGCCGCCTGCCAGTTCTACCACCACGACGCGGGGCGCGGGGCGGGCCAGGACGCCCAGGGGGCGGGCGCCGGACTGTACTTCCAGCTCGCGGACGGCGAGTGCTTCGTGGCCGGCGGCATCTGGATGCCGGCGCGTCCGGCGCTGGAGAAAATCCGGGAGCGGCTGGCGGAGGACCCGGACGGGCTGGACGCGATCGTCCGGGCGCCGGCGTTCCGGCGGCGGTTCAAGGCGCTGGACCGGGAGGCGATGCTCACGCGGCTCCCGCGGGGCTACGCCGAGGGGCATCCGGCCGAGCGGTGGCTCCGGTACAAGTCGTTCACGGCGACCCGAATGCTGGCGGAGCGGGAGGTCCTGAGCCCGCGGCTCGCGGGGGCGATCGAGCGGGACTTCGCGGCGCTGGTGCCGCTGGTGCGGTGGTTGAATGCGGGGATCGGGTACCGGGGGTGGGAGCGGAGGTATTAGGCGCGGGGGGGCGTGGCTGGCGCACGCCATTCATGACCGCGTGCGTAGTCAGACGCCGACGACGCGAAGTCCACTGGCGCGAGAGGCCGCGGCCAGTGCGCGGTCATGGGTGGCCAGCACGAGATCCACCTCCCGAGTCTCGCGCCATAAGAGGGCGGTGGCCAAATGGATGGCGTCCAGGATACCTAACGGAACGGGCATCGGCTGTGAGCCTCGGCGCAGCACCGGGGTGGTGGGCTCCACCAGTTCCATCTCCTCCAGCAGCCGGTACACGGTCTCGCGGCGGAGCGCCAACTCCTCATTCGAGAGTGCGCCCTCCAGCCCCAGCCGATCCAGCGTTCTGAGGCACTCGACCTCGACCAGCCCGCTTCCGATGCCCAGCCGTACAGAGCGCCGGTCCCGCCAGCGGCCGGGTTGCCCCAGCACGACCCGCAAGACGACCGACGAATCGAGATACGCGTTCATTCCTCCGTCCGCCGGTCCTCCAGGAGCAGGGCGACCGGGTCCACGGCGAGGCGCAGGGAGGGCGGCAGTGGCACGTCGGCGACGGAGGCCCGCGCGCCCAGCGGCCAGCGAATGGCAAGGCCGGAGGACGCCTCGACGGGCACCAGGCGCGCGACCGGCGTCTCCCGATCGAGCACGGTGAGCACATGCCCCCGGCGGACGTAGCGCAGGTGCTCGCTCAGGCGGGCCTTCAGCTCGGCGATTCGGACTTCTTTCATGGTCACATGTTAGTCATGGTGGTCACTAAGGCAAGACACAGCTTGGCGTCGCGGACGTTCCGGAACACCATCGGTTGCGGACCTCGAAGGTGAAGGGGTAGATGCCCGAGGAATCGGCCGAGGCATCGTAGGAGAGCGAGAGTTGCCGCGTGAGGGGCGCCGCGTTCCACCCGAAGTATGTGTTCGCGGCCTTGAGGGCCCCGTTGATCTTGAGCTCCGCGTACACGAAGTCGGGGCGGGACAAGCTGGTGTTTTCGGTGACCGATACGGCCACCAGCGGCTGGGGCAGCGCCTGCGCCGAACTGTACAGGAGCGTGAGGCTGCGAGCCCGATGGACAGGATGCAGGCCACGATCTGCTCGAACAGCGGGCGATGGCCTGCCTCCGCGAGGGCAAACATCGCGGCCTTGGGGAGCGGCCGGACCGCGCGGCGGATGCGCCGCAGGGCCTCAGCGATGTCGAAGAAACGCTTCGGAACCGCGGGCCTCAGCCCACCGACCCGTGCACCCGGCGCTCGAGGCCGGCGTATGCCGGCTGGGGCGTGGCCCGGCGGTCGCGGCCGGCGAAGGCGCTCGCCCCCCGGTCCGGCGCGCGCGCCGGCAGCGCCGAGAGCGAGCTCGGCGCGTCGAGATGGGCGCCGTCGTCCACCCCGACCCCGAGCCGGCCCATCAGCTCCCCGCCGAGCCAGCCCGTGGTGGCGAGCAGCAGCGCGCCGACGAGGCCGGCGACGATCGCGCCGGTCGGCGGTGCGGCCGGGTCCGGGCGCCTGAGCAGCCAGCTCAAGGCGAACAGCCCGAGGACGAGCACGTTGCCGGCGCCATGGATCAACCCGATCCGTTTGGCCCGGGTACGGCCCGGAATGGCGGCCCAGTCCACCCACCCCGGCACCGCCGCCACGGCCCCGCCGATGACGCCGGCGCCGATGAGGTAGTACGCCGTCACATTCCAGCGGACGCCGCCGGTGACGAGCGCGATGATATCGAACACGACCGCGGTAAGCAGCAGCCCCAGCGGAAAGGCGATGAGCATCGCGTGCGCCGAGTGGCCCGCGAATTTGGCCCGGCTCTCCATCGACGGCCTCCGGACGTGGGTGAGTGTGGCCAGCGGAGCAAAAATGCGGCGGGCCGGGCGTGGGGGGATGTGATGGGTGACCGGGGCGGCGGAGCGGGTGGACGGGCGGACGGGCGAGGGCGGACGGTCGGGCGGTCGGGCGGTCGGACGGTCGGGCGGTCGGACGGTCGGACGGTCGGACGGTCGGACGGTCGGACGGTCGGACGGTCGGACGGTCGGACGGCGCGAAGCTAACGCGCTGTCATCCCGAGCCCTTCGCTGGGCTCAGGACAGGCTCCGCGAGGGATCTGGCCCGCGGCGTTGGACCCGTGCGGCGGCGTTCCGATCCGGGTGAGCAGGTCCCTCGCTTCGCTCGGGATGACGGCGTGGTCGGCGGGTGCCACCTGCCACTCTCCATCCGCGGTCCTCTCCGTCCTTTCCGTCCTTTCCGTCCTTTCCGTCCTTCCGTCCTTTCCGTCCTTCCGTCCTCTCCGTCCTCTCCGTCCTCTCCGTCCTCTCCGTCCCCCAACTACCGCTCCCCCCGATCCAACGCCTCGCGGATCCGCACGGCCAGGCTGTCGGGTGAAAACGGCTTCTGCAGGAACGGATACGGGGAGTTCCGGACGGCGGGCTGGAGCTTGTCGCCCTCGGTGTAGCCGGACATGTAGACGATGCGGACATCGGGGTGCTCGCGCCGGACGCGCTCGGTGAGCTCGACTCCCCCCATGTCGGGCATGACGACGTCGGTCAGCAGCAGTTGGACGCCGTGATCGGGCCGGTCGAGCAGGGCCAGGGCCTCGCGCCCGTTCCGGGCCTCGAGCACAGAGTACCCGTGATCGGCGAGCACTCGGGAGGCGAGGTGGCGGACCGCGTCCTCGTCCTCCACCAGCAGCACCCGCTCGGTGCCGCGGGAAGGCGCCGGCGCGAGATCGGCCACCGCGCCCGGCACCTCGTCCGCCGGGACCTGCGGGAGGCAGAGCTTGAAGCTGCAGCCCTGCTCAGGCGTCGTGTCCACCCAGATGTAGCCGCCGCTCTGCACCACGATGCCGTACACGGTGGTGAGACCGAGCCCGGTGTTGAGCGTGGTCGGCTTGGTAGTGTAGAACGGCTCGAACAGGTGGGCCTTCACCTCCGACGTCATGCCGTGTCCCGTGTCGGTCACGACCAGCAGCACGTACTGCCCCGCCGGAATGTCCACACCGAGGTGCCGGTAGGCATACCCCTCCGGAAACTCGACGTCCATCGTCTCGATGGTGAGCTCGCCGCCGTGCCGCATCGCGTCGCGCGCGTTGAGGGTGAGGTTCATGACCACCTGCTCCATCTGGCCGTAGTCCGCCTCGACGGCGCCCAGGCCCGGGCTCAGACTCGTGACCAGGGTGATGTCCTCGCCCAGGAGCGGCCGGAGCATCCGCTCCATGCCCTCGACCACCCCGTTGAGGCTCAGCACCTCGCGCGCGACGACCCGGTTCCGGCCGAAGCCGAGGAGCTGCCGGGTGAGGTGCATCGCGCGGTCGGCGGCCTTCCGGATCTCGTCGGCGTCGCCCCGGCGGACGTCGTCCGGCCCGAGCGCGCCGAGCAGGAAGTCGCTGAAGCCGGTGATGATCATCATCATGTTGTTGAGGTCGTGGGCGACGCCGCCCGCGAACCGGCCCACCGCGTCCATCTTCTGCGCCTGGCGGATCTGCTGCTCGGCCTCGATTCGCTGGGTGATGTCGCGCCCGACGCCCACGATGCCCGCCACCTCGCCGCGCGCGCCGCGGAGCGGCGACAGGGTGGTCTGCATATGCCGGATGCCCCGGCGCGAGGAGCGGGCCCACTCGTAGGTGACGGTCTCGCCCGCCAGCGCCCGATGGTTGGCCCGCAGGTGCACCTGGCTGGCGTCGGGCCCCACGATGTCGGCCGTGGTGCGTCCCAGGAAATCGGCCGGCCGGTAGCCCTCGCGCTGGAGCCAGCGGCCGAAGATGTCCACGCAGCGCTGGTCGCGGTCGAGCCGGAAGACGACGTCGTCGATCGACTCCACCACCGTGCGGAACCGCTCCTCCGCGGACTGGATGGCCGCGAGCGACGCCGTCCGTTCGGCGAGCAGCACCTGGTTGGACGCGAACGCCGCCGCGCGCTCGAGCGCCGAGGACAGGAGGCCCGCGACGAGGCGGATGGTGTGGACGTGGAGGTCGTTGAACGCCCGGGGGCGGCTCGACCAGATCGCCACCACGGCCTGCACCGCCTGCCGCTCGTTCCGGAGCGGGACGACGATGGCCGAGCGGGCGCCGAGCAGGGCGGCGAGGGTGGGATCGGCTTCGGGATCGGTCGTGAGGTCGTCGCTCCGGATCAGCTCGCCGGAGGCGTAGCAGCGTCCGACGAGGCCGGCGTCGCTGGAGACCCGGACGCCCATCTGCTCGAGCGCGGAGCCGCTGGCCTCGCACAGGACGAGGTCGCCGCCGTCGGGCACGAACACGCCGGCCGCGGCGGCCCAGGTGAGCGCCTGCAGCCGCTCGGCCACCTCCCGCATGACCGCGCCGAGGTCCGGCCCCGCCATCGCCACCGCCTGCTGGGTCTCGATCACCGCGGCCAGCCGCTCGGCCTCGCGGGTGAGCACGCGCCGCGCCTGCCGCCAGCCGGTGACGTCGCGCACGCAGGCGATGATGCCCTCGCCGGTCGGCGTGATGCGGACCGAGAACCAGCGCTTGAGCGGCGCGAAGAAGCCCTCGAACTCGACCTCGGAATGCTCGACCAGCGCCCGAAACGCCTCGGCCTGGAAGCGCGAGCCGACCAATCCCGGGATCACCTCCCAGACCGAGCGGCCGACCGGGTCGTCCCGGCTCGGGCCGAGTTGCCGGAGGTACTCGGCGGCGCGGGCATTCACGAGGGTGAGCCGCCACTCGTCGTCGCAGGCGAGGTAGAGATCGCTCACCCGGTCGAGCACGTCGTCCGCGCGCGGCCGGCCGGCCTCGAGCACCAGGCCGCTCAGTCCATCGGGAGAAGGAAAGAGGCGCAGCTCCAGCAGCCCGCCCGAGACGGGATCGCGCACGCTGTGGGTGACGGGAACGCCTTCGGCGGCGGCGCGCCGGAGCGCGAGGCCGGCAGGGGTCTCGGCGAACGACGGCGAAGCGTCCCAGATGATCGTGCCCACCAGCTCGGCGGGGGCTCCGATGAGCGGCGGGAGGAGCCGGAGCGCAGTGCGGTTGGCGTAGGAGATCCGCCCCTCGGCGTCCAGGGCGAAGATCCCCTCTCCGATCCGGTCGAGGGCGTCCAACGCGCGTGCGGATTCGAGCAACTAGGCGTGACCTTGGTGGGGACCGCAGAACAAGCTAAGAAGGTGGGGCGTGCGGGGCCAGCCTTGCGCGGAGTGGGTTCCGCCTCGCCCTCGCCCGAGTCACCCTGAGCGGAGCGAAGGGGACATACCCTGAGGCATGCTCCCTTCGCTGTGCTCAGGGTGACTCGGGCGAGGGCGATGCGGAGCCCGGCGAGGCCCAGGCGTACAGGCTGCGATAGATATCCTGGTTCCGCTGGATGGCGCGCACGTAGCCGCGGGTCTCAGCGAACGGAATCCGGTCGGTGAACACCTCGGGGTCGTCGACGCCGATGCGCTGGGACCAGCGCTCGACCCGGCTCGCGCCGGCGTTGTACGCTGCAAGGACATGCACCGGCTGGTCGTAGAGTGCGGTCAGCTCCTGCAGGTGATACGCGCCGAGCTGGAGGCTGACGTCGGGCTGATAGAGCAGCACGGGATCCCAGACCGGGTAGGCCAGTGATTGGGCGAGCCGCCCGCCGAGATCGGGCATCACCTGCATGAGGCCGCGGGCGCCGACGGGCGAGGTCGCGACGGGATTGAACATCGACTCCTGCCGGATGAGCGCGGCCACGAGGCCTGCGTCGAGCCCATGCTCGCGCGCCTCCACGAGGAGCGCGTCCTCCAGCATGACGGGATAGAGCAGGCGATAGGTCCGGGCATCGGCCGGCGCGCCGAGCGCGAGGGCGCGGCGCGCGAGCTGGATCGCCTGGGACGCGAGGCCGTCCCGGCGGAACGCCTGGGCCAGGGCGAGCAGTCGCTCCGACGAGCTGTCGCTCGCGCGGACGAGCCGGTCGTATTCCCAGCGCGACTCGGTGGCCAGGCCCAGGCGGGCGAGCAGCGCGGCGCGGGCCATGGCGCTGTCGGCGCCGGGAATCGCGACGAAGCCGTCGGCGGCGGAGGGCGGCACCCAGTCGGCGCGGCCGAGGCGCCGGAGGGCGAGCCCGGTGTAGTACGAGCCGGGATCGCCGGCGGCGAGCCGTTCCCAGC
This sequence comes from uncultured Gemmatimonadales bacterium, assembly GCA_963711915.1. GTDB lineage: Bacteria > Gemmatimonadota > Gemmatimonadetes > Gemmatimonadales > GWC2-71-9 > CAVVWJ01. The sequence continues at coordinate 120,793 of CAVQGA010000001.1, forward strand.
GCTCGCGGGCGGCGACGCTGTCGCCCACGACGTCCGAGGCGCGGCCCGACCAGTAGGTGGCGGCGCCGACCTCGTCACTCCGGGGGAAGCGGCGGGCGAGGGCATCGAACTCGGCCGCCGCCGTCCTGGCGTCGCCGGCGACGAGAGCGATCATCGCGGCCCGGAACGCGGCGGTCGGCGCAAAGTGGCTGCTGGGGTAGCGGGTGACCACCTGGCGATAGTATGTCCGGGCCTGGGCGTCGCCGCGGTCGTCGGTGGCGAGATCGGCGAGCAGGAAGAGCGCGGAGGACGCGGCCGTGGTGTCGCGCGGGTGGGCCCGGAGCACGCGGGCGAGCGCCGTCTTCCCCGGCTGGAGCTGGCCCGCGCGCACCAGCGCACGGGCGCCCTGGTAGGCCGCGGACGCCGCGAGCTCGCGCGGCGACCGGACGAGGGCGAACCGCTTCGCGGCCTCGGCGTAGCGGCCCTGCCGCGTGAGCGCGGTGGCGTAGGCGAAGCGATCCTGGGGGGTGCCGAGATTCGCGGCGAAGGCGCGCTCGAAGGCCGCGACCGCGCGGGCGTGCCCGCCGGAGGTGGCGGCGGCGCGGCCGACGGCGAGCTCCTCGTCCGGGGTGAGCGGCGCGAAGGCGCTGTCGAGCAGCGCGATGGCGTCGCGCGCTTCGCCCGGGCTCCGGCGCGCGGCGACCACGGTCCCGAGGTCGCGCCGGACGGCCGCGCGCCATGCGCTGTCGGGGCTGGCGGCCAGGCGGAGCCGCAGTGCCGTCACCTTGGCACCGAGCTCGGCGTAGCGCGCGGCCGCGCCGGCGAGGTCGCCGGTGCCGGTGTGGGCCGCGGCCTCGCTCCAGGGAAGGCGGTCGCGCGCCAGCGGGTCCGACACGCCGGCGTAGAGGGCCGCGCGCGCGGCACTGTCATCGGTGACCGCGGCGGCCCGGATGCGGAGCCAGCCGGCGATCGTGGGGAGCCGGTCCGCGGCCCGGGCATAGGTGGCCGAGGCGCTGTCGCGGGCGTGCAGCCGGTCGAGCGCGAGGGCGAGCAGGACGAGCCGCTCGCCCGCGACCGCGTCGGTGGCCGACGCCGGCGCGGCCAGCGCGTGGGCCAAGGCGCTGGAGTCGTCGCCCTGCTGCAGGGCGGCGCGGGCGAGCAGGAGCCGGCCGCGGCCGTCATACGCCGTGTCGAGCCACGCCGCTCCCGCGAGCAGGCCGGTCACCTCGGGCCAGCCGCCCCAGCGGCTCGCCGCGGTGGCGGCGAGCATGAGCGCGGCCGGGCTGCGACGAACGGAGTCGGCGAGGACCTCGGCGATCATCCGGCTGGCCTGCCAGGGCCGGCCGTGCTCGAGCGCGAGCGTGGCGCCCGCGACGATGGAATCGGCACGGGCCTCCGACATGGGCTCGTGCGGCAGCGACGCCACGGCGGATGTGCGCACCGGGGCGAGAGCGAAGGCGAGAGCGACCCAGACCGGGGGCAGCGGCAGCATGCACGTCCGAATGGAGGCGGAAGCCCTGATTGCATGCAAATGCCGAGCCGGGAACGTGTTCGGGCGCGCGGAGGGGTCGGCGGACTGGGCCGGTGGCTGGCATCCCGCGCGGCGTCTGTCATCTGTCATCCCGAGCGCAGCGAGGGATCTTCCCGGGCCGAGTTCGAGCCGTTTCCCGGGCAAGATCCCTCGCTGCGCTCGGGATGACAGACGCCGCTGACAGGATGACAGGCGTCGAGTGCATCCGGCGCTACTATTCAGCATGCGAGAAATCGAGCAGAATGCCGCCGACGACCGCGTCCGGCTCGACAAGTGGCTCTGGGCGGCGCGGTTCTTCAAGACGCGCTCGCTGGCATCGGAGGCGATCGCCGGCGGGAAGGTGCAGGTGAACGGCGAGCGGGCCAAGCGTGCCCGCGCGCTCCAGGTGGGCGACGAGATCCGCGTGCGGCAGGGACCCTACGAGTTCCTGGTGGTGGTGGGGGCGCTCTCGGACCGGCGGGGGCCGGCCGCGGCCGCGGCGGAGCTGTACGAGGAGCGGCCCGAGAGCAGGGCCGCGCGGGAGGCCCTGGCCATCCAGCTCAAGACCCTGCACGCCGCGTTCGTGCCGGAGAAGGGCCGGCCGACGAAGCGGGACCGGCGGGAGATCGAGAAGCTGAGGGGGCGGAGGTGAGCGAGGGCGGAGAGGGCGGAGAGGGCGGAGAGGGCGGAGAGGGCGGAGAGGGCGGAGAGGGCGGAGAGGGCGGAGAGGGCGGAGAGGGCGGAGAGGGCGGAGAGGGCGGAGAGGGCGGAGAGGGCGGAGAGGGCGGAGAGGGCGGACCCGAAGGTACCGTCATCCCGAGCGAGCGCAAGCGACCGAGGGACCTGACCCCCGGCTCCGGACCCGGGCGGCGGAGTTCCGAGCCGGGTGGGCAGGTCCCTCGCGGAGCCTGTCCTGAGCGAAGCGAAGGGCTCGGGATGACGGGGGCGGCTTGCAGCGCCGCTCCGCCTTCTCCGCCTTCTCCGCCCGCTACATATTCTCCACCATCGCCCGGCCGAACTCGCTGGTCTTGAGCAGCGTGGCCCCGGGCATCAGGCGCTCGAAATCGTAGGTGACGCGCTTCTGGGCGATGGTCTTCTCCAGCGACATGATGATCAGGTCGGCGGCTTCGTCCCAGCCGAGGTAGCGGAACATCATCTCGCCCGACAGGATGAGGGAGCCGGGATTGACCTTGTCCTGGCCGGCGTACTTGGGCGCCGTGCCGTGGGTGGCCTCGAACACGGCGTGGCCGGTGAGGTAGTTGATGTTGGCCCCCGGGGCGATGCCGATGCCGCCGACCTGCGCCGCCAGCGCATCCGAGATGTAGTCGCCGTTGAGATTGAGCGTCGCGATCACGCTGTACTCGCGCGGGCGGGTCAGGATCTGCTGGAGGAAGGCGTCGGCGATGACGTCCTTGACCACCACGCCGGACGGCAGCCGGCTCCAGGGCCCGCCGTCGATCTCGACCGCGCCGTACTCTTCGCGGGCGAGCTGGTAGCCCCAGTCGCGGAAGCCGCCCTCGGTGAACTTCATGATGTTGCCCTTATGCACGAGCGTCACGCTCGGCAGCTTTCGGGCGACGGCGTAGTCCAGGGCGGCGCGGATGAGCCGCTTCGAGCCCTCCTCCGAGACCGGCTTGATGCCGATCGCGCTGGTGGCCGGGAACCGGATGGTCTGGGCGCCCATCTGCTGCATCAGGAAGTCGACGACTCGCCGGGCCTCGTCGCTCTTGGCCTTGTACTCGATGCCGGCGTAGATGTCCTCGGTGTTCTCGCGAAAGATGATCATGTCCACGTCTCCGGGCGCCTTGACCGGCGAGGGCACGCCCTCGAACCAGCGCACGGGCCGGACGCAGGCGTACAGATCGAGCTTCTGGCGGAGCGCCACATTGAGCGAACGGAAGCCGCCGCCGACCGGAGTCGTGAGCGGGCCCTTGATGGCGACCAGATGGCGGTCGATGGCCGCGAGGGTCTCGTCCGGCAGCCAGCTGTTGAGCTGATGCTTGGCCTTCTCGCCGGCGAGGACCTCCTTCCACACGATACGGCGCTTGCCGCCATACGCGCGCCGCACGGCCTCGTCGAACACGTACTGCGAGGCGTGCCAGATGTCGGGGCCGGTGCCGTCGCCCTCGATGAAGGGAATGACCGGCTGGGCGGGCACCTGCAGCCGCCGGTCGCGCAGGGTGATGGTGTCGCCGGAGACGGTGGCCGTGGAGGCTGACATGAGACACGTTCCTTCGGACTGGTCCGCATGCGTGCGATGAGCCGGGAATCGACGCTGAATCTGCCCGCGTGCCCCGAGATCGGCAACCGCGCCGTGGACGCGATCCACGCCGCCTACGACCGGTACCATCGGGGCTTCGAGGAGATCACCCGCCGCGCGCGGGAGCGCTTCGAGCAGCGCGACTGGCGCGGCGCGCAGGCCGACGCGACCGAGCGGCTGGCGCTCTACCGGACCCACCTCGACGGGGCCGTCGCCGACGTGCGCGACATTCTCGAGGATGCGGTCATGGAGCGGACGCTCTGGGCGGCGATGCGGGCGCGCCACGCGCAGGGCGCCGAGGACCGGCCCGACGCGGAGCTGGCCCAGACATTCTTCAACTCGGTGACGCGCCGGGTGTTCAGCACCGTGGGCGTGGACGCCGCCATCGAATACCTCGATGCGTCCCCGGCGCCGCCGGCGCCGCCCGACGGCCCGCCACTCTGCGACAGCGACCGGGTGGAGGAGGTGGATGCGGAGCTGGTCCGCCGCATCCTCGAGCGCTTCGCCTGGTCGGTGCCGTACACCTCCCTGCGCCGGGACGCCGCGATCGTGGCGCGCCAGATCAACGAGCTCCTCGGCGGCCTGCCGGCCCGCGGCGCGATCGAGCTCGACGTCGTGCGGTCGGTGTTCTACCGGAACAAGGGGGCGTACGTGGTGGGCCGGATCCGGCGAGGAGGGATCGTGCTCCCGCTGGTGCTGCCGCTGCTCCGGGCCGAACGGGGCATCGTGGTCGACGCGGTGCTCATGACCCAGAACGAGGCCAGCATCGTGTTCGGGTTCAGCTGGTCGTACTTCCGGGTGGACGTCTCGCAGCCGCGGGCGCTGGTGGAGTTCCTGCGCTCGATCATGCCGCTCAAGCGTGTCGACGAGCTCTACAACGCCATCGGCTTCAACAAGCACGGGAAGACCGAGCTGTTCCGGAACCTGATGACCTACCTCGAGAACCCCGACGCCCGCTTCGCCGTCGCCGAAGGCGACGAGGGCATGGTCATGGCGGTGTTCACGCTGCCCGCGTTCAACCTGGTGTTCAAGATCATCAAGGACAGCTTCGGCGCGCCCAAGAACACCACCCGCCAGGCGGTCATGGACAAGTACCACTTCGTGTTCGTCCGCGACCGGGTGGGCCGTCTCGCCGACGCGCAGGAGTTCGAGCACCTCGAGTTTCCGCGGCGCTGCTTTCCCGACGAGCTGCTGGCCTACCTGCTCTCGGTCGCGGCCACGACGGTGCGGGTCGCCGGCGACCGGGTCATCGTGCGCCACGTCTACACCGAGCGCCGGGTGACGCCGCTCAACCTGTTCCTCCGGGACGCCGGCCCCGAGGCGGCGGGCGAGGCGGTGGTGGAGTACGGCAACGCCATCAAGGACCTGGCGGCCGCCGACATCTTCACGGGCGACATGCTGCTCAAGAACTTCGGCGTGACGCGGAACGGGCGAGTCATCTGCTACGACTACGACGAGCTCTGCCTGCTGTCGGAGTGCCATTTCCGGCGAATCCCGCCGCCGACGACGATCGAGGAGGAGTTCGCGGCCGAACCCTGGTTCTTCGTGGGCGAGAGCGACGTCTTTCCGGAGGAGTTCAGCGCCTTCCTCGTGCCGCCGGGCGAAGTGCGCGACGCCTTCCTCGCCGCCCACCGCGACCTGCTGGACGTGGAGTTCTGGCAGCGGGCGCAGCGGCGGCTGGCGGCGGGGGAGGTGGTGGACGTGTGGCCGTACCGGCGGAGCGCGCTGCTGCGAAGGAGCTGAGGGGAAGGTCGGGCTCGAGGGCGGTCATTCTGAGCGCGGCGCGGTCACCCTGTCATCCTGAGCGCGGCGCTGTCATCCCGAGCGTAGCGAGGGATTTTGCCCGGAAAGGCTCGAGCCATTCCCCCGCAAGATCCCTCGCTACGCTCGGGATGACACATCGACACCCCCGGCATGACCGCCGGCCTCACCCCTCGCCCGTCGACTCCCCGTCTCCCTTCCGCAGCGCCGCCGCGGCCGCGCGTATCCGCCCCACGTACGACTCGACCGCCTCGCGCGCCCGGCGCTCGGGGAGAACGAAGTCGGGATTGTCGGGCTCGGCCGAGTCGGGGGCGTTGGTGAGGGTGTCGCCGCCGCGGGACTCGACCACCGACTCGAAGCGGTCCACCGCCGACCACAGATCGGACAGCTCGTCGTCGGTCTCGTTACCGAAGAGCCGGACGCCCCGCTGCGCCAGGATGTCGAGGTTGTGCTCGCGAGCCCGGGCCTGCTGCTCCGCGCGATGGGGATTCAGCGCGATGTCCTTCTCGTCCTGCATGGTGCCTCCTGATCAGGTCCGCCGGCGCCGCGGTGCCCGCAGAAACCGCTCCGCCAGCTGTTCCAGGCGTTCGTCGCCATCCTGCCGCGCCTCGGCCAGGATGCGCTCCACGTGGGAGACCAGGGTCGGGTCGCCCCAGTAGTACCCGGTCGCGGCTTCGGCGCCCACGGTGTCACCCAGGTCCGCGCCCCGGAGGAGCGCGCGGGCGGCGGCGTGGTCGTAGCTCGGGTCGGCCCGATCCGGCAGGGAATAGCGCGCCGTCGATTCGGCGTCCCCGGCATCCTCGTTTACGAAGGCTCGCGACATGATTCCAGTATATCCCGCCGCAGAGGGGCCGGTCCATAAAGCCGACTCCGCGGGCGCGCGTCGGTGTTCCCGCTCACAGGGGCGAGCTATCTTTGCGGATCGTACGCTCCCCCACACGACTCGGCCCCGCCCGAGGATCCGGGCGGGGCCGAGCAGAGCGCCGGTGCGAAGGTCAGCGCGCGAACGGCCCGCCGAGCGTGATCTCGACCCGCGAGCTGGCCGGCACGACGACGTCCCGGTCCTGCGTCTGGATGGCGCGCTGGGTGCCGACCGCGCCGCCGATGACGCCGCCGATGACCGCGCCCTTGGTGCTGCCACCGATCACCCGGCCCAGGATGGCGCCGGCCGCGGTGCCCGCGCCGACCTTGGCCACGTCACCCGCGTTGGTCGGGCGATCGCGCAGCGTCCGGTCGAGCGCCGTAGCCGAGCCGTCGATGGCGTAGCTCCGGCCCTGGATCTCGACCGCGGTCGGCGTCAGCGTCAGCTTGCCGGTCTTGTCGCCCTTGTTCTCCGACTCGTGGATCTCGGCGATGGTGAGCGTCACCTTCGATCCCGCGGGGATGACCACGCGGCCCGACGCGTCGGTCACGTCGCTCGCGACGGTGCCCATGACGGTGGCGCCGGCCTTGTCGGTCTTCGACGAGATCTCGCGGTCGACCGTCGTGGCGATGGTGGCGCCTGCGGCCAGCGCGCGCGGCGCGGCCGGCGCGGGCTTCGGAGCCGGCTTGGGCTTCGGCTTGGCGGCAGGCTTGGCAGCCGGGGTGCTCGCCGGCATCACCGGGGTGGCCGCCGCCTGGTCGCTCAAGGTGGCCGAGGAATCGACCGGGAGCCGTTGCAGATCGCGGCTCAGGCTGTCGGCCGCCATGCTGGCGGCGCGGTCGCCGCCGCAGCCGGCCATCAGAGCGAGCGTCAGAATTGCCAGTCGTTTAGCCGCCATGCGTCCTCCTGTCCGTGGGGAATACCAGCCGGGTGTGGTGCCGAACCGCCGCCGAATGGGCAATTCCGGGGCCACCGGCCCGTTGTGAGAGACCACCACGCAGCCGAACGGAGGGGTACGATGACGGGCGCGACGTCGGGCACGGGTTCGGCGGAAGCGGAGCGCGCGCTCTGGGGCGCGCGGGCGGCCGACTGGGCGGAACTGGCGGAGGTGCAGCACACGCCGCTGTACGAGGCGGTGCTGGATCGGGTGGCGCCGCCGCCTGGGACGCGGGTGCTGGACGTAGGCTGCGGGTCGGGGGTGTACTGCCGGCTCGCGGTCGAGCGCGGGCTCGCGGTGAGCGGCCTCGACGACACCCCGGAGCTGGTGGCGCTGGCCGCGCGCCGCGTGCCGGGGCTGGACGTTCGCGTTGGCGAGATCGAGGCCCTGCCCTGGGCGGCGCTGGCCGGCCTGGTGTCGCCGCCGCCACCGCCGGGCACGCCGGGACCGTTCGCGCTCTCGGCCCCGGGCGCGCTCGAGCAGATGGCGACCCAGGCGGGACTCGAGCCGCTCGACGCACTCGAGGCCGACACGCCGTTCGTGTACCCCAACGAGGAGACCGCGCTCCTGGCACTGCTCTCGGCGGGCCCCGACGTGCGCGCGATCGCGGTGGCGGGCGAGCCGCGGGCGCGGGAGGCGCTGGCGGAATCGATCGCGCCGTTCCGGCGCCCGGACGGGAGCTTCCGCTTGCGGAACCGGTTCCGCTACCTCATCGCGCGGGCGTGAGCGAGAGCGTCACGGCACCTCGGCCGGCTCCACCGGCCGGTTGAGCCGCATGCTGAACGGCGCGCGCACGATCAGCCGGTAGGAGTACTCCCAGGGCGAAGTCCCGATGGCGATGCTCCGCCGGTCGTCGATCCGGTGGAACCGGAACTCGGTGTCGAGCGTGAGGCCCGACTCGATCGGCGTGCGCCGGGCGAGGCCGACTTCCTGGTACTTGCGGTAGGACTTGTAGTACGCGGGGTCGGAGCCCTCCGAGTTGTAGTTGCCGTCGCCCTCGTTCGAGACGAAGTCCCGGCCCCACCACTGGATCGCGAACACCTGCAGCCAGTTCCACGGCGTGAACGCCGCGCGGATGTACGTGCCGTGCCCGTGGTCGGGCCGGCCGGCCCGGAGGCTGTCGATGTCGCCGTGGCTCAGGAGCTGGAACACCCGGAGCGAGCTCGCCCCCACGAGCGGCAGCACGGCGCTCAGCTGTCCGCCGAGGGCCAGGGCCTGATTGTTGGCCACGGGCTCGCCGGCGTTGAAGAGCTGCCCGCCGTGGTGGAGGCCATGGCCCTGCATCTCGAGCTGGAGCCAGCGCGTCGGGTTCGCGTGCAGCAGGAGCCCGTAGTCGAACACCTCCCGCCCCCGCGCGGTGTTGAGCCGCTGCCAGTTGAGGAAGATCTCGCCGCCGCCCGCCGCGTGCTGCTCCCGCCACTGCACGCCATATTCGACCGGCCGGGTGATGTCGAGCAGCCTGCCCTCGAGCGGCTCGAGATAGCCGTGCCGGTCCTCGGTCACGAGGGTGCCGAGCGCGGCGAGCGAATGATCGGTGCGGTAGCGGAAGCCGAGGATCGGCTTGAACGGGCTGAGGAAGCGGGAGTCGCCGCTCTGGTGGTTGCCGTGAAACCCGGCCACGACTTCCGTGCGGGGTCCCAGCGCGGCGGAGAGATAGCTCAACACCTGGCCGCCGAGCAGCGTTTCGCCGGTGCGGTAGGGGTTGAAGAACTCGGTGTTGTCGAGATAGAACGTGAGGCCGTTCTTCCAGGTGAGGTCCTGGGCGGAGGCCGTCCGCGCCGGCGCGACGAGCAGCACGGCGGCCAGCGCCAACGCGGGCAACCGCCGCCACATGAACGGCTGGAGCCGCCGATGAGGCGGACTCATGGGGTTCGAACTGCGAAAGACGGCGGTGAGAGCGTGCACGAGGCCTCGGCGGTCGGCTCCGGCCGCGGCGACGACGTGCCTCGGCATGGGCCGGTGTTCGGTGTGCGCGGAATCTGCACCACAATACCGCTCGGTCCCTCTGTTGCGCAAAGCATCCGATGGCCCATCCTGTCCGGGGATGTGCCCCAAGCGAGGTACCGGTCGGCGGCCCGGCAGGGCGCCGGTCACCGTCGGTACATTCGCCACAGGCGCGAGCGCTCAGGCCCCGCCGCGGCGCCGCGCCCACACGTGCGCCACCCGGTCGCCGAGCATGATGACGCTGGACCAGAGGAGGCCCGCCGCGTACCCCGCCATCACGTCGCTCGGGTAGTGGACGCCCAGGTAGATGCGCGAGAACCCGATCGCGAGGATCGCGGCGGCGGCCACGGCCCAGACCGCTCCGCGCAGGGCGGGCGAGCTGAGCCGGGGCACGAGCAGGGCCGCGGCGGTGGCGAAGAAGCAGAACGAGAAGAGGGCGTGGCCGCTGGGAAAGCTGTAGCTCGCGGGCGCCGGATAGTCGAAGTAGGGCGTCGGCCGCGTCCGGTGGAAGGCGAGCTTGAGCGCGGCGTCGAGCACGGCTGCGCCGACCATCGAAACCGCCATGAGTGCCGCACCGCGCCACCACCGCCGCCAGGCGAAGAGCCCCACCAGCACTGCGCCGAGGGGGCCCAGCACCGCCGGGCCGCCGAGCCTGCTGGTGAGCGTAAGGGCGCTGGTCAGGCCGGGTGACGCGATGGAGTGCACCGCGGTGCGCAGCGCGAGATCGAACGCGAGCGTCTCGCCCTCCAGCATCTCGTCGGCCAGCCAGCCGAACAGAAAGAGCGAGAGGACGGCGACCGCGAGGCCGATGATCGTGGCGAGCCCCGCGAGCGCGGCCGGCGCCCCGGCCGGCGGCGTGTCGGGCGGGGCCGGTCCGATACCGTCGTGGCCGCCCTCGCTCACGCCGTCGGCCCCCGCCGGCGCGCGCACGCCGTGGCGCGCTTGAGCAGCAGGGTGCGCTCGCGCGCGTTACGCGTGAGTGCCGCGGCGCGCTCGAACTCCGCGGCGGCCTCGTCGGGCCGGCCGAGCTTCTCGAGCAGGTCGCCGCGCACGCTCGGCAGCAGGTGGTAGCTCTTGAGCGCCGGCTCCGACATCAGCGTGTCCACCAGCGCGAGACCGGCCGCCGGACCGAAGGCCATCGCAAACGCCACCGCGCGGTTGAGCTCGACCACCGGCGACGGCGTGAGCCGCGCCAGCGCGTCGTACAGCGCGGCGATGCGCGCCCAATCGGTCTCCCCGCCGGTCCGCGCCCGGGCGTGACAGGCGGCGATCGTCGCCTGCAGCGCGTACGGGCCGAGCGCGCCGCCCAGCGACTCGGCCCGCTCGAGCGCGGCCAGGCCGCGCCGGATCAGCAGCTGGTCCCACCGCCCGCGATCCTGCTCCAGGAGCAGAATGGGCTCGCCCGAGGGTCCGACCCGCGCCCGCGTGCGCGATGCCTGGATCTCCATCAGCGCGACCAGGCCGTGGACCTCCGCCTCCGCCGGCGCGAGCTCCGCCAGGATCCGGCCCAGCCGCAGCGCGTCCTCGCAGAGCGCCGGCCGCATCCAGTCGCCGCCCGCGGTGGCCGAGTAGCCCTCGTTGAACACCAGGTACACCACCTCGAGCACCGACGACAGCCGCTCGGCGAGCTCGGCGCCGCGCGGCACCTCGAAGGGAACGCCGGCGTCGGCGAGCGTGCGCTTGGCGCGGACGATCCGCTGGGCGACGGTGGGAACCGGCACCAGGAATGCCCGCGCGATCTCGTCGGTGGTGAGGCCCCCGACCAGGCGGAGCGTGAGGGCGATCCGCGCCTCAGGCGCGAGGATCGGATGGCAGGCGACGAACACGAGGCCGAGCAGATCGTCGCCCACATGGTCGTCGAGCGCGGCGTCGAGATCGGGCACGGCCATCTCCTGCCGGGCCTCGAGCTCGTGCCCGAGCTGGTCGTGCTTCCGCTCGAGCAGGGTCCGGCGCCGGAACAGATCGATGGCGCGATGCTTGGCGGTGGCCATGAGCCAGGCGCCCGGGTTGTCCGGGACACCCGACTCGGGCCAGCGTTCGAGCGCCGCGACGAGGGCGTCCTGGGCCAGATCCTCGGCCGTGCCCAGGTCGCCCACGATCCGCGCCAGGCCGGCGATGAGCCTGGCGGACTCGATTCTCCAGACCGCGTCGATGGCGCGATGGGCGTCGGAAGCCGTCTCGGAAGCCGTCACGGCTCCCAATCACGCCACGTTCACCGGCCCCGGCAAGGGCGCGAAGAGGGCATGCGTCGAGGCATGGCTCCTTCGCTCCGCTCAGGATGACTCCCTCGTCAGGCTCACGACCCCCGGCGCCGCGCCGACTCCGCCTGCATCTCGGTGAACCCGGCCGCGGCCTTCTGCACATCGGCGGGAAAGTCGGCGAGCTCCTGCACCTGCCGGACCTCGATGATCTCGTTGTCCGACCCCGGGCAGCGCGACGCCCATTCGACGGCTTCCGCCTTCGAGTTCACATCGATCATCCAGTAGCCGCCCAGGACTTCCTTGGCCTCGGTGAACGGCCCGTCGGTCACCTTCGGCTTGCCACCGGAGAACGAGACCCGGGCGCCCATCGAGGGCGGGTGGAGGCCGTCGAGCGCCACCAGCACGCCGGCCCGCTGCAGGGACTCGTTGTACTTCATCATCGCGGCCACCGCCTTGGCATCCGGCGCGGTTCCCGGGGCCGCCTGCTCGTAGCCCTTGGGTATCATCAGCATCATGAATCGCATCGTCTGGTCCTCGAGGTTGTGGGCTATTTTTTCGCCGCGACCTGGGCGCGGAGGCGCTCTTCCTGTTCCCGGAGCTCGGGCGTGAACTCGGGCCCGAAGTCCTCGGCCTCGAACACCTGGCGGATCTCGATCTCGGCGTCGCCCTCGAGCGGGGCAGCGCTTGACCCACTCGATCGCTTCGTCCTTCGACTTCACCTGGATCAGCCAGAAGCCGGCGACCAGCTCCTTCGTCTCGGTGAACGGGCCGTCGATGACGGTCCGCTGCTTGCCCGAGAACTTGACACGCGCGCCCTTCGAGCTCGGCTGGAGACCCTCGCCCGCGAGCATCACGCCCGCCTTCACCAGCTCTTCGTTGTACTTGCCCATATCGGCCAGCAGCTTCTCGACTGGGCATGACGCCCGCCTCCGTGTTCCTTGTCGGCCTTGAGCAGGATCATGAATCGCATGGTCGTCTCTCCTGTGTCTGTGTCCGAGCCAAGGCCCGGCCCCCTCGCCGGCCTCGATCCCGGCTCTACCACTACGTCGAACGGGCGCCGGAAAAATCGACACGCGGGTGGCCCGAGGGCTGCCCCCGCTGGTAAAAAGTTGAGGTGTGGTGGTTTATGGCCATGGAACGCGGGGCCGCCTAGCCGCCGGCCATCGCCCCCACGACCAGGTAGGGCTCCTGACCGGCGGCGACGGCGGCGGGAAGCGGCGCGTCGGGGGGTTCGTGGGACAGGTCCTGCTCGCAGGCGAAGAAACGGAGGAACGTGCGGCGCTCCTGGGTCACGTGGTCGCGAATGGTGCCGCGCAGCATCGGGTAGCGGGCCTCGAGCGCGTCGAGGACCGAGCGCTGCGTGACCGGCCCCTCGACCCGAAGCTCGACCTCGTCGCCGACCTGGGCCAGCTTCCGCAGATGGGCCGGGAGGACGAGCCGGATCACGGCAGCGTCTGGACCTCGACCGACAGCACCGGCGGCAGGTCCCGGACGATCGGCGCCCAGCTGTCGCCGCCGTTGGTGGAGGCGTACACCTGGCCGCCGGTCGTCCCGAAGTAGACGCCGCACGCGTCGAGCGAGTCCACCGCCATCGCGTCGCGGAGGACGTTGACGTAGCAGTCGCGCTGCGGCAGGCCCTTGGTCAGCGGCTCCCAGTCCTCGCCCCCGGAGCGGCTCCGGTAGACCCGCAGCTTGCCGTCGGGCGGGAAGTGATGCGAGTCGCTCGTGATCGGGACGACGTAGATGGTCTCGGGCTCGTGGGCGTGCACGTCGATCGGGAAGCCGAAGTCGGTCGGGAGGTTCCCGCTCACCTCGCGCCAGTTGCCGCCGGCATCGTCGCTGCGCATCACGTCCCAGTGCTTCTGCATGAACAGGACACCGGGCCGAGAGGGGTGCATCGCGATCCGGTGCACGCAGTGTCCGACCTCGGCTTCGGGACTGGGAATGCCCTGGGACTTGAGTCCGCGGTTGATCGGCTGCCAGGTGGTGCCGCCGTCGTCGCTCCGGAACGCGCCGGCGGCCGAGATGGCGATGAAGATCCGCCCGGGATCGGTGGGGTCCAGGAGGATCGTGTGCAGGCACATGCCGCCGGCACCGGGCTGCCAGGACGGCCCCGAGCCGTGCTCCCTGAGACCGGGGAGCTCGCACCAGGTCTGCGCGCCGTCGACGGTGCGGAACAGGGCCGCGTCCTCCACGCCGGCATAGACCGTGTCAGGATCGGTGAGCGACGGCTCGAGATGCCAGACGCGGGCGAATTTCCACGGGTGCTGCGTGCCGTCGTACCACTGGTGGGTTCCCGGCGTGCCTTCGTACTGGAACTGGTTGCCCATGGGCTCCCAGGTCTTCCCGCCGTCGTCGGAGCGTTGGATGAGCTGGCCGAACCAGCCGCTCGACTGCGAGGCGTAGATCCGATCGGGGTCGGCGGGTGAGCCCTTGAGGTGGTACATCTCCCAGCCGGGGAAGTGCGGGCCGGTGACGTCCCACCGCTCGCGCTTGCCGTCGGCCGTCATGACGAAGGCGCCCTTCCGCGTACCTACGAGCACTCGAACTCCGCTCATGCCGTGCTTCCTCCCCGAGCTATGGAGAATCAGTTGATCGGGTTGGCCGACACTGTCATCCCGAGCGGAGCGAGGGACTTTCCTCAGCCGAGTTCGACCCCGGACGAGTAGATCCCCCGCTCTGCTCGGGATGACAGCGAATGTAACCACCATGCGGTCCAGTCGGCCGCGGTAACAAAACTCGGCTCGAGTCTCTGCCTGAAACACCATATCGCTTGCCTGCGCCACGGCGCGCGCTCACGCGATGGCGCCCGGCTTCCCGATGACCCTGCGGAGGACACCCGCCTGGCCCGCGTGGTAGGCCTGATGAAAGAGGATGGTCGCCACCAGGGATCGTACGGTCTCGTCGGGATCGCCGCTCGGGCTGTGCGGCGCCGGCCGGCCCAGTGTCTCCGCCGGCAACGCCGCCAGCCCCGCATCCACCCGCTCGGCCTCCTCGACCCATGCCGCCATCAGCTCTCCGAAGTCGCGGGCCTCCGCGGGATTCTTGAGTGGCGGGGCGCCTCGGGCGTAGCGTGCCAGGCTGCCCTGGTCGAGCACGGGCTCCTGTCCCAGAAGCTCGAGCGCCCCCGCGTAAACCCATAGCAGGTGTCCGACCACCCAGTTGAGGCAGTTGCCGCCGGGCTGCGGCAGCCGGAGGCTCTCCTCGTGGGTGACGCCGTCGACGTTCCGGCGCAGGACCTGGTCCGCCATCCGGGCCTGGCTGCGGAAGGTCTGAAGCTCGGTGGCGATGTCGGCTGCGGGTGCGCTCATGCTGCCCTCCTCGCGTGAGCGGCCGGACCGGGCCGGCCGCGGATCGGCCATGTTACGATATCGTACCTTTTCCTTTCCAAGTATTGTGCGCGATCCGCCCGGCGTCAACCCTCTCCCCGCGCGGGCAGTGGGCGGCGTATATTCCGACATCGTACGATCCCCGTTGGAGCGGCCATGGCGCTGCAGTTCCTTTCGCCCCTGCACAAGGCCTCGCGTCAGCTCTCGGTCTACCTCGAGAGCCGCACGCGCGATCTGGGCGTGAGCCCGATCGAGGGCCACGTGCTCACCTATCTCCGAAGCTACGCGCCAGCCTCGATCCGCGACCTCGTCCGGGTCTTCGGCATCAAGCAGTCCACCTTCACCAGCCTGCTCGACCGGCTGGAGCGCGACGGATTCGTGCGCCGGACCATCAACGCCGAGGACCGCCGCTCGTTCATGATCCACATCACCGGCGAGGGGCGGGAGCTGGCGGAGCGGCTCAACCGCCTGCTCAAGACGCTGGAAGATGAGATCCGCGGGCGCGTCGATGGCCGCGACGTGAAGGGCTTTCATGCGGTGATGGCGGCGGTCGAGGACGTCACCCGGGTGCGGCTCCGGACGAGCAGGCCGAAGTAGGGGGACGGCGTCAGCCGAGCGGCTGGTCGATCGCCTGGCTCTGGGCGGTGAAGAAGCGCGGCCCGTCCTCGGTGATGTACAGACAGTCCTCCAACCGAATGCCGAACTCCCCCGGAATCACGATCGTCGGCTCGTCGCTGAAGCACATCCCCGGCGCGATGGGCGTGGTGTTGCCGCGGACGAAGTACGTCCACTCGTGTCCGTCCATGCCGATGCCGTGCCCCGTCCGGTGCGGCAGTCCCGGCACCCGGTAGTCCGGCCCGAGGCCGGCGTCGCGGAGCACCTTGCGCGCGGCGGCGTCCACCGCTTCGCAGGGGACGCCGACCTGCGCCGCCCGGAATGCGGCGTCCTGGGCCCGGCGCTCGAGCTGCCAGATCTCCCGCTGCCGCGCGGTGGGCCGGCCGAAGACCGTGGTCCGGGTGATGTCCGACTGGTACCCGTGCAGCGCGCAGCCGGAGTCGAGCAGCACGATGTCCGCTGACCTCAGCTTCTGAGGCTGAATCGAGCCGTGCGGAAAGGCGGAATACTTCCCCAGCCCGACCAGGGCCCAGGGATCCTCGCCGCCCACCCGGCGGAGCGCCGAGAGCATGATGTCCTGCAGCTCGTATTGCGTCATTCCCTCGCGCAGGCTCGCGAAGGCGGCCTTGAACGCGGCGATCGTCATGTCGCTGGCCCGCTGCATCAGCGCCAGCTCGGCCGGAGACTTGAACATCCGGCACCCGGCGGTGACCGGCGTCGCGCTCACCACCTCGGCGGCCGGCGCTTCCTTCCGGAGGCCGTCGGCCACGAAGAATCGCACCTGCTCCTCCAGCCCCAGCCGGCCGGTGATCACGCCGCGGTCCCGGAGCAGCCCCGCGAGGATCCGGAACGGGCTCTCGTCCTCCTGCCAGGTGCGCACGTCGGTGCCGAACCGGATCAGCTCCCGGGCCCGGGTCTCCTCGAACGCGGGACAGATCCACCCCAGCTCGCCGCGCGCCGGCATGACGAGCGCGAAGGTGCGCTCCGAGGGCGACCAGCTCACGCCGGTGTAGTACGCCATGGTGGTGCCGGGCTCGACCAGCAGGGCCGCGATGCCCTGCTCCACCATCAGGCGCTGGGCCTTGTCGAGCCGGGTCCGCCGCTCCTGGTCCCCAATGGGCGAGACGCCGGCGGTCATCGGCTCGAGCCGCCGGACCGGCGGCGGAAGGTCGCAGGGATCGGGCTCGCCGGCGGCGAGCGGCCGGTCGGACCGGAGGGCGGCGGCACCCGTCAGGCCGGTGAGGGCCGCGGTGAACTCGCGACGGGTGAGGCGCATGGCGTTCCTGGGTCGGAGAGCGGCGGGGGATGGCGGTCGCCGAAAAGAATAGGGACAAGCCAGTCCGCCGGGAAGAGCGCCGGCGTGGCAATCCACGAGTGTGGCTCGGCGGGAGTCTCTTCTTGGCCTAGGCGAAGTGGCGAAACAGCGCCTGGATCGCACCGATCCGGGCCGGATCCACGCCAGCGACCTTGGCCTCGGGTGCCCACCGGTCGAGCGACGCCTCGACATCCTCGAGGATATCGGCCCCGTGGTTGGGAACGTCGAACGCGCTCGCCACCTCCAGGAGATCCGCCCGGGTGAAGTGGTCGTCCTTCCCGCGAGCCGTCATCTGATGGGTCGTGGCCCACGCCCCGCCGTACGCCCAGGTCACGTCGAACGCCGGGGCAAGCCGCCAGCGCCCGTCCTCGCCCATGAGGAACGCGAAGTTCTTCACGTGGTCGTCCTGGTTGCGCGCCGCGAAGTTGAAGATCATCCGGCGGAACGCCTGGTCGACGGCCGGCTGCCCCATGCCCAGCACGCGGATCGTGCGGAAGTAGTCCTCGTACGAGAGCACCTGCCGGAGGTTGTAGTCCGCGTGTTGCAGCCCGCCGAGGCTGTGCATGTGCACGCGGGCATCCCCGTCACGGTCGAAGCGCCGCGTCATGAAGTGGGCGTAGTCGCGCTCGCGGAGCAGGTGCGTCTCCGCCATCTCGACGCCCGCCGCCCGAGCCATACGCGAGTAGGCGTACTCGATGCGCCCGAAGGGGCCGGGCACGAACTCCTTCGCCAGTACGTGGCCGCCGGCACCGGCGGACACGCCGTCGAACTTGATGAGCCAGTGCTCGTCCCCCTCATGTCGAGGCGCGAACGCCGATTGCACGCGTGCCTGTTCCCGGTTCCACAGGATCAGCGCCTTGGCGCGTGCCCCGCCGGCCGACGCGCCCAGGCGCATCATCTCGGGGACGGCGACGGTGGGATCACCCTCGATGACGCGCCGCGCCTCCTCCACCAATCGCGCGATCGCGAGTGCCTCATCGGTATCGCGGGTGCGCCGTTCGAGAGGGGGCCTGAACTCGAGGGCCCCCATGGCCCGGCCGCCGATGTAGAGCAGCTTCTGCACGGGACTCATGGCGGCGTCCGGGGTGCCGCGCTGCTCGAAGTAGCGCCGGATGACCGCGTTCCCGAACGCATCCGGCAGGCAGTCCGCGAGGAGACCCGGCAGGCCCGCGAAGGACTGCACTCGTTGGAGCTCCGGGAACGTGATCGGTCCCCTGCGGGAAAGCGGGAGATGCACCGGTGAGACCTCGAGGCCCGACTGCCTGAACTGCTCGGCGTACTCGAACACGATGCCGCCTTGGCGGTCCTCCGCGACGGCGCCCACTTCCTGGCCCCACAGCCCGATGCGGGCAACCGTGTACGGGGCGGCGCCGCCGGTGCCCGGACGCGCGCGCGCCGGGGCGCGGGGGGTATCAGCCATCGCGGGTGTCCTGGCGGCGCCGGCGGCGGGGTTTCCCCGCGCGTTGACGTTCGCGTCCACTCAGCGCCACCAACTGGATCGGGGATACCAGCGCGGGCGGGAGGAACGCGTCGAGCGCATCCAGGCGTCCAAGGGCCCGGAGGATTCGCACTACGGTCGCCAGGGTCGGATTCTCGCCGGCCTCTGCCCTGGAGGCGGTCCGCTGGCTGATGCCCGCGTCCGCGGCCAGGTCCGCCACGGTTCGGTTCTGCTGGAGACGGTAGCGCTGCAGCCGCTGGCCGATCTCCGCCAGGACCTCGTCGGTAGTCGCAGTGGGACGAAGCTGCTCCATTGTCGAATGGCCTCGCTGTTATATCACGCTAAACGTCGTATATGATATTTTACTGACCTGTAAGTGTACAATATCTCATATGAGGCATATTATAGATACATATTCGGTTGAATACAATGTGATGCACTATAACAAGACGTATATAACTTATTATAACGATTAATCGTTATAATACGTCATATATATCTTCATATATTAAATAATTGACCCTGTTCCATAGCTGGCTGGGTGGTGTCGCCGGACGGCAGGAATCGACCTGGAAACTCGGGAAGGTGGCGCTTCAAGCACGACGGCGAGGGTATTGACGGGGTCTTCTTCCGGTTCTGCGCCGAGTGCTGCCGGCCCGATGCGGCGCGGTCGCGCCAGGGCGGGATGGCGCCCGCGCGGTCGGCATGAGGGGTGAACGACGCAGGGGCCGGATCGCTTCAGGGTCCGGCGGCCGCCACCCGGTTCGCCCGGCCGGACTCGAAGTCCTCGCCGGTCGGGCGTCCCTGTCTACGAAGACGTATCTCACTTGACCGCTCCGTCACCCGTCCGCTCGAGCCTCTCGGTATCCTGCTTCAGCAAGTCCGCCGCTGCGGCATTGATGCGAGCGACGCTCACGCGGCGCCGCCCCGGAGCGCTGGTCGCGCCGGGGCCCAGGCGCTTCTCCAGCTCGCGAACGACGCGCCCGTTGGCGTAGCTGTGCGGCACGGTGGCGTCGTCCCCGACATTGTCGGCGAAGGCGTCGAGGAGGTCGTGAGCGGACGAGTCGGCGAGCGCCAGCTCGACCAGCTTGGCGCGGTATTCCAACTCTTCCTGGCGCTCGAGCCTGGGGAAGCGCCGGTTGTCCGAGAAGTGCTGCGCCTCGTGGGCCAGGTAGCTGATCCGGAAGTCTTCGCTGCCGAGATCGTAGGCGCTTCGCACGGCATAGAGTCGGTCCGGCTTGGTCCAGCCACCGCTGTGGTGGCGGTCGCAGGTGGCGAATCCCGCCCAGCCCAGGCTCGCGAACCCGTCCATGAACATCACCACCACGCGCTGCCGGCTCTCCGGCAGCGCCACGTCGTACGGCGTCTCGGTCTCGGTCTTCCAGAGCATCAGCTCGCGCAGGGGGCTGGTCACGCCCAGCAACGAGTGGTAGCCCCGCGCGGCGATCAGCGCCGACAAGGCCGGCTCCAGCTCGTCCAGGCCCGGCGCGGGGGCGCCGCCGGCCGCGCTGACCCTGGCATTCAGCGCGTGGAGCAGCCACGCCTCGTTGTCCGCGAGCGGATGCTCCGCCCGGAGCGAGCGCAGCCAGTACTCCCGGTAGTCCCGCAGCACCCCGGCGAGAACGGAATCGGCCAGGCCGATTGCCGGGGGCCGTCGGCGGCCCAGTCGCTCGAGCATGCAGACGCGCGTCGGCTGGTAGCGGCCGGCGAGCTGGGCGGGGTCGAGCGCCCGGAGCGCGGCCACCGCGTCGTTGCCGCGCGCCTGCAGCGCAGTGGCCAGGGCCAGCCGCATGAGGCTGTCGGCCGAGCCGACGGCCGTCGCGGGCGCGGCGGAAGCGCCAGGGTGCGCCGGCGCCTGGCCTGCGGATGGGCTCGACACGGCCACCGTGAGCCACGCGCCGAGCGCCCACCACCGGGCCCGTCTCTCCGATCCGACGGCCGGCGCGGTCGATCGAGCCCGGCTCGCCCTCGTCATCCGTCCCTGTCCCGGCATGCTGCCTCCTCGCGCGCAATGCCTACAGAATACGGACGGAGGCGCCTCGCCAGGAGTGCCACGCACCGGGCCCCAAGCACGGCGCCCCCGGCCGGGCCCGATCAGGTCGGGCGGCCGAGGGCGCGCGTGCCGCGGAAGTCGTCCCCCGCGAGCGCTACTGCACCGCGTTCATCATGTCGAAGATCGGCAGGTACATGGCGATGACCATGCCGCCGACGATCACGCCGAGGATGACGATCATGGCCGGCTCCATGAGGCTCAGGAGCGCGCTCACGGCGACGTCCACCTCTTCGTCGTAGAAGTCCGCGATCTTGCTCAGCATCTCGTCCAGGCCGCCGGTCTGCTCACCCACCGCGATCATCGAGATGACCATCGGCGGAAACACCTTCGACTTCTCGAGCGGCGCGGCGATGGTCTCACCGCCGGCGATCGACTGGCGCGACTCCATGACCGCGTTGTGCACCACCTGGTTGCCGGCCGTCTTGGCCGTGATCTCGAGGCCCTCGAGGATCGAGACGCCCGAGCTCACCAGGGTGCCCAGCGTCCGGGTGAAGCGCGAGACCGCGGACTTCCGGATGACGTCGCCCAGGACGGGCGCCTTGAGCAGCAGGGTGTCGATCTGGAGCCGGCCCTGGGCCGAGGCGTAGTAGCTCTTGATCCCGAAGAACGCGGCCGCGAAGATGCCGATGATGGCCCACCAGTACCCGATCAGGAAGTTGGACATGCCGATCACGACGCGCGTCGGCAGCGGCAGCTCCAGGTTGGCCGAGGCGAACATGCTCTGGAAGGTCGGGATGACGAAGACCAGGAGGATGCAGATGGCGCCCGCGGCCACCGTCATGATGACGCCCGGGTAGATCATGGCGCCTTTGACCTTGCGGACCAGGGCGTCGTTCTTCTCGAGGAACGTGGCCAGGCGGAGCAGAATCGTGTCCAGGATACCGCCGGCCTCGCCCGCGGCCACCATGTTCACGTACAGCGCCGCGAACGCCTTGGGATGCTTCGAGAACGCGTCGGCGAGGGTGTTGCCGCTCTCGACGTCGTACACCACCGCCCGGGTGACCTCGGCGAGGGTTTTGTTCTCGGTCTGGGCCGCGAGGATGTTGAGCGACTGCACCAGCGGCAGACCGGCGTTGATCATGGTCGCGAACTGGCGAGTGAAGATGACGACGTCGCGCGTCTTCACGCGCGGCCCGCCCATGCTCAGCTTGATCTGCTTGGGCGCTTCCCGAATGCTCACCAGGATCAGGCGGTTCTTCCGGAGATAGGCGCTGACGTCGTCCTTGCTGCCGACGTCGAGCTGGCCCTTCTGGATCTGCCCCGTCGGGTTGCGGGCGGTGTATTCGAACATCGGCATCGCGAAACTCTCCGTTTAGCGGCGGGCGGCGGTGGCGCGCTGGGATCCGTTGGAGGCGATCTCTTGCTCCTCCATCGGGGTCACACCGATCATGCGCAGGAACTCCTTGGGCTCCGACGACACGCGCTCGCACTCCTCCTGGGCCACTTCGCGGTTGGTGTACAGCTGATACAGCGCGTCGTTCATGGTCTGCATGCCGTGCTTCTTGCCCGACTGCATGGCCGAGTAGATCTGGTGGATCTTGTCGTCGCGGATGAGCGCGCGGATGGCGGGCGTGGCCACCATGATCTCGCACGCCATCACGCGACCGCGGCCACGCACCTTCGGCAGCAGCGTTTGGGTCACGACGCCCTCCAGCACGAACGCGAGCTGCGCCCGCACCTGCGACTGCTGATTCGACGGGAAGACGTCGATGATGCGGTTGATCGACTCGGCCGCCGAATTGGTGTGCAGGGTGGCCAGGGCGAGGTGGCCGGTCTCCGCGATGGTCAGCGCCGCGGCGATCGTTTCCAGGTCGCGCATTTCGCCGACCAGGATCACGTCCGGATCCTCGCGCAGCGCGTACTTGAGCGCGGTGGCGAAGCTCTTCGTGTCGGTGCCGATCTCGCGCTGGTTGACGATGCAGCTCTGGTGGCGATGGATGAACTCGATCGGGTCTTCCACCGTGATGATGTGGCCCTTCCGCTCCTTGTTGATCTTGTCGATGATCGCCGCCAGCGTGGTGCTCTTGCCCGAGCCCGTGGGCCCGGTGACCAGGATAAGCCCGCGCGGCCGCTCGGCGAGCTTCGCGATAACCGGAGGGAGCCCCAGCTCGTTGAAGGTTCGCACATTGAAGGGAATCATGCGGATTACCATGGACACGCAGCCGCGCTGCTTGAAGCAGTTGCCGCGGAAGCGAGCTAAGTTCTGAATTCCGAAGGAGAAGTCGAGCTCGTCCTCGGTCTCGAACCGCTTCTTCTGGTTCTCGGTCAGGACCGAGTAGGCCAGCTGGAGGGTGTCCTTGGGGGTGAGGATCTCGGTGACCGAGCTGTCGACGATGTCGCCGTCGACACGCAACTTAGGCCGCTCGCCCGTGGTGATGTGCAGGTCGGAGGCCTCCTTCTCGATCATCTCCTCGAGCAGCGCCCGCAGATTGAAGCTCATCCGGCCGTCTCCTTGACTACCTCTTCGAGGGTGGTGATGCCGCGCTCGATCTTCTTGATGCCGTCCATTCGCAGGGTGAGCATCCCATCTGCCACCGCCTGCTCCTGCATCTCGGAGACGGACGCGCCGCGGAGGATCTGCCGGCGCAAATCGGGGGAGAGAGCCATGACCTCATACAGGCCGGCCCGGCCCTTGTAGCCGGTCCCGCTGCAGGTATCGCAGCCGGTTCCCTTCATGAACGGAATAGCCCGCAGTTTCTCAAAATCTGTGCCCAGGGACTCCAATACTTCGTCGGTGTACTTATGCGAAGTCTTGCAGTCTTTGCAGATCCGCCGCACCAATCGCTGTGCCACCACGAGGTTGACGGCGCTCGCCACGTTGAACGCCTCGATGCCCATGTCGATCATACGGGTGATGGTGCTGGCCGCGTCGTTGGTGTGGAGCGTGGAGAGCACGAGGTGGCCCGTGAGGGCGGCCTTGATGGCGATGCCGCCGGTCTCGAGATCGCGGATCTCGCCGATCATGATGATGTTGGGGTCCTGCCGGAGGAACGCCTTCAGCGCCGCGGCGAAGGTGAGCCCGATCTCGGTCCGCACCAGCACCTGGTTGATGCCCATCAGGTTGTACTCGACCGGATCTTCCGCCGTCATGATGTTCACTTCCGGCGTGTTGACCCGCGAGAGCGCGGAGTAGAGCGTGGTCGTCTTGCCCGAGCCGGTGGGGCCGGTGACGAGCACCATGCCGTACGGGTTGAGGATGGCCTTCATCAGATCCTTTTCGGCCTTGACCTCGAACCCGAACTTGGTGAGGTCGAGCGTGAGGTTGCCCTTGTCGAGGATTCGCATCACGATCTTCTCGCCGTAGAGCACCGGCAGCGTCGAGACGCGGAAGTCGATGACGCGGTTGCCCATCTTGAGCTTGAGGCGGCCGTCCTGGGGCACCCGCCGCTCGGCGATGTTGAGCTGCGAGAGAATCTTGATGCGGGACGTGAGCGCTGCGCGCATCTTGAGCGGCGGCCGCATGATCTCGAGCAGCGCGCCGTCGATGCGATAGCGCACCCGGATCTCGTGCTCGAACGGCTCGATGTGGATGTCGCTGGCGCCCCGCTTTACCGCCTCGATCAGGAGCCCGTTGATCAGCTTCACCACCGGCGCGTCTTCGAGCTGCGCCTGGGTGACGGTCTCTTCCTCCCGCTCCTCGACGACTTCCAGGTCCTCGCCCGCCGCCTCCATGTCGCGGAGGATGGTCTGGAGCTCCTGGTCGTTGTTCGACTGGTAGTGCTTCTCGATGAGGGCGCGAAGGGTGTATTCGCCGGCGATGACCGGAAACAGGTCGAACCGGGTGATGAACTTGAGGTCCTCGAGCAGGCCGTTGTCGCTCGGGTCGGCCATGGCAACGGTGAGCGTGCGCCCCTCGCGCTTGAGCGGCAGCACCACGCCCTTGGCCGCCATGTCGGAGGGCACCAGCTTCAGGATCTTGGGATCGACCTCGAAGCGCGACAGGTCGACGGCCGGCATCCGGTACTGGCGGGCGAGGACCTTGGTGATCTCCAGCTCTGGGACGAGCCCCAGCTTCACCAGGACATAGCCCAGGCGATGCTTGGTGGCCTTCTGCTCCGCGAGCGCCTGGCCGAGCTGCTCGCGCGAGAGAATGCCATCGCGCAGGAGGATTTCGCCGAGCCGGTCGCTGCCGCCGGCCGCTGCGGTCGCCATGGTCCGTGTGAGTCCGGAGAATGGGTTGTCGGGGTACGAGGCGGGCCGGAGAGACGCGAAATGGGTGGCTCAACGCCCGCCCACCGTGACGCGGCCCTGCAGCCGACCCAGGGCGACCGGACCGAATCCGGGCACCCGAGCCAATTCTTGCACAGCACGGAACGGGCCGTTGGCCTCCCGGTAGCGCAGGATGGCTTGGGCCCGGGATGGTCCGACCCCCGGAAGCGCGTCCAGGGCCGCCGCATCCGCGGCGTTCAGGTCAACGGGGCCGGTCCCGCCGGCTCCGGCCGGAGTTCCGGCCTGCGTTGGGGTTATCGGCAGGGCTGGCGGAGGAGCCGAGGGCGCCGAGTAGGCAAGGTGCGGACCGAGGGTGGCGAGCAGCCCGGGCCCCACCCCGGGCACCCGGTCGAGCCCGGCCGGGCCCCCGAAGCTGCCGTGGGCCTCGCGATCCGCCACGATCTTCTTGGCGAGCGCCAGACCCACCCGTGGAAGCCGGGCCAGCTCCTCGGCGGTGGCCCGGTCGACGTCGATCCGCTCGTCCGGCCCGAGCGGGCGGGAAAGTGTCAGGATGCTGTCGCGATGGGCGGCCGGCGACCGTGGAGGGAGCTCACCGAGGAGCTGGATTTCCCCAGGCGCCTCGCCGGGGCGGGCGAGCCACCAGCGGACACCCTGGCCCACCAGCCCCAGGCACAGGAGCAGCAGCAGCGAGCGGCGCTCGGCGGCGGACATGGTGACATGATGGGACGGACCAACTGGTGGGATATAGCCAGGAACGCGCGAGTACGACCCGGACCCGCTAGGGCTCTTCCCTCCGCACCAGCCCCACCGCGACATCCCCGACGATCTGCAGGCTCTTGGCGCTCACCTTGTCGATCGTGTCGTCCTTGGTGTGCCACCAGGGATAGTCGAAGTCCACCACATCGATCGCGCGGATGCCGACCTTCTGCAGCTCGAGGTGATCGTCGATCAGCGTGTGCTTCGGAGTCGCGACGAAGGTGCCCCCGTAGTCCAGGTCCTTGGCGGTGTTCCAGACCAGCTCCACTACTTCGGGCGCGCCGATGAGCGAATTCCCTTCCTGAAAGATCTGCAGGTCGGAGTCGGCCACCAGATCGAAGAGCACCGCGTACAGCGGCTGCGGACCCGGGACCGGGTGCGCGCCGTAGTACCGGGCGCCGATCAGCACGTCCTTGGGCGTCTTGGTGAAATCGCCGTAGTCTTCACCGTCATCGAACAGCAGGTCCACGCCGATGGACGGCGGCGCGCGCTTGAGCACGTCGGCCACACCCAGCAGCAGGGCCACGCCGGACCCGCCGTCGTTGGCGCCGGGAACCGGCTTGGTCGAGTCCCGCGAGGTCGGGCTGTCGGCGGTGGGACGGCTGTCCCAATGGGCGAGGAACAGCAGGCGCTTGGGCGCCGCGGGGCGGAAGCGGGCGATGAAGTTGGTGAGCGGCAGCGAATCGCCGGCGTCGGTGACGTGGGTCCAGGTCTGTGCCACGACGGTGTCCGCGCGCGCCCGCAGCAGGCTGTCCAGCCATGCGGCCATGCGGCGGTGCGCGGCGGTGCCGGGAATGCGCGGGCCGAAGGCGACCTGGGTCTCGATGTACTTGAACGCGGCCGGGCCGTCGAACTCGCGCACCCGCGGCGAGGTGTCACGGCAAGCGGCCAGGAGGATCGGTGCGAGCAAGGCGAGTCGGCGCATGGGCAGGACGAAATCTCCCTCGGGAGGGAAAGTCAACGAAGGGCGGAGCGGGCGGAGCGGGCGGAGCGGGCGGAGCGGGCGGAGCGGGCGGAGCGGGCGGAGCGGGCGGAGCGGGCGGAGCGGGCGGAGCGGGCGGAGCGGGCGGAGCGGGCGGAGCGGGCGGAGCGGGCGGAGCGGGCGGAGCGGGCGGAGCGGGCGGAGCGCGAAGGTAGCGTCATCCTGAGGGAGCGCAAGCGACTGAGGGACCCACTCCACGGATATCGAACCCCGGGTGAACAGGTCCCTCGCTGCGCTCGGGATGACGGCGCCGGCTGGGAGCTACCTCTCCGCCCTCTCCGTCCTCTCCGCCCTCTCCGCCCTACCGATAGTCCCCCGCGAACAGCGACAGCTGGAATGACGCGATGATCGAGATCTGGGAGGTGCGCCGGCTCAGATGTCGCGCGTCGTTGAGCGAGTAGCCCACCTGGAGGCCTCCCGTCAGGGTCTGCATCAGGTCGGTGTCCAGCCCGCCGCGCACCTCGCGCCGACGGACGTCGGACACGACCACGCAGTCGCCCTCCCCGCTGCCCTGCAGGAGACAGGTCTTGGCCGCGGTCTGGAGATAGGTCAGGGAGCTGCGCACCTGGCGGCGCGCCCGGCTGATCGAGCGCGGCATGCGAAAGGCGTAGTTCAGGGCACCGGTGACGTCGTGCTGATCGAGCTGGGTCTCGTTGCCGTTCGACAGATTGCTCTGCTGCAGGTTGTTGAGACTGGCGGTCACCGAGAGCCCGTTCCGGAAGGCGAACTGCAGGTCGGGCGTGACCGACGAGGAGCGGATGCTCGTGAGCGCCGACGGCCCGTTCTGATTGACCTGCACCGAGCTGCCCTCTCGGCGGCGGAACGAGGTGCCGACGCCAAGGAGCGCGAACGGCCCGCCGCGGAAGGACTTGCTCCACCGCACGTTCCCCACCGGCCATTCACGCTGTGAGGTCTCGGTCTCGGCGAATCCCTCGCCGACCAACTGGAAGCGCGTGGTCCGGGTGAGCGCGTGGGACAGCGTGAAGGTCACCCCGTACGGCAGGTCCGCGCCGCTGGCCACGGTGGCGGTGCGTGAGTCGGAGACGCCCCGCGCCGTGGCGCCGTCCTGCTCGAGGAAGCTCTCGAGCCCGCCGAGTCCGAGCTGATACTTGAGGCTCGGATCGAACGCGGTGAGGTCGTAGGTGGACGTGCGGGTCAGGCGGGTGCTCAGGTCGATCGGCCGCACGCGGGCCATGGCCTTGCCGATCGTGCTGCTGTCGCCCGACAGCAGCCGGAGGCCGCGGGCGAAGTCGAGCGACGCGCCGAGCTCGTTGATCCGGGAGTTGTTGAGCGTCTGGGGCAGGATGAAGGCCCCGCTGTCGCCATCCACCCGGACCGGATCCCGGCTCGACAGGGTCCGGCTCAAGATGAAATTGCTGGTCGAAAGGAACCGCGGCCGCAGCCAGGAGGCGAGCGTCGGGGTGAGCGAGAGCGCCGTCAGCAGCGACCGGTCGCGCTCCACCCCGACCGGCACGCCGAGCAGGAACCGGCGCTCGCTGTAGGCCAGGCGGCCGAGCGAGTTCGAGTCGGGGTAGACCCGGAGGTCGCGGGTACTGGTCAGGTCGCCGCTCAGGTTGAGCATGCCCAGCGGCTGCCAGGTGAGCCCGGCCGAGTTGCGCCACAGATGGTTGAGCGCGAGCGTCGGATGCAGCGTGGCGTCGTCGCTCCGCTCCACTGGAAAAAAGAACGCGGTCGAGTTCGACTCGTCCCGATTGAGGCCGCTCGCGAGCCGGATCCGGGTGGGTGCGAGGCTCAGATCCGCCCGGCTCAAGCTCTTGCCCACCTCGCCCCGGCGGATGAAGCCCGGCAGCACGCCCACGAGTCCGCCGAGCGGCAGGCGGATGCCCTTGCGCCGGATCTGAAGCTGGTAGAGCACGTTGAGCGCCAGCGAGGTGGCCTCGGCATCGGAGAGCTCCGTGACGCTGTGGCCCTGCGTGAGGCTCGCGGCCACGGTGAGCGGATCCGCCAGCCCCTTGGTCAGCCAGTTGGTGCCGGGCTGGCTCCGGCGGATCGACAGGCTCACGGTCGCGCTCCGGGAATCGGGCTTGCGCAGCCCGCTCAGCGCCTCGCCGCGGATGTCGGTGCCGGTCAGCAGCTCCGGATTGACGCCCGTACGCGCGTAGCTCACCGTGAGCGGCATCGCGAGCCCGAGGCGGGCGGGCAGGAAACGCTCGAGCCGGAGGTTTCCCTCCATCTGCAGCACGTCCGTCCCGCGGTAGCTGGGGTTCTCGTTGATCTGCCGGAATTGCCCGTTCTGCCGGACGTAGGTCATCGTGAGGCCGCCGACGTCGGAGGCCGTCAACCGGGCGTCCACGGAGGCCGCGGTGCCGGTCTGGGAGACGGGATCGCTCAGCCGGATGTCGTCCACCCAGAGCTCGACTGCGGGCGTGGTGACGGTCTCTCCGACCCGAAAGATCCCGGCGGCCACCTCCTGCACGGCCGCCAGGTTCGGCGGATTGACGCCGGGGTCGCGGACGTGGACCAGGTAGGGACCATCGCACGCGACGTAGGCCCCGGTGTCCGGCGTCCCGCACTCTGCCGCGCCCGAGGGTGGCTGCCCGGTGAGCCAGCGGTTCTCGACGATCGCCCTGAGGCTTCGCCACTTCTCGAGGTCGATCACGAACTCCGGCTCCCACGTGGTGGACTTCGCCGGCGCCCGATAAAGATAGAAGTTGTCGTTGTCGCTCCCGAGCTTGAGGAACGCCTGCAGGTCGTTCTCCTCCCACCCGGGGCCGCGCCCGCGCATCCAGACCCGCAGCGTGCGGTAGAGGAGCAGATTCTGCGCGCCCGCGGGGAAGCGGAGATACGCCTCGGCGCGCTCCCCCAGCCGCAGGTCCTGGGCAGTGAGCCGGAGCGACTTCTCGTTGATCTGGGTCCCCTCGGTCTGCTGGTCACCGCCCACACGGGAGCCCGAGTTGAACACGCCGGGCGGCGAGGTGTACCCCAGATCGAGCAGGTCCTCGGTGGAGACCACCGACGTGCTCACGGCGCCGTGCGGCTGGCCGATCGCGCCGGTGAGGCCGGCGATCGGCGTCTCCGACCGGCGCACCCAGGGCGAGCCGACGAATCGGAGCCGGGCCAGCGCGAAGCGGGCGACGATGTCGGGCTGCCCCGCGTCGGGCGGCGCCGCGACCGTGACTCGCAGATGCTGCACCAGACGGAGGGTGGGCGTGTTCAGCGTCGCGCTGGGCTGGCGGATCGGGATCCGGTACAGCTTCCAGGTGGCCGTCCGACCCTGGTTGTCGGTCGTGGTCACCCCGTTCCGCACGAAGAAGCTGTCCGCCGCGAGGTCCACGACGTAGCGAAAGACGTTCTCGTTGCTGCCGGTGAGATCGAGACCGGTGTCGCCGTTGAGGTCCTCGGTGTCGAGCACGCCGTTCCCGTTGGTGCAGCGCCCGCTGAGGTCGCCCCAGGGAAACACCGGCACGCTGTTGGAGAGCGTCCGGGTGCAGAGCGGGAGGCTGGCGACGGGACCGAGGCCGGCCTCGATGATCTGGTCCGGCCGGTCGCCAAGGATGCCGATGTCGTCGGTCTCGGCGTTGAAGATGCCGATATCGGTGCGCTCGGTGTTGAGCTCTCCGAGGCCCACGTACTGCCGGCCCGTGAAGACGGTATCCGCCCCGTTCACGGTGAAGGTGTCCGGGGCGATCGCCACGGCGTCCTCGCTCACGGTGCCGAGGTCGAACACCAGCCGGACGCCCGCCGAGTCGGCCGGCTCGCCCGCCGGCTGAAACAGCCAGAACTCGAGGAACTCGTCGTTGGTGAGGTCGATACCGGTCGGGCTGAGCGAGGTCACCATCGACCGCCAGCGGGGCCGGAAATCGCGTCGCGGCAGCGACCAGCGCGCCGAGTTGTTGCGCTGCACGATACCGCCCGCGGTGTCGGCGTGGAGCGCCATGTACATGATCGTCTCCGGCTGGTCGCCCTTGCCCGCGAGCCGGATGAGCGTATCGATGTCCTGCGAGTGTAGCTCCACCGCCTGCCCCGTGGGTCCCGGCACCAGGTTCTGCCAGGTGAGGGCGACCGCGTCCGCGTTGTCGAAGCCCCCGGCGAAGCCGATGTCCTCGAGGCCGTTCGGCTGCTGCGGCCGGCTCCCGAATTCCCACTGGGTCTCCCGGAGCGAGACGTTGATGCCCGCCTCGGCCTCGAATTCCTCCACGTAGGCCTGGCCCGAGCGGTTCGGGTCCGGCTTGCTGAAGGCGAGCTCGCCGTTGACGTCCAGCAGGGAGGGGGCGGTGGACGCCTTGGTCACCAGCTTGTTCACCACGCTGGTGAGCCAGTTGGGCTTGAAATGGAGCTCGGTGTTGACGCCGCCGATGAGGTTGGCGGAGGCCTCGAAGCCCAGGGCGGGCCGGGTGAAGGCGCTCTGTTCGCGCTGGTACATCCCGATCAGGTTGATCGCACCCCGCTCGCCGAGCGAGTACCGGGTGGCCATGCCGAGGATGGTCGTCGGCGCCACGGCGAAGAGCCCGCGTTCCTCGAACCGGGCCGTGACCTGGGCGGATCCGCCCCCGAACAGCTCGTCGGGGTTGAGAAACGTGACCTGTCCGACGTCGTAGGAAATGGAATAGTCGACGCCGCGGACCAGCTTCCGGCCGCCGACGAACAGCTGCTCGCTGTTCTCGCGGAGCTGAAGCGTGTTGAGGTTGAGGGTCGAGCGGTCGCCGCCGCCGGTGGCGTCGTACTGCAGCCGGAGCGCGAATTTGGCCGGAGGCCCCTGCGACAGCAGCAGGAACAGCGGCGTCCGGTAGAGCGAGTCGGACGCCTCGGCGGGCGTGAGCCGGGTGGGGTCGGCGAACGGCTGCAGGTGCGGGAAGATGATGTAGGAATCGTGGATCACCTGCGCCGCGTCGGGGTCCTGCGAGCGGGGGAACAGCCGGTTGGTCCGGTCGAAGATGGCCGCGTCGCTCGGCACCGCGAGGCCGAGCGATTGCAGGTAGGTCTGGGCGTTGCCGCTGAGCGGGCGCTCCGAGCGGTTGAGGGTGATCCCGACCTGAAGCGTCGACGGGTCCAGGTCGGCCCCGGCCACCCGGTAGACCTGACGCATCTCATAGCGAAAGGTCGGGAGGCTGGGCCCCTGCTGCGGCTGGACGATGAGCTCGAGCGTGTCCCGCGCCTGGGGGACGCCCCCGACGCTCACGGTCCCGCGGTCCGCCTCCGGGAAGGTGCCGATGCTGTTGCCCGCAGCGCTCCGGTAGCTCACCGCGAGGTAGTCGTTCTGGTCGAGCTTCGTCGCCAGCGTGATCCAGAGGCCCGACTGGTCCAGGTAGTAGTCGGTGCCCTGGATCAGCAGCTCCCAGCGCACGGGGCCGAACTGCTGCGGGCTGTCGCTCCGCCGGCCGAGCGCGGTGATGCCGCCCAGGTTCGGGTTCACCCCCGTCTTGCTGACGGCCGCGCGGTAGCGGTAGACCCGTACCTGGCTCGGCCGGTAGCTGGGCGACAGGGCGCCGGGGTTGAGCCGGAGAATGTCGAGGGCCGGATAGCCCGGCAGGCTGTCGGGGTCCGCCACCCAGAAGAAGCGGCCGCTTTCGAAATCGAGGTCCCGCGCTTGCCGGTCCTGCGACTGGCTGGTGGTCTGGCCGATGGTGTAGGTCCGCTCGGCCACCACGCTGCCCTTCTGCGTGGCCGCGATCGCCTGGAGCTGGACCGGCCCCAGCTCGAAGGTGGCGTTGACGCCGAAGTTGTTGGCGGGGACCGCGGCGGTGAGGAACCGGGACGGCGGCGGCTGGAACAACACCGTGCCGACGTCCACCCGGCGCACGATCTCGTCCTGCAGACCCTCGTAGTAGATCTGGACGTTGTTGTTGCCGGCGTAGTCGCGCTCGGTGTCGAAGTCCACGTTGACATGGACCCGTTGGCCGAGCAGACCACTCGAGCGGATGTTGACCTGGTTGTCGAGGCTCGGCGCCTTGAAGCCCCCCCGGCAGCCCGACGTGGGATCGAGCGAGAGCGCCGGCGTGCAGCGCTCCTCCTTGACCCGGTCGGTCCGGACCTCCAGCCGGGCCTGGCCATCCAGGCTCAGGTCGGCGTACTTGGTGGAGAGCCCGAGCACATTGCGCCGCTGCGGATTCCCCTCCTCCTCTTCCTCGGGGAGGAGATCGGCGATGCCGTAGAGCGTGCGGAGCCTGAGCCCGAGGGCGCGGTCGGCTCGCTCGGCGGCCAACTCCGTACGGACGGCGGCGTCAAAGGTGGCCAGCCGGGCGGCAACGCCGAGGCGGGGCCCGCCCATCCAGGGGGCCCGGAGCGCGGCTGGCTGCTGGAGTGCGAGGGGGGGCTGATGGAAGCGGAGCCGAAGCCCGAACCCGGTCGAATCCGCCTGCGCACAGAGCACCCGAGGCAGCCAGACAAGGCAGCCCAGGGCGACCAGGAAACGTGTCACTCTAGAGGATCACGGCGAGGCTTGAGGATAGTGGATCGCTCCAATATAATGACCGGAACAACTCCTTACAACCATAAGAGTTAGCCGTCGTGCGCCTGCTCAGTCGGTACCTGCTCCGCCAACTCGCGGCTCCGTTCGTCTTCGCGCTCGCCGCGCTCACCAGCCTCATGCTGCTGAGCCAGGTCGCCAAGAAGTTCGGCGCGCTGGTGGGCAAGGGGCTGCCCTGGGGAGTGATCGGCGAAGTGTTCGCGCTGAGCCTGCCGTTCATCGTGGCCATGACGCTGCCGATGGCCGTCCTGGTGGCCGTCCTGTACGCCTTCAGCCACCTGGCCGCCGACAACGAGATCACCGCCATGCGCGCCAGCGGCATCAGCGTCTATCAGATTCTGGTGCCGGTGCTCGCCTGGGGCGTCTTCATGTCGGCGTTCAACTTCGCCTTCGTGGACCAGGTCCTGCCCCGGAGCAACGCCCGGCTCCGCGGCCTGCTCATCGACATCGGCCG
Organism: uncultured Gemmatimonadales bacterium; assembly: GCA_963711915.1. Lineage (GTDB taxonomy): Bacteria > Gemmatimonadota > Gemmatimonadetes > Gemmatimonadales > GWC2-71-9 > CAVVWJ01. The sequence continues at coordinate 153,786 of CAVQGA010000001.1, forward strand.
GAAGAAGCCGACCCTGGAGCTGCGGGAGCAGGTGATCAACGAGGTGCCTCCGTCCCAGTACTTCCTCCGGGCGGGCCGGATCGACGGCGCGACCGGGCGACTCAAGGATATCACGATCTACGACGTCGGCGGGGAAAGCAGCCGCCGGGTCATCTATGCCGACAGCGGCCAGATGGCCTACGGCGAGGGCCGGACCGACCTCAACCTCCGGCTGTACGACGGCGCGATCCATCAATACCGGCCGAGCGACCCGCTGACGTTCCAGCTCACCTACTACCACATCAACGATATCCGCGTCAAGGACGTGTACGACGAGCTGGTGCGCAACAGCTCCGAGACGGTGCGGGGTGACCGTGAGATGAGCACGTGCGAAATGCTCACGGTCATCCGGGAGGCCCGGACGGAGGAGCGGAGCGCGGCCAGGGACCAGGACGATTTGCTGGAGAACGACCTGCGAAGCCTGCTGGCGCTGCGCCCGGAGAATCCGTCGCCGGCCGATACCGCCCCCGGCCAGGCACCGGCCTACTGCCGCTGGCTCGACAAGGTGCAGGGGACCCTCTCCCCCAAGACGGACCAGGCCGACCCTCCCGCACAGTCCGCGAACGAGCTGCGGGCCGAGCAACTGGCGGTCCAGACACCGCCGGTCCAGAGCCCGCCGGTCCAGGCCCCCGCGACCCCGCAACCGCCTGTGCGGCAGATGGCGAAGCCACCGCGCCCCGCGTCCCCCCGCCTCCCCAGGCCGGGGATCCAGCCGGCCCCCCGCCCCCAAGTGGTGACCCCGAGGCCGCAGCTCTCCAACTGGGCCCAGGTCGCGACGGCCGCGGACCGCGCGACCGATGCCGACCGCCGGGCGGACCGGTTCTCGGTCGAAGTCCACAAGAAGTGGGCGATCAGCCTGGCCTGCGCCTCCTTCGTGATCGTCGGCATCGTGATGGCGCTGCGGTTCCCGCGCGGCGGCATCGGGCTGGTGATCGGGGGCGGACTGCTGGTGTTCTCTGTGCACTACGTCGGGCTCACGGCCGGCGAGAGCCTGGCCGACCGGGGGCTGATGTCGCCCTGGCTGGCGATGTGGCTGCCGAACATCGTCCTCACGGTCGTCGGCCTTATCGGGCTCATCCGGGTGAGCCGCGAATCCGGCTCGACCCGCGGCGGCGACTTCCAGGAAGTGCTCGACGGCGTGCGCCACCTCGCCCGGCGGCTCCGGCGCCGGCGTGCCCCGGCGGGGGAGACGCGCTGATGGGCATCCGTACCCTCGACCGCTACGTGTTCTCGAGCTGGCTCCGGATCTTCGTCCTCACGGCTCTGGGCTTCCCGCTGGTGTCGATCGTCATCAACCTGACGGATACGCTGAACCGGCTGCTCGACCGCGGGCTCACGACGCGCGAGATCCTGATCAGCTACGTCTATTCCATCCCGGAGAACGCGTTCATCGTGATGCCCGCGGCGGTGCTGTTCGCCACCGTGTTCACGGTCGGGTCGATGGGACGGCACTCGGAGCTGACGGCGGCCAAGGCCGGCGGGCTGAGCTTCTACCGGTTGATGGTCCCGGTCTTCGTGGCCTCGGTGCTGGCCACCGGCCTGGCGTTCCTCGTCGGGGAGATGGCCCCCGGCGCCACCGCCCGGCAGCTCGAGATCCAGAAGGCCAAGCAGACGCGTTCGACCCGTGCGCGCTACAACTTCGTCTACCGCGGGGACGCGGGCTGGGTCTATACCGTCCGCTCGCTCGATGTGAGCACCCGCCAGCTCAAGCAGCTGCTGTTCGAGCGGCAGGGCGAAGGGGCGGCCTATCCCGGTCTCATCATCACCGCCGACAGCGCGAGCTACGACGCGCGGCGCCACTCGTGGCTGGTGCGGAACGGGAGCAGCCGGGTGATCGCCGGGCCCGACCGGCAGGCGAGCTTCACGTTCAGGACCATGCGGCTCCGGGCCCTGACCCAGTCGCCGGCCGACCTGCTGGCGGAGTCCAAGGCCCCCGACGAGATGCGGTACGCCGAGCTGGGCCGTTACATCGACGCCCTGAAGCGCTCGGGCAACGACGCCAACAAGCTCATCGTCGAGCAGGCGCTCAAGCTGGCGTTGCCGGCCACCTGCCTGATCATCGCCTTGTTCGGGGCACCGCTGGCGGTCCAGGCCCCGCGCGCCGGCGCCGCGGTGGGGGTCGCGATCAGCCTGGGCACGACGGTCATCTTTCTGCTCGTCACCCAGATCATGAAGGCGGTGGGGGCCGGCGGGCTGATCGATCCGACGCTGGCTGCGTGGCTGCCCAACATGGTGTTCCTGTTGGCGGGGCTGGTGCTGTTGAGGAGGGTGAGGACGTAGGGAGGGCGGAGAGGGCGGAGAGGGCGGAGAGGGCGGAGAGGGCGGAGCGGAGGGCGGAGAGGGCGGAGAGGGCGGAGACGCGAGAGCGGAGAGGGCGGACGGGCGGAGCCGAAGGTACCGTCATCCCGAGCGAGCGCAAGCGACCGAGGGACCTGACCCGCGGCTCCGGGCCAGTGCGGCGGAGTTCCGAGCCGGGTGAGCAGGTCGCTCGCGGAGCCTGTCCTGAGCGAAGCGAAGGGCTCGGGATGACGGGGGGGAGCCCGCGGTACTTTTCCGCCGTCCGCCTCTCCGCCCGCCGCCGTCCCCTGCTCCATCTTATATTTGCCCCATGAACCGCACCCGCCCAGTCATCGTCGGAACGGGCATCGCCGGCCTGTGGACGGCCTGGCGACTGGCTTCCGAGGGCGTTGCGGCGGCGGTGGTCACGAAGGCGACCCTCGCCGACAGTGCGAGCGCCTGGGCGCAGGGCGGCATCGCCGTGGCGCTGGGACCGGGCGACAGCCCCAGCCAGCACGCCGCCGACACCCTGGCCGCCAGCGATGGCCTGGCCGATCCCGAGGCCGTACGAATCCTCACAAGTGAAGGCCCGGACAGAATTTACGAGCTCCTCGCACTGGGCGCGCGGTTCGACCGCGGCCCCGACGGGCGGCTCGGCTTCGGGCTCGAGGCGGCGCATACACGGGCCCGGATCATTCACGCCGGCGGCGACCGCACCGGCGCCGTGCTGATCGGGTGCTTGGCGCAGGTGGTCCGGCAGCACCCGCTGATCGAGCTGCTGGAGTACACCGAGGTCACCGGGCTCCTGCCCGAGGGTGAGCGAATCGCCGGTGTCATGGTCCTGCCGCGGGGCGCCGGCGCCTACCCGATCCGGACATCCGCGGTCGTGCTCGCTACCGGCGGCGTGGGGCAGCTATACGCGGTCACGACGAATCCGAAAGTCGCCACTGCCGACGGGTGGGCCCTGGCGCATCGCATCGGCGCCACGCTGCGCGACATCGAATTTCTCCAGTTTCATCCCACCGCGCTCAAGCTGCCGGGCGTGAACCCGGCCCCCCTCATCTCCGAAGCGGTCCGCGGCGCCGGGGCGGTGCTGGTCGACAAGGACGGCCGCCGGTTCGCGCTCGATGCGGATCCACGGGGCGAGCTGGCGCCGCGCGACGTGCTGGCGCGAGCCGTGGCCGCGGCCGATGCCGCGGGCGGCGCGTGGCTCGATGCCCGGCGGGTCGGGGATTTCCCGGCGCGATTCCCGGGCATCACGGCCATGCTCGCACGCCACGGGCTGGACGCCGCGCGGGACCTGCTGCCGGTCGCACCCGCGCTGCACTACGCCATGGGAGGAGTCCTGACCGACCTCGAGGGCCGGGCCAGCATGCCCGGACTCTGGGCGGTCGGGGAGGTGGCCTCGACCGGCGTGCACGGCGCCAACCGTCTCGCCTCCAACTCGCTGCTCGAGGGATTGGTCTTCGCGGATCGCTGCGGGCGCGCCGTGGCATCGGCGCTGTCGTCGGCCCCCGCGGACGCCGGCGCCGCGCCCGCCAAGGCCACCGGCGCCGGAGAGCGGGATACGGGCGACGACGACCGCTCGGCCGATCTCCGGCGCCAGATGCGCGAGACCATGACCGCCGACGTCGGCGTGCAGCGCACCGAGGGCTCGCTGCTGCACGCGGAGCAGGAGCTGGATCGGCTGGAGCGAGAGACGCCCGCCGGCGCCTGGCGCACGCAGAACCAGCTGCTCGTCGCCCGGCTCATCACACAGGCGGCCCGCCGCCGCCGGGAGAGCCGCGGCGGCCATCGCCGGCTCGACTATCCGCCCGCCGCGCTCAAGCGGGAGACGGCATGACCGGCGCCCCCTCGCGGAGCCTGCCCTCGAACGCCGCGAAGGGCTCAGGGCAGGCCCTGCCGGTGATCGAGCGCCTGGACGAGTCCCCCGCGGAGATCGCCGCCCTGCAGGACGAGATCCGGGCCCTGGCCAAACGCCGCAATGCCGTGGTGCTGGCGCACAACTACCAGCGCCCCGAAGTCCAGGACGTCGCCGACTTCGTGGGCGATTCGCTCGGCCTCTCGCGCCAGGCGGCGAGCACGCCGGCCGAGGTCATCATCTTCGCGGGCGTGCACTTCATGGCGGAGACCGCGGCCATTCTCTCGCCCGCCAAGCGCGTGCTGCTGCCCGATCTCCGGGCCGGCTGCTCGCTCGCGGCCACCGTGACGGCGGACGACGTGCGCCGGTGGAAGGCCGAGTTCCCCGGCTACATCACGGTGGGCTACGTCAACACCACGGCGGAGGTGAAGGCGGAGCTCGACTACTGCTGCACCAGCGGCAACGTGCTGGACGTGATCGACGCCATCCCCGAAGAGCACGGTATCCTGTTCCTGCCCGACTTCTTCCTCGGCGCGCACGTGCGCCGGATGCGGCCGCACCGCCGGCTCGAGGTCTGGCTGGGCGAGTGCCACGTGCACAAGGGGATCCGCGCCGAGACGCTCAACGCCGCCCGGGAGCGGTATCCCGACGCGGAGGTCCTGGTCCATCCCGAATGCGGCTGCGCCGGGCAGCTCATCTACGAGATGGGCCGGGGCGACATCCGGCCGGAGGGACTGCACATCGCCTCGACGGAGGGGATGATTCGCGCGGTGACCGAGCGGCCGGTCAAGCGGTTCATCGTCGCCACCGAGACCGGGATCATGCATCGGATGCGCCAGATGGCGCCGGACAAGGAGTTCATCGCGGCCGACCCCGAGGCCGAGTGCGCCTTCATGAAGACGATCACCCTGCCCAACGTGCGCGACTCGCTCGCGCTCGACCAGCACCACATCACCGTCCCGCTCGAGATCGCGGCGCGCGCCCGCGGGGCCATCGACCGCATGGTCGCGCTGGGGAAGTGAGCTCGGACGCGCCCCGGATCGCCGCCGTCGCGCTCGCCGAAGACGGCGAGATCGACATCACCACGGCCGTCACCGTTCCCGCCGGACTTCCAGCCGAAGGTCTCATCGAGTTCCGGAGCGGCGGGGTGCTGGCTGGCGCGGCCTATGCGGACGCCGTGGCGCAGGCGTGCGACTGCCGCATCGACTGGCGCGCCCCCGACGGCCGCAGCGTGCCGCCGGGCACCGTGATCGGGATCGTGCGCGGGACCCTCGCGCGCATTCTCCGCGCCGAGCGGCCGATGCTCAACCTGCTCCAGCGCGCCTCGGGCATCGCGACCGCCACCCGCGCCTACGTGGAAGCCGTCGCCGGCACTGGCTGCCGCGTGCTCCACACCCGGAAGACCGCGCCGGGGCTCCGCGCCCTCGACATCGCCGCCGTGCTTGCGGGCGGAGGCGCCCGTCACCGTGCCGACCTGAGCCACGAGGTCATGGTCAAGGACAATCACTGGCGGGCGCTTACGGGCGCCGGTGGCACCCTCGCCGCCGCCCTGAGCGACGCGCGGGCGCGAGGCATCAGCGCTCTGTACGTCGAAGTGGAGTCGCTCGAGCAGCTCGATCAGGCGTGTGCCGCCGGCGCCACGCGGCTGCTGGTGGACAACCAGACGCCGGACACGGTGCGGGCGTGGGGCGCGCGGGCGCGCGGACTGCGCGAAGGGATCGAGATCGAGGCGACGGGCGGGATCACGCTGGAGAACGTGCGGGCGTACGCGGAGGCGGGCGCGGACTTCGTGTCGATCGGGGCCCTGACCCACTCGGTCCAGGCGGCGGACCTCGCCATCGAGGTGCGGGCCTAGGTCCCGGCGTCCTCGCTGCGCTCGGGGCGGGACGCGGGGGGCCTCACGCCGGTCGCTGCAGGCGGCTTCGATGGTTGGGATCGCGCAGGGAATTGAGGGCCGCCTGACGCTCCCTCTGTGAGGCCCCCCGCGCACGGGCGCACGAGTCGGGCGAGGCCTCCGGGAAAGGCCCGACCTCGACATGGGAAGCTTGTTCGCCCGGCGCTGATGGTCGGGGAGCCGGCGAAGGCGCGGTGCTGCCGAAGTGAGCGTCAGGCGGCCTCCAATTCCCTGCGCGATCTTAACCATCGAAGCGGCCTGCAGCGAGCGGAGGCAGTGCCGCGCCTTCGCCGGCGACCGGCGCCCCGATCCGCGCGCGCGCCCGCCCGCTAGTCGACCGCCGACACCGCGACCGTCCGCCCGCTCCACGCCCGCCAGGCGAAGTACACCGGAATGCCCGCCAGGATGATCGCGAACGTGACCCCGGTGTTGACCGGATCGGTCCAGAGCGCGTTGACCACCATGGCCACCGACGCGAGCAGGAAGAGCAGCGGCACCGCCGGGTAGCCCCAGGTGCGATACGGCCGCGGGAGCTCCGGCCGCGTGCGGCGGAGCACGAACACCGCGGCCACGGCCAGCGCGTAGAACGGCCAGATGCCGAGGATGAACTTGTCGGCGAGCTGCTGGAAGTCGTTGAGGAGGACGTAGGTGACGCCGAGCGCCGTCGCCAGCCAGATGGCCACGGACGGGCTCTGAAACCTGGGCGAGACCCGCGCGATTCCCCGGAAGAAGAGCCCCCGGTCCGCCATCGCGAAGAAGATGCGCGGGCCGGTCATCATGGACCCCGTGAGCGAGCCGAAGCACGACAGCATCACGATCGCCGACACGACGGCGCCTCCGTGGCCGGCGAACAGCGGGATCCGGTCCGCCGCGGTCGCCGCGATCAGCTTGGCGTCCGCCATCTCGGGCAGCGGGACCAGGTAGATGTAGGCGACGTTGAGCAGCAGATAGACCAGCACGATGGCCGAGGTGCCCAGGATCAGGGCGAGCGGCAGCGTCCGGCCCGGGTTCTTCACCTCACCACCCATGAACGACAGGTCCGCCCAGCCGTCGTAGGTCCACATGATGGCGATGAGCGCCGTCCCCAGCAGCGACAGATCGAGTCCGTGCGGCCACGCCGGGGTGAAGTGCGACGGGCCGGCGCCGTGCGCCGTGAACGCCAGCAGTGCCAGGGCGGCGAGCGCGCCGAACTTCCCGATCGTGGTCAGATTCATCACCAGGGCCGCGGCACTCACCCCGACGTAGTTGAGCGCGCCCATGGCCAGGATGGCCGCCGCGGCGACGTAGCGCACCTGCGCCGGATCGAGCCGGATGAAGTACCCCAGGTACTCGGCGAAGATGGTCGCGATCGCGCCCAGCGCCGACGCGCGGATGACGGTGAGCTCGGACCAGCCGAACAGAAAGGCCGGCAGCGGCCCGAATCCCTCCAGGATGTAGGCGAACACTCCGCCCGACCTCGGCAGCGCCGCGGCCAGCTCGGCGTAGGTGAGGGCCCCGAACAGCGCCACGAGTCCGCCGATCACCCAGGCAAGCAGCACGGGCCCAGGATCGTGCAACCGGCCCGCGACGCCCGCCGGCACGCGGAAGATGCCGCTCCCGATCGTGGAGCCAACGAGCACCGCCACGGCACTGCCGAGGCCGAGGTGGCGGGGGAGCCGCTCGCCCCATGCATCTGGTTGGGTTGGCATGGGCTAAATATAGCCTTGACAACGGTCTGCCGGACGGGTTCTTTCCCCGCGAGATGTCGACTTCCGCCCCTGAATCAACCCGTTTGCTGCGCCGGCTCGCCTGGACGGGCGCCGTCTTTGCGCTGGGCCTGATCGTGCTCGGCGGGGTGGTGCGGATCACGGGCTCCGGGATGGGCTGCGGCGACCATTGGCCGCGCTGCGACGGCCAGTGGTTCCCACCCCTCGATCTCCCCACCCTGATCGAGATCGGGCACCGCTGGGCCGCGGCCCTCGTCAGTCTGCTGGTCTTCGCGGTCGCGGCCGTCGCTTGGCGCCGGCACCGGGCTGAGCCGGCGCTCCGGCGGCCGGCGACGCTGGCGGCGGTGCTCCTGGTGGTCCAGGTGCTCCTCGGCGCCGTCACCGTCAAGCTCGCCCTTCCCCCCTGGGTGATCATCACCCACCTCGCCAACGCGATGCTGCTGCTGGCGACCCTCCTGGTCGTGGCCCTCCGGGCCGGGCTGCCCGACGCGTCGGCCACCGCGCTCGAGCGCCACCCGGCGCACGGCCTGGTAGTGGCCACGGCGGCGCTGGGGTTCGTGGTGATCCTGTTCGGCGCCGAGGTGGCCAACTTCCACGCGGGCCTGCTCTGCCTCGGCTTCCCGCTGTGCGAGAACGGCGTGCTCCCGCCGGCGTCCGCGCTCGGCGCGCTGCACTGGACGCACCGGGTGCTGGCGTTCGCCTTTCTCGGGCTGACGCTGGTGATGGTGAGCCGGGTGAGCCGCGGCGGCGATCCGGCCGCCGGACGGCTCCGGCGGGCGGCGGGGATGGTCCTGGCGGCCACGGTGGCGCAGATCTCCGTCGCCGCGGCAATGGTCCTCCACCTGCTGCCGCCGCCGCTCCGGGCGCTGCACCTGCTGGTGGGGACGATGGTGTGGGCCGCGCTCGTCGTGCTGGTCTTTCGGTCGCGCCGGACGCCGGCGCCGGTGGCCGCCGAGTCCGAGGCGGATCACAGGGCCAGGCGCCCCTCGTTCGCAGCCGACCTCGTGACGCTCACCAAGCCACGGATCATCTCGCTGCTGCTGGTCACGACCGTGGCCCCGATGTTCATCACCCCGGCCGGCCTCCCCACGTGGAGCCAGGTATTCTGGGTGGTCGTGGGCGGGTACTTGATGGCCGGCGGCGCGAACACCATCAATATGTGGTTCGACCGGGACATCGACACCCGGATGACGCGGACCCGGCTTCGGCCGATTCCGGCCGGGCGGATCTCGGCCGGGTTCGGTCTCGCCTTCGGCGTCGGGCTGGGGATCGCGGCGTTTACCATCTTCTGGTACCGGGTGAACCCGCTGAGCGCCTGGCTCGCCCTCGGCGGGCTGCTGTTCTACGTCTTCATCTACACCATCTGGCTCAAGCGGACGAGCCCGCAGAACATCGTGATCGGCGGGGCGGCCGGCGCGTTCCCGCCGCTGGTCGGGTGGGCGGCCATGACCGGGCGGCTGGACCTGGCCGCCGTCTATCTGTTCGCCATCATCTTCTACTGGACCCCGCCGCATTTCTGGGCGCTCGCGCTCATCAAACAGGCCGACTACGCCCGGGCCGGGATCCCGATGATGCCGGTCGTCCGGGGCGAAGCGCGGACCAAGTACGAAATGCTGGTCTACACCCTGATGCTGCTGCCGCTCACGATCATGCCGACGCTGTTCGGCGCGCTCGGCCTGTTCTACGGCGTGGCGGCGGCGATCCTTGGCGCCCGGCTCCTCTGGTACTGCATCCGGCTCCTGCGCGAGCGGTCCGTCACGCCGGTGGCGTGGCAGATGTACCGCTATTCCCTGCTCTACCTGGCACTGCTGTTCGTGGCGATGGGCATCGACCGGGCGCTCCCGTTTGGCCGGCCGACCCCGGCGCCCAAGGTGATCATCCTGGGCGAACAAGGGCTGCCGGTAGCGATGCCGGCCGCCACGCACGTGCATCCGTGAACGACCTGCGAGTCACCCCGAGCACCGCGAAGGGGGCATGATCCTGGGCATGGCTCCTTCGCTTCGCTCAGGATGACTCCGCCAGGCGCACCATGACAGGCCCCACCCGCCCGCGTCGGCTGCCGAAGCCGGGCCGTCTGGTCCGGCTCTGGCCCCGGGTGCGGCCGTACCGCGGAATCCTGCTCGGCGCCACGGTCGCGCTGGTCTTGAGCAGTCTCGCGAGCCTCGCGTTCCCGATGACCGTGCGGTACCTGCTCGATGCGGCGTTCGTCAACCGCGACCGCGCCCTGCTCGACCGCATCGCCCTCGGCCTGGTGCTCCTGTTCAGCGTCCAGGCCGTGCTCAACTACGTCCAGGCGTATCTTCTGAGCGCGGCCGGCGAGCAGGCGGTGGCGGGGCTCCGCCGGGAGTTGTTCGCGCGGCTGCTGGAGATGCCCCCGGGGTTTTTCGCCGAGCGGCGGACGGGCGAGCTCACCAGCCGGCTCACGTCCGACATCGGGCTGCTCCAGACCGTCCTGAGCCACCAGGTGTCCGAGTTCGCGCGCCAGATCCTGGCGCTCGTGGGCGGCGTCGTTCTGCTCACCTGGCTGCAGCCCCGGCTCACGCTCACCGCCCTCCTGGCGGCGCCCGTGGTCGTGGGGACGGCCATGGTGTTCGGCCGGCGGCTCCGGAAGATGACCACCGGCGTCCAGGACCGCGTGGCCGAGGCCACGGCGGTGGCCGAGGAGGCGTTCTCGCAGATCCGGACGGTTCAGAGCTTCGCGCAGGAGCCGGCCGAGCGGGAGCGCTACGGCGAGCGGGTCACGGGGAGCGTCCGGACGGCGCTCCTCAGGGCCAAGGTGCGGGGCGTCTTCTTCGGCATGCTCACCTTCTCGACCTACGCGGGCATCGTCTTCGTGCTCTGGCAGGGCGGCCTGCTGGTGCTGGACGGCCGGCTCACCGCGGGAGCGCTGGTGGGTTTCCTGCTGTACACGATCACGATCGCCGCCTCGATCGGCGCGCTGGCCACGTCGTTCACCAACTACCAGGAGGCGGTGGGCGCGGCGGAGCGGGTGTTCGAGATCCTGGAGATGACGCCCTCGATCGCGGACCCGCCGGCGCCGACCCCGTTGCCGTCGCCCGTGCGCGGGCGGGTGGCCTTCGAGAACGTCAGCTTCCGCTACCAGGCCGATTCGGGGCTCGACTGGACGCTGGAGCACATCAACCTCTCGGTGTCGCCCGGCGAGGTCGTGGCGCTGGTCGGGCCATCGGGAGGCGGCAAGACGACGCTGGTCTCGCTGCTGCCGCGCTTCTGGGACGTGGATCAGGGGCGGATCACGTTCGACGGGACCGACATCCGCTCGCTGAGGCTGGCGGAGCTCCGGAGCGCGATCGGCATCGTGCCCCAGGACCCGGCGCTCTTCAGCGGAACGATCCGGGAGAACATTGCGTACGCCCGGCCGGACGCCTCGCCGGCCGACGTGGAGGCGGCCGCGCGGGCGGCACATGCCCAGGAATTCGTCGAGCGACTGCCGCTCGGCTACGAGACCGTGGTCGGCGAGCGGGGGATCAAGCTCAGCGGCGGCCAGCGCCAGCGGGTGGCGATCGCCCGCGCGATCCTCAAGGATCCGGCGGTGCTGATCCTGGACGAGGCCACGAGCAATCTCGACACCGAGAGCGAGCGGCTGATCGAGGACGCGCTGTCGAAGCTGCTGGTGGGGCGCACGACGCTGATCATCGCTCACCGGCTCAGCACGGTGCAGCGGGCGGACCGGCTGCTGGTGGTCGAGCACGGGCGGATCGTGGAGGAGGGGACGCACGGGGAGCTGCTGGCGCTGGGCGGGCTGTATGCGCGGCTGTATCAGCGACAGTTCAGGGAGGGGCCGCTACAGTTAACCGAGTCTTCTCCAGCCACTCCATAATGTGGCGCGGGACCGCCTACCCGAGCCACGGATCCTCACTGTCGCTCCGCGCGGCTCCCTGCAACCGCCCACCAACTCCCCGGGAGCCGGGTTAATCTCATCGGCGCCGCAGCGAATGTACACATGCCTCTCGACTCAAACCCGGCTGATCGCGGTTCGTATCACGTCCGCGAGATCTTGAAGGAGCATAGGACTTGATCTGCCTCCCTCTCCCTATCGTGGAGGGATAGGGCGCCGCAGATCGATGAGTGTATGTAGCAGTAAGACCCCCTCGTGAGGCAAGGGAGCCTTACTTGGCAAGCCGTTCACTCACTGGGCAATACTGACACTCACCCAGTCGGGGTTGGCGCCTGCGAACAGGACGACAGCGAGGTAGTACGTGGTACCGGCCGTAAGCGCCACCGTGGTCACTTCCGGCTGGCTAGTGGTTACACCGGCCCCGCCCGCCACGTCAGAAGTGCAAGCGGCATCGGAGCAGACTATCAGGTCCACATCAGACGCATTCGACCAGTTGGCGGAAAACGTAACTTCGGCATCCGCGGTTGGTGTGAACTTGTAGTATTGTGCTCCCGCACCGCCATCCCCGGTGATGTCCGTGCCGGCGAAGGCAGCGCCATCGTAGAATGCCGTGGAGGTACTGACGTCAGGCGCCGTGGTCGGAGCGCCGGTGCCCGCCTGCGACGGGACGGTGGCGTTGATCGTGATCGCCACATCAGTGCTGTCGCTGACCTCCACTTGAGGCAGATGGGGCACGATCAGGCCGGTGACACTGCCCTTGCTGGTGGCGCCGGGCGGTGGCAGGATCGTGAGGGTCTGGCCGTCCGCCGAGACACCGAGGACGATCGCGGGGCCGGCGTCGAAGGCGGCGGTCGCATCCTGGGCGAAGATGTAGGGCGCGGGCGGGGTGATCACCGTCGGGTCGCTGGCATTCGGCCCGGTTGAGGCGACCGTTGAAGCCGGCACGTTGGCGGGATCGGGCCCGACGAGCACCGGAATGGTGATGTCAAGCCCGCCAGCCGTGACGACGAAGTTGGTGCTGACCAGATCGGTACCCGTGACGATGAACTGGAACGTCGGCGCCTCGGCCGGCACCGAGAGCAGCGTGTCGTTGAGGAAGACGGGCAGGAACGAGGAGTCCCGCTTCACGGTGATGCCGGGACCCACCGACTTGACCACGTAGTTGTTGTCGAGGGGATTGCCCTGATCGTCCAGCGCGGTCACCTGCGTCTTCTTGTCCTTCCCCAGCGTCACGTTCAGCGTCGACGGTGCCGCCTGGAGCCTCACGAGCTCCGCCCCGCAGATCCCCCGTGGGGTCGCTGTGGCAGCCGCCCACGAGCAGCACAGCGAACAGAGAAGCCGTACCAGATGTCAAGCGATTCATACCTCGCACCTCGTTCAAAGGGCATGTAGAAACAGCGGCGTCACCTGTTGATCCGGTCTCCGGTTCCGCTTCGAGCTCCATGCCGAGGAACCGGCTGATGTCGATCACGGCGTCTTCCTTGTGCAGCATCTCCTGCCAGTTGGGCAGGCTGGTCTCGCGCACGTCGTTCGAGGCGATGAGCTGGTAGTTGCCCAGCCCGTTGGCGCGGTCGAGGAAGATGTAGTACCGGTTCTTCCCGCGCGTGAAGTGCCAGACCTCGTACGGCGGCGACCGGCCGGCCTGCGGCCGCTGCAGCACTTCATCGGGGACGCCGTTTCGGACGTAGATCCGGCCCCGATCGGTCTTCCAGCCCGGCGTCGCGGCCCGCCCGTGCTCTCCGTAGGTCTTGTTGGCGTAGGCGATCGCGTCGTAGAACTGCTGCCGGGCCTCGTTCACCTCGGTGCCCGGCGACGGGTCGCGCTTGGCCCAGAAATCGGCCAGGAAGCGCCGCTTGCCCCTGAGGCTCAGGTCCTTGCTGTAGGCCGACAGCTCACCGGACTTGGCGACGAGCTGGAGCGGCTCCTTGGCCGCGTCGAGCTCGCGGCTCGGTCATCACCTCGAAGTAGCCGACGTCGGTGACCTTGGCGGCTTCCTTCCGGGCGACGTCGGTCTCGAGCGTCTGGTCGAGATCGGCCATCGAGAAGTCGGCCGACCGCTCCACCGTGTTGCCGCCCAGGCGCCAGCGTGGCGTGCATCGTGTAGCGCCCCGCGGGCAGGCCGCTGAGGTCGAGCTGGCCCTTCAACACGCCGCCGCCGGCCGGCACGGTGACCTTGGTGGCGGGCGTGGTCGTGAGCGCCTTGCCCGCGGAATCCACCACCTTAGCGCCAGGGTGCCCGCCGCCTCCGGTCCGGAATACGCCTCGAGCAGGTAGTACGACCGTCGAGCGGAGCGGGGTCAGCTGCAGCCGCGCGGCCGCCGTGACCAGCATTTTGCCCCACCGGAGCTCGGCGGGCTGGGGCACCGTGTCATCGGCGGTGGCGGGCCGGATCTTGGGCGACAGCAGCAGATCCGACGCCGCCGGCGTCGAGGCGAACCCCTCGATGTCCACGGTCTGGTCGACTTTGCGCCCGGACACCGAGTCCTCGACCCCGACATCCAGCCGGTACCGCCCGGGCGCGAGGGAAAACCGCACCGTCTCGACGCCGAACGCCTGGGGCTGCCGCAGCGCCTCGGGCGCGTGGTTCTGCCAGGACTGCTGCAGCAGCGTGAGGCCGGTGGAGTCGGTCACCTTGACCGCCACCCGGTAGCTCATGCCGCCGCCGGCCTGCGAGCGCCGGCTCCAGGATCATGTACGGCACCTGGAGAAAGGCCGTCACTTCGGTTCTGCGCTGCTCCGCGCGGTACGACCGTACTGCGCGGAGCACCAGCGGTGACTCGGGCGGGGCCGCCCGCTGCTGGGCCTGCGCCAGGACTGCGAGGCCCACGAGGGCCGCCCATCGGACTGCAAGCATGTCAACTGCACCAAGGCTGAAGGGCCGCGAGGCGCGGCCCGCTGATCCGCCCGCCTACCACCCCAGCGTGAAGCTGAAGAAATTCGTCGGGCCAAGGACGCCAAGATACTTGTAGGCGTAGTCGAGACCGAGGGAGAAGCCGTTCTCTCCGCCGTACAGCAAGCCGCCGCCGAAGGCGAGGCCCTGCAGCTTCTCCTCGTCGTTGAGCGCGGTGGTGGAGCTCTGCGGATCGAGCGTTGTTGGCCCCGGTGTAGCTGTAGCTCCCGCGCACGGCGAACCCGAAGTTCGAGCCGCCGATCTTGTTGGACATCCACTCGCTGCCGAACGCGAAGCCGGGCTTGTTGTTGTTCGGCTGGTTGAAGTCGCCGAGCACGGTGAGCCGGTTGTTGTCGCCGGTCATGACGTCGTAGGCCAGCCCCACCCGGAAGGTCGTGGGGAGCGGGAAGTCCTTGGTCAGCAGGTTGGCCTGCTGCGGCAGCGTGGGCGTCTGGTCCTGGCCGGGGATCGGCGTCCGCGGCACGTCGCCCTGGAGGCCGGTGCCGGAGTAGTTCAGGTTCGAGCCCAGGTTGGCGAGCACGAACGAGAACTTGACCGGGTGATTGTTGAGCGAGGCGTGGAAGTTGGTGCCGAAGTCCACCGCGAACGCCTTGCCGCTGACCGTGCCGAGCCGGTCGTCGACGTACTTCGCGGTGAGGCCGGCCGAGAACCGGTCGGAGAAGTTCTGGGCGAAGGTCGCGCCCACGAAGGTCTGGTTGACGGAGTAGGTGCCGCCCGTGCCGTCGGGCTGCTCCTCGGTGTAGATCGGCTGGTCCTTGAATCCGAAGGTGCCGAGCTGGAACCCGATGGTCCGGGCGCCGCCCGACAGCGGGAAGGCCACGCCGCCCCACGAGTAGCGGGTGTTGGCGACGTAGTCGTAGGTGCCGACCATGAGCCCGGGGCGCTCCAGCAGCGCCGCGCCGGCGGGATTGTAGTAGAGCGCGCTGACGTCGGTGGCGATCGCGGCGAACGACCCGCCGAGCGCCGTGCCGCGGGCGCCCGCACCGAGCAGGAGGAACTCGCCCGACGTCGTGCCGTAGGACGTGTTGTCCTCCTGCCCGACCGGCTGCCCCGTGCTGTTCTGAGCCGCCAACCCGGCCGGGACCGCGTTCAACAGGCCGAAGGCAAGCAGCCACCCAGGCGTAGAAAGCTTCACCATAATTGTCGATCTCCTGGAGGTTGGGGCGGGCCAGGGTGCCCGCCCCCGTCGATGCCTATTGCGCGAAGTTCACGACCGTGAAGCGACCCACCCTGCGAGCGTCGCCGGCTTCGATGTGATAGAAGTACACGCCGCTGGCGACCACCTGGTTGTTCCGGTTGCGGAGGTCCCAGTTCATCTCGCTGCCCTGCGACGCGCTGGTGGAGCTGTATGCGCCGCCGTGGTGCTCGAGCATCCGCACCAGCACGCCGCTGGCGGAGTAGATCCGGATGATCGCGTCCTGCGGCAGTCCCGACGAACTTCAGGATCTTCTGGTCGGTGCTCGCCTCGTACTTGCTCTGCACGTAGTACGGGTCGGGCACCGTGTGGACGTTGCTGAGATCGCTCTTGGTGGCCGCGACCACGCCGTTGTTCGGCGTGATGGTGGCTGTCAGCGTCGCGCCCACCGCCGTGAACGGCCGGGTGGCCGGCGCGAAGCTGTAGGGACGATGTTGCCGGGGCCCCGATCCGCCATTGACCGCGCCGCTGTAGGTGCGGAGCGCCCAGACCGTGCCGGCGGCCGGCAGCGCCGGCATCTGCATCAGGAACTGATGCCCGGCGATGTAGAACAGGAAGCCGGGCTGTGCCGCCACCGGGCTGGCGATCATGTTGGCCGGTAGCTGCCACGCCGAGCGAACGAGATCTGCCCGAGCTGCGCCGTCTGGCTCAGGACGTACGCCGGGCCGGTGGCCAGCGTGTCGCACGGCACCCGAGGTGACCCCGGCAGCTCGGTCTTGAGCGGCTCGACGCAGCTCGATGTCGGACTGCGTCAGCACGGTGTTCCGCTGATCGAACTCGCCCGGGCCGCCTGTGGCCGCGGTATTCAGGATGCCGAACGACGCGGCCAACTCTCGGCGAGAACGGCACAGTGACGTCGTGGGTGATGTCGATGACGGAATCGACCAGCCCGGCCGCGCCCCAGTAGACGTTGAAGTCCGCCGCCCGAGCCGCGCCGCCCAACCTCCACTCGATGTT
The DNA here is from genome assembly GCA_963711915.1 of uncultured Gemmatimonadales bacterium. Taxonomy (GTDB): domain Bacteria; phylum Gemmatimonadota; class Gemmatimonadetes; order Gemmatimonadales; family GWC2-71-9; genus CAVVWJ01. The sequence continues at coordinate 170,482 of CAVQGA010000001.1, forward strand.
CCGCCAGGTGCGGTCGAACACGGTGTAGGCGTGCGGCTCGTTGATCACGGTGACGCCCGTCAGCGCGCCGGCGTTGTCGAAGACGGTCGCGCCGGATTCGTCGATCGGTCCGTTGCCCCCGTTCGGGTCCGCCTTGGTCTCGTTGGTGGTCGGCGACGGCCCATCGAACCAGCGGGCGCCGTTGTACTGGCAGTTCCCGTTGGGGTCGAACAGCGGGTCGCCGTTGGCGCATCCCAGGCCCTGCCCGACCAGATACGAGTTGGAGGGCATGGTCAGGGTGCGCCTTGGCGGAGAGCTTGAACGGCGCCACGCCGCCCTCGAACTTGCCCGGCACCGACGGGTCCATCGGCCGCGACATCGTTCGAGAAGCCGATGCCGGACGTGTCACTCGCCGACGCACCCGCCCCCGCGCCGCCGCTGTTGATCTGCACCGGCACCGAGAACGCGGCCGCGGTCGGCGTGCCCGGAGCCGTCGTCAGCCAGTAGACGTGCGGCTGCGGTGCCAGCGAGCCACCGAAGATGCCGGTGTTGCCGGTCTGGCCCAGCGTCATGCTGTCGAGCCGCATGGCGAGCTGCGTCGGGGCGCCGACCAGCTGGCTGACCAGCGTGACCAGGTTCAGATCGCCGCCGTTGGCCGGCGGCTCCGGTCCGCTGAACTTGCCGGTCGTCGGGTCGATGGTCGGCACCGTGGTGTTGGTCAGGGGGCCATTGCGCCCGCTCACGACGAGCGAGATGGCCGCTTCGGCCACGGCGTTCGACGCCAGGGGCACCGGGGTGACCGGCTTGGTCTTCCGCTGCGACTCCAGGCTCGACGGGCCCGACGCGATGCGAGTTCACGTCGAACGCCGTGACGGTGTAGAAGTACCGGAGGCTGTTCCGGACGTTGTGGTCCACGTACAGGAACGGCACGCCGCTGTTGGTGAGGGTGGTGCTGACGCCCTGCGCCACCCGGCCGCGCGCGATGTCCGCGAACGCGGTATCGAGCTTGCCGGGGAGCACCTGCGCCTGGTTGCTGGCGAGCAGGACGCGGCCGCCGGGACCGATCTGGGTGACCTGCCCCACGATGTCGATGTTGACCGAACCGACGAACGGCTGGCCGGGCAGCGGCACGGAGAAGGGAATGGCGCAGTCGGTGAACACGCCCAGCTCGGGCGCGCAGTTCGGATCGGGATTGAAGTTGCCGCGGAAGTCGGTGAAGACGCCCCGTCCGCTCGCGTCCGGCGCGTAGTCGAACTGCGCGATGAGCTGCAGCTCGCTCGGGTTGTCCACCCGGCCGCGATAGATCCGGTAGCCCTCGACGTCGAGGCCGCGGAAGTTCGGGTCGTACAGCGCGTTGGCCACCGGGGTCCGGTGAGCGGATCGATCGTCGTCGGCTGGCTCGCGATGGCGAAGAACGGATCCGGGGTGGTCTCGGTCGCCGACCGATTCCACAGGACCGTCACCTGGTTGTTGCCCGGCACCAGGAAGAAGTCCGGACGGTCGGGCGCGAACGGCAGCAGGAACTTGTTGTCGAACACCGTCTGCGCCGTCTTGGCCTTGCCCAGCAGCGAGCCCGGGACCGCGTTGATCTCGGTCTGGGTGACGTTGCCGTCGCCGTCGTCGTTGAACCCGAGATACCCGGTCATGGTGTCGATCTTGTTCACGCCCGAGGCCATCCGGGACGCGTTGCCCATGATCGTGAGGTTGGCGTTGGTGGTGGCCGGCTTGACGTCGCAGCCTGCGCCGGGGCAGCCCTCGGACGCGACCGGCGCCGCGAAGATGTAGGCCACCACGATCGTGCCCGAGCCGCCCGGCGCCAGGTTCAGCGGGCCGGACGACTCGAAGAACCGCATGTCGGCCTGGCTGCTGATGTTGACGAAGCAGATGTGGGCCTGGAGCGGGTTCGGCAGCGAGCAGGCGCCGTCGGCCGAGGTGAGGCCGCCGGTGATGTAGCGGTAGAGCTGCTTGTCGTCGTTCGGGTCCTGCAGCGAGCCGGAGGACCGCGAGAACGTGCCGAACAGCGTCAGGCCGACTTCCAGGCCCGTGGCCGGGTCGTTCGGGCTGCGCAGGTACTTCACGCCGACGAAGCCGACGCCCGGGAAGAACGGCGCCGTGCCGAAGATCGACGGGATCGAAGCTCCAGCCCAGGGCAGCGCCATTGCTGAAGTTGTGCTCGTAGGTGTAGCCCAGCGCGAACGGCACGTTGACGCTGGCGTAGTTGGCGTCGGCCTGGTCGACGTCCATGTCCGACACGGAGGCCACGAACAGGTTGTTGATCGCGTAGCCGCCGGCCGGCAGGTTGATGCCGAACTTGGCGGTGTTGGCCGCCTGGAAGTCGGCCGCCTTCTGCAGCAGCACGGGCCGGAGCGACGGGCGGAGGGCCGCGTAGTCCGCGGGATTCGTGCTGGTGATGTTGTAGAAGGTATAGATGAGGTAGATGATGTCTTCGTTGCCGGTCGGGAAGTTCCAGCCGAGGGCGCGGGTCTCGACCGCGATGCCCGAGCGGGTGCGCCCGCGAGGCGAGCTGGGCCGGGTCGCCTTCCCAGGACATGAACCACAGGTCGCCCTGCGAGGCGGCAGATCGTGCCCTGGAGCGGCTGCGAGAACAGGTCGCCGGCCGGGTCGGTGCCGAGCCCGAGCGTGACGCAAGGGCTGGCCGGGTCGGTATTCGCCGCGGAGCAGGGCACCCGCGCCTCGTCCGGCCAGGCCGCCACGTCCGCCGGATCGGCCGAGGAGAACATCGGCCGCACTTCGGTGCCGTTGCTGGTGCCGGCGGTGTTGTTGAAGAACCGCCCGCGGTATCGCCGGCGAAGCCGTTCACCGACTTGTCGCCCGGGGCGATGATGCCGGCGATGTTGATGCCGGAGCCGAAGATGTATTGATCCGCCGTGCCGCGCGGCCAGATGCCGCCGCCGACGGTCGAGGATCCCGTAGCGCAGATCGACCCGTCGGAGAAGATCCGGCACTGCACCCGGTTCGTCGCAAAGACGGTCACTGCGCTGGAGAGAAGCCTGAAGCCCTTGCCGGGCTTCGGCCTGGCTACGGCGACCGACGATGCGGCGACGCTCAGCGCCAGTACTCGCGGCGGCGGCCCGCATCAGACTGCGCTGACAACGCGAGAAAAGCATCCCGTCCTCCTTAGAGAGAAACACAGCCCTCCGGCGCGACCCTCCGCCCGCGGGAACGGGCGGAGCAGCCGGCAGGAGGCGGTCGGTCAGAAGTTGATCTCGAATGCCCAGGCGCGCACGGCGGCCGGGGGCGGTCTGCTCTTGCTCCCCGCGGCCCGCGTCGTACAGCGCGTTGATGGCCCGGGACTGCTCTTCGATGGTGTAACGTGCCGTCGCCGTTGCCGAACCGCTGCTCGGCGCGGATCAGGTAAATGCAGTTGGCCGCTGTCGGAAGGGCGCTTGCTGGAAACCCATGCTGGCACACTGCTCGTGCTGCGCCGGCAGCACGATGGCGCCGTCGGCTCCGACGGCGTTGTTGGTGTCGCGCTCGGAGGCGAGGTCGTCGAGATCGGCCTGCAGGTTGGCGGCCCGCTCGTCGTCGTTCCGGACGTCGCCGTTCACCGCGAACACCTGGAGGACGTTCTTCCAGTTGAGCAGGTTGCGGACGTCGAGATAGGCGGTCAGGTCCAGCTTGCCTAGGCCGAAGCCCTTGGTCAGCTTGGCGTTCAGCTCCTTGAACGCCGGGAGCCGCTGGGTGTTGATGCCCTCGGGGAAGAGCCGCACGCAGTTCTCGATCGAGAGCACGCTCTGCTCCTCCGGGCTCTCGCCGCACTTGGTGTACGCCGTACCGCTGGTGTAGCGGAAGGTCGAGAACACGCTGACGTTGCCCAGCACGCTGCCCACGTGGTGCCCTTCTTCCAGTCACCCGGCAGGCTGATGGAGAAGGCGCTCGCCAGCGTGTGCGGCCGGCTGTTGTCGGTCGGCAGGATGCCCTGCGGCGGCGGCTGGGCGCCATTGTTGCCGCCGACCTGGTTGACGATGCGGGAGCCGTAGTTCGTGTAGGTGAACGGATCGGAGCCCGTGTTCTTGGCCTGCTGGTACGAGTAGCTGACCGTGCCGTTGAAGTAGTTCCCGAACCGCCGGTCGAGCCGGACGTCCAGGCCGCGGACGTTGCCGAAGTCGAGGTTGGTCAGGATCCGGAAATCGTTGTCGCGGCCCAGCGCCCGGATCGTACAGCGTGACCAGGCGCGCAGCCGGGTCGGAGACGATGTCCTTGTTGTAGGCGGCGACGTCGAGCACCATGTCGTCGCTGAAGGCGTGCCGGATGCCGAACTCGAAGGCGATGGTCTTGCCGAAGTCGAGGTCGGTGCCGTACACCTGGTTGGTGTTGGTGTTGCCCAGGTCGGTGTTGATGCCGCCGAGGATCAGCCCGAAATCCGGCGTCTGCACCTGATGCGAGTAGGACAGCCGGAAGTTGGTCCGGTCCGTCACCGGGAACGACACCTGGATGTGCGGGCTCAGGTAGTTGTGGCTCTTGTCCCGCACGTACAGGCTCGTCGGATTGGCTGGGTCGAACCCGGGCATCGAGCTGACGCGGGGGAACGCGTAGGTGTTGCCCGCCGTGTCGGTCGCGAACGGCCGGCTCGCCCGGCTGTCATAGTAGTCATACCGCAGGCCGCCCACCACGACCACGTCGCCCAGGTCGAGGCGGTCCTCGACGAAGCCGTTCCACCGGATCGGCTTCTCGCGGTAGGCGTCGCTGAAGAACTTGCTGGCCAGCGAAGAACGAGTAACTGTCGATCTTGTACCGGGTGAACTCGCCGCCGATCTTGAGGCGGTTATAGCGGTCCGCCTGCCAGTCCAGGGTGGCCTTCCCGATGTAGCGCTGCTCCTTGTACATGGCCAAGCTGGAGGTGCTGCCCGGGCTGTTCCCAGGACCGCCGCTCTCGCCGAAGATCCAGGTATCCAGGCCGAGCGTATTGGCGAAGCCCTGGTACTTGCCGTACAGGCCATAAGCGTCATTCCGGACGTTGTCGATGATACTGTACGCGCCGCCGTTGTTCGCGTCGAACGGCGTGATCCGGCCTTGGTTGCGCCGCACGTTGTTGATCAGCTCGTCCGTGATCGGGAAGTTGTTCTGGTCGAACAGGAAGTGCATCGGCTTGATGATGAAGCCGCCGAACGGATCGAGCGTGGACAGAGCGCTCTCGGGCTGGAGCGGGGCCTGCGTGTTCTGGTCGAGCTGGTACGACAGCGCCACGTCCAGCGCCAGCGCGCGCTCGGTGCTCTTCGAAAGGTTCTGGGTCCAGTTGAAGGTCGAGACCCAGTTCCGCTGGCGAACCCCTGCATCGACGTCGGCAAGCGCGAGGTTGTTCAGGTAGCGGACGATGAGGGGGAATCGGTGGCCCTGGTTCCGGCTGGTGGCGAGGCTGAGGGAGAGCCGGGAGCCGGTGCCGTAGGTGTAGTTGAGCTTGCCCGACGCGGTGTAGAGCGTCTTGGCGGTGGCCGGAAGTCGGACCCCGTTGCAACTGAGGCCGTAGTTGTTCCGGATGCCCGAGATGGCCGCGGCGTCGGCGCCGGCGGCGCCGTCCGCGCCCGCGTCGCTGAACTGGTCGCAGGTGCCCCGGGAGATGGCGTACTTGTACACCGGGACCTGGGTGGTGTCGGCGGTGGCCGACTCGTCCACGTCCGCCGTCGCGGGATCGTCCAGCGCGCTCACCTGGCTCACCGTGGTGTCCAGACCGGCCTGCACGAAGATCGGGACGTCCTGGCTGTTGAAGCCCTCCTCGATCGACTGCTGGCCTTCCAGCGCGCCGCTCAAGCGCGAAGGTCAGGCGGCCGGCGAGCGGGCCGCTGAAGGCGCCTTCCAGCCGGTTGAAGCCCGGGCCGTGGTTGACGCCGAACGGCCCGTCCGACTCCGAGCGAGAACGAGCCCTGGTAGTCGGTGCCGCCGGTCTTGGTGACGATCGAGATGATGCCCGACTTGGCGTTGCCGAACTCCGCCGAGGACGAGCCGGTGGTGACCGAGGCCTCTTCGAACGCGTTCGTGCCGATCGTAGATCTGGCTCGCGGCCGCGCCGGCGAACCGATCGCCGCGGTAGCCGGCCTGGACCGGGACGCCGTCCACGTAGGTGGCCGCTTCGTTGTTGCGGCCGCCGCGGATCGACAGGTTGCCGTTGTTGTCCGGCGGTGACGCCCGGCTGCAGCTTCAGCACGTCGTTGATCCGGTCTACCGGCAGGTTGTCGGCGAACTGGCCGTCCACCCGCTGCTTGGTCGTGACTTCGTCGCGCGGCACCAGCGGCTGGGTCTGGCTGACCACCGTGATCTCGGTGATCTCGACCGGCGTCTGCTCGAGCTGGACGTCCACCGTGATCGTCTGGCCGGCCAGGACCTTCACGCCCTCGACCTGGGTCGACTTGTACCCGATGAAGGCGGAACGGACCGCCACCGTGCCCGCCGGCACGTTGTTGATGAAGTAGTAGCCCTGGGGGTTGGTGAGGGCGTTGAACGCCGTCCCCACCACGTACACCTGGGCCTGGGCGATGGGTGCGCCCGCCTGGTCCCGCACCCTGCCTTCGATCTTACCAGTCGAGCCCTGGGCCAGGAGCGAGCCGGCTCCCAGTCCCAGCGCGACTGCCGCGAACGCGACGAATCGCGCAACGCGTGCGAAGGCGCTGACACGGCAATGCTTCATGGATACGTCCTCCAAAGGCGTGAACCTGCGAGTACGACCGACCGTGAGCGGGAGCGCGCACGACCTCCCCTGGGCTCCGTGGCCTACGTCGAGATGCGACTGCTGTGGGAGTACGTCCTACTTCAGAAGAGGGGGCACGAAATCGACATCCGATATCGTGTGCGGCGACCGCGGCCCGGTCGGCGCAGCCTAATATGAAGCACCCAAAATTACGTGTCAAGCAAATCGAGCAACTGAGCGCCGACTCGGCGACGCCAGCGTAACTCTCTGAAACCGGAGCGGTTGCCTATTGAAACACGGGCGGCCTTCCACCGGCGAGTGGCGGTGACGCGGTGCCCACATGCGACGGCGGAGCCGGCGGCGTGGGCGCGTGGGACGATGACGAACGTTGATGAATGCGTGGTGGAGTCGGGTGACGTCGGAAACGGACGACAGCAAAAACGGACGGACGCGATTCTAACGCCCGGTGTCGGATTTGGGAAGGGGCGAGTGCTCTCGCCGCGCTCCCGCCTCAGCCCGGCGTGACGATCAGCCGCATCTGGGGCGCGCTCGGCGTCACCGCCGGGCCCGCCGTCACCCCAATGCATGTTGACCTCGCTCCGCACCCCGAACTCGTCCGGCAGATAGATGCCGGGCTCCACCGAGAACCCGACGCCCGGCACCAGCTGGCGGTCATCGTGGGTCTCGTAGTCGTCGAGGTGCGGACCGGAGCCATGGAGGTCGCGATCGATCGAGTGCCCGGTCCGGTGCACGAACCGCTCGCCGAAGCCCGCCGCCTCCACCACTGCCCGGGCCGCGCGGTCGGCCTCGAACCCGGCGATCGGCCGGCCGGCCGCGGCCGCGTCCTGCACCGCCCTGACCGCCGCATCGCGCGCGTCGCGCACGGTCTCCCACACGCGCGCCACCCGCTCGGGCACGCGGCTCCCGGCGAATCCCATCCAGGTCTGGTCGGCGAACACCGTCGTGAGGCTCCGACCCGCCCAGAGGTCCAGCAGCACCACCTCGCCCGCGCGGAGCGTGGCGTCGCGCCCGGCGTGCGGCTCGTAATGCGGGTTGGCGGCGTTGGGACCGAAGCCCACGATCGGCAGGGTGTCGAACACCAGCCCGCGCGCTTCCGCCGCGGCCACCACGCGCGCCTGGAGCCCCGACTCGGTGAGCCCGGCGTCCGCCTCGCGCACCGCGCGCGCCAGCTCGGCCTGCGCCACCTCGGCCAGCACTTCGGCCGCGAACCGGTGGTCCGCCAGCTCCCGCGCCGTCCAGCCCGCGGCAAACCGGCTCACCAGCGCGCCGGAAGGCACGATCGTCGCACCCAGGCGCCGGAGCAGCTCGATCACGCCGTACGGCACCCGGTCGAGGTAGGGCACGGCGTCCTCGGGCGAGATCTCCATCGCCAGCCGCTTCCCGGCGACCACCCCGGCGAGCGCCGCGTGCAGCTCCTGCCAGCGCGAGTACGGCAGCACCCGTCCCGGGAACCCCTCGACGGCCGCCAGCTCGATCCGGTGCGCCACCGCGACCGGCTCTCCCGCGCGCGGCAGCAGCACGAACAGCCGCCGGGTATTGAGCCCTTCGAGCTGCAGCACCCGCGTGGCCACCGGATTGAGACCGTGAAAGGCGTACAGCAGCCAGCCGTCCACTCCGGCGGCCGCCAGCGCGTCGCCGAGGTCGGCGGCGGCGGGGATCATTCGTAGACGTCCGCCGCGGCGCTCTGCCAGACGCAGGCCTCGTCGCCACGGGAGCGGCAGCGCTCGTGCAGCATGGCCCCCTCGAACGCCGTCAGGCAGCGGAGCAACTCGCCGTACGCCGACCCATAGAAGGCACAGGCGGCGCCGTCGGGGAGCGCCAGGATGGAGAGCGGGTCGGTCATCCGCACTTCGGTGCCGTGCGCCGGGGCCCGGAGCTCGCCGCCGAAGACCTGGCGCGCCAGGCGAGCCGCGGCGCGGAGCGAGACCCGGCGCGAGAGGGCCGACGGGGACACCCGGGCGAGCGTGCGCGCCGAGCGGCCGCGCGAGCGCGCGGCGTGCCGAGCGGCGCGGCGGCCGGCGTCGGCGAAGACCAGCGGGGCGTCGGGGCGCCGGCCCACCAGCCGGAGCACGCTCACGACCTCGTCCAGATCGACCGTCCCCTCACGCTCGGCGGTGGTGCGGTAGCGCTGGATCTGCGCGGCCACGGTGGGGCTCAGCCCCAGCCGGCGCACGACGATCTCTTCGGCGAGCTCGTCGAGCCCGTCCTCGACGGGGGTGTCGAGGTTCCGGATCGCCTCGAGCAGGCTGAGCGGCAGCAGGGCGGGGACGGCGGGAGGAGTAGGCACGGAGTCTGTGCCCGGAAGTGTAGCGGGTCCATTACATTCTTTCCATGGCCGAGCCCTCCACCGCCGAGCGCGCCTTCGACGCCGAAGCGCTGCCCCATCTCGACGCCCTCTACCGCGTGGCGCTCCGGCTCACCGGCGACGAATCGCGGGCCGAAGATCTGGTGCAGGACACCATGCTCAAGGCGTATCGCTCCTGGCGCCAGTACCGGCCGGGGACCAACGCGAAGGGCTGGCTGCTCACCATCCTGCGCAACACCTTCATCAATGATTATCGCCGCCGGAAGCTCGAGCCCGTGGCCACCGAGCTCGAGGCCGTGGAGCCGCACGCCATCTACCGCGCGGTCGAGGACGTGGACCCCGAAGGCGCCTTCTTCGCCAAGATCGTGGACGAGAAGGTGCTCGAAGCGGTGGACGCGCTCCCGCCCGAGTTCCGCGAGGTGCTGGTGCTGAGCGACATGGAGGGCCTGCGCTACGGCGAGATCGCCGAGGCGCTCCACGTGCCCGTCGGCACCGTCAAGTCGCGCCTGTTCCGCGCCCGCCGGCTGCTGCAGGCCAAGCTCTACACCTACGCCGTGGAGACCGGGATCATCGCCCCGCGGGAGACGCCCGATGAGTGAGTCGATCGACTGTCGCGAGGCGCACGAGCGCCTGCAGGACTACCTCAAGCGCGAGTTGACGCCCGAGCTCGAAGCCGAGGTCCGGGACCACCTCGATCGCTGCCGGCCCTGCTTCGCGCACGCCCGGTTCGAGGCCAACTTCGTGCTCATGCTCGAGAGCCGGGCCCGCCGCTGCAGCTGCCCGGATGCGCTCAAGGCGCGCATCGCCCACATCCTTCGGACCGAGCCGGAGCGCCACTGACGCCGGTGGCCGCGCCGGTCGCGGCGCTCGCGGCCGCGACGGTGGCGTTCGCGGCCTGGCGGCTCCGGGCCCTCACCGGCGGGGGCGCCGTGGCGGCGGCGGTCGTGGGCATATTGATCGTGCTGGGGACGGGCTGGGTGGGCGGCGCGGTGGTGGCCGCCTTTTTCATCTCCAGCACCATGGTAGGACGGCTCGCTCCGGCGCGGGCCGGGCTCGACCCCAAAGGCGAGCGCCGCGACCCGCATCAGGTCTTCGCCAACGGCGGCCCGGCCGCGCTCGGCGCGCTGCTCGGCCTCCGCGACCCCTCACTCGGTCTCTGGGTCGTGACCGGGAGCCTCGCCGCCGCCGCCGCCGACACCTGGGCCACCAGCCTGGGCGGCTTGAGCAGGGGGGTACACCGGCGGCTGCTCCTCGGACCGGCGGTGACGCCGGGAGCCAGCGGGGGCATGACTGGGCTGGGATGCGCCGGGGCGGCTGCGGGCGCGCTGCTGGTGGCCGCGGTCAGCGCCGGCCTCGGGGGTGACCCCGCCCTGCTCCCCGTCGGAACCTTGATAGGTTTCGTCGGGATGCTCGCCGACTCGGCGCTGGGCGCCGCCTGGCAGGGGAGGTTTCATTGCCCCGCCTGCGGCGTCGCGAGCGATTGGCGGATACACCGCTGCGGCACCCGGACGATCCTGCAGGGAGGCCTGCGATGGCTGGACAACGACGCGGTGAACCTGAGCGCGACCGCGCTCGGCGCGGCCCTCGCGGGCGGGGCCTGGCTGGGCTGGCACTGACGCTCATCCTCGCTGGCCGCGTGCTCCGGCGACAGCGTCGCGCCGTCGGGCACGCTGCCGGCCACGGGCCCCGGTCACGGCGTGAGCGGCGGTGGTGGCGGTGGCGGCGACGCGTCCCTCGTCGGCGTGTGGCTCAACAGCGTGGTCATTCAGGTGCCGGGCGACCTCCAGACCTGGACCACGACCTGGGAGTTCGACGCCTCGGGTGGCTGCCGCCAGACGGTGGTGATGGAGTCGCTGGCGGAGGGGTTTCCGCGGACCACCGTCCGGGCCTGCACCTTCAGCACCAATGTCGGCGACGTGACCATCGCCTTCGTCGGCGGCGGCACCCTCACCTTCGCCTTCTCCTTCGCCGGGTTCTCGCCCGACCGGCTGGTACTGGATGGCTTCGAGTATCAGCGCCAGAGCTGACCCGGAGGCGCCGGTGGACGTGCTCGTCGTCGGCACCGGACCGGGCGGGAGCGCCGCGGCCGCGCTGCTTGCCCGCGCCGGCTGCCGGGTGACCGCCGTGGACCGGGCCGTTTTCCCCCGCGACAAGGCCTGCTCCGAGTACATGGGCCCGGAGACGGTGCGGCTGCTCGACCGGTTCGGCGTCGTGGTGGCGCTCGAGGCCGCGGGGGCGGCCCCACTCCACGGGACGGCGGTCACCGGGGCCCGCGGCAGCCGCCTGCACGGGAGATTCGCCCTCGCGGGCCCGCCGCCGTTCCGGCCGACCGGCCTGTCGGTCGCGCGCCGGACGCTGGACGATCTGCTCGTGGGCGCCGCGCGAGCGGCGGGCGCCACCGTGCTGGAGCGCACCGCGGTCGAGGAGCTGGTGTACGATCGGGGCGCGGTCGCCGGCGCGGTCGTGCGGGACGCCGGCGGCGAGCGCCGCGTGCTCCGCGCGCGACTCACCATCGGGGCCGACGGGCTCCGTTCGGTGGTGGCCCGGCGCATCGGCCGCCGCCGCCACGGGCGGCCCCGGCGGATCGCGTTCGTGGCCCATGTGGACGGCGTCGCCGGCATGGGCGACTCGGCCGAGATGCACGTCGGCCTCCAGGGCTACGTCGGGCTCAACCCGATCGGCGGGGGACGCACGAACGTGGCGCTGGTCGTGCCGGCGGCGCGGGGCCCGGACGCGCGCGGGCGGGTGGAGGCGTTCTTTCTCGAGGCGCTCGAGCGCTTTCCCGGCCTGGCCGAGCGGGTGGGCGGCGGCGCGCTGGCGCGCAAGGTGCTCGCCACCGGACCCTTCGCCGCGTGGTCGGGCCGGGTGACCGTCGACGGGGCCGCGCTGGTGGGCGACGCCGCCGACTTCTTCGACCCGTTCACCGGCGAGGGCATCTACAGCGCGCTCCGCGGGAGCGGCTCTGCTGGCGGACGCCGCGGTCGAGGCGCTGGCGCTGCCGGGCCCGGTCGGCGCGGCCCGGCTGGCCGGCTACCGGTCCGCCCGGCGGCGGGCCTTCGCGGGCAAGTGGGCGGTCGAACGGCTCATCGGCTACGGGATGCTGTTCCCCGCGCTGTTCGACCGCGCCGTCGGCCGCCTGGGACGCCGGGCCGGGATGGCCGACACGCTGATCGGCGTCACCGGCGACTTCGTGCCCGCGCGCCGGGTGCTCAACCCGCTCTTCCTCACGAGGATGATTCTCTGACGCCGACCGCGATCGATCCGGCCCGGTTTCGCCAGCTGCTCGGCCGCTTCGCGACCGGCGTCACCATCCTGACGACGCGCGATCCGCAGGGCCGGCCCGCCGGCATGACCGCCAGCAGCCTCGCCTCGGTGTCGCTCCAGCCGCCGCTGGTCTCGGTCTGCGTGGACCACGCGGCGGCCCTGCACGATCTGATCGTGGCGGCGTCCGAGTTCGTGGTCAACATCCTCGAGAGCGGCCAGGAGGAGCTGTCGCGCCGGTTCGCGGACCATCACGAGGATCGGTTCGCGGGGATCGGCTATCACGCCGGCCCCGAAGGCCAGATCCTGCTCGACGGGGCGCTGGCCCACATCGAGTGCGAGCGGTTCGCCATGTACCCGGGGGGAGACCACACGATCATCGTGGGTCGGGTCATCGGCGGCGACACCCACGACGGCCACCCGCTGCTGTACTTTCGCGGCGGCTACACGGCGCTCTCGTGAGTCCCGCGGCGCCGCTCTCGCTCAGCCCCATCGGGGCCGAGCTGCTCGACGACCCGGCCGCGGACCCGGCCGCCGTGGCCGAGTCGCTGCGGAACATCGCCCGCGCCAACCGCTGGTTCGGCGGCGCCGCGGCGGTGCGCCACGGCCTCGCCCGGGCGCTGGCGGCGGTGCCCGCCGGCGCCACGCTCACCCTGGCGGACCTCGGCACCGGGTTCGGCGATCTCCCGCGCGCCGCCGAGCGATGGGCCGCCCGGCGCGGCATCCGGCTGGTCGCGGCCGGGCTCGAGCGCAGCCGGGTCGCGGCGCGCCTGGCGCAGCCTCCGCGGCGTGCCCTGCGCCATCGGCTGCGCGGGGGCGCTGCCGTTCCGGGAGAAGTCGGTGGACGTGGTGCTCGTGAGCCAGGTGGCCCATCACCTGGCCGACGAATCGGTGGTGCGGCTGCTTCGCGCCTGCGACCGGCTGGCCCGCCTGCGCCGTGGTGGTGGCCGACCTCCGCCGCGGCGCGCTGGGGCCGCTCGCCTTCTGGTGCGGGGCGCGGGCGCTCGGTTTCGACGGCGTCACGGTGGCCGACGGCATGACCTCGATCCGGCGGGGCTACACGGCCGAGGAGCTCCGCGCGCTCCTCGCGTCCGCCGGAGTCGAGGGCACCGTGGAGCGTCGGCCGGGGTATCGGCTGGTGGCCACCTGGCGCCCCGAGGGCGGCTGATGCGAACGGTGGATCGGACGCGGATGCAGGCGCCGCTCGCCCGGGTGCTCGAGGCCGCGGTGGACGTCGAGCGCTGGCCGGCGCTGCTGGCGCACTACCGCTGGGTCCGAAAGCTCGAGCGGCGCGGCGACGGCGGGCTGGTGGAGATGGCGGCCTGGCGGCCGTTCGGGCCGGTGGGGTACCCGACCTGGTGGGTCTCCGAGATGTGGGTCGACCGGGCCGTCCCCGCGGTGTATTACCGCCACGTCCGGGGAATAACGAAGGGCATGGACGTGGTCTGGCAGTTGGAGGCGGCGGGCGACGCCACCGATGTGACGATCGTACACCGAGTGGACCGGGCCCCGGTGGCCCCTCATCGGGAGCATCGCCGCGGCCTGGGTGATCGGCCCGGTGTTCATACATGGGATCGCATCGCGGACCCTGGCGGGCATCCGGCGGGCGGTGGAGACGGCATCATGAGGAAGCCGCGGCGGGTGGTCATCACGGGCATCGGGGCGATCACGCCCATCGGCCTGGGGGTCGAGGGTCTGTGGCAGGGACTTCGGCGGCGGACCTCGGCGGTCCGCTGCATCACGCGCTTCGACCCGACGATGTTCCGGTCACGGATCGCGGGCGAGGTGCCCGACTTCGTCGCGACCGACCACATCGAGGAGCGGCGCGCGCGCCGGCTGGACCGCTACTCGCAGTTCACCATCGCCGCGTCGCGGATGGCCCTGGCCGATGCCGAGCTGGACCTGGCGCGGGAGAACCCCGACCGGGTCGGCGCGATGATGGGAACCGCCCTCGGCGGGGTCGCCCACGGCGAGCGGAACTACCACGCCTTCCTCACCGAGGGCCCCCGGGCGGTGGACCCCGCCCTCGCGCTCACGGTGTTCGCCGGCGCGGCGAGCTGCAACATCGCGATCGAGTTCGGCTGCACCGGGCCCAACTCGACCAACGGGATGAGCTGCGCCTCGGGCGCGATCGCCATCGGCGACGGCTTCCGGTCGATCGTCCGGGGTGACGCCGACGTGATGCTGGCCGGCGGCGCCGAGGCCCCGCTCGCGCCGCTCTGCTTCGGGGCGTTCGCCATCATCCGGGCCATGTCCACCCGCAACGAGGATCCCGCCCACGCGAGCCGCCCGTTCGACGTGGGCCGCGACGGGTTCGTCATGGCGGAGGGGGCGGCGGTGCTCGTGCTCGAGGAGCGGGGCCGGGCGCTCGCCCGCGGGGCGCCGATCTACGCCGAGGTCTGCGGCTACGGCCTCACCAACGACGCGCACCACATGACCGCGCCCCGGCCCGACGGCAGCCAGGCCGCCCGGGCCATGCGCGGGGCCCTGGCCGAGGCCCACGTGTCGCCGGGAGAGGTGAGTTACATCAACGCCCACGGCAGCTCCACTCCGCTCAACGACTCCACCGAGACCGGCTCGATCAAGCAGGTCTTCGGCGAGGCCGCCTACCGGATACCACTCAGCGGGACCAAGGGCTATTACGGCCACGCACTGGGCGCGAGCGGCGCCATCGAGGCGGCCATCTGCGCGCTGGCCGCGCGGCGGGGCTGGCTCCCGCCCACGGTGAACCTGGAGACGGCGGACCCCGCGTGCGACCTGCCCCAGGTCACGGGCGACGGGCGCGATCTCTCGGCCGAGGTCCTGCTGAGCAACTCCTTCGGCTTCGGCGGCATCAACGCGGCGCTGGTGTTTCGACGGTCGGACGCCTAGATTCGCGGCCGTCCCTGACCACCCTCGATATCACAAAGGATCGCTGATGCCTTCGCTGGTTCGCCGCTCGATCGCCGAAGCCATGGGTACGTTCGGCCTGGTGTTCATCGGGGTCGGCTCCGTCGCCGCCAAGTACTATCCCGACGCCAACTACGGCATCTTCGGCATCGCCACCGCCCACGCGATCGTGCTGTCGGTCATGGTCACCGCCACGATGGCCATCTCGGGCGGCCACCTGAACCCGGCCATCACGATCGGACTGCTGGCCGCTCGGCGGACGACCGCGCAGACCGCCGTGGCGTACATCGTCGCCCAGCTCGTCGGGGCCGTCCTGGCCGCCATGGCGGTCAAGGCAATCTTCCCCATCGGCGTCACCCGCCCCATTTCCCTGGGCACCCCCGCCCTGGCCAGCATATCCAGCTCTCCCAGGCGATCGCGCTGGAGGCGGTCCTGACGTTCTTCCTGGTATCGGCGGTATTCGGCACCATCATCAACCCGGACGCCCCCAAGGTCGGCGGCTTCGGGGTGGGGCTGGTGCTGCTGTTCGACATCCTGGTGGGCGGCCCGCTCACCGGCGCCGCGATGAACCCCGCGCGGGCCTTCGGCCCGGCGCTGGTCTCCGGCCAGTGGGTGGCGCACGCGGTCTACTGGGTGGGACCGATCCTCGGGGGGCTCGTCGCGGCGATGCTGTGGGAGCACGTGCTTCTGCCGAAGCGGGAGCGCTAGGGGCGGACGGGCGGACGGGCGGACGGGCGGACGGGCGGACTGGCGGACTGGCGGACTGGCGGACTGGCGGACTGGCGGACTGGCGGACTGGCGGACTGGCGGAGCGCGAAGGTAGCGAAGTGTCATCCCGAGCGGAGCGAGGGATCTCGCTCGGGAATGGGTCGAACTCGGCTCGACAAGATCCCTCGCTCCGCTCGGGATGACAGATGACAGGAGCAGGCCGTCGGTGCACGCTCCCTGCCACGGTGCGTCCATCCGACCACTTGTTTCCGTCCGCCGATCCCACCGTCTGACCGTCCGAGCACCCCGTCCGCCCGACCATCCGTCCGTCCATACAACCATCCGACCATCCGTCCGTCCATCCGCCCGCTACCCCCGCAGCGCCTTCTTCACCCGCCCCCAGAGCGACGCCAGGTACCCGATGAGGATCACCGGCGCGACGACGTACGCGGCGATCATGTACCCCGCGTTCTGCGGTGTCTCAGCCGGCATCTTCGAGCTCCTCACGGGCATCCTCGGCCATGGCGAGGCTGTAGCGCAGTGTCACCAGCCCGACGTAGAGCAGGGTGAACACGGCGACGGAGACGAACAGGGTGCGCAGCATCTCCGGCGGCAGCGACGGCGCACTGGGCTTGAGCACGACCGGCTGCGGGTGCAGCGTGCGAAAGAGATAGACGCTGAGGTGGATGAACGGCACCAGGAGCATGCCGAGGATGCCCACCACGGCGCTGAAGCGCGCCCGCTCGGACCGGTCGTGCACCGCGGCCCGGAGCGCGAGATAGCCGATGAACAGGAAGAAGAGGAACAGCGTGAGCGTGAGCCGCGCGTCCCAGGTCCACCAGGTACCCCAGATCGGCCGGGCCCAGATGGGGCCCGTGGTCAGCATGACCGCGCTGAACGCCACGCCCACTTCGGCCGAGGACGCGGCGAAGCGGTCGAGATGGCCATGTTCCTGTTATGTGCTCGTTCAGGTTGGTCTTGCTATAGTGATGCTCTCGCTCAGCCGATCCCGAGCGACGCGACGTTCTCCGCGCGCCAGGGCGATGCTGCCGAGGGTGACTAACGCGAGCGCCCTCGACCGCCGGTTCCCGACCTGACTGCATCAGCGCAGCGGCCTCGGCAGCGGAGGATTCTGCCTCGTCGAGCAAGCCCTGGTCCTGGAGCGCGATGGCAAACGTGAGCAGCGTCTGGGCGAATGACAACGGATCCGCCGCGGGACGATTGATGGCGATGCTCTCTTCGAACTGTGTGCGCGCGAACTGAAGTCCCCTAACTCGTGAACGGCGCTCCCCAGGTGATGCAGGGCAGCACCGAGCATCTCGCCGCCTCCCAGTTCGCGCGCGATCGCGACACTCTCTTCGAGGCACTCGCGCGCTGCCACATGGTCACCCTGCTGGCTTGCAACGGTCCCGAGGCTGTGCAGCGCACTGAACTCGCCGACTCGGTCTTTCAGCGCCTGGCTGAGCCTGAGCTGCTCCTCATGCAGCGTGCGGGCGACGGTGAAGTCGCTCTGGATCACGGCCAGCGTGCCAGCCGCCTGAAGGAGCTTGACACGCAAACCCGCATGGCGACTCTCGGCTGTCATCGGGAAACGTTTCAGCAGGCTGGCGAGACGTTCTCGTCCCTCGCGCAGATGGCCATGGACGGACCAGAACCACCAAAGGGCGACGGCGAGCCGAACGGCCGGTTGGGCGTAGCCGAGATCCTCGCACCAGGCGAGCGCCGAGCGCAGATTGTCGTGCTCCTGCTCGAGCCGCGCCATCCAGGTGCCTTGCTGCGCGCCATAGAGCTCGTACTCGGCGGCTTCGACAAGCCGGGTCGCAGCCAGGATGAATCGCCGCTGAAGCGCGTGCATCTCGCCGCTCTCCTCCAGGCGCTCCAAGGCATACTCACGTACCGTCTCCAGCATCAGATACCAGGCCTGCCCGTCCGCTGCCTCCTCCAGGCGCAGCAGGCTTTTCTCGACCAACGATTCCAGGCCATCAAGGACGTCCAGCACAAGCGGCGGCAGGGCGACGGACGTCGCGCCGGGACGCGCTCCTCGCCAGCGCAAACTATTTCCGCAGCGTCCAGCGTGCAGCCTCGGAAGACGGCCAGTCGCCGAAACAGCACCTGCTCCTCTGGCTTCGAGCAAGTCATAGCTCCAGGCGATCGCGCCCCGGAGCGTCTGCTGGCGGGCCGGCAGGTCACGTGCGCCGCCGGTGAGCAAGGGCAGGAGGCGTTCCATTCGTTGCAGCATCGTACGCGGCGGCAGCGCCCGGATTCGCGCGGCGGCCAGCTCAATCGCTAACGGCAATCCGTCGAGACGATGGCAGATCTCGGCCACGTCGGCAGCGTTCTCGTCGGTGATCGCAAAGTCCGGCCGGGCCCCCTGAGCCCGATCGACGAAGAGGTGGACCGCTTCGAACTGGGCCAGGTGCGCAGCCGATGGCGCCGCGCGGCGGTCTGGCAGGGCCAGGGGTGGGACCGGCAATTCACGCTCCCCGTAGAGCTGCAGCACGGCACGGCTCGTCACCAGCACTCGCAGGCCGGGCGCGGCGGCGATGAATTCGGCGACGATCGGCGCGGCGGCGACCACCTGCTCGAAGTTGTCGAGCACGAGCAAAAGCTGTTTCTGTCGCAGGGTGTCGTGGAGCAGCCGCAGACTGAATCGGTCGGCTGCCTCTCGGAGGTCGAGGGCCTGCGCGATGGTCGATGGAACAAGCAGAGGGTCGGTCACTGAAGCCAACGGAACGAAGAACACCCCGTCGGCGAAGCTGTCCAGCAAATCGGCGGCCACCTGGATCGCGAGCCGCGTCTTCCCGGTACCGCCGGGCCAGTGAGCGTGAGCAGTCGCGTATCCGGGCGTAGGAGCGCCGCGCGAACCGCCTGGAGCTGCTGCTCACGCCCGATGAAAGCCGTCGCCTGGAAGGGCAGATTGTTGGGGATGGCCGTCAGCGTTCGCAGCGGCGGAAACTCGGCAGGAAGCTCCGCTCCGACGAGCTGGAAGAGACGCGCTCAGGGTGGGCGAGATCGCGCAGGCGGTGCTCGCCGAGATATTTGAGCCAGGCACCGGGCGGCAGGGCCTCGCCCACCAGGGCTGATGTCACGGACGAGAGCAGCACTTGTCCACCGTGGGCGCTAGCTCATCAGACGGGCGCAGAGGTGGAGCGGGAGGCCAAAGTACTGACCGCCCTGGAGGTCCACCTCACCGTGTGGAGCCCCATGCGCACGGTGACACTCGGTCCGCTGGCGCTCTGCGCGTCCTCGTACAACAGACGTTGTGCGTCGAGTGCCGCGCGGATCGCCTCGGAGGGGCTGACGAAGGCGGCCGAGATCGAGTCGCCACCTAACTGAAAGATGATCCCACCGTGCGTGGTCACGGCCCGCCGAAGCAGATCGTCATGCCGGGCGAGCGCGGCGCGATACTGCCTCGGGGTGCGCCTCGAGGAGCCGGGTACTGCCCTCGATGTCCGTGAACAACAGCGTAACGGTACCAGTTGGCAGGTCAGTCATCGACTAGCATGCCACGACTCTCACTCCTCACGCGTGTGGAGATGAGCTTGTCAGGCAGCCCTCTGGCTAGAATCAGGGTTCTTCCTGGCAGCATCGGCCTTTCCACGATACTTGATTCACCATATGCAAGAGAGGGGCCTCCAAGCGTCCGGGAATGTGCCCGTGAACCGACTCGGGGTGCGCTTCAGGCAGTAGCGGCATCGCGGGGCCGTCCAGTGACGGGCTCGATCGCCAGCATTACTCCAGGACTGCCAGACGGATGCGCTGGATGTGGGACGAGGCGAGGAACGTCTCGCTGAGCGAAATGTCGCGCAGATGGACAGCCACATCCTCGATCACTTCAAGTGCCTCACGGTAGATCTGCTGCGCGGCGGCGGGGCGCCCTGCGCTCAGTCGAAGATCGCCGATGGCCGCGAGGGTCTTCCAGAGCTGCGGCGGATTGCCAATCCGCCGCGCCATTGAGACGGCTGTCTCGAATTCCACCTCGGCCGCCCCGAGGTCACCCGTGGCCAGGAACACCTGGCCGCGCAGGCCGGCGCGCCTTGACGATGTTCTTCCTGCTGTCGCTCGGTTCGGCGCCGTGCAGGCACTCGTCGGCGTAGGCCAGCGCCTGCGCGGTGTCACCGCGCGCCAGCCAGAGGTCCCCGTAGCTGTGGAAGAGATGCTGAGCATAGCGCCAGAGCATCCAATGGTCCTGCGGGCGCGGGTCCCGCACGATGCGCTCGACAGCCTGGAAATGTGCCTCGGCCTCGGTCCAGGCGACCGAGCGCCAGAGGCTGTCGCCCAGGTTCAGCCGGGCGTTACTCCCGATCTCGGTATCGGCGGTTTCGATCGCCTCGGCCAGTGCCAGGCTCTGCCCATTCAGCTCCAGCGCGCGCTGATGGTCTTGCAGCTCGCCATGGATCCAGCCGGCCGTGTTCAGGGCGCGTGCCCGGATGAACGTTTCGCCGACGCTGGCGCAGGTCGCCATGACCTCGTCGAGCAACGCCAGCGCCCGCGTGTAGTCGCCCTTGCCGCCACACGCCAGGGCCGCTTCCCACTTTGTCCAGAGGAGCACGAGCAGCTGATTGCTGGCCGTGACCGCCCCGTGCCAGCGTTCCAGCAGCGCCAGCGCGTCGTCGTAGCGGCCGCTCCAATGGAGCACCTCGCTCCCGGTGATCGCCCACCACGAGCGGCTGAGCGGATCGTCGACACGCGGCGCCAGCTCCTCGGCCATCTGCAGAGAAGCGGTTGCGGCCTCCGTGTGGCGATCGGTGACCATGAACAGCGAGCTGAGCTGGATGCTGGCGAACAGGCGCACATCGTCGAAGTCCGTCGCCTGCCACCGCCAGCGCGCCCGCAAGAGTCGTTCCGCCGCCGCGAAGTCGTGGCCATAGTAGGCGGCCATGCCGCCGTAGGCCAGGGCCAGGCCTTCGCGCCGGCGGTCGCCCACTGTTCGGCGGCGGCGCGCATCCGCTCGAAGTCCGCGACGGCGCCCACGAAGTCGCCGCTGTCGAAGCAGGACGAAAGCCACGCTTCTCGGCGACGACGGCGGCGGTCTCCTGGGCCGAGGCACCCAGCCGCGCGCAGACGTCGAGCGCCTGTTCGTAGTAGTTGAGCGCTTCGCGGATCGCTCCCGCGCCGACCGCCTTGTCGCCGGACCGCGCCAGGAACTCCAGCGCCTGCTCCCAGGCCTCGCCGCGCAGGTAGTGATCGGCCAGCGTCTCGTACTGGTCCGGCAGTCGCTCAGCGTGCAGCTCCTCGATCGCCGCCGCCGCGCGCCGATGCAGGGTCGCGCGCCGCGCCGAGCCGATATCGCCCTCGACGACCTCGCGCACGACGTCGTGGGCGAAGTGATAGGTCTGCCCGGCGTCGAGCAGGAGTCGCGCCTGACAGGCCGCCTCCAGCCCGGCCAGCACCTCTTCCTCGGGCCGCGCCGTCACCGCCGATGAGCAGGCTGGGTGCGGACACGCGGCCGACCACTGCCGCCGCAGCCAGGAGCGCGCGGGCCGGCTCGGGCAGCGCCGCGACCCGCTGGCGCACGCCCTGGCGCCGCGTCCCACGGCACGCCCTCTGCGCCGCTCGCCGATATCCCCGCGGCGAAGCGCCTGCGCGTAGCTCACGACGAAGAACGGCACGCCGCCGGCGCGCTGGAGCACCCGCTCGCGCAGCGACGCGTGACCGCCCGTGGCGCTGCTCCGAGCCGTCAGTGCCCACGCAGGAGCTCGTCGAAGAGGCGCCCGCATTCCTCCGGCGTGAGCGGCGGCAACGCACGGTGGATGACCAGTCCTGCGTGCGCCCAATCGGCCAGGGCCACCCCCAGCGCATCCTGTGGCTGCACCTCGGTGTCGCGATATGCGCCGACGATCGCGCGATGCGAGGCGGTCAGGTCGCGGTCGTGCTGCACAGATCAGTGAGCAGATCGAGCGCATCGCTCCCGGCCCACTGGAGGTCGTCGAGCACGAGGAACACGCCGCAGTCGATGCCGGGAGCCTCACGCCGCGCCAGGTTGGTCAGGAGCCGGGCAACCGCCGCGAACATCAGGCGGCGCTCCTGCTCCGGGAGGGACTGTCCAGGCCGGCAATGCCTCGCCGATCGTCCCCGCAAGCTCGGGCAGCAGCCGTACCAGCCAGGCGCAGCCGCGCAGATCGTCGCGCAACTCGGCCGGGGTCGCGTCGGCGCAGGAAGTCCGTCAGCGCGCCGAGCAGCGGCGCGAACGGCTCCTGGCTGCCGCGCCGCTGGCAGCCACCCTCCAGCACGCACCAGCCGCGGCGCTTCGCCTCACGGATCCCCTCGGCTAGGAGGCGCGATTTCCCGAGCCCCGGTCCGCCTGCCAAGAAGAGTAGCGGCGGTCCTTCTCCCGCTAGGTGCCGCTCGAGCAGAGCCAGCTCGTACTCACGCCCGACGAAACTCGAGGCGGACGCCGGCAGAAGTGCATGGCCGCCACCAGTCATGGACGCGAGGGGCGCCTGGTCGGCGGCGCTGCTTGCTCAGCGACGGCTCCGTTTCTGACCGGTCAGTCGGGCGATGCACAGCTCGCCTGGGGCTGCAGTGGCCTCGATTGATCCAGGCACGCATCTCCGGCGGAATCGCGAGCGCCGCGATGAGCCGACGGGCTGTTTCGCGTCGGGGACGGAGAGACACCGCGCTCCAGATCCTCAATCGTCCGCTGGGCGAGCCCGGCCCGCTCAGCCAGCGCCGCCTGCGTCAAACGTGCAGCGAGGCGGTGCTGCCGAAGCAACAAGCCGAAGGAGTCGCTCTCCGCCGGGTCGCGCATGCCCGCCCTCCGAACTCATACCCCTATGGCACGCATCTCGATGGCGTCATGGCCAGCGTATCAGGAAGACGAGTCCGGTGTGTGGCCGCCCCACGGGGTTATCCACGGTTCAACGTATCCGTGACCAACTCTGTGGATCTTCGTAGACGGCCAGTCGGATGGCCCCTACGCTGAAACACGTACCCGGTTCAGCCCGCAGACCGGCCTCGGCCGAATCTACACGGCGTCGATGGCGAAGACACACCTCATGGATGTGCGTCCTCGGTCATCCTGGTAATTCACGGTCTAAGCATTGGTCGGACCAAGCTCTTGCTTCACCCACGTCGGGCGATACCCAGCACAGCGAAGGAGCACTATGAGCCGCCCCGTCCGCGAGGCCCTCGTCATCGTCACGGCGAGTGTGCTCATGGCCGTGATGGTCCTGGTGAGCGGGGAGGCGATCGCGCGAACGAGTCCTCAGGTCAACTCCCGGCTGACGATACCGACAGACTCGAAGCTGAACGTCATAGCGACTGGCGTCGATTCGCGGGATGCGGCGAACACGACGGCGACCGGGTCAAGTAGCCTGCTGGGCGACGGACTATCCCTGCCGACCATGATGCGCACCTCCACGCCGTAGTGATTTGAGAGATCGGAGCGCGATTGACCGTGGCGGCGCAGCATCGTCGTCATTCAATAGCGGAGGACCATATGGCGACCATAATCGACACTGATCGGGAACGCGACGCACTAATCGAGAGGCTGATGCAGTCCTCGGCCGGCGTGTTCGACATCTTCACCACCTACCTCGGCAACCGACCTGGGGTTGTATCGAGCGCTGGCGACTACGGTCCCTGCACATCGGCCGAACTGGCCGACCGGACTGGACCCACGAGCGCTACGCTGCGCGAGTGGCTCGAGCAGCAGACGGTCATCGGCACGCTGCTGCGTTGACGATCCCGCGCGCTGGCCCCGCCGAGCGGCGCTACCAGCCTGCCGGCGGGCATGCCGAAGTACTGGTGGAGCGCGATAGCCCGAACTATCTGGCGCCGCTGGTCCAGCGATGGTCGGCACGGTCTCGCCACTCCCGGCGCGTTCTGACGGCTTTCGACCGGGCGAGGCGTGCCATTCGGCGACTACGGCAGCCGACATGCGTGAGGGCCAGGGCGGGCTGAATCGCGTGGCGTTCCTCCAGCAACTTGGCCAGGAGTGGCTGCCGAGGCGGTCCCGGACGTGCACGCTCGCCTGCTGGCCGACCCGCCGGCGCGGGTGGCCGACATCGGGTGTGGCGCTGGCTGGGCGAGCATCGGCATCGCGCAAGCCTATCCGAGAGGTGCGCGTCGACGGCTTCGACCTCGACGCGCCGTCGGTCGCGCTAGCGCAGAGCAATGCGCGTCAGGCGGCGTGGCTGACCGGGTGCACTTCGCCGTGCGCGACGCCGCCGACGCCGTCCTTGGCCGGGCAGTACGACCTGGTGCTGGCGTTCGAGTGCATCCACGACATGTCCGATCCGGTCGCCGTGCTGCGGGCGATGCGCGCGCTGGCCGGCGAGCACGGCGCGGTGATCGTCATGGACGAGACGCGTCGGCGAGTCGTTCGCCGCGCGCAACGACGACACCGAGTGGTTCATGTACGGCTTCAGCGTGCTGCACTGCCTGCCGGCCTGCCTGGTCGATCAGCCATCGGCCGGGACCGGCACGGTGATGCGGCCGGACACCTTCCGTCGGTACGCGCTGGAGGCCGGCTTCAGTGATGTCGACATCCTGCCGATCGACAACTTCTTCTTCACAGTTCTACCGTCCCACCGGTTGACGCTGACGGGAACTTGATAACGTAGTTGTCGAAGCAGCCGGCGAGGACGGCGTCGCGTACTCGGGCGGTTAGGGGGCCCATCCCTGATCATGCCTTGAGTTGGCCGGGTACGCTCGGACAAGCGGACGGGCGAAACCGGGATCGACATGGCCTCCGCCGTCGAAGACGATGAGGTCGGGCCCGAACTACAGAGTCAGGCGAGAGTTCGACCACGGGACGTCACTGGTCGTTGATTCGTTCCTCGGGGCGCTGCCGTGTTGCTCGGCTTCGCCCAGTGACCCGACCACTGGTTGGTAGCCTTGACCTGTCGAATGGAGCCGCCCCGGCCCGCGCCAGCGAGTTGCCCTCACGCGTTGGCCGGCTCCGCTTGGTGCGCGAGGCCGCGCTTTGATCGACTGGCACGGCAAGGTCACTGAGATGATCGGCGCCATCTTGCCGATGGGGGAGCACTGTCTCCTCTGACGAACGGGGGGGGAGGGCCCCGCGCGGCCTCCTCGATGAACCACTGGAAAGGAACAGGTGTATCCAAGGCCAGCCCAGTGGCTCCGCACCTTTCCGGGAACCGATCGAATGGCGGACGGTTGCACACCCCCGGCGGACGGTAAGGACCGCATCTGGGAGTACGCGGACGGTCGTTCAGGTGATGCGGACGATGCGGACAGTTCCGCCGCCACTGTTTCGGGTGGGAGAAGGTTATGTGACGGCTAGGGAGGGTGCGGGATAAGGAAGACCGAGATATTCGCCGGCTTGAACGGGCTCGGCAGCGACTGACGGCCAGGGACAATCGCGTTGGCTCGCCTGCCGTGCGACGCTAGAGCGAATTCGAGCTTTCGGCCGTCGTGCTTCCAAGAACCGGTCCAGATCCTCGCGCTTGAACCGAAAGCCGCCCCGGTTGCCGAGCTTCGCGGACGGGATGACGCCCTCCCGTGCCCAGTCCGCATCGTCTCCACGTGCACCGAGGTACTTCGCTGCCTCCGGAGTCCGCAGCCACGTCGTCTCGCTCATGATTACAACGTATTACAATGTGATAGAATGAGTCAAGACCTGTTGGAGCGGCTGGATGCGCGCGATCGTCTACAGCCGAGTCTCGACCGACGCCCAGGAGCGGGACGGCACCTCGCTCGACACCCAGGAGCGGGCCTGCCTGGACTTCGCCCGGCAGCAGGGCTGGCGCGTCGTCGAGACGATCCGCGACACGGCCAGCGGCTTCTCGCTCGACCGTCCAGGCATCGAGCGCGTGCGTCGGCTGATCCGCGACGGCGCGCGCCGACATCGTGCTGGCCTACGCCGTGGACCGCCTCGCGCGGAACCAGACCAAGCTCGCGGTCCTGCTCGACGAGGTCCGAGCGAGGCCGGCGCTCGCGCTGGAGTGCGTGACCGAGAAGGTTCGAGGACACGCCGTCGGCAAGCTTGATCCTGAGCGCTGCGCGCCTTCGCCGCCGAGGTCGAGCGCGAGAAGATCGTCGAGCGGACGACGCGCGGCAAGCTGGAGCGGGCACGATCGGGCCGCATCCCGCAGGCGTTCGGGCGGGGCTGCTACGGCTACATGTACAACCCGGCCACCGGCCAGCGCGAGATCGAGCCGTTCCAGGCCGAGATCGTCCGTCGCATCTTCACCCGCTTCGCCGAGCTCCGCAGCTTCGACCGCGTCTGCACCGAGTTGAACGAGGACGGCATCCCGACGTTCGACGGTGGGCGCTGGTACCCGATCGGCGTCCGCCGCATGCTGCAGAACGAGTCGTACACCGGGCGGCTGATCTACCGTCGGACGCGCTGGATCAAGACGCGCGGCAAGGACGGGCAGGATGCACCGCAGGCAGGTCGACCGCCCGGTCGAGGATCGGGTCGAGATCGTCGGGCGCATCGCCGCAGATCGTTGACGAGGCGCTCTGGCAGCGCGTCCAGCAGATCCTGACCGACCCAGAGCGGATCGCAAGCCTGCCGAAGCCCACGGTACGACTACGAGCTGCGCGGGCGGACGAAGTGTGGCGTCTGCGGCGCGTCGATGGTCGGGCAGACGACTCAAGGTCGAAGGGCAAGCCGTACCCGTACTACCGCTGCCGCTTCGCCTACGATCGCCTGCAGCGGCCAGCGCTGCGACGGACGCTACGTCCGTGCGTCGATCTGGAAGCCGGCATCTGGCAGGAGGTCACGCGCCATGCTGTCCGGCCGTCAGTTATCTGCAGCGAGTACGAGCGCGCGCCAGCCGCGAGCCCGAACCGCCGAGGAGCGCGAGCGGCTGGAGCGGGAGAGTCGCCAGCCTCGAAGGACCGCGAGAAGCGGCTGGTCCGCCTCTACACGTTCGGCGAGATCGACGACGACACGTCCGGAGCGAAGGCGAAGAAGCTGCGGCGCCGCCAGCTTCTGGAGCGACGCGCCTCCGGGCTCGTGCCGCGTCTCACCGTCGAGACAGCGATCCGTGAGGCCGCGACCCGTCCATGCAGGGCGCGCTTGCGCTCGTGAAGGGCTGGCTGGAGAACGCCGACACCGAGGGGCGGATGATGGCGCTGGAAGCGCTCCAGGTGGCGGTCACAGGCGACCCGCGAACGAGGCCGAGGTCCGCGGAGTGCTGCCCGATCGACACCGCTATCGTATATCACGGACGAACAATCATGCCGATGCACGTTGCTAGGTGATAAACCGGCAGCCTGGCGTCCCGTTCAGGATCGAGATTCTGCTCAGCCGATGATGGTCCTTCTGGAGAACGAGAGCCCCTGGCGTCGGCGTCAGGGGCTCTCTCGTTTTTGGACGCTCACGCGGTGGCGATGATGCTAGCATGTCCGTCACAAATGCGTAACAGACTACCTCACACACGGCGCAGATCTTGACTTTGATGGGAGACATCTGGATACTGTGAGGTATGCAGGTTGATCTCACGTTTGGCGAGTACCTCCGTCGGCTTCGCCGTGACAAGCGGCTGCCGCTCCAGGATGTTGCCGGAGGGCGGGCTCTCGACGACGCATCTCTCCCGGCTGAGAACGACAACGGCCTGCCGACCACTGATACCGTCGTCAAGATCCACCATGTTCTCGGCGGCGACCTCTCGGTGATGCTGGAGCTGGCGAGGTGCCTGCCGGACGAGATCCTCGACCGCTACATCCGTCGCGCTGACGATGGGGCGGCGGTACTGAAGCGTTCGGCGCTCGGGCAGGCCGACGACCCGACCTTCGCTGAGGCGTTCATCGAGGACATGGAACCGGCGATCCGCCGGGGAGTCGCGCAGGCATTCGGCCTGTCGGAGCGCGATGCCGAGGGCGTCC
>CAVQGA010000002.1:0-12832 GCA_963711915.1 uncultured Gemmatimonadales bacterium
TCGGGCGATTGGTCAGGCTGCCGTCGCCGAGCTCGCCGTTGGCGTTCCAACCCCAGCAGTAGGCCCGGTTGTCCGGGTAGCTCACGCCGCAGGTATGGGAGAAATTCGTTTCGATCTGGCGGAAGCGCAGTCCGCCCGCGACCGCCACGGGAACCAGCCGGTTGGTCAGGCTACCGTCACCGACCTCGCCGCGCTCGTTGTCTCCCCAGCAGTAGGCCCGGAAGTCCGGGGTCACGCCGCAGGTGACGAACGAGCCGGCGCTGAGCTGGTGGAACTGGATGCCGCCGAGGACTGCGACGGGGGTCGGCTGCGGGACGGTGGGAAAGTCGGGCTCGCCGTCGCCGAGGGCGCCCTGGGTGGTGGCGCCCCAGCAGTAGGCTCGATTGTCCGTGGTGACGCCGCAGCTGTGGTTCCAGCCGGCGCTTACCTGGTAGAAGGCGAGGGCGGACGCGGCGGCAGTGGCGAGCGCCGGCGGGGAGGCCGGTGCGGTCGGAGAGTCGGTGTTGTCCCCGCAGCCGATGGCAGTCACAACGAGGCCAAGCGACAGCAGGCGGCTCAGTTGGCTGGTGACTCGGCGCGGAGGGGGTCCGCGGAAGGGGAGATACGATGGCATGGGAACCTCTTCTCCAACTGCTCATCGGGGTGAGTGGAGAGGGCGCACTCTCGCGAGGCGGCATTGCGGCGCGGTCCACGCCGGGAACCTTCCGAACTGCGGCATAACCTACGGATGCGCCCTCAAGCGGATCTCAAGCGCCAGGCCGGGTGAGTTTCCTGTATTGGCCGCAGCCCATTGCACTCTTCGGCCGCGTTCCTGTCACGGATCCCAACACCGTCGTCAATTTGAGAATTGTCGCCTCCAACCTGACGCGCCATTGTGGGGAGGCCCAAGTGCGGAGGGGTAGACCGGCGACGGTTGGGCTCTCACCACATGTGCCCGGTTCCGGCACTGGAGGGTTCATGCACAGCCTGCCTCACTGGAGTCCACGGGCGGTCCTCGTGCTCGGCATCGCCGCGCTCGGCGGCTGCACCAACGACGCATCGAGTCCCGATTCCTCCGCCCCCCCTGGGCCGTCCCTCGCTACCAGCGTAACCGGCAACGGCGCGCCGAGCGGAGCGCACTACAGCCTCAACATCATCGGCGTTCCCCGCCAGAAGAGCGCCGATATGACCGGGGCGGGCGGCAATGTGATCTTTGTCGCGCTCGGCTCCAAGGACGGCGCCGCCGTGACCACGAAGATCCTGCTCGAGCAGAGTGCCGGCGCCGGCCTGTTCGCGGTGCTCGACAAGAACGGTACCGACGGTCAGGCGTCCTTCTCGCTGCCAGCGCCGGGCAGCTACACCGTCTGGGCGCGGGCCCTGGGCACGCCGGGCGGGCATGCCAAGATCACGACCTGCGCCACCGACGTCACCGGCACGGTGGCCGACGGTGACATCTGCTCCACGCAGAACGAGGTGTTCGTGCGGGGGTCCGGGAAGAGCAGCTTCCGAAACGTGACGACGGCGCTCACCACCATCACGCTGGATGCCCTGGCCGATGCCGACGCGGTCACCGCGTGCGGCGGCACCACCGTCGGCCTGTTCGATCCCTGTCTGGAGGGGTACTTCTGGCAGTACGACAACAACGGGATCAAGCTGCTGCAGGTGCGCTTCTACCAGAACCCCGCCTGAGAACCGAGTGACCCTGGCAAACGACACGATGGCCCGGCGCCTGGTGGTGCCGGGCCATCGTGTTGTCGCTCCGGCTGCGTCGAACATGCTGGACCAGCCACCGTTCAGCGCGATTCAGACGAGCACCGTCATCAGCGCCGTGCACGCGAGGGCGCCGGCCCAGACGAGGTCGAGGTTGATCCAGGCGGTCCGGAGCAGCCGGAGACCGAGCCGTTCGTAGACCAGCGCCGCCATCAGGACCAGCACCACCAGGTAGCCGACGGTGTGAGTGGCGGTGGCCAGCAGACCGACCGCCGCGCCTGGCGGCAGGCCGGACATCGCCGCGGCGTGACCGCCGTGGGTGAGGTGAGGGGCGGCCGCGGCCGGGCGACTCGCGGCCAGCACGAACGGGAGCGCCATGAGCCCCGCCCCATGCGCCGACGCCATCAGGAACGACCAGAGCGTGAGGTCCCGGCGACTCACGCGCATGCCCATCCCCCGGGGATGGCGATGGCGCCGGAGTCGCACCATGCCCAGGACGAGCAGCGCCGCGGCCACGATCCACCGGATGCCGCCGGTCGGCACCACCAGGCCCACGGCCGCCGCCACGCCGATGGCGGCGGCGATGGCGAGCGCGTGGCCCACCGCGAGCGGGAGTACGGCGCCCCACACCGCCCGGCGGCGCCGCTCCTGCAGCCCGAGCGCCACCGCGAACAGCCACCCCATGCCGGGATTGAGCCCGTGCACGGCGCCCAGCAGTGCGAGCGCCACCCACGGCCACGCCGTCGGCGCGATCATGACGGGTAGCAGAACGAATCGGACGAGGCGTCGCCGCCCTGGAGCCGCACCTGGTGCGGCCGCATGCCGTCCTCCATCTCGACCATGAACCGCGGGTCGAGCGCGATGCCGCCATTCGGATCCGCGTCCACCTTGACCATCCAGCCCCGAATCCCATCGGGATAGAACTGGGCGTCCCACGGCGTGTAGAGCGAGTTGGTGAGGTACACGCGCCGTCCGTCGCGGCTCACTTCGACCATCTGCGGCGCGCCGTTGAGCGGTCGGCCGGGGGCGCCCGGATGCGGCGTGCGCCGCACGATCCCACCGATCCGCGTCGTGCCGGTGAGCACCGGCTTGAACGGATCGGTCACGTCGTACTGCCGGAGCTCGCCCGTGCCCCAGCACGACACGTAGAGGAACCGGTCGTCCAGCGAGAGGTTGATGTCGCTGACCAGCGGCGGCACCGCCTTGAATCCCTGCAGCAGCGGGGGCAGATCCTCGGCTGCCGCGGGCTCCGCCGGGATCTCGATCACCTTCTTCACCCGCCAGCGTGCCGTGCCGTTCGCGCCCTCGCGGTACCACATCCAGATGGACGACGACAGGTCCTTGAGCGAGATCACGACGCCAACGAATCCGTAAGCCCGCGCCGGGTTGTGGGCCGGCCGCAGCTCCAGCACCATCTGCTGCTCGGGACCGAGGTCGAGGGTCTCGAGATGGCGCCGCCGCCTGAGATCCCAGACGTGGAGCGCGTGGCCGTACTTGCCCGCCAGGAGCAGCTCGGGGTTGAGGCCGTCCCGGACCATGTTGGGTGTGCCCCATTCGCTCGTGACCATCGTGTCGTGACCCAGGTGCCACGCGAAGTCATAGCTCAGGTTCTGCGGCCCGCGCTCCTCCTCCCAGCGGCCCGTGATGTCGAAGGTGTCGTGGTCGAGCACGAAGATGCCGCCGGGACCGTTCCCATCGACGGCGCCGAGCGCGTTCACATAGATCCCGTCGGGCCCGCAGTGCACCGTGTGCAGCGCCGCGTACCCGGTGGCGGCTGCGACCGTCTCGCCGGAGATCGCGCGCACCAGCTCGGGACGTCGCGGATCGGGCTTGGTGTCGATGATGTGGATGCGCGAGGAGTGCGTTCCGGGCACCACCAGATAGCGGCGCTCGACGTGCGCGTTCGGGGCCCAGGGGCAGAGGTGCGAGCTGCAGGCGTTCCAGCCGAAGTGGTGCAGCTCGTTGCCGCCGTCGGGCAGGTCCACCTGCCCCACCACGCGGCCGTAACCGGACGATGCCGGGTTGGTGTCCACGACGCCCATCGCGTCGCGCTTGCCGCTCCCCGGCATCGCGAGCAGGGCCACGTACGCCAGCTCTTCAGGCGGCGCCTCGGCGGCGAGTGCGGGACTGGGATAGAAGGTCGGGTCGGGCTTCCAGCGGGCCATGGTCGGAGCCTCCACTCAGCGTGATGCCGTCGGGGCGCGTCGGCGGGTTCCGAGCGCGGCCACAACGTAGGGCCCGGCGCACGGGCCCGCATGAGGCCACGGTCCCAGACACCGCGCGAGTTTTCGACGGAGCGGGCTGGGTCGTAGGACTGGAGCCCCAGGCGGGCGGACGGTGGGACGGGCGGACGGGCGGACGGGCGGACGGGCGGACGGGCGGACCAGAGGCTAGCCAATGAGCTTCACGAGTTCGCTTAACGCGTTGTCATCCTGGGGAGCGGAGCGACCGAAGGATCTTCTGCGCCTCGCTCGAACCATTCACGTCGGAGATCCTTCGCTGCGCTCAGGATGACAGGTGGGTGTCAGGCGACGTACATGAACTCCATTAGGCCCGGTCGGCCCCCGCGCGGCCGAGGCCGGCGTCCCGGGCCCGGACGATCGCCTGGGCGCGGGAGGTCAGGCCGAGCTTGGCGAAGATGTTGGTGATGTGGTTCCGGAGCGTCTTGGCGCTGATCTGGAGCCGCGGGGCGATCTCGGCGTTGTCGAGGCCGCGGGCGATGAGATCGAGGATCTCGGTCTCGCGGGCCGTCAGGGCCGCGAACGACACCGCCGGGATCGCGCCGGCGGCCGGCTCCACCGCCGTGCCGAGGAAGCCGTCCACCTCGTCCATGAATTGCCGGAGCGCGGGCTCGCCTTCGAGCAGCAGGTGGTTCCGGCTTTCGAGGGTGACGAATCGCGCGCCGGGGATCAGGGCGGCCAGGAGCCGGCCCTCCTCGTACGGCACGCGGGCGTCTTCACGCGAATGGAGCACCAGCGTTGGACAGGCGACTTTCGGCGCGAGGTGCCGGACGTCGATGGTGGTGAACTCGGCGAACAGCCGGGCCGCGTTCTCGGGCGAGGTGGAGACGCGTTGAAGCTCGTTGAACCACTGCAGCTGCTCGAGCGTGCCGCCGGGAATGAAGAAGGAAGTGAAGACCTGCCGGAAGGCCGGATTCTCCCGGCCCCAGCCGACCTGGATCAGGTTGTGGAGCGCGTCCACCTCGATCCGCTGAGTGGGCGTCGGGTCGCGGTTGAGGAGCCCCCGCGCATAGGAGCCGTGGAGGATGAGGTGGCTGACGCGCTCGGGATGGCGGACGGCGTACGCGACCGCGATCGGGCCGCCCTGCGAGATGCCGAGCAGCGGGAACCGCCTCAGCCCGATCGCGTCAACCACCGCTTCGAGGTCGCTGACCCAGGACTCGAACGACAGGTCCGCGACATCCCAGTCCGACAACCCGTTCCCGCGCTCGTCGTAGCGGATGACCGTGCGGTTCCGGGCGAGCTGCTCCAGGAACGGGTGCCATACGGGGCTGCGCCAGTCGAATTCCACGTGGCTGAGCCAGTTGGAGGCCTTGACCAGCGGCGGCCCCTTCCCCACGATGGCGTACGCCAGCCGGACGCCATCCTTGGTGTGGCAGAACCGGATCTGCTGCTGCAGCGTGGCAGCGCTCGGCACGATTTCCCTCCCCAGGGGTGTCGCCATCGCGGCCGATTCCACGGTGCACATTGCGCGTCACGACCCCGGCGCGCAACCACCCGGCTGGTCAGACGCCGCTCTCCCGCACCACCTCTCCCACCACCCCGATCGCGTCCGCCAACTGGCGGTCCGACAGATATGGTGCAGGACCGAGCCGGAGGACCTCACCGCGGGCATCGCTCCAGACCCCGCGCGCGCGAAGCGCCCGCACCAGGGCGGCCGCCACCGGTGAGCGGAGCGCGAGGAACCCGCCGATCTCGTCGAGCCGGCAGGTGCGGTCGCGGCTCAGGATGGCGGGGTCGAGCTCGAGCGCGTCGAACGTCGAGGCGAGCAGGCCCACTTGGTGCTGGCTCACCTCGCGCAGAAGCGCGGGCGTCAGGCCGCGCTCGTGGAAGAAGTCGAACACGACGGCGGCGCGATAATGGCTGGTCGGATCGTAGGTTGCGCCGGCGAACCGGTCACCCCCCCGGCCGTAGGCCACGCGGTCCGCGCGCTGGCCATCGGCCAGGACGGTAAACTCGCTGAACCACCCCGTGACCACCGGCCGGAGGTCGGTGTCCGGCGGGATCCGCAGGAAGCAGTTCCCCTCACCGAGCTGACAGTACTTGTACCCGCCGCCCACGACGAACGCGTCGCCGAGCCCCTCGTCGGCGAGCGAGAACGGCACCGCGTTGAGCGCGTGATAGGCGTCCACGAGGAGCCGGCTGCCGTGGCGCCGGCAACTCGCCGCCACCTCGGCCAGCCCGCGGGCGATCCGCCCGGTGTCGAAGAAGACGGCCGAGACCAGCACCAGGGCCGTGCGGTCATCTACGGCGCGGGCGAGCCGGGCCGCCAGCGACTCGAGCGGCGCCTCGGGCACGCGGACGACGGTGAGGCCCTCCTCCTCGAGCCGATCGAGCTGGCGGCGGATGCTGTGGAATTCGCCGTCGGTCGTGACCAGCCGCGGGCGCGTCCCGAGCGGCAGAGCCGAGAGCAGCCGGACCAGGAGCTCGTGGGTGTTGGCCCCGAGCGCGATGTCGCCGCCAGGCTCTCCCATGAGCCCGGCGAATCCCTCGCGGACCCGCTCGGCCTGGAGGAACGCGTTGTCCCACTTGTCGTCCACGTAACGCGCCGCGTCCAGCCAGGCCTGCACGTGGCCGTCGAAGCCGCGGTCCGGCCAGGCCTGGTGGGAATGGCCTGTGAGCAGGAGGCGCTTCGAGACCTCGAATCGGGAATAGTGGGGCGCGAGAGCGTTGGGGGAGTCGTAGAGGGACGTTGGGTCCATGGGGAACTTCCGGGAGTCATCCTGAGCGAAGCGAAGGGGTCATGCGCCGACGCATGGCTCCTTCGCTTCGCTCAGGATGACTCCGAGGCCGAGGGTGACTCGCCGCGTACGGCATCGAACGGGGCGCTCAAAACTCCGTCCGGATGGCCCAGAGATCCGGAAACAGCGGCTGGTTCAGGGTGGCCAGCAGATAATCCGCCCCCGCGCTTCCCCCGGTGCCGCGTCGAGTGCCGATCGTCCGCTGCACCATCTTCACGTGACGGTAGCGCCACTCCATGATGCCTTCGTCCAGATCCACCAGCCGCTCGCAGAGCTCGGCCAGTGCCGGACGGCCGCGGTACACCGCGATGAGCGCCTCCCGCAGCGCGGGAGAGGGCTCTACCCGGCGGGTGACGTCCCGCTCGAGGTCGGTTCGGGGCACGGGCACGCCGTTGGCGGCGAGGTGGCGCAGAAAGGCATCCCAGAGCGAGCCCG
This sequence comes from uncultured Gemmatimonadales bacterium, assembly GCA_963711915.1. GTDB lineage: Bacteria > Gemmatimonadota > Gemmatimonadetes > Gemmatimonadales > GWC2-71-9 > CAVVWJ01. The sequence continues at coordinate 7,106 of CAVQGA010000002.1, forward strand.
ACTTCAGGCGCTGCTCCAGCCGGCGCCGAGCCACACTTCCCTCCGGGTAGCGCTCCAGCGCCTTCGGGTCCTTCCAGCCGAGCGCGAACTCGAGCTCGCGGAACTGATGCGACTGGAAGCCGCTCCCGAACTCCAGCCGGTCGCGGAACGACAGGAACTCGAGCGGGGTCATGGTCTCGAGGATGTCGATCTGCGCGACCAGCACCTTGAGGATCGTCAGGATGCGCTTGAGCGTTCCTCGGGCGTGCTCGCCGTCGTTGCGCGCGAGCAGCTGCTCGAGGTGGCCCAGCTCGTGAAGGATCTGATGGAACCAGAGCTCGTACACCTGATGGATGACGATGAAGAGCATCTCGTCGTGCTCCGGCCCCTCCGACAGGGGGCGCTGGAGCGCGAGCAGCTCGTCGACCTTGAGGTATTCGCCGTAGGTAGGCATGAAACAGTATACTCCCGAATGATCGTCCATGTCCTGGACGGAACCTACGAGCTGTTCCGCCATTTCTACGGCCAGCGCCGCTTCAACAAGGGCAAGGACAAGCCCCTGGGCGCCGTCGCGGGCCTGCTGCACTCGGTGCTGGAGATGATCGAGAAGGGAGCGACCCACCTCGGCGTCGCCACCGACCACGTCATCGAGTCGTTCCGGAACGACCTCTGGCCCGACTACAAGACCGGCGAGGGCATCGAGCCCGCGCTCGCTGCGCAATTCCATCCTTTGGAGCACGCCCTCGTCGCCATGGGCATCACGGTATGGCCGATGATCGAGCTCGAGGCCGATGACGCCCTGGCGTCGGCCGCGCGGCTCGCGGCCGACGACGAGCGGGTGGAGAAGGTCTGCATCTGGGCGAACGACAAGGATCTGGCGCAGTGCGTCCGGGGCGACCGGGTGGTGCAGGTCGATCGCCGGAGCAAGGAGATCCGCGACGCCGAGGGCGTGCGCCGGAAGTTCGGGGTGGGGCCGGAGCTGATCGCCGATCTCCTGGCGCTGGTCGGGGACCCGCAGGATGGCTATCCGGGCATCGCGGGGATCGGTCGCACCACGGCGGGCCGGCTGCTCAACCAGTATGGCCCGATCGAGGCGTTTCCCGACACCGTGCTAGGAGAGCAGCGGGAACGAGCGCTCCTGTTCAAGCATCTCGCGACGCTCAAGACCGACGCGCGGCTGTTCCGGGATGTCGACGAGCTGGAGTGGCGCGGGCCCACGCCTGAATTCGCCCAGTGGGTTGAACGGATCGGGGAAGAGCGGCTGTTGGCGCGCTGCCTCAAGGCACGCGACGTGGCGCTGGGGCCGTCCGGCGGCCGGGGGTAGGCTGGGTCTGACAAGGGGGTGGGAGTCACCCTGAGCCCGTTCGCTCCGCTCAGGGTGAACTCCGCGAACGGGGCATGCGTCTGGTCATGGCTCCTTCGCTTCGCCCAGGATGACTCCCTTGTCAGGCACGGCCTAGCGCGGCCGTGGGCTGTAGCGGTCGAGCGTGGCGTAGCACGCGGGCCAGGGCAGCGTATATCCCAGGTCGGCGGCGGCATGGCGGGTCCAGTACGGATCCCACAGGTGCGCCCGCGCCAACACCACCAGATCCGCGCGACCGGCCGCGAGGATGGTATTGACGTCGGCGGCCGTCGAGATGTTCCCCACCGTCATCGTCGGCACCCGCGCTTCGTGCCGGATGCGGTCACTGAACGGGCGTCTGGAACTGGCGGCCGTAGACCGGCTTGCCCTCGGGCACGGTCTGCCCCGCGGAGACGTCCACGATATCCGCGCCGGCCGCGACCACCATCCGGGCCACCTCCACCGCATCTTCCGCCTCCATGCCACCGGGCGCCCAGTCGACGGCCGAGATCCGGACCGAGAGCGGCCTGGCCTGGGGCCACTCGGCGCGGACCCGGGTCACGATTTCCAGCGGATACCGCATCCGGTTGGCCAGCGGTCCGCCGTACTCGTCGCTCCGCCGGTTGGTGAGCGGCGAGATGAACGAGGCCAGCAGGTAGCCGTGCGCCAGGTGCAGCTCCAGCAGGTCGAACCCGGCGGCGGCGGACATCGTGGTGGCCCGGACGAAATCGGCGGCCACCTGGTCCATGTCCCCGCGGGTCATCTCCCTGGGCGTCTGGTTGTGGGGCCGATATGGGATCGGGGACGGAGCGATCAGTGGCCAGTTCCCTTCCGCCAGGGGCTCGTCCTCGCCTTCCCACAGCACGCGGGTCGAGCCCTTCCTGCCGGCGTGCGAGAGCTGGATCCCGATCTTGGCCTCGCTCTCGCCGTGCACGAACTCGACGATCCGCTGCCACCCCGCGACGTGAGCCGGGAGATACATCCCGGCGCAGCCGGGGGAGATCCGGCCCTCACGGCTCACGTCGGTCATCTCGGCCATCACCAGCCCCGCGCCGCCGATCGCGCGGCTGCCGAGGTGGACGAGATGCCAGTCGTTCGGCATGCCCTCGTCGGCCCGGTACTGGCACATCGAGGACACGACGATCCGGTTGGGCAGCACCAGCTCGCGGAGCCGATAGGGCGTGAACAGGGGTGGCGGCGCGGGGTCGAGCGGCACGGGGCGGCCGCTCTGGCGGCCGGCCTGCCCGGCGAACCAGCGGTCCACCTGCGCGACCAGGGCCGGGTCGCGGAGCCGCAGGTTCTCGTGCGTGATGCGGAGGCTTCGGGTGAGCAGGTTGAAGACGAACTGCACCGGCTCGGTGTCGTGGTAACGCTCCGCCGATTCGAACCACTCGAGGCTCGCCTGGGCCGCGCGCTGGAGGCTCTCCACCTGCGGACGCCGGCCGGCCTCGTAGGCGGCGAGCGCGGCGGGAATCGAGCGCTCCGCTCTTAGCGCCGCCGCCAGCGCGATCGCGTCCTCCATGGCCAGCTTGGTGCCCGAGCCCACCGAGAAGTGCGCCGTGTGGGCGGCGTCGCCCAGTAGGACCACGTTGCCCGAGTGCCAACGGGCGTTCCGGACGGTAGGGAACCGCCGCCAGATGGAGCGGTTGGCCTGGAGCGGGTGGCCCTGCAGCTCATCGCTGAAGAGCCGCTCCAGGTAGGCGACGGTTGCCCGCTCATCGTCCTCGCCAGACCGCTGGCCTGCCAGGTCTCCTCCCTTGCCTCGACGATGAAGGTCGAGCGGCCCGCCGCGTACTGATAGGCGTGGGTGCGCCAGAGCCCGGCCGGCGACGACTTGAAGTAGAAGGTGAACGCTGGAAAGGGGCGGGTGGTGCCGAGCCAGACGAAGCGGTTGCGGCGCCAGTCGAGTCGGGGCTCGAACCGGTCGGACATCCGGTCGCGCATCGCGCTCCCGGCCCCGTCGGCCGCGACGATCAGATCGGCCGTGGGGAGGGCGCAGTCGGCCAGGTCCCGGATCTCCCGCTGCCACTGAATCTCGACGCCGAGCGCCTGCGCCCGCGTGGCGAGCAGCTCCAGGAGGGTCTTCCGTTCCACGCCCGAGAACCGGTGTCCCGTGGACCGGATGACGGTGCCACGGTAGTGGATCTCGATGTCCTCCCAGCGCGCCGCGGCGGCGGCCATCGCCTGGTTGGTCTCGGGATCGGCCTCGCCGACGTTCTCGAGGGTCTCGTCGGAGAACACCACGCCGAAGCCGAAGGTGTCCTCCACCCGGTTCCGCTCGTAGACCGTGACCTGGTGGCCCGGGTCGTCGCGTTTGAGCAGGATGGCGAGATAGAGGCCGGCGGGCCCCGCGCCCACGATCGCGACTTTCACCTGGCGGCCGGCTCCCACGCCGGGGCGACCAGCCGGCGGCGGCCGTCGGCGGTGAGCGGCGTATCGGCACCGTCGAGGTCGGCGTGGTCCCAGAGCTTGCAGGTCACCGGCTTGTGCACCTGGTCGAGGCCCTCACAGTAGTTGGTGAAGACGCAGCGCCGCACTTCGTCGCCCACGCCCGAGCCTGAGCTTCCGGAACCAGTCGGGGTCGGCCAGGCTCTGCCGGGCGGAGGCGATGATGTCCGCGACGCCGTCCCGGAGCAGCTCCTCCGCCTGCTCGAAGGTCGAGATGCCGCCCGACATGACGACCGGCGTCCGGCACCCCGCGGCGCGCACCGCCTCGCGCACGGCGCGGGTGGCCGCCCGGTTCCGGCCGAACGGTCCCCGCTCGTCCGACCGCACGGTCGGCATGCACTCGTAGCCGCTGGGCCCCGTGTAGGGATAGCGGGCCCAGCCCACTCGCGGCTGCTTGGCGTCCTCGAACTTGCCCCCGCGGGAGAGCGAGAGGTAGTCCATCCCCGCCCGCGCGAACTCGGCTCCGAACCAGGCCGCGTCCTCGGCGGTGCTGCCGCCCGGAATGCATTCCTCGGCCAGGAACCGGCAGCCCACCACGAATCGCTCGCTCACCGCGTCTCGCACCGCGCGGTAGATCTCGAGCGGCAGCTTCACCCGATTCGCCCGGGATCCGCCGTAGCCGTCATCCCGCTGGTTCAGCGCGGACAGAAACGACGCCATGGTATAGGCGTGGGCGTAGTGCAGCTCCACGCCGTCGAACCCCGCCTGCTCGGCCCGCTGCCGCCGCGCGAGCGAAAAGCCGGCAGGACCCGCGGCAGCTCCGCGATGTGCGGAGCCCGGTGTCGGTGACCCGCTCCCGCTCGCCGAATCTGCAGGCTCTCGAGGTGGTTGTCCAGGACACGCCAACCAATCAATTCGGAGTCAGGCGGGTGAAGCGTGGACTGCAGGGCAGACTGGCAGCAGTGCAGTGTTGGTCGGCGTGCTCGACGAGGGCATCGCCTTCACCCACCCCGATTTGAGCGGCCGAACATCTGGACCAATCCCTACTATCCGGCCGACGGCGTCGACAACGACGGCAACGGCTACGTCGACGATATTCACGGCTGGGATTTCATCGGAACAACAACACGATATCTACGGGAGCCCGGGCCGACAACGGGATTGACACCCACGGCACCCATGTGCCGGGCACCATCGGCGGCGCCGCAGCAACGGCGCCGGCGTGGCCGGGGTGGCCTGGAACGTGACGGCATTCCTCGCGAAGTTCCTGGGCGCAACGGGCGGTTCCACCGCCGGCGCGGTGAAGGCGCTCGACTACCTGACCGACCTCAAGGCGCGCCACAGTTGAACATCGTCGCGACCAACAACTCGTGGGGCGGCGGCGGCTTTCGCAGGCGCTGCACGACGCCATCACCCGGCGCGGCCGGCCGGGCATCCTCTTCGATCGCAGCTGCCGGAAACAGCGACCCCAACAATGACGACGACGACGACTATCCGTTCAACGTACGTACTCATCAGCGGGGACGACACACGAGACGGCGGCGAGCTACGACGCGTCAGTGACGGTCGCCGCGACTGACAGGACCGACGAGCACGCCGACTTTCCAATTATGGTGCGACCAAGTGGATTTCTGGCGCCCCCGGGCTGCCGGATCTGTCAGACGACACCGAAAACACGTACAGAATTTCGAGCGGGACGTCGATGGCGGCGCCGCACGTGACCGGTGCGGCGGCGCTCTACGCCTCGATGAATCCCGGCGCATCACCACAGGCGATCAGGAACGCCATCCTCGCCTCGGCGCAGCACACGCCGACCGCGTCCCTCAACGGCATCACCGTCACCGGCGGCCGCCTGAACATTGGGGACTTTCTGGACTGGCGCGCCTCCGCCACCGACCGCGCCCAGCGCGCCGACAGGCCTTGGCGTAACACCGGGGTCGACCAGCCAAATCAATCTGGCGTGGACCGACACCTCGAGCAACGAAGACGGATTCAAGATCGAGCGCTGCACCAATAGC
>CAVQGA010000003.1:0-202058 GCA_963711915.1 uncultured Gemmatimonadales bacterium
AAGCGAGGGTCTGAGCGGCGACTGCGCGTGGCCGCCTAGGGCTTCTGCTCCGAGGGCTTCTTGACCTCGACCTTCGGCATGTCCACTTCCTTCTTCTCGGTCGTGACCTTGGGCACGTTGATGGTGTCCTTGACCGTACCGGTCTCCACGCTGGGCGTGTGGAGCGTATCGGTGGTGCTGCCGACGACGGGCTTCTGCACCTCGTACTCGCCTTCGCCGGTCTTCTTGCAGGCACCCGTAATGATCAGGGCCGCGATTCCCGCTGCCAGTGTGAGCTTCCGCATGAATGATCTCCTGAATGGAGGGAGGACTGGGGCCTGGGGCGCTCGGGCCCTTGTGCTGGAGGCAATCTGAGGCGCCGGGCTCAGGCCGCCTGTGCGCGGGGTCACGCAGGGCCAAAATCCGTCGCCGCCGTTATCCTCACTCAATGTAGAAATTGTTGACAACGAAATATCAAAGTCTTACTCCTACTCGACTTACACAGGTCACTATTGGCATTTTTTTCGTCATTGACTGTGGGCAACCGGTATGATCCGGCTCACCGCGCGAGCCCCCGCTGCGGGCTAGGATGACGGGGTTATCCACGTCCCTCAACCCGAGGTGCCCCGTGCCCCGCTCCCGTCCCCTCCTCTGCGCGCTCTCCGTACTCGTCCTCGGTTCGTCCCTCTCGTGCGCCCGCAACGCCCAGCGCGGCCTCGTCATCGGCGCGGCCGGAGGTGCGGTGGTCGGAGGGGTCATCGGCAAGGTCTCCGGCTCGACCGCCAAGGGCGCCATCCTCGGCGCCGCGGTGGGCGGCGCGGCCGGTGCGATCATCGGCGACCAGATGGACCGGCAGGCCCACGAGCTCAAGCAGAGCATTCCCGGGGCCACCGTGGAGCGCGTGGGAGAGGGGATCGAGGTGACGTTCGCCTCCGGGCTGCTCTACGATTTCGACTCCGACCTCGTCAAGGCGGCGGCCCGCGACAACCTTCGGGCGCTCGCGGGAAGCCTCGACAAGTATCCCGACTCCGACCTCCTCATCCTCGGTCACACCGACAGCGTCGGCACCGACGCATACAACAAGAGCCTCTCGGTGCGCCGCGCGGATGCCGCCGCGGAATACCTGGTGGCACAGGGCGTCACGCGCTCCCGCATCGGGACCGGCGGTCTGGGCGAGGAAGAGCCGGTCGCGTCCAACGCCGACCAGGCGGGACGGCAGAAGAACCGGCGGGTGGAGGTCGCGATCTACGCCAGCAAGAAGCTCCAGGAAGAGGCCCGCCGGCGCGCGGGCGGGTGAGGCCCGCAGACGACGACGGCCACCCGAAGGTGGCCGTCGCGTTTGCAATCCGGGGTGTGGCTCCCCTGGCGGCGCTCAGTCCTGCACGAGGATCAGATACTTCGAAGCCGACCAGAATTCCTCGGGCTGCGCGATCTCGACGGCGCCGGTGACCTTGCCGTCCTTGGTGACGCCCTGCGCGAGGTAGGTCGGGCTCTGCCGCGACACGATCTTGTACTTCTTGTCGGTGCGCGGCAGCGGGATCGACTTCTGCGTGGTCTTGTCGATCGCGGTGAAGCCATCGGGGCTCAGGTTCCGGGCCGGCTCCAGGCGCGTGCCGCCGAAGACCAGGAACTTCGAGCCTTCCTTGGTGATGATGCCCTTCTTCATCAGCTCGTCCTTCGTGCCGATCGCGTAGTACACCGTGTTCTTGTAGGCGGTCAGGTTGACGACCGTGTCGGTCAGCGCGGCCTTGTCGGACTCGAGCTGGCCCTTCTCGGTGGAAAGCGTGTCCACCCGGCCCGCCAGCGTGGCGATCTGGGTGTTCTTGTCGGCGAGCTGGGCCTCGTAATCGGCCTTCTGCGCCTCGGCGGTGGTGCGGAGATCGTCAATCGTCTTCTTGTAGGTCTCGATCTGCGCCAGGAGCCGGGCGTTGCGCTGGCGGGAGCTCTTGGCCCGGGTCTCGGTCGCGGCCAGCTTGGCTTCGCTCTCGTTCAGCTTGGTGATGACCGCGTTGACCCGCTCGAGGGCGGCCTTGCGATCCTCACGGTCCTTCCGCGCGCCCGGCACGCCGGGGTCGGTGCTGGCGGTCGTGACCGCGAGGCTCTTGGCCTTGGCGAGCTCGCCGTTGATGTCGGTCACGAACTGGGTCGTCTCGAGCACCTCGGTCAGCAAGCTGTCCTTCTGGGCCTCAGCTGGACTTCGCGTCGGCCAGCGCCTTCTTGAGCTCGGCCTGGTTGCAGCCGGTCGTCGCCATCGCGGCGACCACGATCATGGTCCAAGCGTACCGCCTCATGCGTACCTCCCCACTCTGCGTGATGGGTCAACAGCACGGACGCGAAAGCGTGCCGAACAGTCCGCACGAGAGCGCCCGTCCACGAGGAACGGGTGCGCCGGCCAGAGGGAGCCGTACTCCGGAATGCGAAGCTGGATCGACAGGCGCCCCAAGGATAATGAGGGCGCACTCAAGTCGCTACCCCTCACCAACCTAATGTGATCTGGATCACATTTTACTTGAGCGTGGTTTTCGACGAAACAACGCCTCGGCAGGGCCCACTAGAGTCAACCGTCCTGCCCGCCCTTGTCTTTGCCGCCCTGGTCTTTGCCCTTACCGCCCTTGCCTTTACCCGGCTTGCCCCCGTGGTCGCCACCCTGGCCATCACCCCCGGCGCTCGAGGGTGGATCGGGGGCGGGTGCCGGGGCTGGACCGGCACCACCGCCGCCCCCGCTCCCGCCGGCGCTGCCGCCGCCGGAGCCACCACCGTTCCCGCTCCCGTTTCCGCCGCCGGACCCATTGCCCCCGGTGCCAGCCCCCCCACCCCCTCCGGCCGGTGGAGGATCGGCCGGCAGAGCGGTCAAGCGGAACCGCACCCGCAGGTCGGGGCCCTTCGATGCCACCTGAGCCTCGATCGCCTGGGACCCCGCCAGGCGGCCGAGCTGGACCCGGGCGGCCGCGCGGCCCTGGTCGTCGGTCGGCGCGGTTCCTGGGTCGACGGCGGCCTCGGGCAGGTCATCGGTGAACCGAAACGTCACCCTCGTTCCGGCCACCGGCCGATCCTCGCCGTCCCGCACCTCGACTATCAGCGGATCGGTCAGGGCCTGGCCGAGGGTCGCACGCTGGTCATCACCGGCCACGATCGTGAGGCTGGCCGGCTCGCCGGGACCAGGCAGCATCAGATCACCGCTGCCGCAAGCAGCAATGCCCAGCGCGAAGATGGAGGAGGATGAGCAGCGGAGGAAGCGGAGCGCGGCCGGCATGAGCAGAGCATAGGATCCGATCCGCCGGCGTGTCTATGGCGCGGATCACACGCGCCGATACGCCCGCCCGGTCAGAAGCCCGATCGCCCGACGCGGGAGGAGCCGGACGGCGGCCATGAGCAGCCGGTAGCCGATACCTGGGATGCACACGACCGGTCCCCGCCGGTCGAGCTGCGCAAGCGACGAGCGCACGACCGCCCCCGCCGTCATCCACATGAACCGCCGGTAATGCCCGGCCCGCGGCCCGATCCGCCGGTGGAACTCGGTTCGCGTGAAGCCCGGGCACAGGGCCTGGGCCTGCACGCCCGTGCCGGCAAGCTCGGACGCGAGACCCTCGGTGAAGGTCGTGAGGTAGGCCTTGGTGGCGCAGTAGTTCACGCTGCCGGCGGCATAGATGAACGACGCGATGGATGACACGTTCACGATCGCGCCGCTCCGCCGTTGCACCAGCGTCGGCAGGGCGGCACACGTGAGCCGCATCGGCGCCAGCACGTGGACCCGAAGCATCCGCTCCTGCGCCGCGACGTCGCTGGTCAGGAGCGTGCCCGCGGTGCCGAAGCCGGCGTTGTTGACCAGGAGCGCAAGCGCCGGGGTCGCCTGGATCCGCGCGACGACGCGCCCCACGTCCTCGTCCAGGGCCAGATCGGCCGGAAGGGCTTCGGCGCCGACGCCGTGGGCCGTCGCCAGCTCGGCCGCGAGCGCCTGCAGCCGCGCAACGTCGCGGGCCACCAGGATGAGGTCGTACCCCCGCGCGGCCAGCTGCCGGCAGTACTCCCGGCCGATGCCGGCGGAGGCGCCCGTTACCAGCGCCGTGCCCGCGGCCATCAGCGCTGGAGCCCGCTCTCGACAGCGGGTGCCGCCGACCGCGCCGGCAGATCCGCCCCGCTCGCCGTGCCGTGCAGGCGGCGGAGCCGGCGCGCCGCCTCGGCCAGGATCTCCTCGGTCTTGCAGAAGACGAACCGCACGAGCGAGCGGCCGCCCCCACCGTCGCGATAGAAGCTCGATCCCGGCACCGGCGTCACGCCGACCTCGCGGCTGAGCCAGCCGGCGAACGCCGTATCGTCGAGCGGCCCGCCGGCCACGGCAGGCCCGAGCCCGGTGAAGTCCGCCAGGATGTAGTAGGCGCCCTCCGGGCGGAGGCAGCGGAAGCCGGCCTCCACCAGCGCCGAGTGCAGCAGGTCGCGCTTGCCCCGGTACATCGCCGTGAGGCCGTCGTAGAAGCTCGCCGGCAGCTCGTCGAGCGCGACGGCGACCGCCTCCTGGAGCGGGGCCGGGGCGCCGACGGTGAGGAAATCGTGCACCTTCCGGATCGCGTCGGTGAGATCGGCGGGTGCCACGATCCACCCGATCCGCCAGCCGGTGACGCTGAAGGTCTTCGACGCGCCGCTGATCGTCACCGTGCGCTCGCGCATGCCCGGCAGGGTCGCGATCGGGACGTGCTCGCCGTCGAACCGGATGTGCTCGTAGATCTCGTCGGTGACGGCGAGCGCGTCGTGCCGGATGCAGAGGCCGGCGATGGCGTCGAGCTCGGCCCGGGAGAGGACCCGGCCCGACGGATTGCCCGGCGTATTGACGATGATCGCGCGCGTGCGCGAAGAGAACGCGGCGGCGAGCCGCTCGAGGTCGAGCGGGCGGCCGGGCTCCAGGGGCACGTACACGGGATGCGCATCCGCCAGGATCGTATCGGGGCCGTAGTTCTCGTAGAACGGCTCGAACACGATCACCTCGTCGCCGGGGTCCACGACCGCCAGGAGGGTCGAGATCATCGCTTCGGTGGCGCCGCAGGTCACGGTGATCTCGCGCTCGGGATCCGCGACCAGCCCGTACCAGCGCTCGTACTTCCGCGCCAGCGCCTCGCGCAGGCGCTGGGCGCCCCAGGTGATGGCGTACTGATTGATGTCGTCGCGAATGGCCCGGGCGGCCGCTTCCTTGAGGAGATCGGGCGCGGCGAAGTTGGGAAATCCCTGGGCCAGGTTGATGGCCCGGTGCTCGCGCGCGAGCCGGCTCATCCCCCGGATGACCGATTCCCGGAAGCCATGGGTGCGACGGGCGGTGGACAACGGCGGCTCCGCGTGGTGGGTGAGCGGAGAAGGTTAACGCTGGCGCGGAGAGCGGGCGAGATGGGCGGACAGGCGAGTCATCCTGAGCCCGTTCGCTGCGCTCAGGGTAAACTCCGCGAAGGATGACCGATCCCCGTCGCCGTGGCCCGATCGTTGCCGCACGATCCCAGGTCCCCCCCACTCCAAAGGCCGCGTCTTCCGCTCATGCCAGCCGACCCAGCCCTCCCTCCGTTCATCGACCTCCACAATCACCTCGTCCCCGGCGTAGACGACGGGGCCGCGACTGTGGCGGAGTCGCTCGATGCGTTGCGCGCGCTCTACGCCGAAGGAGTGCGCACGCTGGTGGCGACGCCCCATCTCCTGCTGCCGCGTCTCGCCACCGAAGCGGCGATTGGCCGCGAGCTCGACATCCAGCGCCGCGCGTTCGACCGCCTGGCCGAGGCGGTGGCCCGGGAGCGGAATCTTCCGGCCCTGGGTCTGGGCCAGGAGCTCTGGGCCCCGGACGCCGCCGCCATGCGCCGCGTGGCCGCGCGCTCAGACATCGGGCTCGGCGGATCGCGCACGCTGCTCGTCGAGTTCGGCTTCGAGCTCCGGGGTACCCACGCGGAGGTCGTCCGCGCGGCCGCCGCCGCCGGCCGGCGGATCGTGGTCGCCCACCCCGAGCGGTATCGCTACCCCGCGGGGCTGGAACCGCTCGAGGTGATGCGCCGCTGGCGGGAGATGGGAGCGCTGCTGCAGGTCAACGTCGGAAGCTTCAGCGGATACTACGAGGACCACCGCCCCGGCTCGGAAGCGCTGACGTGGGCGATGGCGGCGGAGGGCATGGTGGACATCATCGCGACCGACCATCACGGGCCGCGGCGCGCGGGGGTATCGCCGCTCGAGGGTTACGAGGCGCTCATGGCGCGCGGCGAGCAGGGCCTGATCGCGCGCGCGATGGTGACGCAGCCGGAAGCGGTGCTCCGCGACGAGGGTATGGAGGGGTCTGGGCCGGTCAGATCGCCACGGGCAACCGCGTAGCGCCGATTGCCTGGAGCAGGTAGCTCATCGGTCCCGGCTGCGCGGCGCCGCCGGCGGCCTTCGCGGCCTCCACGGTCGACAGGATCTCCTGCCGCAGCGCCGCGTACTCGCGAGCCGCGCTCGGATCCTCGAACCGGATGACGTTCGGGGTCACGGCGTAGGTTCCCGCCTGGGCATCGAGCACGCCGAGCAGGCTGTCGATCCCCTCCATGAGCCTCGAGGTCAACGCGATCAGCGTCGGCGATTCCCTCGCCGAAGGCCTGGCGTACCACTCGCGCGCCTGCGCGGGTGTCCAGCCGCGCTGCTTCGACACCACCGTGAACGAATCCTGATATTCGCGCTCGATGGCCGCTTCCTGCTGCCGGTAGACGCGGACGAAGTTCACGACACCCGCGAGACTCATCCGGGTCTCGGTCACGCCGCCGCCGGGGCTCAGCCGCGACAGGGCGAATAGCTGGTTGAGCCGGGCCACCCGGATGCCGCTTTCCAGCCGCGTCCGTGCCGAGTCGTGCGCGGCGGTCCACCCCTGCAGCAGCGCGCTCACGGCCCGCGCGGGTACGGTGGCGACGGGTGCCGTGGTGGCGCGGGCGGGGCGCGCCATGGCCTCGCTCAGCAGCATCTTGGAGTGAAACTTGGGCGCGGCCGGGAGCGCAGCCGGCGCGGGGGTCGTTGCGGCCGGCGTGGCCGGCTCGGCGGAGGCTGGCACCGCACTCGCCGGCTCGCTGCCGGAGGAGCTGCCCGAGTAGTACTCCTGGTCGCTGGCGACCCAGTTCGTCCCGCTGCTCGCCAGCGAGACGGTGGCAACCGCGGGAGCGGGCGCCGGGCTCGAGGCCGGGAGGAAGCGCGCCGGAGCGGCCGTCTTGCTGTCCGGGGGCGACCAGGGCGGGCGCGGGCCCGAAGCGGCCAGTTGCAGGCCCAGGATCAGCAGGCCCCCCATCACGCTCAGCGCGAGCGGGCGGCGGAAGGGATGGCCGGCGTCACCGTCGTCCGACTTCCCCTCCCCCTCGGGCGACGGATCGTTCGCGCCGGCGAGCGTATCGGCGCTGTCGTTGAAGAACGTCCACGTGCTGCGCTCGAGCGGCGGAAGCGGCGGGAGCGCCGGTGAGGCCGGCCGCTCCGACACGATGGCCTTGTACTGCGGATGCAACGTGACCGAGATCCACTTCGACGTGGCCCGATGGTAGATCCTCGAGTGCATGTCCACGTCCCCGCTGCGGATGGCCGCGGCGAGCTCGTCGCCCGTCCTGTACAGCTCTTCCTTGCCCGGCCTCAGCTCGACGAGGTACATGGTGACGCTCGATTCGTTCGCGGGCCGTTCGGCCCTGGGTGAAGGCCCATCGATGGAGGGATCGGGGGGATCCTGCCGACTGTCGACCCTCCCGGAAGTGCCATTTCCGTGCTCCCCGGGGCGCCATTTCCCTACTCGCCGGCCCAGCGCCCGCCGCCGACCATCCCAACTCGTTGGCCTCCCAAGGCTTGAACGCGCCGGTCCAGGCCCTCCTGCCCGCCCGACCCTCCGACCGCCAGACCGTCCGGCGCCTTGGCCCTGGGTGCGTTTTTCGAGGGCCGGTGGTGGAATGCAAGATGTTTCGCTCCACCGCCCGATAGATTAGAGTGCGGAACGTCCCGGTCCCGGGCCCCCCGGGAGCGACACCACATACGCACTCGCCGGCCCCCCTGGGCGGCGGTTGGAGGATGCATGAGCACGGATGATCGAAGCGAAGGCGGCGGTGGTCGCCTGGGCACCTTGTTGCTGGCGACGGTCCTTGGCGTGGGCGTCGGGCTGCTGGCCGCGCCGCAGACCGGCACCGAGACCCGCCGCGCGCTGCGCAAGCGTCTCGCGGCCATGGGTGAGGATTTCGAGGGCGGGGTCGAAGAGCTGCGCGAGCGCGGCGACCGCGCCAAGAAGATGGCGCGCGAGCGGGCGCAGGAGCTGCGCAAGCGCGGGCGCAAGATCTACGACGACGCGGCGGAACAGTTCGAGGATTTCCGCGACGAATTCGATGACGAGGACGAGGACTCGAGCGTCGTCGGCACCGTGCTCACCGTGGGCGCTGGGCTCGCGGCCGTCGCGTACCTGTTGACGAGCGAGCGCGCGGCCCCGGCGCGCGAGCGGATGCGCGAAGCCGCGGCCACCGTCCGCGACGAGGCCGAGGCGCGCTGGGACCGGTTCCAGCAGCGGCGCGGCAACGGCCATCCCACTACCGAGAGCGGCACGCGGATCGATCCGGCCGGCACCGCCCCGCAAGGCAGCTGAAACTCTCCCTCCCCTCCGGGCGCCGCGTCGGTCTCGCGGCGCTCGTTCTGCTGTGCCTCAGCCTGCTCGTCACCGGGAGCTGGACCCTCACCTGCGGTTTCGAGGGCTGCCCGTCCACGGCCGACATCCAGGCATTCCGGCCGAGTGAGGGCGGGCGCGTGCTCGACCGCGCCGGGGCCACCATCGGCCGCTTGAGCTTCATCCGCCGCGTCAACGTGCCGCTCGATCGGGTGCCGCGCCATGTACGGGCGGCGTTCATCGCGGTGGAGGACCGGCGCTTCTACTACCACCACGGGGTGGACTGGCGCAGCGCGGCCCGCGCCCTGGTCCGGAACGTCACCCGGGCGGACGTCAGCGAGGGGTTCAGCACGATCACCATGCAGGTCGTGCGAAACGTCTTCGTGCCCCGCCTCGCCCGGGAGCGCACCCTTCGCCGCAAGCTGATCGAGATCTACCTCGCCGGGCGGCTCGAGCGGTCCCTCACCAAGCAGCAGATTCTCGCGCTCTATCTGAACGTCATCTATCTCGGCAACGGCGCCTACGGGGTCGAGGCCGCGAGTCGCGATCTGTTCGGCAAGAGCGTGGACCGCCTCACGCTCGCAGAGGGCGCCACGCTCGCGGCCCTCGCCCGCGGCCCATCGTACTATGCGCCGCGGCGGCACCCCGAGCGCGCGGTGGCCCGGCGGAACCTCGTGCTGGCCGTCATGGATCGCGAGCACTACCTGAGCGACAGCCTGGCGGCCCGCGCCCGGGCCGAGCCGCTCCGGCTCTCGCCGCTGGAGTGGCGGCCGCGGGAAGATCGCTCGTTCGCGCTCGACCCCGTGCGCGCCGTGGTCGACTCGGTGCTCGGCGACGGGCAACTCGGCGACTTGATTGTCTACACCACACTCGACGGCCGTGCGCAGCGCGCCGCGGAGGCGGCGGTCCGGCGGCAGGCGGACGCGATCCAGCGCGCGCCGGGCCGCGATACCCTGCAGGGCGCGCTGGTGGCGATCGATCCCCGCAATGGTGAGATCCGCGCCGTCGTCGGCGGCCGGCGATACGTGCCCGGCGGCTTCAACCGGGCCCTGGCGGCACGGCGGCAGCCCGGCTCCGCGTTCAAGCCATTCGTGTACGCGGCGGCGCTGGCCCAGGGCCTCACGCCCTCGGCGGTGATCGAGGATGCCCCGGTCGAGATCACCGAGCACGGGCAGGTGTGGCGGCCGGTCAACTTCGACGGCCAGTTCGCCGGCCGGCTCACGCTCCGGCGGGCGCTCATGCGCTCGGCTAACGCCGCCACCGTGCGGCTCGGCGAGTCGGTCGGGGAGCGCCGCGTCGCGGCCCTGGCCCGCCGGGCCGGGCATCCGGAGCCCGCTCGCGGCGGTGCCGGCGCTGGCGCTCGGCGCGGCCGAGGTGACCCCGTTGGAGCTGGTCACCGCGTACGCCCCGTTCGCGAACGGCGGCACGACGGTCACACCATCGCTCGTCCGCCGCATCGAGGCCGGGGACGGGAGCGTCCTGTGGCGCGCCGAGCCACGCAAGTCCGAGCGCGTGCTGGGCGACGCGCAGGCGTTTCAGCTCACCTCGATGCTCAAGTCGGTGGTGGACGGCGGAACCGGCCGCGTGGTGCGCGACCGCGGAGTGCGCGACATCGTCGCGGGCAAGACCGGCACGACCAACGACGGCACCGACGTCTGGTTCGTGGGATACACGCCGACCGTGGTCGCCGCGGTCTGGTTCGGCTACGACGCGCCGCGGGCGATCGCGCCCGCGGCCTCCGGCGGCCGCCTGGCCGCTCCCGCGTGGGCCGCGTTCTATCTCGAAGGGTGGCGCGAGCGGACGCCCGCCGACTGGACGCCGCCGCCCGGCATGGTGAGCCGGACGATCGACGCCTTCAACGGCGAGCTCGCCAACGAGTGGTGCCCCGTGACCCAGCGTGAGTGGTACCGTCCCGGCACCGAGCCCACGCGCATCTGCACCGAGCACAGTGCGCCGCTGATCGATCGGTTGGAGGAGTTCGGGAGGACGGTGGGGAAAGCGCTGCGGAAGCTGTTCAAGTTCTAACCCACCCATCGGGCCCAGCCCGCGCACCTCCGATGCTCGGGGAGCCCCCGGCGCGCGGCGCCTGCGAAGCGAGCGTCAGGCGGCCCCAATTCGCTGCGCGATCCCGATCCTCGAAGCCGCCTGCAGCGAGCGCAGCGGGTGTCGCGCACCGGCGGCGACCAGCGCGCCGGCGGCGACCGACCCCCCGAAACCCCGCCTACTCCGACGACGAGTCCGACCGAAATCCCACCGGATAGAGCAGCAGCTCCCGCCGGACCTGTCGTGCGGCCCTGGTCACCTTCGCCGGGTAGCGGTGGCAGTTCGGCGTGTTCGCGCTCACCACGCATCCGTTGTAGCGCAGGAGTGCCCGCTGCACGTTGCCGGTGCGTTTGAGGTACCGGCCGAACACCCGCGCCCCGTGGCAGATGTTGGCCTCGACCTGCACCAGATCGTCGGATTCGCAATCGAATTCGCCCGCATGGAAACTCATCACCTGCATCAGCCCGATCGCGCCCTGGCTGCTCACCGTGGCCGGCTCGAGCCGCGAATTCTCCGTGATCAGCATCCCCGTCAACAGGCTGGGCGCCACTTCCAGCCGCCTCGACTCCTTGAGGATAGCGCGCGCGATCCGGGTCGCCGTCACGGGGTCGCCGTTTCGCCGCCCGAGGAGCCGGGCAAGCGGCCGGTAATTGTAGCGCGCGACCACTTCACGCTCCAGCCACGCACTGTCCACGGGCGCGGGCACCGGACGGGCGGTGAGAAGCGAGGATCGGGCCGGGGCTCCTGCAGCGATCACGGCGGAAAGCGAGGGCGTCTCCACCGCGCGCACCGGCGTGAACTCTACCGCGGCCAACAGCACCGAGCCCGCGAGCGCGACCAGAAACGGCCGGCGGGGCGCGCCGGGCCATGGCAGCTCGTTGGCGGGCGCCGAGTTGGCTGAAATGGGCCGCTCCTTGGTGCGGGTGGAGGTCGTGGAGAATCCAGCCGCGTCTCTGCAAGATCCGCGCACACAAGCTCTCGACGGGGCCCTCCGGGGACCGTACAATAGGCCTCTTCCTCCTACTCAAGGCGAAACCCATGGCTACCTGGCACCACCTGGGCACCGAGGCCGAGCTGCGCGGGCGGGTGCCGTTCGCGCTCAAGCTCGAGCGCCACCGGATCGCGATCTTCCACCACGACGGGCAGTTCCGCGCCATCTCCGACATCTGCAACCACCGCGGCGGTCCGCTCTCCGAGGGCCGGCTCCGGGGCGAGTTCGTGATGTGCCCGTGGCACGCCTGGGAGTACAGCATCGTGACCGGCAAGGGACCCGAAGGCTATGACGAGGAGCAGGTGCCGGTCTATCGGCTGGAGGTCCGTGCCGACGGCGTGTACGTCCAGCTCCCGCCGGTGATGCCGCGGCACCTGCTCAAGCACAAGCCGTCGCACCTGCTGGAGCCGCACGCCAAGCCCGAGGGCGCGCCGCCACGCGTCCTCGGGATCTCGACCACGGCGATGGACGAGGCGAATCCCCGATTCTCCACCTCCGATTGCCTGCTCGAGTACGCGTTGCGTCACTTGGCCGAGTCCGGCGCCGAGACCCGGCTGCTCCGGCTCCGGGAGCTCGCGTTCCGCCACTGCGAGGGGAATTACTCGAAGGCGTCGCACGCCTGCACCTGGCCCTGTGCCATCACCGAGCGCGATCCGGCCGACCAGCTCACGCCCGTCTACGAGGGCCTCGTGCATTGGGCCGACGTGGTGCTCGTCGCGACGCCGATCCGCTGGGGCAGCGCATCGTCGCTCTATTTCAAGATGGCGGAGCGGCTCAACTGCATTCAGAACCAGCTCACGATCCACAACCGCCGGTTGATCGTGAACAAGGTGGCCGCGCTGATCATCACCGGTGGCCAGGACAACATTCAGGCGGTGGCGGGCGCGATGCTGACCTTCTGGTCCGAGCTCGGATTCGTGTTTCCGGCCTTTCCGTTCATCGCGCACTCGCGCGGCTGGGACGCCGAGGACATGCAGAACAACGTGCGCCAGGTGCGCGACAGCAGTCCGCTCCGCGCGGCGGCGGCCGACCTGGCCGACCGGGCGCTCGGCACCTGGCGGATCCTCGATCGCCACCGGGCCGAGCTCGAGCGCGCGATGCCTCGGGCGGGCCGGAAAGCCAACCCGCTCGAACCGGTCGAGGAGGCCGTCCCATGAGCGACCGGCTGCGGATCGCCCACGCGTACGAAGCGGCACTGTTCGCCGGGCGGATGGACGAGGTCGGGGCGGCGTTCACCGATGACGTGGTGTATTGGGTGGCGGGCGCCCCGCCGATCGGCGGGGAGTGGCGCGGGCGCGATGCCGTCGTCGGTGCGATGGCTAACCGCGAGTTCGGCCTGGGTGCGGCCGACTGGGGATCCGAGGAGGTGTGGCGGGACTGGTACGAGGCGGACGAGCGCGTGCTGGTCGAGATCCGGGAGCGGAGCTGGCTCCGCTCTTCGCCGGAGGATGTCATGGATCAGCGGACTTGCGTGGTGCTCCGGTTCCGTGGCTCGCGCATCTCGGAGCTCCGCGACTACACCGACGCCGCGGTGTACGAGACGTTTCTCGCCCGCCACCGCGCCGAGCTGCCCAAGTTCAGCGCCCGCCCAGCTCCTTGAGCAGCGCGATCATCCGCGCGTCCCACGGATCGGGCGTCGGGTCATCCTCGGCGACGGCCGGCTGCGCCTGCGGCGTCTCCAGGATCAGCGGAACGCCGGCGCTCCGGCGGTCATTGAGCAGCCAGCCGAACGCCGCCGAGCCGATCTTCCCTTCCCCGATCAGCATGTGCCGGTCCTTGTTCGAACCCAGGGCGCCCTCGCTGTCGTTGAGGTGAAAAAAGGACGGCGGCTCGCCTGTGGCGGCCTCGAACTCATCCAGGATCCTGGCCACCGCCTGTTCCGACTTGGAGATGTCGTGGCCGGCCGCGAACAGGTGGCAGGTGTCGAGGCCGTAGCCGGTGCGCCCGCGAAGCGCCGCCGGGACCGCGGCGAGGATCGCCCCGACCTCGTCCGGGGTACGGCCGACGGTGGCGCCCGCCCCCGCCGTGTTCTCCACCAGGATCCGGGTCGTGCCGCCGACCGACGCCAGCGCCTGAGTGATCGCTCGCGCTACCCGGGCGGGCGCTCCCTTGTGATCGCCGTCGGTGGCCGCGCCCGGATGAAAGCAGACGCCGCCGATCCCGAGCGCCGTCGAGCGCTCGAGCTCCTTGGCGAGCCCCGCGGCCGCGCGCCCCCATTTGACCTCGTCGGAGGTCGCGGTGTTGAGCACGTAGGCGGCGTGCGCGATCACGCGGTCCGGGTGGATGTCCGTGCCGGCGAGCGCCGAGCGGAACCGCGCCACCCGCTCGGCGCGGATGGAGGATTTATCGCCGTAGTACTTCGGAATCGCGGTGAAGATCTGGAGCGCGGTGGCTCCCGCGCCGGCGGCCCGGCGGACGGCCATGTCGATGCCGCCGGTGTCGATCGTGTGGACGCCCAGATATCTCGTCATGTTCAACCTTCCCTGGTGATGCGAGCCACAGACCTATACGTCGGCGAGGGCCATCATGTCGCCCACTCGGGCCGTCGTGCGCCGCCATGGCGACCGCCCGGCGCACGCCCGTGATCCCATAGCTACCGGAGGCAATCGTGGCACGCAACACCAATGAAGCGATCAACAGCTACATCACCGACATGCTGGCGCTCGAGGACCATATCGGGAAGGCCGTCAAAACCCAGCTCACGGATCTGAAGGACTATCCGGAGATCCTCGCCGAGCTGCGGCAATTCCACCACAAGGTGGAGCACCACATCTCCGATCTGCGCATGCTCAGCGACCGGCGCAACGCCGGGGGCGTCGTCGAGTCCGTCAAGCGCGCCGGCTCGGCCGTAGCGGGGGCGGCGGCGGGGCTGATCGATCTGCTCCGCACCGAGGGGCTCCCCAAGAATCTGCGCGACGACTACACGGCGTTCAATCTGGCCGGCGTCGGGTACGTCATGCTGCACACCACGGCCCTGGCGCTCGACGACCAGGAAGTGGCGGAGCTGTCGCTCCAGCACTACCGCGACTACACCGACACGATCATGCGGCTCAACCTGCTCATGCCCGCCGCCGTCGTGCGCTTCCTCCAGCAGGACGGGCTCCCCGCCCGCGACGACGCGGCGCAACTGGCCAGCCGGCATATCCAGGACGCCTGGAAGCAGACGTCGTCCGACTCGTCGGAGGCCCGGGAACCGGTCACCGCGCGAGGGCTCTGAGCCGGCGCGCGAATGCAGGGCAGGACCTGATCTCGCTCCGGCCCTGAGACACGACGAAGGGGGCATGCTTTCCGGCATGCCCCCTTCGTCGTGTCCTGGGCGCCGCGGTGGCGCCTCAGCGATTGCCGCCCGCCGCCATCTGGGCCTGGTACAGGTCCAGCCGCCGCTTGGCGATGTCCTGGTCACGCGAGGCGACGTCCTTGGCCGCCTCGGCCCGCTGACGCTGGGCTTCGAGGGTCTTCCGTTCGAGCTCCCGGATGACCTCGTCCTGGCGCAGGGCGGCGGTCGGATCGCCCACGGTCCGGCTGCGATCGGCGCGCCGACCGGAGAGCTGGAGCTCCATCTCGAGCGCCTTCTGGTCCGACTGGGCCAGCTGCTTCGAGGCCTTCGCCTGATCGAGCTCGGCGCCGTGCAGCGCCTCGCGCCGCTCCAGGAACTGACGCTGCCGCTCGGTCACCTTTTTCTCGGCTTCGAGCGATGCCTTGTCCGCGTCCTGCTTCTGCTTCTCGGCCAGCTTGATCCGGGCGTTCACGGTCGAGACCTCCTGCTTCTTGACCTCCGCCATGGCCTTGGTCTGCGAGCGCTGTGAGCTCGCCTCCTGGATCCGCGCGTCCGCCTCACGCTCCGCGGCCTTGGCTGCCGCGAGCTCGCTCTGGATCCGGTCGGCGCTCCGCACCGGGATGACGTCGATGAAGCCGAGGGCCTCGGCCACGGTGCGACCGGCGGTGGGCGAGACCGGGACGCCCGCGGCCGCGGCTGCCGGAGCCGCCGCGGGTGCGGCGGCAGGCGCCGGGGCCGCCACGGGCGCAGGCGAGGCGGCCGGCGGGGTCGGCGTCGGGGCCGGGGCGGCAGCCGGGGCCGGCGCGGCGGCCGCAGGGGCCGGAGCGGGGGCAGGCGCAGCGGCAGGCGGGGCATATCCCTGGGCGGAAGTATCGGGAGCCTGGGTCGGCTGCTGTGCCGCCAACGGCAAGGCCGCCCCGATCAGCAGGGCCACGAGAATGGAACTTTCAGGACGGACTTTCACGGCCGCATCCTCCACGAAGAGAGCGAAAACAACCCGAGGGTTACCGCCAACTTACCCCTGAATCCGAGACCCCGTAATACCCGCCGCGTCAGCCTTCGATCCAGCGGGTCAGCTCTGCCGCGGGCCGGCGCCGGCGCGGCGCCTCCTCGTCGGCGGGATAACCCAGGCTGACCAGGGCAACGATCCGGAACCCCTCCTCCAGGCCCGCCAGCGCGGCCACGTCCGGGTCCCCCATAATACGCCCGGTCTTGAGGTAGGTCCCGAGCCCCAGTGAGGTTGCCGCGGTCATGAAGTTTGCCGCGGCCATCATCGTCGCGGCGTAATCCTCTTCCTGCGTGATCGCGTCGGGATTCAGGGCACACATGAATAGCACCAGCGCCGGTGTTTCCTCAGTGTCCCGGCGCACCTTTTCGGCGCCCGCGCGCGCCTCGTCGGAGTCGGGATCGGCATAGCGCTCGAGCCGGTGACGCGCGCGCAGGTCCGCCAGGCGCGAGCGCGCGGGCCCCATCAGGACCGCGAACCGCCACGGCTCGGTCAGCTTGTGATTGGGTGCCCGCACCGCGCTGTCGAGCAGCCGGGCGATGAGCTCGCGTGGAACCGGGTCGGGACGAAAGCGGCGGACCGAGGTCCGCCGTTGGATGGCATCGATGGCGTCCATACGGGGAATCTATCGCCCCGCCCTACGCCGGAAACAGCTCGATCATGGCGAACATCGCGCCGGCCGGATCGGCCAGCACGGAAAATCGCCCGACGCCGGGAGCCACCTTCGGCCGCATGCGCACCGAGCCGCCGAGCGATTGTGCCAGCGTGGTCTGGCCCTCGATGTCGCTCACCGCGAAGTACACCAGCCAGTGCGGCGGCATCGGGCCCAAGGCCGGATCGATCGCAAGCATGCCGCCCCGGGGCACGCCCTCGTCCGCGAACGTGGTATAGGCGCTGGTCCCCATCGGCCGGCTCGCCGCCGACCAGCCGAGCAGCGCGGTGTAGAACGTTCCCGCCCGCGAGGTGTTCGTCGTGGCCAGCTCGTTCCAGCAGATCGAGCCGGGCTCCCCGGCAAGCGCGGCGCCCGCGTGGCTCCGCGGCTCCCACAGCGCCACGATCGCCCCCGTCGGGTCCTGCAGCAGCGCCATCCGCCCGACATCGAGCACGTCGAACGGATCCATCAGGGCGGTGCCGCCGAGCTCCTTCGCGCGGCACGCGACCTCGTTGGCGCTGGCGACCGAGATGTAGGACAGCCAGTGCGGCGGCAGACCTTGCGGCCCCGAGTCCTGCTGGTACAGTGCCGCGACGGCGCGGCCGTTCAACTGGAGCATCGTGTAGTATGCGTCGGGGCCCATGGGCCGGTCTTCGGCCCTCCAGCCGAAGAGTGAGGTGTAGAACTGTTTCGCGGCGGCGGCGGCGGGGGTGCCGAGCTCGGCCCAGCAGAACGTCCCCGGGGCGTACGTTTCGATCAGGGGCATCTGATTTCTCCTGAAACTGAGTCGCGGTGGGAAAGGCCGGCGGCCGCGGGCCTTCAGTTACAGGACGGTCGGGGCGGGATCGGGTTTCACAGCGGCGGGCGGGCGATCGACGAGGCGACAGCGTGGACGGGCCGGGGATGAGCTGCTGCGGGACCGGCAGGCGCCGGCGAGCGCGGCGAACCGAAGCGCTCGGGCGCCGCCGGGCGCGCGGCTATTTCGCGCGCTCCAGGTAGACGCCGTCGCGGGGGTTCACCCGCACGCGCTCGCCCTCGCCGATGAACTCCGGGACCTGGATCGTGACGCCGTTGCTCAGCTTGGCGGGCTTGGTGCTCGCCGTCTTGGTGGCGGTCCTCATGATCGGCGCGGTCTCGACCACCTCGAGCTCGGCGGTGGCGGGCAGCAGAATCGCGATCGGGCGGCCGTTCAGCCACTCGGCCTGGAAGTTGAGCCCCGATTCCATCCACTGCCCCTGGTCGCCCACGATCTCGTCGTCGAGCGTGAACTGCTCGTAATTCTCCGAGTCCATGACGTGGACGCCGTTGGCGTCGCGATACATCACCTGCATGTCTTTGGTATCGAGCCGGGCGTCCTCGACGAATTCCGTCGCGCTCAGACGGGTGTCGAACGTGTTGCCGCTGGTGAGGTTTCTGAGGCGCACTTGGACGAAGGCGCGCAGGTTGCCGGGGGTGCGATGCTGGAAGTCCATGACGCGGCAGGGCTGGCCGTCAATGATGAGCACGTGGCCGCGGCGGATATCACTGGCCTTCATCGGTCTGTCGCTCCGGAATCGGTCGTTGGCGGACGCGCGCGGGGATGGCGTCCGCGGACGTGGAATGTACACCGAGAGGCGGGAACCTCCAGTCACGCGTGACCAGAGTCACATCCGGTGCGGATCGGGCCCGGCTAGCTTCGCCTAAGGGGGCGTACGATCCGTCCAAGGTCCGCCCCAGGGAAGCAACTCGGGACCGGCGCCGGTCCGCCCGCCTCGCCGAGAACGGCGCTCCTGATTCGGTGTACCACAGGAATCGAGATCACATGAATAACCACGGCGCCGCCACCCAGACGCCCGGCTCCATCCGCGTGAACCGCGCCACGAGTTGCGGTCGAGCCGCCCGGGTGACGGCCATTCGGAGTGCGGCCGAGCCCACCTTGCGGCATGCCGCCCGCCGCGGCGCCAGCGCGTGCGCCTTCCGGGCGCACGACCGGATCCTGGTTGCGCTCGCCTGACGCGCCGGCTCGCGCCTCGGCCGCCGGCATCCGGGTGGAGCGGTGGCATGGCCTCGCGGGGCGCGATCGCCTCGAGGCCTGGCGCGCGAACGTCGGCGAACCGGTGGCGCTGGACCTGGCGCCGCCGGTCTCCGACCGCGCGGTCGGCTCGCTGACCATCCTGAGCTGGAACCTGTGGATCGGGCGCGGTCGGCTGGCCGATGTGGTCGCCCGGGTGCGCGACACGACCGACGCGCCGCTCGTCGTGTTGGCCCAGGAGGCCTTCCGATCCGACGCGAGCGTGCCGGTCCGCCGGGCAGGGCGCGCGGCCAAGCGCGCGGCGGGCGCGTTTCGCCCCCGGTTGCATCCGCGGACCGACATCGTCGAGGTAGCCCACGCGCTCGGCCTCAACCTCCGGTACGTGCCGTCCATGCGGAACGGCACCGGCCGGAGCGACCGCGGCAATGCGATCCTGTCCGACCTGCCTCTCACTGACGCCTGGGGCGTCGAGCTCCCGCTCGTGCTCCAGCGGCGGGTGCCGCTCGCGGCCTCGCTCCACGTGCCGGACGGGCCACTGCACCTCGTGAGCGCGCACCTCGACCCGCGGGGCCCGCCGGGAGCGGCCTGGCTCGGGGGCGCCGGCCGCGCGGCCCAGACCGCCCACCTGCTCGACCGGGTGGCGGGCGACCTCGTGGTTCTCGGCGCCGATCTCAACCTCGGCCGAGGCCGGCGCGAGCCGAGCTGGCGGCTGCTCGGCGATGCCGACTTCGCGACCGGGGTGCCGCCTGCGCCGCTTGGCTGGCGCCACACCTTTCACGCCCTGCCGCGGCTGGTCCTCGACTACCTGCTCGTGCGCGATCGGTCCGGCCGCATCGCCCGCGCCCGGGTCGAGCGGCTGGACGAGCACCCGGAAGACCGCGGGGCCGTCGTATTCGGCTCGGATCACCATCCGCTGCTCGCCCGGGTCGAGCTCCATCCCGCCGAGCCAACGCCATGAGCGACTTCATCGGAGGGGACTTGGCGTGGTGGGCGTGGGCTCTGCTCGCGATCGGCGTCGTCGCGGTCGTGTCGGTCGTCGGCGCGCTCTTTCTCCCCGACTGGAAGGAGCCCGCCTACACGGTGGGGCTCGACGCCGAGCCCGGCAGCGGAGCGTTCGTGGACGCCAGCGGCGCGTTCCTGAACAATCCGGTCTACCGCGGCGGTGAGGTGACGCTGCTGCAGAACGGCGACGCGTTCTACCCCGCCATGCTAGAGGCCATCCGGGGCGCGCGGGACACGGTGAACTTCGAGGTCTACATCTTCGAGCCCGACGAGATCGGGCGGCAATTCATGGATGCGTTCAGCGAGAGAGTGCGCGCGGGAGTGGAGGTGCGGCTCCTGGTGGATTGGTTCGGCTCGTTCAAGTTCAAGCCCCGGCACCGCCGCGAGCTCATCGATGCCGGCGTCAAGGTCGAGACCTTTCGCCCGCTCAACCTCCGGAACCTGGTCCGGATGTACCGCCGGACCCACCGGCGGGCGATCGTGATCGACGGCGAGATCGCCTTCCTCGGCGGCGCGGCGATCTCGAAGAAGTGGGCGGGCAACGTCCGGACATCGCACGAGTGGCGGGACAGCATGACCCAAGTCACGGGGCCGCTGGTCGAAGCGATCCAGTCGGCCTTCGCCGGGAACTGGGTCTACTGCACCGGCGAGGTGCTGGCGGGCAGCCGGTTCTTCCCCGCGCACGAGCCGGGGCCCGGGCCGTGCAGCGTCTCGGTGGTGAGCTCGCCCTCGGATGCCCAGCAGCCGATCCGCATGCTGTTCTGGCTCAGCTTCTCCAACGCCCGGCGCCGGCTCTGGATCTGCAATTCCTATTTCATCCCCGACCCGCGGCTCCGGAAGGCGGTCGTCGATCGCGCGCGGAAGGGCGTCGACGTGCGCATCCTGGTGCCGGGCAATCACACCGACGCGGTGCCGGTCCAGCTCGCGGGGCGCTCGTACTACGGCGAACTGCTCGAGGCCGGCGTCCGCATCTTCGAGTTTCTCCCCGCGATGATGCACGCCAAGACGCTCGTGGTGGACGACTGCTGGTCGGTCATCGGCTCGGCCAACATGGACGAGCGCAGCATGGAGCTCAACGAGGAAAACGTGGCGGGCATCGCCGACGAGGCCTTCGCGCGGGCCATCGCGAACGGGCTGGAGGCCGATTTCACGCGCTCGCGCGAGGTGAAGCTGGAGCAGTGGCGTCGCCGCTCGATCTGGCAGCGGGCCTTCGAGGCGCTGGCGAAGACATTGATCGAGCAGTACTAGGGGGGCGGACGAGCGGACGGGCGGCGGACGGCGGACGGCGGACGGCGGACGGCGGACGGCGGACGGC
Organism: uncultured Gemmatimonadales bacterium; assembly: GCA_963711915.1. Taxonomy (GTDB): domain Bacteria; phylum Gemmatimonadota; class Gemmatimonadetes; order Gemmatimonadales; family GWC2-71-9; genus CAVVWJ01. The sequence goes on from CAVQGA010000003.1 coordinate 20,885, forward strand.
GGACGGCGGACGGCGGACGGCGGACGGCGGACGGCGGACGCGAAGGTAACAAGGTGTCATTTGGTGTCATCCCGAGCGCAGCGAGGGATCTTGTCAGGGAGCGGTTCGAGCTCGACCCGACAAGATCCTCGCTGCGCTCGGGATGACCTCCTCTGCGCGTCGCCTTCTCCGTCCTGTCCGTCCCTCCGCCGGCGGACCGGCGCGAGCGCCGTCCCCCGCCGCAGCCGGGGACCCCGACCGGTGCCCCAGGCCTCAGCCTCCGGCGATCGCCGCCACGATCGTGATCTCGTCCCCGGGACGCACCGGCGTCGCGAACCCGCTCCTGAACCGGATGTCCTCATCGTTCAGGTAGTAGGTCACAAACGGGTAGGGTCCACCCGTCTCGTCGCGGAGCCGCGGCGCCAGTCGCGGATAGCGGCCGGCAATCTCGGCCACCACATCTCCGAGCGTTTCGCCCGTCGCCTCGATGGTGGCTTCGCCGTCGGCGAGGCGGGCGAGCACGGTGGGCAGGCTAAAGGTCACGGCCATATGCCGCCTCCAGATCCCGAATGCGGGGTGCGATGATGGGCGTTTCGGGCAACGTGCCCTGGAGCGCCTCGATGGTCTTGAGCCCGTTGCCGGTAATGCAGAGGACCACGTCGTCCTCCGGCCGGAGCCGGCCCGACTCGGCGAGTGCCAGCGCGGCGGCCACCGTCACGCCACCCGCCGTCTCGGTGAACACGCCGGTGGTCTCGGCGAGCAGCTTGATTCCGCCGACGAGTGCTTCCTCCGAGACTCCCGTTGCCCACCCGCCGCTGCTCCTGATCGCCTGCGCCGCGAAGCGGCCGTCGGCAGGATTGCCGATCGCGATCGAGCGCGCGATGGTGTGCGGCACCACCGGCGTCAGCGCCTCGCCTCCGCCCTCGACCAGGTGCACGATCGGCGCGCAGCCCGACGCCTGAGCGCCGTACAGCCGCGGCGCCCGGCCCGAGACCAGCCCCGCCTCGCCGAATTCGCGGAACCCCTTCGCCAGCTTGGTCAGCAGCGAGCCGCCCGCCATCGGCGCCACCACCGCCGTCGGCAGGCGCCAGCCGAGTTGCTCGGCGATCTCGAACGCCATCGTCTTCGAGCCTTCGCCGTAGTAGCCGCGCAGGTTGATGTTGACGAGACCCCACCCGTAGCGGTCCGCCACCTGGGAGCAGAGCCGGTTCACGTCGTCGTAGGTGCCGCGCACGCGGACCAGGTGCGGGCCATACACGGCGGCCCCTACTACCTTGGCGAGCTCGAGGTCGTGCGGGATGAAGATCCAGGCGGGCAGCCCGGCGCGCGCGGCCTGCGCGGCGACGGCGTTGGCGAGGTTCCCGGTCGAGGCGCATCCCACGGTGCCGAGCCCGAGGCCAAGCGCGGCGTTGAGCGCGGTCGCGACCACGCGATCCTTGAAGCTGAGCGAGGGATGGCTCACCGCGTCGTTCTTGACCCAGACGCGCGCCACGCCAAGCCGCCGGGCCAGCGCGGGCGAGTCGAGCAGCGGCGTGAAGCCGCTGTCGAGCGACACCACCGGGGCGGTCTCGAACGGAAGCCATTCGCGATAGCGCCAGAGCGAGGGCGGACGGCCCGCGATCGTCGCGGCGTCAGGCAGCGCTCGGCCGGGAGGGTACACCGGCTCCAGCGGGCCCAGACACTGCTCACACGTCGCGGAGGCGGCGGCGGGATGCGGCGCGTGGCACAGCTTGCACACCAGCGGCAGTGGACGAGGGCCGCGCGCCAGCGATAGGCCGCTCGCCCCCAAAGCAGACAGCTCGAGTACGGATGTCATCGGCGGCATCCCCCAAAAACGAAAGCGCCCGGTGCCAAAAAGACACTCGGGACGCGAGGCTTTTTAGCATTTGTTTAACGTGGCTGCAATAGGCCGCAAATTGCCACGACGTCAGTTGTCGAAGTCACGATATGCAATCGGAGCCGGCGGCGCAAGGGTGGAGGCACGGAGGCACGGAGGCACGGAGGCACGGAGGCACGGAGGCACGGAGGCACGGAGGCACGGAGGGCACGGAGGCACGGAGGCAGGCCAAGGTAGCGAGGTCATCCCGAGCGGAGCGAGGGATCTCCTATGGCCGAGGTCGAGCCATTCTCCGGCAAGATCCCTCGCTCCGCTCGGGATGACACATCGGACTGCCCGCCCCTGACCCTCCGACCGTCCGCCCGCCCGTCACCAGTCCCGATCCCCCGATGAGCCCTTCGGGCTCTTCCGCCCCTCGTGGCTCGCGAGCTGTTCCCGCTGGACCGCCTCGAGCAGCTGGCGCGCCTGGTCGGCGTCGAGTTCCTCCACCGACTCCCCGTCGCCCGCCCCGTAGCCGCCGCCGGCCATCGCCCCCGAGGCGTTGTCCGGATTTCCCTCGTACCCTGGCACGTTCATGTTGCCGCGTCCGTAGTCGGCGTTCCGGCCTCGGCCGGACGAGCCGCCGGCCATTCGATCCTCCTCCAGCCGCTTGAGCGCGATCTCCAGGTTCCACTTGGCATCCTGGTCGGTGGGATCGAGCCGGAGCGCCTCCTCGTAGGACGCGACGGCGTCGAGCAGGAGCTGGCCTCGCTCCGGCGCCTCCTCCGCCGCGCGCACCAGTGCGTTGCCCAGATTGAAGACGCTCTGCTGTCGAAGCGGCGCTGGACCGATCGCCGCGTGGCGGTAACGCACCGCCGCGTCCTCGTACCGCCGCATGCGATAATAGGCATTGCCCGCGTTGTAGGCGCGGACCGGAGTGCTGTCGGCCCCGAGGGCACGATCGAACGCCTGCGCCGACGCCGCGAAATCGCCCGACGCGTAGAGCCGCTCGCCCTTCCGGGCATCGAGCACGCCGCGCGTGCACCCCGATCCGCCGAGCAGCAGCAGGGGGATGAGCGAGGCCGCAGCCGCACGAATCGCCGGCGGCGGCGAGGAACCGCGCCGGCGGCGACGGGCCCGCGCGCCGACCGCCAGGTCGCCGAGCAGCGCCGCCACCGCCAGGGCCAGCGGCCACTGAAACCGGTCGGCGCGCTCGGGCGACGTCTGCGCCGAGAGCGGCCGCGATCGCACCTTGGCGAGCGTCGTCCGGAGCACCTTCAGATCCGCGGCGCGATCGGCCCGAGCGTACGCCCCCGCGGTGACCTTGGCGACCTGGCGCAGATCGTTCTCCTCCAGTCGCGAGAGTGCGATGCGCCCGATGTGATCGCGATGGAACTTCTCCGGCGCCTCGCTGCTGTCGGCCGGCACCGGCCCGCCGCCGGTGGTGCCTACCCCAATCGCGAAGACCGGGATGCCCTGCCCGCGAAGACCGGCCGTCGCCGCCTCGAGGTCGCCCTCGCCGCTCTCGCCGTCGCTCACCAGCAGCACCGCGCGGTGGCCGCGCTCGCCCTCGTGCTCGAACACCTTGCCGGCGGTCGCGAGCGCCGTCCCGATGTCGGTCGCCGGATCGGCCAGGTCGTCGGGCGACGCGGCGTCGAGGAACAGCTTGAGCGCGGCGTGATCGGAGGTGAGCGGCAGCTGAAGAAACGCGCTCCCGCCGAACACGACGAGCCCCACGCGGTCGCCGCCGGAGGCCGCGACCGTCTCCCAGGCGGCCGCCTTCGCCCGCGCCAGGCGACTTGGCGCCACGTCGGTCACGGTCATCGACCGGGAGAGGTCGAGCACCACCAGCACGTCGCGGCCCGTACGCGCCAGCTCGGCCTGCCGCTCGCCGAGCTCCGGCCGGGCGAGCGCCACGAGCCCGAGCCCGAGCGCGGCCGTCTGGAGCCAGGCTCGGCGCTTCGCGACTCGCGCCTCGCCGAGCCTCGACCCTCGGGCGAGCACCTCGGGCTCGCCGAACTCGTGGAGCTCCGCCTCGCGCCGGCGCACGCCGGCGAAGAGCGCGCGCGCCACCAGCGGCACCAGGGCGAGCGCGAGCAGCAGCACCACCGGCGCGTCGAAGCTCACGGCAGGCTCCGGAGGCGGGTCGCGCCGAGCAGCGCTCCGGCCCCGAGCAGCGCGAGACCGGGCGCGAGCAGGTAGCCGTACAGCTCCCGGTAGTCCCGGGTCTCGCTGATTCTGACCTCCTGCCGCTCGATCGGATCGATCGCGGCCAGGATCTCCCTCAGGGTCTCGGGGTTGGTGGCGCGAAAATACTTCCCGCCGCTGCGGTCGCTGATCCGCTTGAGGATCGCTTCGTCGCCGGTGGTGAGCCGGTCGGGCGCGCGGCCGCCCCAGCGCCAGATGAACTTCTTGTCCGGCCCCGTCGTGTCGGCCGCGCTCACGCCGATGGTGTGGATCCGCACGCCGATCGCCCGCGCGGCCTCGGCCGCCACGAGCGGCGACGGCTTTCCGGTGTTGTTCGCTCCGTCGGTGATCAGCACGATCACGCTGGCCTTCGAGGGCAGGTCCTTGAGCTGGGTGAGGCACATCGTCAGCGCCGTGCCGATCGCGGTGCCGTCGGGCAGCATCCCGATGTCGATCCGCCCGAGCATCCGCTGAAGCAGGTCGGTGTCGGGAGTGAGCGGGGCCTGCAGGAAGGCGCGGCCGGCGAAGATCACCAGGCCGAGCAGATCGCCCTGGCGGTCGCTGGTGAAATCGGCGAGTACCTTGCGCGCGACCATCAGCCGGTTGCCGGGCTTGAAGTCGCCCGCCTTCATGCTGCTCGAGATGTCGAGCGCGACCATGATGTTGCGCGACTTGCTCCGGATCTGGCGGACCTCGTGCGGGACCTGCGGCCGTGCGAGGGTCATGATCAGGAGCGCGAGCCCCGCGACCCGGAGCATTTCGGGCAGCCAGGACCAGCGGCTTCGCCGGGTCGTCGGCACCCCGCTCAGAAAGGCGAGGCCCGGAAATCCGATCCGCTCCTCGGGCACCCGCGCCCGCGTACGCCAGCGCGACCAGCCGAGCCAGACGGGAACGATGAGCAGCAGCAGGTAGACGGGGTCAGCGAATCGCATCCGCCGCCTCCCAGCTCTCCAGCAGCTCGCGCGCGCGCCCGAGGAACGCGGCTGCCGCCGTGCCACCGGGTCGGCGGCGGGCGAACTTGACCAGGTCCGCCTCCTCGAACAGTGACTCGTGGCGGCGCTTGAGCTCACCGGTCGCCAGGTGCGGTGGCAGCGACCAGAGCACCTCGGACGTGGTCCGCGTGCGCGCGGGAATCGCCGCCGCCGTCTCGAGGTAGTCGCGGAGCGCGTCGGCGACGGCCTCGTAGTGGCGCGCGACTTGGCCTGGCCCGCTCCATCCGGCGCGCTCGATCGCCGCCAGACGCGCCAGCGCGACGGCGAACGCATCGGAGACGGGGGGCGAGGCGACGTCCACGATCGCCAGCGCGGGCGCCAGGGCCGGAGCCCGGCGACCGCGGCGCCGGAAGGCCCACGCCGTCACCGCCAGTCCTGCCGCCAGCCCGGCCACCAGTCTCGGGTCGAGCCCCGGCGTCTCGCTGATCTCCTTGATGTCGCGGAGCGTAGGTCCGCCCCCGGCGGCGAGCACGGGGACGATCTGGATCGGCACCGGCTCGCTTCGCATGGTGCCGTGCAGGATCACGGCACCGCGGCGGAAATCGATGGCGAAGGCGGGGATGGTCCGGGGGCCGGGCCGATAGAAGGCGATGCTCGCATGCGCCTCCAGCACCCTCGTGGCGACCCGGCGCATGGAGTCCACCGCGAGGAGCCGCACGCCGTCGCCCAGAGTGGCTTCGGGATGGGGCACCTGCTCGAGCAGGGCATCCCCCTCGTACTGGCGCAGCACCAGCCGGAGGCCGACCGGATCGCCGACCGTGCGCCGGCCGGTGTCGGGAATGACCTCGAGGGTCTGGGCCCGAACCGGAGCCGCCGCGAGCATGGCCAGGAGCGGGGCGGCCCAGGTCATCCTGAGTCCGTTCGCTGCGCTCATGTCTCTTCCCCCCGCCCCACCCGCTCCGCCGCCTCCACCGACTGCCAACGCACGAGCAGCGCCCGGGCCACGCCCAGGAAAGCGCCGGCCGCGTCCGCGCCCGGTCGCCAGTGCGCGAACTTCACCAGGTCCGCGTCCTCGAACACCTGCTCGAAGCGCCGCCGCGCGCCTCCCGCCAGCAGCGCCGGCGGCAGCGCCCAGCGCAGCTCGGCGGTGGTCCGTTCGCGGGCGGGCACGCCGCAGGCCTCCAGGTAGTCCCTGAGCGCGTCCGCCACCGCCTCGTAGTGGCGGGCGACGTCGGCCGCCGCCCAGCCGGCGTCCTCGACAGCCGCGAGCCGGTCGAGCGCGATTTCGTATGGATCCCGGGGTTCGGGCGGCGCGTCCGCTGGCAACGAGCTTGCGGGGATGCTCGGGAGCGCACGGCGTCGGGCGCGCCATGCGAGCCAGCCGGCTGCCGCGAGCGCGGCCAGCCCGAGCAGCAGCTCGACCGCGCCGGGGCCGCGCCGCGGCACCGGCTCCTTGATATCGCGCAACGTGGCCGACGAGGCCTCCTGCACCAGCGGAACGATCTCCACCGTGGCGCTGTCGCTGGACAAGGTGCCGCGCGAGAGGCCCTTCACGGACCGCATGAACGGCAGCTCGAACACCGGCACCGCCTGGCGGCCCGGCCGGTAGAACGCGACCCGCGCCCGTCCCGTGAAGATCCGGTCGGGTTGCCGCTGGAGTTTCTCGACCGACAGAACGCGGACCCAGTCGGGAGTATTTTGCGCGGGCCTGGGAACCGTGTCGAACAGCAGATCGCGCTCGTCGAGCCGGAGACGAAAGACGATCGTGACCGGATCGCCGACGGTCGCCCGGCCGGTCTCGGGGGTGACGTCCCAGTGCTGGCCGTGCAGCTGGGCAGGGAGCGTGCGCGGCACCGCGAAGAAGAAAAGTGCGGTGAGGCCCAGGACCGCCATCGGCGTCATCCGCTCACCGCCACAGCATCCGCTCCCGTCGCCGGAAGAAGGTCAACAGCGGCTCGGCGTACGGCTGCCCCGTCTCCAGGCGAAGCAGGTCCGCGCCGCGCTCCCGGAGGCCGCGCTCCAGGCCGTGGTCGAATTCCGCCGTCCGACGCGCGAAGTGGGACCTGATCGCGGCGTCCGCGGTGTCGATCCGCCGCCAGGCGCCGGTCTCGGGGTCCCACAGCGTGACGAGGCCCCCCGCCGGGAGCGCCCGCTCGCGCGGATCCACCAGCTGCAATCCCACCACGTCGTGGCGCCGGGACAGCCGGCCCAGCACGGTCTCGTAGCCGGTCGACATGAAGTCGGACAGGACGAAGATGACCGCGCGCCGCCGCAGCGTCGGCTCCACCTCGGCCAGCGCGAGACCGAGATCGGTGCCGGTTCCCACGGGCTCGAAGGCCAGCAGATCACTGATGAGGCGGAGGGCGTGGCGCCGTCCCTTGGCGGGAGCGAGATGGTACTCGACCCGGTCGGTGAAGAACGTCGCGCCGACGCGGTCGTTGTTGCGCACCGCCGCGAGCGCCAGCACGGCCGCGACCTCGGTCGCGAGCTCTCCCTTGGTGCGGCGCCGGCTGCCGAATGCGCCCGAGGCGCTGAGGTCGACCACGAACAGCACCGAGAGCTCGCGCTCCTCGAGATAGCGCTTGACGTAGGCGGCGCCGAGCCGGGCGGTGACGTTCCAGTCGATCGTCCGGATGTCGTCGCCCGGCTGGTACTCGCGCACCTCCGCGAACTCGACTCCGCGGCCGCGGAACGCGCTGGAATATTCGCCCGCCACGATGTCGCGCACGAGATGACGGGTCGTGATCTCGATCCGCCGCACCTCGCGCGTGACCTCCTCGGGGGTCATGGCACCGGCACGGCCTCGAAGATCCGGCCGAGCAGCGCGTCCGGCCCCACGCCCTCCGCGTCGGCGCGGTAGGTGAGGATGACGCGGTGGCGGAGCACGTCGAGGCCGAGCGCCTTGATGTCGTCGGGGGTGACGTAGGCGCGGCCGCGGATGAAGGCGTGGGCCTTGGCCGCGCGGAGCAGAAAGATCGCCGCGCGCGGCGACGCGCCGAACTCGATCAGCGGCGCGAGCTCGGCCAGCCCCGCGTCGGCCGGCCGGCGGGTCGCGCCCACCAGGTCCAGCACGTACTCCTTGATCCGCTCGTCGGTATACACCGACTGCACCACCCGCCGGGCGGAGAGGACCCGCCCCGGCTCCATCAGCTTCCCCGCCGTCGGCTCCTCCACCGCGACCATCCGGTCGAGCACTTCCCGCTCCTCCCGCCGCTCCGGATAGGTGACGACCAGCTTGAACATGAAGCGGTCCACCTGCGCCTCGGGCAGCGGGTACGTGCCCTCGTGCTCGATCGGGTTCTGCGTGGCGAGCACCAGGAACAGCTCGGGCAACGGGAAGGTCTGTCCCCCGATCGTCACCTGCTTCTCCTGCATCGCTTCCAGCAGCGCGCTCTGGACCTTCGCGGGCGCGCGATTGATCTCGTCCGCCAGCAGCAGGTTGGTGAAGATCGGCCCGCGCTGCACGGTGAAATCGCCGCTGCGCTGGTTGTAGATCATCGTGCCGATGAGATCGGCGGGCAGCAGGTCGGGGGTGAACTGGATGCGGTGGAACTGCGCGGCGATGGTGCCGGCGAGCGTGCGGACGGCGAGCGTCTTGGCCAGTCCCGGCACACCCTCGAGCAGCACGTGGCCGTCGGCGAGCAGCCCGATCAGCAGCCGCTCCAGCATGGCGCGCTGCCCGACGATGACCCGGCCGAGCTCGGTCATCAGCTCGCCCGCGATCCGGCTCTCGTCTTCGATCCGGGCGGCATCCGGCAAGCCGGAAGCCGCGCGGGGGTCGGCCGCGAAGCGCTCGGGAAGGGTCGTCATGAGGAGAATCTACTACGGCCAGTCGTCCAGCGGGGCGGGCGCCGGCGGCAGTTGGGCGGGGTTCAGCTCGGCCCGGGTGCTCTCGAACACGTCGGCGCGGTGGCGGCGCTCGACGGCGGCCCCCCAGCGGTACCCGCTGCCCGCGTCGTAGCGGGCCCCCGAGAACCAGAAGGTGATGCCGTCGGTGGCCGGGTCGAACTCGAACGTGGTGCGGTAGACGATGTCCTGGAGCGCGGCGGTCGCGCCCTTCGCCAGGACCGCCTGCGGGACCGTGATCCAGGCAAGGCCGTCCCCGCTGGTCGCGATGAAGGCCGCCGGCGTAGTGCAACCGCCGGCCGTCTTGCCGTTGTAGACCGCCCAGAACTCCGACCGGCTCGGGATCCACTGCACGTCGACGTGCCAGGGCCAGAAGTCCGGCAGCGCCAGGTCGCTCGGCACCGGATCGCCCCAGGTGAGCCCATCGCCGGACCGGCGCACCTCCACGGTCGTGGCCGCGGCACCGCAGCCCGTCGCGCCGGCGTTGACGGCGAACATCCACCAGTCACCCGCCGCGCGGCGCACCACGCTCGGCGACACGATCTGGTGATTGGGCGCACGCACCACTTCGGCGGGCGTGGACCAGTGGCGGCCATCCCGGGTGCGCACCAGACGGATGATGTTGTCCACCGTCACCTGGCGATAGTAGAGCCACAGCTCGCCATCCTCCGGGACGTAGACCAGGTCGGGATCCGACAGGTAGCCCACGTCCGGCAGCACGACGGGGTTCGGCGCGCCCGCGCCCAGGGCCCAGTGGTCGCGCCGGGCGCCCTCGAAGAAGGACGGGTTCTCGAACTTCGCGTTGCCGAACGGATACGGGGTGACGGCCAGGTGGTGCCGCTGGCCGAAGACCCCGTCGGGCGTGGCCGCGTAGTCGGGGTGTACGACCTGCCCCGAGCCATCGTACGTCTGAAAGTCGAGCGGCAGCAGCGCGTCGAACGGCAGCGCGTCAGGTCCCTCCGCGAGCGCGGAAAAGGTCGCGGGCTGGAGGCCGGGCAGGATCGCCTGCGCGGTATGCTGGCCTTCGCTCGCGCCGAGCTGCCAGAGCGCCCTCGCCTGGCCCTGGGCGTCGGTCTCGACGCCGACCGGAATCAGCCGGCCGTCACCGTCGTTCCGCCACGCCACGCGTATTCCCTTCGCGGGCGCGCCATCGCCGTTCAACACCGTGACGACGATCGGCGCCGGGAGGACCGTGCCGATCCGTGCCACCTGGCCGTCACCGCCGCTCACCCGCACCTGGGCGGGCGGCTGCGGGCCGGACGCCTCCCCGCACGCAACGAGCGGCGCGGTGAGTGCCAGGACGGCTACCAGAGCCCGGCTGGATGCGGTGGTCATAGTCACGGGCGGCAGTGGTGGAGGACCAGCTAGGGACGTCCTTCTCTCCGCCGGACGCACGCGGGCGCCGACAGGTTTCGGGGCGAAACCGCGGGGTTGGAGGGCGGAGCGGTCGGAGCGGTCGGAGCGGTCGGAGCGGGCGGAGCGGGCGGAAAGGGCGGAAAGGGCGGAAAGGGCGGAAAGGGCGGAAAGGGCGGAAAGGGCGGAAAGGGGGGACCGAGAAGGTACGGTCATCTTGAGGGAGCGCAAGCGACCGAGGGACCCACTCCACGGGTATCGAACCCCGGGTGAGCAGGTCCCTCGCCGCGCTCGGGATGACGGAGCCGGCCCAGGCGCCACCTCTCCGTCCTCTCCGCCCCCTCCGCCCTCTAGATCGGCCCGTTGAACGCCGGATCGCTGGCGCGAGTCCGCAGGTCGGTCTCACCCCCGCGGTACCAGCCGCCGCGGAACTCGAAGTGCCGCTCGTCCAGGATCCGCATGCTCAGGGCGTCGGTGCCCTGCTGTTGCACCTGCCACAGCAGGACCTTGGCTCCCATCTCAGCCGCCGTCTCCCAGACCCCTGGCTCGAGGGGCGGATAATTCTCGGCGAACTCGGGCTTGAGCCTGGCCTCACGGGGCGTGAACTCCATTCCCACCTCCAGCTCCTGCGTGGCGGTACGCTCGAATGGCGTCGGGGGCGAAGAGCTAGGATAATGCAGCCCGCCCTCCCGAGCCACCAGGGGGCAAATCGCCCACCTCGCCCCTCCCGGCCGATCCCCGGTGCGGCCACTATTCGGGTCGCCTCAGCCGAGCACCCTCGCGATGCGCATTGTGGTGACATTCGACACCCCGTACGACGGGTGGGACCACCCGGACCACGAGCGCCAGATGGCGACCGAGGTCGCGGCGTGGAAACACGATGAGCCCGAGATGGAGTACCAGATCGCCGACGCGCTCCGAGTCCGGGGTCACGAGGTGATTCTGGTCGGGGTGCGCAATGACCTGCAGTACCTCACCCGCTGCCTGCGCGAGATCCGGCCCGACCTGGTATTCAACGGCGTCGAGGCATTTCACGGCAATCCCGGCCTCGAGTACATGGTCCCGGGCATCCTGGAGGCCGAGGGATGGTCCTACTCCGGCTCGCCCCCGCTCGCCCTCCTCGTGAGCCGCAACAAGGCGATGAGCAAAAAGGTCCTCGCCTACCACGGCATCCACGTGCCCGGATTCGTGACCTACCGCCCGGGTGAAGTGGTGAGCGAGCCGACCACGGTCGGCTTTCCGCTCATCGTGAAGCCACTTCTGAGCGATGCCTCGACCGGCATTGCGCAGGCGTCGGTGGTGCAGGACCTCGGGGCGCTGACCGAGCGGGTGGCCATGATCCACGACCGCTTCGACCAGCCGGCGATCGCGGAGCAGTTCGTCGAGGGGCGCGAGCTCTACGTGAGCCTCCTCGGCAACGGCGACCGGCTCGAGATCCTGCCCATCACCGAGATGGTGTTCGACAAGCGGCGGACCCGGGCCGAGGAGCGGATCGCCACCCAGTCCGCCAAGTGGGACGAGGATTACCGGGCGCGCAAGGGGATCCGCAACGTGTTCGCGCGTCCGATCGCGCGGGCGGCGAAGGAGCGGATCGAATCGATCTGCCGGACCGCGTTCCGCGCGCTCTGGCTCCGGGACTACGCGCGGCTCGACGTGCGCCTCGCCCCTGACGGCACGATCTGGGTCCTCGAGGCCAACGCCAACCCATTCATCAGCTACGGCCACGACATGGCGAACGCGGCGGAGAAAGCGGGCATGGATTACTACCGGTTCATCCAGCGGCTGGTGGACGTGGCGGCGGCCCGCTATGAGCACGCCTAGGCGACGCCGCGGCCCGGCGCCGCACCACCAGTTCCACTGCGTCTGCGGGCACGAGCTCAAGCGCTACTGGTCGTTCTGTCCCGCCTGCGCCCGGGCGCAGCAGTGGAAAGACGTCGATAACGTCACCGGCGCGGAGTGCTACGAGTGCGGCTGGATGGTGTCCGACAAGTCCTCCTTCTGTCCCTGGTGCGACGCCGATATCTACGAGCACGGCTACTCCAGCGAGAAGCCTCTCAAGGCTCCGCGCGGCTTCCGCATGGATGCCCGCTGCGACTGGGGCTGCGGCGGCGGCGTGCAATACCCGATGCGCTACTGTCCCTGGTGCGGGCGTCCCCAGTCCTGGAACGAGGAGGATCACTTCGAGGGTGAATGTCCCCGCTGCAATCGCGGCGTGGACGACTGGATGAACGCCTGCCCCTGGTGCGGGTCCGACGCCACGGGCCGGGACCTCATCCCACGGACCCTCACCCGCGTGCGGCGGCTCCTGCTGGTCTCCCGCATCCGCGACTGGGGCTATCGCGTGCTGCTCCGGCCGGGGATCTCGGGCGTCGACCCGCGCTATCCGAAGGCGGTCGAGATCGAGCAGCGCTACGTGGTCGGCAAGCGCCGGCAGGACGAGATTCCCTGGACGATGCTCGTCGGCCTGCTCACCCACGAGTTGGGCCACAGCTTTCTCTACCACCACTGGGACTGGACCCGGAGCCGGCGCTTCAAACGCGCGTTCGGCGAGGTGGACAAGGCCTACCGCGGGATGGACAACACCTGGGTGTACTTCCAGCGCCGCCGGGTGGCCATCGCCCCGCGCGACTTCGTGAGCGCCTACGCCGCGAAGCATCCGCAGGAGGACTTCGCCGAGGTGTTCCGCTTTTACGTGACCCGCCGGGGCCGGCTGAGGGACCTGTTCGCCGAGTTCGGCCAGAAGCGGAAGGGCGTCATTCTGTACGAAAAGTTTCTGGTGCTGCACGACTTCGTGCGGGCGTTGCGGGGGTGGGGATAAGGCGGACGGGCGGACGGGCGGACGGGCGGACGGGCGGAGCGGCGGAGCGGCGGAGCGGCGGAGCGGCGGAGCGGCGGAGCGGGAAGGTAGCACGCTGTCATCCCGAGCGGAGCGAGGGATCTTGCCCGGAGACGGGTCGAACTCGGCGCGAGAAGATCCCTCGCTCCGCTCGGGATGACACGGCACCCCGGCAGGCGTCCACGCTCGACCGCGACCCGTCGCCCGTCATCTCCGACCTTCTGCCCGTCCCACCGTCCGACCGCTCGACCATCCGCCGTCCGCTCACCCCCTCCCCAAGACCTCCATCGCCGCGTTGCGCCCGTTGATGCCGATCACGCTCCCGCCGGGATGGGTGCCCGCGCCACAGAGGAACACGCCCGCCATCGGCGTCCGGGCCGACAGCCGCCGGTCCCACATGTGGTCGGGCAGGATCTCGCCCTGAAAGATGTGGCCGCCCGCGAGTCCTACCCGTCGCTCGATGTCCGGCGGGCCCAGCACCTCCATATCGATGATCGCCTGCGGCAGGTTGCTGCAGAAGCGCGCGATCGAGCCCACCACCGTCCGTCCCACCTCGTCCCGCCGCGTGTCCCACGTGCCATCCCGGAATCGGTGCGGCACGTACTGGGCGAACACGCTCAGCGTCTGAACCCCGGGCGGCGCCACGCTCGGATCGTATACGGTCTGCAGGTAGAGCTCGTTCCAGGTCCGGGGCGGGAGGAGACCATCGTTGGCGAGCCGGTGAAACTCGCGCCACTCCGACCTGCCCAGCGGAGTGTTGACCTGCCCCGTGTGGTGCGGCTCGCGCGTTCCCGGGCGCGCGGTGAAGTTGGGCAGCTCGGCGAGCGTCATGTTCACCTTGACGGTCACCCCCTCCATCGGGATCGCCCGCACCCGCTCGGCCCACCCGGCGTCCGCTCCGTCGTCGAGCAGCGCGAGCGTCGTGCGCGGGTCCGCGTTCGAGACCACCTGTCGCGCGGTGATCCGCTCGCCCGAAGCGAGCTCCACCCCTTCGCCCGGGAGGATCCGTGCGACCGGCACGCCGGCGGCCACCACCGCGCCCGCCTCGAGCGCGATGTCGCACAGGAGAAACGACACCATGCCCATCCCGCCCTCGACGTAGCCCCACGTCCCCGGCTGCCCGTCCATCCGGCCCGACGCGTGATGGTAGTAAACCGACGCAGTGCCGGGCTCGTGCGGGCTGGCATTGGTACCGATGACCCCTTGCCCCAGGTAGGCGAGCTGGAGTCGCTCGTCCGCGAGGTAGCGCTCTACCAGCTCCACCATCGACCACTCGAACAGGAGCCCGCATGCCTCGGGATCATGCCCCAGCCGGCGCTCGATCGCCTCGCGTGTCGGCGAGGGGCCGATCCAGATGTCGTCCGGGCCGTCGGGGCGGAGGGTGTCGCGCAACCGGCGCTTGACGGCGTGCATCGCGCGCCAGCCCGCCAGATCGCCCGGGGCGAACCGCCGGATCTCCTCCTCGCACCGCCCGTCGTCGTTCCAGAGCTGAATGCTGCTGCCGTCCTCGAACGGCACGAACATCCCGCCGTCAGCCGGCGTCCACCGGAACCCATGGCCCTTGAGGTCGAGCTCGCGCATCACCAGCGGGTGCAGCAACCCGACCACGTACGCGCAGGGCGACATCCGGACACCCGGCCACGGCTCCTCCAGCGTGCACGCGCCTCCCACCTGCGCCCGGGACTCCAGCACCAGGACGCGCTGCCCGGCGCGCGCGAGGTACGCCGCGCAGGCCAGGCCGTTGTGCCCGGCCCCGACCACCACGACGTCCCACGGCCGCCCGGCGAGCGCGCGCACCGGCTCCGGCAGCCCGATCCGCCCGAGCACGGCGGCGGTCGGGCTGTCCTGACTTCTGCGAATCACCAATGAGCCTCACGGTGGTTCGGGAATCGGTGACGGAAAAAAGGCGGGGTCGAGTGTGCTCGGACGCCGGGCGGAGCGACCCGATCGCGCGCCGCAGTCAGGCCAATACCAGCCAGAGCCCCCAGGCCACCAACGCCAGGCCAGCCGTCCGCCCCAGCATCCGGCCTCCCGGCACCAGCCTCTCCACCAGGACGTAAGCGGCGATCGTGGCCACCCAGAGAACGTTCATGACTCCGCTCACGAACAGCAACGCCATGAGCATCCAGCAGCAGCCCACACAGAAGCTGCCGTGCCGCATCCCCATGAGCAGCGCGCCGCCGGCGCCCTCGCGCCACTCGGCGGCGAAGAACCCGAGCGGCGAGTGACACCGCGTGAGGCACCTGCCCTTGAGCGGCATCCACTGGTAGAGCCCCGCCGCGATCAGCAGCCCGCCGCCCAGCAGGGGAGTCGCCGCCGCCATGGCGGGCGAGAGCAGCGCCATGCGGTGGAGCTGCCACTGCGCCCCCGCGGCCGCGGCGGCATAGAGCGTCCACACCAGCAGATAGCCGAGGGTGAACACGGCGGCCGACACCGCGGGCTGCCCCTGAAGCCGGCGCCGACGAGAGATGGCCGCGAACAGCAGGATGGTCGGGGTGGCCGACGGGACCATCATCGCGACCATCATCACGGCCCACATGCCGGCGAGCCAGACCAACCCAGGCTGCTCCTCCATCCCGGGCATCGCCAGGGTCGTCGTCGCGTGCGCCGGCATCTCCGCCATCCGCCCCACGTAGATCCAGGCCAGCGCCGCCAGGCCGAGGAGTCCCGCGACCAGGATCACCCGGTCCCGCCGGAGTGCCGCCGTGGGCATGGCTACGCCTGGTTGGTCCATGTCGGGGTCGAGTAGCTGGCGAACCCGCCGGGGTGACGGAAGCGGATTAATCCGTACTCGCAGTACATCGACGCCGAGGTGGCGACGTTGCCGACGTCCCAGAAGAAACCGCCCTTGGGATAGACGATCTGGACTTCCTTCTCCGCGCCCGAGACGGCGTCGAGAATCGGCGTCTGGGCCAGCTCGAGCACGCCCGGGATGCGGAACGACGACTTGGTGCCGCTCACCCGCATCTCGATGGGTGCGAGCACCGGACCGTCGAGCGACGCCATGGTCCCCGCCAGCGCCTCGAACGGCATCCCGCCCGCCTTGCCGGAGAGGATCATGCCGATCGCGTCGGCCTGGGCCGGCGTCGCCCGCTCGTCGATGAACACTGCCGCCTGGCCGTTCCCCTCGTGGATCGCCCCGGGATACATGAAGGCGATGACGTACCGCACCCCGGCGAGATCGACGGTGCCGTACCGGCCTTCCCGGATCTCGGCCCCGATCATGGCCTCGCACGGCCCCTTGTCCGGAAAGCCCGTGAACTGGCAATTGCAGCCGGGGCTGCAGTTGCACGCCTCGATGTTGTGCACGGCGATACGCCAGGGCGCGCGGGCATCGGCGGACCCCTTGATGGACACGGCAGGCTGACTCATGGTCCCCCCCCCCGACTCCGGTGGAATTTGGGCGCGCCCCGGGGTCTCCGGGCTCGCGCGGCCCAATATGCCAAGCAATTCCGCTACCGGGAAGACGCCGGTACACTTCCCCCGTGACCGAGCGCCTCTATTACACCGACGCCTATCTGGCGCGGTTCGACGCCGCCGTGACCGATCGCGCCGACGACGGCCGCCGCGTCTACCTCGACCGCACGGCGTTCTATCCCGCCTCGGGAGGCCAGCCGTTCGACACCGGCCGGCTCGGCGGGGTGCCAGTGATAGAGGTTGTGGACGAGGGGAATCGCATCGCTCATCTGCTGAGCGGACCGGTCGAGGGCCACCGACTCGAGGGCTCGGTGGATTGGCTGCGCCGATTCGACCATATGCAGCAGCACACCGGGCAGCATCTCCTCTCGGCGGTGGTCGCGGACCGATTCGGATACACCACTGCGAGCGTGCATTTCGGACGCGAGGGCTCGACACTGGATCTGGAGACCGGCGCCTTCACGTCGGAACAGGTCATCGAGGCCGAGACCCGTGCGAACGCGGCAGTCATGGAGAACCGGGCGGTGCGGGTGACGTTCGAGGAGGCGGCCGTGTCCACCGGCCTCAGGAAGGCCTCGGATCGCGAGGGCACGCTCCGGGTGGTCACCATCGAGGGGCTCGACCGGAGCGCGTGCGGTGGAACTCACGTCCGCGCAACCGGCGAGATCGGACCAATCACCATCCGGAAGGTCGAGCGCGTGAAGCAGCTCGTCCGCCTCGAGTTCCTGTGCGGTGGACGAGCCCTCCGCCGTGCGCGAGCGGACCTCGACCTCCTGACCGGACTGGCCGCGGCCCACTCGGCCAGCCCCGAGGATCTGCCCCGACTGCTCGAAGCCCAGCGCGCCGAGCTCAAGGCCGCCGCCGCGGCCGCCCGGGAGCTGGAGGACGCCTTGGCCGGCTTCCGCGCACGCGAGCTGTATGCGTCGGTCACCCCCGACGCGCGCGGCCGGCGCGCGATCGTGGTATGGGAAGCGGACGGACCGATCGAACGAGTCCGGGCCCTGGCCCAGGCCTACGGCGCGCTCGCGGGCGGCCTCTTCGTCGGCGTGGTCGAGCGGCCTCCGGCGGTGGTCGTCGCCGCGGCGGCGGACACCGGGATCGACGCCGGCCGCACGCTCAAGGCCGTGCTCGAGGCCCACGGAGGCGGCGGCGGCGGCAGCTCGCGGGTGGCCCAGGGAACAGTGAAGCAGGCAGGCGGGCTCGAGGCCGTGGTCGCGGCGGTGCTGGGAGGGTAAGCCTTCAGCAGGAGGCACGAGCGGTTCGGGAGGTGGATGCGACCTACTGGTAGAGGCGGCCCTGATGCTTGATCCATCCGGCCGGGTGGCCGCCGCCGGGATCCCGGTGGGTCCAGTGAATGACGCCGCCCTTCTGATTCCACTCGTACTCGCCGTGCATCTCCACTGAGTCCCCGGGCGCGACCGGCACCCGCGCCGCGAGCGCGAGGTTGTGGGCCACCAGCACGCTCGGACCACCCTCGACCCGCACGATGAAGCGCTCGTGGGGCGATCCCTCGCGGTCGTCGGGCAGCACCCGAAGCACGCGCCCGCCCGTTTCGACCTCTACGTTGGACCGGTGCGAATGGAACGCGTCGGTGACGGGTGTCGGCGCGGGGAGCGGAAGCGGGGCGGCGGGGGCCGCGGCGGGATGCGTATCGACCGGCCGCTCCCGCTCGGCCGGCGGGACGCTCCCCCGCGTGCCAAGGACGTAGAGTGAGGCGAGGGCGAGCGCGGCAACGCCCGCCTGGAGCGCTCGCCGCCGGCCGCTAGTGGTCACGCGGGACGCTGGTGCCGCCCATCTGGGTCTCGATCATGCCGCGCAGGTCGACGCCCTCCGCGCCCAGCAGTCGGAACAGCTCCCATTCCGCGGTCCGCGCTGGACCGATGCGGCGACCGTTGTACATCAGCGAGATTACCAGCACACCGTCGGGGCGGCCGAGATAGCCGGCCAGCGTCGCCGCGTTGTCGAGGGTGCCCGTCTTGGCGTGGACGACGCCTCGGCTGATGCCGCCCCGGAGGGGGCGCAACGTGCCGGTCCCATTCGCGGGCAGCAGCAGCGGGAACTGCTGGTTCCCCGGGAGCTGCGGGTACCGGGCGAGATACAGCATTTGCGTGAGCGGGCTGATCCGGTTGAGGTCGCTGAGGCCGCTGCCGTCCACCAGGGAGACACGGGCCGACGGGCCCACGACCTGGCGGACGTGCTGCGTCACGAGCGCGGGGCCGGTGGTCTGGCTGCCGGCCCCCCACTGCAACATCAGCTCGGCGCCGATATTGAGGCTTCGGCGGTTCACCTCCGTGGCCACGCTGTCGAACGGCGCGGACTCCACCTGCGCCAGCACCGCGGTCGCCCGCGCCCCGACCATCGTCGGCCCGCCGGGCATCACCCAGCGGATGCCGGCCCGCTCCAAGGCCGCCGCCCAGACCGCCGCGAGCAGGCGAGACGGGTCGTGCGCCACTGCCGAGAAGCCCGCCGTCCTCCGATACAGCCCGATCGTCCCCTCCAACGTCCAGCCGCCGTCGGCGGCGGGAATCAGCCGAAGCCGGGCTCCGCTGCCGCTCACGGTGGTGGCCGCCATGCGAATCAGGCGATCGACGCCATCGGGATACGCGCTAACGAGGGTCGGAGGGGCGCCGGTCTCGCGGCCGGGGCGGTAGGTGAGCGAGATCGTGTTCTCGTGCAACGCCACGGGCCCCACGGGCGGGGCGTAGAGCTGGCCCTCGAAGTCGGAGGCCCAGACGCTCGGATAGCGGCTTGTCGCGGGACCGTTGCGGCTGGTGAGCGTGAGCGGGCCTTCGAGCTGGCGGACCCCACGCGCGCGCAGTCGCCGGGCGAGCTCGCGCAGCGTCGGACCGTCACGCCCGCTGCGGTCGAGCGTCCAGTCCCCGCCCAGCTCCAGCGCCCAGCTCCCCTGCCAGCGGCCCGACATCGGCTCGAGCTGGCCGTCGCCTACGACCCGCGTCACCAGCCGTGAGGAGCCGCCTACGCGGGACCGCGTGAAGCCGGTCGTAAACACCTTGGCGGTGGAGGCGGGAATCAGGGCCAGCTCCGGGCTCATGCTCCAAAGCACCCGGCCGTCCATCGTCCCGACAGCGACGCCCCACTCCCCGCGCCCGGTCCGCTCGGCCGTGTGCTGATACCATGCGTCGAGGCCCTCGCGCTCCTTGTCGGTCAAGGACTGGGCAGCGATGGACGGTGCGGCGATGGTGCCGCAGACGGCCGCGGTAACCAGCGTCCCGATCAGGCGACGGACCATGGATTGAGCTCGAGGTTGCGAGACGGAGATCTTCCGTGGAGCGAAGTTGCAAGCGTCGAGCCACCATTCAAGTGTATGCTTGGAAACGAGTTATTCAGACATCGCACGCTCGGGATCGGGCATTTCGCCAGACCCGGGACGCGGGCCTCCCGATCGGGGCTCACGCCGGTTGGGCCCGGCGCACGACCTGGAGGTCGATTCGATCTTCAGCTTGGTCGTCCGACAGCTAATCCAACAGCCCCTGTCGCGCATCTCCTGGAATCGGTGCGGAGCCGCGGTGTGCATCGAATGCCGTGTGCGAGAGAGGCGCGCGCTGTCGTACTGGGGGGCGGAAGTCCGGCAGATTGAGATCAGGGCGGCTTGGCCGCCGTGCCGAAGGGCGTGCGCCTACCCGGGCTCAGACCCCGTCGGCAGCGGGCTCCGGGAATCGGGCTGGGCGCTCGGACGCAATCGGCTCCAGTCCGGGCGGCAGCAGCTCGTCATACTGCGCCGTGAGCTCGTCGCCTGCCACCCTCGCCTGTACCCGCTGCAACACCATCTGCGCCACTCCCGCCGGCAGGCCGAATTCGCGGAGGTAGTGGTCGGTGACCGTGTTCACCGGCATGACGCCCTTGAGCAGCCAGGCCAGCTCGAGCGCGTTCTCGACGTGCGTGGCCACCACCGCCTCCGCCGCGCGAGCGCCGGCCATCCGGGCCAACTCGACCGTGCGCTCGTGGTAGCGGCGGCGGTAGCGTTTCTGCTCGAGCACCAGGTCCAGCCGCAGCCGCTGCCAGCCGGTGACCGCGGGCGCCTCGGCCGGCTGCGGCACGGTCTTGAGATCGAGGGCGGTCAAGGTGCGTGAGCGCACGACCTCGTGCATCGCCTCGGGCACCGCGGTGACGCCAAAATACAGATCCAGCCCCTCGAGCACGGGAAGCCGGGTGGCGAACTCGGTGACGAACTGGAGCGCCTGGCGGGTGTGGGTGTCGATCAGCGCCTCCCAGCTCGTCGCGTAGGCCACGCGGACCTGGAGGTGCATTCCCTCGGGGATTCGGCGCAGCGACATCTGGCTGGGAACCGTCATGGCTGCGACTCCGGCAGCAATAACCAGTCCTCGACCGCGCCGCGATGAGCCGCAGCGGAGAGCTCCTCGGATACCGGCAGCGTGCCCGCAAAACGCGCGGGATCTGGCAGAGACCGTGACTTCAGCGCAGCGGCGCGGGGAGGTGGCGCGCGTACCGGGCTTCCCAGTGACGCAGCGTCTCCAGCGAGAGCGTTTCCAGCTCCTGCGACACCGCCCGCGCGGCGCTCAGCGCCGTTTCGACGTCCTCGGAATCGGAGGACATCCCCACGGTGCCGCGCAACTCGGCGACGCCGATGAGGACGGTGAGCTGGTTATTCACCCGATCCTGCAGCATGACACGGAGCTTCCGGATCAAGCGCGACCGCGCCAGCCGCGAGTGCCGGCGCACCGCCCAGATCAGGAATCCCTGCAGCCAGACGAGGAACGTCAGCGCCAGCCCCTTGGTCCCCTGGTCGATCTGCGCGAACGTCAGCGTCACGGCGAGCACCACACCGACGGCCGTGAGCATCAGCTCGAAGTGGTCGGCGAACTTCGCCCGGAGCACATCTCGGAACCGCATGGACGGGAACACGACGACCTCGAGACGAATGGCGACCGATGGGGGGCTCATGCAATCTCGGAGAAAGCACTCACATAGTCCAGTGGCAGGTTTTGGACACCGTCAAAAAAACGACCCCGCCACGTGCAAGACGTGGCGGGGTCGGCCTCCGACACCGGGTCAGGCAGCCAGGTCGCGGAGCTTGTCGCCGTGCTGTTCACGGAGTTGACGGAGCGCACGGTCGCGCAGCTGACGAATGCGCTCCCGGGTGACACCCAGCATCCGGCCGATCTCCTCGAGCGTCCGGGCCTTGCCGTCGTCCAGCCCGAAATAGAGCCGGAGCACCTTCGCGTCACGCGCGGGCAGCGCCGCCAGCGCGGCGTCCAGGTCGCTGCTCCGGCTGTTGGCCATGGTCGTGGCGTCCGTGCCCTCCTGAGCCAGCGGCACGAAGCGCTCCATCCGCCCGCGCTCGTCCGCCTCCCGAACAGGGTGGTCGAGCCGCATGGCCTCGATGTGGAGTGCGCTCAGCGCCCGCACCGCATCTCGGGTGAGGCCGGTGGCCTTGACCAACTCCTCGGTGGTCGGCGCCCGGCCGAGTTGCTCGGACAGCAGAGTCGTGGTGCGGCCCAGCCGGTTGAGGTCGGCGGTCCGATTGAGCGGAACGCGCACCGGCCGGCCATGCCTCGCGATGGCGGCCTGAATCGCCTGCCGGATCCACCACACCGCGTAGGAGATGAACTTGACGCCGCGGTCGGGATCGAACTTCCGGGCAGCGGTCATGAGACCCAGGTTGCCCTCCCCGATGAGGTCCATCAGGGGAACCCCGCGGTTCTGGAATTTCTTGGCCACCGAGACCACGAAGCGAACATTGTGGCGCGCCAGCCGCTCCTGGGCCTCGACATCGCCGCGGAACGCCAGGCGGGCGAGTGCCGTCTCCTCCACGACCGTCAGGAGTGGAATCCGGCTGATCTCCTGGAGATAGAAATCCAGGCTCTCGCGCCCCTCATCGGCCGCTCGGGGAAGCTGCGTGGCGCGTGAGCGCCCGGTCCGACGAGACCGCTTCTTGGCAGGCACTTGATAGCTCCTATCTATCGCAATAGCAATAACTTGGGTTTTGCTGTCAGCGCTCGGAGAACAGCCCTGTCTCCGCATGATGACCGGCGCGCGGCAACCGTTGCACGCTGTTACCGAACAGCCGTCTCACCGCTCAAGTTCCCCGCCGCGTGGGCATGGCGGTCAGCGGGTCGTCGGGCCAGTGGTGCTTCGGATACCGGCCCCTGAGGTCCTTCCTCACATCGAAGTAAGCACTTCGCCAGAACCCCGCGAGGTCACGCGTCACCTGGACCGGGCGCCGGGCGGGCGAGAGGATATGGAGCGTCAGCGGGATTCGCCCCGCGCCCACTGCCGGGGTCTCCCGGGCGCCGAACAGCTCCTGCAGCCGCACCGCCAGCGCTGGGGCATCCGGGTTCGTGTAATCCACCTGGATGCGCGAGCCACTGGGCACCTGCACATGGCTGGGCGCGAGGCGCTCGAGTGCTTCCCGGCGCTCCCAGGCGACCAGCCGCTTCAGCGCCTCCCCCAAGTCCACCGGCGCGATGTCCTCCAGCCGCCGGTATCCCCGGACCCAGGGGGCCAGCCACCGCTC
This sequence comes from uncultured Gemmatimonadales bacterium, assembly GCA_963711915.1. Classification (GTDB taxonomy): domain Bacteria; phylum Gemmatimonadota; class Gemmatimonadetes; order Gemmatimonadales; family GWC2-71-9; genus CAVVWJ01. The sequence continues at coordinate 43,747 of CAVQGA010000003.1, forward strand.
CAGGCTGTCGGTCAGGGCGTCGTCCGACACGTCCGGCCACTCCGGGTCCAGGCGGTGAAGGAACGCCAGCCGCGCCCGAAGCTGCTGTGCCGGGTCGCTCCAGGGCAGCCCCTCGACGCCGAGCCGGCGGATACCATCCAGGAGCGCCCGGGTGACGGCGTCGGGATCGGGATCGAGGAGCGCTCCCTCCTGCAGCACAATCGCGCCGAGCCTCCGGCGGCGAACGGCGACGACGGCGCCAGCCCCGGCATCCCATCCCAGTACATCCTCAAGCACCACGTCGTTGGCGAAGTGCTCCTCGATCTCATCGCGAGTGAGCGCGGCAGCGAGAAAGACCCGGCTCTCCCGCGGCTGGCCATCGAGCTCGGCGGCCACGACGTAGTTCTCGCGGGCCAGAGGTTGAGGATCCAGGAATGCGCCCTGCCCGTTCCGGAGCAGAAACCGGCCGGAGGCACCGGGGCGGCGCTGCCCGATCCGGTCAGGATACGCCATCGCGAGCAACAATCCGGGCGATACCGGTGTTTCCCCGCTTGGCCGGGCCTCGTGCCCGGCCGCTCGAGCGCAGGTCCCAGCCTCGGTGCGTACCCGCCTGAGGGCCTCGCGATCCACGTCGGACCGTTGGATGGATCCCCCAAGGATGTCGAGCCGGAGACCGAGATCGGCGTCGGCCGCCCCATCCTGCCTCCGCAGGATGTCCCGTTCCGAAAGCAGCGCGGCCAACTCGCACGCCAGCGTGCCGGCCCCGAGCGCTCGGCCCGCGATGACCATGTGCGACAGGCGGGGATGCAGGGCAAAGCGGTTCAGCCGCCTGCCGTGCGCCGTGATGCGCCCCCCGCCGTCCACCGCCCCGAGCTGGGCCAGCAGGGTCCGGGCTTCCGCCAAGGCCGCCGGCGGCGGCGAGTCGAGCCAGCGCAGCTCGGAGGGCTCGGCGACTCCGGCCGCCGCTAACTCGAGGGCGAGCGGCGCCAGGTCGGCCTCGAGCATCTCGGGAGCGCGGCGGGGGATCAGCGCCGCATCCTGGTGCGCCGCCCAGAGCCGATAGCACACCCCTGGAGCCTGGCGGCCGGCCCTGCCCCGCCGCTGGTCAGCCGACGCGCGCGATACCCGCACGGTCGCGAGGCGGGTCATTCCGCTCCGGGGCGAGTAGCGCGGCACGCGCGCGACCCCGCCATCCACCACCACGCGCACGCCGTCGATGGTGAGACTGGTCTCGGCGATCGACGAGGCCAGCACCACCTTGCGGCGGCCGGACGGACCCGGGCGGAGGGCGCGATCCTGGAGCCCCTGCGCCAGCGTGCCGTGAAGGGGGATGACATCGGCGTGCACATCGGCGAGTAGCGCGGCAGTGCGGCGGATTTCCGCGGCACCGGGGAGAAAGGCGAGGATGTCGCCCTCGTCCCGGGCGAGCGAAGTCCGGACGGTACCGGCCACCGCCGCCTCGAGACGCGTGCCCGGCCGCGGGGCGAGATACCGGGTTTCCACGGGAAAGTCCCGGCCTTCGCTGGTCACGATCGGCGCGTCGCCGAGCAGGGCGGCCACCGGGGCCCCATCCAGCGTGGCGGACATCACCAGAATCCGAAGATCCTCCCGGAGGAGGTCGCGCGTCTGCAGCGTGAGTGCGAGGCCCAGGTCGGCGTGGATGCTGCGCTCGTGGAACTCGTCGAAGATCACGATCCCGACCGGCTCCAGCGCGGGGTCTTGCAGCACCATCCGGGTGAGGACGCCCTCCGTGACGACCTCGATCCGCGTGGTGGGCCCCACCCGCGTCTCGTGGCGGATGCGATACCCGACGGTGCCGCCTGGCCCCTGGCCCAGGACCTCGGCCATGCGGCCGGCGGCCGCCCGGGCCGCCAGCCGTCGCGGCTCCAGCATCACGATCCGCCGGCCGCCGAGCCACGGCTCCCCGAGCAGCGCGAGCGGGATCCGCGTGGTCTTGCCCGCACCCGGCGGCGCCTGGAGAACGGCGACCCGCGCGCCGGCGAGGGCGCGCCGAAGCTCCGGCAGGGCCGGCTCGATCGGCAGTGGATCCGAAACGCGCGGCATGGACGTAACAATAGCCGAGCACGGGAACCCGCTCCGGTGCGCCGACGTTGCGGCGACTGTGGCACAGGCCCTGCTTCACTCGCCTGCCGCCTCATGGTGGGGCAGGAGAGCCAGGAAAGTCGAGTTGACCTATGACATGCGATTACAATGGCTGGAACGACGCGCCCGAAGAGGAGCGCGAATGGTTCGATCAGCATCCGGAGATCTGGAGTGGCACGCGGCGGGACGGGGACAGGCGTCCTCGGCAGGGGACAACGGAGTCGCCGAGGGGAGGTGGCAGCGCGCGAGTGTGATGCAGCTCACCTCCCGCGCGCCGGCCGGGTGCAGTTAGGCGCTTCCGGCAAGCTTCTTCTGCAGTGCCTCCGCGTGCTCCAGGTGCTTGTCAATCACCGGCTGGGCCTTCCCGATCAGGGCCTTCAACTCCTCGTTCTGCGCGCTCTCCTTCGACTGGCTCAGCAGATCCTTCACGGCGCGATGCGCCGCCACTTCCTCATCGATATAAGCGCGATCGAACGCCGGGCCCTTCGGGGTCGAGCTGAGCGTGCTGGTTTCCTTCTCGGCCAGTGGGGCAACGGGGTCGGTTGCCGGGGCGGCCGGAGTGACACCCAGCTTCTTCGCGAGCTGCTGCCCCTGCAACCGCAGCGCGTGGTGCTCGGACATCATCAGCCGGGCGAACTGCTTCACGTCGCTGGAGGTGGCCTTGGTCGCGGCGGTCGCGCCGGCGCTACTGTCCGCCTTGTTCGCCTCGTCGAGCAGTGCCACGATGTTGGCGTCGGTCAGCGCGCCGCCCACCGCGCGGCCGCTGTCCGCGCCCGCCGCCGGGGCGGCCATGGCACTGGTATCCGTGGCCCCCGCGGGCGGTGCCGCGCCGCTCTCACCCGCGGCGCGGCCGCGATCGCGACATCCGCCCAACGACGCGACGAGCGCCAGCACCGTGAGGGAAGTGCCCCGCTGCCAGATTTTCGCGTTCATGTCTCCTCCAGTCCAGGTGTACCTGGCTAGAGTAGAGCCCGGTCCCGGGACCGCGTGGTGATCGCGGTCACCACGCGGACCGGCGTGTGAGTGTCATCACCGCGTCGGAGGCGCATTTGCGTCAAGTTGGCCCGACATGACGGCACGTCCACCCTACGCGAAGAGGTGAGCAATGAGCACCAAGCTGGCAGCAGCACTGGCGGTACTGGCCCTCCTCGGCGGATGCGCCAAGAAGGACACGGACACGGGCGCGATGAACAACGATCGCACGGGCGTGGACACGTCCGTCAAGTCCGGCACGATCAAGGACACCACGGTGGTCAAGGCGGATACCAATATCGACGTGGACACGCTCAAGAAGACCGACCACATCGAAAAGAAGAACTAGGGCAAAAAAGGCCGGCTGAGCAGGGGTCCGCTCAGCCGGTGCAGTTACCACTCGCTTCTGGCAGCCTTCTTTTTTCGCTTCCGGCGCTCTGCCGCCGCCGTCTTGATTGCCCGCGCCTCGCTGGGCTTCACGTAGTGCCGGCGCCGGCGCAGCTCGCCGAACAATCCGGACTTCTGCAGCTTCCGCTTGAACAGCTTGAGCGCGCGCTCAAGGCTGTCCTCGTCGCGCAGCCTCACCTCGGTCATGACCCCGCCCTTCTGGAGAAAAAAAGGGCCGGCGCCAACGCCAGCCCCCTTCTGACACCGTCAGTCATCGGAAGGCGTCCGCCCACCGAACTCTCGGAAACGTATACGCTGGACGCACCGGCAGCAAGTGGTGACCCCGCTCACGGGACCGCCACCGGCGGGTCGCTAGCATTGCGATTGCTCTGCAAATCCTTCCCCCTGGAGGTAAACCATGGTACAGCGATCCAACGGTGGCGGTCGGTCGGCAGTGGCCAACCGCCCGCGCCGGGAGACCGGCGACCGTCCAAGCCCGGAACCCCGGACCAACCAGCGTGCCGCCGAGCTGCAGAAGTATGGGAGCATTATCCGGATGCCGCTCGGCCTCGATGCATCCACCTGTAAACGAAGCGTGGTGGCGCTGAATCAGACCCTCGCGGACACCATCACGATCCGGGATCTCTACAAGAAGTCCCATTGGCAGGTGGCCGGCCACACGTTCTACCAACTGCACCTGCTGTTCGACAAGCACTTCGAGGAGCAGGACAAGCTGGTCGACCAGATCGCGGAGCGGATCCAGCTTCTCGGAGGCATCAGTCTCGCGATGGGCGCCGACGTCGCCGAGGAGACCCGGATTCCGCGGCCGCCACGCGGGCGTGAAGAAGTGCCAGTCCAGATTTCCCGCCTGCTCGAGGCCCACGAGCTCATCCTCACGCAGGCCCGCGAAGCGGCGGAAGCCGCCCAGGACGCCGGCGACAGCGGTACGAACGACCTGCTGGTCAGCGATGTCATCCGGACCAACGAGCTTCAGGCGTGGTTCACGGCCGAGCACGTGGTGGAAGTGCCCCTGGTAGAGGCGGACGGGGAGGAGGACGAGTAACGGCCCTAGGAATGGATGAGGCCCATGATCACCTCGATGACGATGAGGACGATGATGATCACCTCGAGCACATTGCCGCGCGCGGTTTGGGCCTCGTCGTTGAGCATGGCGTAGGTGTCGCGAAAGATCTGGAGCTTGCGTGCGAGTCCGAGACGCCAGGCGTCCTCCCGAAACAGCGCCAGCGCGGCCTGATAGATGCGCGCCAGGAAGACGTCGTTGGTCACCTTGAGCCCGTTCTCGACCCGCTCGACCACCTCGGTCGTGTCAGCGACCAGGGTATGCAGGCCGGCTAGAACGTTCTCGAACCGGCGCACGAGCAGGGCCCCCGGGCCCCGGCGCGCCAGTGAGGCGCGGTCGTAGAGCTGCGGCAGCTCGGCGTCGAGGTGGGCGTCGTACACGCGGAGCTCGAGCAGCTGGGCGTTCGCGAACTCGAGCAGGAACTCGACGTCCTGGTCACCGGTGATCGGCTCGACCACCAGCGCCGCTTCCCAGCTCAGCACCGTCAGATCCTGGTCCGTGTAGCTGAACCGGCGCGAGAGCAGGTTCCGGCGGGTGTCTTCGGTGAGCGTGCGAGGCTCTCCCAGCAGGAGCTCCACCAGTGCCGTGTCGTCCAGCGCGGAGGGTGGCACCGGCTGGCCGTCCGCCCCCCGGATGCTCGTGAGACGGCAGATGGTGTAGTCCTCGACGACCGGGGCAATGCCCGGGCGGACGACGGCAGCCTTCAGGCTCGAGCAGAGCTGGGCGAGTGCCGGCCCGAACACGCCGGTCAGATCCGACCGCTCGAGCGACCGCATCAACGCCAGGAGATCCGGCCACGGCGTGCCGTCGGCCACCGGCACCCGCAAGCGCAGTGAAATCACACCGAAATCGAAGCAAACCGCGCTCATCTCCGCCGCGAGACCGCTCCCCGCAGGGAGCGCCGCCGGGCCCAGGGCCAGGGTGAGCGGGGGGTGCGCGATGACCAGGGCCTTGGCCTCACCGCGAGTTGGCCGGCTCCGGCCCGTGGCCTGACCTTCGAGCAGCCGCGCAGCCTGCTCGAGGTTTAGAGCATACCCCACGTCATAGAGCCGGTAGGTGACGACCGCCCCGGCGATACGCACCGCGGGCGCCCGGGCGGCTGGGTTCGGATCTGGAAGGTGAACGGTCATGGGATTGGCCAGAAGATAGGCCTCAGCGCGGGGGAAGCGAAGGATGGCTCGGCGGCCGGTACGCCGGGCGATGGCGTGGCGGGCTATGAAGAGGTAGCCCCGAGGCCTTCGGCCGGTACCTTTGCTGCATGCGTCTCCTGCTCCGCGTACCGGCCGTGGCACTGCTCGCCGCCCTCATGTGGCTCGGATGGCGCGGCGCCGGTCCGCTGCCCCCCTTGGGGCCCTTGGTCGACCCGGTGCGCGGTGCCTGGGCCCTCGCGGCATCGGCGAATCTGCCGCGTTACGCGGAGGCGAGCATCGCCGGGCTTTCGGGCGACGTGCGGGTGCTGTACGACGACCGCGGGGTACCCCACATCTTCGCCGCGACGGAGCTCGACGCCCTCCGCGCCCTGGGCTACGTCACCGCCCGCGACCGGCTGTTCCAGCTCGACCTCCAGGCCCGAGCTGGCGGCGGTACCCTCACCGAACTGCTCGGCGCGGCGGCGCTCGACGCCGACCGCGAAGCCCGCGAGCTCGGCATGGCGCGCGCCGCCGAGCGCCTGCTCGCGTCGCTGCCTGACACCGGGGAGACGCGCCGGTCGCTCGACGCCTACGCCGCGGGCGTCAACGGCTACATCGACTCGATGCCGCTCAGCGACCTGCCGCTTGAGTACCGCCTGCTCGGTACCCGCCCGGTGCGCTGGGGGCCGGTCCGGACGCTGCAGGTCCTCCTCAGGATGGACTACACGCTCGCGCGAAGCGATGTCGAGCTCGCACGCCTTCGGGCAGCCGCCGCCGTCGGCGACTCCGCGGCCGACGCACTCTTCCCGCTGCACTCGCCCATCCAGGAGCCGATCCAGCCCTCGGCCGGGGAGCCGCGGCGGCTCGCAGCCGAGGTACCGCCACCTGGCCCACCGGACACGCTGGCGGCAGAGCTCGTGGCATCGCTCGGTCGCTCGCGCGGACGCGCCTCCGGTGCCACCGACCTCGGCAGCAACAGCTGGGCGGTCGCGCCCTCCCGGACGCGGGACGGTGCGGCACTCCTCGCCGGCGATCCGCACCTCGATCTCACGCTGCCCTCGATCTGGTACGAGGCCCATCTCGTCGTGCCAGGCGTGGAGGACGTCTACGGAGTGACCGTCCCCGGTCTCCCCGCCATCGCGATCGGTTTCACCCGGGATCTCGCGTGGACGTTCACCAATACCGAGGCCGACCTGATGGACCGCTGGATCGAAGCCGTGGACGATCCAGCGCGGCCGAGCCGCTATCGCGTGGACGGCGCCTGGTTGCCCATCGAGCTGCGCGCGGAGGCCTACGTCGGGCCCCGGGGCGACACCCTCGCTCTCGACACGCTGCGCTTCAGTCACCGCGGGCCGATGCTGCGGGCAGGCACCCGCTGGCTGTCGCTGCGCTGGGCCGCGCTCGAGGGCGCGGGTGAGACCAGCACGTTGCACCAGGCCGCCCATGCGCGAACCGCGCAGGCGTGGCTCGAGGCCATGGCCCCGTTTCAGGCGCCGCCGCAGAACATGCTGGTGGCCGACCGCGCGGGCACGATCGCCATCCGGTCGACCGGGAGGTTTCCCCTACGCCCAGGCGACGGCCGCGGCGACCGGATCCACGACGGCACCACCCGCGCGAGCGACTGGAGTGGTGACTGGTCCGTGGCGCAGTACCCCCAGGCGGTGGCCCCGACCCAGGGCTTCCTCGCCTCGGCCAACCAGGAGCCGATCGACCCGCGCGACAGGGCGCGCTATCTCGGCGCTGACTGGCCCACCCCATGGCGCGCGCTCCGCATCAACCGGCTCCTGCGCGGCGACTCCGCCGTCACCGTGGCGACGATGCGCCGCTGGCAGACCGACCCCGGGAGCGACCGCGCGGACGCCTGGGCGCCCTACTACATCCGGGCCGGGGCCACCCGGCCCGCGGACACCGCGCTGGCGCACGCCGTCCGGCTGCTCGCCGCGTGGGACCGGCGCTACACGCTCGGCAACGAGGGCGCGGTGCTGTTCGAGGCGGCGGTGCGGGCCACCAGCGCGCGCCTGTGGGACGAGCTGCCTCGGGATGTCGCTCCCGCCGCCGGCGCGTTCATCGCCCTGCTGGACGACTCGACCAGCGCGTGGTGGGACGAGCGGTCGACGCCGGGGAAGGTCGAGCGCCGGGACGACGTGCTCGCCTCCGCCCTCGCCGACGGGTATGCCGAGGTCGTCCGGAGCTACGGGCCGCCCGAGTTCCACGGGTGGGCCTGGTCGCGCGTGCACCAGGTCGCCATCCGCCATCTTCTGGGCATCCCGGCGCTCTCGGCGGTCGATCTCGCTGTGCCCGGCGGGCCCGGCACGCTGAGCCCCTCGAGCATGACGGGGGGCGGCGAGGGGGCCAGCTGGCGGATGGTGGTGTCGCTCGGTCCCGAGGTCCGGGCGTGGGGCACCTACCCCGGGGGCCAGAGCGGAAACCCGGCCAGCGCGCGGTACCTGGATCGGCTCCCAGTGTGGGTCCGAGGCGAGCTGTCGGAGCTGCACGTGCCGCGGACACCGCAGGAAGTGTCGCCCGGCGCCGAGCTCGTCCTTCGGGGCCGCCCGTGAGGCGCGTACGCGGGATCGTCGTCTTCGCCATTGCCGTCGCGGCCGGAACGGCGCTTGTCGGGTGGTGGACCGTGCCGCTCCTCGCGGTCGTTCGAGTGCGAGCGCTTCCTCGCCTGCGGGCGCCGGTGTTGTCCTCGATGGCCGGCGCGGTGCTCGGGTGGGCGCTGCTGCTGGGCTGGGCGGCGCTCCATGGACCGACCGGCGCCATCGCGCGACGCACGAGCGGCGTGTTCGGACTCCCGCCCTGGGGATTCGTGCTGCTCACGCTGGCCGCACCGGCGTTGCTGGCGGGCGGCGCGGCGCTGGCCGTGAGGCCGGCCCCGCCACGGTGACCCAGCCCACCTCCCGGTCCGAACCCCTGACGTACCATGAGCCGAGACTTCGACGCGGGCGGTGGAGATGCGGCACAGGCTCAGGCGGATCGGCGAGCAGGTCTTCGTCATCACGGGCGCGAGTTCCGGTATCGGGCTCGCGACGGCGAGGATGGCGGCCGCGTCGGGAGCGAGAGTGGTCCTCAACGCCCGCTCCGAGTCGGATCTCGCGCAGGCGGTCGCGGGCATCCGGGCGGACGGCGGGCAGGCCACCCATGTCGTCGGCGACGTCGCCGACGCGGAGACGATGAAGCGGCTGGCGGCCACCGCCGTCGCCACGTTCGGAACGATCGACACCTGGGTGAACAACGCCGGCGTCTCCATCTATGGCCGGCTCGAAGATGTGGGCATCATGGACGCGCGCCGGCTGTTCGAGACCAACTACTGGGGTGTGGTCCACGGTACGCTCGCGGCGCTGCCGCATCTCAAGCGCCGCGGCGGGGCGCTCATCAACGTCGGCAGCGTCCTTTCCCGGACCGGCTACCCGCTGCAGGGGCACTACGCGGCGAGCAAGCACGCGGTCAAGGGATTCACGGATTCGCTGCGCATCGAGCTCGAGCGCCAGGGCGCGCCGGTGTCGGTGACGCTGATTCAGCCCGGTGCGATCGATACCCCCTACCCCGAGCACGCCAAGAGCTATCTCGGCGTGGAGCCCACACACCAGCCCCCGGTGTACGCGCCGGAAGTCGTCGCGCGCGCCATCCTGGCATCCGCCACCCGGCCCCGGCGCGATGTCCTGGTGGGCGGCAGCGCCAAGCTGTTCGACACGGTCGAGCGATTCGTCCCGGCCCTGGGGGATCGGTTCAAGGGCGCGACGGCCTTCGAGGCCCAGCTGTCCGACCGGCCGCCTCGGAGCCCGGACACCCTGTTCGCCCCGGGCTCGGGGGCAGTGCGCGTGCGCGGCCACTACGAGGGTCACGTTCGGCAACGGAGCCTGTCCACCCGGGCCCGCCTCAACCGCGGCCCGACCCTCGTGGGTTTGGCGCTCGCCGGCGCGGTCGTGGCGCTGCTCGACCGGGCCGGTGCGTTCGGCCATCGTGACTGACGGGGCGGGCGCCGCCGAGTTCATACCGCCGCGGCCGACCCTGACCGCGCTGAGAGCCGCGGCGGCGGGCTGCCGCGGCTGCCCGCTGTGGAAGGGCGCGACGCAGACGGTATTCGGCGAGGGTCCGTCCGCCGCCAGACTGATGCTCGCGGGCGAACAGCCGGGAGATCGGGAGGACCAGGCGGGTCACCCGTTCGTGGGTCCGTCCGGCAGACTCTTGGACGAAGGGCTGGAGGCGGCCGGGCTGGATCGGCGGAAGGTCTACGTCACCAACGCCGTCAAGCACTTCAAGTTCGCGCGGAAAGAGTTGACCCGGCGCCGGCTCCATAAGAAGCCCACCGCGGCCGAGGTCCGGGCCTGCCGCCCGTGGCTGGAGTGGGAGATCCGCCTGGTCCGGCCGCGTGTCATCGTGGCCCTCGGCGCCACGGCGGCGCAGGCGTTGCTCGGGCCGAAGTTCCGCGTCACCCAGCATCGGGGCACACTGATCGATTCGGAGTGGGCGGAGGCGGTGATCGCCACGGTGCATCCGTCGGCGGTGCTCCGGGCCCCCGGGGATGTCCGCGAGCGGGCGAAACGGGAGTTCTTCGAGGATCTGCGGCGCGCATCGGAAGTGCTGGCGTCGCTCGATGCGGGCCCGCGCGGTGCCGGGCGGACGCGGAAGGTCCCCCGGCCGCAGGCATCCCTGGCCGGAGGCGGTCGCCCGGCGTGACGCCCGCTCCGGAAGCGCCTTCCCCGCCTTTCCCGAAGCATCGGGAAAGGCGGGGAAGGTTGGATCGTGATCGGCGGCGGCGCGCCGGTCCGGCCTACTGTGATGGTTACGCGTTCGCCTTCCCGTCCTCCTCGTCCTCATCGCGAAGCGATGCGACCGCGGCACTCACGTCACACGCCAGCGTGCGCTCCCGCCGCAGCGTTTCGACCAGCGCTTCCGCCTGCTTGATCTGATAGGTGAGGGCGCCGGACCGCTCGATGACGTGCTCCACCACCGCGCGCTGGGCCTGCAGCGACTCCACGGTGGACCGGACCTCGAGGGCGAGGGCCTCCGCCCGCGCAAGTCGCTGCTCGGTGCGCTCGAGCTGGCGGCGACGGGCCTCGAAGCCGTGGAGCGACTCCTCCGCCGACTTGAGCTTCGCGTTGGTGTCCTCGAGCAGCTCATGGGTCTCCTCGATCTCCCGGCGCGACGCGCCGATGGTCTGCGCGTGCTCGACCGAGCGCTCGGCCAGGTCGAAGACATGCTTCACCTGCGCCTCGAGCGCATCCACCGCGCCCTGACGCGCCAGCGTCTGCTCGAGGCCGCGGGCGGCATCGGCCTGGGCCGAATCCCACTGCGCGAGCAGACTCTCGAACTGGGTGAGCTGGCGCTCGATGGACTTGAGCGCGGTGGCGCGGGACCCAAGATCGCCGGAGAGGCGATCGAGCCCGCCCGCCTGGACATCCGCCTTCTGCAGCATGGTGCCGATCCGGCCGGACAGCTCCTCGAGCTGCTGGGCGGCGTCGGCCGACTGCTGGCGCAGCGTCGACGCACGGGTCAGATGCTCGGTCGCCTTGTCGAGCGCCCCCTGCCGCTGCTCGAGCTCCTGGCCGAGCACGCGGATGCGCTCCTCCAGCTCGTCCAGCAGCGTGGTGCGGCCCTCGAGGGTTCGAACCGAGCCCTCCACGACGTCGACCCGGCGCTCGGCCGCCGCCACGGATGCGGTCACGGCGGTCATCGACTCGGACACGTGATGCGCCTCGTCCGCCTGCGCGGCCAGCTGAGTGAAGCGGCCCTCGGCCCCGTCCATGCGCGCCCGCAGCCCTTCGGCGCGGTCCTTGAGCTCCGCGCTCATGGTGCCGAGCTCTCCCAGGCGGCGATGGACGTCCTCGACCATGCCGCGGCGGGACTCGACGTCGGTCATGGCGGCGCGGACCTGCTCGACATCGGCGCGGATGCGCTCGACCGCCGGCTCCAGCCCGCCCAGCTCCTTCACTTGCCCCTCGACCTTCCGGATCCAGCCGTCGGTCGTGCTGAGCCACTCCTGGGTCTCCGCATGGCTCTCGCGGACGCGGAGCATTTCGCCATGGGCGAGCCGCATCTGCTCCAGGCCGTCGGCCATCATCTCGTGGGTGCCCTTGAGCGACGCGAGCTGGCGCACCGCGTCGTCGAGCTGCGGCTTGAGGGCTTCGATCCGCTGCATGCGCTCGGCGGTGTCGCCGGCGAGCGTCTCGAGGTGCTCGGCGGTGTCGCGCATGGTCGCCACCCGCCGCGCCTCGTCCGACAGGCGGACCAGCTCCTGAGAGAGGGCGACCGACTGCTCCGTGAGGCTTCGCACCTGCGCCTGCACCGCGGCCGCGCCCTGGCTGGCGGCGTCGAGCACGGCGAACCGGGCCTCGCACTCCTTCACGGCACCGCGGAGGTCCCCGACCCGCTCGCTCACGGCGTGGAGCCCACGGTTCTCGAGCTCGAAGCTCTCGCTGCTCTTCCGCATCTGCTCCCGCAGGTCGGTCAGGGCCTGGCGCGCGCCCTGCTGGGCGGTGCCCGCCTCCTGGTGAGCGGCCTGCAGCTCTTCGGACCGGGCCATCACCTTCGCCTGGAGCGTCTGCACTTCGGCGATCTTGGATTCGATCGCGGCGAACCGGCGGATCTGCTCCTCCTGGCGGCGCAGCCAGACGTCGAGCTCGCGGTCCATCACGGTCAGCTTGCTGATCTGGCCCGCCGCCCGGTCCACGGCCTCACGCTGCTGCTCGAGCGACGTGGTCTTCTGGGCCAGGTGATCGGCCAGGGACTTGAGCACGGCCAGCTGGTGCTGGACGCTCGGGATGGCTTCGGTGGCCTGGTGGAGCGGGTCGAGCGAGCGCTCGACGGACTGCAGGCGCCGCTCGGTCTCCTCGAGCCGTCCGGACGCGGCCTGGTGCTCCTGGTCGATGGCCTCGAGGCGCGAGGTGGTCTGGCGATGCGCGCTGAGCGCGTCATCGTGCTGCGCGCGAATCCGACTCACGCCCTCGGCCATCTCCGCGATCTGACCCCGCAGCGCCTCCGCTTCGCCCCGGAGCGCCGCGACCGGCCCCTCGAGGCTCAGCACGCGCTCGACGTCGTCCCGGAGCTGGAGAGCGCCCTCGACCTTGGCGCCGAGGTCGCCCATGCGGCCCTGCATCCGGTCCATCTCCTCGGAGGCGCTGCTCAGGCGCTCCGCCTGCCGCTCGGCGTCGGCCAGGCGGGCGCCGAGCGCCTCGAGGCCCTCGACCTGGCGCTCGACCGCGACGCAGCGCTCGCGCAACGTGTCCAGCTCGGCCGAACGTTCCATGACGGGCGCCAGCTGGCGAAGCTGCTCCGCCGCGGCCTCGGCGCGGGCGACGAGGGCCTCGAGTGCGGCAGTGACATTCGCCCCGCTTTCGTCGACGGCGACCACGGTGTCGTCGTTGCGGCGGCGGCCTTTCAGGAACGTGACCATGGCATCACTCCAGGGAGAGCGCGAGTGCATCGTTTCGGGTCGGGTTGCGCGCGGTGGTGAAGATCTTGACACGAGGGGGACCACTCGACCGAGTGCAACCGGTGTGCCCGGGCCGCGCGGCGGCATCGACGGCGAGCCGACCGGTCCGGTCCGGAGGTGCAACCGCGTGCGAATATGGGGGATGGACGGAGCGCAGCGACGAGCGAGTGAAAGCGGGAAGCACCGCCGGCCCGACGCTGCATCGCGACCTGCGGGGGGTTGCCGCGTTCCGCCGTGAGGGTCGTCACCGAGCGAGCGCGCGCGCCGGACTATCGTGTCGTCCCGAAGTTGTTCGCTCGAGCTGAGGAGGACAGCATGGCAAATCAGAGGACCTGGGACCAGGAGGACAAGTGGTGGGAGCAGAATTTCAGCTCGCGCCCGTACGCCTCCGGCCGCACCTATAACGATTTTCGGCCCGCATACCGGTACGGCTTCGAGTCCGGCCAGCACCATATGGGCCGCACGTGGAAAGACGTGGAGTCGGACCTGCGCACCGGCTGGGACAAGTTCGAGAACCGGCCCGCAGGCGGCTCGACCTGGGAGAACGTCAAGGATGCCGTGAAGGACGGCTGGCACCGCATCACCGGGCAGCACGATCTTGATGCGGACAAGATGAGCGAATCCGAGGTGGACCGCCTCTCGCGGGGTGGGACAGCTCGCTGAGGCTGGAGCGAAGAGAATCGAGAGAAGCGGGATCAGCGAGGCCCGGCAGCCGCCGGGCCTCGCTGCCGGTGGGTCAGGCGGCCTGGAGCTCCAGCTCGCGCCAGGTCTCCTGGTCCAGCTCCACCAGCGCCGCGGCCATGTTCTCCTCCAGATGCCGGACCCGCGACGTGCCCGGAATCGGCAGCATGACCGGAGAGCGGCGGAGCAGCCAGGCCAGCGCCACCTGTGAAGGCTGGGCATTGAGCCGCTCGGCCACGCGCGCGAGCGGGCCGCCGGGGAGGGCGAGATCGCCGGTCGCGAGCGGGAACCAGGGGATGAAGCCGAGACCTTCGGCTTCGGCATACTCGAGAACGTCCTCGCTCTTCCGGTTGGCCAGGTTGTAGAGATTCTGGACCGAAACGATCGCCGCCAGCCGCCGGGCGGCGTCGATCTGGGCGACGCTGACCTCCGACAAGCCGATATGCCGGATCTTCCCTTCCTGCTGCAGCCGCACGAGCGCTCCCAGCTGGTCCTCGAGCGGGACCTTGGGGTCGATCCGGTGAAGCTGAAGCAGATCGATCCGTTCGAGCCGGAGGCGCCCGAGGCTGCCTTCGACCTGGACGCGCAGATATTCCGGCCGCCCGTCCTCGCGCCACTGGTCGGGACCGGGACGCCGCAGCCCGGCCTTGGTCGCGATGACCAGATCGCGCGGGTATGGATGGAGCGCTTCCGCGATAATGCGCTCGCTCACCTCCGGTCCGTAGGAATCCGCCGTATCGATGAAAGTGGCGCCGAGGTCGATCGCCCGGCGGAGGACGCGGATGGCCTCGTCGGGGTCGTCGGGCGGGCCCCAGATGCCTTTGCCGGTGAGGCGCATGGCGCCGAAGCCGAGCCGATGCACCGAAAGATCGCCGCCGAGGGTGAAGGTGCCGCTGCGGGCGCCGGGGCGGGTGTCGTCTGCCATGGGTCTCTCCTGCGGTCGAATGGGTCGCGGCCGACGCTTCGGGCCGCGACAAGACGGGCAGTATGTCCCCGGCGGCGGCTCGAGGCTGGGAGCTGGATCACTGACCGGACTATATTCGAACCCACTCCCCTTCGAGCGGGCTCCTCGTGCCTTTGCGCCTCTCCCGATGCGTGTCGCTGTGCGCTTTCGTCCTCCTGCTGGGCCTCCGGGAGGCGCGGGCGCAGATCTCGGCCGATGACCGGGCCGCGCGCGCGCTGTTCGCCGAGCTCATCGCCATCAATACCACCCACGATCACGGGGCAACCACTCCGGCCGCGCGGGCCGTGGCACGCCGGCTCCTTGCGGCCGGAATGCCGGCCAAGGATGTGGTGCTGGTAGGGCCGCACCCGGCACGCCAAAACCTGGTGGCCCGGCTCCGGGGCAGTGGCGCCCGGCGCCCCATCCTGCTGATGGCCCATCTGGACGTGGTCGAGGCGCGGCGCGAGGACTGGTCGTTGGACCCGTTCAGGCTGACCGAGAAAGATGGCTTCTTCTACGGGCGCGGCACGAGCGACATCAAGGACATGGCGGTGATCTTCGCACAGGCCGTGATCCGCCTCAAACGGGAGAAGGTCCCGCTCGACCGGGACGTCATCCTCGCCCTCACGGCCGACGAGGAGGGCGGCGACGACAACGGAGTACAGTGGCTGCTGGCCCACCGGCGCGACCTGATCGACGCGGCCTACGCCATCAACGGCGACGCCGGCGACCCGGTGATGCGCGACGGCAAGGTCTTCGAGCGCAACGTCGAAGCGAGCGAGAAGGTATACATGGACCTCAGACTCGAGGTCCGGAACGCCGGCGGACACAGCTCGGTCCCCGTCAAGGACAACGCGATCTACCGCCTGGCGGCCGGGCTCGCGCGGCTCTCCACGTACGAGTTCCCGCCTCGCCTCAACGAGGTGACGCGGTCCTATTTCACCCGGGCCGCCGCCTCCGAGCCGGACTCGATCGCGGCCCGGATGCGCATGGTGGGCGAGTCGGGCGATACGGCCGCGATGCGCCGGCTGTCGGCCGGCTCGCCCTGGCTGAGCTCGATCCTCCGGACGACCTGCGTCGCGACGCGGCTCGACGGCGGCCACGCCAACAACGCGCTGCCCCAGACGGCCGGGGCCAACGTGAATTGCCGCATGCTGCCCGACGAGCGACCGCAGGACGTGATCGATACCATCCAGCGCCTCCTCGCGGACACGGCGGTGCACGTCACGATCACCTCGGAGCCCGTGGCCTCGCCACCTTCGCCCCTCGCGCCTGAGGTCCTGGAGCCGATCGACAGCATTACCGCGGCGATGTGGCCGGGTGCGGCGGTGGTACCGAGCATGGATGCGGGAGCGTCCGATGGCCTGTTTCTCCGCAACACGGGCATGCCGGTGTACGGCGTGTCGGGGGTGGCGCTGGACTACGACGACATCCGGTGGCATGGGAGGGACGAGCGGATTACGGTCGCGGCGTTTTATCAGGGGCTGGAATACACGTATCGCCTGGTGCGGGCGCTGGCGGGGAGCGGCCATGCCAATAGGTAGTTAGTGCCCACTTACCTCCTCGAGAACTCCACCGTAAGATAGCCGACCCCCGTCCTGAGCCGCCCCATGGATCACCCGCGCTCCCTCCGCTGGAAGCTCGCGGCGGCTGTCGCTCGTCAGCGATCGCGTCACTGGTGGTCGCGTTCGCCTGCCAGGACGCTCTCACTGAGCCCGAGTTTGCCCGAGTCAACAATCGGTACCAGGTGAACATCAAGGGAACTGATGGCCAGCAATAAGCCAGGCCGGCGGGGTGGTCACCTCGGATCGAGGTGGGATCGAGCTGCACGGTGTCGAAGGGCGGCGGCGTGAGCGGCAAATGCAGCCAGGGGTACAAGTCGGGCGCGATAGTGACGCTGACGCTTACTCCGGCGGCCGGTGCCAAGCCTGAAGCTCGTCAGCTCGAACTGCGCGCCCAGCGGCGATACAGGGCTCGCTTGCCATGTGACCGTGACCGGGAACATGGATGTGGTGGTCAACTTCGAGCCGCAATCGAACACCTTCGCGCTCAGCCATCGGCGGCGGCGCCGCAGGCAGCGGCAGCGTGAGCTCCAACCCGTCCGGCATCACGTGCACGATCAGCAACGGTGCGGCGGGGGCAACCGGCTGTTCGTCCCCATACTCCCTGAACCAGCAGGTGACGGTCACGGCGACGGCGAGCAGCGGGAGCTACCTCAAAGCCTGGGCCGGAGGCGGCTGCGACGCAACCGGTACCGGGGTCGGCGGGATGAGCGGGACATGCGTCGTGGTGATGAGCCAGGCGGTCTCCCTGGTGGTCAGCTTCGACCGGCCCGCGAATACTGCGCTCGTGGGGCAGTGGGACAACTCCGATCATTTCGTGGCCGGCATCAGGCGGTCGCGATCCACGCGAACCTGCTGCCCAACGGCCAAGTCCTGACCTGGGGCCGAACCGTTCACCAGCCGGTGCTCTGGAACCCGACCACAGGCGGCTTCGGGAGACGCCACCGAGCCGGTGGACCTGTTCTGCAGCGGACATACGATGCTGGCCGACGGGCGCATACTGGTCGCCGGCGGCCATAGCGGCGTCGACGGCAAGGGGATCGTCCCCAGCGAGCTCTACGACACGCCAGCAACACCTGGCAGGCCGGGCCCGGATATGCGGAACGGCCGGTGGTATCCCACGAACACGACGCTGGCGAGCGGCGAAGTGCTGACCATCTCCGGCGGCGACACAGCCGGGGTGGTCAACATGATCCCCGAGGTGTGGAGTCCCGGGGGATCCAACGGCCAGGGATCCTGGCGGGCGCTTACCACCGCCACCGCCTCACTGCCCTACTTCCCGATGATGTTCGTGGCGCCGAACGGCACCGCGTACGTGGCAGGTCCCAACCAATCGACGGGCTATCTCAACACCTCGGGAACCGGGGGATGGACCGCGGGGCCGAACCGCACCTTCGGCGGCCGGGACTACGGTTCGGCGGTGATGTACGACGCCGGCAAGATTCTGGTCGGTGGGTGGCGGCAGCCCGACGCGGAGCGCGGAGGTCATCGACCTCAACTCCGGCGCGCGCGGCGAGTCTGGCGCCGCGTCGACTCGATGGCAGTGCCACGGCGTCAGATGAACGCGACGCTGCTGGCGGACGGGACGGTTCTGGCGACCGGCGGATCGAACGCCGCGGGCTTCAATACCAAGCCCACCGACGACCAGGGTCCTCGCCGCGGAGCGGTGGGATCCGACGACCGAAAGGTGGACGGCGCTGGCCCGGCAGACCCACTACCGGCTGTACCACTCGACCGCGCTTGCTGCTCCCCGATGCGCGGGTGCTGTCGGTCGGCAGCGGCCAGCCCGCGGCCACGGGGCTCACGGACGACTATACGGGGGAGACGTTCTCGCCGCCCTACCTCTTCAAGCTGGACGGGACCCCGGCCAACCGCCCGACGATCAGCTCCGCCTCCGACCACGTGGGCTACGGGGCGAGCTTCCCGTCGTCATCTCGAGCGCGGCTCCGATCGCGAAGGTCACCTGGATTCGTCTCTCGACCGTGACCCACGCGACCAACATGAACCAGCGGATGAACTATCTCGCGTTCACCGCGAGCGGCTCGACGCTCATGGTCACGGCGCCGGCGAACGGCAACCTGGCGCCGCCTGGACACTACATGCTGTTCATCGTGGACGCGAACGGAGTACCGTCGATCGCGAAGATCATACAGATCAAGTGATCGCCGGGTCTTCCTCCACCTGGGGCTTCCTCGGGGTCTGCTCGACCGGGCCCAGCTCGGGGAGGCCCGTCACGACGGCACCCAGATCCCGGAACCGCCGGGCCGACACCAGCACCCGGCCCTCGAGCGACCCCACCGCCCGGTTGTAGCTCTCCACCGCGCGCTCGAGACCGCGCCGCAGCTCCTCGAAATGCCCCGCGAGCGTGCCCAGCCGGTCGTACAGCTGCCGGCCCAGCTCGCTGATCTCCTGCGCGTTCCGCGCGATGTGCTCCTGGCGCCAGCCGTAGGCCACGGCGCGCAGCAGCGAGATCAGGGTGGTCGGGCTCGCCGGGATCACCTGCTGGCTCACGCCGAACTCGATCAGCGCCGGATCGTGCTCGCAGGCCGCGCTGAAGAAGGTCTCACCCGGCAGGAACATCACCACGAAATCCGGGGCCGGCTGGAACTGGCTCCAGTACCCCTTGCTGCCCAGCCGCACGATGTGGTCACGCACCTGGCGGGCATGGTCGAGCAGCCGGCCCTCGCGCTCGCCGTCGGCAGCATCGACCGCCTCGAGATAGGCCGCGAGCGGCGCCTTGGCATCCACCACCACGGTCTTCCCGCCCGGGAGCCGCACGACGAGGTCGGGACGGAGCTGGCCGTCAGCGGTCATCACGCTCGCCTGTTCCGTGAAGTCGCAGTACTCCAGCATTCCCGCCATCTCCACCACGCGCCGAAGCTGGATCTCCCCCCAGCGCCCGCGCACACTCGGCGCCCTGAGGGCCTTGACGAGGTTGTTGGTCTCGGCGTGAAGCCGGTGCTGGGTCTGGGCCATCGCCTTGACTTGCTCGAGCAGGGCGGCGTACGCGCCGGTGCGCGCCAGCTCCACGTCCCTGAGCTTGCCGTCCACCCTCTCGAGCGAGTCTCGGATCGGGCGGACCAGCTCGTCCACCGCCTTCCGGCGCGAGTCCAGGTCGACCGCCGCCGAGCGCTGCACGTCGCCCAGGCGGGTCTCGGCGAGCTGCAGGAAGCTCTCGTTGTTGCGCTGGAGCGCTTCCGCGCTGAGCGCGGCGAATGCGTCCCGAGCACGCGCCCGCTCGGCGGCCCCCGCGCGCAGGATGAGCCACGTAACGAGCGCACCGAGGGCCGCACCGGCGAGCAACGCGACCAGCAGTCCCGGCGTCACGGTCATCGGAAACGCTCTCCGCCTTTCATCACCAGACGCACGCGCTCGAGCGCTGAGATGTCGCGCGTGGGATCACCCTCGACCGCAACGAGGTCCGCCAGGAGGCCGGGCGCCACCCGGCCGAGCCGTGCGTCGAGGTGGAAGGTGCGCGCGTTGCCGCTGGTCGCGGCGCGCAGGGCCGCGACCGGGCTCATGCCGTATTCCACCATCAGCTCGAGCTCGCGCACGTTCTGCCCGTGGGCGAACACACCGACATCTCCGCCGAAGCAGATCGTCACACCCGCGTCGAGCGCCGCTTTGAAGCTCGCGCGTTTGGCCGCAAGGGCCGGGATGGGCGCGTCGCGGCCCTTGACCCAGCCGTCGAAATAGGTGGCGTACGCCTCGCCGGCCGCGAGCGTGGGGCAGAGCGCGACGCCGCGCTGGCGCATGAGCCGAAATACGTCGGCCGTGCCTTGGTCGCCGTGCTCGACGGTCTCGACCCCGGCCAGCACGGCGCGCCGCATGCCCTCCGCCGTCATCGCATGGGCCGCGACCGGTCGCCCGGCCGCCCGGGCCGCCGCCACCAGGGCGTCGAGCTCGTGCTGGGTGAACGTGGGCCGCTGCTCCGCCCCGGGCCCCCAGCCGTAGTCGGCGTAGACCTTGATCCAGTCGGCACCGCGGCCGATCTGGCTCCGGACGACGCGGGTGATGGCTTCGTCGCCGTCGGCTTCCTCCGCGCCTTGCGGCGGGTCGAAGGCGTAGCGGCTCCGCGACGGCCCGTAGCTGCCGGTCGCGACGATGGCGCGGGTCACGACCAGGAGCCGCGGCCCGGGCACGATGCCCTGCTCGATGGCACGCCGAAGCTGGACATCGCTGTCGAGCGCGCCCTCGGTGCCGAGATCGCGCTCGGTGGTGATGCCGGCGGCGAGCGTCGCGCGCGCATGCGCCACCGCGCGGGCGATCCGGAGGCCCAGCGGCTCCTTGAGGACCTGATCGTCCCACAGCGTTTCGCTGTAGGGATGCAGGAAGAGATGCGAGTGGCCTTCGATGAGGCCGGGCAGCAGCGTCGCGCCCGCGAGCGCGATCCGCTCGGCACCGGCCGGCACGCGCACGCGCGACTCGGGACCCACGGCCTCGATCCGCTCGCCGCGGACGACGACGATCCACCCGCGCGCCGGCGCCTCGGCCAGCCCGTCCCAGACGGCGTCGGGCGCCAGCACGACTGCGCGAGCGCTGTCGGCCTGCGCCGCGAGGGAACCCGCCATGAGCGTGGTCGCGGCGAGCCCACCGAGCGCCGCGGCAGCCAATCGAGCCATGAACAGCGCCTCCTGCGGTCACGAACTACCGCGGTAAACAACAGTCTATCAGTGCGTTAGATTGCGTTGCCGAACGAACACCGAACCGGTGACAAACTTGACGCCTCAGTTGCGGGGCGGTAATGTCGCACGTTGTTCCCTCCGATGGTCCGCTTACCTCGCCATCTCTCCTGCCCCGTCGTCACGGCCGGGGAGATCATCTCAGTCCCGCACTGTGGAGGTAGCACATGGACGCACTCGTCGCGCTCGCACTCAGCATTGGGGTCCTGATCGCAGGCTGGACCTACGTAGCGCTGGGCCCCGGCGCGTTGCCGGTGTGGGCTGGGATCGTCGCGTGGGGCTGTTTCTTCGCCGCGGGCGGGAAGACCGACGGCCTGATGAAGACCCTGGCCTCGAACCTCAGCGGCGTGTTCTGGGCGTTCCTCGCGCTCACGGCCTGGAATCAGTTCGGCGGCGGGTTGCCGGTGATATCGGCGCTCGTGGGCGTCGCCGCGATCGCCATGGTTCTGCAGGCCAAGGTTCCGACCCTGGGCTTCATCCCGGGCGCCTTTATCGGTGCGGCTACCGCGGTCAGCGTGGTAGTCGGCGCCAACGGCACCTATCCCAAGACCATCATCGCGCTCGTGGCCGGTGCCATCCTGGGCTATCTGTCGGAAATGCTGGCCGGCGCGCTGACCGGCGCGAAGCGGGCGGTCGCGTAGCGTCGCCGCATCGCAGCATAGTATAAGGAACGCGCGGTCCGGGGCAGCCCGGGCCGCGCGTTCCGTTTTCCACCGCTCACGCCACGATCCCCAGCATCAGACGCACGCGGATCCCCCCGTTGTCAGTCACGAACGCCGGTTCGAGCTCGAGCCCGATCTGGCGGTCGAGCTCCGCGTGGGCCGACAACAGCGCGAGTCGCCAACCCATGCACCGCCGCCTGAGCACATTCCCGAGCTGCGCGTAGAGGTCCCGGAGGCGCAGCCGCTCGCCGACCCGCACGCCGTACGGGGGATTGGTCAGGACCCACCCCGCCTCGGCCGGCGGCTCGATGGCGGAGACGGCGTCCTGCCGCCACTGAATGTCGTCCGCCACGCCCGCGCGTTCGGCGTTGGCGGCGGCCGCGGCCACCGCGCCGGCATCACGGTCGGAGCCCAGAATCGGCGCGGGCGCGTCCGCCAGGATCCGCGCATTCGCCCCGGCCCGCACCGCCTCCCACGCGTCCACATCGAAGGCCGGCCAACGCTGGAAGGCGAAGGCCCGGCCCGCGCCCGGTGGCATCTGCCGCGCGAGCAGCGCGGCCTCGATCGGAATGGTCCCGGAGCCGCACATCGGATCGAGCAGTGACGTGGACCCATTCCAGCCCGCCCCGATGAGCATCGCGGCGGCCAGGGTCTCGCGCAGCGGGGCCTTGCCTGAGGCGTGTCGGTAGCCGCGGCGGTGGAGCAGGTCCCCGGACGCATCCGCGCTCACCGTGCACTCGTCGCGGAAGAGTCGCACCACGAATTCCTGCGGGCCCTCGCCCTCGCCGGACGCCCCGGGCACGCGCGCCTCCACGGCGGTGAGCAAACGCTCGGCCACCGCGGCTTGATGGTACAGCTTCGACTTCCTGGCAGTGACCCGAAACTCTACGCCCTGCCCCGGCCCGACGAACCGATCCCACGGCAGCCGCCCCGCGTGCCGCTCGAGCTCGTAAAACGTCGCGGCGTGAAAGGATCCGAGCCGCACCAGCACCCGGGACGCCGTGCGGAGCTGGAGGTTGGCCGCGTAGAGTCCTGCCCGGTCGGTCCGGAACCCGACGCCGCCGGGCTCGGGCTCGTGCACGAGGAGCGGCTGGAGCGCCGAGAGCGCCCGAAGCTCTCCGCGCACCAGCGGCTCGAGCCCGGGCGCCGCGACGGCGAAGCAGGCGAGCTCCTGGTCGGCGGGCACGGCAGGAAGGTACACCGGGCGGCCGGCAGCGTGACGGGGCTCATGGTCCCGTTCACCCGGGAACAGCAGTCTAGGGTGATGACCCCGCCTGCGTCGGTCCCCGTGAGCCACCCTTCGCGCCCGCCCCGGCGCTGGCTCAGGCGCCTGGGGATCGCCGCGACGGGCCTCCTCACGGCCGTCGTGGTCCTGGTGGCGCTGCTCCAGCTCCCCCCGGTGGCGACCGCGGTCGTCCGGAAGCTGCTCACCCTCGCCCCGCTCAATCCCGGCAATCGGCTCGAAGTGGGCCGGGTATCGGGAAACTTCTTCGGCGAGCTCACACTCGAGGACGTCCGCCTGCGCCAGCGCGGACGAGAGCTGGCCCTCATCAGCCGCCTGCGCGTGGCCTACGCGCTCCCGCGGCTCCGCCCACCGACGAGCCGGATCGACGAGATCGAGGCCACCGGCGCACGAATCTCGGCGCACCGGCAGGCGGGCCGCTGGGACCTGCTGCAGGTCCTCCATCAGTCAGCCGACACGACCGGTGGCGGCGGGTTCGAGGTCGGGCGACTGCGGGTAAGAGATGCCGCCGCGACCGCCGAGCTCTCGGCTGATTCGACCGTCGGAATCCGGGTGATCGATCTTGCCGCGCACGACCTCGTCACGGGCGGCACCGCGCGCGTGGCCATCGACGACCTCGAGCTCGCGCTACGGCCGCCCGCCAGCTCCCGCTGGCTTACGCTCCAGACCCGCGGCGGCGTGACCGCGGACGAGATCCGGCTCGACCCGCTCCGGATCCACACCGAGTCCAGCGAGCTGAGCGGACGGGCGGTCCTCCCTCGCCGGTTCGACGACGCCCGGTCGGTGGACCGGCTGGACGTCCAGCTTGCCGCCCGGCCGCTCGACCTGGCGGACCTGGCGGCAGTGGTACCGTCGGTCCCGCCCCGCGGTCAGCTCCGGTTCGACGCCAGGGCCTCGGCCGAGGGCGAGCTGGTGACGGCGCACCTGGCCGCGACGCTCGACCGAGCGAGGCTGGCCCTCGACGGCACCACCCGCCTGAGCCGGGGCACACCGTCCTCGTACGGGTTGCACGCAGTGGCCACCGGGCTCGATCCTTCGGCATTCAGCACCGCTGCTCCCGCGGGAGCGATCAACGGGCGGCTGGACGCCGACGTGGAAGGCCCGTTGCGCCAGGCCAACGGGCGTGTGCGGCTGGGGCTGGCCGGATCGCGACTCGGCACGAAGGCGATCCGCGAGGCTCGGCTCGGAGCCGTTCTGACCCGTGGGACCGCCGACCTGACCTTGCATGGCGTCCTCGATTCCGGAGTCGTGAGCGCGAGGGGACAGGCCAGGCTCTTCGACTCCATTCCGAGCTACCGGCTGGCCGGCGACGCGCGGCGGCTGCCCGGCACGGGGGCGGTGGCGCGCGCGCTCGCCGGCGGCGGCGGCGACCCCGCGCTCGCGATCGCGTTCCGGTTGGCGGGCGCGGGACGCTCGGCCGATTCGGCGCGCGTCCGCGGCCGGGTGGAGCTGACCGCCGTCCGTGATACGGGGGCGGCGGTCCCGCTCGGTCACGCGGACGTCCGCCTTGCCGGAGGGCAGCTCGGGGTACGGCCGGTCTTGTTGGCGAAGGGCGGAAGCATCACGGCCGCCGGCAGGATCACGCTCGGCGACACCATCGGCTACGAGCTGCGGGACGGCCGGGTCGAAGGCGTGGACGTCCGCGAGCTCGCCGGCGACAGCACACGGCTTCCGCTGTCCGGCCGGTTCAGCCTCGCCGGCCGCGGGACGGCGCCGGCGGAGGCGCGGATGATCGCGCGTATCCACCTGGACGAGGTGCGCTCCGGCGACCGGCGGATCGGCCAGGTGGACGTCGTGGCGCGGCTGGATCGCGGCCGGCTCCGGCTCGAGGGGACCGGTGCGCTGCAGGGCGGCCGCCTCGCGCTGGAAGCGACCGGAAGGCCGTTCGATTCGACCGTGACGTACGTCCTTCGGCGTGCGGCGATGGAGCGAGTGGACGTCGGATCGTTGGTCGGGCGTCCGGACCTGGCGGGCCCGGTGACGCTGCGCGCGACCGGCGAGGCTCGGCTCGCGGGGCCCCAACCCTCCCTGCGGGCGCACCTCACGGTCGAGCCGTCCCGCCTCGGGCGGATCGAGCTGTCGGACGGCGAGGCCTCGGTCCGCCTCGCCCGAGGCGCGCTGACCTACGACGGCTCGATCCGGAGCGGCGCGGGCGCCGTCTCACTCGCCGGCGATGGCTCGCCGGCCGCCGACGCGCCCGCCTATCGCATCCGGGATGGCCGGATCTCCTCGCTGGACCTGGGCCGGGTGCTCGGGCGGCCCGATCTCCGCACCGACCTCAACCTGACCTTCACGGCGGATCTGACCCGGTTCACTCCCGACAGCGTGGGCGCGG
Organism: uncultured Gemmatimonadales bacterium; assembly: GCA_963711915.1. Classification (GTDB taxonomy): domain Bacteria; phylum Gemmatimonadota; class Gemmatimonadetes; order Gemmatimonadales; family GWC2-71-9; genus CAVVWJ01. The sequence goes on from CAVQGA010000003.1 coordinate 68,945, forward strand.
CGCTCGCGCTGGCGCTGCAGCGTTCCCGTGTCAATCAGGCGGAGCTCACCGGCGGATCTCTCGATATCCGGATAAACGGCGGCCAGCTCGAAGGGAAGCTCCGCGCCGAAGGGTCCGACGCAGCGCTCGCGGCCGAGCTCACGGGCGCCCGCGCGGGGGGCGCGAACACGCTCAAGGCGCGCGGCGACCTGAGGCTCGAGCACCTCGCGCGCTGGACCGGCCGGCGCGACGCGGATGGCAGGCTCGAAACCCGCTTCGCGCTCGAGACTCGCGCTGACAGCGTGGGCTTTCAGAGCGCCGCAGGGACGCTGGACGGCTCGGGCGGCATCGGCGGCATCCGGCTGCAGGCGCTGCACGTCGCCTTGAGCCCGGCCGAGGGACAGCTCCGGATCGACACGCTCCAGGTGCGGTCCAACATCGCCATGGTCGATGGCGGCGGCCGCCTCGCGCTCCGGCCTGGTGCTGCTCCGGGCCGGCTCGCGCTGGCCGCGGCCCTCGGTGACATGGGGCCGGTGGCCGCGCTCGCGGGTGCCGATACCGTGGCGTTCGACTCCGCGCGCGTCCGGCTGGTCGCCACCGGTCCCGCTCGGCAATGGCGTATCGACGGCGGGGCGGACGCGTTCGGCGTAGCGCTCGGCGGCAACCTCGCCAACCGGATCACGCTCCAGGGCGGGGCCACGCTCGACAGCAGCCGTGTGCGTGCCCTGAACGGCGACCTCCGGGTGACGGATGCCGCGTACGGCAAGCTGACGCTCCGCGATCTGACCGCCGCGGGCCGCTACGACTCGACGCTCGCACTCGACCTGAAGCTCAACGTCGGCGACAGCGTCCGCATCGCCACCCGGATGCGCGGCGCCGTCTCCAGCGCGCGCGACACGCTGCGGGCCGAAGTCGAGCGGCTCACCCTGGACGAAGGCGGCCGGGCCTGGGCGCTCGGCCGGCCGGCGAGCTTCGTTCTCGGGCCGAGGGTCGAGGTTCACGACCTGGCGCTCCGCGCGGGCCAGCGCAGCATCACGCTCAATGGTGTTTTCGACCGGCGCGACTCGAGCGACCTCACGCTCCGGATCACCGGCCTCGACCTCGAGACCTTGCGCGCGACGGGCCTCGTTCCGGTCGGCGGCCGGCTCGACGGCGTGCTGCACCTCTCGGGGCGCGCGCCGAGCCCGCGGCTCCAGGGGCGGATGGATCTGGCCATCGTGTCGAAGCGCCGGCGCCAGATCGGTACGCTGGCGGGCGACCTCGACTGGACCGGCGGCGGGCTTCGCCTCACCGCCGCGGCCACGCCGACCCGGGGCGGCGCACTCACCGTCAAGGGCTTCCTGCCGTACCGGCTGAGCCTCGCCCCACGCGACACCTCGGCCGCGGCGGAGATCGAGCGGAACGAGGCCGACACCGTCTCGCTCGCGGTCCGGGCCGACAGCTTCGACCTGGCCCTGTTCGAGCCGCTGCTCCCGCCCGACGCGGCCCGCGGCGTGCACGGGCGGCTCCAGGCCGACGCGCGGATCGGCGGCTCGATCCGCACCCCCGTCACGACCGGGACCCTCGAGCTCACTCGTGGCGCGCTGGAGCTTCCGTCGATCAAGGTGGCCTACGAGCAGGGCGAGCTGGCCGGCAGGCTCGACGGCCAGACGCTCAGGCTCGAGCGGCTTCGCCTTCGCACCGGGAAGCATCAGGAGCTGACTGCCACCGGCGCGATTCTGCTCAAGCCCCTGAGCGAGCCGGGCCTCGACCTCGCGGCGACGCTGGCGCACTTCCGACTCGTGAACTCGAGTCAGCTCCAGACCGCCGCGTCCGGCCGGGTCCAGCTCTCCGGCACCCTGCTCAAGCCGGCGCTGAGCGGCAGCCTGCGGCTCGACCGCACCAACTTCTTCGTGGGCGCCGCGGCGGCGCAGGCCAAGGTCGAGCAGGTCGACCTCACCCCCGAGGAGATGCGCCGGCTCGCGCGGGACTTCGGGCCCACGGTGCTTGCGCACGCCAACGAGACACCGGGCCTCATGGACCGGGTGAAGCTCGGCCTGGACATCTCGATGCCGAACCAGGTCTGGATCCGCCGCGTGAGCACGCCCAAGACCAACATCGAGCTCTCAGGGCGGCTCAGGCTCACGCAGGAGCCCGGAGGCGAAATGCAGTTCTTCGGCCACGTCGAGCCGGTGCCGGAGCGCGGGACGATTGAGCTCAACGGCCGCCAGTTCCGGCTCACCGACGGCGACATCAATCTCGTCGGACCGGTCGATTCGACTCACCTCGACGTGAACGCCTCCTACCAGGTGCCCACCCAGGGCGGGGGCGACGACGAGGGCGTGCTGGTCAACGTGCATGCCACGGGACGGCTCGACAGTCTGGGGCTCGACTTCACCTCGGATCCGTCGATGAGCCAGGACGACATCCTGTCTTACATCGTGACCGGCCGGCCGGCCTCGGACAACCCACTGTTTGAAGGCCAGGGCAGCGGCGGCGGCGCCGGCCAGATCGCGATGGGTACCCTCACGGACGCCATCTCGAACGCCGCGGGACAGGGCCTGGGCCTGGACGTGTTTCAGATCCGGCAGGAGCCGACCCGCGGGCTCACGCTGACGGCGGGGCGCTATCTCGGCTCTCGTCTGTTCCTCGATCTGCAGCTCCCCCTTCAATCGAGCCCGCAGAACCGTGTGGCCGGCGCCAATTTGGGTCCGGGCTTCGAGCTCGAATACACCCTGCGCCGCTGGCTCCGGGCCAACGTGCGCGGTGGAAGTCTCTCCCCGGGCATCCTGTTCCGGGCGCGGCGTGCGTACTAGCTGCCGCGCGGTGCTCGCGCTCCTCGTCCTGGGCTGGACGCCGCTCCGGGCCCAGGATGCGCTCAACCGGGTGAATCCGGCCACCGAGGTGCGCTCGGTGGATTTCCACTTCCGGGGAACCAGCTCCCTGGACGAGGAGGTGCTGCGGCAGAAGATCGCCTTGAGCGGCCAGGGCGGTATGGTCGGGTTGCGCCGCATATTCGGCTTCCTGCCGTTCGTCCCGCCGGTGGGGACGCACGCATTCGACCCGGTCGAGATGCAGCGCGACGTCGTCCGCCTCCGGAACTACTATCACCGCGCCGGCTTCCCGAGAGCCGACGTGGAGTACGCGGCGCGCTACCAGGCCAAGTCGAACGCGGTGCGGGTGACCTACGTCATCGCCGAAGGGCAGCCGCTCGCGATCGACACGCTCGAGTTCGGTGGAGTGGGCGGTCCGATCGCGCTGCCGCCGGCGCTCGAGCGAGGCTGGCGGCGCTTCACCCGGGACGAGCGCTCCCGCGCCGACCGGATCGGCGAGGACGAGCGCCGGGCGCTGGCGGACAGCACCGTGCGCTGGTTCCGCGCCCACGGCTATCCGTTCGCCTCCGCGAGGGTGCTCACCAAGGTGGACAGCGCCGCCAACCGCGCCGCGATCAGCGTGCAGGCGGACCCCGGCCGCCGGGCGAGAATCCGGCGGATCACGGTCTCCGGCAACACCACGATCCCGGCTCGGGAGATCGTGCGCCAGCTCCCGATCGGCGCGGGCGACTGGTACGATGCGCGCGCGCTGGAACAGGGGCGGCAGCAGCTCACCGACATGGACATCGTGCGGTTGGCCTCGATCGACGTGCCGCGCGACTCGGCCGACGACTCGAGCGTCGTGGTCGGGCTCGCCGTCACCCAGAACCAGCAGCACATCGTGAAAGGCGAGGCCGGCTTCATCTCATCCGGGGGGCTCACGACGCAGGCCTCGTGGACCGACCGGAGCTGGCTGAGCGGCCTCAGGACCCTGACCGTGGCGGCGACCGCCCAGACCGGCGTCGCCGCGCTCGAAAACCCGTCCCAGCGGCTCTACCGGGCCAACCTCACCGCGTTCCAGCCGTACGTGGGAGACCGCCGGCTCTCGGCCGCGGGCGGGCCCTTCGTCGAGTACCGGGACGACCTGCGGGACCGGAGCTGGGCGGTCGGGTTCGAGGGTTCGCTGGTCTGGGCGCCGGCGCCGCTCCGGTCGCTCAGCCTGGGTTATTCGATCTCGCACCGGCGGGTGTATGACTACGGCTTCGGCAACGACCTCGCGCCCGAGCAGTATCTGCCCCTGCTCGGGCTCGCCGGCCCGGGCGGGGCCGGCACGCTCGAGACCACGCGGAACCGGAGCACGATGACGCTCGAGGGGAGCTACGGCCGGCTCGACCGGATCGCGAACCCGCGGAAGGGCTATGTGATCCGGCCACGACTCGAGTGGACGCCACCCGGCTTCAACACCAGCGAGTATTTTCTGATGGATCTCGGCGGCACGGCCTACGTGCCGCTCACGAGCCGGATCGGCTTCACGTTGCGCGCCGGAGCCGGCCGAATCCTGCCCTACGGCAACAGCATCCCGGCGGCGGGCGACGAGTCGCCGTTCGTGAGCCTGCTTCGGTTACGCGACGTCACGTTCACGGCCGGCGGCAGCCGGGACGTCAGAGGGTGGGGCACGCTCCTGCTCGGTCCCAAGCTGCCCCAGGTCCAGCTCCAGGCCAGCGGCGACACCACGGTGGCCGTCTCCGACAGGTACACGCCGGTCGGCGGCCTCGCACGGCTGGTCGGCAGCGTGGAGCTCCACTTCCCGATGCCGGTGCTGAGCGAGGCATTCCAGCCGTATCTGTTCTATGACGCCGGCCGGATCTGGATCCCGGACTCGCGGTTCGCGCTCGACGCCGGGGAGCTGGATCAGGACGGATACTACCAATCGGTCGGCGTGGGGATCGGCTACGCAACGGTCATCGGGGCGATCCAGGTCGCCTTGGGCTACAAGTTGAACCCGTCGGCCATCGACCTGAGGTCGCCGCAGGACGTGCTCGACGCGCTCGAGGCCGGGACGCCGATCGACGCGGCCCCCACGTCGGCGTCGCGCCGATTTCACCTGCACTTCTCCATCGGCACCAGCTTCTGAAGGCGCGGTGACCCCCGCCACGGCACCTCCACCCCCCTCGCCCCACTCTGCAGCATGTCACCGCCCCCCGCCCTCGGTCACCGCATCTTTCTGCTCTCCCCGGCGCACACCGGCGGCAAGCGCGCCACGCTCCTGCTGGGTGGGCGCGGCCGGTTTCCCCTGGCCCAGCGGCTGCAGGCAGGCGACACGGTCACCCTGGGGGAGGCGTTCAGTTTTCTGAGCGGCCTCTACTTTCGCGGCAAGCTGACCTACGCCCGGCGCTTCGCGCACCCGCCTCCAGGCGTCCTCGGCGTTCGGGTCATCACCAGCAATCGCGGCCTCCTCCCGGCGGACGCCGAGCTCACGCTGGACGAGCTGCGTGCTTTCGCGGACACCGAGATCCGATCCGATGAGCCGCGCTATCGCGACCCGCTGCAGCGGGACCTCGCGGCCATCGACAGCGCGGTGGTGCCGGGTGACGCGCCGCCCGAGCTCGTACTCCTGGGCAGCGTGGCGACCGGCAAGTACGTGGACGTGCTGACCGCGGCCGCGGGCTCACGGGTGCTGTTTCCGGCCGAGTTCGTGGGCCGGGGCGACATGAGCCGAGGCGCGCTCCTGCTCCGGGCAGCGCGTGAGGGCCGCGAGCTCGAGTGCAGGGCAGTCCTGACGACCGCGCGCCGCGGCCCGCGTCCGAGAAAGGCATCCGATGGCGACGACACGCCCGCCGCGCTCCTCGCGGATACCGTCCGGGGTTGACGACGCCGTCGTCCGCCTCGGACGACGAAGCGTCGCGCTGACCCATCTGGACAAGACCTTCTGGCCCGAGCGGGGCTACACCAAGCGTGACCTGCTGCAGTACTACGCCGACGTGTCGGCCGTCCTCCTGCCGCACCTGCGCGACCGCGCGATGGTGATGAAGCGCTATCCGAACGGCATTCACGGCAAGTGCTTCTTCATGAAGCGGACACCGCCGCGGCACCCGGAATGGCTGGAGACTTGCACCATCGCCCACAAGGCTGCGGGCCGAATCGCGTTTCCGATGGTCCAGGACCTCGCCTCGCTTCTCTGGGTGGTGAACCTGGGATGCATCGACCTGAATCCCTGGTATGCACGCTGCGACGACACCGGCCGGCCGGATGCCGTCAATTTCGATCTCGATCCGGGGCCGGGCGCGGGATTCGGGCGCGTGCGCGAGACCGCGCTCGTCGTGCGTGACGCGCTCGAGTCGCTCGGCATGCGCCCGCTGGTGAAGACGACCGGCTCGAGCGGCATGCACGTCTACGTGCCGATCGTCCGGGGCCCGCTGCAGAAGGCGGTCTGGGGGTTCGCCAAGCGGCTGGCGCAGGAGCTCGAGCGGCGGCATCCGAAGCTGATCACGGCGGAGTACCGGATCGCGAAGCGTCCTCGCGGGCGGGTGCTGGTCGACTACAACCAGAACGCGTGGGGACGGACGCTCGCGTCGATCTACTCGGTCCGGCCCACGCGCGAGGCGACGGTCTCGGCACCGGTCACGTGGCAGGAGGTCGAGCGGGGCGTCGAGATCGGCGACTTCCGGTTGGCGACGTTCCCAGCGCGGGTCCGCCGGCTCGGAGACCTCTGGCAGCCCCTGCTCGCCACCCGCGGCCGGTTCCGGCTGGAGCCACTGGTATGAGCCTGCCACTGCGGCTCTCCTACGCACCGATGGAGGCCGAGAGAGCGGCCGAGCTGCCGAGTGGCGCCGCGTGGCAGTACGAGCCCAAGTGGGACGGCTTCCGCGCGCTCGCGTTCCGGGACCACGAGGTGATCCATCTCCAGAGCAAGGCGGGCAAGCCGCTGGCCCGGTACTTCCCCGACGTGGTGGAGACGCTCGGGGCGCTGGAGTCTTTGCGGTTCGTGCTGGACGGCGAGATCGTCATTCCGGTGCACGGCCGGCTCTCGTTCGACGAGCTGCTGCTCAGGGTGCATCCCGCGGCGAGCCGGGTGCGTACGCTGGTGGAGGCCCACCGGGCACGCATGGTGGTGTTCGACCTGCTGGTGGATGACCGCGGCCGCTCGCTGGTGGATCTCCCGCTCGAGGTTCGCCGGGAGCGGCTCGAGGCATTCGCCAAGCGGTTCTTCCCGGCCGACGGTTCGATCCAGCTCTCGCGCGCCACGCGGCAGCTTCGGACCGCGCGGACCTGGCTGGCCCGCGGCGGGGACGGCGACCTCGACGGTGTGGTGGCGAAGCGGCTCGACCTGCCGTACCGTACCGGCGAGCGCGACGGGATGCTCAAGGTCAAGCGCCAGCGGACGGCGGACTGCGTCGTCGGGGGCTTTCGATATGCGTCCAAGGGTGGCGGCATCGGCTCGCTGCTCCTGGGATTGTTCGACCCCGAGGGCCGGCTCGACCACGTGGGCTTCTGCTCCAACCTGGGCGCGGAGTCCCGCCTCGGCCTGCGCGAGAAGGTCGAGCGCCTGCGCCGGCCGCCGGGATTCACCGGGCGGGCGCCCGGAGGGCCGAGCCGGTGGAGCACCGAGCGCTCGGCGCAGTGGGAGCCGCTCAGCCCGACGCTGGTCGTCGAGGTCGGGTACGACCACGTGTCCCACGGCAGGTTCCGCCACGGCACGAAGTTCCTGCGCTGGCGGCCGGACAAGGCCGCACGACAATGCACGCTGGAGCAGATCGCATGAAGAAGACGGAGCGGACGAAGAAGACATCGGGATCGTCGGCGCGGCTGGTGGAGTACCGGCGGAAGCGGGACTTTGCCCGCACGGCCGAGCCCAGGGGCGGCCGTCGCAAGGCGGCGCGAAAGCTTCAATACGTGATTCAGAAGCACGCGGCGAGCCACCTGCATTTCGACCTCCGGCTGGAGCTGGACGGCGTCATGAAGAGCTGGGCGGTACCCAAGGGACCGAGCCTCGATCCTTCGGTCAAGCGGCTCGCGATGCAGGTGGAGGATCACCCGGTCGAATACAACACGTTCGAGGGCACGATTCCCAAGGGCGAATACGGCGGCGGTACGGTGATGGTGTGGGACCGGGGCACCTACAGCTACGGCGGCGACGACGAGGGCGACCCCGTCGAGGCGCTCCGGCACGGCTACGAGAAAGGCGACTTCAAGGTCGAGCTCCACGGCAAGCGCCTGAAGGGCTCGTGGGTACTGGTGCGAACCCGCCGCGGCGACCCGAAGCGGGCCCAGTGGCTCCTCATCAAGCATCGCGACGAGGCGGCGGAGCCTGGGTCGGACGTGGTCGAGGAGTTCCAGACCTCCGCGGCGACAGGCCGGACGATGGACGAGATCGCGGCTGGCAGGAAGGCGCGTGCCCGACGAGGAGCGGCATCGTGAGGCGGGCGCCCGTGCTCGGCCTCGTGCTCGTTACCGCGCTGGCCCCGGCGTGCGGCAGAGATCGCTCCGGCGGCGACGCCGTCGCTCGCGACGCGAGCGCTTCGGTCGACTCGACGAAGTTCGGCGACGACCGCGCCGCCCAGGGGGACACCGCACGGATCGCGCCCGACGTCATCCTGCTGGAGGGCCTGGTCGACCAGTACGAACGTCTCGACGTGGTGATGGACGAGCTGGCCGGGCCCACGAGCGGAAGTCCCGTCCAGGGCCATGCATCGAGCGGAGATCGGCACGAGGATGCCGCCAAGGCCCGGCTGCTCGACCTGCTGCAGCGGGAATTCGGGGAGCGCTATCAGCCACGGACGCCCGCGAAGACGGCGCGCCTCACCGATTCGATCGGCCGTCTGCCGCACGACGCCGGCACCCATGCCCTGGACGCCCTCGTGCTGACCCACCACCGCCGGGTCGCCCGCTCGATTGCCGCCGGGCTCCCCTCGGTGCGGAACGCCCGGGTCCGGGCGGAGCTGGTCGACCTGTCCGAACGGCTCCGACAGGAGATCGAAAAGCTGAGCGCCCGGCGGCCGCCTAGCGGATCCGGATGAGCTTTGCCTTCGAGGGCACGTCGTTGCCGTTGAGGATGAACAGCATGTACCAGCCCGGCGGCGCCAGGTTCCGGCTCGCCGGCGCCGTCACGGTGACGCCGCCCGTCGCCGGCTTGAAGGTGAGCCACATGAACCGCTGGGTGTAGTTGAAGGCGTGGGTGGCCGAGCCGATCGCGATCAGGCTCACCTTGCTCACCGTGGCAGCCGACGGGGTGGAGACCAGGAACGACGACCCGTACACAGCCGAGCTCGGGGCGCTGGAGATCGTCGGCCGCGTGCCCTTGAACAGATAGGGCGGGGAGTAGAACTCGGCGCTCTTCTCGTCCGGTGCCGCCGTGCCGTCGGCGAGCAGCGCGTTGCCGCTGCCGGCGTGGAGCACCCGTCCGTCGGGCAGCAGCAGAGTCGTCGAGTGGTACGTCCGGTTGACGGCATTGCTGGCCACCTGAGTCCAGCCGCCGGTGCCCGGATTCCAGATCTCGGCCACCCGCACGGCCAGGCTGGGCTCGTTGAAGCTGGTGCCTCGGCTTCCGCCGGTGACCAGAACTTCCCCCGTGGGCAGCATGGTGGCGTTGAGATGCCGGCGGGGGTAGGCCATCGGCTTCGCCCACTGCCACTTGGGAGACGCCTGGTTCAAGTCGATCGTCTCCGCCGTGGGTGTGGTGCGCCCGCCACCGGCGTACAAAATCTTGCCCGGCAGATACATGACCGCCGCACCATAGTCCCGGGTGCCGTAGAGCCGCGTGGCGACGAACCCCCAGTTCCCCGTCCCCGAAGTGTTGAGGTACCGAGTGGTGCTCGCCTCCCCCGCGTAGAAGACCTTCCCGTTCGGCGCCACGAAGGTCCGCGGATAGTACGGCAGCGACTTGCTCGCGGTCGTCAGGCTCCGCCAGGAGGTGCCGTTCCACACCTCGGGGATCGTCGCGTCCGCCCCGTTCTGGTCGCGGCCGGCCATGACGACGATCTGGCCGTTGGGCAGCTCCGTGGCGGTCGGGTACCACCGGCCGTACGCCATCGGCGGTGCGCTGCTCCACGCGCGGCTCGACGGAGTGTAGATGTTCCCGTCGGGCAGCCCGTGGTCGTCGCTGATGTGCCCGCCGGCCACGAACAGCCGGCCGTCCGGGAGAAAGGCGTGCCCCGAACAGAAGATCCAGCTCGGCAGCGGCTTGACCGTGAACGAGCCGGTGGCGGGATCGAACTCGTACGGATCGCCGAACTTGCCCCACGCCAGGACCTTGCCGGTAGACAGCAGGTGCATGTGCACTGCCACGAGCGGCCAGGGAACCGGCGCGCTCCACTGCCCCGCCGTACTGGTCGCAGCGATGGCGAACGAGGGGTTGCCGGTGATGGGAGCGCAGGCGGTCCGCTCGTTGTCCCGGACGGTCAGCAACTGGTCGCCGCGGTAGACCGCGAGCCGGCCCTCGTGCTGGACGGAGAGCTTCACTTCGCTGAAGGCCGGATCCCCGGCGGGCGCCGGCCGCAGGGCTTGCTCGCCCTGCTCGTCGGTGCCCTGGACCCGCCACGTCACGCGCACGCCGAACGGGTGCGCGTTGATCAGGACGAATCGGTTGCCGCAGACGTAGAGCGCCCGGATCGGGGCCGTGTCGTCGGACTGCGCCGCGGGCTCGCCTGCGACGGACCCCGGGGGCGCCGGTGGGCCCGCGTCCCGGTCGCACGCGGCCAGGAGAATGAGCGCCAAGCTGAGGAGCCCGCGGGGGATGCGGCGACAGCGGGTCGGTCGTGGCATGCCAGGCTCTTCGAGGGAATGAACTGCAGTATATCCCCCGTTCCGCCTACTGATCGTGAGTTGACTCACCGTTTCCCCCCTCCCGTGTGAGGCCCGACACCGCCCCCGGGGCGGCGCATCGCCATATGGAGGCCGTCACGCGAACCGCCGCCAGGACACTCGACTCCGGAGGAACGATGCCAGCGACAACCCGGGTGGGACTGCTGCTCCTGCTCGCCGCCTGTGGCGGCGGGCGCGATCGGGCGAGCACCACGGACACCACCGCCATGTCCTCCCCTGCGCCTGCGAGCCAGCCGGACACCCAGCCCGCCGCTGCCCCCGCCGACACCGCGATGGCCCCGGCCCCCAAGATCCAGCCCGACACGACCGCCCGGAAAAGCTCGAGCGTCAAGCCGAGCGCGCGGCCGGCGCAGGATACCTCGAAAGCCGCGGCACAGGACACCTCGAAGGCCGCGGCCAAGGCCGCCGCGAAGCCCGCAGCCAAGCCCGCGGCCCCGGCGGCAGCCGCCGCGGGCGGCGGCCCGACCCCGCAGCAGATCGCCCTGGGCGACAGCATCTTTCACGGGCAAGTCGCCGGCGGCACCTGCACGGCCTGCCATGGCCAGGACGCCAAGGGCACCGCCGTGGCCCCCGACCTGACGGACCAGCAGTGGATCAACGGGGATGGCAGCTACAACTTCATCGTGCACACGGTGACGACCGGTGTGCCGCAGCCCAAGCAACACCCGGCGCCGATGCCCCCCAAGGGCGGCGCAACGCTAAGCGACGACCAGGTCAAGGCAGTCGCGGCCTACGTCTTCTCGCTGAGTCACAAGAGCTGAGGGCGAGGCGGTGCCCGCCGGCGTTCACTGGCCGGCGGGCACCGTCAGCAGCGGTCCCGCCGCTCGGCTCTGGGCCGACTGCAGCGAGAAGAGGGTAGAGAGCAGCCCGAAGGTGGACTTGGCGTCGAGGTCGGTGTCGTCCACCCAGAACCAGTGATCGCGGTACCGCACGGTGATGAACGCCTTCGCCGGACGCGCCTCGGACGACCGCACCCGAAAGATCCCTCCCGTAAGACTGTGCCAGTCGGCGGCGCCGCCGTTCGGCATCCGGGTCTCGGTTACCAGGCCGGCGCGGACGTCGGCCTCGGGCACCTCGACTGTCTGCGAGAGGTAGTACATCGCGCCGAGCAGCGAGCGCAGGCGGATCCTGAGCGCATCCGGCCGGTCGCTGGTGCCGTCGTCGGGCGCCACGTCCAGCGTGGCCGAGGCCCCCTCGACGCCGAGCAGCGCACGCAGGCTGTCGAGGGCGGCGGCACCGGTGCGATCCTCGGCGGGGCCGGGCAGGATCCGAAGCCGCCCCTCCGGCCGACCGTCCGGGGCCCGCACGGTTTGAAGCCGGCCTTCCGCCTGGAGCACCCGCAGCAGGTGCGCCGCCGCATGGAACCGCGAGTCCAGCCGGACTTGAACCGGCGTGGGTCCGGCGGCGGCGGGCAGGTTCGGCAGACCGTTCATGCCGTTCGCGCAGCACAGCAGGATGCGCTCCACGCTCCAGCCCGACGCGGACAGGAGCATCAAGGTCTGGCCCGGCACCGGCTCGAGCAGGCGCCGCACGAACTCCTCTCCCTGCAGCGGCTGATACGTGATGGTCGGACTTTCGGCGAAGTCGGCGGCCAGGCTCGGCCCCAGCGTGCTCGGCTCGTCGTGGTTCACGCCGATCGACGCGGCCGCCCCGGCATGCCGAACCACCTGATACTGCGCCAGCACGGTCCCGACTTCCAGGAAAAAGGGCGTGTCGCGATACCTCAGCCGCACCAGGTTGAGGAGCAGCTGCTCGTTCCACGATTGCGCGATGCGCTCGTTGTAGTCGAAGCGGGCCGGGGGAATAGTGCCCGGGCCATAGTTGGTCACGCAGCCGGCGGCCAGCGCGGCGAGGACCGAGAGAGCCGGGCGGAGACGGGAAGATCGGGGCATGGGTGACCCCTATCTTAAGCCCGCTCTGCCCGGTTCCGATACTGCTTGCTTCGCCTGTCACTGCCTCGCCGTTGGGGACGCGACGTCCGCTGACTCTGCGGATGACTGTGACCGTCCTGACCCTGCCGCCTTCGCCGGGCAGGGCTAGCGTTGCAGCTGCGCGAGCACGCCCTGAATGCGCTTCTGCTGATCGGGGGCCTGCACCATCGCCAGCGCCTTGGAGTAGTTCTCCACGGCCAGCTTCTTCTGTCCCTGTGTGGCGTAGGCCTCGGCCAGGCTGTCGTAGGTGTTCCACGACTTCGGGTGATCGGCGACGTTCTTCCGAAAGACGGTGATCGCCGAGTCGACCTTCCCCTGCCCCATGAGCAGGTAGCCGTAGGTGTTGAGGTCCGGCTCGGCGGCCACGGCGAGCGAGCGCCGGGCCGTGGCCGCGGCGCCCGCGGCGTCGCCGCGCTGGCTCAGGAGCGCGGCCTTCACGCGCAGGTTGGTGAAGTTCTCGTTCAGCCCGATCGAGCGGTCGGCCCAGGCGGTCGCCTCGTCGAGGTTCACGCCGTTGCCTGCGCACCACGCCGCGGCCTGGCTCCACGGTTGCCAGTTGAATCGGCCCAGACCGCGGAGCTGTTCGCGCAAACTGTCCACCACGACGGCCCTGGTGTCCACGGCGATGTGGAACGGCACGGTCAGCTTCTCCCAGCGGAGCGTCGCGACGACGGTGCTGTCGGAGGGGTCGTCGAAGGTGTAGGCCAGGCGCTCGTGCATCTCGCCCGGCGCCGGCGTCGCGCTCACCCGGAGCGCGTCTTCCTTCGGGTCGTAGCTGAAGCTGCCCCACGCATTGGCTTCCCGGCTGACGACGATCGTCCAGTCGCCGCGGGGGGCGGGCACCATGTGGAGGCCATACCGCCCCGCCGCCAAGGGGCGGCCCTGGATCGTGACCGGCGAGGTGAAGCTGATCACGGTGTTTTCGTTGGCGCCCGCGCGCCAGACGGTGTCGAACGGCACGAGGTGACCCCAAATTTCGCGCCCGTTCACGGCGGGCCGGTCGTACTGGATCGCGACCTCGGTGAGGCCGATCGTCTGACTCACCGAGGCCCGCGGGCTCTGCTTCGGAAGTACCAGGGGCGGTGCCTGCGCCGGCAAGGTGGAGGCCGGGGCGAGCGACACGAGGCCGGCCAGGACGCAGGCCAGAGGAAGCGGGAGGATGCGGGGCATGCAGGCTCGCTGTCTTGGGGATGCTCTCCCTACGGTATCACCCCGCGCCAGGTTCCCGTCGACGCGGTCGGCCGCGTTGAATCGGGAGCCGGGGGGCGATAAGATGCGGCGGTCCACCCCCGCGGGTTTCGCGCGCGCCAGGAAGGCGGCCTCCTCGTCGGCTCCATGACTGTCCTTCGATGAACATCGCGACGGCGCCGGACGGCGCCAGCGCCGTCGTCCGCCTCACCGGGCGGCTGGACGGTGAGGCGGCCCTCCAGCTGGCCGACGTGCTCGAGCGCCTCCTCCGCGACGGCCGCCGGTCCGTGCTGCTCGACATGAGCGGGGTGACCTACCTCAGCTCCCCCGGTACCCTGGCGTTGCAGCAGGCGCACCAGGATTACCTGGCCGCGCGGGGCGAGCTCCGGGTGACCTCGCCCTCGCGGGCGACGACCGAGGCCCTCACCGCGGCGGACCTGCTGCCCCGCCTCCTGGGCCAGTCCCCATCCGCCGGAGACGCCGCCGACGCCGGCCCGTCGCTGGAGCACACGCGAGACGACTGGCGCCTGCCTGCCACGCTCGCCGCACGGGGTAGCTACGAGGTCTCCTCCCGCGATCCGGCGGCCGAGCTCTACTGCCGCGTGCATGGACGCGCCGAGGCCGCGGTGCGCAGCTGGATCGACTCCAGCGACTACCGGTCGTTCGAGTTTCCCGAGGCGTCGTTCGGTCTCGGCATCGGCGCGCTCGGCACGGACCGGGTGCAGGCCGCCCCGCGGCTCGGCGAGGTCCTCGCGGCCGGCGGCGCCGTCGCCCACCTGCCGACCGAGGGTGGCCAGGTGCCGGACTTCGACGTCGGGCTCGGCGGTCGGGTCCCGACGGCCCAACTGGTCTCCGGGCTCGTCTGCGGCGGCGGCTTCTCGCTGCTCAAGCGGTTCTCGAGCCCCTCGGAAGATCGAGCCGATTGCGCTCTCGGAGCTCGCCGGCGCCAGCCTGGAAGGCGTGAGCAGCCAGACCGCGGGTCTGGTGATGGTGGCCGAGACCACCGGCCTGGTGGGCGCCTGGCTCCGCCGGAGCCCGGGCATCGTGCTCTCCAGCATGTATCTCGACGTGCAGGGGGTGCGCGCGTGGCTCGGCACCACGCCGCAGCCGATCCACCAGGGCACGACCGTGCTGCTGGCCGGTGTCGTCTCCCGACGCCCGGACCCGCTGCTGGCGCCACATCTCCGTCCGCTCGCGGCGGGTTCCGAGCTCGTGGGCCATCTGCATGCGGTGGTGTTCACGTACCGGCCGGTCCCGCAGCGCACCGTGGTGCTCCGCTCGCTCGTCACCCGCTTGTTCGCCCAGCAGCGCGTCCGCGGCCTCCTCCACCTGCTCGGCGACGACCGCGGCGCCGCCGGCGCCGGGCAGAGCGCGTTTCGCCGCGGCCTGTGCTGGAGCGGGCCGATCACGCGCGTGAGCGCGGCGTGAACCTGCTCGTCGGCGCCCTCTCCATGGGCTTCCTGCTCTCGCTCCTCACGCTGGGCGTGTTCATCACGTACCGGGTGATGGGGCGGCTCGACCTGACGACCGACGGCTCCTTCGGGCTCGGCGGCGCGGTCGCGGCGGCGCTGGTGGGGACCGGGGTGCATCCGATCGTGGCGACCGTCGCCGCCGCCGCCGCCGGGTGGCTGGCCGGCGCCACCACCGGGCTGATCTACGTCGTCTTCGGGATCGACACGCTGCTGGCCGGCATCCTCGTCACCACCGCGCTCTACACCGTGCAGCTCTGGATCATGGGCGGCGGCGACCGGTCCCTCGGGTCGGCCAACACCCTGCCCGACGTCGCCGAGCGCGTGTGGCACGCCCTGCGCCTGCCGGAGACGATCGAGCTGTTCGAAACGACGGTGCACGCCTCACTGCTGTCGTCGCTGGTGGTGTTCGTGGTCTTCGTGCTGTTCAGCATCTGGGTGCTCGCGCGGTTTCTGCGCACCGATCTCGGTCTCGCCATGCGAGCCGCCGGGGGCAACGCGCAGGCGGCCCGCGCGCTCGGACTCGACACCGGCCTCATGGTGACACTGAGCCTGGTGCTCGCCAACGGCCTGGTGGCGCTGGCGGGCGCGCTGTTCGCGCAGTATCAGGGCTTCTCGAACGTGTCGATGGGGATGGGCATGATCGTGACCGGGCTCGCCTGCCTGGTGCTTGGCGAGGGGCTGCTGGGGCGCCGAAGCCTCCGGCGGCAGATCCTCGGCACGCTCACCGGGACCGTCGTCTTCCGCCTGCTGGTCGCGGTCGCGCTGGTGGCCGGACTGCCGTCCGACGCCCTCAAGCTCTCGACGGCGGTCTTCGTGCTCGGCGCGCTGGGCGTGCCCGCGATCATCGGGCGGATCCGGCGACGGGCGGCACGGGCGGGAGACGCCGCATGAGCGAGCCGATCCTCCAGCTCGACAATCTCCACGTCACCTTCGCGGCCGGCACGCCCAACGAGCAGCGGGCGTTGCAGGGCGTGGACCTCACGATGGAGGCACGGGGCTTCGTCGTGGTCCTCGGCAGCAACGGCTCGGGGAAATCCACCCTGCTCAACGCCATCGCGGGCTCGCTGCCGCTCGACCGGGGCACGGTGCGCATCGCGGGGCGGGACGTGACCCACTGGCCCGAGTCGCGCCACGCGTCGCTGGTCGGCCGCGTGTTCCAGAACCCGATGTCGGGCAGCATCCCGGACCTGACGATCGCGGAGAATCTGGCGGTGGCGAGTCGGCGCGGCCGGCGGCACGGCGTCCTCCTGAGCGCGCTCGGCCGGACCCGGCGGCGCGAGCTGGCGGACCGGGTGCGCGAGCTCGGGCTCGGCCTCGAGGACCGCCTGGACAGCCCGGTCGGCGCGCTCTCGGGCGGTCAGCGCCAGGCGCTCACGATGCTCATGGCGACGCTCGTCCGCCCCGAGCTGCTCCTGCTCGACGAGCACACGTCGGCGCTCGACCCGCGCAGCACCGAGCAGGTCGTGCAGCTGACCGAAGCGATCGTCCGTCGGGAGGGGCTCACCACGCTGATGGTGACCCACTCGATGCAACAGGCCGTCGCGATGGGAGACCGGGTCGTGCTGATGCACCAGGGGCGGATCGTGGAGAACATCACCGGCGCGCGCAAGCGCCGGCTCCGGGTGGAGGATCTGCTGGACACCTTCGACCGGCTGCGCACCAGCGACCTGGTGGACCAGTCATCGGCGGAGATGCTGCGGCGGCTGTACATCTGATGGGCGGCGTGGTAGCGTAGACCTTCACTCCCACGAATCCGGAACGACCATGCACGATCCGCTCACACGGCGGCAGTTCGTCGGTACCCTGGCGGCGAGCGTGGCGGCCACCTGGGTGGCCGGGCCATGGAGCCCCGAATTCGCCACCGCGGGACGCGTGCTCGCCGCGTCGCAGCTGCGCGAGCTCGAGGCCATCACGGCGCTGATCCTTCCCACCGACGATACGCCCGGCGCCCGGGAGGCGCGCGTCGTGGACTTCATCGACCGGAGCCTGGCGTCGTTCGCCGCGGATCAGCGGCCGCTCTTCGATGCCGGGCTGGGCAGTCTCAATGCCCGGGTCGCGGAGCGGCATCCCGGCACCGCGAGCTTCGCCGATCTCGGCGCGGCGGACGCCACCGCCCTGCTGGCCGAACTCGAGCGCGAACAGTCCGAGTTCTTCGAGACGGTCCGGGTCGCCGCCATCACCGGATTTCTGGCGAACCCGGAGTACGGCGGCAACGCCGGCAAGGTCGGCTGGCACCTGATCGGGTTCGACGACCGCTTCGTGTGGTCCGCGCCGTTCGGCTGGTACGACGCCGACGCCTCGCACGATCGGTAGCCGCGCGCCCGGCCTTCCGGCGTCACCACGTCAGCGTGTACTGCCCCCCTAGCGTGAACAGCGTCTCGTTCGCGTGCAGGTCGTCGCTCGGCGTGGTGTTGGGCCAGGCGCTCTGGTGAGTCGAGATCCCCAGCGTGAGCGCGAAGTCGTCCACCATATGGACGCTCGCGCTGAGCCGTTCGAGCGCATCGCGCCGCCGCGAGACGATCGCCCCGCCGCCGAACGCGAAGGTCTTTTCGGCGCTGATGCTCACCGGCATGCGGACCTCGGTGAGGTTGCCGTTGAGACTGATGCGCGTGCTCACGACCTGCAGCGTCTGCACCCCGTCGTTGTAGATGCCGAGCTGCGAGCTGGCGGTGACGCCCCGGAGCATGAGGCTCGGGCCCAGGCCCGCGCGCCAGGCCGTCCGGTTGGCCAGGACCGGACTCTGTCCCTCGGGAAGCCACTCGTCCCGGTCCGCGTCCAGGTGCAGCGCCACGCCGTAGCTCAGGTCGCCCGCCCGCTTCACCACCCGCGACAGATCCAGCGCCGCGCCCCGTTCGCCTCGGCCGGCGTATCCCTCCACCCGGCCGGTCCAGCGCCGGTCGAGCCACTCCCCGTGGGCCGACCAGATCCCGCTGTTCAGCGCTTCGCGGAACAGCACGGCGCTGCGCGAGCCGACCACGGAGCGCCGCGCGAACACGGTGTTGTACCCGAGCGTGAGCGCCACCGTGCGGGGGTTTTGCTCGGGCAGCTCGATCGGGATCTCGTGGTAGATCTCGCGGCAGTGGCCCCGGGTGCAGGTCCGGATCAGCGCGGGCTTCATCAGCCGGGAGAGCAGCTCCCCGTGCCAGCGCTCGGCGAAGCCGCCGGTCGCGGTCGAGTCGCCGAAATCCGGCGCCAGCCGCACCCGCAGCACATCGCCATGGCCCCAGTACCGGTCGAGCCCGTTCTCCGACTCGAAGACGATGCTGTCCGCCTCGGGGCTTTGGATCGTGAGCTGGACCGACTGCCCCGCCGTCGGCACCGCGGGCTCGAGCCGGATGGTGACCGGCTGCGGGCCATCGGCGATGCGGGTGGTCTGCGCCGGGACGGCACAGGCCGCCAACGCGACCGCCGCGGCGGCGGACCCCGCGATCCGGGAAAGGTGGCTCATCAACGTATGGTCGTGGGAGGGAAGACGACGCCGCTGCTTCCAGCCCACAGTGTAGCGCCCGGTACGCAACACGGCCAGGGGGAGCGCTGGCGGGATCATCCGCTCAGCGCAACATTGTGCGCTCATGTGCTTCCACCCATGCCTCGCCATCGCCGCTACCCTCCTCGTGTCGCGTTCCATCGCCGGCCGGCAGGCCGATTCGACTCCCCGGGTGCCGCGGGAATCGCGGTTCGTGCGGCTCGCGCATTTTCGCATGCACTATGGGATCTACGGTCGAGATCGGCCGCTGGTGCGCCTGCATGGTCGCGCCTCGACGAGCCAGGCGTCGCTCGGGGTCGGGGACAGGCCCCGAGACGCGCACGACCCTGCCGGGACCGGGTCATGATCGCGGACGGCATCGACCGGCTGGACCGGCTCGAGATCCGGGACGCGGAGTTCGTGGGTTGGGAGGACGGGAGCATGGTCGCGCCGATGCTTGCAGTGCGACGACTCTGCCTCGTTCGCCGACGGATGGGGTGGGGGGCAAGCGCCGTGCCCGGGGCCAGGGCTCTCACGCCGGCGACCCGGGCCATGATCGACGCCCGGCGGCGGTGATCCCCGCGGTGGCGCGGCTGTGGATCGGCACCTCGGGTTACGTCTATCGCCACTGGCGCGGGGGCGTGTTCTATCCGGCCGGTCTCCGGACCGCGGACGAGCTCGCTTGGTACGCCACCCGCTTTCGCACCGTCGAGCTGAACAACCCGTTCTACCGGGTGCCGACCCGCGAGACGTTCACCCGGTGGCGGGACAGCGTGCCCGAGGGGTTTGTCTTCGCGGTGAAGGTCAACCGGGCGATCACCCATTTCCGGCGGCTCCGCCACGCGGACGAGCCGATGGGCACGTTCCTCGGCCTCGCGACCATCCTCGGCTCAGGGCTCGGCCCACTCCTGGTACAGCTCCCGCCTGACCTCCCCCTCGATCTGGCGCTGCTCGAGAAGTTCCTCGTGTCCCTGCCGGCGGCGCACCGTTGGGTCGTCGAGTTCCGGCACCCGAGCTGGCAGGTGCCCGAAGCGTACGACGCGCTCGGCCGGCGAGCGGTCGCACTCTGCATCCCGGTGGGTGGGCGGGTGACGCCGGACCTGGTCACGACGGCGGCGTTCACGTATGTGAGGATGCATGCCGGCGCGGGCCTCGGCGGGGCCTTCGACGACGAGGCGCTTCGGGCGTGGGCGGGCCGGCTCCGGGCGGTGAACCGGTCCGGGAAGGACGTCTACGTCTATTTCAACAACGACCGGCACGGCCATGCCCCGCGCGACGCGGCGAGGCTCCTGGACCTGATGGAAGGCGGATTGAAACGGGGCGGATGAAGCGCCCCGGCGGTGATGCCCGGGGGACGTGCCCACCTATCCGGTCATGCCGCTCCCCATCGCGTCAGACGCACGATCGTCGATCGGCCGGTGGCGGAGGCCGCCGGTCCGCGGTAGTATCCGGCTGTGCCCGAGTCTCCCGCGTCGCCGGCACCACGCAGTCTCCTCGCCTACCTGATGACGCTGGCGGCGCTGGCCGCCGTCTACTACGTCGCCGCCCGCCTCGGGCTTCGCTACGCCTCCATCGCGCAGAGCATCTCACTGGTCTGGCCGCCCACCGGCCTCGCGCTCGCCGCCCTCGGAGCACTCGGGCTCCGCTACTGGCCGGGCGTCGCGCTCGGGGCCTTCCTCGCCAACCTGACGACACCGCTCGCCCCCGCGACCGCCGCCGGGATCGCGCTGGGCAACACGCTCGAGGCGGTGGCGGCCGCATGGCTCCTGTGCCGGACGTCAGGGGCGCCGCCCCGGCTCGACACGACGCGGGCCGTTCGCGCACTGCTCGGGGCGGCGCCCCTCGGCGCCGCCATCAGCGCGGCGGTCGGCGTCCTGAGCCTCACGGTCGCCGGCGTGCTGCCGGTATCGCGCGCGGCCGGAAGCATGGCGGTCTGGTGGACCGGCGACGTGCTCGGCGCGCTGATCGTGGCACCGCCGATCTTCGCCTGGGTGCTCGCGCGGCCGTCGCGCGAGAGCGCCCGGGGCCCGCTGGAGATCACCCTGCTCTGTCTCGGTACGGCGGTCGCGGCCGAGATGGTCCTGGGCCGGCTGCTCCCGGCGGCGCTGCTCCGCCAGGTGGACTACCTCTATCTGCTCTTTCCCTTCGTGATCTGGGCGGCGCTCCGCTTCGGGATCCGGGGCGCGTCACTCATGACGCTGACGGTCGCGGTGGTCGCCGTCTCGCACGTTGCGCACGGCGGCGGACCGTTCATCGGGGCCACCGCGGGCCGCACCCTGTTCGCCTCCGCCTGCTACCTGGCGGTCGTGGCCATCACCGGCCTCGCGCTCGCCGCGGCCGTCGCCCACGAGCGCGAGCAGGCCACGGCCGTGCTCGCCGACCGCGAAGCACAGCTCCGCGTCGCGCTCGACGCCGCCCGGATGGGCATCTGGTCCTGGTCATCCACCGACAATCGGCTGGTGTGGGACGATACGCTGCGCCGGCTCTACGGTCTCGCGCCGGGCGACACCGTCGCGGGCTACGATGACTTCCTCTCACGGGTCCACCCCGACGACCGCGCCATGGTGGATCAGACCGTGCGCCACGCCCTCGCGGACGGCGGCCGCCTGGACTACGAGTTCCGGATCTGCCTGCCCGACGGGCAGGTGCGATGGATCGCCGACAAAGGGCGCGTCGTCACGGGGGCTGACGGCCTGCCGGTCGGGATGACCGGGGCCTGCCACGACGTGACCGATCGCCGGACGGCCGAAGAGCAGCTCCGCCTGGCGCACCGCATGGAGTCGGTCGGGCGGCTGGCCGGCGGTGTCGCTCACGAGACCAACAACCAGATGAGCGTCGTGATCGGCGCCTCCGAGTTCGTGCTCGGCCGGTCCGACGTCCCGCCGGCCGTGCGGGCCGATGTCGAGTCCATCCGCAGCGCCGCCCAGCGCACCGCGGCGGTCACGGCGCAGCTGCTCGCCTTCAGCCGGCGCCAGGTCCTGAAGCCCCAGGTCCTCGACCTCAACGCCGTGCTCGAGCGCTTCCAACCGGTGCTGCGGCGGGTCATGGGCGAGGATTGCACGGTTCACCTGCTCCCGGGACGGGACGTCGGGAACATCATGGCCGATCCCGGCCAGCTCGAGCAGGTGCTGCTCAACCTCGCCCTCAACGCGCGGGACGCGATGCCACGCGGCGGCGCCCTCACGATCGAGACCGCCGCCGTCGAGCTCACCGAGCGGACGATCGAGCTTCGCCACGCGGTCGCGGTGCGCCCCGGCAGGTACGCGCGGCTCGCGGTGACCGACAGCGGCCACGGCATGGACCGGGCAACGCTCTCGCGCATCTTCGAGCCGTTCTTCACGACCAAGGGAATCGGAGAGGGGACCGGCCTGGGGCTCGCGACGGTGTACGGCATCGTCAAGCAGTCCGAGGGCTATGTCTGGGCCTACAGCGAGCCGGGCCACGGGGCCACCTTCAAGGTGTACCTGCCGCTCACCGGGCTCGGCCCCCAACCCGCGGAGCCGCATGTCGAGCGCCAGCCGATGGCATCGGGCGAGCTGATCCTGGTGGTCGAGGACGAGGCCCCCGTGCGGCAGATCGCCGCCCGGGTGCTCTCCGAGGCGGGCTACCGCGTACTTCAGGCGGAGGGCGGCAGGCATGCGCTCGAGCTGGTGCGCCGCACCGAGACCCCCATCGATCTCGTGCTCACCGACGTCGTCATGCCGTCGATGAGCGGGCCGGAGCTGGCCGCCGCGATCGCCGAGCTGCGTCCCGGTCTGCCGGTGCTCTTCACCTCCGGCTACACCGATGCGGAGATCTTCCGCCGCGGCCTGCTCGCTCCGGATGCCGCTTTTCTCTCCAAGCCGTTCACCGCGGCGGGCCTGGTGCTGGCGGTACAGGAGCGCCTCGGCGACGCGTCGGCAAAACCTGAATGACGCTGGCCCGGGCGGCCACTCGTGGTGCTCCGGGCCGTCGCCGGCGACGAGGTCGAAGCTCACCGGGCTCGGCCGGCCGGCGCCGGCGGTGGCGAAGGCGAGTTCCGTCTTGACGGCCCAGGTCCACGCCTTATAGTGGTGGTCACTCAGAAGCTGTGAAACCCGACGTGGCTCGTATGGTCGCCCATGCGTCGGGCCGAGCTAATCGCGAAACCGGCTGAGCAGTGGTCTGTTCGGCCAGTGTTTTGTCTTGCTACGCTTCGCGATATCCGGAGGGACCGATGTACGCGACCATCCGCCGCTATGCGGTGAAGGATCCGTCCAAGGCCAAGGCCGCCTTTGCCGACCTCAAGCCGCGCCTCGAGAAGAAGTTCACGCCCACCCTTCACGACGTGCCCGGTTTTCACTGCTACTACGTGCTCACGTCGAACGACCGCGAGCTCGTGACCGTTTCAATCTTCGAGACCCGTGATGGCGCCCAGGAATCCACGCGCCGCGCAGCCGAATTCGTCCGCACCGACCCGATCAAGGACCAGATCGGAGCGCCGGAAATCATTGAGGGTGAGTTGATCCTCAGCAAGGAAGCGGTGGTCGGAGCGCACTAACCGACGCCACCAGCCGCCGTGAGCGAAGCGAAAGGGGGTATGGAAGCATCATACCCCCATCGTTTCGTTGCGCCCGACGCATGCCGTCCGCACGCATTCGCCCGTCCTAGCATCGCCCCCGATGGTCCACGCAGCCATGGTGTGGACTCGGATGGATTGAGTGCGGAAGCGTGGCGCCGCGGCGGATGGTGACCAGCGCCAGCACCGACCCGCCGAGGCAGAGTCCGGCCGCGATCCCCATCGCCCGGGCGTATCCCGCCGGATCGCTCGGGCCGCTCATCCCCGCCGCCAGCGGCAGCACGGCCGTGGCGAGCAGGCCGGCCACCCGCGCGGCCGCGTTGTTCACCGCTGACGCGATTCCCCCTTGCCCCTCCTCCACGGCGCCGAGCACCGCGGCCGTGAGCGGCGCCACCAGGAACGCCAGCCCCAGCCCGAAGACCGCGATGCCGGGTAGCACGCCGCTCACGTAGCTCACGCCCGGCCGCACTCGCTCCAGCAGCAGCATGCCGCCCGCCGCGACCAGGGACCCGACGGCGATCGGCCAGCGCGGTCCAAATCGCTGTCCCAGGCGGCCCGCGGTCGGCGAAAGGGCGAGCATCAACAGGTTCACGGGGAGCAGGGCTGCCCCGGCCGCAAGCGCCCGGTAGCCGAGGCCATCCTGCAACTGCAGCGTCAGGAGGAAGAACAGCCCCCCCAGCGCCGCATACACCAGCAGAGTCACCGCGTTGGTGCCGCTGAACTGCGCCGAGCGGAACATCGCGAGCGGAAGCATCGGCTCGGCCGTCCGCCGCTCATGCACCAGGAACGCGCCCAGCAGCGCCACGCCCGCGCACGCCAACGCGGGGACGAGCGCCGAGTGCGCGCGGCCATGCGGCGCGGCGATCAGCGCCCAGGTCAGCGTGCCGAGCCCAAGCGTCACGAGCCCCGTGCCGCGGAGGTCCAGGTGACGGCCGCGCTCGGGCGAGGCGAACCCGGCTGGCACCCGGGCCGCGGTGATCCAGAGCGCGATGATCCCGAACGGCAGCGGGACGGCAAAGACCCATCGCCAGGACAGCGCGTCCACCACCCAGCCGCCCACGAGCGGCCCGAGAGCGGTGGACACCGCGGACCACGCCGACCAGCGGCCGATCGCCGCGCCGCGGTCGCCGGGATGGATGGTCGCGTTGAGCAGCGCCAGCGTATTCGGAACCAGGATGGCGCCCGCCGCCCCTTGCACCAGGCGGATCGCGAGCAGGAGCGTAGCGCTCGGTGCGAGCGCCGCCAGCGCGCTTGCGCCGGTGAAGCCGGCCAGACCCGCCATCAGCACCCGGCGGTGGCCGTACAGATCGCCCAGCGAGCCGCCGATCAGCATCAGGGCGCTGAGCGTCAGCAGGTAGCTGTTCACCACCCACTGCAGTCCGTCGAGCTGCATGTGGAGGTCGCGGCCAATCGCGGGGAGCGCGACGGTGACGACGGTGCTCTCGATGAACACCGCGCCCGAGCTCAGCACCGCGCCCGCGACCGTCCAGCGGCCCGCCGCGGAAGCGAGGCGGACGAAGCGTGGAGCGGCGGCGGGCGCGGAGGCCGGACGAGGCATGGCGTATTCTATCGCCACCGCCCTAGGAGCGGGCGGGTAGCCCCTCGGACCCACGCCAGGTCGGAAGAGCCGGGCGCGGCCCCGCGGCCAGCCGGTCCAGCGACCACGCGCCGCTGCCCTCAAGCATCACGATGCCGGCGAGCGCGATCAGGTGATACTCGATCCCCCCTGTTCGGCGCCACCCCAACGACGAACGGCCGCCCCACCCGGAGGTGAGGCGGCCGTCGCCGTCGTGCCGATCGGGTGAACCTAGAAGCGCACCCCGACCGTGATCGGGATCATGTAAGCGGTCTTCTCGGCGCCGGTCGTCGGATCGGTCAGGCTCTTGAACATCGCGTGGAAGCGCCCTTCGGCGAACAGCTGGGCCTTGCCCATGCCGAAGTTGAACCCCGCGCCGGCGTTCAGACCGAACTTGGTGCTGGCATCCGACGAGCCCACCCCGGTGATCGTGGTCTTGCCATTGTACAGGCCCAGGCCGCCGATCAGGTACGGGCGCGCCATGCTGGCGCCGGGGAACGCGAACACCGCGTTCGCCGTGCCGCCGAGCAGGCGGCTGTGGCCATCGATCCCGCCGTCCAGACCGAACCGGGTGTAGAACGCGTCCAGCTGGAACCCGACCGGGCTGACCGGCGGCTGCACGCGCACCAGCGCGCTGCCGCTCCAGCCGGTCCCGTACGCATCTGCCAGCGTGCCACTGGGCACCACCAGGCCCCCGCCGACGCCGAAGCTCAGGCCCTGCGCCTGCGCGGCCTGGGCGCTCAGCATGACGGCGAGACCGACGACCGCACCACGGATCATGTGCTTCATTAGGGTTGCCTCACACAGAGTGGCGGAATGAAAGCTCGCGGAGACGAGCGGAACACCGGATGGGTGGTCGGCAAAGGGTCTGCCAGGGGACGTTCCAGGCCGAACTGCGCCGCGGTAACTTTCGGCGGAGCGGCAGGTTGCCCTATCGAACGGCGGCGAAGCGTCACGCTCCTGGGCGGCGGGTTTTTCGACGGGTGCGAGGGATTGCAGAGCGTGATGCACGAGGTCTGGAGAGGCGCAAGGCGCGTCGCGCTCCCCTCATGCCGCGAGTGAGCCCTGGTGTCACCGACGTGGCACTGCTGTCCCACCTCTTGTCGCGAGGCCTCGTGGCCGTTTTCGAGCTCGTCATCACGCTGCTGCTGGTGGGCGCCGTGCTCTCGGCGGTGGCGCGCCGGCTCCACGCGCCGTATCCGGCGCTGCTCGCGCTGGCCGGGGCGGCGCTGGCGCTGCTCCCGGGGACGCCGAGCATCACGCTCGATCCCGAGCTCGCCCTCACCCTGCTGGTGGCGCCGGTGCTGCTCGACGCCGCCTTCGATTCCTCGCCTCGCGATCTCAAGCGCAACTGGCGCGCGGTGACCGGCCTCGCGCTGGTGGCGGTGGCGCTCACGGTCACGGCCGTGGCACTCGTGGCCCGGTGGCTCATCCCCGAGCTTCCCTGGCCCGCCGCGATCGCGCTCGGCGCCATTGTCGCGCCGCCCGACGCCGCGGCGGCCACCGCCGTGCTGCGGCAGCTCCGCCCGCCTCACCGCATCCTTGTGATCCTCGAGGGCGAGAGTCTGTTCAACGACGCGAGCGCGCTGTTGATCTACCGGCTCGCGGTCGGCGCCGTGGCGACCGGCACGTTCCGGGGCTGGAGCGCGGTGCCGATGCTGCTGCTGGTCGCCGCAGGCAGCGCCGTGCTCGGGGCCGTGCTCTCCCGGGTCATTCTCTATACCACGCCGAGGATCCGCGACGTCCCCACCGCGGTGATCGTGCAGTTCCTGGGAACCTTCGCGGTCTGGATGGTGGCCGACCGCCTGGGACTCTCGGCCATCATCGCCGTCGTGGTGTTCGCCATTCTGGTTGCGCGCTCGGCGCCCGATCTCATCCCGGCCCGGCTCAGGATCCAGAGCTACGCGGTCTGGGAGGTCGTGGTGTTCGTGCTCAACGTCCTCGCCTTCATCCTCATCGGACTGCAGCTCAAGCCGATCCTGCAGCGCCTGAGCGCGGCCGAGCTCGCGCGGTACGCCGTGGCGGCCGCGGCGATCTGCGCTGCGGTGATCGTCGTCCGGATCGTCTGGGTGACGATCTACACCGCGGTCGGCCGCTGGAGCGGCGCCGCCGTCAGTTCCCGGGCTGCGACGGTGGTCGCCTGGTGCGGGATGCGGGGCATCGTCACCCTCGCGGCCGCGTTGGCACTGCCCACCGGGAGCGACGGGACGCCGCCGTTCCCATTTCGCGATTTCATCCTGTTCACCGCCTTCTGCGTCGTGCTCGGAACCCTCGTGGCCCAGGGCCTGACCCTCCGCCCGCTCATGCGACGGCTCGGCCTCCGCGACGACGGCTCGGTGGAGCGCGAGGTCCGGCTCGCGCGCGTGGCGACGACCCGGGCGGGACTCGTGGCCCTCGACGCCGCCGGTCCCGACAGCGAGATGGTCGGGTTTCTCCGCCGGAAATACCAGGCCCGGCTCCGGCGGGCCGAGCGCGCCGGGACCGAGCCCGATCCGACGGAACAGGACGGCTGGAACGAGTACCACGGCGTGCTGCGGCGGGCACAGACCGACGAGCGCCGGACGCTCTCGGACCTCAGGGCCCGGGGCGTCATCGGCGACGACGCGTTTCACCGGCTGGAGGAGGAGCTGGACTGGGCCGAGGTGAATGCGGAGGCGCGGAGCGGCACCACACCGGGCGACGAGCCCTGACGACCGGCGCCGAGCGAGCCGGCCAGCCTGGCGAGGTCGGTCTCGCCGCTTGAGCGGGCGCCATTCGCTTGCACTTCGCGTGCAGCTCGGGAGCTGCCGCTGGCGCTCCTTCTCCGGCACTTTCAGATTACGAGCGCATGCCCTCCGTCCCGCGCCTTTTCAGGAGCGTTCATGGCCACCGTCCAGCCCCAGGCACACGAACCCGGCGTCTCCCGCGCACTCGCGATGCTCGAGTCGCTGCTCATCCCCGGCGAGGAGCTCGAGAGCCACGCGATTCAGCGCCGGCTGTTCGCCCTGGCGCACCGGCGCGTGATCGTGGGAGCCACGAGCGGACGGCTGATCGTCCTCACCCGCGGCCTCTTCGGCGGCTTCACGCCCCAGGACGTGCGCTGGCAGGACCTGCGGGATGCCCAGCTTCGGGCCGGCGTCTTCGGCGCCACCCTCACCGTCTCGTCGCTCGGCGGGGCGGATATGGCGGTGGCCGAATCGCCGCGCCGGACGATCCAGGTGGACGGACTCCGGAAGGCCGAGGCGGAAGAGGTGTACCGCGCGTGCCAGACGCAGGAGCAGGCGTGGCGGGAGAAACGCCGCGTTCGGGAGCTCGAGGAGCTCCGGGCCAAGTCCGGCGGGATCAGCCTCGGCGGAGGTCTGGGCGGCAACGCCACCGGCGGCGCACCGGGAGACCCGACGCAGGCGCCCGCCGCGCGGCTGCAGCGGGCCAAGGAGATGCGCGCGCAGGGCCTCCTGACCGACGCCGAATTCGAGCAGGTGAAGGCGCGGATCCTGGCCGACCTCTGAAGCTCGCCGCCGTCGTCGAAACCTCCCGCCTGGTCACCGCGGCCCCAGGCCGCCGGGACAAGATCGCCCTCCTGGCCGCCCTCCTCGGGACCACCCCGCCGGACGAGATCGCGCTCGTCGCCGGCTACCTCGCCGGCGCCGTGCCCCAGGACAAGCTCGGCCTGGGGTGGGCCACGCTTCAGGCCGCCGCCACCGGCCCGGTGGCGGAGTCGCCGACGGTCGAGCTGGCCGAAGTGGATGCGGCGCTCGAGCGCATCGCGGGGACCCTCGGCCGGGGCTCGGCGGACACCCGGCTCGGCCTGCTCCGGGATCTGCTCTCGCGGCTCACCGAGGAGGAGCGTCGCTTCCTGGTGGGGCTCATCACTGGCGAGCTGCGGCAGGGCGCGCTCGAGGGGCTGCTGGTCGAGGCGGTCGCGCGCGCCGCGGGGGTGCCCGCGAGCGACGTGCGGCGCGCCGTCATGCTCGCCGGCGACCTCCCGCAGGTGGCGCACGCGGCCCTGACTGCCGGGGCCGCCGGCCTGGGCGCCTTCGCGGTCGAGCTCTTTCGTCCCGTGCAGCCCATGCTGGCCGGCACGGCGGAAACCGAGGCCGAGGCGCTCGCCGAGCTGCGCGAAGCGGTGCTCGAGTGGAAGCTCGACGGCGCCCGGGTGCAGATCCATAAAGCGGGCGACGAGGTTCGGGTCTACTCGCGCCGGCTGAACGAGGTCACTCATGCCGTGCCGGAGCTGGTGGAGCTGATACGACTGATCCCGGCACGCGAGCTCATCGCCGAAGGCGAGGCGATCGCGCTCAGGCCCGATGGAACCCCGCACCCGTTCCAGACCACCATGACGCGATTCGGCCGCCGGCTCGAGGTCGAGCGGGCACGGGCGGAGGTGCCGCTCACGCTGTTCCTGTTCGACCTGCTCTACCTCGATGGCGCGTCGCTGATGGATGAGCCGCTCGCCCGCCGCACCGCGGCGCTGGCCGCCGCGGTGCCGGGGGCGTTGCTCGTGCCCCGGCTCGTCACCGCCGACCCCGGCGCCGCGCGCCGGTTCCTGGACGACGCGCTCGCCCGCGGCCACGAGGGCATCATGGCCAAGGCGCTCGACGCGCCGTATGAGGCCGGCCGCCGCGGACGGCGCTGGCTCAAGCTCAAGCCGGCGCGCACCCTCGACCTCGTGGTGCTGGCCGCCGAGTGGGGCCACGGCCGGCGCCGGGGCTGGCTCAGCAACCTGCACCTGGGCGCGCGCGACGAGGCGAGCGGCGACTTCGTCATGCTGGGCAAGACCTTCAAGGGGATGACCGACGAGATGCTTGCCTGGCAGACGGCGAGGCTTCAGGAGCTGGAGCTCTCGCGCGAGGGGATTACTGTCTTCGTCCGGCCGGAGCTCGTCGTCGAGGTGGCGTTCAACGACCTGCAGGCGAGCTCGCAGTATCCCGGCGGTCTGGCGCTTCGATTCGCCCGGCTCAAGGGGTACCGGCCCGACAAAGCGGCCCGCGATGCCGACACGATGGCCACGCTGCGCGAGATCTGGCGGCGGCAATCGGGCGGTTGATGCTGGCGCGGCGCGCGCCTCGTCGCCATTGTTGTGCGCTCAACCTACCGTTCCCTGTCATGTTTATGGAGGTGCCATGTTGGTGCATCGGCTCCCGGCCCCGCTGTGTGTCCTGGCCGCCCTGCTCGTGGGCTGCAAGTCCGACCGCCCCGCCGCCGAGGCGGCGTCACCGGCGTCTACCCCTGCCACCGCGTCCGCGGATGCGGCGCCGGCCCCCGTCACCGTCACCGCGACCGACTATAAGCTCGATCTTCCCGATACGATCCCAGCGGGTGCGGTGACTCTGCATCTCGTCAACCGCGGCCAGCAGATGCACCATGCGGTGGTCGTCCGGCTCGAGGACGGGAAGACGCTGGCCGACTTTCAGCAGGTCATGAAGCACGAGGGGCCGCCGCCCTCGTGGGTCCGGTTCGTCGGGGGCCCGAACGGCATCGTCCCCGGGCAGGAGGCCACGTCCACGGCGGCGTTCACCGCGGGGAACTATGTCGTGATGTGCCTCATCCCCGGCGCCGACGGGGTGCCTCACATGATGAAGGGGATGGTGCATCCGTTCACGGTTACCGGCACCGCCAGCGCGGCCGCCTCGGCCCTCCCCGCCGCCGACGACACCGTCCGGATGGCTGAGTACAGCTTCGAGCCGACGGGCCCGCTGACGGCCGGCCGTCACGTTGTCCTCGTGCAGAACGCCGGCCAGCAGCCGCACGAGCTCGTGGTCCTGAAGCTCGCCCCGGGCAAGCACGTCACCGACTTCGGTACGTGGGCGACCACCGGTGGAATGAAGGGCCCGCCCCCGGCCATGCCTGTCGGGGGGATCGGCTTCATCGAGCCTGCCGGGAGCGCGACCTTCTCGGCCGATCTCGCCCCGGGCAGCTACGGCCTCATCTGCTTCGTGCCGGATGCCAAGGACGGCAAGCCGCACCTGGTACACGGCATGATGAAGGAGTTCACGGTGGAGTAGCCCCACGGACTACTCCCCGATCGGGCCATTCGCTTATACTCAGGGAGACCACCCCCGACACCAGCGAACGTCACCGAGCAGGCTTTGCCGGCCCTGACCACGCCCGACCGCGCCGATACGCTGCGACGCATCCGACGGCTGCCCGTGCTGGGCGCGGTCGCCGCCTTGGCATTCGGGCTGGCGGTGCTGGCGAGCTACACCTTCGCCATCGACCGCCTGCTTCCGCTGCCCCGCTTGCTCCTGCCGACGCAGCCGCTGGCCGCCGTCCTGTTCGTGCTCACCGGCACCAGCCTGCTGGCCCTGCAGACCGGCCTGCCTCGCCTTCAACGCTACGCGGCCATCCTCGCCACGCTGATTGCGGCGGCGGTCCTCGTCGAGTATGTGCTCGGCGTGGACCTGGGCGTGGACCTGCTGATCTACCCGGCCACCGCCCTGGAGATGAGCCGGGTCTTCCCCGGCCGTCCCGCCCCGGTCACCACCGCCGCATTCCTGCTGCTGGGCCTCGCGCTCGTGATCGTGGCCCTGAGGCCCGGCGACCGGCCCCGGCGCACCCACACGGGCATCGTCCTCGCCGCCATCGTCCTGCCGATGGTGCCGATCGTCGGGCACCTGTTGCACGTGCCCGAGCTGCACACCTTCGTGCTCCGGATCGGCACGGCGCTGCCCACGGCACTGGTGCTCCTGCTCCTGGCTGTCGGCGTCGGCACGGCCACGCACGAGCCCGCTGTCGTGAGCCTGATGCGCGGCCGGGACCCGGGCACGACCCTGCTCCGGCTCCTGCTGCCGCTGGCTGTGCTGCTGCCGCTGTTCTTCGCGGCGGCCAGCGTCGGGGCACTTCATCTCGGCCTGTACGAGATCCACGTCGGCCTCGTGGTGTTCGTCTCCGGCTGCATCGGGATGTTCCTCGGGTTCGCGTTCTGGATCGTGGACATGGTGCGCCGCGCGGACGCCGAGCGCCGCGCGGCCGACCGCGCGCAGACCGAGCTCGCCATCCAGGACCACCGGCTCCGGGCGGAGACCGCGGCGGCCGTCGCCGCGCGCGAGGGGGAGCGCCAGACCCGGGAGCTGCTGACCATCCTGAGTCACGCCCCGGTGATGGCGCGCGGACTCGACGGGCGCGTTCGATTCTGGAGCGCCGGCGCCGAGCGGCTGTACGGCTGGACCGCGGAGCAGGCGACCGGCGCGCTGGCCCGGACCCTGCTCCCCACCGCGTTTCCCACGCTCGAGCGCGAGGCGGAGGCGGCCCTGCTCGAGCACGGCGAATGGCACGCCGAGCTGAGCCGCCGGGCGCGCGACGGAACGGTCGTCCAGGTGGCGAGCCACTGGATCCTACATCGCGACGAGATCGGGCGGCCCGACGCGGTGATCGAAGTGGACAAGGACGTCACGGAACAGCTCCGGGCCCAGGATGCATTCCAGCGGGGCGAGGCGCGCTATCGGGCGCTGGTGGCGGCGACCGCCCGCGTCGTGTGGACCACGTCCGCCGACGGAAAGCGGTCGATCGAGCTCGGGCAGTGGCTCGCGTTCACCGGGCAGACGGCCCTGGAGGCCGACTGGGGAGGCTGGCTCCGGGCCATCCACCCCGACGATCAGTCGGAGGCGACGCGGATCTGGGAGGAGTCGGTGCGCGAGCGGCGGCCGATGCTGACCGAGCACCGGCTTCGGCGCCGGGATGGAGAATATCGCCACATGGAAGTCCGCGCGGTGCCGGTGCTGGACGAACAGGGCGTCGTGCGGGAGTGGGTCGGCGCGCACGCGGACATCACCGACCGGGTGAAGGCGCAGGAGCAGCTGGGGCAGGCGCAGAAGCTCCAGGCCGTCGGCACCCTGGCCGGCGGCGTGGCGCATGAGGTGAACAACCAGCTCATGGCGGTGCTCGGCTTCGGCGACTTCGTGCTCAAGGAGCTGGGCGCCGAGCACCCCCAGACGGCGGACGTCGAGGAGATGATCCGGGGCGCGACCCGCGCCGCGCGCGTGGCCCAACAGCTCCTCACGTTCAGCCGGCGGCAGGTGAACCAGACCCGCCTGCTCAGCCTGCACGCGGCGATCGAAGGCCTCTCACCCGTGCTCGAGCGGCTGCTCGGCGCCGACAAGGCGCTCGTCGTGCTCGAGCCGCGGAGCCAGCGCCAGGTGCTGGCCGACCCGACGCAGGTGGACCAGGTGCTCATCAACCTGGCCGCCAACGCCCGCGACGCGATGGGCACCGGCGGGCGGCTCACCATCGGCATCGACGACGTGACCCTGGACGCGTCGTATGCCCGGGCGCACACCCTCAACCGGCTCATCCCCGGGCCCTACGTGCGCCTCACGGTGTCGGATACCGGCTGCGGCATGGACGCCCCCACGCTGGCCAAGATCTTCGAGCCGTTCTTCACCACCAAGCCCGTGGGGGCGGGCACCGGGCTCGGGCTCTCGACCGTCTACGGCATCGTGAAGCAGCACGACGGATTCATCTGGGCCTACAGCGAGCCCGGGCTGGGCACCGCGCTGAAGGTCTACCTCCCGGCCGCGGCCGCGGATGCGCTCGACGACGAGGGGTCGACGGCCGATCCGATCGGGGAGCGCCCCTCCGGGCTGGACGCGCACATCGTGCTGGTGGTGGAGGACGAGCCGTCGGTCCGGAACCTGGTCCGGCGCTCGCTCGAGGCGGTGGGGCTGACCGTGCTCGAGGCCACCAATGGACGGCAGGCGCTGGAGACCGTGGCCACCATGCGGGAGCCGCCCAGCCTGGTGCTCACTGACGTGATCATGCCGGGTCTCAACGGCCGAGAACTGAGCGAGGCGCTGGCGCTGACCCAGCCGGATCTGCCGGTGCTCTTCATGTCGGGCTACACCGGCGACGACGTGCTGGCGCGGAGCCTGCTCCCCGCCACGGCGCCATTCATCCAGAAGCCGTTCGCGCCGGAGGAGCTGGTCACGCGTGTGCGGATGCTGCTGGCCGGGGTGGCCGAAGCGAGGCGCTGACCGTCAGGCGGTCAGCACGCCGAGGCCGGCTTCGAGCGCGCCGGCGGCCCGCGGATCCTGGGACAGTCGGAGCGGCCGGGCGAGCCGTGGACCCGCGCCCCCGCGGAACTCGAAATGCCCGCCGGCGAGTGTGCGCACTCCCAGCGCGAAGCCTGCGCTCGGCTGCAGTAGGCGGCAGGCCAGGACCCGCTCCGCCAACTCCGCCGCCGTTTCCCACGTCCCCGGCTCGATGCCCGGATAATGGTGAGCGTACTCGGGCTTGAGTCGGGCTTCGCGGGTCATGGGGGACCTCCGCTGCGGGCGCTGTAGGGGTGGATGAGGAACGCCAATCTAGGCCTTCGGAGCGCCGGTTCAAGCGCTCACTTTTGTTCGGGCCGCGCTTCCGGTGTGTGCATCGCGTGTTGAGCGTAACCTCCATGCCGACAGCCGCGTGGGGCGGGCATGTACATCTGTGGACGATGTGGACGGGGAAAAGTGGAATCGTGGCCTAGCGCTGCGAGCGCACCAGCCGCGCCCAGCGCTCCTGGAACCGCTCCCAGACACTTCGCGCGAGCGGCGCGGTCCTCGTCGAATACCCGCGCCTGCTCGCGCGCAAACCCCGGGTCGAGCGCGTTGAGGTTGGCCTCGTCGTTCAGCCGGAACGACCGGTCGTCGAAGTTCGTGGACCCCACCGAGACCCAGATGTCGTCCACCACCATGACCTTGGCGGCACGCCGGCCCGGGCTCGCTCGGACAGCGCCTCGCCGAACTGGCGGCCCACGCTCCCGGACCAGTAGATGTAGGTCTCGAAGTCGATGCTCCGCCGGGCCGACCGGATCGCCCCGAGCATGGCGGGGAAGACCTCATCGCCGTTGAGCAAGGTGGTGACCTTGTTGCCCGCGACCATCGGGGGGCCCAGGAGGTTGCCCATGACGCGGACGAACTGCGAGTCGCCCGTGGAGTAGGTATGGCCGAGGTGGGGAACGG
This sequence comes from uncultured Gemmatimonadales bacterium, assembly GCA_963711915.1. Taxonomy (GTDB): domain Bacteria; phylum Gemmatimonadota; class Gemmatimonadetes; order Gemmatimonadales; family GWC2-71-9; genus CAVVWJ01. The sequence goes on from CAVQGA010000003.1 coordinate 103,621, forward strand.
CGGGCGGGATGGGAGCCGTGAGGTTGGACCAGAGGAGCACGAGCACCGCTGTGGCGGCGGCTGCGCCACCACCCCAGCGAGCCCGTGTGCGCCAGAGGGCCGTCAGCGCGCCGCTTTGACCAGCCGCTTGACCTGCTTCCCGGCGGCCTTCCGGACGGCCTTGCCGGTCACCCGTGCCCGTTTGGCCGCGACCTTCTTCAGCTCGGTCGCCTTGCGCCGCACCTTCGGGCTCTTCACGGCCTTCTCGACCGCTTTCTGCACCAGGGCGCTCGCCGCGAGCGCCACTGCCGCCTTCGCCAGCCGTTTGGTCCTGCCTGCCATGAGGGTCTCCGTGTGAGAGTACTCCCCAATCTCGGTACGCCCGGGGCTCGGCGGGGTGAGGGCCGTCACGTCACCCGCCGGCGGTTGCGGGACAGAGGCCGAGCCGGAAGATTGCAGCATCACATCAGGAGGGTGCGATGGGCGAGCGGTTGTCAGGACTGCTCCAGTTCGGCGATCTGGCGCTCCTCTTCATGCGCCTTCTCGTCGGGGCGATCTTCGTCTGGAGCGGCGCGAGCCATGCGCGCGACCCGGTGGCGCGCGGCAAGAGCATCGGCATGAGCCCGGGATTCACCCGCTTCCTCGGCGTGGCGGAGCTGGCCGGCGGCCTTGGCGTGGCCGTCGGTGTGCTGCCCCAGGTCGCCGCGCTCGGGCTCATCCTGGTGATGCTCGGCGCGATCCAGAAGAAGATCGCCGTCTGGCGCACCGGCTTCTGGGGGAAGCACGGTACCGACGGCTGGCACTACGACCTGATGCTGGTGGCGATGCTGCTGGTGATCGCGACGACGGGGGGCGGGAGGTACGTGGTGTGGTGAGGGAGTCATTCGAAGCGGCAGGCCATCCCGGGCCCGATCGCTGCGCTCAGCGAACGGGCTCAGGATGACACCACGGGCCGGCATCGGCCCGCGGCGAGCTTGGTCACCGGTGCGCCGCGTCGGCCCCCTTCTTGAACAGTGCGGCGTACTTGCCGTACCCCTCCGCCTCCAGCTTGTCCACCGGCACGAACCTGAGCGCCGCCGAGTTCATGCAGTAGCGCAGCCCGGTCGGCGCCGGGCCGTCGTCGAAGACGTGCCCCAGGTGCGAGTCGGCCCGGGCCGAGCGCACCTCGGTCCGATCCTCGGCCATCTGGTGGTCGTCGCGGGTCTTCAGGCTGCCGGGCTCGAGCGGCCGCGTGAAGCTCGGCCACCCCGTGTGGGAGTCGTACTTGTCCAGCGAGCTGAAGAGCGGCTCGCCCGACACCACGTCCACGTAGATCCCCGCGGCATGGTTGTCCCAGTAGGCGTTGCTGAACGGCCGCTCGGTCCCCTCGTGCTGGGTCACCGCGTACTGCTCGGGCGTGAGCCGCTGCTTGAGCTCCGCGTCGCTTGGCTTGTTGAAGGTCATCGCGCTCCATCCCGTGGTATGAGTCTGTGCCGCCAGGCCGCCGCTCCCCATCAACAGTGCCGCCGCGGCGATGCCGAGCATTCTAGTCGCCTTCACTTGGTCGCTCCCTTCGAGGCCAGGTCGCCCCAGAGTTCCTGCAGCCGGGCGTCGCGCCGGCAGCCGATCCGGTACGCCTCGTACCGGACCGGGTTCTTCCGGTAGTACTGCTGGTGATATTCCTCGGCCGGGTAGAATGGCGTGGCCGGCTCGATCGCCGTGACGATCGGGCTCCGGAACCGGTGCGACTGGTCCAGCGCACGCTTCGACGCCTCCGCCGAGCGCCGCTGCTCGGCGTCATGGTAAAAGATGATCGAGCGGTACTGCGGCCCGTAATCGCAGAACGCCGAGTTGACGGTCAGCGGGTCGATGTGGTGCCAGTAGACGTCGAGCAGCTGCTCGTAGGAGATCATGGCCGGATCGTAGCTCAGCTGCACCGACTCCGCGTGACCGGTCTGGCCGGTCTCCACATCCTCGTACGTTGGCTTCGCCCTGGTGCCGCCGGCGTATCCGGCCGTGACGGTGAGGACGCCCGGCACCCCGTCGAACGCCTTCTGCATGGACCAGAAGCAGCCCCCGGCGAAGGTGGCGACGCTCGAACCGGCCTTGGGGCCGGGTGCCGCCGCGCCGCCGGCAGGTCGTGGGGTCAGGAAAAACACCCCGAGGAGGGCGAGTCCGGCAAGGCCGGCGGTGCGCAGGGTCAGGCGAAGCATCCGGAAGCTCCAGGTTGATTTCGTCTACTAAACGTCGCTGGACGGCGAACGGATCCCTGCGGCACTCGACGGCGGGCGCGCCCCGGTGCATCTTGCGTGAACCCGTCGGCTAAATGCTCACCTGGCAATGTGATCGCTCCGTTCGCGCCGGCTGCAGCGCGAGGACCGTAATGACCCGCATTCCAGCCTGACCCGTGGCTACCCAGTCGGACGCACCCACGCCTGAGGTCGCGGCGGCCCCGACGGAGATTTCGGGGCTCCGCGGGGCACACCTGGCCGCCCGGGTCCGGCAGGCGCTCTACCGGGTGCCGCCGGCCGAGCTCGCCGCCGCCTTCCGGCGGATGCGCGAGGGGGCGGTGGCCCGGCACATGGACTACTTCATGGATGGGGTCGTCCATTCGATCCGCGTCTTCCCCTGCCCCATCACCCTCCTGCCCGAGCAGGTCGGCTACGTCCATCGCGTCGTCCGTACCCTGCACGACGCGCTGATCCGGATGCCCGAGCTCTACCAGGCGGATGCCCAGGTCCGGAGCATTCTCCGGCTCGAGCCGGAGGAGGAGGCATGGCTGCGAGACTGCTGGACCCCCGCCGTCCAGGCACGCACTCCGGTGTTCGACCGGCTGGACGCGCTGGTGGACTACACCAGCCCCACCTGGAAGGATACGCTCAAGTTCATCGAGCCGAACCTCACCGGCATCGGCGGCCTGCATCTGGTGCCCTCGGTCGAGGAGGTGGTGAGCGAGGCGATCGTGCCGTTGCTGGTGGCACACGATCCGGAACTCCGGATCGAGCGGCTCACCGACGCCCGCGAGCTGCTCTTCGGCGAGTTCCGCGCCCACCTCGAAGCCATCGGGCGGCCGGGCGGCCGGGTGTGCTTCATCGAGCCCAAGTACGAGCTGGAGGGCATCGACGAGCAACGCCGGCTGCTGGAGTATTTCCGCGACCGGCACGGGATGGAATCGCTCCACGCCGACCCCGCGGAGCTCCGGATGCGGGGCCAGGAGGTGTACTGCGAGGGTCACCGGGTCGACCTGGTGTACCGGGACTACAGCGTGCTCGATCTCGCCGAGCTGGAGCGGAACGGGGTGGACGTGACCCCGATGCGGACGCTCTTCCGGGAGAACCGCGTGATCAGCTCCATCGGGGCGGAGCTGGACCACAAGAGCTGCTGGGAGATTCTGAGCGACCCCGAGATCGCCGCCCGGCACTTCGGCGACGATGCCTGCCGCTGCTTCCACCGGCACGTGCTCTGGACCCGCGTGCTGTCCGACCGCTACACCGCCCTCCCGTCGGGAGAGACCGGAGACCTGCTGGAGTTCGCCCGGCGCGGGCACGAGTCGCTGGTGCTCAAGCCCTCGCGCGGCTACGGCGGCGACGGCGTGCTCATCGGAGGCACGCTGAGCGCCGCGGAGTGGGAGCGGGCGCTGGGCGCGGCGCTGGCGGACGACGAGCTCTGGGTGGTGCAGAGCCTCGCGCAAATCCCCGTCCTCGAGGTTCCGACGCTCACGCCCGACGGGACGCTCGAGCCGGAGATGTTCTACCACGTGATGGGCTACGCGTCGGGACCGGACGGGCTCGCGATATTGGCCCGCGCGTCGCAGCGTCAGGTGGTCAACGTGGCGCAGCGCGGCGGCATGGCCGCGGTCATGTCCGTCACCTGATCCACTCACTCCCTCGCCACTCGGAGGCCCGCCATGGTGTCGCTCGGCTCGCTCTGGCTCCCCATCGTTCTCTCGGCGGTGCTCGTGTTCGTGCTCAGCAGCATCGTCCACATGGTCCTCGGCTACCACCGGAGCGACTACACCCGGCTCCCGAACGAGGACGCCGTCCGCGCCGCCATTCGGAGCGGCAATCCGGCGCCCGCCCAGTACATCATCCCCTACGCGGTGGGCCCCAAGGAGATGGAATCGCCGGAGATGAAGCAGAAAGTGGCCGAGGGGCCGCTCGGGGTGCTCAACATCCGGCCGGCCGGCAAGACCGGCATGGGCCCGAGCCTCGTGCAGTGGTTCATCTTCAGCCTCGTGGTGTCGTTCTTCGTCGCCTACGTCGCGACCCACGCCCTGCCGCCCGGGGCCCCGTACCTGAAGGTGTTTCAGATCGTGGGCGCCGTGGGGCTTCTCGCCTACGCCGCCGGGCAGGTGCCGGCCGCGATCTGGATGGGCAAGCCCTGGCCCGTGGCGACCAAGGAGGTCGTCGACGGATTGCTCTACGGATTGGCGACGGCGGGAACGTTCGGGTGGCTCTGGCCCCGCTGACGCGGTGACGCGGCGGGGGGAGGGCCGGCCGCCGGCTCCCTCCCCTTGCCGGCCTATCCTCTCTATACTGTTCATTCCGCGATGACGTACCGGCTCACGGCACCCGAGGTCCTCCCATCGATCCGCTCCGACCGCCCCGCTGGCTCCGCCGTCTCCTCGCACGCCGCACAGACGCCCGCGAAGACCTGCTGACTGGACCGATCCGCGGCGAGCTGCTCGGCGCCGAACGCCTCGCCGAACGCGCCCGGGCGGTCGCCGCGGGGCAGCGCCTGACCGCCCCGATCCAGGGCCGGCGGGGCACGCCGCTGCTCGGACGTCTCAACGGCACCCGCCGGATCCTGGAGAGCGCGCATGACCGGCTGACCGCGGCGGCGGATGAGGGCGCCGACGTGGGACCCGCCGGGGAGTGGCTGCTCGACAACTACCACGTGCTGCAGGAACACATCGGCGAGGTGCGCGAGAGCCTGCCTCGCGGCTACTACCGCGAGCTGCCGGAGCTGGCCACGGGCCCGCTGGCCGGCTACCCCCGGGTCTACGAGCTCGCGATCGTGCTGATCTCGCACAGCGAGGGCCGGATCGGGCTCGACAATCTCGGCGGGTTCTTCGCCGCCTTCCAGGAGGTCGCGGCGCTCACGATCGGCGAGCTCTGGGCGGTACCGGCGATGCTCCGCCTCGGCCTGATCGAGAACGTCCGCCGGATGGCGCTACGCACCGTTGGCCGCCTGGACGAGCTCGAGGCCGCCGACGAAGCGGCGGCGGCGATCGCGCGGGCGGGCGAGGCCGTGGGTTCGGGTCTCGACGCCGAGCTCGACCGGTTCGTGTCCGAGGGGCCGCCCCTCACGCCGACCTTCGTCTCCCGGTTCCTGCAGCAGCTCCGCGTCGAGGGTGGCGCCATGCCCGCGATCCTCCGGGTGGAGCAATGGATCGCGGAGGAGGCCCTCGGCGCCGAGGAGGCCACGGCCCGGGCCACCCAGCGCCTGGCGCTCACCCAGGTCGTCATGGCAAACAGCATCACCAGCCTCCGTACCATCGCCCGGATGGACTGGAAGACGTTCGTCGAGGGCCAGAGCCGCGTCGAGGCGATCCTGAGGGAGGATCCGTCAGGCTTCTATCCGCGGATGACGTTCGCCACGCGCGACGGCTACCGGCACGTGGTCGAACAGATCGCGCGGCGCACCCGGCGGTCCGAGCCGGCGGTGGCCCAGCTCGCGATCGACCGGTCGCGCGCCGCGTTCCGCCAGGAGACGGAGGATCCGCGCCTGGCGCACGTCGGCTACTACCTCATCGACGACGGTCTCCCCGAGCTGGAACGAGCCACCGGTTACCGACCTCCCGTCGGGGACGCCGTGCAGCGCTGGGTGCGGCGCCGCCCCGACGCGGTATTCATGGGCGGGGTGCTGTCGGCTACCGCGGCGGCGCTCGCGGCGGTCCTGTGGCTGGGCGGGCCCGCCGTTCGGGCGGAGTGGGTGGTCGTGCTGATCCTGGCGCTGATCCCCGCCAACGACATCGCGGTGAACGTCATCAACCAGCTGGTCACGGCCTTCCTCCCGCCCCGCACGCTCCCCAAGCTGGACCTCCACGAGCACGGCGTGCCTCCCGAGTTTCGCACGGCGGTCGTGATCCCGACCCTGTTCGGCAGCGTGGACGCCGTGCGTGAAGCGCTGGAGAACCTCGAGGTGCAGTTCCTGGCCAACCGTGAGGCGCACCTCCACTTCGCGGTGCTGAGCGATTTCACCGACGCCTCCACCGAGACCCGCCAGGACGACGATGCCATCGTGGCCGCGGCCGTCGAGGGGGTGCGGGCACTCAACGCCCGGTACGCCGAGGGCCGGGAGGACGCGTTCTACCTCTTCCATCGTCCCCGGCGCTGGAACCCGCACGAGAGCGTGTGGATGGGCTGGGAGCGGAAGCGCGGCAAGCTGGCGGAGTTCAACCGGTTCGTGCTGACCGGCCGGCAGGAGGGCTTCAGTGTCGTGGCGGGCGACCTGGAACCGATCCGGAGCGTGCGTTACGTGATCACGCTCGACGCGGACACGGTGCTTCCGCCTGACGCCGCGCCGCTCCTGGTCGGGGCGCTCGCGCACCCGCTCAACCGTGCCGTGTACGATCCGGCGCTCGGCCGGGTCGTACGCGGCTACGGCATTCTGCAGCCCCGGGTCGGCGTGTCGCTCCCCAGCGCGCACCGCTCGGTGTTCGCGTCGATCCACTCGGGGCACCCGGGCGTGGACCCCTATACCACCGCCGTGTCGGACGTGTACCAGGACCTGTTCGGCGAGGGCAGCTTCACCGGCAAGGGCGTCTACGACGTCGCGGCGTTCGAGCAGGCGACGCACGGCCGCTTTCCCGAGAACACCCTCCTGTCGCACGACCTCATCGAGGGGAACTACGCGCGCGCCGGCCTGGCCACCGACGTCATCGTGTATGACGACTATCCGGCGCGCTACCTCAGCTTCTCCCGCCGAAAGCACCGGTGGATCCGGGGCGACTGGCAGCTCCTGCCGTGGCTCACGCCCCGCGTCCCCGGACCCGGGGGACGGGAGCGGAACCGGCTGTCGCTGCTCTCGCGCTGGAAGATCGTGGACAATCTGCGCCGGAGCGTGACCGAGCCGGCGCAGCTCGTCTTCCTGGCCGTGGGCTGGACCCTGCTCGCGGTGTCGCCGGTCCGCTGGACCCTGCTCGGGCTCGGCGCGGTGGCGGCGCCGTGGATCGTCGCGCTGGTGCTTGCCCTGATTCGTCCGCCGCTCGACAAGTCGTGGCGCGCGTACTATGGCGCGGTGGCGCGCGACGCCGTCACCAGCGCCCAGCAGGTGAGCCTCGCGCTGGTGTTTCTCCCCCACCAGGCGTGGGTCTCGGCCGATGCGATCGTCCGGACGCTCTGGCGCATGGCGGTATCCCAGCGCCACATGCTGCAATGGCAGACGGCGTCGCAGATCGAGCGCGGCCTCACGAATTCGGCGCGCCTCGCCTGGCGCGCGATGTGGCCCGCCGTGGCGATCGCGGCCCTGTTGCTCGTGGCGGTCTGCTGGCGCGTGTGGCACCAGGCCCTGCCGCCCTGGTCGGTCGCCGTCGCGGTGGTGCCCCTGCTGCTCGCGTGGATGGCGTCACCGTCGGCGGCGTACGCGCTCGGCGTTCCGATGGTCCACCGCGACCACCGGCTGCCGACGGACAGCCGGCGCCAGGCGCTGCGCTACGCGCTCCTGCACTGGCGCTACTTCGACCGGTTCGTCACGGCGGAGACCGCGTGGCTCGCGCCGGACAATTACCAGGAGACCCCCGAGCCGGTCGTGGCGATGCGCACCTCGCCGACCAACATCGGGCTGCAGCTGCTGGCCACCGTGAGTGCCCGGGACCTGGGCTTCATCACGCTCGACGACATGGCCCGGCGGCTGGAGCTCGCCCTTCGGTCGCTGGAGCGGATGCGGCGTTTCCGAGGCCACTTCTACAACTGGTACGACCTGCGCGATCTCAGCGTGCTGGAGCCGGCCTACGTGTCCACGGTGGACAGCGGCAACCTGGCCGGCCATCTGATCGCGCTCCGCCAGGCGTGCCTCGGGATGCTCGACGAGCCGGTCGCGGACGGCCGCCTCTGGCGCGCGCTCGAGATCGCCGTTGCGCTCGCGGAGGAGCGGCTCCGGCCGCTGGCCCAGGCCGGCGCCGCCGCCCGGCAGCTCCAGGCCGCGCGCACCGCCCTGACGGAGTCCCGGCGCCAACCGACCTCGATCCCGGCCCTCGCTGCGGTCACGAACCCGCTGGAGCTCGCGCGCACCGAGCTCGCCGCCGCGGCACTGCCGCCCGACGAGCTCCGTGCCGCGACCGAGTGGATAACGTGGAGTCTGGGCCTGATTGCGGCGCACTGCGCGTGGGCGGAACAGGTCGACGCGCCGCAGTTCGTGACCCTGCGCGAGCTCATCCCCGACTCCCCCAACGCGGCCCGGCTCATGCGCCGGCTCGAGGCGATCGCGGGACGGGCCTACAGCTACGCCATGGAGATGGACTTCCGGTTCCTGTTCGACGATGCCCGGAAGCTGTTCGCCATCGGGTTCCAGGAGAGTACCCACGCGCTCGACGGCTCGTACTACGATCTGCTCGCCTCCGAGGCGCGGCTGGCGAGCTTCGTCGCGGTGGCCAAGAACGACGTGCCGGCCGACCACTGGTTCCGTCTGGGCCGGACGATGACCTATGCCGCCGGCGCGCCGTCGATGGTGTCCTGGAGCGGCAGCATGTTCGAGTATCTGATGCCGGTCCTCGTGATGCGGGCGTTCCCGTTCACCCTGCTCGCCCAGACCTACGACGGGGCGCTCGACCGGCACGTGGCGTATGGTGCCGAGCGCGGAGTCCCCTGGGGAGTGAGCGAGAGCGCCTACAACCTCCGCGACCGGCATCTCACCTACCAGTATCGTCCGTTCGGCGTGCCTGATCTGGCCCTCAAGCGCGGGCTCGGGCGCGACCTGGTGGTCGCGCCCTACGCCTCGGTGCTGGCGTCCATGATCGATCCCCAGCGCGCGCTCGCCAACCTCACGCAGCTCGAGGCCACCGGCGCGCTCGGCCCCTACGGCTTCCGGGATGCACTCGACTATACCCGGCCCGAGGCCGGCCGCCGCTACGCGGTGGTCGGGACGTTCATGGCGCACCACCTCGGCATGGGGCTCATCGCGCTGACCAACACGCTGACCGCGCAGGTCTGGCAGCGCCGGTTCCATACCGACCCGGTGGTGCGCTCGGCCGAGCTGCTCCTGCACGAGCGGATCCCGCGCCGCCTGGTGCTGCAGGAGCCGCAGGCCGCCCGGCCGGACGAGGCGCTGCCCGAGGCCGAGGTCGAGCGGCCGTCGGTGCGCGAGATCGACGCGCCTGACTCGCCCGCCCCGCACGTCGCCCTGCTCGGGCACCTGCCCTACACCATCATGGTGAGCCACTGCGGCGGCGGGTACAGTCGCTACGAGTCGCTGGCGGTCAGCCGGTGGCACTCCGACGGGACCCGCGACGCCACGGGACAGTTCTGCTACGTGAAGGACGTGGCGAGCGGCCGCGTGTGGTCGGCCGCGCACCAGCCCGTCTGCGCGCCCGCGGATTGGTACCACGCGTTCCTGGCGACCGACCGCGTCACCTTTCACCGCGCCGACGGCCGGATCGAGACCCGCACGGAGATCGCGGTGGTCCCCGAGGATTCGGCCGAAGTGCGCCGCGTCACGGTGACCAACAACGGCGACGAGACGCGCGAGATCGAGCTCACGAGCTACGGCGAGATCGTGCTCGCGCCGCCCGAGGCGGACCGCGCGCACCCGGCGTTCGGCAACCTGTTCATCGAGACCGAGTGGCACGAGTGGTGTAGCGCGATCACCGCGACCCGGCGCCCGCGCTCGGCGAAAGAGCAGCCGCTCTGGTGCGTACACGTGGTCGATACGGGCGCGGAGCGCGTCGGCGAGGTGAGCTGCGAGACCGACCGCGCCCGGTTCATCGGCCGCGGCCGCTCGACCCGCGACCCGGCCGCGCTCGAGACCGGCGGGCCGCTGTCGGGCACGGCCGGCGCGGTGCTCGATCCCGTGTTCGCGCTCCGGACGCGGGTCCGGCTCCAGCCCGGACAATCGGCGTCGGTGGCGTTCACCACCCTGGTCGCCCCCACCCGTGACCGCGCGTTCGAGCTGGCCGACCGCTACCACGACCCGCACGCGGCACAGCGCGCGCTCGACCTCGCGTGGACCTCGAGCCAGGTGGAGCTCCGCGAGCTGAGCATCACGCCGGCCGAAGCGGCCGTGTTCCAGGAGCTCGCCGGGCACCTCTTCTACGGCAGCCCGTCGCTGCGGGCGCCCCAGGCCGAGCTCCGCCGGAATCGCGGCTCCCAACCGCAGCTCTGGGGCGTCGGCGTCTCGGGCGACTGGCCCATCGTCCTGGCCACGATCGATTCGGGGGACGGGCTGCCCACCCTGCGCCAGCTCCTGGCGGCGCACCGCTACTGGCGCCGCCGCGGCATGACCGTGGACCTGGTCATCCTCAACGCGCATCCGCCGAGCTACCTCCAGGACCTGGGCGACCGCATCACCGCCGCGGTGTTCGCCTCGGGCGATGCCGGCGTGGTCGACCGCTCCGGCGGCGTCTTCGTCCGGCGGACGGACCTGTTGGCCGCGGACGCGCTCCTCATGCTGCGCGCCACGGCCCGGGTCCACATTCCGTGCGACGGGCGGCCTCTGGGCCGGATCCTGGTCAGCGCGATGGCCGCGGTCGAGCCGCTGGACGACGAGCTCGACGCGCACCTCCCCGAGACCCGGGCGCCCATGCGGAGCGACTCGCGCGTGATCCGGGCGGTCCGGCGGATCGGCGCCCGCCTCCCGGCACTGCTCGCGCCGCTCTCCGTCCCGCACCCGCATCCCAAGCCGGCCACGCGCTCGGCGGCCCCGGCGCCGCCGCCGGGGTTCGACAACGGTTTCGGGCGGCTCGATCCTGAAGGCGACTACGAGCTGCTGGTGGCCGGCGACCGGGTCCCTCCGGCACCGTGGGCCAACATCATCGCCAACGCGCACGGCGGCTTCGTCGTGACCGAACGGGGCGGCGGGTTCACCTGGGCGGAGAACAGCTACTTCTTCCGCCTGACGCCATGGCACAACGACCCCGCGGCCGACCCGGTGAGCGAGGCGCTCTACCTGCGCGACGCCGAATCGGACGAGCTCTGGTGCGCCACCCCGGGACCAGTCCGGGTGGACACGCCCTACACGGTGAGGCACGGCGCGGGGCGCTCGACCTTCGAGCATGCGCGCGGCGGCATCGCGACCCACTACACCCTCGGGATGGCGGACGACGCCCCGGTCAAGCTCGGCCTGCTTCGGGTGACCAACACGGGTGAGCGCCCGCGGCGCCTGGACGTGACGTCCTACGTCGAGTGGACGCTCGGCGTGATGCGTGAGCATACCCAGCACCAGATCTGCACCAGCTTCGACCGCGTCCACGGCGCGATCCTGGCGAGGAACACCTTCGACCCGCAGTTCGCGGGCTGGACGGCGTTTCACGCCATCACCGAGCCGGTCACGGGGTTCACGGGCGGCAGGCGCGAGTTCCTGGGGCGGAACGGCGCCACCCAGGATCCGGCGGCCCTGTGCGTGGACGCTCCGCTCTCGGGGACGACCGGCGCGGGTATCGACCCGTGCGCCGCCCTACAGTGCGTGCTCGAGCTCGAGCCCGGCCAGACCCGGGAGCTGGCGATCCTGCTCGGCGCGGCGCCGGAAGAGAGCGCCGCGGGCCGGGCCCTCGAGGAGCTCCGCGACGTCGGCCGCGCCCGGGCCTCGCTCGACCGGTCAGCCGCGCGCTGGCGCGAGCGGCTCTCGGTCGTCACCGTGCGAACGCCCGAGCCCGCGTTCGACGCGATGATCAACCGGTGGACCCTGTATCAGGCGCTCGCCTGCCGGATGTGGGCCCGCTCGGCGCTCTATCAGAGCAGCGGGGCCTACGGGTTCCGCGATCAGCTTCAGGACGTGATGGCCTTCGTCTACGCCGAGCCGGCGCTGGCACGCGAGCATATCCTGCGCGCCGCCGGCCGCCAGTTTCTGGAAGGAGACGTGCAGCACTGGTGGCACCCGCAGACTGGACGCGGTGTGCGGACCCGGTTCTCCGACGACCTCGCCTGGCTGCCCTATGTGGCGGACCACTACATTCGCACCACCGGGGACGCCTCGGTGCTGGACGAGTACGTGCCCTTCCTCAGCATGCCGGAGCTCAAGCCGGAGGAGGACGAGGTCTATGACCTGCCGCAGGTCACCGACGAGCACGGCAGCGTGTACGAGCACTGCCTCCGAGCTCTCCGCCGCGCGTCCACGGCGGGAAGCCATGGCCTCCCGCTCATCGGCATCGGGGACTGGAACGACGGCATGAACCGCGTGGGGGTGGAGGGCCGGGGCGAAAGCGTGTGGCTGGCGTGGTTTCTGGTCACCACCCTGCGCGCGTTCAGCGCGCACGCGGAGGCGCGGGGCGACCACGGCGTCGCGCGCGAGATGCGGCGGCAGGCCGACGCCTACGTCACCGCGGTCGAGGCCCACGGGTGGGACGGCGGTGGTACCGGCGCGCCTACTTCGATGATGGCACGCCGCTCGGCTCGCTCGGAAGCGACGAGTGCCGCATCGACTCGATCGCGCAGAGCTGGAGCGTCATCTCCGGCGCCGGCGACCCGGCGCGCCGCGCGCTCGCGATGCGCTCGCTCGAGGAGCATCTCGTGCGCGAGGACGCGCGGCTCGTGATGCTGCTGACGCCGCCGTTCGACGCGACCCCCAAGGATCCCGGGTACATCAAGGGCTACCTGCCGGGCGTCCGGGAAAACGGCGCGCAGTACACCCACGCCGCGCTCTGGGCGGTGCTCGCGACCGCGCTCCAGGGCAATAGCGACCGCGCCTTCGAGCTGTTCCAGATGCTCAACCCCCTCACCCACGCGCGCACGCCGGCCGAGGTGGCGACCTACAAGGTGGAGCCCTATGTGGTGGCCGCCGACGTGTACACGGCCGAAGGGCAGCTGGGGCGCGGGGGCTGGACCTGGTACACCGGCTCCGCGAGCTGGATGTATCGAGTCGGGTTGGAAGGCATTCTCGGGCTGGACAAGCGGGGAGAGACCCTGTTCGTGACGCCACGCGCACCGGCGGCATGGCCGGAGTACACCATCGAGTACCGGCACGGCGCGAGCCTCTACGTCATCGTCGTCCGGTCCGAGGACGGCGGGGGGGCGGCCCTCACCATCGACGGGGTCGTCGCGACGGAACCGGGCATCCCGCTGGTGGACGACGGCCGGCAACACGCGGTCACGGTCCGGCGCGCGCTATCGGCCGAGGCCGAGTCGGCCGGCGCGACGAGGCCGGACGCCGAGCGTCAGACGACCGTCAGCTCCGATTGATACTCTCGCGGCGTGATGACGATCTCCAGCTCTCCTATCACCACGTTGACTTCGCTCCGGACGCCGGTCTCCTCCGGGAGATAGACACCCGGCTCCACCGAGAAGCCCACCCCCGGAATCAGCAGTCGGTCGTCGCGCGTCTCGGTGTCGTCGATCGGGGGGCCGAAGCCGTGCAAGCCATACCGGTCGATCGAGTGGCCGGTGCGCGACACCGTGAAGTCGAGATAGCCCGCCTCCGCGATGACCCGTTTGGCCGCCGCGTCGCCCTCGGCGCCCTGAACCGGCTCGCCGGCGCGCACCCGCCCGCCGATCAGTCCCAGCGCGGCGTCGCGCGCGGATCGCACCACCTGCCACAGGCGGGCGTCGCGCTCGCTCGGCGGGCCGATGGCCGCCATCCAGGTCTGGTCGGCGTAGATCCCGTCCGGCTCCTTGGCCCAGAGATCCACCAGCAGCAGCGCGCCGGACACGATCGGCGCGCTCACCGCGGCGGTCGGGTCGTAATGCGCCCGCGCCGCGTTGGGGCCCCAGCTCACGCTCGGGCCGCTGTCCGTCACCAGCCCCGCGCGGTCGAACCGCTCCCGGATCCACACCGCGAGCTGGTGCTCGGTCATCGGCGCGCCGCGAGCCGCCGCGGCGCCGGCGAGCGCCATCCCCTCGCGCGCGATCGCCGCGATCGCCTCCGCCGCGCGCCGATGGGAGGCGAGGTCCTCAGCGCTCCACACGGCGCAGTAGCGCGTCACCAGCTCGGCCGACGTCGTGAGCGTCGCGCCCAGGCCGCGCAGGAGCTCGAACACGCCGGCCGGCACGCCGTCCAGGTAGGGGATCGCGCCGTTCGGTGAGTAGTCCACCGCCAGGCGCTTGCCGCGCACCAGGGCGCCCAGCCCGGCCGTGAGCTGGTCGCGCTGGACCCACAGCCGCTTGGGCCACGCCGCGGGCCACCCGCGCCAGAGCTCGGCGTCGACGCCATGCACCAGCGCGGTGGGCGGCCCGGCGGGCGGAATCAGGACGTACACCCGCCGGCTGCCCACGATCTCGCCACCGAGCACCGCCGCGGCGATCGGGTTCCGCCCGCGGAAATCGAACAGCAGCCAGCCGTCCACGCCCGCCGCGGCGACCAGCGGTTGCAACCGGGCCAGCTCGGCCGGTCCGATCACCGGCCCGCGCCGGTGGCCGGCGACGCCAGCTTCGCCCGCTCCACCCAGCGGGTGTCGATGAAGAAGTCCTCGTCCACGCGGAAGGCGTCGGGGCGCTCGAGCGCCAGCGTCGTCGTCTGCCATTGCTCGGTGGGCGTGAGCCGCATCTCCCGCTCGGGCCCGACCACCACGTCCACCGGCATCGCGAAGCCGGGCACGACGTCCGCCCAGCGGTACGTGAGGGCCGTGCCCTCGAGATGGTACTCGAGCGCGGGCAGCTTGGTCGTGGTGAGGTACTGCGCGAACACCTTGCCGAGGTCCACCCCCGCTTTCGCGCTGATGTACTCCTGCACCTGGCGGCCGGTCACGATCCGGTGCCGGAACTCGGCGTTGAGCCCCCGCAGAATGGCCCGCCACGTCGTGTCGTTCGCGATCACCTGGCGGATGGTGTGCAGCATGTTGCCGCCCTTGTAGTACATGTCGGCCGAGCCCTCGACGTTCACCCCGTAGGGCCCGACGATCGGCTTGTCGTTCTTGACGTTCTTGCGCGCACCGCGGACGTAGGCCGCGCCGGCCGCCTTGCCGTACTGGCACTCGGTGAAGATCGACTCCGAGTAGTTGGCGAAGCTCTCGTGCACCCACATGTCCGCCACGTCCGCCGTGGTGATGTTGTTGCCCCACCACTCGTGGGCGCTCTCGTGGATGACGATGAAGTCCCAGGTGAGGCCCCAGCCGGTCCCCGAGAGATCGGTGCCCTTGTACCCGTTGTGGTAGCCGTTGCCGTACGCGACCGCGCTCTGGTGCTCCATCCCGAGGTGCGGCGCCTCGATCAGCTGGTAGCCGTCGGCATACCACGGATAGGGCCCGAACCAGTGCTCGAAGCACTGGAGCATCGGCTTCACCTGGCGCCACTGCTCGCGCGCGGCGTCGAGGTGGGCGGCGAGCGGCCAGAAATCGAGCGTGAGGTGTCCGGCTTCGCCCTCGAACGCGTCGGAGAACTGGGCGTAGCGGCCCACGTACGGCGCGACGTCGTAATTGTTGATCGGATTGGTGACGAACCACTCCCAGGTGGACCAGCCGTCGGCCCCGCGCTCGATGCCGCGGAGCCGGCCGTTGCCAACGGCCGTCAGCGAATCGGGAACCGTGAGGGCCACCCGCTGGCTGTCCGGCTCGTCGGCCTGCGTGTCCTTGTTCGGCCACCAGACGCTGGCGCCCAGGCCCTGGCAGGCGGTGGAGATCCAGGACCCGCCGTCGGGGTCCCGGGCCCAGATGAGCCCGCCATCCCAGGGCGGCCGCACGGCCACTCGCGGTCGGCCGTGATAGTAGACCGTGACAGTCTTGAGCGCGCCCTTGGACTGCCGTGACCCCGGGGTCACGAAGAACGCATTTCCATCCCGGCGGTAGACCAGCCGCCGCCCGTCCTGGACCACGCTGTCGATTTCGAGCGGAACCTGGAGGTCGATCTGCATGTCGCGCGAGGACCCCTTCACCCGGTAGGTGATGCCATTCCAGCCCCGAAGCGTGCTGTCCGAGGGGTCGAGCCTCACGTGCAGATCGTAGAACACGACGTCCCACCAGGCCCGCTCGGGTGTGATGCTTCCCCGGAGCGTATCGGCGTGGGTGTAGGCGGCCTCCTGAGCGGTGACGCGGGCGAGGGGGAGGCCGGCCAGCAGCACAGCCAGGCGGCACAGGTGACGAACGCGCTGGGGGATGGTCATCCGATGTGAGCCTCGAGGCGGCCGAGAGCCGGTGTCGCACGCGGAAACGGGCGGGCTACACTACGGGGGTGCGATCGACCCGTTTCAGTGAACCGTGAGCCAGTATGAAAGTCGCATTCGCAGGTCTGGGCAACGTGGGCCACCCGGTGACGACCCACGTCCTCTCGGCCGGCCACACGTCGCCGGTCCACAATCGCGGCCGGAGCGCGCCGGTCGACCGTATCGCCACCCCTCGCCCTAGCACTCCGGCGTCCGGGCCCCCACATTGGAACACCTCGCCGAGCAGGCACAGGAGGTCCGCCATGACCGCCCCCGAGACATCCGCGGCGCCCGCCGCCCCCGCCCGCAAGCCCCGGGACGATGAGATCGACGTGTATGGGTTCACCCACCCGGGGAAGGTCCGGAAGGAGAACCAGGATCACTTCCTGATCTGCGCCCTCCGAAAACAGATGGTGGTGCAGCAGACCAGCCTGCCCACGCCCGACAGCCTCATGGCCGAGAGCCAGCGTCTCGCGCTGCTCATGATGGTGGCGGACGGCGTCGGCGGCGGGGCCAAGGGCGAGGAGGCGAGCCGGCTCGCCCTCGAGGCCGTCAGCCAGTACGTCGCCCGCAGCATGCGCTGCTACTATGCCGCCGGCTCGGCGCACGACGAGGAGTTCTTCGAAGCGCTCGAGACCGTCGCCGCCCAATGCCACGCCGAGCTGCTGAGACGGGGCGAGGAGAACGCCGAATACCGCGGGATGGCCACCACGCTGACGCTCTACCTGGGCGTCTGGCCCCGCGCGTTCCTCCTCCAGGTCGGCGACAGCCGCTGCTACCTGCTGCGCGACGGCGAGCTGACCCAGATCACCCGCGACCAGACGATGGCGCAGGAGCTGATCGATCTCGGCGTCCTGACCCGGAGCGACGCTTCCACCACCAAGCTGGCACACACGCTGTCGAGCTCGATCGGCGGCCGCCAGACCGCGCCCGCCGTCACCCGGATGGACCTCGCGTGGGGCAACGTCGTTCTGCTCTGCAGCGACGGACTCACCCGGCACGTCCCCGACGACCGGATCCGGGAACACCTCCGCACCATGACGTCCGCCAAGCAGGTGTGCGAGGACCTCGTGCACGAGGCGCTGGCGGACGGCGGGAGCGACAACATTACCGTCATCGTCCGCCGGGCGCTGGCAAGCGAGACTTGAGCCGCCTAGGCGGACGGGGCACACGGCGCCATCTTTGGGCCCTGAACCCAGACCATGCCTGAGCTCGCGGCCCGGCTCCAGATGGCTCTATCCGACCGAGACCGCCTCGAAGGCGAGACTGATGCCGGAGGCATGGCCACGGTCTACCTGTGAGGAGTTCAGACACGCCCGGCGCGTGGCCTCCGACGACCGCCGCTTCGTCATGCGCCGGGGCGTCACACCGGCAAGAGGAGAGTGAATTGATTCTAATGGAGAACTGGTTCGAGGAGCTGAAGGCCCGGACCCGCAAGTGAGCTGACCCCGCACCGACCCGTATGTCCTATATCGAGTGCCCCGACTGTGGCCAGAAGGCACTAAGCGTCGCGACCCGATGCCCTCGCTGCGGCCACAACTACCCTCCGCAATCGGTCTGGAGTCAGGCGTCGACGCCCGCGCGGCGGCGGAGCCGGCGCAGCCCGCGCGAGGGCTGCCCGCACCGCTGCCGGCCGCCCCGCTGCCGGCCGGCCCGCCGCCGGTCGCCACCGGCGGCAGCGCCCCCGCGGTGCCCACGCTTCCGGCGCCGCCCGCCACGCGATCGCCGGGTCCCGGGCCGTCCGGGACGCGGAAGATTCGACGCTACGCCCGAACCTGGGTCAATGTGCGGGAAGCTCGCGCCCGCGGCGCGGCCGCCGTGCTGGTGCTCCGTCCCGGCGAAGCGGTGGTGGTGGATTCACTCCGGCGCGGCTGGTACCGCGTGTTGGCCGACGGCGCGCCCGTCGGCTATGTTCATCGCTCGAATCTCGATTCCGGTCCCACGTCCACTCAGCCCTGAGCGCCACCGTCTCCCGCGAACGCGGTGCCGCCGCCTCCCGACCGCAATCGCATGATCCCGACTCCTGCTGCTCAGTCTCGCGCTGGCGGTGCTCCGCCCCGGCACACCCGCCGCCCTGGCGGGGCGGGTGACGCCACGGCGACCGGAAGATCCCGAGCACCCAAGACCCGCGGTCCTCGTCCGGCGCGCTCTCCGGGCGGTCGAGGGGCCAGGGCCGGAACCTCACGGGACCCACGTGGCCCTGAGAGCGGCGCTGCTGTTGGGAGCGGGATACGTCGTGATACGGCTGGTTCACGAAAGGAGATCGCACACCGAATAGAGCCGACTCGAGCGCCGTTGAGCCGAACGGTTCGCGTGAGCTGCAGGATGGACTCCAGGCCCTGGACCCGTTCCCGCGCGTGGCGAGGAACGCGATCCGTGTGACGGTGGACCAAACCGGCTGAAACTGCCCTCCCGGCTGAGCGTAGGTCTAGAAGGACCCCCAACCACCGAACTTCGCGCAGTTCACATTCGCAACGCCGCCGGAGGACCCAATGCCACCCGCATGGACCCCGCCACCCATCCGCTTCGCTGCGGCCGCCCTGCTGACCCTGCTGGCCGCCTGCGGCGCCAGGAAGCCCGAACCCGATACCGCCAGCGCCAGCGCCACCGTGACCGACACGGCCGCCGGGACCTGGGAGAAGAACAAGGACGCCGTGCCCGTCACCAGCGGCTCGGACGAGGCCCGCAAGCTCTACCTCCAGGGCCGCACGCTCTCGGAGAACCTCCGCGCGCACGACGGCCGGCAGCTGTACGAGCAAGCGGTCGCGAAGGACCCCTCGTTCGCCATGGCGCACTATCAGCTCGCCGTCAATTCGGCTACCGCCAAGGATTTCTTCGCGCACGTGAAGGAGGCGGTCGCGCTCTCGCCCAAGGTTTCCGAAGGCGAGCGGCTGACGATTCTGGCGCTGGAGGCGGGCGGCAACGCCAACCCCGCGAAGGCGCTCGAGTACTCCAAGGAGCTGGTGGCGAAGTATCCCGGTGACGAGCGCGCCCACTTCACCCTGGGCAACGCCTATTTCGGCCAGCAGCAATACGC
Source organism: uncultured Gemmatimonadales bacterium (assembly GCA_963711915.1). Taxonomy (GTDB): domain Bacteria; phylum Gemmatimonadota; class Gemmatimonadetes; order Gemmatimonadales; family GWC2-71-9; genus CAVVWJ01. Next base: position 122,837 of record CAVQGA010000003.1, read on the forward strand.
CGAGGCGATCGCCGAATACCAGAAGTCGACCGCCATCAATCCGAGTTTCTCGCCCGCCTACAACTTGCTCGGCTACGCCTACCGCGCACTCGAGCGCTACGACGAAGCCGAGGTGGCCTTCAAGAAGTACATCGAGCTCATCCCGGACGATCCCAATCCGTACGATTCCTACGCCGAGCTGCTGATGAAGACCGGCCGGTTCGACGAATCGATCGCGCAGTACCGGAAGGCGCTCGCGGTCGATCCTCACTTCTCCAACTCGCGGGTCGGGATCGCCACCAATCTCATGCTCCAGGGCAAACATGCCGAAGGTGCGGCGGAGATGGACAGGTTCTACGCGGCCGCGCGCGACGACGGCGACCGGCGCTTCGCGCTGTTCGCCAAGAGCGTGATCCTGGTGGATGGCGGGAAGACCGATGCGGCGGTCAAGGAGGTCGAGAGGGAGTACGCTCTCGACGAGCGTCTGGCCGATTCCGCCAACATGAGCGGCGATGCCCAGCTCGTCGGCAACATCCTGCTCGACGCCGGCCGCTCCGATGCCGCGGCCAAGCGTTTCTCGCAGGCGCTCGATCTGGTCGAGAAGTCGAGCTTGTCGGATGAAGTGAAGCAGGACACCCGGCTCGCCGATCACTATAACCGCGCTCGCGTGGCCCTCGCGAAGGGGGAGGTGGCGACCGCGAAGACGGAGGCCAAGACCTACGCCGATGGCGCCAGCGCCCGCCGGAACTCCTTCCGTGTCCGGCAGGCCCACGAGCTGATGGGCAGCATCGCGCTGCAGGAGAAGCAGTACGACGACGCCATCACGCACCTGGGTCAGGCGAACCAGCAGGATCCGCAGGTGGTCTACCTGACGGCGTTGGCCTATGCCGGCAAGGGCGATGGGGCCAAGGCCAAGACGCTGGCGGCGAAGGCGGCGAACGCCAACGTGCTCCCGTTGGCCAGCTACGCGTTCGTGCGGGAGAAGGCGAAGAAGATGTCCTGAGTGTGTCGTGCGATCCCGGCCGGGGCAAGAGCGCCCCGGCGGGACACCCGGTACGCATCGGGGAAACTCGGTGATTGACACCCACGGTACCGGGCCCTACTCATGGAGGGTACCTCGCGGGAGAGGAGGACTCCACGGCCTTCGCCGAGACTCGGGTACCCACGAAGCGATCGCCGGCCCATGAATCGATCCTACCGCAGGCTGACCGCATACCGCAGGACCACGTGAGAAGCTCGACAGCCCGGAACGACCGGGACTGACGAACTCGAGAGCGGCACGACCGCCGCGAGCCGTTAGGCGCCGGGGACCATCGGAATGGTCTCCGGTTTTCGTGTTCGGACGACGTGCGATCATCTCCGTCGGCGGTCCCGCGGGCCGGCGCGCCGACTGAGCGGCAGCCGCGACTGCGGTCGCCGGACATTTGATTCGGCGGTGGGGCGCCGGCCGGAACTCGGCCGGTGCCCTCGTCGCTCGGTGGAACCTTGGCCGTCCCCCTCTCCACACCATCCCATCTGGACGCCGGGATCCGGCTGGTTCGTCGGACGGCGGCGCTTGCCTCCGCCTCGCCCGCATGAGAGATTTGTCTCTACCCTCCCCTTCAACAGCGAATTCGGTCGGCGCGCGCTCGGTGCCCTCCTGGGGTCCTGCGATGCACCCTGGACGTCTCTCTGCACCATCGCCGTCCTCGGCCTGGCCTCCGTGGTCATCTGGTCGGGATGTGGCGGCGGCGCTGACATCGCGGAGCCCGCCGTCGGCACCCTGGAGATCACCACCGAGACCTCCGGCCCCGAGGCGGACGCCGACGGTTACGCCGTCAGCCTCGACGGGGCCGCGGCCCAACCGGTCGGCGTCAACGCGACGGTTCGGTATGCGGGGCTGGACGTGGGTGCGCATACCGTGGAGCTCACGAACCTCGCGCCCAATTGCACCCTCGCCGGCGACGCCCGGCTCGACGTCACCGTCTCGGCCGGGGCGGTAGCGGCGGCCCGGTTCACGGTGGCCTGCGTCCCGACGACGGGCTCCATCCAGGTCACCACCATCGCCGGCGTCCCCGCGGATCCTGATGGCTACACCCTCCTGCTCGATGGGGTCGCGGGCCAGTCCATCCCAGCCAGCGCCACGCTGACGCTCCAGAGCGTCGCGCCGGGTACTCACACCGTGGGGCTCGCCGACATCGCCCAGAGCTGCAGCGTCGAAGGCGAGAATCCCCGTGCCGTGTCCGTGATCGCGGGCCTGGCGACCATGGTCGCGATCTCCGTGAGCTGCACGCCGCCCCCGCCGGGCACCGGCAACCTCACGGTCACCACCGCGACCACCGGCGCCAGCCCCGATCCCGACGGATACACCGTATCGCTGGATGGAGGATCTCCTCGTGCCGTCGCCGACGGCGCCGGCGTGACGTTCGACGGCCTCGAGCCTCGGTCCCACACCCTGCGCCTCGGCGGCGTCGCGTCCAACTGCGACGTTCAGGGTCAGAATCCCCGCTCCGTCACCGTCGCCGAGGGCGCGACCGCCGTCGCCGCGTTCAATGTGACGTGCACCGCGACGACCGGGAGCCTCTCCATCACCATCGCTGGGCTCCCGGGCGGCACCAACGCGAGCGTGACCGTCACCGGTCCGAACGGGTTCAACCAGCCGGTCACGGGCACCGGGACGCTGTCCGACCTCCAGCCCGGGGGCTACACCGTGGCGGCCGCCGCGGTGACGAGCGCCGGCACGACGTACACGCCTTCCCCGGCCAGCAGGACCGTGACCGTCGCCGCCGTGGGCACCGCCAGCGCGACCGTCACGTATAGCGGCGCCGCCGCGCCGACGCTCAACCTCCGGATCGACGGCTGGTCGCTGTCGCAGAGTGTCCAGAATCCCGCCGGCGACGTGCCGCTGGTCGACAATCGCGATGGATACCTGCGCGTGTTCGTGCTGGCGAATCGGGCGAACACGGCGAAGCCGCCGGTCCGGGTACGCTTGTATCGGAACGGCGGGCTGATCGCGACTTTCACGATCCCGGCCCCGGGCGCATCGGTGCCCACCAGCCGCGACGAGGGCCGCCTGTCCAGCACATGGAATATGAAGATTCCGCGAACGCTCATCACGCCGGGCTTCGGCGTGCTCGCCGACGTGGACCCGGGCGGCGCGATCCCGGAACAGGACGAGACCGACAACGTCTTTCCGGCGTCCGGCACTCCCGAGACCGAGACCGTGCGCTCGGTCCCGTTACTCGCGATCAGCTTCATCCCCGTGAGACAGGGAGCCAGCGGTCCATTGGGAGATGTCACGCTCGCGAACAGGCCACAGTACTTCGACCTCACGCGCCGCATGCATCCGACCGCGGTCACCGACGCCAGCGTCCACCTTCCCTACTCCACCGATCAGGAGCTCCAGCCCGGCGACGCGAACGGAGGGTGGGGCAACCTTCTCGACGACATCGAAGCTCTGCGGGTAGCCGAAGGCAGCGACCGCAACTACTACGCGGTGGTGCACGTGGACTATGCCGCGGGGATCGTCGGGCTCGGCCTGCCCGGCGGCCTGTCGGCGGTCGGCTACGACGCCGACCCCGACCGGGCTCGGGTGATGGCCCACGAGCTGGGGCACAACTGGGGCCGGATGCACTCGCCCTGCGGATCGCCCGGCGGCGTCGATCCGGATTATCCCTATGCCGGCGGTTTGATCGGCGTGTACGGCCTGGACATGCGCGACGGCATCCTCAAGCCGCCGACGTCGCCCGACATCATGGGTAATTGCACCAACAGCCCTTGGGTGAGCGACTACACCTACCGGGGAGTGCTCGACTTTCGCGCCGCCGCCTCGGCGAGAGCAGCGGCGACCGCCGCGGTGGACGCGGTTGCCCAGCCCTGTCTGCTGGTCTGGGGCCGCATCGTCGATGGACGCCCGATACTCGAGCCGGCATTCGAGGTGACCACGCGACCGAGCCTCCCCAAGGCCCCGGGGCCGTACACGGTGCAGGGCCTCGCGGCGGACGGATCGAGGGTCTTCGACCTCGCATTCGACGCGGCAGCCGTGGCCGACGACCCGCGCGGCTCGCGGCACTTCGCGTTCGCCGTGCCGCTCGGTGCCGCCGGTGGACGGATCGAGCACCTGCGACTCGCTGGACCGGGCGGGGCCGCGGACGTCGAGCGCACGGTCGCACCGGCCGCTGCCGCGCCGACGGCGGAACCGGTGACCGCCCGCCGCGTCCCGGGTGGCGTCGTCCTGCGCTGGGACGCGGTTGCCCATCCGATGCTGATGGTGCGCGACCCCGATACCGGCCAGGTTCTGTCCTTCGCTCGAGGCGGCGAAGCCGAAATCGCGACCGCCAAGGGGGAGCTGAGCATCGCCGCGTCCGATCAGGTGAGGAGCCAGGCGGCGCGCGTAATCGTCCGGTGACCGACCAGAAAGCCGGGGAGTTGACGGCGTTTCAGCCTGGTACTAAGATATATCGTAAGCTATATCGCATCGACATATCGTGGCTTAGGGAGGCCATCCCATGTGCAGTCAGCGTAGCGGGTTCGATTTCGGCGCCGCCTTCCCCTTCTGGGGTCGCGGCTGGGGTACCTGGGGACCGGGCAAGGGGCGGGGGCGGCGCCAGATGTTCGAGGCCGGCGAGATCAAGTTCGTCATCCTCCGTCTCCTCAAGGAAAAGCCCCGTCACGGATACGAGGTCATCAAGGACCTCGAAGAGCGTATGGGCGGGTGCTATACGCCGTCGCCGGGCACCGTGTATCCCACCCTCCAGATGCTCGAAGACCAGGGGTACGTGCGCGGCGTCGAAGCCGAGGGGAAGAAGGTGTACGAGGTCACTCCCGAGGGCCTGAAGTACCTCGAGGAGCATCGCGATTTGCTCGACGAAATCGTGGACCGCGTGCGGGAGACCGTGCGGGACTTCACGGGCGGCGCCGTAGGCGAGTTGCAGTCCGAGTTCGCCCGCCTCGCGCGCGGCACGTTCCGCCACGCCTGGCGGCGCGGCCCGGACGATCCGGCGGTCAAGCGCGTGGCGGAGATTCTCAAGCAGGCGGCCGACGACATCGAACGCGCCTGGCAGACCACAACGCTCTAGATGCTCGAGGGTGATACGATGTGGTTCGGATTCATGTGGTGGTGGATCATTCCGCTCGTGTTCTTTCTCATGCTGCGGGATCGAGGCCAGCGGCGCTGGAGACGGCGGGAGGCGTGGAACGGGGACGGGCAAAACGTGGCCGAGCTTCGGCAGGTGGTCGAGAAGCAGCGCGGTTACATCGAGGACCTGGAGTCGCGGCTGACGCGGGTAGAGGACGGGCTGGAGTTCGCCGAGCGTCTGCTGGCGGAGCGGGGCGCGGCCCCTCAGCCGTCATGACGCGAGCTCACGGACTTCGAGGCGCCGTCACCGGCGCCTCGAGGTGCGTGGTGCTCACCGGACCGACACCCTGGATCTGCAGCACAGTGCCGCGCGGCGCCCACCAGAAGTAGGGCGTGCCCCGTGGAACGAGGAGGAAGCTCTCGGGGCCGAGCGGGCGGACGCCTTGGAGATCGAACCGAGAACCGCGACCGGCGTAGAGCGCGCCCTTCAGGACGGTGAGGTGCAGCTCCCGGTCCTCCGATCGCGGAGGCGCCCGGAAGTTCCGGCCGAAGGCCAAACGCTCCGCGAACAACCCCGGCCGGCGGCGGTCCCCAGCCAGGCGCTGGATTTTCGGCGCCACCGTATCGCCAGGGGATACATGCGGCGTGCGGCCCTGCGCCACGACCGTCATGGTTCCGGCCCCGAGCCAGACACCGAGGGCCGCCACGGCCACTGCGACGCCGCGGAAAGGGAAACCCGTCTGAGCTGCGCACCTGGGCATCAGCCGCTCGACTCCACCCGAAATTCGCCGAACTGCAATCACGGTTTGCTCGCCTTGATCGACGCCGCGCCCGCTCGATCGCCTTACGAGCGCGGCTCGCCGGCGAGCCGCGCCAGCCGACCCCGCGCGGCGTCCACCGCCGGCCGGAGCCGGGCGTCGCACGCGCCCCACAGCCGCACGAAGCGCGAGTAGCTGTCGATCGCCTTCTGCTTCTCGCCCTGGCGCTCGTAGATGTCGCCGAGACGCAGCGCGGTCTGCGCCCGAAATGCCATCTCATCGGGCGTGCCGCCGAAGCCGTGGGCCAGCCAGCGCAGGGCCTCGCCGTCATCGCCAATGCCCAGCAGCGCCTCGGCGCGGAGGAAGCGGACGTAGTCCTCGCTGAACGGCGTCCTGCCGCTCAGATCCAGCGGCACCTCGCCGCCGCGAACAGCATCGAGCACCTTGAGCGCGTCCGCGGGGCGGCGCGCGCCGAGCGCGACATCGGCTCGGACGGCGGCCGCGAGCGATCGTACGACGGGCCGGTTTCCGTCCGCCACCTGTGCCGCCTCAAGCTGCGCCGCCGCTTTGAGGGCGGCCTCCGCCCGGCCCAACCGTGAATCCAGCAATCCGAGGACGTAGAGCTGAACCTGGGGCAGCATCTCGTTCGCGGGCCCGGGGCCGGCCGGCTCCGTGGCCGCCTCCCAGCCCGCGACGTCCGCCCGGATCGCCTCGAGCTCCGCGCGGGGTACGGCCAGGAATGGCAGCGTGGCCAGGAGCCCGCGCGAGATCCGAGCCCCCGGATCCGTCGCGCCCCGCTCCCCCGCGGTCAGCGCGCTATCCGCCGCCGTCCAGCGGCCCTGCGCGATCAGATTCGTGGCGAGCACCACGTTGGTGCGCGCGCGACGCTCGGTCCGCGCCGCGGCCGCCCGCGCGAACGGCTCGGCCACGTCCGGCCGCCCAAGCCACTCGCCGATCTGCCAGACGGCGTTGACCACTTCCCCCGGCGACACCGCCCCGCCGGCCTCGCCCAGCAACCGCCTCACCGTCGCGCTGTCGCCCTGCGCCACGGCGAACATCGCGCTGTCGGCGTAGTCTTTCCCTACACGCCCGACCAGCGAGTCGGCCCTTGCAAGATCATCCTCGCGCACGGCGAGGTGCATCATGGGTCATATGGGACAGAGAAACTCGGGGTCGAGCTTGACGATGCCGTCGAAGACGGCCCGCGATTCCTCGACCGGCCGGCCGCGAAGCGGGTTGTAGGTATACAGTGTGGTGGCGAGTTGCCACTGAGCCTCGAGGTCGTCGGGGTAGTCCTGCAGGATGTCGCGGTACCCGCGCTCGGCCTCGTCGGCCTTGCCCGCCGCGAGTGCGGCGAACGAGGACAGGAGCCGCTGGTCCCGTGCGCTCAGGCGTCCGCCAAGGGCCACGGCCCGCGCGACGTTCGGCCGGATGAGCGCCTCGCGTCCAGCCCACGCCGCCGCCACCGCCAGCCGGTAGTAGGCCAGCGCGAAGGTGCTGTCGATCTGTACCGCCCCCTGGAACCCCGCGAATGCCGAGTCGAACTGTCCGCGCCTGAGATCCCGCTCGGCGTCGAGGTAGCTCTTGAGCGCCGCGAGCGACCGCGTGGTCACGGCGGCCGTCTGCAGCAGCCGGGATCCTGGGCCGCGCCGCTGACCGACCATGAGGTCCCCGGCAAGGCGGTCGACCAGCTCGAAAAGCTGTGTCGTGTCGCCGCTCACGCTCGCCTGCGAGAGCAGGGCCGGCTGGGCCGGGGCCCCGTTGTACAGGCTCGCATCGATCCGCACCTGGTTGCCGATCGCGTTCACGTTGCCGAGCACGAAGAGTCCGGCGCCGAGCCGGCGTGCCAGGCGGCGGCCCTCGTCCAGATCCGCCACGCCGCCGCCCTGCTCGTGCGCCGCGGCGAGCACCGTGGCACCGTTCACGCTTCGAAGCTCGCCGGCGCCGTCGAGGTTGCGGCTCAGCAGATCCACCAGCCCCTGGGCCAGGAAGTCGAGACTCTTCCCACCGTGCACCGCGAACGGCAGCACGGCGAGATGGTTCGCGGCCATGGGAGTCGCGGGCGCTGGGCGCAGCTTCCACCAGCCGAGCAGCGCCGCCGCGATGACCGCCACGCCGGCCAGCGCCGCGCCGAGCCACCGGTGGCGCTTGATCGCCGCCACGCCGCCGGCCGCCACTGGGGAGACCACCGCGGTCGCGCCGCTGGTGGTCCCCGTCGCCTGCTCCATCGCCTGGGAGAACTGCGCGGCCGTGGCGTACCGGTCGGCCGGCACCACCGCCAGCGCCTTCGTCACCACCTGGTCCACGGCGTCCGGGACCGTCGGGCGTCCGGCGCGCACGCTCGGCACGGGCTCCGTGAGACGCTTCATCAGGATCGCCTGCACCGTCGGCCCGGTGTACGGCTGCTCGCCCGCCAGCATCTCGAAGATCACCGCGCCCAGACTGTAGATATCGGAGCGGGCGTCGAGCGCCCGGTCCCCGGTGGCTTGCTCGGGACTCATGTACGCCGGTGTGCCGACGCTCATTCCGGTCTGGGTGAGCTGGTCGTCCCCGTCGCCGGCGGCGCCGAGCGCGCGGGCAATGCCGAAATCCGCGACGAGCGTGTTGCCGTCGCGGGTGAGCAGCAGGTTCTCCGGCTTGATGTCACGGTGAATCACGCCGTGCTCGTGAGCATATTGCAGCGCTTGCGCGGCCTGACGGCCGATCCGGAGCGCGTCCTCGAGCGCGAGCTGCCGCTCGCGCCGAAGCCGCTCGCGCAGCGTCTCGCCCTCGACGAACGGCATGCTGAACCAGAGATGCCCGGCGGTCTCGCCCGAGTCGTGGACCGTCAGGATGTGCGGGTGCTGGAGCCGCGCGGCCAGCCGGATCTCGCGCTGGAACCGCTCCGGGCCGAGCGATTGCGCCAGATCCGGGTGCAGGACCTTGAAGGCGACGGGGCGGTCGTGCTTGAGGTCGGTCGCGAGGAAGACGGTGGCCATGCCCCCGCGACCGAGCTCGCGCACGAGGAGATACTGGCCCGCCAACCCGTCCTGGAGCTGCGCGCGCAAGTCGGGCAAGGGGCCTTGGGCGTGAGGGATGGAGCCGATGTCAGTGGCCCAAAGAATACCGCCGATCCGAAGCGGGTGGTAGCGTCGCCGACCCGAGGGATGCCGCTCCACGGTTCGGTGTGCCGGGCTCCCGTCAATCGCCATCGGTGACGCTCCATAGCCCAAGCCGGCCCGCCCCGGGGCGCTGGTCCCCGGATGGCGACTTGCGGCAGGCGGTCAGGCGTCATACGAATAGAGCACCGACTTGCGACTCCTCCCCCGCTCCGGTGACACGTGAGCACGCCACTCTCCCGCAGAGACCTCCTGGCCCGGGCAGCCGCGTTCGCCGCCGCGCTCGCGCTCCCGGCCCGGCCGGCCGGAGAGCATCCCCGGCGGTTCGGCGATCCCGATCGCGAGCGCCTCGCCGACTGGACCGGCGCGCTTCGCACGGCGGGGCCGCCTCGACCGGACGCCCCGTTCGGCAGTGCCGTGGTGCGTGTGGGCGAGCTTGCCGCGGGCACGCCGTATGAGCCCGGCACCCTGGATGCCTACCTCAGAGCCGGCGCCCGGCCGCCGCGGACCGAGCCGCTCACGCTCTCGCTGACGCGGTTCGACTGCGTGACGCTGGTGGAATCCTGCCTGGCGGTGGCGAGGGTGGCGGCGGCGGGAGGTGCCCCAACCTGGGACCAGTTCGGCCGGGCGATCGAGCGCATGCGCTACCGCGGCGGCCGGCGCCGCGGCTACACCTCACGCCTGCACTATTTCAGCGAGTGGATCTCCGACGGGGAGCGGCGCGGGCTGGTCCGGGACTGCGGGGCGGAGCTGGGCGGCGTGGAGGACGCGCGTCCGCTCCGGTTCATGACCGGTCATCGGGCGAGCTACCCTGCGCTGGCCGACGCCGGAATGTTCCAGGAAATTGCCGCCATCGAGCGGCGTCTGGACAGCCACGCCCGTCGCGTGATTCCGACCAAGCGCATTCCCCAGGTGGTGGATCGGATCGAGAGCGGTGACGTACTCGCGTTCGCGACCGACATTCCTGGGCTGGACGTGACGCACGCCGCCATTGCCTATAGAGACGCCGGCGGCGTGCTGCGCGTGCTCCACGCCCCGCTATCGGGCGGAGTCGTGCAGATCACGCGGACGACCCTCCCCGAGTACGTCGCGGCCATTCGCCATGCAACCGGGATCCTGGTCGCAAATCCGCTCTGGGGCTAGGAGTCCGGCTCGGCGGATGAGACGCCCCGGCCCCAAGCCTGTGCCGCCCCCTGGAGCTATGACCTCAGGTGACGCCGATCTGATCCAGCAGCGTCGCCATGTCGAAGTAGTGCCGCTGCGCCTTCGCCTTGTCTCCCACGATCTCCATCACGATGCAGGCCCGGACCTCGATGGGCCTCCCGGTGGCCGCGATCGAACCCTTGGGCGTCTGCAGCGGTCCGGTATGGCTGCCCTTCCAGGTCGCTTCCAGCACCACGGTATTCCCGCTCACCAGGGCGCTGTGGATGGTGGCCTTGGAATCGGGGAGTGCCTGGGCCCAGCCGCGCCAGGCGGCGATGGCCTCATCGGCTCCCTGCAGCTTGCGCCGGGTGCCGACTTCGTCGCAGACGAAGTCCGAGGTAATGCTGGCCTTGACTCGATCCCAGTCTTTGTCGTTGTAGGCGAGAATGGGAGCCTTCGCCGTCTCGATGAGCGCCTGCGGTGAGAGTGCGGTCGCTTGTGCCATGCTGCCTCCTCGGGGGTGGGGCGACAACATTCATTCCGGTACTGCGGGTGTCAATCGCCGTAGCGGCCGGCGCCCGGTCTCGCTCTCTGGGGCGGAGCGATGCGCGGGCTGATGCCGGGAATCGAGCCGAGGATCAAGGTCAACGTGCTGTATGTGGCAGGGCTTGATCTCGAGCGGGCGCGGCCGGAGGTCGACCCCCTCAACTTCCTCCCCCGGATCCGGATCCCGACGCTGATGCTCGACGGCCGCGACGATTTTCTTCTTCCCCGTGGAGACCTCCCAGGTGCCGATGCTTCGCCTGCTGGGCACGCCGCCGGACCAGAAGCGGTACTGTGGTGGAGGGACGGCGCCATTCTGTCGCACGCACCCGGCTGATCCAGGAGACGCTGACGTGGCTGGGCAAGTATCAGCCGCTGCCGCGGTAGCCTCGGGCCCGGCGCTCACGACGGCGAAAGGACCGTTCGACACCAGCTCGCGACCGTAACCGCCAGCTCGCCCATCACTTCGTCCTCGCTTCGGCCCGAGCGCTTGAGAACCTCGAACGCGTGGTCCGCGCCGTCGATCACGTGGAGCGTAGCTCGCGGCCCCAGGCGATCGCAGACACCGGTCATGAGGTCCAGCTCCGCCAGCGCGTCGCGCGTGCCCTGGAGAAAGAGCATCGGAAGCTCCACGGCTCCAAGATGATCCGCCCGGCGCTCGGCCGGTTGCTTCGCCGGATGGAGCGGAAAGCCAAGGAATGTGAGGGCCGCGACGCCGGGCAGCGGCCGGCGCGCCTGGGCGTTCGACGTCATCCGGCCGCCGAGCGATTTCCCACCGGCGACAAGCGCCAACCCCGGGAGAGCCTCCCGGGCCGTGTCCACCGCCGCCCGGACCGTAGCTTCGAGCATGCCGGGCGGGTCGGGGCGCCGGCCACCCGACTCCATGTAGGGAAACTGATACCGAAGCGTGGCCAGGCCGCGCTCGGACAACTCTCGTGCGATCCGCTCCATGAACCGATGCCGCATCCCCGCGCCCGCACCGTGCGCCAGTACGTAGCCCGCCCAGGCGTCCGGCGGACGGAGGAGGATGGCGGAGACTCTGCCGATGGTGGCGCTGACTTCTATCTGGAGGTCCATGTGACCTGAAGGTTCATGCATTCGAGTGCCCCAGCGTTTCGGCCCCACCGTCATCCCGAACGCCAGCGAGGGACCTGGCGTGGGAATGGCTCGGACTCGGCCGCAGCAGGTCCCTCGCTGCGCTCGGGATGACGGACCCACTTGCTTTCCTTGCCTCCTCCGCCTTCTCCGTCCTCTCCGTCCTCTCCGCCCTCCCCTACCCCACCTCCTCCACCAACTTTCCCAACGCCGCCACCAGGTCCGGCGACAGCTCGAGCACTGCCGCCAGCGGATCCTCGTCCAGCTTCCGCATCCGCCCCGGCACCGTCTTGATGGTGTGCCGCCGGATATCCAGCGTGCGGTTGATCTCTCGCCACTTGAGGGGCACCGACACCGGCGCTCCCGGGAGCGGTCTCGCGCTGTACGGCGCCACGATCAGCTTCCCGGACCCGTTTTGGAGATAGTCCACGTAGACCCGCCCGTCGCGCTGCGACACCTGGCGTGTGATGGTGGCGATCTTCGGCAGCTGCTCGACCAGGCATCGCGCGAGCAGCTCTCCCAGCGAGCGCGACTGCTGGTGCGTGCACTGCCGGCCCAGCGGCACGAGGAGGTGCAGTCCGGTCGACCCGCTGCTCTTGACCAGTACCGGCAGCCCGATCCGGTCGCACAGCTTTCGCGCGGCCAGGGCCAGCTCGACCACGTGCTCGAACGGTGCGCCCTTCGGATCGAGATCCAGCACGCACCAGTCCGGCCGCTCGAGCGTCGGGGCCCTGCTCGACCACAGGTGCAGCGGAATCGCGCCCAGGTTGATCACGTACAGCAGCGACGCCTCGTCGTCGCAGATGAAATAGTCGATCTCCCGTTGGGTATCCTCGCTCCACATCCGCTCGGTCCGGATCCACTCCGGCGCGAACCCCGGCGCGTCCTTCTGAAAGAAGGACTTGCCTCCGATCCCGTCGGGGTAGCGCGTGAGCACCACTGGCCGATTCCGGAGATAGGCCAGCAACCACGGTGCGATCGCGCGATAGTACTCGATGAGATCGCCCTTGGTGTAGCCGTCCTCGGGCCAGAAGACCTTCGTGAGATTGGAGAAGACGGTCTGACGGTCGGGCGGCCGGACGGTCGGCGGGGCCGGTTCGACATCCTCGCTCACGGCGTGCCGCTTTGCGGCCGCCGCACCCTTCCGACTGTCTGACCGCTCGACCGTCCGACCGCCCGACCGCACACACTCCTCCGGCGGCTTGTCGTCCCTGAAACGCAGGAACACCGGCTGCCTCAACACCTCCTCGTCGGTCCACTCGGTGTACTCGACCTCGCATACCAGCGTCGGATCCACCCAGGTCGTTTCCTTCGCGCCCATGATCGGGCCCGAGCAGGGCGCGTCGGCGCGCCGACCGTCCCGCAGGGTCTTGCTCACCTCCGCCAGCTGCTTGTCCGTGAAACCGCTGCCCGCGCGGCCGGCGTACACGAGCTCGCCGTCCACGTAGTCGGCCAGTTGCAGGGCGCCGAAGCCGCCGCGGGATCCCTTGGGCGCGGTGAACCCGACCACCACGAAGTCGCCCGTCTTCCGTGCGCGGACCTTGAGCCACGCCGGCGAGCGGCCCGCGCGGTAGGGCGCACTGGCCTTCTTGGCCACCACGCCCTCCAGCCCGAGCCGCTCCGCCTCTCGGTACAGGGCTTCGCCCTCCTCTTCGACGTGCTCCAGGTACCGCAGTGGTCCCAGCGGAGGCAGGACTCGCCGGAGGACGGCCTTCCGGGCCGTCAGCGGCAGCGGCCGGAGGTCGAAATCCTCGAAGCCGAGCAGGTCGAAGGCGTAGTAGGTGACGGGGATGTTGACGGCGGCGTGACGGATGTCGATCGGGCGGCGGAGGCGCGCTCGTCCCTGCAGCCGCTGAAAGCTCGGACGGCCGGTCTCGTCGAGCGCCACCACCTCGCCGTCGAGTACCAGCCGGTCGAACGGGAGCGCGGCCATCGGGCGCAGGAGCTCGGGGAAGCTCGCCGAGTAGTCGTTGCCGTTCCGGGTGAGCAGCCGGGGATCGCCGCCGGTGCGCGTCGCCAGCACCCGGTAGCCATCGAGCTTGGGCTCGAACAGCCAGCCCGCGCGCGAGAACACCCGCTCGGCCGGCTCGGCGAGCATGAGCTTGACCGTCGCCGGATCGATCGGCCGCCGAGGCGCCCCCAGCCGGACGAGCTCGCTCCGGATGCCGTCGCCACGGTCCCGGCCCCTGCCGAGATCTTCGACGGTGAGCCCGGACAGCACCGACGCGGCGGGAAACGCGTCCGGCTCCGGCGAGGCCCAGGCGTCCCGCTCCTTGATGAGCAGCCAGTCCTTGTCGGACTTCTTCAACTTCACCAGCGTCCAGAGCCCGTGCAGCTTGTAGCCGTCGAGCTCGAACAGGAGCTTGCCCTTCGCGAGCCCCTCCAGCGGATCGCCCACAGGCGTCCAGCGGCCGCGGTCCCACACGATCACGGCCCCCGCGCCGTAGTTGCCGGCGGGGATCAGGCCCTCGAAGTCGCCGTACTCGAGCGGATGGTCTTCGACGTGGACCGCGAGCCGTTTCTCCGCCTGATTGTAGGACGGCCCTTTCGGCACCGCCCAGGAGCGGAGCACACCCTCCATCTCGAGCCGGAGATCGAAGTGCAGCCGCCGGGCGTCGTGCAGGTGCACGACAAACAGGCCGCCGCTCTCGCCGCCTTCGGCGACGGCGCCGGCCGGCTCGGGGGTGCGCTCGAGCGCCCGCTTGGCGCGGTAGGCGTCGAGGGAGCTGGAGGCGGGCTTCCGGGGCATGGGAGAAGAGTTAGGGGTCGGTGGAATCTGTCGCCGGATCGTCCGGAGCGCACCCTCGCGTCGCCGGCGCACCCTGTCGTCCCTCGCGTGCACTCATCCCGAATGCACCCTCGCCACCCGAACCGACCTGTCATGCCGCGCTACCCTGCCATCCCGAGGCCCACCCCGTCATCCCGTCATCCCGCGCCCACCCTGTCATCCCGAGCGGAGCGAGGGATCTTGCCCGACCAAATCGAGCCATACTCCCGCCGCCGCCCACCGCCGAGTCCGCGTGCCGCCGCCCAGCGCCAACCTAACTTCAACCGCCGCAATCTTCTACCAACCGGCGCGCGATGTCATACCGCTCAGCATGCAACCTCCCCTAGCGGGGTCCAAATCCTGCATGTATATCAAGCTTCCACCATGCCTCCCCGATCCCTCGCCTCCGCGACGATTTCCTTCGGACTGGTCTCGGTCCCGGTCAATCTTTTTTCCTCCAGCGAGTCCTCCGCCGCGCTCAGCTTCAACATGATCCACACCAAGTGCGGATCGCGCCTGAAGCAGCAGTACATCTGCGCGAAGGAAGGCGCGGTCGTGGAGAAGGACGAGATCTGCAAGGGCTACGAGTTCGCCAAGGATCAGTATGTCCTGTTCTCCGCCGAGGAGATCAAGGCCCTGGATGAAAAGGCCACCAACGCGATCGACATCGCGGAGTTCGTTCCGCTCGCGGCGGTGGACCGCATCTACCTGGAAAAGGTCTACTATCTCGGCGCTGGCAAGGGTGGCGAGCGCGCCTACCGTCTCCTGGTCGCCGCGCTCGAGGCCACGGGCCGCGCGGCGCTCGGGCAGTATTCGGCCCGGGGGAAACAGTACCTGGTGCTGATCCGTCCGATGGGCGATATCCTCGCCATGGAGCAGTTGCACTACCACGGCGACCTCCGGAGCGCCGCTGAGGTGCCGCGTCCGGAGGTTCCGCTCAAGGACGCCGAGCTCTCGCTGGCGCGTCAGCTCATCGAGCAGGGCGCCGTCGACGAGTTCCGTCCCGAGAACTTCCGCGACACCGTGCGCGAACGCGTGCTGGAGGAAATCCAGCGGAAGGTGAACGGACAGGAGATCTCCGCCAGCCCGGTCGAGGCGCCGCAGACCAAGGTGATCGACTTGATGGAGGCGCTCAAGGCCAGTCTCACGAAACGCGGCGCCAGTACCGATGAGAAGCTGCCGGCCCGGCAGGCGGCGTCGAAGACCGTGAAAGAGCCGGCGGCCAAGCCGAAACGGAAGGCGAGCGCGGGACGCTAGCCCCGTTCCGAGTGCAGTACGGGGCGTTGCAGGGAAGAACGGGCGCTCAGGCCCGCCCCGTCCCGTGGTTCACCCGGGATGACACCGCGGGCGCCGCCGCCGGGACTCACGCCGCAGCCGGCCCCTCCCGATGACCACCTTCGGCTCGCCATGCCGCGCCGCCTCTACGCCAGCCTCGGCCCGCCATGAAGTCCTATAGCACCCGTGACGTGGCGCACCTCCTTGGCCTCTCCGAGGCTCAGGTTCGCTCGCACGCACGGGGCTATCTCGCACCCGACCGCGGCCCCCGCAATGCCTACCGGTTCTCCTTTCAGGACCTCGTACTGCTGCGTACCGCCAAGGCGCTCGGTGACGCGCGGGTCGCGCCGCGGCGGATCCGAAGCGCACTCCGGGGCCTCTCGCGCGACCTCCCGGCGGGACGGCCACTGAGTGGCGTGAGCATCGCTTCCGAGGGAGACCGCGTCGTCGTTCGCGACGGCAGCACGGCGTGGAACCCGGAGTCGGGACAGCTGCTGCTCGACTTCCACGTGGGCGAGCTCGCCGAGCGCGCCGCGCCGGTGGCGCGACGCCTGGCGCGGACGGCGCGGCGCTCGAGCGAGCGACTCACCGCCGATCAGTGGTATGACCTTGGCGTCGATCTCGAGACCGCGTCGCCGGAGGACGCGCGTGACGCCTACACCCGGGCGCTCGTGCTGGATCCGAGGCACACCGAGGCGCGCGTGAATCTCGGCCGGCTGCATCAGGAGGCCGGGCGGCCGGCGGAGGCCGCGGCCGAATATCGGGCGGCGCTCCGCTCCGAGCCACGGCATGCGACGGCCGCGTTCAACCTCGGCACCGCGCTCGAGGATCTCGGCCGCCGGGCCGACGCGATCGCGGCCTACCGCAAGGCGCTCGAAGCGGATGAGGCCTTCGCGGACGCCCACTTCAACCTGTCGCGGTTGTACGAGCAGGCGGGCAAGCGGGCCGCGGCGCTTCGGCATCTCCGAGCGTATAAACTGTTGATCGAATAGGTGAGGCTGGAGGGAGACCGCGCGGCAAGTCATCGTGAGCGGAGCGAAGGATGACGCCGGTGGACACTGCTCGCACAGCCAGGCCACCACACGCCTACCTTCGAGTCACGATGCGCATTCACGTCGGCACCAGCGGCTGGTCCTACAAGCAGTGGAAGGGCACCTTCTATCCGTCGGACCTGCCGACGGACGACATGCTGCGCTACTACGGAACTCGCCTGCCCACGGTCGAGATCAACAACTCCTTTTACCGCATTCCCAAAGAGAAGGTGCTGCTGGAGTGGGCCGAACAGGTCCCGCCGGCCTTTCGCTTCGTGCTCAAGGCGTCGCGCCGGATTACGCACATCAACCGCCTCACCGACGACGACGGTTCCCTGGCCTACTTTCTCAGGACGGTCAACGTCCTGGGCGAGAAGCTCGGCCCTACTCTCTTTCAGTGCCCGCCGTCGCTCCGGAAGGACATCGGGCGGCTGCGCGATTTTCTCGCCCGGGTGCCGCGAACGTGGCGCGCCGCACTGGAGTTTCGCCACCAGTCGTGGTTCGACGAGGAAGTGTACGACGCGCTCCGCGCGCACGACATCGCGCTTGTGGCGGTGGACGAGGACGAGTCGGCGACGCCGCTGGTCGCCACGGCGTCCTGGGGCTACCTGCGGCTTCGGCGCACCGAGTACGCGGACAGCGAGCTTGGAGTCTGGGTCGAGCGCATTCATAGCCAGCCGTGGCAGGAGGCGTACGCCTTCCTCAAGCACGACGAGGAGAGCAGCGCGGGGCCGGCATCGGCCGTGATCCTGGCCGCACAAGTGTAGCGCCGCCGCCAATTCGATCGGACTGGGTCGAGCATCGCTCGGGAGACTTCGTCGACGCCCCGCTTCGATGCGACCGTACCGGGAGGGCGTCCCGGCCGACTGTGATCTCGGGAGAGCACAAGCGCCGGTTGGTGGTCTAGGGTGACCCCGAGACTCACGCAGATGCCTCGCCGAGCTCTGGCTGTGTTGAGGACGACCCCGGCAGAGCTCCTACTGCGGCTCCACCAGCACCGTCGCCCAGGTCCGCCCCGTCCGCGTCACCAGCTTCACGTGCAGCAAGCCGGTGCCCACGTCGTACCAATACCGATCTCCCGTGCTCGCGTCGAGCTCGGCCAGGTTTGCGGCGGCCGGTAGCGGCTGGGACGTGTTGTAGTCACGGGTCACCCGGAGGGCCGCCTGCGGGTAGAGCAGTGTCACCCGCACCCATTCCCCTTCGAGTGTCCCGCTGAGCGAGAGCCGGGGCCGAAGCGGCGGCGTTCCGGCGAACTGCAGCGTGTATGCGCGCCCCGGGAGGACCGACGCGTACGCCGTGTTGAGGTTGCCCGGAACACCCACCAGCGCGAGCGCGGCCGCATCGTCGCGAGTGACGGTGAGCGGGGCGACCGTCTCGGCATCGCTCCGGACGTTGAGGCCGACGTAGCGGTTCGAGCAGACGTAGGCGTTCCACTCCGCTCGGAGGCTGCAGGCGCCATTCAGCAGGAACGGCGAGTTGGGCACCACGTACGCGCCCGCGTTGCCCGTGACCGCGCCGTCGCGGTCGAGGAACACGGCGGCCTTGTCGCCATCCTTGTCCGCGTGCGGCGTCTCGAGGTAGTACGGTGTCGCGTTCACGAACTGGAGCGCACCCGCGAAGTTGCCCGTGCTCACCGCGAACCCGTTGTTCCGGTTGAAGCCGAGCGCGCTCGACGGAATCGAGCCCGCGGCGGTGAAGTTGGCGAAAGTGACCCGATCCGCGCCGACTCGCCCGTCGTAGAATTCGTAGCCGCGGCGGGGCGTCCCCGCCGAGAGCCCGCCCCCGTTGTTGGCCGTCTCACCGACGAACAGCGCGTCCTCCACGAAGCTTTCGTTGGCGGCGAACGTGGCGCCCGTGGCGTTGTCGGCCAGGACGGCGCCGCTCAGGCGCTCGTCGCGTCCGCGGAGCCACACCGCGCGGCCCGCGTGTTTGTAGGCGGTGAAGCCCGTGAAGTCGGCGACGACGGCGGTGCTGGCGTCGGCCGGGTCGGTCCGCGGGGCGTAAAACGTCGTCTCGGTGTTGCCGTCGGGCATCGGGCCGTCATCCACGTTGAGGCCGGGGCGCCGGTTGGAGTGCGCGACGTTGGCGCTGAACTCGCGCAGCGGGGTGTTCCGGGGGAGCGCCGGGTTGCCGGTCGAGAGCCCGGTCGGCGACGCGGGCAGCGCGTACCAGAAGCCGAACCCCTCGGAGCCTGCCGCGGCGTTGCCCCGTACGGTGTTGTCCGGGTTCGTGATCCAGAAGGTGGCGGCCCGAGTGTCGCTGGGGAGCACCCCCTCGCCCGTCGCGGTGACGTGGGTGCCGAGCCCGAGGTTGCCGGCGATGAGATTCCCCGTCTCCCCACCGTCCTCGAGAAAGTAGCCGTGCCCCAGATGGTCGAAGCAGACGTTACCCTCGACCCGCGCGTTGCTGGTCCCGTGCACCGTCACGCAGCGGTTGAAGCTCTTCCACACGCTGCTCCGCGCGAAGTACTGCCCGTCGACCGGCCCCATCAGATGCCAGTGCATCGGGTAGCGCGCCATCAGTCCCTTCTGCCCCATGAAGTGGAGCTCGACCCCCTCGACCCGAAGCGTCCCGCCCATCCCCATGATGTGGCCGCCGTAGCCGCCGGCGCTGCTGGCGCTGTCGCCCTGGATCAGGATGTTGCGGGTGAGGAGTCCAACCTCGGCGCGCTCGTCCACCGTGTGCCCCGCGATGGTCTGCAGCTCGCCGTAGTGCGCGAAGGCGAGCGGCTGCGCCAGCATCACCATCGGACCGCTCCGCCCGGTGACCGTCACGACCTCGGCACGGTTGGGATCGAAGTCGGTCGACGCCACGACCAGCTTGTCGCCCGCGCGCCAGTCGGGCGCGCTCTCGAGCACGAGCTGGGTCGCGCCGGCCGGGGCGGTGGCCGCGAGCCGGGTCCAGCCCGTGCGCGGCTGGCCGTGCAGATCCAGCGTCCCGCCGAGAACGCCGAGAACGCGATTATTGCCCATGCCGATGCCCGACGGCGCGTCGGGACTGCCCGTGAGCGTGATCGTCGCGCGATGTTGAAACGGTTGGCTGGCGGTGCCGACGCGGAACGTGCCCTGCACGGTGATCCAGCCTGCGGTGACGTCCAGATCGGCCTCGTCGAAGACGAGCGCGCCGTTGACCGAGATGCTTGCCAGCGGCGGCGGGCTCACGTCCAGCAGCACCGTCCGGCCTTCGGGAATGGTGACGTCCGCACCCGCCGCCGGGACCGTGTGATCGGCCCAGGCCGAGGGATCGGACCAGCGCATGGCCGGTGGAAGCGGGGTTTCCGATCCCGGATCAGCGGGACCGGTGGAGTCGTCGGTGGAGCAGGCGAAGAGTGCAGAACAGAGCACTCCGAGGCGGAGGCAAAACGCCAGTCGGCCTTGCATGGTGGCCTCGCGGGCAACGGGCTGGAGCGGCTAAGTCGTGGCGGCGGTGACGGTGGTGAAGGCAGCGGCAAGAGTCGGGCGCGGCGGGGATGCAATCTCTCGCATAGTTCGCCCGGAGCAGGATGCGATGTCATCGCGAGTGCCGCGAGGTCACCCCGAGCGCGACGGGCGTCCACGGGCGCAGCGATGTCATCTGTCATCCCGAGCGCGTCGCGCCCACCCTCGTCCTCGACCCACCTCGCCCATCCCGCTTCGCTGACCATCCGTCCCAACCCGGATTAGCTTTCCCGCCGGCGTTCACCACCGAGATCACCGGACGACCGCATGACCGAGCCCGCCCGACGCATCGACCCGTCCCCTCCGCCTTCCAGCCCCGAGGCCGTCGGCCTTTGGACCGTGGTCAAGGAATCGGTCCGGGGAGAAGTGCACCACGACTTCACCGTGGGCCCGATCGGCCGCGCCATCCTGCTGCTCGCGGTGCCGATGGTGCTCGAGGTGGTACTCGAGGGCGTCTTCGCGGTGGCCGACATCTTCTGGGTCTCGCACCTCGGCCCCGACGCGGTGGCGTCGGTCGGGCTCACCGAGTCGCTCCTGACCCTGGTCTACGCGCTGGCCATGGGGCTGGGCATCGGCGCGACGGCGGTAGTGGCGCGGCGGATCGGCGAGAAGAACCCCGAGGAGGCCGCACACGCGGCGGTCCAGGCCCTTCTGCTCGCGGCCCTGGTGTCGGTCCTGCTGGGCGTGACCGGCGCCCTGCTGGCGCCCCGGTTGCTGGCGCTCATGGGTGCGACGCCCGCGGTCATCGCCACCGGGCGCGGCTACGCCACGATCATGCTGGGCGGCGAGGCGGCGATCATCATCCTGTTCGTGGTGAATGCCGTCTTTCGCGGCGCGGGCGACGCGGCGATCGCCATGCGCGTGCTCTGGTTCGCCAATACGATCAACATCGTGCTGGGCCCGCTGCTCATCTTCGGCGTCGGGCCGTTTCCGCGGCTTGGTGTCACCGGCGCCGCCATCGCGACGACGACGGGCCGCTCGATCGGCGCACTCTACGCGATCATCCGCCTGTTCCGTCACGGCGGCAGGGTCCCGGCCGGCCGGAGGCACCTCGCCCCCGATCTCCGCATGATGGGGCAGATCCTCCGCCTGGGCGCCTCGGCGTCGCTGCAGAATCTCATCGGGATGGGGAGCTGGATCGGGCTGGTGCGAATCCTCGCCGGCTACGGCAGCGCCGCGCTGGCCGGCTACACCATTGCGATCCGGCTCATCATCTTCGCGCTCATGCCATCGTGGGGGATCAGCAACGCGGCGGCGACGATGGTGGGCCAGGGGCTCGGCGCGCGCAAGCCCGACCGGGCGGAGGCCTCGGTCTGGCGCGCCGGTCGCTACAATACGGTGTTCCTGTCGATCGTCGGCGTCGTCTTCTTCGCGGCGGCGCCGCTGATTCTTCGCGCGTTCACCAGCGACCCGCAGGTGACCAGCTATGGCATACACTGCCTTCGCATCGTGGCGCTCGGCTTCCCGTTCTACGCGTACGGGATGGTCCTGACCCAGGCGTTCAACGGCGCGGGCGACACCTGGACACCGACCTGGCTCAATCTCGTGTGCTTCTGGGTGTTCGAGATTCCGTTCGCGTGGTGGCTCGCCGGGCCGGCGGGGCTCGGCCCCACCGGAGTATTCTGGGCGATGATGGCGGCGTTCTCGCTGCTCGCGGTGGCGAGCGCAGGTGTATTCCGCCAGGGCAAGTGGAAGTCGAGGGTGGTATAGATGCCTCCGACCCCCGAGTCGGCCGAGACGCCGCCCGCGTTCATCTTCGATCTCGACGGCACTCTCGTCGACAGCGTCTACCAGCACGTCCTGGCTTGGCGCGAGGCGCTCGAGCGCGAGGGGATCTCGCTCGCGGTCTGGCGCATCCATCGCCGGATCGGCATGAGCGGTGGACTGCTGGTGAACGCGCTGCTTCGGGAGACGGGGCGGCCGGTCACCCGCGAGCAGACCGCCCGCCTCCGGCAGTTTCACGCAGAGGCCTACGCCAGACTGCTCGGCGAGGTACGTCCCCTGCCGGGCGCCCGCGAGCTGCTCGAGCGGCTCACCCGCTCAGGCGTGCCGTGGGCGATCGCCACGAGCGGGTGGCTCGAGAGCGCCAGTCCGGCGCTGGAAATGCTGGGCGTCGGCGGAGGGGTGCCGGTGATTACGCGGGATCAGGTCCGGCACGCCAAGCCCGACCCGGACCTGTTCCTCGCCGCCGCCGGCAGGCTCGGCGTATCGATCGAGACTTCGGTGGTCGTCGGGGACAGCGTCTGGGATCTGCTGGCCGCGCGCCGCGCACGTGCGCTGGGCGTGGGACTGCTGTCCGGCGGCTACGGGGAGGACGAGCTGCTGCGCGCCTGGGCCTACCGGGTCTATCAGGATCCCGCGGACATGCTGGAGCATCTCGACGAGATCGGGGTGCGGTCAGACGAGTGAGCGCCGCCGCCAGGCAGTGTAACCGCGGGTAGGCCGGCCACGTCCTTCAGACGGATGCACCATGCTCCGCAGTCCGCGCCACGCAATGAGATCGCTCGCGCTGTGCATGCTGGTGCCGCTCCTGGCCACGGCGGAGGCGCACGTCCACGGCGCGCGCTGGTGGGACCTGGGCCACCGGATCGTGGCCCGCCTCGCCGAGCTCCGGCTGACTCCCCGCGCGAGAGCCGCGGTGCGCGATATCCTCGACGGCCAAAGCCTGCCGGATGCGTCGGTGTGGGCGGACAACATTCGCCAGTATCGCCATGACGCGGACCCGCTGCACTACGTCAATATCCCGCTCCGCGACACCGTCTACGACCCCGCGCGACACTGCCCGGGGGGCCGCTGCATCGTTGCCGCCATCGAGCACGATCGTCAGGTGCTGGCCGATGCCGCGGCGGCTCCCGCGGACCGCGCCGAGGCATTGCGATTCCTCGTCCACTTCATGGGCGACCTGCATCAGCCGCTGCACGTGGCCGACGACGGTGACCGCGGTGGCAACCAGCGGCCCGTCACCCTGCTCGGCCACGCGACCAACCTGCACGCCGTGTGGGACGGCGAGCTCCTCGACTCGTCCGGTGTGGACCAGGAGAGCTACTTCGCGTCCCTCCGCCGCCAGATGATGTCGTTCGACCTGGCGGCGCTCGAGCGCGGGACGGTGGCGGACTGGGCGATGGAGGGCCACCGGATCGCGGTTGAGGACGCGTACCGGCTGCCGCTCGACGGCCGGCTCGGGCGGGCCTACGTGCAGGCCAACCGGCCGGTCGTGGATCGGGCCCTCATCGCCGCCGGGGTTCGGCTGGCCAAAGTGCTCAACGGCGCGCTTGCGCAGTATCAGCCCTCCTCCACGCCTGTCGCTTCCCTCGGCCCTGGCGTCTATACCGACCGGGAAGCGGCGGCCCACCTTGGCGAGACCGCCATGGTGGTGGGCACGGTCGCCGCCGTCTTCCGATCGAAGAAGGGCAACGTCTACCTCAACTTCAGCGCCGACTACCCGCACCAGACGTTCACGGCCGTGGCGCTCGAGCCCGCCGCGGCATGGACGCTTGGCATCGACTCGCTGGTTGGGCGACGTGTCGGCGTTCGAGGCGTCATCGTGACGTACAGGGGGCGGGTCGAGATCGTGCTCGAGCGTCCGGAGCAGCTCGTGCCCCCACCTCGCTAGGATTCTCGCGACCCGAGGCGGGATGTCCCGGACCACGCGCCTCGGAGCCACCACAATCGACGGTGCCCGGGTCAGGGCAACACCTGTGCTCCCACCCACGACTGCTACCGATTAGAAGTCCGGTTCCGGCTACTCTTCCGCCAGGCGATTCCAGGTCCGAATGCGGCCAGCGCGCCGATGTCCGCGCGCGCTACGGTACGGGCACCCAGCAGCGCTCGCCTGAACGCTGCGCTCGACCGCTTCAGACCCAGGAGGCTTCCATGCGAGACATCGCGGGCGTCATGCTGATCCTCGCCGTATGCGGCTGCGGCAACGAGGCCCAGGTCAGCCAGCCGCTCGCCGCGGACGCGCGCGCCGCAGCGGCATCGTCGTATCAGGTCGTCAAGGTCGCCGCGTCCCTTGGCGGCACGCAGAGCCGCGGCATGGCCATCAACACCGAGGGCCTCGTGGCGGGCTGGTCGAATCGGGCGGACGGCAGCCGGCACGCCGTCATCTGGCGGAACGGCGCGATCACCGACCTCCTCACCCTCGGCGGGCCCAGCAGCACGGTGCCGTGGCCCGGGCTCAACGACGCCGGCATGGTCGTCGGCGTGTCGCATACCGCCCGGCCCGATCCGCTGCATGAGGACTGGAGCTGCGACTTCGGCGGGTTTCTGCCGGAGACCACCGATCTCATCTGCAGCGGCTTCTTCTGGCAGAACGGGCTGATGCGCGAGCTGCCCACCCTCGGAGGCAACCACGGCTTCGCCGCCGGCGTCAACAGCCGCGGCGAGATCGTCGGCTGGGCCGAGACCCCGGTGCACGATCCGACCTGCGTCGACGCTCAGGTGCTCCAGTTCCGCGCGGTCATCTGGGATCCCAAGAACGGCAGCAACGGCAAGATCAAGACCCGAGAGCTTCCGCCCTTCCCCGGCGATTCGGCCTCCGCCGCCACGGCGATCAACGACGGCGGCCAGGTGGTCGGGATCTCGGGCGACTGCGACCAGGCCGTGGGCCGCTTCAGCGCCCGCCACGCCCTGCTCTGGGACAAGAACGGCAAGCCCACCGAGATCCCGGATCTCGGCGGCACGACCTGGCACACGCCCATGGACATCAACGCGGCAGGCGACGTCGCCGGCTTCTCCAACCCGCCGGGCGCCGGCGACCCCGAAGGCGACTTCCTCGCCCACGCCTTCTTCTGGGCCCACGGCGCGCCCACGGCGACGGACCTCGGCGTGCTCGACGGGGACGCCCTGAGCGAGGCCTTTGCCGTCAACGCACAGGACCAGGTCGTCGGCGTTTCCTTCGGCGGCACGGCCGGCTCCCGGGCATTCCTCTGGCAGAACGGCACCCTGAAGAACCTGAACGATCTCGTCGACGTGGCGCCCGACGTGCTGCTCTCGGCGCAGGATATCAACGACGCC
Source organism: uncultured Gemmatimonadales bacterium (assembly GCA_963711915.1). GTDB lineage: Bacteria > Gemmatimonadota > Gemmatimonadetes > Gemmatimonadales > GWC2-71-9 > CAVVWJ01. Next base: position 148,035 of record CAVQGA010000003.1, read on the forward strand.
GGGCAGATCACCGGACGGATCAGGGACGGGGTCACGGGTGAGGTGAAGATGTTCATCGCGACGCCGACGGCGCCCTGAGGGAGGCGGACAGGCGGACAGGCGGACAGGCGGACAGGCGGACAGGCGGACAGGCGGACAGGCGGACAGGCGGACAGGCGGCGCGGGATGCTGGCGCATCATCCCGAGGGAGCGCAAGCGACCGAGGGACCTCGCCCGGAAATGGCTCGACCCATTCGCCTGCAAGATCCCTCGCTCCGCTCGGGATGACAGCAGTCCCCGGTCCTGACCGGCCTGTCCGCGAGTCCGCCCGTCCGCCTACACCGGCCTCTGGATGTGCGCGTGCACAAAGCTCACCGACATCGACCCCTCGCCCACCGCCGACGCCACCCGCTTTACCGATCCGGCTCGCACGTCCCCCGCGGCGAACACCCCCGGGAGACTCGTCTCCAGCAGGAACGGGTGTCGCCCCGCCAGGCGCCAGCGCTCGGCGTCCGCGGTGTCGGGCGGGAGCTCGGTGCCGGTGAGCACGAAGCCCTTGGCGTCAAGCTCAATGCAGCCGCGCAGCCACTTGGTGTTCGCATCCGCGCCGATGAAGAGGAAGAGCGAGCTGGTGGCGAAGGTGCGCTCCTCGCCCGTGCCCATGCGCGCCCGCACCGCGGCCAGACGGCCATTGCCCTCGAGCGCGGTCACGGCCGCGCCGAGGTGAACTTCCACGTTGTCGATCGCCCGGATCCGGTCCACGAGGTAGCGCGACATCTTCGCGCCGAGGTCGCGGCCCCGGACAAGAACGTGCACCCTGGTGGCATAGCGCGAGAGGAAGACGACCGCCTGCCCGGCAGAGTTGCCGCCTCCCACCACGACCACCTCCTCGCCGCGGCAGGGACGTGCTTCCATGTCAGTGGCGGCGTAATAGACGCCGGCGGAGTCGAATTCCAGGAACCTGGGGACCTGGAGCTTCCGGTACTCGACCCCGCTCGCCACCAGCACGCAGCGGGTGCGGACGCGGGTACCGTTTACCAGGGTGACGATCCGGTCACCGCCATCGAGCCCGAGCGAGCGCACCGGGCACGGCACCGTGATCTGCGCGCCGAAGCGCTGGGCCTGGACCAGCGCGTTCTTCGTCAGCTCGGCGCCCGAGATCCCCGTGGGGAAGCCGAGGTAGTTCTCGATCCGCGAGCTCATACCGGCCTGGCCGCCCGCGGCGAGCGTGTCGAGGGTGAGCACGTCGAGGCCCTCCGAGGCGGCATACACCGACGCGGCCAAACCGGCGGGACCGGCGCCCACGATGACGAGATCGTAGACGTGGTCCCCCTCCAGCGTCGCCGTCAGTCCGCCGCAGGCGGCGAAGTCGGCGAGCGACGGATTCCGGTGAAACGCGCCGTTCCGGCCGAGCACGACCGGCGTCTCCGAGGGCGAGACACCGAGTTGCCGCAGCAGGGCATCGGCGGACGGATCGGACTCGAGGTCGATCCAGGTGAAGGGGATCAGGTTCCGCGTGGCGAAGTCGCGCAGCCGGTGAGCCGCCGGGGAGAACCGGGAGCCGATGATCCGGACGCCGGTGTAGCCCGAGCTGAGCAGGAGATCCCGGCGCATGATGAACGCCTTGAGGATCATCTCGCCCAGCTCGGGGATCTCGTCCACCGCCCGCCGCATCTCGGCCGCGCTCAGCTCGAGCACTCGGCCGGCCTTCCCGACGCGCCCTGACACGAGCGCGGCCCGTCCGGCCAGCGTGTTGATCTCGCCGGTGAATTGGCCCGGCGCGACGACCACGACCGTGCGGGGCGCGTCGCCGGTCGCATCCACGATCTCGATCGACCCCTCGAGCAGCACGTAGAAGCAGAATCCGGTGTCGCCGGCGGCGAAGAGCACCTGGCCGGCGGCGACCTCGCGCGGGTGACCGCGGGCGGTAAGGGAGGCGAGGTGGCTCGGGCTGAGGGTGGGGAACGCGGTTTCGAGGTCGGTGGGCATGTCAAAACTCCGGGAGTGCGGGCTCAGATCCCCGGAATCTAGAGCCACCGGCGCGCGGATGGAGCGGCGCGGGGAGTGTCATCCTGAGCGAAGCGAAGGATCGGGCCGCGCATGCGGATAGGCCTCGTGCCTCACTCGTACGGCCCGCCCGATCTCAGCGCCCTGGCGCGCGCCGCGGCCGGAGATACAGCACGGAGCCGTTGGCGTGAAGCGGCAGTCATTGATCCCTGCGCACCGCGCCGGCGGGCTGTTTCCGAGCTACTTCACCCGCACCCCCGCGAGGCCGCTGAAGGCGCCCTGGCATCCGACGCCCACCAGCTGATTCCGCACGATCATCGCCGCCTCGCGTCCGACGCGGTGCTGGTGCACGCCGGGATTCCGGACGTGCGCCACCCCGTCCGCCACCGCCACCAGCTCGCCGGTGAACCAGCTCCCGTGCAGCAGCCGCTGCGTGATCGCCGCGTTGAGCGCCTGCTCGCCGGCCAGCGCCCGCGCGAACTGGCCGAGCGTGAGCGGCATGCGTCCGAGGACATCCACCGTATGGCCGTCGAACGCCGCCAGCCGCGCGCGCTCCGGCACCTCGGGGAGCACGCGGGCGAGCACCGCGTTGATGCTCACCTCGAGCGCCTTGGCCAGGTTGCCGACCACGGGCCCGAAGTCGAAGGCCGCGTCGTTCCGGTGGTCCCGGAAGATCTTCTCCGCCGTAGCGATGAAGGTCCGGGCCGCCGGCTCGAGCGCCATCCAGACGCCGTCGCCGAAGAGGTTCTCCCGGAGCTCGCGCTCCATGGCTCCCACGCCGCCGGCCTGGGCGTCGAACTCGACCCAGAGTGCCTCGTCGGTGATCTCGTCCCGCACCGCCGGCTCGAAGAACCGCAGGCCGTCGGGGCGAGTGACGATGAGCGGCAAGTCCACCATTCCGCCGTAGAGTGATACCGGGAGGTCGTTGTAGCCCAGATTCCGGAGCCGCCGCAGTTCGGCGATGACGCCGAGCGTGTCGTCGGCCACGAGCCGGCGGACATCCATCAGCTTGTACCAGTACTCGCACTCGAGGTGGTTCTTCGCGTAGTAGTCGGGCGTGTGGGCGGCGTCGGTTACGCCCACGTTCTCCCGCGTCATTCCGACCACGTGACCCACGTAGAGCGCGCGGTAGTCCGTGAGGTACAGGTGCCCTTCCCGCTCCTCGTCCCGCTCCAACTCGGCGCCGATCTCGAGAATCGTATCGAGTTTGGCGATCGCCTGCCGCCGGTTGGGCGAGCGCACCTTGCCCCACCAGACGTAGATCTCCTCGTCGTTCTCGAGCTGGCCCAGGTCGAACCGCGCCGTGGCGCCGAGCAGGATGGCGAGGTGCGCCTCCATGGCGTTCGACGTGTACGATGGATTCCACACGTCCACGAAGTGGCGCTGCAACCTCTCGTCCGCCTTCATCGGTCCGCCAGTCCCCAAGGGATTTACCATCCGCGTCCCCTCCAGGCCGGGGCCCCGGGCCGGGCCGCGCCCGGCGAGCACGCTCTCGCGCCGGGCGGCGAGTCGCCCTTCAGGTGCGCCACCAGGTCGCGCGGCGAGTAGCGGAGGGGGCCGCCGGGAGAATAGATCATCGATTGGCCGGGAGTTCCCCAAGGTAACCTGCGTGCGGGAGGTTGGGCAGACGGAGACCACCCCGAGCCACCAGTCGCCTGCTCTGGACCGTCCAGGGCCTGCTGGCCGCCCTGTTCCTGTTCGCGGGCGGGATGAAGCTCGTCACCCCGATCGCCGCGCTGACCCAGCAGATCGCACTGCCCGGTCTGTTCCTCCGCTTCATCGGGCTGGTCGAGGTGCTCGGCGCGCTCGGCCTGATCCTGCCCGGCCTGCTGCGCATCCGTCCCGCGTTGACGCCGCTGGCCGCGGCCGGGCTGGTGATCGTGATGAGCGGAGCGGTCGGAGTGACCATGGCCACCCTGGGTGCGGCCCAGGCGGTGATGCCCGGCGTGGTGGGGATTCTGGCCGCGACCATGGCGGTCGGCCGCTGGCGGAGTCGGGCGCCTGTCGCCGTGAAGAGGCCGAGGCTGGAGCGGCTGGCGGCGTAGCCCCCGTGCGAACGGAAATCCCATAGCAAAGGATCTACTCACCGGGGCTCGAGCTCGTCCGGGAAGGTCCCTCCCTGCACCCGGGTGACAGGCCGTGCGATCAGCCTGTCCAGCCCCTTTCCGATCCCCCGCCCTGCTCCCATGTTTCAAGCGTCAGCCCGCACGCCGCCCGGAACCAGAGAGCCCGCCCATGCAACTGACCGTCAACGGCGAGATCCGCGACATCATCGCCCCGCCCGACATGCCGCTGCTGTACGTGCTCCGCGACCTGCTCGGCCTGACCGGCACCAAGTACGGCTGCGGCGTGGCGCAGTGCGGCGCCTGCACCGTCCACCTGGACGGCGCGCCCAAGCGCTCCTGCTGCACGCCGGTCTCGGCCGCCGAAGGGAAGAAGGTCACCACCATCGAAGGACTATCCGCCCAGGGTGATCACCCGGTCCAGCGTGCCTGGGCCGAGCTGGATGTGGTGCAGTGTGGTTACTGCCAGTCCGGGCAGATCATGACCGCGGTTGCGCTCCTGGCCGTGAAGCCCACGCCCACCGACGCCGACATCGACGCCGCGATGAGCGGCAACATCTGCCGCTGCGGCACCTACCAGCGGATCCGAGCCGCGGTGCATCGCGCCGCCGGCGAGACGGCGTGAGGAGGCCATCATGAGCGCCAGCATCCATCCGACCCGGCGTGAGTTCCTCCGCACGGGCGCAGTCGTTACCGGCGGCCTCGTCATCGCCTTCGGAGTCCCCGGCGGGCGGCGACTCGCGTTCGCCGAGCCGGCACCGGGCAAGGCGCCGTTCGCGCCCAACGCGTTCCTCCGGGTGGGGAGCGATGACACGGTCACCGTCCTGCTCAGCCACTCCGAGATGGGCCAGGGCGTCTGGACCACCCTGCCGATGCTAATCGCCGAGGAGCTCGACGCCGACTGGACCCGGATCCGGGTCGAGCACGCGCCGGCGGCGCCGGTATACGCCCACACGGCGTTCGGCATGCAGATGACGGGCGGCTCCAGCAGCACCTGGTCGGAGTTCGACCGCTACCGCCAGGCCGGCGCGCTGGCGCGGGCGCTGCTCGTGCAGGTGGCGGCGGAGCGGTTCGGCGTGCCGCCGGCCGCCTGCCGGACCGAGAACGGCGCGGTGGTCGCCGGAGCCAAGCGGGCGCGCTACGGCGAGCTGGCCGACGCCGCGGCGGGGCTCAAGGCGCCCAAGACCGTGCCGCTCAAGGACCCGAAGAACTGGAAGTTGATCGGAAAGCCGACCAGACGGCTCGACACGCCAGAGAAGATCACGGGCCGGGCCACCTTCGGGATGGACGTGCACTTCGACGGTCTCCTCACGGCGGTAGTCGCGCGGTGGCCGGTGTTCGGGGCCAAGGTCAAGTCGTTCGACGCCACCAAGGCCAAGGCGGTGCCGGGCGTCCGGGACGTCGTGGAGGTGCCCACTGGCGTTGCCGTCTTAGCGGATCACTTCTGGGCCGCCAAGCTGGGACGCGACGCGCTCGCGGTGGAGTGGGACCTGGGCCCGGGCGCGAGCCTCGACACCGACGCGCTGCGGGAGGAATTCCAGCGTCTCGCCACGACGCGCGGCACGCCCGCGGGCAAGGCCGGCGACACGGGCGCGGCGCTCACGCGGGCGGCGAAGACGCTCGACGCCGAGTACTACGTGCCCTACCTCGCGCATGCCATGATGGAGCCGCCCAACTGCACTGTCCGGCTCAGCGCGGACAAGTGCGAGATCTGGTCCGGCACCCAGTTCCAGACGATGGACCAGCAGCTCGCGGCCAAGATCACCGGGCTCAAGCCCGAGCAGGTCGAGGTCCACACGACGTTTCTCGGCGGCGGCTTCGGGCGGCGGGCGAACCCCACGTCGGACTTCGTCACCGAGGCCGTGCAGGTGGCGAAGGCGAGCGGGAAGCCGGTCAAGGTGGTGTGGACCCGTGAGGACGAGCTCCACGGCGGGTACTATCGCCCGTCCTACGTGCATCGGGCCCGGCTCGGGCTCGGTGCCGACGGAATGCCGGTCGCGTGGGAGCACACCATCGCGGGCCAGTCGATCGTCGCCGGCACATTCTTCGAGCCGATGCTGGTCAAGAACGGGATCGACAGCACGTCGGTCGAGGGCGTAGCCGACTCGCCCTATCTCGGGGCGGTCCGGAACCACCGGATCGAGCTGCACTCGCCCAGAACGCCGATCACCGTGCTCTGGTGGCGCTCGGTGGGCCACACCCACACCGGCTTCGTGATGGAGAGCCTGATCGACGAGGCGGCGCACGCGGCCGGGGTCGACCCCGTGGCCTACCGCAGGAAGCTCCTGGCCAAGCACTCGCGCCATCTCGGCGTGCTCAACCTGGCCGCGGAGAAGTCGGGCTGGGGCACGCCGCTGCCGGCGGGGCGGGCGCGAGGCGTAGCCGTGCACGAGTCATTCGGGAGCTACGTGTCCCAGGTGGCGGAGGTCTCCGCCGACGGCGGGCGGATCCGGGTGCACCGGGTCACCTGCGCCATCGACTGCGGCATCGCGGTGAATCCGTTGATGATTGCGGCGCAGATGGAGTCGGGGATCGCCTACGGCCTGAGCGCGGTGCTGCACAGCGCCTTGCACATGAAGGAAGGCCGAGTGCAGGAGACCAACTTCCACGACTACCAGGTGCTTCGGATGGACGAGATGCCGGCAGTCGAGGTGCACATCGTGCCCAGCACCGAGAAGTCCGGCGGCGTCGGCGAGCCGGGCGTGCCGCCGATCGCCCCGGCGGTGGCAAACGCGGTATTCGCGCTCACCGGGCAGCGGCTCCGTGAGCTGCCGCTCCGGTTGGCGAAGGCGTGAACGCCCGCCTCGCAGTACTCGCCGCGGCCGTCGCGGCGTGCGGGCCGCATCCGTCGCCGGAGCAGCGCACCGAGGCGGTCGCCGCGTTCGCGACCGTGCAGACGGTGTTCCAGCATCCGCGCTGCCGCAACTGCCACATCCCCGGCGACTCGCCGCTGCAGTACGACGCGGGCCTGACACACGCCATGGGCGTCGTGCGCGGGCCCGACGGACACGGCGCGAAGACCCTCCCCTGCAGCACCTGCCACAACACCGCGAACCTGCCGGCGGGCTACGGCCCGCATTCACCGCCGGGGGCGCCGCACTGGGCGCTTCCCAAGCCGGAGCAGAAGATGGCCTGGATCGGTCTTCCGGCGAGCACCGTGTGCGCGATGCTCAAGGACAAGAGCCGGAACGGTGGGCGAAACTTCGACAAGCTGATCGAGCACGTGAGCTCGGATTCGCTCGTGCTCTGGGGCTGGCATCCGGGCGGTGACCGCGCGCCGGTCTCGGTGCCGCACGCCGAGTTCGTCGCCAAGTTCAAGCAGTGGGCGGCGGCGGCAGGGCCGTGTCCGGACGGGCCGGCAACGGCGGGCGCGGCAGGCATGCGCTAGCGTCGTTCCTGCGTGAATCGCCGAGGCTGGCGTCGAACGCCGGGAAGACAGCGGAAGGCGGGCGCACCGCCGTCCGGCCTTCGAGATGTCCAGGAGCGCGCGGTACGGATCCGCCGAAGGAGGCTCGACGCGGACCGGTCGGGGCCGCATCTTATGCCTCGTTCAACTCGCGACACTTCTCCCGGAGGGATCATGAACAAGGCCACGTTCGACCAGATGTGGGACCAGTTCCGCCAGAAATACGGCGTCTATCTCCGCCTCCTCGATGCGATACCGGCGGATCGGTACGCGACCCATCCGGTCTCCGGCATGCGGACGCCGGCCGAGCTGGCGGTGCACGTGTCGGGTACGTGCGTCCGCGCCATCGCGGAGGGCGTGGCGAAGGGGCGGATCACCGCCGACGAGGCGGGCGAAGGGACCGTCGCGACGGAGCTCGGAAACAAGGCGGCCCTCATCGCCTTCGCGCGGCAGTGCTTCGAGCAAGCCAACGCCGCCGCGGCCCGGATCGGCGACGCGCAGCTCGCGGCGATGGTCCCGACGCCGTGGAACTCGAGCTGGCCCGGCTGGGTGGCGTTTCAGGTCATGAACGACGAGTTCGTCCACCATCGCGGGCAGCTCTACACCTTTGCCCGGGCGTGCGGCGCGGAGCCCCCGTTCATGTGGGGCTACGGAGACAACGCCCCCGAGTATCGGCCCCGAGCGGTGGCAGGGACGGCCGGCGCGGAGGCCTGACGGGCGCCCCCGCGCCACACCGCGCTATCGCTGCGCCAAAGTCTGCCCCACCAGCTTCCCGTTCTCGATCACCTTGCGGCCGTCGATCTCCACGGTCGCTTGCGTAACGGGGAGATCGACGGTGACGCCGCCGGGCACCGTCGTCGCGCCGCCCAGGAACTGGTTGTCGCCCAGGCTCAGCGTCACCATGCCGGCGGCCGCGCCCGGGCGGTAGTCGGCCCCGCCATCCTCGACCGCCTCGAGCGCCGGATTGAGGCCGATGGTCAGGCCGCCGAGCCGGTGCATCGGCGCCCCGTAGATCGTCAGGTTGCCCTGCACGCAGTCGTCGCCTTCCTTGGCGCTCGCCTTGGTCAGCGTGCCGGCGGTGAACTCGTAGCGGGCGTCGCGCACCGGCTTGAACTTGCAGCGGTCCCGTGGCGTCACGATCACGCCGGCGACGGTGGCTTCCTGCGGGGCAACGGCGACGCTGCCGCCGGGCAGCACCACGAACCGGTTGAGGAGCAACGTCTCCTTGGCCGCGTTGGGCGAGAGGATTCCCGCACTGATGATCACCTGTCGCTGGCCCACCGCGAACCGCACGTCGGTGCCGTTGGGCGACGTGATGTGCACCTGCTTGGCTCCCCGGAGCATCGCCCCGATCGCCTTGGCCTCCGCGGCAATCGGCGTGTAGTCGGTGCCGATGGCCGCCCACTGCATCTTCGCATACCGGTCGAACGGCAGGCCATTCTCGCTCGCGCGCCCCGTAGTCGGATAGTCGATGAACGCGCCGCGGATCGGCGAGGCGTTGAGCATCCCGGTGATCACCTGCCCCGCGGCGGCGAACTTGGCCAGCTTGGCTTCGGGCACGCCGGCGAAGACCGACTTGGGGTCCTCGAACGCGCCGAGCCCGATCCAGACGTTGGTGTGCTGGTACCAGTTCGCGAGGTACCGGGGCTTCTGTTCGATGTATTCGTCCGGAATGTCGGAGAGCATCGTCCGCGTGAGCTTGTCCGACTCCAGCCACAGGTTCGGCATGCCACCGGCCTTCGCGGCCTCGATGGCCATGGCTTCCATCAGCTCGATGGTGTGCTTGCCGCCGTCGATCACGACGACGTCGCCCGGGCGAGTGCGGATGGACGTGGTGACGACCCGGTGCGCCAGCTCGCCCAGCCGTTCGGCGGAGGGCGCGGCCGAGGTGGAGCGCGACATGGACGTGCTGTCGCCGCCCGTGGCGGCATTGGTTGTGCTATCGGGGACTGAGGCAGTCTCGCGGGCAGTCTTCGACGGAGCGCAGGCGGCAACGAGCAGGCCGCCGAGCAACAGACATGCGCCAGGGAGTGAGAACTCGAGTGATGGACGCACAAGGGCCTCCTGTCCAGCGAGTAGGCCCGGGCACAGGCGCGGGCCTGTGGTGCTTCAGGGGGAGAAGAGAGAGGCGGTTCTACCTTACGGCCAGGTACAGGTCGGCGCCAGCCCCTGGGTACCTGAGCGCCGATCGGCGTTCGGAAGACCCCGGCAAGACGGAGCGACGGACCGGCAGGTCAGCCGGTGCTCACCCGAGCGAAGCCAAGGATCGGTTGGGCAATGCGAGTGAGGCTGGGAGCCTCAGCCGCAGGAGCCGGCCGATCCTTCGCTTCGCTCAGGATGGCGCGTTTCGCTTTGGATGACGGGTTTCGCTCAGGATGACGCGTTTCGCTCACGGTGACGGGCTTCGCTCACGGTAGCTCAATGCTTCCTGCCTCCCGATGCCTGCCCCCGCCCCCGCCCGAGGTGCGGTGGCTTGCCCGTTCGCCGGATCGTCCGCCGGATCGACGTACGTGATCGCGAACGGACCCTCCCCGTGCACCTGCACCATGGTCCGTCCCCGTGCCACCGCGAAATGGTGCCCGCCCGCGGGCGCCGTGATGAACCCGCCAGGCCCGAGGGTCACGACGGAGTTCAGGTTGACCGCGTCCCCCATCCCGACCAGGAACGTCCCGTCGATCACGGTGACGTTTTCGTCTGTCGGATGGAAGTGCGGCGGCAGGCGGTAGTCCGCCGGGAAGCGGAGCCGGACGGTGTATGGACCCGCCTGGCTCGGATCGCCCTGCAGCACCGCGATCTCGGAGCCCGCGGGAAACGACGCGGGCCCGGGCTGGAAGTCGACCGAGAGATCGCTCCCGGGGCTGGCGGAGTCGCTGCAGGCGGTGAGCGCCAGGGCGACGAGCAGAAACGGCACGCGCATGCGCTGCACCCGAAGTCGCCGCGGCATCAGCCCCACCTCGGCTGCTCGTCGGGATTGATGCCCAGCGTCAGTTTGGCCGCCAGCTCGTGCGTTAGCATCGAGTTCGTCGGATGGATCCGTCCCAGCCGGGCGTCGCGGAGCAGCCGCTCGAACGGGCCCTGCCGGAAGATGCCGAACCCGCCGGCGAGGTCGAATCCGCGATCCACCACCCGCCAGGATCCCTCGACCGCGTGGTACTTGGCCGCGATCAGCTTGACGATCCACTCGGGCCCGTGCTCGGTGACGGCGGACCAGTCCTCCGCGACCCGGTCCAGGTGCGGGCCGATCGCCTCCATCTCGAGCACCATCTCGGCCACACCGTGCTGCACTTCCGCGTGGTACGCCATCGGGCGGGAGAGGCCGATGGACTTCTTCGCCTTGACCATCTCGACGGTCAGATCCAGGGCGCGGCGCGCGAGCCCGAAGTAGACGTTGCCGAACCCCATCAGCGCCCAGGCGAACACCCCGAGGATGAACGCGTCTACGCCGGCCGCGCCGGCCGGAACGCGCCGGGTGATGAACCGGTCGGGCACGAACGCCCCGTCGAGCACGGTGTCGTCGCTCCGGGTGGCCCGCATGCCGAGCACGTCCCAGGTCTCCACCACCGTGTAGCCCTCGCCCTCGCGCGGCAGAAATCCGTGCACGATCACCGGATGCGCCGGATCGCTGCTGTCCATGCCGTGAATGCCCAGGTGCGTCCAGACCGGCGTCAGGCTGCCGAAGTGCTTGCGGCCGTAGAAGCGGTACCCACCCTCCACCCGCTCGGCCCGGGTGGTCGAGAGCAGCACGGGAATGTCGTTGCCCGACTCGGCATGGCCGGCGGCGAACACGGCGCCGCCCACCGCCGCGCGCAGCAGCCATTCGAGGGACCGGTCCCCGGCGCGCCAGAGATCGGCCGCCAGGCCGGTCCAGTAGAGGTGCATGTTCACCGCCAGGGCGTCGGCAGGTGCGTAGTATCCGAGCCGCCGCTGCTCGCGGCAAACCTCGGCCAGCGTCATCCCCCGCCCGCCGAGCTCCCGGGGCACGGCCATCAGCAGAAAGCCCGACGCCCGCAGCTCCTCGAAGTCTTCGGTGAAGAACCGGTTCTGCTGGTCGTAGCCCGCGGCCCGCTCCTGGAAGCGGAGCAGCATCTCGTCCGTGAGCGGTAGAGCCTTCGGTGCGAGCGGGATCCCGGCATTCCTGACGGATGGGACGGAACGCGGCTCGGTTTGGGTCGCCATGCGAGTCTCCTCGTGGGTGCGCACGCTGCGTGAAGAGGGACGGGTTTGCAGCCCCTCGAATCAGAAGGCCGGAAAAGCGGCCAAACCAGCTCACGCCCCGGGCGTGGTTTGCCACCGGTCGCCTCCTTCGGTAGTATGGCAGTCGAGCACAGGGAGCCTCCGAATGGCCAAACCGGTAGAGACCAATCGTTTGTCAGGCGAGTCGGCGTTCGACGCGGGCGAGCTCGAGCGGCTGGTGCCGGTCGTGTACGACGAGTTGCGCCGGATCGCCCACCGCCAGCTTCGGGGCGAGCGCAGCGATCACACGCTGGACACGACCGGGCTGGTGCACGAGGCCTACCTGAAGTTGAGCCGGCTCGAGCGGATCGAGTGGCGCGATCGGGGCCACTTTCTCGCCGCCGCCGCCGGCGTGATGCGCCGGGTGCTCGTCGACTACGCGGTGGCGCGGAAGGCCGGGAAGCGGGGCAGCGGACGGCAGCGCGTCCCACTCGACGAGGTGTTCATTCTCGCCGACGACCGCGCCGAAGAGCTGCTCGCGCTCGACGAGGCGCTGGAGCGCCTGGCCCGCGAGAGCGAGCGGGCGGCCCGCATCGTCGAATGGCGCTTCTTCGCCGGCATGTCGGTGGAGGAGACGGCCGACGTGCTCGGGATCTCCCCCGCCACGGTCAAGCGCGAGTGGGCGCTGGCCCGGGCCTGGCTCACGCGGGAGCTCGCGCGGTGACCGCGGCCCGCTGGGACGAGCTGCAGGAGCTGCTGGCGACGGCGCTCGACCAGGGGCCGGTGGAGCGGGATCGCTTCCTCGATCGGGCGTGCGAGGGCAGGCCGGAGCTCCGGCGAGAGCTCACCGAGTTGCTGGCCGCGAGCGAGCGCGCCAGCCCGCTCGACGGCTCGGTGGCCACCCTGCTCGAGCCGGTGCCGTCAGAGCCCGTGCGCCCGGGCATGGAGATCCTGGGTCGCTACCAGATCCTCCGCCGGCTCGGCAGCGGCGGGATGGGCGTGGTGTACCAGGCCCGCGACCTCCGGCTCGAGCGCGCGCTGGCGCTCAAGTTTCTGCCGGCGCACCTCAGCGCGCACGCCGACGCCAAGAAGCGGCTCCGCGTCGAGGCCCAGGCCGCCGCCGCGCTCGACCATCCCAGCATCTGCACCATCCACGAGATCGGCGAGACGTCCGACGGCCAGCTCTTCATCGCGATGGCCTATTACCCGGGCGAGACCATCGAGGCGAGACTGGCGCGCGGGGCGATGCCGCCGCACGAAGCGATCGGTGTGGCCATCCAGGCCGCGCAGGGCCTCGCCAAGGCGCACGAGCACGGCGTCGTACACCGGGACATCAAGCCCGCCAACCTGATGATGACGACCGAGGGGGCGCTCAAGCTCCTCGATTTCGGCATCGCGAAGGTGCCGGGCGTGCACGCCTCGGTGCCCGGGCGGCGGCTGGGGACCGTGGCGTACATGAGCCCCGAGCAGGTCCGTGGCGAGGCGCTCGACGGCCGGACCGACGTCTGGTCGCTGGGCGTCGTGCTGTACGAGATGCTGACGGGCCGGCGCCTGTTCCCCGGCCGCAATCTCGCCGCGCAGCTCCGGGCGATCGCCGACTATCGCTCGCCGCCGGGCCGCGTCCTCCCCGCGACCCTGCCCGAGAGTGTCGATCGCGTGCTCGGCCACATGCTCGCCGAGCGCTCGGCCGATCGCTATCTCGCGGCCGGCCTCGCCGCGGACCTGGAGGCGCTCCGCGATTCGCTCGCGCAGCTCGCCCAGCCGCCCGAGGTACTGCCCGACGGCGAGCAGCGCCAGGTGACGATCCTGGCCGCCGCCGTGGTGGACTCCGACCGTCTCCCGGCCGCGCTCGGAGCGCAGGAATGGGCCCATCTCCTGGCACGGGTTCGCGCGGCGGCCGATGACGAGGTGCGCCGGCACGGCGGTCTCATCAACCGGTTCGCCGACGGGATGCTCGAGGCCGTGTTCGGCGTGCCGGTCACCCACGAAGACGACCCCGCGCGCGCCGCGCGGGCGGCCCTCGAACTCAACCGGCGCGTCGCCGCGCTGGGCGCGGCGGCGGCGGGCGCGTCGCCGCTGCGGCTCCGCTCCGGCATCCACACCGGATCGGCCGAGGTCCTTCCCGCGCGGGAAGCTGCCGGCCCGTATCGCGTGGCCGAGGCGGTCGCCCGGGTGGCGGTCGAGCTCTCCGGCCATGCGGCGCCGGACGAGGTATGGGCCAGCGCCGACTGTCGGCGCGCGATCGCCGGACTGTTCGACACCGAGGAGCTGGCGCCGGTCGCGTCACCGGTGGCCGGCGCGGAGCTCGTTCCGTTCCGGGTATTCGATACCTCGGAGCCCCGCACCCGGATCGAGGCGGCGCAGCGCGCCGGGCTCACCACGTTCAGCGGAAGGGAGCGGGAGCTGTCGGCGCTGCAGCTCGCGCTGAACCAGGCGATCGCGGGCGAGGGACGCTTCGTACGGGTGGTGGGCGACGCGGGCATGGGAAAGAGCCGATTGCTGCTCGAGACCAGGTTCGCGCTGGAGCGCGCCGGCGTCGGGCTGCTCCACGGGCGCTGCGAGCCTTCGGAGACCGCCGCCACCTACCTCCCGTTCATGGACGCGCTTCGCGAATGGGTCGGGGCGAGCCCGGGCGGAGGAGGCGTCCGGAGCGTCGCCGAAGTCGTCGCGCGGCTGCGAGAGCTCGGGCCCGAGCTGGAGGAATTTCTCCCGCTCTACCTCCATCTCCTCGCGCTGCCGAGCGCGGAGCACCCGGTCCCGCGCCACCTCCACCGGGAGCAGTTCCGGCTCGCCATGCAGGAGGCGCTCGCGGCCTTCGTCACGCTCGTGGCCCGGCAGCGGCCAACCGCGCTGCTGCTGGAGGACTGGCAGTGGGCCGACGAGGCGTCGCACGGAGTGCTCGAGCAGGTGGCCGAGCTGGTCTCAGGCGTTCCCCTGTTCGTCGTGGTGACGAGCCGGCCCGGCCCCGACCGCTCGCGGGGAAGTGGGGACCAGCACCTCACGATTGCGCTCGAACCGCTCGGCGCGGACGCGTCGGCCGCGATGCTCCGGTCCATCCTCAGGGTGGACGCGGTCCCGGCCCGGCTGGTGGAGCTGATCCACGAGCACAGCGGCGGGAATCCGTTCTTCCTCGAGGAGATCACCCAGACGCTGCTCGAGGGCGGCGAGCTGGCGGTCGCCAACGGAGCGGTCGTGCTCGCCGACTCGCTGGAGACGCTCCGGCTTCCCGGGACCGTGCAGGCTGTCATCAGGACCCGGCTCGACCGCCTGGACCTGGAGGCGCGCGAAGTGCTGCGGCTCGCCTCGGTGGTCGGCCGCGAGTTCACCCGCGGCATCCTCGAGCGGGCGACCAACCCCGCCCGCCTGCCGCAAGCGCTGCAGACGCTCAAGTCGGCCGGGATCATCCAGCAGGTCCGGGTCGTGCCCGAGCCGACCTACCGGTTCAAGCACGGGCTCACGCAGCAGGCCGCGCTCGGGAGCCTGCTGGACCACCAGCGGAAAGAGCTCCACGGCCGGGTCGGCGAGGCGATCGAGGCCCGGCACGAGCGCGGCCTGGACGAGCACCTGGGGCGGCTGGTGGAGCACTTCAGCCGCGCGGAGCGCTGGCCGAGCGCGGTGCGCTACGGCCGGCTGGCCGCGGAGCGCGCCAACGACCTGAGCCAGTTCGCGGAGTCGCTGGAGCTGCTGGAGCGGACCCAGAGCTGGGTCTTCCGCCTGCCCGACGACGCCGAGCGGCGCGAGGCGCTGGTCGACATCCTGTTCCGGCAGGAGCGACTGTGCGAGACGCTCGGCCTGCGGGGACGGCAGCAGCGGATCATCGACGAGCTGGTGGCGGTGCTGGAGCCCTCGCGCGAGCCGGCCCGGCTGGCCGAAGCCTACCTCCGGCAGGGCGATCTGAGCACGCTCCTCCGGCGGTTCGACGAGGCCGAGGCGGCGCTGGAGCGGTCGCTCAAGCTCCGGCACGAGCTGGGCGACGCGATCGGGCGGCGCAACACGCTCCGCAGCCTCGGCCTCCTACGCTGGCACCAGGGACGGGACGAGGACGCGCTCGCCTGCATCGAGGGCACGCTCGCCATCGACCGCGAGCGCGGCGACCTCGAGGCCTACGTCGGCGACCTGACCAACCTCGGCGGCGTGCTCAAGGGCATGGGACAGACCGAGCGCGCGCGCACGACACTGGAGGAGGCGCTCCGCCTGACCGATCAGGCCGAGACCGGCGCCGGCGGCAGCACCGGGACCGACCTGGCCCACAAGCTGGCCTACATTTTTCACAACCTGGCCAACGTGCACCGCGAGCTCGGCGACGAGACCACGGCGCTGCAATACCTCGAGCGGGCGCGGACGCTCACGTCCGACAAGCGGCTGCCGATCCAGCTCTCGTACCACTTCACCTCGACGGCGCACATCTACCTCCGGCAGGGCCGGATCGAGGAGAGTCTGGCCCTCTACCGCGACGCGGTCGAGCTGACCCGCCGGGCCCAGTTCGCCCCCGGGCTCGCCCAGGCGCTCCGGTTCCTGGGCGAGGTGCTGGCGGGACTCGGCCGGCACGAGGAGGCCCTTCCGCCGCTGGTCGAAGCCGCGGGCGTCTTCGCGCAGCTGCACGATCCCCGGACCGAGGCTGCGCTCTGGGCCGACGTGGCCACACTGCGCGAGCGCGTGGGCGACCTGGAGTCCGCATTCGCTGCCTGGGGCAAGGCGCGCGCGCTGCACGATCAGGCGAACGATCCGCGGCACGTGCTGGGTGCGCTGGAAGGACTCGCGCGGGTCGCGCGGCGCTTCCTGCCCGACCCGTCGCCGGCGCTGGGGTACTACGGCGAGGCGCTCGCCCTGGCCGAGCGGCTTGCCGACCGGGTCGTGGCGGGCCGACTGCGGAACGCGATGGGGATCATCGAGTGGGAGCGGGGCCGGTACGACGAGGCCCGCGTGCAGTACGAAGCGGCGCTCCGGACCTACCGGCAGCTGGGACTCGAGGCCGAGGCCGCGGTGATGCTCGCGAGCCTCGGCGTGACGCTCAACGCGATGGGCCGGCGGGTGGAGGCCCGGAAATGTCTCGAGGAGGCGAGCGCGCTCCATCGGGCGGCGGGCGACCGCGCAGCCGAAGCGCGGGCGCTGGGCGCGCTGACGGATGTGTTGCGGCGGCTGGGTGAGCCTTGCCGCGCCGTCGCGACGGGCGAAGCGGCGCTCCGCCTCCGGCGTGAGTGCGGCGACCGGGTCGGCGAGGGCTGGATGCTGCAGCGGCTGGCCCTGGCCCACGCGGACGAGGGCGCGGCGACATCGGCGGACGAGTGCGCGGAGGCCGCGGCGCGCATCGCCGAGGAGACGGGCAATGCGGAGCTCACCGCGGCGTGCCAGGAGCTGGCCCGGACGTTCGGCCGTTGACCACACCATCTGAGGAGGAGTCGTGCCGCGATACATCATCGAACGGAGCGGGCCACCGCTCACGCGGGAGGAGCTCGACGCGATCGGCCGGCGCTCGAATGCCGTCCTCGCCGAGATGCCAGGCGTGGTGTGGATCCGGAGCTACGTCTCGGACATCGAGGGCAAGATCTACTGCGAGTACGACGCGCCCGACCCGGAGGCGATCCGGGAACACGCGCGCCGGGCGGGCATTCCGGTCGATTTCATCTCGGAAGTGAGCCTGGAAATCAGTCCGGCGATGTTTCGGTGACGGCGGACAGGCGGACAGGCGGACAGGCGGAGCGAAGGTGACGCCGTCATCCCGAGCGCAGCGAGGGAGCTTGCCCGGAGTGGCTCGACCTCGGCCCGAGTAGGTCCCTCGCTGCGCTCGGGATGACGATGATCCGTCACCGCCACCCGGGTCTCGCCTTGGCTGCTCCACGGTCATTTCTGGGTGAAGCGAAGGATCGGGCCGGTGGGGCGAATGAGGCTGGGAGCCCCACTCGCATGAGCCGGCCGATCCCTCGCTGCGCGCAGGACGACTCGACGCCCTCCTACTTCGCCGCCGGCGGCTGGCCCGCCTGCCGGCGCGCTGCAGCCACCAGACTGTCCGCCCGCCGGTTCGCCTCGCCCACGATGTCCGCCGCCTTGCTGTCCGCCTGCTTCCGGAGCTGATCCGCCGCCGGCTTGGCGGCAAGCTGGAGCATCGGGTTCGTGGCCTTGGCCGTGAGTGAGTCCGCCTGCAGGTAGCCCTGCTGCTTCACCTTGCCGGCCAGCGCCTGCCCTTCCTGCCGGACGGACGCGGCCTTCTGCTCTGCCGCCTGCACCAGCCGCATGGCCGCCGAGTCCACCTTCTGTGTGACTGCCGCCTTCACCGCCTGCTCGGCGCCCGCTGTCACCGACGAGGCGAGGCTTCCGACGTCGGCCTTCACCGATGGATTGGTCACCGTGCCGCCGAGCTGGATGCCGAGCGGGATCTCGGGCGCCGCGGCGAGGTTGACGCCCGCCTGGCCCGCCTTCGACATCAGGCCCGCGAGCGCTTGATTCGCCCCGCCCCCCAGCATCGATCGCGGCACCTTGAGGCCCAGGGTGTACTGCAGCGACTGATCGAGGCCGTTGGAGCCGCTCACGTTCATCGTGGTGTTGCCGAGCTTCACCGCGAACGGGTTCACGAACAGCCGACCGTCGTGGATCTGGAACGCCGTGCTGATGTTCCGGAGCGTCGGGTTGTCGAGGAACTGCAGCTTGGTCACGTCCACGATCTTCTTCATCGCGGGAAAGTTCTCGAGCGCCACCTGCTGGGTCTGAAGCGTGCCGTTCCCGCTCAGGCCCGGGAACAGCGGCATCATGTTCTTGCCCAACCCCCCGTTCAGGTGCAGGTCGGTGGTCACGGTGCCGGCGGCGTACTTGGCCACGGGAGCCAGCATCTGGATGGTCGTGAACGCCTGGAAGGCCGACGGGATGTCGACCTTGGTCAGCTTGAGCCCGACGTCGAAGGTCGGCTTGGCGACGTTGGTGGTCTCGTAAAAGCCCGTGAGCCCGATCTCCCCGCCCAGCGTGTTCATCCGGAAGTCCTCCAGCGTCATGCGCTGGTCCTTCACCCGGAGCCGGCCGCGTGCGTTGGTCATCTTGAGCTTGTCGTACGTCAGCTCGGCCACGGTGGCGTCGAGATCGAAGTCGATCTTGGGCGGCACCGGGATCACCGACAGGTCGCCCTCGCCGGAGCGCCATTCGTCCAGATTGAACTTGTTGCTCCGTACCGTCGCCACGCCGCGCAGGGTGTCGTCCCGCATCATGAAGCCGAGCAGGTTCTGGATCGTCCCCGACGCCTGCACGTCGCTGCTGCCGATGGTCCCGTTGAACGACCGCAGGTCCGCCTTCGCCGGCGCCAGGCTGAGCGACGCCTGCTGGATGGACATCGGATGCGGCAGGGTCTTGCCCTTGACCGTGAGGTTCCCGACGTCCACCGTGCCGCTCGCTCCCACCTTGTCGTACTGCTTCTTGTCGACCCATGACATCCGCGTCTTGACCGCCGCGTCGGCCGCGACGGTGCCCGCGAGCTGGTCGATGCCCTCGAGCTTCACCGTGCGGCGGACGTCGGCGAGATCGACCTTGCCCTTGACGCGGAGGTCGACGTCGGGATCGGAGATCGGCGTCCGGAGCACCAGCCTCGCGTCCACCGGATTCCGGCCGAGCAGCAGGTGGAAGCGGTTGAGATTGACGACGGTGCTGTCGGCGCTGCCGCCGGGATTGCTGAGCGCCAGATCGACGAAGATGTCGCGCGCGGGGAGCGGGAGGTCGGGATACTGGAAGGCGGCGTTGTCGACCTTGGCGTTGAGCGCGAACGACGGGAAGGCGCTGTCGCCGTACTCGCCCTTGACCCGGCCGTTGACCGCGATCGTGCCTGCCGACTTCAACTTCTCGAACTCGTGGGCGTACACGGCCGGCACGAGCGAGAGGATGCTCCGGAACTTGGCGCTCGGAGCGTTGAACGCGAGGTCGAGCCCCATGTTCTTCCCGGCCGTGCTCGCCGACCCTGAGACGCCGAGCCTGAGATCGTTGAGCCGGAGCTCGGTGTCCTTGAGGGTGTAGGACTTCTTGCCCAGGTCGGCCTGGACGTCGGCGGTGAGGCCGAGCCGCACCCGGTTGAGGTACGGGATGCCGGCGAAGGTGACGCTCACCGTGTCCGCGTCCGCCTTCGTCTGGATAGCCACGAGATTCTGGCTGAAGTCGCCCGACAAGGACTGATCGAAGCCGGCGATCGACGCCTTGAGCCTGGCCTGGCGGTTGTCGAAGACCACGTCGGCGCCGGTGATCTCGAGCCGCCGGAGGCTCACGGCCATCGGCTTCGACGCCTGTGCCTGGGGCGTTTCGGGCGTCTTCTTCGTGATGTCCCAGTTGGCGCTGCCGTCCTCCAGCGCGATGAGCCGGAGCCGCGGCTGGTCCAGCTCCACCGTGTGGACCACGACGGGGCCGCTTCCGCCCATGGCGTTCGACAACACGCTGGGCAGGCTGAGCGACACCCGGAAGTGCCGCACCGCGGCGAGGGTGTCGCCCTGGAACTTGCCAACGCCGGCGGCGGTGAGGTCGTCGAGCGTGAGGGTCAGGTCCGGGAAGTGGCGAAAGAAGCCGAGGCCGACGTCGCGCCAGTCGACCCGGGCGTTGAGGTTCTGGTTGACCGCGGTCTTGACGCGCGTCTCGATCTGGCCGCGGAAGAGGAACGGCAGGACGAGCAGCAGCACGAGCAGGAGCGCGATTACCGCCCCGGCCCAAGCCAGGATGCGGGTGGGTCGCTTCATCTATTACCTCAGGTGGCAGCCTTCATGGATCAATGGGGCCATGTTGAAAGGTAGTCGGGCTCTGGTGGATGGAAGGGGTCTCTGTCATCGAGGGGAGCGGCGTCCCGTCATCCCGGGCGACACCACCGTCATCCCGAGCCGGGTCTCATCCCGAGCCAGGTGTCATCCCGAGCGAAGCGAGGGATCTTGCCAGGGAACGGCTCGAACTCCAGGTGAGAAGATCCCTCGCTCCGCTCGGGATGACAGGTGACGGCTGACGGCCTCCAACCACGCCTCCGGTTCCGCCTCCCCCGGCAGGCTGGCGTCCGGTCGCGACCCTCCCTACCCTTCGAAGTTCGCCCCACTCGGCCGCTCCCGTCCCCGAGGTACCGGTTGTCCTGGATGTACCGCTCGACCGCCCGATATGCCTGCCATCCCTGACGCCGTGACCCCCGAACTCATCGTCGTCGAGAGCACCGACTTCGCGCGCGCGGCCGCCGCACGGCTGGCGGCCGAGATCCGCCGCGTCCTCGAGTCCGGGGCGAGGTGCTCACTCGCCCTCTCGGGCGGCGGGACGCCCCGTCCGGTCTACCAGCGCCTGGCAGCCGGGCTGCCCGGCCGCGACGCCTGGAGCCGGATCGACGTGTACTTCGGGGACGAGCGCTGCGTCCCGCCGGACGACCCGGCGAGCAACTACCGGATGGCGCGCGAGTCGCTGCTCGACCGGGTGGCGCTCGACCCGGGACGCGTCCACCGCATGGAGGGCGAGCGGGCGGACCACGACGCGGCCGCGCGGGCCTACGAGGCGATCCTTCCCGCCCGGCTCGATCTCCTCGTCCTCGGCCTCGGCGCGGACGGGCACACCGCCTCGCTCTTTCCCGAAGCGCCATCCCTCGCCGAGACCCGCCGCCGGGTGCTGGCGGTCCGGGCTCCCGCGCCGCCGCTCGACCGCCTGACCATCACGCCTCCAGTGATTCTGGCGGCGCGGCTCACGATCGCGCTCGTCGCCGGGGCGGACAAGGCCGCGGCGCTGGCGCGGGTCATCGCCGCCCCATATGCGCCGAGCCACACGCCCGCTCAGCTCGCCCGGGCCGGACTCTGGATTGCGGATACCGAGGCGGCGGCGCGGCTCGAGGCGCGCCGACGGTGAGCGCCCAAGTGCTCGCGGGAGACATCGGCGGCACCCATGCGCGGTTCGCCATCGTCGAAGGGGCCGGCACGGCCGGGGCGACGATCGTCCACGAGGCCAGCTATATCAGCGCGACGGCGCCCGGAATGGCCTCCCTGGTCGCCCGGTTCCTCGAGGAGTCCGGCGCGAGGCCCGACGCCGCCTGCTTCGGCATCGCCTGCCCGGTGGTCGACGGCGATTGCGAGGCTCCCAACCTGCCATGGACCGTCAACCGCCGCGCGCTCGCCCGCGAGGTCGGGATCCGGCGGACGGCGATCATCAACGATTTCTTCGCGGTCGGGCACGGGCTGCACAGCCTGTCGGACGACGAGGTGGCGGTGCTGCAGCCCGGGACGGCCGTCGCCCACGGACCGATCGCGCTGATCGGCGCCGGCACCGGTCTGGGCCAGGGCTATCTGTTATGGGACGGTGGCGCGTACGTCGTCCATCCGTCGGAGGGCGGTCACGCCGACTTCGCGCCGACCAACGCGCTCGAGCGCGACCTGCTCGCCTTCCTGGCCCGGGAGCACGGCCGGGTGTCGTGGGAGCGCATCCTGTCGGGGCCCGGCATCGCGAACATCTACCGCTTCCTCCAGACCATGAGCGCTCTGGACGAGCAGCCCGCCGTGCGCGCCGAGATGGCCGGGAACGACCCCGCGCCGGTGATCGTGAGGCACGGCGTCGCCGGCACCGATCCGTTGTCGGTCAGGACGCTCGAGGTGTTCGTCACGGCCTACGGCTCCGCGGCCGGCAACCTGGCGCTCACCGTGCTGGCGTCGGGCGGCGTGTACGTCGGCGGCGGGATCGCGCCGAGGATCCTCCGCCAGCTTGCTTCCGGGGCATTCATGGCGGCGTTCCAGAGCAAGGGCCGCCTCACCGACGTGGTGGCCCGGATGCCGGTCCGCGTCATCCTCACCGATGACGTCGCGCTCTATGGGGCCGCGGCGGTGGCGGAGCGGATGTTGGCGGAGGGTTATCGGGAGACGGGGGTCGGCGTGGGGAGGAGATCGTCATGAAGCGGGTGTCGTCGTGAGGCGGGAGTTGTCGGGAGCCGGGGTTGCTGGGAGCCGGAGTTGTTGGGGGCGCGGACATGGCAGCCGAGATGTCATCCCCACCCGGATGTCATCCCGAGCGAAGCGAGGGACCTGCTCCGCCGCGGGTCGAACTCGGCCCGGCAAGATCCCTCGCTTCGCTCGGGATGACTCCTCGCTCGGGATGACTCCTCGCTCGGGATGCCCCGGTGACATGCCCCGGGCGACACATCTCGGGACGCCACGCCCCGGCTCGACATGCCCCGGCTCGACATGCCCCGGCTCGACATGCCCGGCTCGACACGCCCCGGCTCGGCACGCCCCGCATCACAGCGTGCCTCGGAATTACACCATACGCTTAGGCGTCGTTCGTTTCGCTCACTAATGGACGCACCATGACCACATCCGTCACCCAGTCGCTCGACCAGCTCTGCATCGACACCATCCGCACCCTGTCCATGGACGCCGTGCAGAAGGCGGACTCCGGACATCCGGGCACGCCGATGGGTCTGGCGCCGCTGGCCTACGTCCTCTTCACCCGGCACCTGCGCCACAACCCCGCCGATCCTCAGTGGATGAACCGCGACCGGTTCGTGCTGTCGGCGGGGCACGCCTCGATGCTGCTCTACAGCGTGCTCTACCTCTCGGGCTACGACCTGTCGCTCGACGATCTCAAGCAGTTCCGGCAGTGGGACAGCCGGACGCCGGGACATCCAGAGCACGGGGTCACCCCTGGCGTCGAGACCACGACCGGGCCGCTGGGCCAGGGCGTCGGCAACGCCGTCGGGTTCGCCGTCGCCGAGGCGCACCTGGGGGCGGTGTTCAACGGCGGTGGCCACGAGCCGGTGGACCACCACACGTATTTCATCGCCAGCGACGGCGACATGATGGAAGGGGTCTCGCACGAGGCGGCGTCGCTCGCGGGGCACCTGCGGCTGGGAAAGCTGATCGGCTTCTACGACGACAACCACATCACCATCGAGGGCGACACCGCGCTCGCGTTCGACGAGGACGTCGGCGCCCGGTACGAGGCGTACGGCTGGCACGTGCAGCGGATCGCGGACGGGAACGACCTCGACGCTCTCGACGGGGCGATCCGGGCCGCGCAGGCGGCGGCCGACCGGCCATCGCTCATCGTGGTGCGAACCCACATCGCATACGGCAGCCCCCACAAGGTCGACACCGCCGCGGCGCACGGCTCGCCGCTCGGCGAGGACGAGATCCGGCTCACCAAGCAGGCGCTGGGCTGGCCTTCGACCGAGCCGTTCTTCGTCCCACCCGACGCGCTGGCCGAATGGCGGAAATGCCGCGAGCGCGGCGCGTCGCTGCAGGCGGAATGGCAGGGCCGCTACGACGCATTCCGGGCGGCGCAGCCGGACCGGGCCCGCGAGCTGGAGCGCCGGGACCGCGGCGAGCTGCCGGCCGGCTGGGACGCCGACATCCCCACCTTCCCGCCCGGCAAGCCGGTGGCCACCCGGAACGCATCGGAGAAGGTGCTCAACGCCATCGCGCCGCGCCTGCCCGAGCTCATGGGCGGCGCCGCCGACCTGGCGCCCTCCACCAAGACCTTGATCGCGGATGCCGGCGACTTCGAGGCCGGCCACTACGCCGGCCGCAACATGCACTTCGGCATCCGCGAGCACGCGATGGGGACGGTGTTGAACGGCATGTCGCTCCACGGCGGCATCCTGCCCTACGGCGCCACCTTTCTCATCTTCTCCGACTACATGCGGCCGCCGATCCGGCTCGCGGCGCTGATGGAGCGCCAGGTCATCTACGTCTTCACCCACGACTCGATCGGGCTGGGCGAGGACGGCCCGACCCACCAGCCGGTCGAGATGCTCGCGCTGCTGCGGGCGATTCCGAACATGACCCTGCTGCGTCCGGCGGATGCGAACGAGACGGCCGAGGCGTGGCGGGTGGCGATCGGGCACCGGAAGGGCCCCGTCGCGCTGGCGCTCAGCCGCCAGAACCTGTCGATCCTGGACCGCACCACGCTGGGCGCGGCATCGGGCGTGGCCCGCGGGGCCTACGTCCTGTCCGAGGCGAAGAAAGCCACGCCGGACGCCATCCTGCTCGCCAGCGGCTCCGAGGTCGAGATCATCCTCGCGGCGCAGGCCAAGCTGGCCGCGCGCGGCGTGGCCGTGCGGGTGGTGAGCGTGCCGAGCCTGGAGCTGTTCGCCAGGCAGCCCCAGCACTACCGGGACGAGGTGCTGCCGCCCGGCGTCCGCCGGCGGGTGGCGGTGGAGGCGGCGCATCCGATGCCCTGGTACCAATGGGTCGGCGATCAGGGCGAGGTCATCGGCATCACCCGCTTCGGCGCGTCCGCACCCTACGAACGGATCTATCGTGAACTGGGCCTGACCCCCGACGCCGTGGCGGCGCGGGTCGAGCGGCTGCTGGGCAAATAAGAGTGCGGTGCAATTCCGGCCCCTCCCGCGAGTCACCCGATGAAATTTCGCAACATGCTCTAAATGGAGGCATACATGACAGCATCATCCACCGCGACCGGCTCCCGCATGCCGGCGCTGCTCGAGCTGGGCCAGAGCGTCTGGCTCGACGATCTCCGCCGCGGCATGCTCCGCTCCGGCGAGCTGGCCGGCCTGATCGGCGAGGGGCTTCGGGGCATGACCTCGAACCCGACCATCTTCGAGCACGCCATCGGCGGCGGCACCGACTACGACGGCAGCCTCGCCCGGCTGGCGGGCTCGACCCGCTCCGACGCCGAGATCTTCGAGGCGATCGAAGTGGAGGACGTGCGGGCCGCGGCCGACCTCTTCCGCCCGGTGTACGACCGGACCAACGCCGCCGACGGTTTCGTGTCGATCGAGGTCTCCCCTGGCGTGGCCCGCGACACGGCGGGCAGCGTTACCGAGGCGGAGCGGCTCTGGCGGGCGGTGGACCGGCCGAACGTCATGATCAAGATCCCCGGCACCGCGGAGGGGTGGCCGGCGATCCAGCGCTGCCTCGCCGGCGGCATCAACATCAACATCACGCTGCTGTTCTCGGTCGAGCACTACCTCGAGGTGGCCGCGGCGTACCTGGCGGCGCTGGAGGCGCGGCTGGCGAAGGGCCAGCCGATCGACCGCCTGGCCTCGGTCGCCTCGTTCTTCGTGAGCCGGGTGGACACCGAGGTCGATGCCCGGCTCGCCCGGATCGACCGGCCGGAAGCCAAGGCGCTCCTCGGCACCATCGGCATCGCCAATGCGCGGCTGGCCTACGAGGCGTTCGAGGGGATCATCGCGAGCGAGCGCTGGCAGCGGCTGGCGGCGGCGGGCGCGCGGGTGCAGCGGCCGCTCTGGGCTAGCACCGGCACCAAGAACCCGGCCTACTCCGACGTCCTCTACGTCGACGAGCTGATCGGACGCGACACGATCAACACCGTTCCGCCGGAGACGCTGCGGAAGTTCGACGACCACGGGACCGTTGCCGCGACCCTCGCCGGGCACGGCGATGACGCGCGGGCACGCATGGAGCGGCTCGAGCGGCTGGGCGTCGACTTCGACGACGTCACGCGTGTGCTGGAGGACCAGGGCATCGAGAAGTTCGCGAAATCGTACGCCTCGCTGCTCGCGACCATCGCCGCCAAGCGGGCGGCGCTCGGGAAGGGCGGCGCCGCCGGTCGATGAGCATCACCCACGTCTTCTTCGACGTCGGCGGGGTGCTCGGCACCGACGGCTGGAGCACGCCGCAGCGGCGCCATGCGATCGAGCGCTTCGGGCTGGACACCACGGAGTTCGAGCGACAGCATCGTGACGCGGTGGGCACGTGGGAGCAGGGGCGGATGACGCTGGATGAGTACCTCGACGCCACCGTCTTCTATCAGGACCGGGCCTTCAGCCGCCAGGCGTTCGTCGAGTTCATGCTGGCCGAGAGCCGGCCCGACGAGGCGACGGTGGCCCTGGCCCGCGGGCTGGCCGGCACGGGGCGGTATCGGATGATGACGCTCAACAACGAATCGCTCGAGCTCAACCTATACCGGATCGACCGGTTCGGCCTGCGGGACATCTTCGAGGCGTTCTTCACCTCGTGCTGGGTCGGCGCCACCAAGCCGTCGCACCGGATCTACGAGCTGGCGCTCGGCATCTCCCAGGCGCCGCCGGCTCGGACCGTCTTCATCGACGATCGCGCCCCCAATCTCGTGCCGGCGCGCGCGCTCGGCATGCAGACCGTTCACTTCACGGCGGCCGGGCAGCTTGTCGAGCAGTTGGCGGTGCTGGGCGTGGGCCCGTGAGGAAGCATGTGAGGATCGCTGGCCTTTCACACGAAGGCACGAAGACACGAAGGGACACGGCCGGCGCCCGGACGCCCAACCACACCGTTCGCGATAGAGGCACGGAGGGCGACACCGAGTTGAAGACACTCTGACCAGGGGAGGCGGAAGCGATGAAGATGGCGATGGTGGGTCTCGGCCGGATGGGCGGCAACATGGTCCGCCGGCTGCTCCAGGGCCGGCACGAGATCGTGGCGTGGGACCGGAGTGCCGACGCCGTCCGCGAGCTCGCCGGCGAAGGCGCGGAGGGCGCGACCGACCTCGCCGACCTGGTCCGGCGGCTCGACGCCCCGCGCATGGTCTGGCTGATGGTGCCGGCCGGCGCGCCGGTCGACCAGACCATCGATCAGCTCCTGCCGGCGCTCTCGAAGGGTGACATCATCATCGACGGCGGCAACTCGAACTTCCACGACACCATGCGCCGCGGCGCGGCGCTCCAGGCGCGCGGCCTCGAGTTCATCGACGCCGGCACCAGCGGCGGCGTCTGGGGGCTCAAGGTGGGCTACTGCCTGATGGTCGGCGGCAGCAAGGCGGCGGTGGCGCACGCCGAGCCGATCTTCCGAACCCTCGCACCCGAGAACGGCTTCGCGCACGTCGGCCCCACCGGGGCCGGGCACTACGTCAAAATGGTGCACAACGGCATCGAGTACGGCATGCTCCAGGCGTACGCCGAGGGCTACGAGATCCTGCACCACTCGCAGGAGTTCGAGCTCGACCTGCACCAGGTCGCGGCGGTGTGGAACCACGGCAGCGTCGTCCGGTCCTGGCTCAACGAGCTGGCCGAGCTGGCGTTCGCCGACAGCGCCGACCTGGCCGACATCCGGGGCTACGTCGACGACTCCGGCGAGGGCCGCTGGACGGTGCAGGAGGCGATCGACCAGAGCGTGCCCGCGCCGGTGATCACCCTCTCGCTGCTGATGCGCTTCGCCTCCCGGCAGGACGAGTCGTTCTCCGCCAAGGTGATCGCCGCGCTCCGGAATGAGTTCGGCGGCCACGCGGTCAAGCACGCATGACCACCGTGGTCGAGGTGCCCGTCACCGTCCGGTCCGACGCGGCCGCGCTGGCGGAGCCGCTCAAGCGCGGCGACGCCTGCACCGTGGTGATCTTCGGCGCCGCCGGCGACCTCGCGCGCCGGAAGCTCTTTCCCGCGCTCTTTCACCTGCAATGCGACGGCCTGCTGCACGAGGACTTCGCGCTGGTCGGGGTGGCGCGCGGCGCCATGACGGACGACGCGTTCCGGCGGCTGGTCTACGAGGCGGCGCGCGACGCGGACGACCCGAGCCCGGCCGGCGAGATCGATGAGGCCGCCTGGGCGCGGTTCGCCCCGCGGCTGAGCTACGTCCCGGGCGACTTCACCGCCGCCAACACCTACAGCGCGTTGGGCGAGCGCCTCGGCGCGATCGAGTCGGCCCGGGAACACAGCGACGGCCGGCTGTTCTACCTCGCGATCCCGCCCGGGGTCTACGCGACGACGATCACGCACTTGGCCGGGAGCGGGATCGCCCCGCGGGTGCATCAGCGCGCGGCCCGACCCTGGGTGCGCCTGGTGATCGAGAAGCCGTTCGGGCGCGACCTCGCGAGCGCACGGGCGCTCAACCTCACCGTGCAGAAGGTGTTCGCGGAGCACCAGGTGTACCGCATCGACCACTACCTCGGCAAGGAGACGGTGCAGAACCTGATGGTGTTCCGGTTCGCCAACTCGATCTTCGAGCCGGTGTGGAACCGCCACCACATCCATCACGTGCAGATCACCGCGGCGGAGACGGTCGGCGTCGAGCAGCGCGCCGGCTACTACGAGGATGCCGGCGTGGTGCGCGACATGTTCCAGAACCATCTGCTCCAGCTCCTGTGCCTGACGGCGATGGAGCCGCCGGTCGCGTTTCAGGCCGACGCGGTGCGGGACGAGAAGCTCAAGGCCCTCCGCGCCATCCGCCGGTTCTCGGCCGACGAGATGCACGAGTACGCGGTGCGCGGGCAGTACGGGCCGGGCACCATCAAGGGCGCGCCGGTGGTCGGCTACCGGCAGGAGCCGGGCATCGCTCCGGACTCCGGCACCCCGACCTGGGCCGCCCTCCGGCTCCTGGTCGACAGCTGGCGCTGGGAGGGCGTGCCGTTCTTTCTCCGTTCGGGCAAGCGGATGGCGCGGCGGGCGAGCGAGATCGCGGTGCAGTTCCGGGAGCCGCCGCACCTCATGTTCCCGCTGGACCACGGCAAGACGATCTCGCCCAACGTGATCGCGATCCGGGTGCAGCCCGACGAGGGGATCTCGCTCGCCTTCGACATCAAGGTGCCCGGCGTCGGCGTCCGGATGACGGCGGCCCGGATGGACTTCAGCTACGCCGAGGCGTTCGGGCCGGCGGCGCACTCGGCCTACGAGACGCTGCTGCTCGACTGCATGCTCGGCGATGCCACGCTCTTCACCCGCGGTGACGGCGTGGAGGCCGCGTGGGAGGTGGTCGATCCGGTGATCCAGGCGTGGACCGAGAAAGACCCCGAGCACTTCCCCAACTACGCCGCGGGAAGCTGGGGGCCGGCCGTCGCGGACGAGTTCATCGCGCGCGACGGCGCCCGCTGGCGGCAGCCGTGACGGGGGAGGCGCCGGCCGACTCCGCGCGCCTGGAGGCGGCCCGCCTCGACGCCGCGCGCCGGGCGGTGGATCTGGTGGAGTCCGGCATGGTGCTGGGCCTGGGCACGGGCGCCACGGCCGACGCCGCGGTGCGCGAGCTCGGCCGGCGGCTCGCGGCCGGCCGCCTCACCGACATCGCCGGCATCCCCACGTCCAGCGCGACCCGCGCCGTAGCGCGCGTGGCCGGCGTGCCGCTCACCAACTTCTCGGCGCACCCGGTGCTCGACCTCGCCATCGACGGCGCCGACGAGGTGACCCCCGAGGGCGACCTCATCAAGGGGCGCGGCGGCGCGCTGCTGCACGAGAAGCTGGTGGCGGTCAACTCGCGCCGGCTCGTCATCGTGGTGGACCCGACCAAGCTGGTCCAACGGCTCGGCGAGCGCGCCCCGCTCCCGGTCGAGGTGGTGCCGTTCGGCTGGACGACGCAGCTCGAGTACCTGTACGGCCTCGGTGCGGTTCCGACGCTCCGAACCCGGCCCGGAGAGCCGGCTCCCTACACCACGGACGACGGCCACTACATCATCGACGCCCTGTTCCCCGGCGGCATCCCCGACCCGGCCGCGCTGGCCGATGCGCTCGCGCGGCGGCCGGGCGTGGTGGAGACGGGACTCTTTCTGGGGATGTCGCCGGAGGTGGTGGTGGGGCGGTGGGAGGAGGGGTGAGTGGGCTGGGTGTGGGGCTGTTATCCCGAGCGGAGGTGTCATCCCGAGCGGAGCGAGGGATCTTGCTGGGCCGAGTTCGAACTCCGGATGAGAAGATCCCTCGCTCCGCTCGGGATGACAGCTGAGCTCGGGCTGACCGCTGCGCTCGGGCTCACACACCTCGACACGATAAGGCCGGCAGCACCCGCTGCCGGCCTCTCGCTACTCCCCCCGAATCCCGACCTCTAGTGCACGGTGATGCCCAGCCCGAGCTGCCCGACGTTCGCGTCGCTGTTGGAGGAGCTCATCGCGAAGCCGTTCCAGTACGGCGTCAGGCTCACGTTCTGGCCGACGCGGAGATCGTAGCCCAGGCCGACCAGGGCCCCGAAGCCGGTCTCGCTGGCGCTGCCGAAGCCGGAGGCCGAGGCGCGCACCTGCCCGACGCCGAGCCCGCCCAGCAGAAAGAAGCCGCCGGTGGCGGACGGATAGAACCGCATCAGCGCGGTCATGGTGGCGACCGTCAGGGTCGCGCCGTTCTCGCTCTTGGTCCAGGCGTTGGTGCCGCCGCCGAGCAGCACCTTCTGGCTCAGGCTGCCGCCGAGCGCGAGGCCGCCGCTCAGGCCGCCCTCGCGGCCGCTGCAGTCCTGACAGCCGAGGCTCCCGTATCCCATGCCGCCGTTGAACCAGAAGCCCTGGCGGGTCTGCGGGTGTCCCTGGGCGGACGCGGCCCGGGGAGACAACGCCGCCAGTACGAGCGCGACAACGGACGTGGCACGCAGCAGTGCTCGCATCGGTGAGCCTCATCGGTTGCGGGGGACGGCGATGGCGTGATTTGGGGGGCCCGGAGTGCAGGAAGCAGGCCGTTCGCGTGATGGCATGTCGGGGCGCGCAGTGTAACGGAGGGGGACGTGCCCCAAGTGACGGCCCCGGGTCGCATTGCGTGGTGTTTCGGGTGACGTGGGGGAGGGCTCGGGCCCAGTGGCGCGGCAAGGTGCCGAGGGACGGCGTCTGGCGACACGCCAGACTCCCGCGAAGCTCTCGGCGGGCGGCGGGCGGAGCTAGGAGGACGGCCAGGTCGAGTGAACGCCGAGCCGGGTCGAGACGATAATGACCAGCCGGTTCGTGTCTCGAGCCGGCGGTTCGTCATCCCGAGCGAAGCGAGGGACCTAGCCTCGGAATGGGTCGAGCAAGGTGAAGCAGGTCCCTCGCTCCGCTCGGGATGACGGAGCCGGTTCGCCCCCCCAGAGCTCCGCTCGCGATGACGGACGGGGCTCGCCCGCGCTCACCACCAGGTGCGCCGGATCAGCACGTCGGCGCCGGACGCCCGCCTGGGTCCGGGAGGGCGCGGGCTGGGGTTCTGGGGGGGATCCGGCCCCGCAATCCGCGGCAGGGCACGATTGAACCGCGGCGAGGGAGCCATGCTGGTGGCCAAGCGTGAGGCGTTGGGAACGTCGAAATTTGTCAGCGGTCGGTGACAGTCGCGGTGGGCGACGGAGCCCCTGGCCGCCGTCGCCCCCGGAGTCAGGGCTGGAACGCCACCTTCACCGCCACGGCGGAGCTGGTCGCCGTGCCGTCGCCCAACTGGCCGTACTCGTTGTCGCCCCAGCAGTAGGCGGTGCCGGCCGGGGTGACCCCGCAGGTGGAGAGCTCTCCCGCCTTCAGGTAGGCGAACTGGAGCCCGCCGGCCACGGCCACCGGCGTGCCGCTGCGCGCGTGGGTGCCATCGCCAATCTCGCCGTAGGTATTGTCTCCCCAGCACCAGGCCGCGCCGGTGGTGTCCAGGGCGCAGGTATGCCGCAGTCCTGCCGTGACGGCCGCGAACGCATGCCCACCCACCACCGCGGTCGGCGACGTCCGATTGACCGTGGTGCCGTCGCCGACCTGGCCGTACTCGTTGAGGCCCCAGCACAGGGTGGGCCCCGCCGCGGTGATCGCGCAGGAGTGATCGTATCCGGCGGCGACGAACGGACCCGGCGGCAGCGGGAAGTCCGGATCGGGGGAATGGAAGATGACCAAGGGATCGGTGCGGAACGCGCCGCCGACGTTCACCGGCAGCGCCGAATTCGAGGTCGATCCGTCGCCGAGCTGGCCCGCCACGTTGTATCCCCAGCAGCGGCCTCCACCGCCAACGGTAATGGCGCAGGTGTGCAGGCCCCCGACGCTGACCTCCTTATAGAGGTCGCCCGGGACCTGGGTCGGCGGGTTGAAGCCCGTGAAATCGCCGCGGCCGAGCTGGCCCTCGGCGTTCCGACCCCAGCAGTACAGGCGCTGCGCGAGGTCGACGCCGCAGGTATGCGCCTCACCGGCCGCCAAGTCTTGAATCAGGAGCTGGACGAGGCCGGTCACTACCGTATCACCGACCAGCGTATCAATGGTGGAAGCCACCGACACGATCTGGGGCGTGGTCGACGATCCGCCCGATGATCCGCCGAGGCGCCCGTCGCTGTTGTTGCCCCAGCAGTAGGCGTTGGCCGCGAGCGTGAAGGCGCAGGTGTGGTAGAAGCCACCGGCGATGCGGCGGTACCGGAAGTCGCCGGGGATCAGCGTCGGGCTGGCCACGATGGAGGTCGAGCCGAGGCCGAGCTGTCCGTCGGCGTTGTAGCCCCAGCAGAGGAGCTGCTCGGTGGTCGTGATGCCGCAGGCATGGTAGCCGCCGGCGTCGATGTAGCGGAACACGATGTCCCCGGCCACGGGCTGCGCCGTCGCCGTAAAGGTCACGGGGCCCAGTCCCTCGACGACCGCGGTCGCGGTATAGATGCCCGGGACCGCCGGGAGAGTCCAGACGACCCTCGACCGCCCGGCGGCGTCGGTCGTGTCCGCCGCCTGACTCATTGTGCCCGCGCTCGGCGTCCAGGTGACGAGGACTCCCGGGGTGGGCCGACCCGCGGAATCGGCCGCAGTCACCGTCAGCGCACCACCCAGCCCTGAGCCCGCGAGACCGCGCTGGTTGTCGCCGGCGGTCACGGCCGTGACCGGCGGGCCCGCGAGATCGAGGGGCTCCACGGAGTCGTTGCACGCAAGGATCGCAGCGGCGGCCAGAGCCGCCCAACCCA
This sequence comes from uncultured Gemmatimonadales bacterium, assembly GCA_963711915.1. GTDB lineage: Bacteria > Gemmatimonadota > Gemmatimonadetes > Gemmatimonadales > GWC2-71-9 > CAVVWJ01. The sequence continues at coordinate 181,130 of CAVQGA010000003.1, forward strand.
GGCGCACGCTCATGACACACATCCCGTGACGGTACCCATGGGCTGGGTGGTCGTGGACTCGCCGCTGACCTCATTGCCGAGACCGAACCACTCGCTCGTCTTCGAGTAGACTCTGAGGGTTCCCGCCTCCGTGGTCTTCGAGATCGTCCAGCACTGGCCTCCGCCACCAGCCAGATCGTACTCGGCTCGCAGGCGGCCGGCGATCGCGCCGCTGCCGTCGATGCTGCCGGCCCACGAGGTATCGGAGTCGACTACGAGCGTCGTGCCCCCGCAGCCCATGGCGAGGGCGAGCACGGCAATACCCCACGGAGCGCGCATGCGGGACTCCAATCGGACGGGTGGTGGACAGCGAGTGGCAGGGAACGAGGCAAGCATACGGGGGGCCTGTGACAACGCGCCCCCGGACAGGGCCGGGGGCGCGCGGGGACCAGGGGTGTCACAGGGTGTCGCTATCTTGGGCTGGGCTCGGCCCGTCTTGCGGGGTTCGGGTGCCGGCACTCACTTCGGTCGCTGGAGTGCCTCCTGTTTCGCCGAGCGGCGTTCGGCTCCGGCGGGCGCCAGCACTCCCTCCGGTCGCTGCAGTGCCCGCTGCTCTCGCCGAGCGGCCTTCGGAGTCCTGTGGCGGGCACTGACGCTCCCTGCGGGAGCACCGGCGCCCGCCTGCGCCCGTCCCAGGCGGAGAACGATCCTCTGCGGTGACCCCGCTCGAACCTGGGGTGTGACCTGGCGCTGGGGCAGGCAGCCCGGAATGGCTCGAACCTACGCGCCCTGGATCCCTCGCTTCGCTCGGGATGACAGCAGCGGCCCTCTCGCGCTGCAGCGGGCGCCGGTGATCAGCTCCCGTGGACCGGCGGCGGAGGCCGAGGCTACTCGCCGTGCTTGTGACCGCGGTGGGCCTCGTGCTCCGCCCAGCCGAGGACGAAGGCATGCTGGGTATCGGTCTCGGGCGACCGGGGCGCCCGGTACCGCTTCTCCATGCCCTGCCACAGCGTCGCGATCCGCTCCAGGGCCTCCTGCCCGCTCAACCCGTGACGTACCAGGTAGCATCCGACAACCGTCCCGGTCCGGCCGACGCCGCCCCAGCAATGCACATAGACGGTCCGCCCTCGCGCCTGCTCCGAGTCGATCAGGTCGAGAATACGATGCATGTGCTCGGGTGAGGGGACATCGAGGTCGGGGACCGACAGCCGGTAGTAGGCGGGTGCTCCTCGCTCGGGGTGGCCGAGCGTTGCCACGACAGGCTGGTACGGCTCCAGCTCGCCGGCCTCGGTCAGGTCGATGAAGGTGTCGACGCCGGCCGCCTGCAAGAGGAGCAGCTTTCCTGAGGCATCGCTGGAATCGACGGCGCCCGGATACTCGCCGGCGAGAATGCGGGCATCCGGGAGCCAGTAGCAGTTCGGGAACGGCGGCGGATGACTCATTCGACGTTCACCTTGGCGAGGTCGGCCATGTCCTCCAGCCGCCTGACGATCTCCTCCCGCACAGTGTCCGGCTCCAGCACGTCCGCATCCGGCCCGTACTGCAGCACGTGGCGGACGGCCCAGTCGGTGTCGGCCAGCGGGTGCTCCAGCGTCAGCGACCCGTCGGCCTCGACGGTCTTCCCTTCCCGCTCGGCGATCCATCGCGCCACCTTGGGCGAGTAGCGGACCCGGAGCGTGCCCGCGTCCGGCGCCTGGAAGGCGCGGCCGTCCCGCATCACCGACTCGAGCGAGAAGTCGCTCGGGCGCTCGTAGCGCTCCGGGAGGACCTCGACGTCCTCGACCCGGTCGAGCCGGAAGAACCGGAGGCCCTCGTCGGCGCAGTTGGCGACGACGTACCACATGCCGCTGGTGAACACGATGTCGTACGGGCAGAGCACCCGGCTCGAGGCCGCCTCCGCGCCGGACTTCCGGTAGGTGAGCCGCACGCGCCGGCGCGAGCGGTTGGCGTCCCGGAGCCGGCGGAGGTGCTCGGGGTCGCCGGCGGGCCCGAGCGAGGCGAAGCGGTAGTCGCCCTCGAGGTCGGGCGTCGCCACGATCACCTGCTGGAGCCGCTCGCGGGCGCCGTCGATGGCGCGGTGCTCCTCCAGCGGGCCCTCGGCGCGGAGCATGGCCAGGCCCAGCTCGAGCGCGAGCAGCTCGGGCCGGGTGAGCCGCATCGGCCGCAGGAAGTGATTGGTCGTCACCTCCACCGTGTCCGACTCGAGAAAGATCGTGAGCCCCTCGATGAACCCGCCGGGCGTGTCGAAGCGCTCGCTGATGGTCCGGATGTCACGGACCAGCACCGTGCGGTCCACGCCCGCCCGCCGGACGATTTCGGCGACCGGATGGGGCTCGCCGTCGCCGAGCTGGGGGATCAGGTGGAGGATGCGGCGGAGCTGGGCCGCGGCGGTGTCGGTCATGACGGGCGGTCAGGCGGACGGTCGGTTGGACGGCCGGCGGCGTGATGGGCGAGGGTCTCGCGGACGAGGGCGCGGTAGTCGTCCACGATGTCGCTCGGGGAGACCGGCACCAGGTCACCGGCGAACGAGAGCAGCCAGCGGGCGAAGGCGTCGCGCCGGCGGACGCGGAACCGGCGCCGGTCGGGAAAGTCCGCCACCGGCTCGCCCAGGCGCGCGGCCGCGGCCGCGGCGCCGTTCGCGCGGCGGAGCTCGACCACGGCTTCGGTCGCGTCGCCGTCGCCCAGCTCCCAGGCCTGCTTCGACCGCGCGTGCTGGGCGAGGCGGAAGTCCTGGGGAATCTCGTAGTCCGGCGTTCCCGCCTGCTCCGCATTCACCTCGGGGTCGGAGATCCGGCTCACGCGATAGTTCTTGACCGCCTCCTCGCCCACGGCGCGGCCTGCGAGATACCAGTGCTGGTTGAGGAAGAAGAGCCCGAACGGCTCGACGGTGCGGCGGCTCGACATGTCGGTCCCGATCGAGCGATAGACGAAGTCGATGCGCTTCCGGTCCTGGAGCGCGTCGCTCAGGGCGCCGAACACCGCGGCGTCCGCCTGGAGCCGGGTGGGAACGATGCGCGTGTCGCCCGGCGAGGTGACGTCCAGCGGCAGGTCCACCGCCAGCTTCCGGACGGCCGACTCGGCGTGCTCGGCAAGGAGCGGGTCACCCAGCTCGCGGACCCGGGCCGCCGCGTGGGCCACCGCCTCGAGCTCGTCGGGCTCGAAGCTCAGCGTGGGAAGCATGGCGTAGCCGTACTGGTCGAGCCGGCGGGGCTTGGACGGCCGGCCGTTGATCATGAGCGAGAGGTACGGCAGGTAGAACTCGCGCGGAAGCAGCTGATACAGGTTGGGAGCGCCCTCTTCGTCCTCCTTTGTCCGGATCAGGATCCCGAACCGCCGCAGCTCGTCCTTGTCGCGCTCGAACGTCCGGCGGCGGCTTTCCTTCTTCTGGTTGCCGGTCTGATAGGCGGGGACGCCGGCGGCGATGTCCTCGAGCGTCGCGGGGTAGCGGTGGGCGAGGAGGGCGGCGAGGAGGTCGATCCAGCGCTGGATCTTGGGGGATTTCATGCGATCGCGTGAATCGGGTTATCGGGTTCGCACGGCGCGACCATACCTTGGTGTCCTACTCTTGCCGAGCCGGAGCCGAGGGTCGCACATTGTGGGTATGCCTCAGGCTGCAGACGGTTGGACTGTGGACCGGGTCCTCGCGCTTCCCGAGGACGGGAATCGCTACGAGGCGGTGGACGGGGAACTGCTGGTGACTCCGTCCCCGGAATTTCACCACCAGGAGGCCGTGCTCGCGCTTGCAACGGTTCTGCGATCGTACGTCCGCTCGAACGGCATCGGTCTGGTGAGCATCGCGCCGGCGGACATTGAGCTGGATGAGCGGACGCTGGTGCAGCCGGACGTATTCGCGTTTGCGTGGCCCGAGGCGCTCCCGCCGGAGCACTGGAAGGACGTGCGCTCAGTCCTGCTGGCCATCGAGGTGCTCTCCCCCAGTACCGCACGTCATGACCGGCAGGTCAAACGGGCTCGCTACCAGCGCCAGGGGATTCCCGAATACTGGATCGTGGACCTCGACTCGCGTCTGTTCGAGCGCTGGCGGCCGGAGGATACGCGGCCCGAGGTGCTCCACGAGAGCATCGAGTGGGCGCCGGTCGAGGGCAAGCCCACGCTGACGCTCGACATCACAGCGTTCTTCGGCGAGATCTTCGGCAAATAGTACCAAGCCTTCCTCGCCAACAGACGCGGCTTACATCACCATCTCCATCCTGAGGCCGAACCGGTCCTCCGGAGGCACTCGGGGAACCGTTTGTGACGTTCCATTGAGGATTCGCTCCGCAGTCCAAAGCGCCGCAAAGGCATCGAGGAGATCATCATCTGCAACTGAGCGCTGAGGTAATGTCGGTCGAAGGCGGTCGAAGGCGCCCCGGAAGTGCTCATTGACCAGGATCAGCCGCTCAGCTCGACCTTCGGTTGTGCGCTTCGCGTTCAGCATGGGGTGGCCGCACCAAGCGTAGAAGCACACCTCCGGATGAATCTCTCGTACCCGGCCCTGCAGCTCCGGCTCATTCCGGAGAATGGAATCGACTTCCTTGATGCGCCCCATAATGGCGTGGGCCTGCTTGCTTAAGCGCTTTCCGCAGGCCTTCTCTGACAGGTCGCAGGCCTCGGCGTAGCTGGCGCCCTCCAAGGCCGCCCGTACAGGAGCGGGAAAGACACTGCTGCTGCGCTTGGGGGCGAGTAGACGGCGGGCTGCAACGTCGCACTCGCGCGGCCGGTCTCGGTCAGACCGATCGGAATGTCAACCGTCAGCACTGCCAGATGGCCCCCACGCTGCAGCAGTTGCGGGGTGGTTACGAGGACCTCGGCAAAGCACTCAACTGTGATGGTGTCTCGCTCCACGCAGATCCACCCGCCCGGGCATCCGTCGGCTCCCCCGATCGTCGTCATCGAAGCTCCATTGATCTCACCTCAGCGTGCGACCGGCGGCACACTATTGGGTGTTCCCGTGCCCACGTGCGTCTCTTCCACCCCCGCGCACCACCGTACCCGCTTGTACCCGCAAAACCGGCACTCCGTCGGATACTTCGTGAGCGCTGGCGCGTCCGTCCCCATCGCCTCCAGCGCGGTTCGCACATCCTCGGCACCCTCAGCCCGCATCTCCCCCGTCACCGTCCCGCCCACCTGCACGCCGTCAGCCGCGAAGTGAAAGGCGAAGCTGCTGACCGGCCGCCCGCTGATCGCCTCGAGCGCGCCGACGTACACGCTCCGCTGCAGCCCGTAGCCGTCGGCCTTCTGCTGCAGCGCCTTGACGTCGCCGCCGCCGGTCTTGACGTCGAGCGCGGCGATGCCGCCATCGATCGGGGCCGCGAGGTCGATCTTGCCTTGCAGGAAGCCGTCGTTCGAGGCCATGTGGATGAACTCAAGCTCGCGCCGGCGGCCGGGCGCGTCGTCGAGCGCCCGGTAGTCCGGATGGGTGCGCACCGCCTCGATCTCGCGGGCCAGGCGATCGCGGTATTCGCGCCCTTGCTCAGCCTCGGGCGCGGGCGACGTCGGGTCCCAACGTCCGATGGCCGCCTCCAGCAGCTCGTTCAGCTCGGCCTCCTCGCGAAGGTGCTCGAGGACATCGTGCACCACCTGGCCCCGGGCCACCGCGCTGCCCCAGTCAGGGCCCGAGCGGTTCATCGAAGGCTCGCGGACGCCGGCGACGTACTTGAACCAGTGTCGGCGCGCGCAGCGGCCGAAGACCATCAGCTCGGTGGCCGAGTGGCGGGGGCGGCCGGCCGGAATGTGCAGGGGCTCGAGCGCGGCCGGCACCGTCGCGGCCGCGAAGACCTCGGCGGGCACGGCCGGGAGCTCCGTAGGCATCGGCACGCGATGGACCCTGGCCTCGAAGGGGCGGGCCTCAGCGTCCAGGTACGGAAGCGCGTCGCCGGTACAGGCATCCAGTCCCAGGGCGGCGGCCAGCGTCGCGGCGGCCGTGGACTCTTTGAGCTTGGTGCTGTCGCTGAAGCCGGAGAGCACGAGGCGGTCCTGCGCACGGGTCGCGGCCACATACCAGAGCCGCTTCTGCTCGGCCGCGGCCTCGTCGGTCTCCCGCGCCACCAGGTCGGTCCACGCCGCGCCCTGCTCCTCCTCGTCGGGATCCTTGAGCGCGACCGATTCCCGGCCGATCAGGATCGGCTCGCGGCCGATGCCTCGCGGCTCGCGGCCGAGGTCGGCCCAGAAGACGATCGGCCACTGGAGACCCTTGGCGCTGTGGACCGAGGTGATGGTGACCACGTCCTCGCGCTGGCCGAACAGCCGCTCGTCCGCTTCGGGCTCCTCGCGCTTCTTGGCCTCGCGGGCGGCGCGCAGGAAGTCGCCGACGTTGCCGTCGCGGAACTCGCGGGCGAGGCGGAGGAACTTGCGCACGTTCGCGAGCGGCTGGCGGCCGGCAGGCCCCAGGGCGACGAGGTGCGCGCTGTAGCCCGAGCGCTCGAGCAGGCCGGCGAGGAGCTCGTGGATCGGGACGCGGTCCCGGAGACGCGAGTGGTCGTCGATCAGCGCGATACCGAAGTCGAGCAGCGGCTGCTCGGCCACCTTGGCCTGGCGGATCCGGCTCCAGGCCGGCCGGTCGGTCTGACGGACGATGTCGAGCAGGGTCTCGTCCCTGACGCCGACGAAGGGCGAGCGGAGGAAGCCGAGCAGGGCGCGGTCGTCGCGCGGGTCGCGGAGGGTCTCGAGCGCGAGCAGCAGGTCCAATACCTCACGGCGCTCGTAGAAGCCCTCGGCCAGAAGGGCGTAGGTCGGGATGTCGGCGGCGCGGAGGGCAGACTCGTAGGTGTCGAGCGAGCCCCAGGCGGTGAGGAGGACGGCCATGTCCTTGTACTGGGCGCCCGCGGCGATGAGCTCGCGCATGCGCCGGGCGATGGCCGCCGCCTCGACGCGGCGGCAGCCCTCGATGGCGTCGGTCTTGGCGACGCCGGCGAGGGTGATGAGCTCGACGGCAGGGGTCGCGGGTGCGGGGGAGTCGTCAACCCGAGCCGCCCCGCCCGCGCCACCCTCCCCGCTCCGCATCGCCCTGAGCGGCTGATACTTCACCTCGTACTCCGCCCACGCCCCCTCCGCGATCGGCCGGTCGAGCACCTTCCCCACCGAAGCATCCACGAACCCGACGATCGCCGGCACGGAGCGGAAGTTCTCCTCCAGCGTCACGACGCGGCCGAGCTCGCGATCCTCAAAGTCTTCTTGCACGCCCCGCCACACGGTTACGTCGGCGCGGCGGAAGCGGTAAATGCTCTGCTTGGGATCGCCGACGAGCATGAGCCGGGTGGTGTCCGGCCGACGCTCCTCGGGCACGCCGAGGAGGTAGGCGATCTCCCGTTGGGCGGGATCCACGTCCTGGAACTCGTCGACGATGAGGGTCCGGATCCGGCGCTGGAGCGTGCGGCGGACGGTGGGGTCGCGCCGGAGGAGGTCCCGGGTCCAGACGATCATCCGGTCGAAGTCGAGCGCGCCGGCGTCGGTCAGGCGGCGCTCGACCCGGGCGCGGGCGATCAGGGCGAAGTCCACCAGCGCCTGGGCCGCGGGATCGAGGCTCTCCTTCCGAGCGACGAACCGGTCCAGCCGGTCGGTGTCGCCCACGAGCAGCTTGGTCCACTCCTTGACCTTCTTGACCTCGTAACACGCGAAGAGGTCGTCGAGCCCCGGGACGCTTCGCTGCTCGAGCGCGCCCAGCAGCGCCTCGTGAATCGCCTCGGCGGCTAGGGCGGACGCTTCGCCCTCCTCCAGCACGCGGGCGCCGGGGTTCCGGCCGGCGCGGAGCGCGAACTCCCGCAGGATCGCGCCGCAGAAGGCGTGGATGGTGCCGATGCGCGCGGCGTCGATCTCGTACGCCTCGTCTCGCCGGCCGGCCTTCCGGAGCTCCTCGCGCAGCTTGCGCTTGAGGTCGGCCGCGGCGGCATTGGTGTAGGTGATGGCGGAGATGTCGCGCAGGGTGAGCGGTTCGGCGACCCGCTCGCCCTCCACCGGCACGCCGAGCAGGTAGAGGATGCGGCCGACGACGGTGCTGGTCTTGCCGGTGCCGGCGCCGGCGGCCACGAGGACGTGGTCGGCGGTCGCGCGGATCGCGGCGAGCTGGCTCGGGGTGGGCGTGTCCATCACCAGCCCGACGTCTTCGGGCCGCCGGGCACCCGGCAGATCTCGAGCGCGTGGCAGAACGGCGGGCAGCCGCACGACCCGGCGGGGAGCACGGGAAAGGCGCCGGAACGCGCCGTGCGGACGTGCTGCGCGACGGCGTCGAGCGCGGTCTCGAGCTTCTCGTCTCCTTCAAGATCCTCGACCGCACCGCGCGAGCCCTTGTCGAACTTGAACAGCTCGAGCGAGTGCACCGCCTGGGGCTTCTTGAGGGCCCGGTACTCGACCCGCACCGTGTGCGTGCCGGGCCATTTGCTCGCGATCGCGTAGGCGTAGAGCGGCACCTGGAGCACGACGCCGTCGTCCCAGGCCGCCTTCTTCCCGGCACCGGGGCACGAGTATACGGTCGTCTTGTAGTCCACCGCGGCCACGAATCCCGACGCGTCGAACCGGTCATCCATCCCGATCTCGACCCGGTCGACGAAGCCGCGGAACCTGATCCGGATGTCGCCACGGGTGAACTCGATCTCGCCCAGCGCCAGCTCGTGCGACTGCACGCCCATCCGGATCCGCTTCGGCAGACTCCCGGCGCCGGTCTTGAACATCCGCTCGTTCAGCTCGATCTCCCACTCGACGTACCCGCGGAGAATGCGCCAGAGCTCGAGCCGCTTGGGACCGAGCAGCAGCTCGCTGCCGAGCCACTTCTTGCCGCGCGCGTCCACCAGCGCCTCGTCGAGCGACTGCTCGGCGAGCGGGATCGCAATGGCCGCGTGCTCCGCGCGGAGCAGCACGGGCGTCCCGAGCCGCTCGGCGGCATGGCCAAAGAATCGGCTCAGCGCGTCGTGCAGCAGCGAGCCGCGGGTGGCGGCGTCCATCTCCTGGTCGGGGTCCTCCAGCCGGTCGAGCCGGAGCAGGCGGCCCGAGAAGTAGGCCCAGGGGCACTTGGCGTAGGACTCGAGCTGGGTCGGACTCCAGAGCCGAGACTCGCCCAGCAGCTCGGCGACGTGGGCGCGGAGCTCGGGGTTCTCGATCCCGCCGGCGTAGGCGGAGAGCCCGTCGCGCCGGCGGCTCCACTCGATGCAGGCGAGACCGCCCGCACGCTCGAGCCCGGAGGCCGACGCGAGCCGGGCGCCTGGGGTGGTCACGTGCGAGCAGGGGATCTCCTCGGTGACGAACGCCGTCACGTCCTCCAGCTCCTCGACGAACGCGGAACGGACCACGTCGCGCCCGCCGGTGTCGAGCTGCGAGGAGGATACGGTGAGCGTCCCGCGCGCTCCGGCCACCAGCACGCGGAACAGCTCGCGCTCGCGGGCGTCCCAGACCGCGCGGGACTCGAGCGGGAGGCCGGCGGCGGCGAGCTCGTCGCGCTCGCGCTCGTCGAGGATGGGCGACGTCGGCGCCGGGAGCGGGAACCGGCCGGCCTCGAGGCCGACGAGGAAGACATGGTCGAACGCGCGGTAGGCCGCGGCGAAGCCCTCGAGCACCTGCACGCCGCGCTGGACCGGGGTCCAGATGGCGACGTCGCCGTCGAGCAGGTCGAGGAACTCGCGGTAGAACCCCTTCGGCGTGAAGCGGTCCTCGCCGCCGCCCCACTGGTCCAGCGCGTCGCACCAGCGGTCCACCAGCGTGGTGAGACCGCGCCAGCCGGCCAGGTCGAGCCGGGCGATGTCGTAGCGGGAGGCGGGGACGCGCCAGAGGCGCCGTTCCATGTCCCACGGGTCGTGGTGGAGGAAGCCGCGGAGCCATGCGAGCCACTGGGCCAGCGTCCGCGGCGGGTCCAGCTCGGTGGCGCGGCCGGCAAAGGCGGCGAAGCCCTCGGCCGCCTCCCGCGCGCGGGCGGCCGGCGGCAGCGGTGCCCGGCGCTCGTCGCTCTCCTCGCCGCGGGCCGCGCGCTCCTCCTCGGCCTGGGCCTCCTGGGCGATCCCGTCGAGCGCCTGGCGCCAGGCCTTGAGGCCCTCGAGCCGCCGGCGGAAGCCGGCGTAGTTGACGAGACGGACGTCGAGCTCGTTGGCGAAGTACGGCTGCTCGGCCAGCTCGGCGAGGCCATGCCGGGTCCAGCCCTCGGCCGCGGCGGCGAGGAGCGAGCGGACGGCGCGGATGACAGGGACCTCGCTCCAGGCGATCCGGCGGCGCGCGGTGGCGGGGACGCCGAAGCGGTCGAGGGCGGCGAGGGCGAGGTCCACGTAGGGCCGCGCCTGGCGGGCGATGACGGCGATGCGGTGGAGCGGGACGCCGGCGTCGGCGAGGGCGCGGACGCGGCGGGCGACCTCGTCGAGCTCGCGCTCGACGTCGGGGGCGAGGATGGCGTGGACGGCGGGAGCGGCCTCGCTCCGGGATGGTGCACTGTCATCCTGAGGGAGCCCTTCGGCTGCGCTCAGGGCAGGCTTTGCGACCGAAGGATCTTGCTCGCTCGTTTCCGGAACCCGTTGAGTAGGTCCCTCGCTCCGCTCGGGATGACAGAATAGCCGACATGCGATGCTCTCCGACTCGTCCAGGCGCGTCAGGCGCGTCTCAAGCTCGAGCTCCAGCTCCTCGGCACTGTAGATCACGACCCGATCCACCACCCCACTCCCCACCAGCGCCCCGATCAGCGCGCGCCACCCGCCGCGCAGGTCCTGCATCCCGAACAGCCGGATCTCGCTGCGCCCGCCGAGCCGCTCGGCCAGCGCCGTGGGGGCGGCCGCGATCGCGCGGGCGCAGTCGAGCTGCGCGTCCCTCCCATCCCGCCGGTTGTTCTCGGCGAGCCGCACCAGGTACTGCGCGTAGATCACCTGCAGCTCGCCGTCGCGCGCCTTCTCGAAGCCGTCCCGGTCGCCGCGCGATTCCAGCGCGGCACGGAACTCCGCCGGCAGCGTGTCCTCCGCCACCAGCTCGCCGAACAGCCGGTCGAGGGCGCCGATAAAGTCCTGGGGCCGCTGGAGCCGGCCGAAGACGTCGCCGCCGAACTGGCGCAGCACGCCGCCGAGGATCACCGCGCGCTCGAAGTCGTCGCACGGCACGCGGTCGGTGGCGCCGAGGCGGGCGGGCAGCTCCTGGAAGGTGCAGAGCGGCGGGTCGAGCCAGCCGGGGAGGCCGTGGGCGGTGGCGAGGCGGATCAGGTCGTCCCGGAGGCCGCCCTGGCGGAGGGCCAGGAGGTAGGGCGGCGAGGGGAACGCCCCGTTCGCCCCGGCCCCGAGCGGGCACAGGAAGGCCTCCGCGGCGCGCTCGAGGAGCAGGAGTGGGTCGCGGGCAATAACGAGCTCGACCGTAGCGGTGGAGGGCAGAGGCGGTCCTGGACTCGCGTGAATACGGGAGGTCGCTGAAGGTGGCGCGGCGCCCCGGCGTTCACAAGGTGGACGGAGGATGTGACAGCGGGTCGGTACGGGAGCGGACGGAAGGACTGTCGCGCCGAGGAGCCAGGTGTCGGCGGCCACCTCAGCGGCCGCTAGCGGCCGCCTTCGGCGCCTCGAACGCCGTCACGCCACCCTTGATCACCCAGCGGACCCGCTGGTAGTTGCGGACGTCCGCGAGCGGATCCGCGCCGAGTGCGACGAGATCGGCGGCCTTGCCCGGCTCGAGCGTCCCCAGCTCGGCCTCGCGGCCCATCGCGCGCGCGCCGTTGCGCGTGGCCGCGACGAGTACCTCCATCGGAGACAGGCCCGCCTCGCTCAGCAGCGCGAGCTCGCGGTACAGCGACGGCCCGTGCAGCGTGCCGGGATTGCCCGCGTCGGTGCCCGCCGCGAGCGTGATGCCCGCCTGCTGCACCCGCAGGGCGTTGGCCTGGGCGATCGCGCGCTCCCGGTCGATGGACCCGCTGACTGCGGTGTCCGCCCACCATTCCTTCCCCCGGGACAGGTGCACCGGTCCCGAGCCGACCAGCGCCCGCGACGCGGAGTCGGCGCAGGCGAGCGGATAGAGCCGGCCGTCCACGATCCCCTGCCCCGCGGCCACGTAGCCCTCGCCCACGGTGACGGTGGTGATGTACACCACGCGATGCGATCGGGCCAGCTCCAGGAACTCGTCGTCGACCGGCTTGTCTCCCACGCTGTGGACCAGCACGTCGGCGCCGGCGCGGATGGCGTCCTTGGCTTCCCACAGGCCGGTCGCGTGCACCAGGACCCGGAGGCCCAGCCGGTGGGCCTCCTCGGCGGCCACGCGGACGAGACGCTGGGCCCGCGCGGTGTCGGGCGGCTCCGGCGGCAGGATGTACCAGATCTTCACCCCGTCGGTCTTGAAGGCGGCGTGGGCGCGGACCGCCTCGCGAACGACCGAGTCGTCGGCCATGTAGATGAACTGCCGCTCGCCGGGGAGGTTGAGCCAGAAATCGACGGTGGCGAGGAGCGGTCCCGCGGCGGCCACGCGGGGCGCGCGCGGCTCGCGGGCGGCGCGCGCGCGCAGGGCCCACGTCCAGGGATAGCCGCCGACGTCGAACACCGAGGTGATGCCGGAGCAGACGTAGCTCCGGAAGAAGCGCTCGGGATCGGCCTCGAGACCGGCGACGACGCCGGCGTACGGGTACCGGTCGCGGAGGTCGGCGGCGTCGGGGCGGCCGTCGAACCAGCCGGTCTGGCTGAAGTGGACGTGGGCGTCGATCAGGCCGGGGATGAGCCACGCGCCACGCGCATCGGTCCTGGCCGCGCCGGGCGGGATCGCGCACTTCCGGCGGGGGCCGGCGCAGACGATGCGCCCGCCCCGCGTCACGAGGACGGCATCCGGCACCGGCGGGGCGCCGGTGCCGTCGAGCAGGGTCGCTCCGGTGATCGCCCGGACGGACTGGGCGGGCACCGGGGTGACCGCGGCGAGCAGGAGCGCGAGGACGGCGAGGTGCGCGTCGGGACGAGGGTGCATGCGGGGATCTCCGGCACCGGGTCGCACGATCGCGGATCGCGTCGAGCGGACTCTACGTTGGTTCCGAGAACTGCCTCCGGCAAGGGGCTGGCGCGGTAGGCGGCGGCTGTGACAGCTGGTTGGTACGAGGGCGGGCGGACTGCCTTGCGGTACGTCGCCCGATAACGTCCTGATGTGCGCGCCAGCGCGGTTGGGGCGAGGGGATGTCACCCGTGACGACTTCATGCGCGTTGCGCGAAAATGGTTAGGTGATGGCGCAGGCATAGAGCCAAGCTCGACCCCGTGCCGACCATACCTGATCTGCCAGGGCCCTATCGGTTCTTCTTCTACAGCTTCGATTGCGCCGAGCGCGCCCACGTGCACGTCAGCAGGGAGTCGCTGCTGTGCAAGTTCTGGCTTCGGCCGCCGCAGCTCGCGCGGAGTGGCCGCTTCGCGGGGCGCGAGCTTCTCGTCATCGAGCGCCTTATACTAGAGCATCTCTCCAGGCTGGAGGAGGCTTGGGATGAACACTGCGGCGCATGAGTACCCGAGGATCCTCACCGTCGAGGTCACCGATCGGTGGATCACAGCCGTTTTCAGCGATGGCCGCCGGATCAGTCTGCCGCTGGCCTGGTCGTGGCGGCTCGAGCGGGCGTCGCCGGCACAGCGCGCTCGATGGGAGCTCGTGGGGGATGGAGAGGGCGTACGATGGCCCGAGATCGACGAGGATCTCAGCGCGCGCGGGTTTTTCGTGGGTGAGCCAGCTCCACGGCCTCGGGCGCGATCTTCCTGAGAATAGACCCGCTTCGCTCAAGGTGACTCGGTAGCCTCGTCCGCGTCCGCACCCTCACGCCTTCTCCGAGTCGGTGCGCCGTGCGGCCGCGGGAAGGTGTCCGCAATTTTCAACCGTGACACCGGTTCACATCGGCCGGAACAGCTCCTCGAGACCGAGCACGAACGGCTCCCGCGTCCCCGCCGACTGCCAAGCGATCCGCTCCGCTGGACGGCCGGGAACTCATCTCCGACCGCTTCGTCACCGTCCACCACCCAAAAGAGCAGCACGCCCGCCTCAAGGCGGCCGCAGCTGGGACACTCCGGTGACTCGTCCGGCGTGCCTCAGGCGTCCGTGCCCCGCTATATTTCGTCTCCATCATACACCAGCCAGAGCCCTCACCAACCCGCCCGCCCCGGCGCTGTCCGGTCCGGGTCTTCCGACTCGGCCAGGAGCCGGCCGACGACCTGTCGTCGCTCACGACCGCCGAGCAGCGGCTCGCCATGGTTACCCTGCTGACCCAGCGCATGTGGGGAGCTCACCGGCCGGCCGGTGCCCTCGTACCAGCGTGCCCTCATGCCGGGTCGCGTGCTTCGGCCCGCATGAGCGACGACTGGACCGACGTGCTGAACGCGCTCGCGGAATCCGGCGCGCGCTTCCTGGTGGTCGGTGCGCACGCCATGGCGGTCCACGGCGTGCCGCGGGGCACGCAGGGTCTGGACGTGTGGATCGATCCCGGCGCAGACAACGCCGAGCGGGTCTGGCAGAATTGGCGGCGTTCGGCGCGCCGCTCGGCGACTTCGGAGTGACCCGGGAGGATCTGCGCCGCCCCGGCTCGGTGATCCGGCTCGGGCTGCCGCCGAATCGCGTCGACCTCCTCACCACCATCAGCGGGGTTCCGGACTTCGAGCAGGCGTGGGCCGAGCGGGTGGAGCACGCCTTCGGGGGACGCCAGGCGCCGTTCATCGGCCGGGACACGCTGGTCAGGAACAAGCGCGCATCGGGAAGGCGCAAGGATCTCGCCGATCTCGAAGCGCTGGGGGAGCTGCCGTCGACCTGAGGCCGGCACGCGGGCGAGGCCGCGCGGACCACGGGGAGGTCAAGACTCCGCCGTTTTCCGTCGCTGCCAGAATCGAGGCTGGCTGCTGCTCCAGGCGCTGAGCTGGCTGCGGCATGCGGTGACGGTCCGCGGCTGGGTCGACTACGTCTACTTCACCCGGCACGACCGGTTCCTGGAGAGCCTCCGGCCGACTCGACGGTTTCAGGAGCTGATGGACCGGGCGCGGGAGCGGCATGCGCGGTTTACGGACGACGGGGTGCCCACGCCGCCGCGGGATGTCACGATCGGACCCGGGCTCAGACCGGCCGGAACAGCTCCTCCAGCCGGAGGCTGAAGGGCGTGGCGGCGGCGGCCGGCAGCCACTCCAGCCGGTCGCGCTCGACGACCGGGAAATCGTCCGCCGGCGTCCACACCTCGACGGCCCGCTCGTCGGCGTCCACCACCCAATAGAGCGGCACGCCTGCTTCCCGGTAGCGGAGACGCTTGAGAAACCGGTCGCCTTCGCTGGACGACGGACTCAGCACCTCGGCGACCAGCAGCAGCGTGCGCATCCGGCTCCAGGTGAGCGTGCGCGCCTCGCCGACAGGCACCACGAAGACATCGGGCTGGACCAGCACGTCCGGGCCCCACGAGATGTCGGCTGGGGAGGACAGGACCAGGCCGAAGGGCTCACGCTCGAGGTAGTTCCCGAGCGCGAGGCTCAGGCGCTGAACCACGACCTGATGCCACGGGCGCGGCGACGGCGTCACCAACAGCTCGCCGTACACGACTTCGTAGCGGTTGCCGTCGACGGGCATCGCCCGGACCATGTCGGCGGTATAGTAGATAGGGGCGGCCATGCCCATACGTTCGTCTCGGCGGCGGCGGGGGCGCAAGAGCCGGGCATTCGCCAAGGTGTGAGGCCCGGACCGATCGAGCGGCATCCCGCTCACGCGGGTCGGTACGAATGGCTGCCCCAGTGCCATCCGGTCAGGTTGGCTCTGTCTGACAAGGGGGAGGAGAGAGTCATCGCCGTCAGGCACTGCCTCCCGATGCGGTGGCGACGGTTGGTGCCGGCCACCAGAACTCGATGATATCCGCAGGGAGGTGGCGGGGGTGTAATGCCCGGCGGGGTCCTGCGTCAGCATGGGTGAAGGCTGCGATCACCAATGCCGACCACCTGCACCGCAAAGGAGTAACGAGATGACCGACTCGACCAAGAAGACCCAGGGCTGCACCTGCGGCTGCGGCTGCGGCTGTGGGGTGGACTGTCCCTGCGCCGACGTCGCCTGCAGCTGCGGGTGCGGATGCGAGTAGACCCCGGGGCCGCCGAGCACGATCCCAAAGCCCCGGGCGTGCTCGGCGTCCTGCTCGAGAACCATGCCCGCTTCCTCGGCTTCCTGGAGCGGCGGGTGGGCTCGCGTGACGAGGCGGAGGACATCCTGCAGGAGGCGTTCGTTCGCAGTATCGGGCGGACGGACTCGCTCGAAAGCGCCGAGTCGGCCACGACCTGGTTCTACCGCGTGCTCCGGAACGCCACGATCGACCACTACCGGCGCGAGGGCACCCGGACACGTGCGCTGGAGGGGCTTGCCGCGGGTGGAGAGGCGGCGGCGCCCGACCCGGACGAGGAGCTGGAAGCCGTGGCCTGCGCCTGCATCATGTCCCTGGTGGAAACCCTGAAACCGGAGTACGGCGCCGCGATCCGCCGAGTGGACCTGGACGGCCTGAGCGTCCGCGGCTTCGCCGAGGAGGCGGGCATCACGCCGAGCAACGCCGGCGTGCGGCTGCACCGTGCCCGGGAGGCGTTGCGCCGGCAGCTCGGGCGGACCTGCGGCACGTGCCTGGAGCATGGCTGCCTCGATTGCCGGTGCAGAGGGCCGAGGGCGGGAGCGGGAGACGCCGGCGCGTCTTGATCACGATCGCGCCGTCAAAACGCCCGGAACAGCTCCTCGAGGCTCAGCGTGAAGGGCTCCCGCGCCCCCGGCGCCCGCCAGACGAGCCGCTCGCGCTCGATCGCGGGGAAATCGTCCGCGGGCGTCCAGACCTCGACCGACCGTTCGTCGCCGTCCACCAGCCAGTAGAGCGGGACGCTCGCCTCACGATAGCGCAGCCGCTTGAGGGTGCGGTCGCCGCGGGCGGTCGATGGGCTGAGCACCTCGGCCACCAGCAGCAGGGTCTGCATGCGGCTCCAGGTGAGCGTTCGGGCTTCGCCGGCACGACCACGAACACGTCCGGCTGGACCAGCACGTCCCGGCCCCACGAGATGTCCGCCGGGGAGTTCAGGACCAGGCCGGCCGGCTCCTGCCGCAGGTAGAACTCGATGGCGAAGGTCAGGCGCTGCACCAGGACCTGGTGCCAGACCCGCGGCGCCGGCGTCACGAGCAGCTCGCCGTAGACCACTTCGTACCGGTTGCCGTCGTCCGGCAGCGCGCGGACCATGTCGGCGGTGTAGTAGACGGGTGCGGCCATACCCATACGTTCGTCTCGGCGGCGGCGGGGGCGCAAGAGCCGGGCATTCGCCAAGGTGTGAGGGCCGGGCCGGGCGTGGGGCATCCCGCTCATGCGGGCCGGTACGAATGGCTGCCCCAATGCCATCCGGTCGGCGGGTTGAGGGCATGTGTCGGGTCATGCCTCCTTCGCGGAGTTCACCCTGAGCGGAGCGAATGGGCTCAGGATGACTCCCTTGGCCAATACAGCCTGGCCGTCAGGCACTGCTCCCGATGCGGTGGCGACAGTTAGTACCGGGCGCCGAACTCGATGATATCCGCAGGGAGGCAGTCAGGCTGATCTTCTCAGTGCCTCGCCTTCCTTCCACCGCGGCAGCCCCGCCGCCACCGCCCGAGCCAGGTTCCCCTTCCCCGACCGCACCGCCAGGTGGTCCACGCCGTTCCGCTCCGCCCGGTCCAGGATCGGCCCGGACTGGCTGTGACCGAGCCAGCGGATGTCCACCACCACCAAGGACCCTGGCGGGAACGGATCCGGCCCCTCGCCTCTCCCTTTCCGGAAGCAATAGGTCCGGATCTCCCTCGCGCCGAGCTCGTGCAGCGACCTGGCGGTCGCCTCGGCGGACGATCTCCGCTCCTCGCCGGTAAAGAAGAACACCTCGCGCCCGGCGTGCAGCGTGGCCGGCAGCGACGTGTCTTCGGCATGGATTCCCGTCAGGATCGCGGGCGTCTCCGACCGCTCCTCGGACGCCGACTCGGCCAGCGTCGACTGCTCCGGCCCGCGACGGATCGAGCTCGTCGAACCGGTGCCGCACCTCCACCAGCTCCCGTTCCAGCCTTGCCCGGGTGGTCTCGAGCGCCTCGACGCGCGCATAGCGCCCGGTCGCGTGCCTGTACCAGCTCCGCCTCCCGCACCCGGAGCCGCTCGGCGTCGGCCCTGAGCCGCTCGACCCTGTCCTGGAGTCCCGTGTTCGTGCTTCATTCAGTGGCAGTGCTGAGCCGGCGACGGGCTCACCGGATCGGTGTCCGACGCCGCCCCATCCAGGGCCGGCGGGCATGGCTACTGAGCCTTGCAAGAGTCGGTTAACGACCATTGGTCATCCCGAGCGAACGCGAGGGATCTTGCCCGGGAACGGCCCGAGCGTGGCGGAGCAGATCCTTCGGTCGCGGAGCCTGCCCTGAGCCCTTCGCCGGGGCTCAGGGTGAACTCCGCCGAAGGGCTCCCTCAGGATGACCCTTGGGGTCAATCAACTTCGCAAAACACATTAGTAGGGGAGAGAGATGATCCAGAGAGGTCGACTGAGTCGACCGAGCGTCCGATCGTGAATTTCCCGTTATTCCGGCTCAGCCGCGGCCCGACACGAAGCCGCGGCGGTGCGTGGCTTCACGGATCCGCCTACTTCCCATGGGAAACGGGACACGCGTCCAGCACCCCTCCACCGGTCCTCCTGGATGAACGCTGCTCGCTGAAAGTGTCCTCCCGCGCGGACACCTCGTCCTCGGGCGACGACTGCGCGGCCCCAGTTTCCCACTGCGCGCTTGCAATCTCCCACCGCGCGCACGCGACGCATCACAGCGCGAACGCGACGCGCACCCGCGCGCCGGCAACCGCGTCCCCGCGGGATGGAGCGCCTTCCGCGCGGGAGCATGCCCCGTCCGCACGGACGCCGTCGCGCACCCCGCGGCCGCAACCGCCTTCGACA
Source organism: uncultured Gemmatimonadales bacterium (assembly GCA_963711915.1). Taxonomy (GTDB): domain Bacteria; phylum Gemmatimonadota; class Gemmatimonadetes; order Gemmatimonadales; family GWC2-71-9; genus CAVVWJ01. The sequence goes on from CAVQGA010000003.1 coordinate 199,934, forward strand.
ACACGACGATGCCCGGCCGCGCGGGTGCGCACGACGACTGCGCAGACTTTGACGCACACGACAACTCCTTGATTCACCACAAAATGCTCGCGATCGCCCAGCGCGCGGCAACCACGCTCCATGGCGCGCTGCCGACGCTCGCCTGCGCGGCCGGGATCCTGCTGCGCGCGGACTCGATCCATCACGACAAACTCCGGCATCCCCCATCGCGCGGTGGCGAGGCCCTTCAGCGCGGCGTCGATCCTCTTCCGCGCGGTCCGTATTGTCGCCTGCGCGGCAGCGCGCGCGGATTTCGCGACACGTTTCGGCGACTACAATCGCGCGCACGTCACCGCCGCTGCATGATCTGGCACGCCCGATGCGTTCACGCCTTCCGTCCGGCCACCGGTCGGGAGACGCCGGACTATTTCATATCATCATCGCCGAGCCGTGCCCGACTGCTGCCCGGCCGAAGGAGAAGGGAGGATCGTATGGACCGGTTAGTTGAGCAGGCGGCTGAACATGGCGGTACGGGTGCGCGATTTCTGCGAGACCAACCCGTCGGCCGATCCGAGCTTCGTGTCCGTGCTCGGGCGGCTCAAGGAGGCCATCGACCGCATGGTGGCGCTCGGCAGCCGGCAGGTGAGCGGACTCCTGTCGCGGCATGCGTCGACGGTGAACCGGCGCGAGATCCGGCGCCGGCTGCGGAACGATCTGCTGCCGCACCTGGTCACCATCGCGGGGGACGCCTCGGCCGACAAGCCGACGCTGGCTCAGGAGTTCGAGGTCCCGGCGCACAACCTCAGCAGCGCCCGGTTCCATGCCGCGGCGAAGGCCATGCTGGACAAGGGTGTGGCCGAGAAGGAGCTGCTGGTCAAGCACGGGCTGTCGGACAAGCTGCTGGATGACCTTGGCGACCGCGCTGGCGGAGTTCGAGGGCTCGATCACGGCGACCAACACCAGCCGCGAGGATCACATCTCCGCGCGGGCGGCACTGAAGAACGGCAGCGACGAGCTGGTGCAGCTGGTCGATATGATGGACGGGATCAACCGGTATCGGCTCCGGAACGATCCGCCCCTGCTGGTGGCGTGGGATGCGGCCAAGCATGTGGTGACGCGGGCCGCAGGCGAAGGAGACGGAGCCGACGACGCCGGTGACACCGGTGACGCCGACGACCCCGGCATCGACGGGGCTCGAGCCGGCGGCGTAAGGGCCGGCCAAGGGGAGGCGAGCGGCTCATCGTGGACCGCAGTGCGGAGACCGGAGATTCGCACGAGCACCACGGCAAGGGGGGTCACCTGCAGCAGGTGACCCCCTTTGGCGTGCGCCCCCATGACCGCGCCGGAGGGCTTTCGCCGGGGGTTCAGCAAGACGCGCAGGGAGGGGTAGGGCAGGCGGAGGCGGGGTGGAGAGAGTAGGACCGAGCGGTTCATGGTCGAGATCAAGCTGACGGCCAACCTGCAGCACCCCCCGTCCCCCCGCGCCTCGCTCCCGCGACCTGATCCGGCACCGCCTTCGGCAAGGCACCGCTGGCGACGGCGATCGCGATCATCTCTTCCAGCCAGGCCACCCGCTCGTCCACGGTCAGCGCCAAGGTCGTCCGCAGCAGGGCCTCGCGATCGGGGGGCAGGCCGCCGGGCGGCGCCGGCTCGGGGCTCATCGCTCCCGACCGCGCAGTCGCTGGATCGCGAGCAGTGCTTCGATCCATCAGGTCCTCGGGGCGGCCGGCCAGGCGCTCGAGGGCGATCAGATCGTCGATCGCCCTATCAGTGACTGTGGAGCGCCTCCTGCGTAGCGGTGGACGGGTGTCCGGTGCAGTTGTTGTCGATGCTCATGGCCAACGCACGATTGAGGCGGGGTCGGTTCTTTTGGCAACAGGTGGTTTCGCGGGGAATGCAGACTTGTGCGCACGTCTGTTGCACCCCGGCGCGGGAGCGCTCGCGGTGCTGGCCGGCACCACGTTGGTGACGGTTTACGACTTGCGACGGATGTCGGCGCTGCCGTAGGTCCCGATGGCGCCGGATTCTATGGGCACTTGGTGGCCGCGCCCGTGCCGCTTGAGGATCCGACCGGATTCCGCGATCTCGCGCAGTACCAAAGCGACCACTGCTATCTCCTAAATACATCGGGAGCGCGGTTCACTGA
>CAVQGA010000004.1:0-284658 GCA_963711915.1 uncultured Gemmatimonadales bacterium
GAAGGACGACGACCTCGGCCCGCTCGTCGACAGCGCTGCGGACGGCTGCTGCTCGACCGCGCGCTCGAGGGTGTGCCCTCTGTTCTACAACACGCTCGCGCTGGCGCTCGGTGCTGCTCGAGACAGGACGCGGTGGTACGACGGCGAGGATCCGAACCCGGATGCGGTGATCGACACGATCGCGCGGGAGCTCGAGCTGGGTCGCTGGATCATGCGCTTCGCCCTCTACGGCGACGAGGCGGTCGTCGATCACCGTTCGCCAAGATCAAGCAGGCGTTCGAGCAGATTCCCGGCGCCGAGGTCTGGGGCGCGAAGTGCGGCGCCGGACGAGGTCACCGAAGCTCGAGCATCCGGCGAGCTGGTGATCCAGGCCGGCGTCCCGAAACTCGACGTGGAACACGATGACCGGCTGGTACAGCGGCGAGGAAGGCGGGCACATCGGGTTCTCGCCGGTCGCGCCGCTCACGGCCGCGACGCGCTCCCGTTGCGCGACCTGCTCCGCGGCATCGTCGAGCAGAAGGCCGGTCTCGACTACATCGTCGGGCAAGCTCGCGATCAACGCCCGCAGCTTCATCCACATCACGATGGTCATCTTCGACACGAAGAACGAGGCGCAGGTGCGGCGCGCCTACGACACGGCCAGGCTGCTCGTCCGGGAGGCGCGAAGCAGGGGTACGGCGAGTACCGCGCTCACCTCGACTTCATGGACCTCGCCGCCGACCAGTACAGCTTCAACGACCACGCGTACCGGCGCTTCAACGAGACGATCAAGGACGCGCTCGACCCGAACGGGATCCTCTCGCCCGGCAAGCAGGGAATCTGGCCGCGGCTCGATGCGACGCAGCTCCGACAGCTGACCAGGCCAGCGAGAAATCGACCAGATGACCGCTCGACGACACCGCCGTTCCGCGCCGATCACGTCGGCAGCCTGCTGCGCCCGCCCGCGCTGCTCCGGGCGCGGGAGGACGCCGCCGCCGGGCGGATCTCGGCCGACGAGCTGCGCGCCGTCGAGGACGAGGCGTCCGCGACGCCGTCAGGATGCAGGAGGAGGTCGGGCTGCAGGCGGCCACCGACGGCGAGTTCCGCCGCGGCTCGTGGCACATGGACTTCATCTACCAGCTCGGCGGCGTCACCCGGCTGCCCGAGGAGAAGCTGAAGGTCGCCTTCCACAGCGACCGAGGGCGACGTCGAGGCCGTGTTCTCGGGCATGCACGTCGACGGGAAGATCGAGCCTCGAGCACACGATCTTCGACGACGCTTTCAGCTTCCTGCGCAGACGCGTGACGAGCGCGACGCCGAAGCTGACGATCCCGTCGCCGAGCATGGTCCACTACCGCGGCGGCCGCGCCTCGGTCGACTCGAGCCGTGTACCCGGATCTCGAGGAGTTCTGGAGCGATCTCACCGCCGCCTACCGCGAGGAGGTGCGCCGGCTCGGCGAGCTCGGCTGCACGTATCTCCAGCTCGACGACACGAGCCTCGCCTACCTCAACGACCCGAGCGAGCGCGCGTACATCGCCGAGCAGGGCGGCGACGCCGAGCACCAGCACCTGGAGTACATCCGGCACTTCAACGAGGCGATCCCGAGCCGGCCCGCCGGGATGACGATCACCACGCACACGTGCCGCGGCAACTTCCGCTCGTCGTGGGTCGCCCAGGGCGGCTACGAGTTCGTCGCGGAGGCGCTGTTCAACGAGCTCGAGGTCGACGGCTTCTTCCTCGAGTTCGACGACGAGCGCTCGGGCGACGTTCGAGCCGCTGCGCTTCGTGCCCGAAGGGCAAGCTCGTCGTCCTGGGTCTCGTCACCACCAAGCGCGGCGAGCTCGAGTCGAAGGACGAGCTGAAGCGGCGGATCGAGGAGGCGACGCAGCACATCGACCTCGAGCAGCTCTGCCTCTCGCCGCAGTGCGGGTTCTCGTCGACGGTCGAGGGCAACGCGCTGAGCTACGACGAGCAGGTCGCCAAGCTGCGCCTGATCGTCGAGACGGCCGACGAGGTCTGGGGCTGGCCCGAGGGCCGCTGTACCCGCCTAGCCGCGCGCTCGGCCTCGAGCCGCTCGTAGCGCGCCAGGAACTCGTCTCGCGCGCGATCCGGCAGCCAGGGGTCGATCTCGAGCTCGAGCGGCTCGACCCCTCGAGCTCGGGCCAGTCCCACGCGACCTCGGGCGACGGCCCGACGCTCCGTCGCGAGCAGCGCGCGGTCGACCTCCTTGAGCAGCGGCAGGCGGCGTCAGCGGCAGGCCGAAGTGCTCGCAGATCGCGGCCTGGAGCCGGTCCTCGGCCTCGGCGTACAGCCGGCCCAGCTCGCTGCGGTGCTTGAGCGGGTGCGGCAGGTCGACGAGGTACGCCTCGGAGGCGTCGTGGAGCAGCGCCCAGAGCCGCGGCCTCGACGTCACCGCCTCGCTCGGCGACGAGGTCGGCGACGAGGCACGAATGTTGCGCGACGGAGTAGAAGCGCCGGCAGTTGCCGCCGAAGCGGCACTGGTTCGAGAGCGCCCGGGCGATGTCGCCGATGTCGACCTCGGCCGGATCCGGGTCGAGCGGGTTGAACCGGCGGCCGCTGACGGTCTGGATGTACGGGCCCGGCTTCCACCATCCGAGCGTATCCCGCACAGCTAGAACGCTGATGTGTCAGCCGTCTCGTCCTCTTCCGCCGGTGCGTCGCCCGCCGGCTCAGGCTCGTCGTCATCCTGGGCGCGCTGTCGGCCTTCGGCCCGCTGTCGATCGACCTGTACCTGCCCGGGTTGCCGGAGCTCTCGCGCGATCTCGCACGCACAGCGCCTGGGAGGGGCAGCTGACGTTGACGTCGTGCCTCGCCGGGCTCGCGCTCGGCCAGCTGCTCGCCGGCCCGTTGAGCGACCGGTTCGGCCGCCGGCGGCCGCTCCTCGTCGGTCTCGTCGGCTACTGCGTCGCGTCCGTCGCCTGCGCAGCAGCTCCTTCCGTCTACGTGCTCGTCGCGCTGCGCCTGGTCCAGGGCTTCGCCGGAGCCGCGGGCATCGTGATCGCCCGCGCGATCGTCCGCGATCTGCGTTCGGGTGCGGCGGCAGCGCGTCTCTTCTCGCTGCTCATGCTCGTCACCGGGCTGGCGCCGACGCTCGCGCCGATCCTCGGCGGCCAGCTGTTGCGGCTGACGTCATGGCGAGGGCTGTTCGTCGCGCTCGCGGTGATCGTGCTGGCGCTGCTGGTGGCAACCGCGACCGGTCTCCCGGAGACGCTGCCGCGGGAGCGGCGGGACACGCGCGGCTGGCGGCAGACCATGCGCACGTTCCGCGACCTCGCTCGCGATCGCGTCTTATCGGCTACGCGCTCGTGCCCGGGATCGCGTTCGGCGAGATGTTCGCGTACATCTCGGGATCGCCGTTCGTGCTCGAGAACGTCTACGGCGTGTCGCCGCAGCTCTTCAGCGTCATCTTCGCCGTGAACGCCCTCGGGCTCGTCGCCTGCGCACAGGTGAACGCCATGCTCGTGGGCCGGTCTCGCCCGAGCGGCTGCTCGGCCGGGCTCTGGCCGTCGGAGCGGTCGCCGAGCGTCGTCCTGCTCGCCGTGATCCTGGCCGGCGGGATCGGGCTCTGGGGCATCCTCCCGTGCCTGTTCGCGATCGTCGTCGAGCTCGGCTTCGTGCTGCCGAACGCGTCGGCGCTCGCGCTCACGGACTATCCGCATGTCGCCGGCAGCGCGTCGGCGCTGCTCGGCGCGCTCCAGTTCTGCATCGGCGCTGCGGTCGCCCCGCTGGTCGGCGTCGCCGGCCCGCACTCGGCGGTGCCGATGGGGATCGTGGTCGCGACGCTCGGGCTCGGGGCTGCAGCCGCGGTGATCGCCACCGCACGGGCCGCGACCGCCCAGCTGACGTACCGCGGCAAACGCCGCACGGCCGGCCTGTCAGACTGTTTGCGTGCTGTCCCCGCGACGAGTTCTTCGCGATCATGAGCGCGTTCCCGACGGGGTCGCGATCGTGACCACGCTCGAGCCGGACGGAACGCCGCGCGGCCTGACCACGAACGCCGTCACGAGCGTCTCTGCGGAGCCGCCGATCCTGCTCGTCTCGGTCGACCGGCAAAGCCGCACGCTGCCGGCGCTCTCCACTCGAAGCGGTTCGTGATCAACTTCATGCGCGACGACTGCGCCGAGATCTGCGCGCTGTTCGCGTCGAAGGCCGACGACAAGTTCTCCCAGGTGGCCTGGACGCCCGGTCTCGGCGGAGTGCCGATCCTGCACGAGGGAGCGGTGGCCCACGCGGAGTGCCGACGCTCGAAGAGCTCGAGGTCGGCGACCACGTCGTGGTCACCGGTCTGGTCGAGGCGGGCTCACCGCCCGAGCCGGCCGACGTGCCGATCGTGTACTTCCGGCGCGAGTACTCGAGCGCGCCGTCCGCGCCTCCGGCCGCCTGAGCTACGAAGGCCGGGAGCCGGTCAGCTGCAGTTGTCGCAGCGGTCGCGCACGCGACGCGAGCGGCCGCAGCTCGGGCATCGCGACGGGACCTTCCAGCGGATAGCCTTCTTCCGCAGGCTGATCTGCAGCATGAACATCCCCGCGAAGAGCGACGACGCGATGCCGAGTGCCTCGTGGGGAGGAATCGAGTTCATCCCTCCCTCTATCGGACGGTCGGCGGCGGGCTTGAGAGCCGGGTGTCCCGCGAGTCACGGAACGCCCGCGCCTGCCGGCTCAGCGGGTCTGCGGGAAGCCGAGGTTGACCTGGCTCGTCGCCGGGTCCGGCCAGCGGCTCGTGACGACCTTGCCGCGCGTGTAGAAGTTGATCCCTTCGGGGCCGTAGATGTGCGAGTCGCCGAAGAGCGACGCCTTCCAGCCGCCGAACGAGTAGAAGGCGACCGGCACCGGGATCGGCACGTTGATCCCGACCATGCCGACGTTGACGTCGAACTGGAACTGCCGGGCGACGCCGCCGTCGCGCGTGAAGATCGCCGTGCCGTTGCCGTACGGGTTGTCGTTGACGAGCTTGAGCGCCTCGTCGTAGGTGTCGACGCGGACGATCGCCGAGCACCGGCCCGAAGATCTCGTCCTTGTAGGCGTCCATCTCGCGGCGTGACGTTGTCGAGCAGCGAGACGCCGAGGAAGAAGCCGTCGCCCGTCGGGCGCGGTCTCGCGGCCGTCGGCGACGAGCGTCGCGCCCTGGGCCGGGCCCGAGTCGAGGTACGAGGCGACCTTGTCGCGGTGCTCGCGCGTGACGAGCGGGCCCATCTCGGAGCGTCGGATCCATGCCGTCGCCGACGCTGATCTTGGGCAGCCGCTCCTTGATCGCGCCGACGATCGGTCGGCGACGTCGCCCACGGCGACGACGACCGAGATCGCCATGCAGCGCTCGCCGGCCGAGCCGTAGGCGGCGGAGACGGCGGCGTCGGCCGCCATGTCGACGTCGGCGTCCGGCAGCACGACCATGTGGTTCTTGGCGCCGCCGAGCGCCTGCACGCGCTTGCCGTTCTTCGTCCCGGTCTCGTAGATGTAGCGGGCGATCGGCGTCGAGCCGACGAAGCTGATCGCGGTCACGTCCGGATGCTCGAGCAGCCGGTCGACCGCGACCTTGTCGCCCTGGATGACGTTGAAGACGCCGTCCGGGACGCCGGCCTCCTTGAGCAGCTCGGCGGTGAGGATCGATGCCGACGGATCCTTCTCGGACGGCTTGAGCACGAACGTGTTGCCGCAGGCGAGCGCCGGCGCCCACATCCACATGGGCACCATCGCCGGGAAGTTGAAGGGCGTGATGCCGGCGACGACGCCGAGCGGCTGCCTGATCGAGTAGACGTCGACGCCGGTCGACGCCTGCTCCGAGAAGCCGCCCTTGAGCAGCGTCGGGATGCCGCAGGCGAACTCGATCACCTCGAGACCGCGGGCGACCTCGCCCATCGCGTCGGAGAAGACCTTGCCGTGCTCGGCGGTGAGGAGCCGCGCGAGATCCTCGCGGTGCTGGTTGACGAGCTCGCGGATCCGGAACATCAGCTCGGCGCGCTTCGAGAGCGAGACCGCGCGCCAGGCCGGGAACGCGGCCTTCGCGGCTGCGACGGCGCGATCGATCTCCTCGACCGACGCGAAGTCGACCTCGGCCGCCTGGGCGCCGGTCGCGGGGTTGAAGACGCGGCCGCGTGCGGCCGGACTGCCCCGGCCACCGCCTGACCGCCGATCCAATGGGTGATCCGCTTGAGGTCGCCGGCTTCGGCGCGCTCCGGAGCGGACGCGAGCTCGGTCATCGAGTCCTCCTCGTCGTCAGAGAGCTCAGGTAGACGCGCAGACTAGCGCGCAGTCCGCAGCCGTCGACACGCGGTCCGGACCCCTACTGCTCGGACGCCGGCGGACGGCGGTGTCCGCTTTCTCGAGCCCGGCCTCGGCGAGCGGTCGTCCGCGCCCACGCGAAGCTGGTCTGCGTACCAGCCGGTCATCGGGTCGAGCGTGACACCGTGCGACGACGAGTGGACGAACCAGCCGTTGCCGACGTAGATGCCCATGTGGTCGATCTCCGTCGGCATGGAGCTGCGGGCCGTGCGCGCCGAAGAAGACGACGTCGGCCGGCTCGAGCGCGTCGATCGGCAGGCGGAGTGCGGCCGGAACCTCGCCGCTCATCGTCGTAGGTCGTGCGGCCCTGCAGGATCCGGCTCAGCGCGGGCGCGTCCGGGAACGGCTGCAGCTTGTAGACACGCCAGACGAAGCCCGGAGCAGTCGAACCCGCCCGGGACGACCGTGCCGTCCCAGAGCGTCTGCTGCGGCCTTCTCGGACGTCCCCGTCCAGACGTACGGGTAGCCGACGAACCGAAGCGCGCGGGTCAGCACCGTCCGCTGCCATGCGGTCAGCTGCGGGAACGTGAGCGCCGACGTCTCGGTCAGCACCTGCTGCTTCTGCCAGTCCGAGACCGTCAGCGCGCGCGCGAACGAGTACGCAGCCTCGGCGCGCGTGGCCGGCTGTGCCGGCAGCGGCTCGAGCTCGTCCTGTGCAGCCGGGTGGTTCAGCCTGCAGACCGAGCAGGCGCGCGACGGTCTCCGTGCCGAGCGACGGGATCGGGTCGAGCCCCGCGTCGCGAGCGAACAGCCGGATCGCCCGAGAGGCGGGCGAGCAACCCGAGCGCGGCGACGAGGCGGGCGTCGAGATCGCGGATCGTCACCGGCCTCGCGGATCGGCGGGAGCCGCGATCGGATGCCCCACGCGGCCGAGGGCGTCTGCGAGCTCACCCCACGTCAGCGGCTGATCGGGCCGGAAGTCGTCGACGGCTCGGCCCCAGGATGCCGTTCGCGACGACCGTCGGCGATCTCGCTGCGGATCCCAGACGCCGGTGACGCGGGTGCAGCAGCTCGGGGCGCGGTCGCGCCGAGCGCCGCCGTGGCGGCGACGCAGGCGAGCGGCGAGGAGCGCGAGCAGGGACGGGCGGCGACGCATCGCCGATTCTTATCGGCTCCGCCGGGAAGGCCGTTAGCCGAGGCGTTACCCCACCTGGAGGATGACGCGGCGATCCGCCCGAGGGAGGACGGCGAATCAGCGCCGTGGCCGACGCCGGCACGGCCTCACGCGCTTAGCCTCGTGACCATGAAGATGAAGACGAAGACGAAGCTGTGGATCGCGCTGCTGGGCACGCTGCTCGTGCTGCTCGCCCTCGGGGGCTGGGCCGTCGATGCGATACGCTGGCCGTTCGCGAGCGCCCGGATGCAGTGGCGCCTCGCGCTCTCCACGCGTTGAGCACTGTTGCGACAGACCGGTATGCCGACTGCCTGAGCGCCTCGTGGCTCTCGGCCAGGCTGGGTATCGACGTCGCCCGGATCGACGCGATGCGCCGCGCCGGTGAGCTGATCGGGGTGCGCCCGGAAGGGTCGACGGAGTGGCTCTATCCCGCCTGGCAGTTCGCCGGGGCGAGCCGCGGCCGGTCGTCCGGCGCATCCTGCGGCCGCCCGCGCGGCGAAGCTCGACGAGCGGCGCCTGTACGACGTGCTGACCGCTCCACTCGGGCTCGGCGCACGCGGCGACGGCGCGAGGCGCCTGGCCGACCTGATCGTCTCCGGCGCGCGACGACCAGGTCGTCGCCGCCGTGCGCTCGGCCTCTCCCGCTAGACGCTGAAGGCCGGCTCGCGGTGACGCAGGAGCCGATCCGCGACGGGCTCGGCTCGCTCGAGCAGGCGCGAGCCGGAGGACCAGTGGGTGATGCTGTGCTTCCTCGCGGGTCGCGACGTCGACGTCGACACGGCCGAGGCGAATGCGGCGCTTCGCCGAGCCTAGCTCCTGCTCGTGACCGGCGGCGACCCGCGCCGGAGGCTCGAGCTCACGGGCAGAGCCGTCAGCTCCGTCGCCGCAGGACCTCGACACGCCGGAGCGGCGGCAGCAGCTGGCGGCCGGCCTCGCGGCGCTCGAAGCCGAGACGGCGCGCCTGGCCGAGCGCGGCCGAGGCGCTGCGCATCCTCCGCGCCGACCCCGACCTCGCCTGGCGGTGCTTCGCGGCCGCGCTGCTCGCCGAGGAGCTCGGCTCCGACGACGACGACGCCTGACTGACGCTCAGGCGGGAACGTCCGCCGCCCGCGACGATGCGGACGTCGCCGCTCACGGTGCGCGCGCGCAGCTCGATCTCGGGCTCGCCGCTCCCGCCCGGGCCGTCGTCCATCGGCAGCTCCGACGTCATCGAGCCGCTCACCGACGTCGCGTCGATCCACAGCCGCAGCCCCGGGCGCACGCCGACGCGCACGTCGCCGGAGACGGACTGCAGCTTGATCTCGCCCGCCTCGACGGCGCCGATCTCCTGGTCCCCCGACACGGTGGCGACGGAGAGCGCTCCCTTCGCCTCGCCGACGACGACGTCGCCGGACGCGAGGTTCAGCGAGAGCGAGCCGTGGGCGAGCCGGACGTCGACGTCACCCGACGCGGTCTTGACGTTGCCCTCACCGCCGATCTCGTCGACGCTGACGTCGCCGCTCGCGGTCGTCGCCTTGAAGCTGCCGACGGTGTCGAACGCGAGGTCCCCGGACGCGCTCTTCACCTCGACGTCGCCGAGCAGGCCCGGTGCCCGTGACGTCGGCCGAGGCGGTGCTGACGTCGACTCGCGTCGCCTCCGGGACAGCGGACGCGAACGCCGACGCTCGGCCCGCGACCGAGAAAGCCCCACCCGCCCTTGCGCGGGATCTCGACGACGATCTCCGTGCGGTCGCCGCGCTCGCGTGCCTCGACGGTCGCCTCCTCGATCGCCGCCCGCGTCGCGTCGTCGTCGCGAAGCGCGACGAGCTCGACCTCGATGCGTGGCGTCGGCATGCGTGTCGATCTGGACGTCGCCCGAGCCGAGGCTGATGCGCAGCCTGACCTTGCCCGGGTGTCTCGAACGTCGTCACGGCCGGCTCCGCGAGCTCTGCGCGCCTGTGCTCGCTGAGAGGAGTCGGACGGGCCGCACGAGGCGGATGCCGATCGGCTCCTCCGGTCGCGGTCGCGACGCGGCGACGGCAGATCGGGGAGTTCGACGTGCCCGAAGAGGGATGGATAGATGGCCATGGGAGCTCCTTTCTCGCTCTGCTCTAGCTCTGGGCGAAGCCCTGGAGACGGTTGCCGGCGCGCGCGCGGGTCGCGGCGCGAGGCTCGAGCGCGCGCGAGAGCGCGCGCACGATCCAGGTGTTGGTCGAGACGCCTTCTCGGTCGGCGGCCGCCTCGACGGCGGCTTTGAGCGCCTCGGGCAGGCGCAGCGTGATGCGGGCGCTCTGGTCGTCGCCCGCGGGCTGCGGCTCGACGGCGGCGTCGGGCTCGGCGACGTAGACGAGCTCCGGCTCACGGCCGGCGAGCCGCACCTCGACATGACCGGCGGGCAGCTGCCCGTTGACGTCGAGCGCGGCCTCGCCGAGCAGGTCGAGCAGCCGCAGGTGCAGCGACGAGCCGAGTGCGTCGGAGACCCGCCGCGCGGCCTCCGCCGTCGCCTCGTCGCCGAGCGACGCGGCGGCGGCCAGATCGGCCTGGATCGCGGTGATGTGCGGTGCCATCTGCATGGCCGCAGTATGACATCATTTTGATGTCTGTCAAGAGCCTAAATTGATGTCATACGCGGTGTCACCGATGCGCGAACACCTGTCCGCATGCCGTCGCCTCGGTCGTGTAATCTCAGCGCTGGCCCCGCGACGCCGAAAGGAGGACCGCATATGTGCAGCAGCTCGCGACCTCGCTCGCGCGCCGAACGCGGCTCCGTCCGGCGTCACGCCGCGCTAGCGAAGCCGCGTCGGCGCGATGACTCGCACGCGGCGAGTTCCGATCGCGAGCTCGCCCCCGCGACCGAGCGCGCGCCCAGCGCGCAGGAAGGACCCCGTTTCGTGTCCACGCAGAGCCCCGTCGACCCGCCCGACCTCTCCTCCCGGCAGACGATCAGGCACCTGATCCCGCTCTGGTGGGAGCAGCGGCGCCTGGTCGGGCTCGGGCTCGCCTGCGCGCTCGCGTTCACGGGGCTGACGCTGACGATCCCGATCCTGATCCAGCGCACGATCGACGACGCGATCGACGCGCCCGACCACCACCTGCTGCTGCCGCTGCATCGGGGCGATCATCGGCGTCGCCGCCGTCCGCTTCGCCGTCAACTTCACGCGCCGCTACGCAACCGCGCGCGTCGGCGTCTCCGTCGAGGCGCGGCTCCGCGGGCTCCTCTACGACGCGTACCTGCGCTACCCGCGCGCCTTCTACGACCGCCACGCGACGGGCGAGGTGATCTCCCGCGCGACGAACGACATCTACCCGGTGCGCTACTTCATCGGCTGGGGCGTCGTGCAGGCGCTGCAGAGCGCGATGATGATCATCGGCGCCGCGATCGTGCTCTGCCTCGTCAACTGGCGGCTGGCGCTCATCGCCGCGCTGACGATGCCGCCGATCGCGGTGCTGACCTGGTTCTTCGCGCACCGCGTCTTCCCCATCTCGCGCAAGGTGCAGGAGCGCAAGGGCCACCTGACCGAGGCCTCCGACGAGGCCGTCGTCGGCATCGAGATGGTGCAGGCGTTCGGGCGCGAGGACGACGTGCGCGATCGCTTCGGCGACCGCGCCGAGGGCGTGCGCAGCGAGACGATGAACCAGGCGACCGTCGAGGCGCGCTTCCTCCCCGGCCTGCTCTTCCTCCCCACGCTCGGCATCGCCGCCGTGCTCTGGCTCGGCGGCCGCGACGTGATCGGCGGCTCGCTGACGATCGGCCAGTTCACGCTGTTCATCACGCTGCTGCTCCAGCTCGTGTGGCCGCTGGAGGCGCTCGGCTGGATCATCAACCTCGCCCAGCGCGCGATCGCCTCGGCCAGCCGCAGCTTCGCGTGGCTCGACGGCATCGAGCCGCTGCCGGAGCGGAGCGACCCGAAGCCACTGCCCGCCGGGCCGCTCGCGGTCCGCTTCGAGGAGGTCCGCTTCCGCTACCAGACGGGGGGCGAGGTGCTGCGCGGCGTCGACCTCGAGATCGCGCCGGGCGAGATCGTCGCCGTCTGCGGCGCGACGGGCGCGGGCAAGACGTCGCTGCTCAACCTGCTGCCGCGCTTCTACGACCCGACCGGCGGCGCCGTGCTCGTCGGCGGCGTCGACACGCGCGACGTGCGGCTGGCCGAGCTGCGCCGGGCGGTCGGCCTGGTCACGCAGAGGCCCGTCCTCTTCTCGGTGCTCCTGCGCGACAACCTGCTCGCCGCACGTCCCGACGCGAGCTGGGAGGAGGTGCTCGCGGCCTGCGATGCGGCAGGTGTGTCGAGCTTCTCAACCTGGCGATCCTGTACGTGCTCCCGATGTCGCGCATGGCGGGCGATCCGTTCGTCGCGGGCACGGCGGCGAAGGCCGTCTTCGGACCGGCCGGCGACACCGTCATCCGGACCATCATGATCGTCTCCGCCCTCGGCGCCGTCAGCGCCTGTCAGCTCATGGCGCCTCGGGTGGTGTTCGCCATGTCGCAGGATGGCCTGATGCCGGCGGCGGTATCGGAGGTCAACGCCGGCGGGACGCCGACGATCGCGACCGTGGTGAGCACGGCGGTGGCGCTCACGTTCATCGCGACCGGCACGTTCGATCGCGCGCTCGCGCTCATCGCGTTCTTCTTCGTCGCGAATTACCTGCTGACGTTCGTGTCGGTGTTCGTGCTCCGGCGGCGCGAGCCGAGCACCCACCGCCCCTATCGCGCCTGGGGCTATCCCTGGACCACCGGCATTGCGCTGCTCGGCTCGGTGGCCTTTCTGGTCGCGCAGTGCGTCGGCGACACCCGCAACAGCCTCTGGTCCCTCGGCCTCCTGGCCGTGAGCTATCCGGTCTATCGCGTGGCGCGGCGGCGGAGGACGGCGGATGGGGCTGCATGACGGCGGGTCACGTGACCGGTTTGCGTAAGAGCGCGTTTCAAAGCCCGAGTCATCCTGAGCGCAGCGAAGGAGCCATACCCGAAGGCATGCCCCCTTCGCTCTGCTCAGGGTGACTCAGGCCGAGGTTTTGCAACGCACTCGAAGTCGGTTAACGACGATCTGTCATCCCGAGCGAACGCGAGAGATCTCGCCGGGGAATGGATCGCGCTCCCGGAGCGCGACGAATCCGACCGCCAGGAGGCCCGTCGTTCCGAGGGGAGCGCGTTATATTTCCGCGCCTTGCACGGACCCTTGCGACCCCCAATGGAGTTCCGCTCGTGCCTGCCATCCTGCCGTCCCGCCACCAGCCGCCGCTGCCGCTCGATCGTCTCGTGCTCCGCGATCCACCCGGCGCCGAGGCGATCGAGATGGACGTGCTGATCGTGGGGGCGGGACCGGCGGGTCTGGCCTGCGCGATCGAGCTCGCCCGGCTGGCGAAGCGCGACCAGGAGACGGGCGGCGCGATGCCGGAGCTCAACATCGGGGTGCTCGAGAAGGCGGGCAGCCTCGGCGAGCACAGTCTCTCCGGCGCCGTCGTGAACCCCCGGGCCTTCCGCGAGCTCTTCCCCGATCTTCAGCCCTCCGACTTGCCGTTCCGCCAGCCCGTTCCCGGCGAGGCCGTCTACTTCATGACCGGGACGCGGGCGATCCGGATGCCGACCCCGCCCACGATGCACAACAGCGGATTCTACACGGCGTCGCTGTGCGAGATCGTGCGCTGGATGGGTGAGCGCGCCGAAGAGCTCGGCGTCAACCTGTTCGCCGGCTTTCCGGCCGACGCGCTGCTGGTGGACGGCAACGCCGTGCGGGGAGTACGCACCACGGCCTCGGGTCTCGACCGCGACCGCCGGCCGGGCGCGGGCTACGCCGAGCCGACCGACCTCACCGCGCGGATCACCGTGGTGGCCGAGGGAACCCGCGGCCCGCTGGGGCAGGCGTGGCGCGAGTGGCAGAAGGTCGGTTCGCCCAATCCGCAGCTCTTCGCGCTCGGCGTGAAGGAGCTCTGGGAGGTCGAGCGCCCGCTCGAGGCCGTGATCCACACGCTGGGCTGGCCGCTCCCCGCCGACGCGTTCGGCGGAAGCTTCATGTACCCGCTCGGTCCGACGCAGGTCGCGCTCGGCCTGGTGGTCGGGCTCGACTACCACGACGCGCGGCTCGACGTGCACGAGCTGTTGCAGCGGATGAAGCTGCATCCGCTGTTCCGCCGGCAGCTCGAGGGCGGTCATCTGGTCGAGTGGGGCGCGAAGACGATCCCCGAAGGAGGCTACTACGCCTTGTCCGAGCGCCGGAGTGGCGACGGGGTGCTGTTCGCCGGTGACACGGCCGGATTCGTCGACGTGCCGTCGCTCAAGGGCATCCATTACGCGATGCAGTCGGGGATGTACGCGGCGCGCGCCGCCTTCGCGGCGCTCAAGGGCGGCGACGTGTCGGCCGCGGCGCTCGCGCCCTACGACCGGATGGTGGACGAGAGCTACATCGTGAGCGACATGCGCCGGACCCGCAACATGCGCCTGGCGTTCAAGGACGGGCTCTATGCGGGCGGCTTCAAGGCCGGGCTCATGACCCTCACCGCGGGCCGGTTTCCCGGCGGCCGGATCGCGATGGCCGAGGACGCGAAGACGCCGCGGACCGCGGCCCCCGCCGAGCCCTTCACGCCCGACGGGACGCTCACGTTCAGCAAGGTGGACGCGGTCTTCAAGTCGGGCAACGCGACGCGGGATACGATCCCGTCCCATCTCATCGTCGGCCGCGACGTCACGGGCGACGTGGCCGAGTTCTACTCGCACGTCTGCCCGGCCGGCGTGTACGAGCGCGTCGGCGACGAGCTCAGGGTCAACGCCCCGAACTGCGTGGACTGCAAGGCCACCGACGTGCTCGGTCCCCGCTGGACCGCGCGCGAGGGCGGGAGCGGGCCCCAGTATCGATCGATGTGATCCGCGGGGGAATCCAAGCCGAGTCGCCCTGAGCGAGCCTTGTCATCCTGAGCGCAGCGAACGGGCTCTGGATGACGCGCGGTCCCGAACCCTGCAGCTTCCTGCACCGTGCAACTTGCCCTTCCGCAGTCAGTTACTCCCCGACTCAGAATCGCCGCCGGACGACCGACAATGGATTAAACGCTGTCGGCTTCCTGCGGATTGCGCCGGCGCCGACGGATCGGCAGACTGGGCAGACCTCCTGAGGCATGGGCCGGGGTCGTCGGCTGTGGTACAGTCGCTCGCGTGGGACGGCGGGCGGCAGGTGGTACGCGGGGGGCGTGGTTCCGGCCCGTCCACCGCCCACTGCCTGACCGCCCGCCAGCCACCTTCGCCATCGTCGGAGGCATTGCATGGGTGCCCGCAGGGTCGTGCTCACCGTCGGTTCGCTGCTCGCACTGACGCTCGTTCGCGCCGGCTCGGTCACCGCGCAGACCAGCGCGGCCGCGGCGTGGCAGGCCACACCGGCCTCGGTGCTCAAGAATGCGCTCCGCTCGGTCGGGGCGGCCGAGGAGCGCTATCGCGCCGCCAAGGGCCGCTACGCGCCGTCGCTCGAGGGCCTGGAGCTCCGGCTGGACCCGGGCGTCCGGGTCGACATCCTGGGGGCCGGCGCGACCGGCTGGCAGGCCAGGGCGACGCACGAGGCGCAACCCGGACGGAGCTGCGTCGTGTTCGTCGGTGCGCTCGACGGCGTCGAGGCGCCCCGGACCGACGGCGACCATGAGATGGCCGGTGAAGAGGGCATTCCCCTCTGTGACAGGATGCGATAAGGACGCGGGATGGCACCTTCGAGGCGGGACGTGGGCGCGGTCGAGCCCGGACATACCTGGATGGGCAAGGCGTGGAAATGGGGGGCGGGCTCGCTGTCGGCGGGTGCCGCCCTCGTCAGCATTCTCTCCTCGGTCCGCTCGATCACGGCCGCGCAGCAGGTGCGCTGGATCGGCGTGGCGCCTGCCGCGGACACCGCCTGGGCGCTCGGCGACACGGTCCAGCTTGCCACCACCCTGACCGACGCCCACGGCGGCATCCTGCCCGGTGTGAGCGTGGGCTGGACCAGCACCGACTCCTCGGTCGCGTCGGTGGACAGCGGCGGGACCGTCGTCGCCCGCGCGCCCGGCGCCGCCACCATCGTGGCGGCGGCCGGCGGCCACCTCGCGCAGTCGCGCATCCTGGTCCGGCCCCGGCCCGCGGCGATCCGCATCTTCGGCGATACGCTGCTCCGCCTTCCCGAGGACGGCGAGACCCGGCTCGTGGCCCGGGTCGTGGACGCGAGGCGGCACCCGGTGGCGGGCCAGAGCATCGCGTGGCGCTCGGCCGATCCCTCGGTGGCGTCGGTGGACAGCGCGGGCCGCCTTTCGGCGGCGAGCTCGGGCCACACGACGCTCGCCGCCAGCTCCGGCGATCTCGCCGCCGAGCTCCCGGTGGAGATCTACCCGGTGCCCGCCACGATCACGCTCCAGGCCGGCGACGGCCAGCACGCGCCGGCCGCGCACCGCCTTCCCGGGCCGGTGCGCGCGCAGGTGGTCTCTCGCGGGGGCCGGCCGATGGCCGGGGTCGTCGTCCGGTTCGGCGCCGCCGACGGCGCGGGGCGCCTCGACCGGGACAGCGACACGTCGAACGCGGATGGGATCGTGCAGGCGGCCTGGACCCTTGGGTTCCGGCCGGGCCGCCAGCGGCTGGCGCTCGGCGTGGAGGAGAATGCCGCCATCGCCACCGTGGTCGTGGCCGACGCCGATCCGTCGCCCGACAACACCACGATCACCGCCCTCGCGGACGCACCGGCCGGACGCGTGCGCGAGGCGCTGCGCGAGGCGGTGGGCGTCCGCGTGGTGGACTCGGCGGGCGCACCGCTGGCGGACGTGCCCGTCGCATGGGAGACCGCCGGCGGCGCGATCGCCGGCGACGCGCCCCGCACCGACTCGCTCGGCGAGGCACGGGCGCGCTGGACGCTGGGCCCGCGCTCGGGGCAGCAGCAGGCCTTCGTGCAGGTGGGGGCGTCGCGCGCCGTGCCGAGGTACGTGCTGCGCGCGTCGGCCGAGCCCGGGCCGGCCGCGACCCTGGCGCCGGTACGGAGCGCCTCGCTCCGCGGATCGGCGGGCGAGGCGCTCGCACCGGCGGTCGAATTCCAGGTCCGCGACCAGGGAGGGAATCCGGTTCCCGGCGTCGCCGTCGCGCTGCGGCCGTCGAGCGGGTCGGTGAGCCTCAAGGCGCCGGTCACCGACTCGGCGGGACGGGTGGCGGTGGTGTGGACCCTCGGGACCTCGGCGGGCGGGCAGCGGCTCGGCGCGTCGGCGCAGGGCGTGGAGCATGCGGTGGAGATCTCGGCCCAGGCCCGGCCCGGCCGGGCCGCGAAGGTCTCACTCGAGGGCGTGCCGGCCTCGGCCCCGGCGGGCCGTCCGCTGGCTCAGCCGGTGACCGCCCTGGTGGCCGACGTCTACGGCAACGTCGTGCCGGGCGCGCTGGTGGTATTCTCGAGCCGGTCGGGCAAGCTCACCCCGGGCCGGGTGCGCACCGATTCCTCCGGCCGGGCCGTGGCGCGTTGGGCGCTGGGTCCCGCGGCCGGCGAGCAGCAACTCGAGGCGATCATGCAGAGCGGAGGACCACGGGCCACGGCCAAGGTCCGCGCGGTGGCGGCGGCCAAGCGCAAGCACTGATGTGCTTCGCGAAAGTCGGTTAACGCTGGTGTCATCCTGAGGGAGCGCAGCGACCGAAGGATCTGCTCCGCCACGCCCGGGCCGTTCCCGGGCAAGATCCCTCGCGTTCGCTCGGGATGACAGATGACAGATGGCCGTCAGCCGATATACACGACGCTCAATAGCTCATGCCTCGCCCAGGACCTTGATGATCACGCGCTTCCGTCGCTGGCCGTCCCATTCCCCGTAGAACACCCGCTGCCAAGGGCCCAGGTCCAGCTTGCCGGCCGTGATGGGGACGATGACCTCGTGCCCCACGGTGAGGCTCCGGAGGTGGGCGGCGGCGTTGTCCTCGCCGGTCTCGTTGTGCCGATAGCGCGACGGATCCCACGGAGCGACCGTCTCCTCCAGCCACCGCAGGATGTCGTGCCAGAGGCCCGACTCGTGGTCGTTCACGAAGACCGAGGCGCTGATGTGCATCGCCGAGACCAGGACCAGGCCCTCCTGCACGCGGCTGAGCTTCACCTGGGCCTCGACCTCATCAGTGATGTCGATGATCTCCTGGCGGCGCTTGGTCTCGAACCAGAGGTAGTGGGTGTGGTGCACGGATGACCGTTACCGGCATGGTGTCATCCCGAGCGGAGCGAGGGATCTACTTGCCGAGGATCGAACTCGGCCCAGCAAGATCCCTCGCTCCGCTCGGGATGACAGGTGACGGAGGGACAGGAAAATGGGCGTCAGCCCGAACACGCGACGCTCATCAGCGCAGCAGCTCCTCCAGCCGCGTCGCGGTGTCGGTCCTGTCGTCCCGGTACTTCACGATGACCGGCGCATAGAGTCCGATGCCGGCGGCCTGCCCCGGCCCCGATCGCACCGCCCGCGTGCCGGGGACCACAACCGCGCCGGCCGGAATCTCGAGCGGCCGGTCGCCGTCGCGGCGGTAGACCCGGTCGTGCACCAGGTCGAACACCGGCGTGCCGCCGGTGAGGATGGTGCCCGGCGCGAGCACGGCGCGCTCCCGCACGATGGTGCCCTCGTACACGCCGCAGTTCCCGCCCACCAGGACCTCGTCCTCGATGATGACCGGGAGCGCGCCCGCCGGCTCCAGCACGCCGCCGATCTGCGCGGCGGCGGAGAGGTGGACCCGCCTCCCTACCTGCGCGCACGAGCCGACCAGCGCGTGCGAGTCGATCATGGTGCCCTCACCGACGTAGGCGCCCACGTTGACGTACATCGGCGGCATGCACACGACGCCGGGGGCCACGTAGCAGCCGTCGCGGATGGCCGACCCGCCGGGTACGATGCGCACGCCGTCCTCGAGCGTCATCCGCCGGAGCGGATAGGTGTCCTTGTCGTAGAACGCGAACGGGGTGCCGCTCGCCGCCGGCTGCATCCGGCCGAGCCGGAAGCCGAGCAGGATGCCGGCCTTGACCCAGGCGTTCGCGCGCCACTGGCCGTCGGGGCCGCGCTCCGCCGCGCGCACGCTGCCGTCGTTGAGCGCGGCCTTGAGCGCGATGAACGCGACGCGCGCCGCCGGCTCGGCTTCGGGCGCCACCGCTCCGGTGAACCGTTCCAGCTCCGCTCGCAGTCCCGCGCCGGGCTCAGAGGACATGTGCGCCCGCCGTCCTCAGCGCCACCGCGAGCGCGTCGCGCGTGGCCGGCCCGACGGGCACGAGCGGCAGCCGCAGCACGTCGCGGATCCGGCCCATGGCCGCCAGGCCGGCCTTGACCGGCGAGGGATTGGTCTCGAGGAAGTTGGCGTCCATGAGCGGCAGCAATCGGTAGAGACACGCGCGGGCGGCGGCCAGGTCGCCTCGGCGGGCCCGGCGAACCAGTTCGCTCATCGCGGCCGGCGCTTCGTTCGACGTCACCGAAATGAGCCCATCGCCGCCCGCGGCCGCGACGCTGAACGCCAGCCAGTCGTCGCCCGACAGGACGGCGAAGTCCGCCGGGCGGTGCCGCAGGATCTCGAGGATCTGCCGCAGATCGCCGCTGGCCTCCTTGATCCCGCGCACGTTCGGGTGCTCGGCCAGGCGCAGCGCCGTCGCGGGCAGCAGGTTCACCGCCGTCCGTCCGGGGACGTTGTACAGGCAGATTGGCCGCGTGGATTCGTCGGCGACGGCGAGGAAGTGGCGGGCGAGGCCGTCCTGCGTGGGCTTGTTGTAGTAGGGCGTGGCGGTGAGGATGGCGTCGACGCCGAGGGCGCACATGCGGCGGGTCTCGTCCACGGCGCGGCGGGTGTCGTTGCTGGTGGCGCCGGCCATCACCGGCACCCGGCCCCCGGCGGTCTCGACCACCGTCGCGACGACCCGCTCCCGCTCCCGGTCGTCCAGGGTCTGCGCCTCGCCGGTGGACCCGCAAGGCACCAGGAAGTCGATGCCCTCGGCGATCTGCCACTCGACCAGCGCGCGGAGCGCGCCCAGGTCGAGTTGCCCGGCGTCAGCGAACGGCGTAACCAGGGCGGTGCCGCAGCCCTCGAATCGGCTCATCCCGCGTCTCCGAACAGCATGTCTTCGACCGTGTGCACGCCGGGACGGCCCGGGAGCCATTCCGCGGCGGCGAGAGCGCCGGCGGCGAAGCCGTCACGGCTCCGGGCCTCGTGCGCGAGGGTCACGCGCTCGTAGGGCCCGTCGTACGCGAGGAGGTGGCTCCCGGGGGTGGCGCCGGCCCGAAGCGACGTGATCGGGAACGGCCGCCCGCCGTCGGCGGCGTGCGCCCGGCTCTGCAGCGCGCGCGCGGTGCCCGACGGCGCGTCGAGCTTGGCGGCGTGATGCTCCTCCAGTATAAAGGCGTCGAATTCCGGCCGCCCGGCGAAGCGCCGCGCCAGGTCGGCCGCGGCGCGGAGGAAGAGGTGCACGCCGAGCGAGAAGTTGGCGCCGTGGAGCAGCGCGCCGCCCCGTTGCTCGACCAGCGCCGTGATCCGCGGGAGCGCGTCGGCCCAGCCGGTAGTGCCGGTGACGGTGGGGATGCCGGCCTCCAGGAGCCGCTCGAGGTTGGCGAGGACGGCGTCGGGCCGGGTGAACTCGACCGCGACGTCCGCGCCGTGCAACCGCTCGGCCGTGAGCGCGCGGCCGCCGGCGTTCTCCGCGCCGCCGATCACGGCGTGGATCGTGTGACCGCGCTGCCGCGCGAGGGCGGCCACCGCCTGGCCCATCTTGCCGTTGCCGACGATCGCGATGCGCGCGGAGATCGCCGGCCTCTCGTGCTGAATCATCACCGGAGCTTCAGCATGATCCGAAAAACTCCTGATGCAGCCGCCGGACGATGTCCGGCCCGTCCCACTCCTGCACCACGAACGTCATGTTGATGGCGGAGGCGCCCTGGGAGATGAGCTCGACGTTGGCCGGCTGGACCGCGCGGAACAGCCGCGCGGCCAGGCCGGGGGTCGAGCGCAGTCCGATCCCCACGACCGCGATGATCGCCCGGCGGTGCTCCACACTCACCTCGCCCAGCTCGCCGAGGTCGCGGACGACCGCATCGAGGCGGGTGCGGTCCTCGACCGTGAGCGAGACGCTGATCTCACTGCTGGCCAGCACGTCCACCACGACCTCGTGCCGCTCGAACACCTCGAACATCGCGCGGAGGAAGCCGGAGGCGCCGAGCATCCGCGGGGCCCGGACGTTCACGACCGTGATGTCGCGCTTCCAGCTGATCGAGCGCACGGGCGAGTCGCCCATCCGCTCGAGCTCGGCCGAGGGCTCGATGGTGGTGCCGGGCTCGTCCGGGCGGGTCGAGTTGAGGACCACGATGGGGATCCCGGCGCGGACCAGCGGCTGGGCCGTGGCGGGGTGGAGCACCTTGGCGCCGAACGTGGCCAGCTCGGCCGCTTCCTCGTAGCTCGCCGCCCGGAGGGTGTGCGCCGACGGGACGATGCGCGGGTCGGCGGTCATGAGGCCGTCCACGTCGGTCCAGATCTCCACCCGCTCCACCTCGAGCGCCGCGCCGAGCAAGGCCGCGGTGAAGTCCGAGCCGCCCCGGCCCAGCGTCGTGGGCGTCCCGCTCGCCGTGGCGCCGATGAATCCCTGGGTGACGGGCACGCGGCCCGCCTCGACCAGTGGCCGGAGACATTCCCGCGCCCGGGTGGTGAGCGCGGGCAGGTTCGGCGCCGCGCGTCCGAAGCGCTCGTCGGTCACCATGATCGGCCGGATGTCCACCCAGGTCGCGGCGAGTCCCGTGCCTTCGAGCGCGGCGGCGACGAGCCGGCTGCTCCAGAGCTCCCCGCGGCCCGCCAGCGCGTCGAGCTCCGCGGGGCGGAGCATTCGCCCCAGGGCGGTCGCGAGCTCCCGGCCGAGGCCGGTGGCGTCGTCGAGGATGGCGGCCATCGCCCGGGAGGCGCCGCTCAGCTCGCGGGCCGCCGCCTCGTGGCGCTCGGCCAGCGCGCCGAGGGTGGCCTCGACGGCGGGGCCGTCGCCGGCATGCACCGCCGCGGCGAGTCCGAGCAGCGCGTCGGTCACCCTCGCGAGCGCGCTCACCACGACCACGGGACCCGCCGCCGTGCGCGAGCGAACGATGCCCGCGAGCCGCCGGATCGCCGCGGCGTCGGCGACCGAGGTGCCGCCGAACTTGGTGATGATCATGCCGGCCGGTCCACCCGGCCTTCCGCCACCAGGAGCTCGGCGATCTGCACCGCCTGGCCCGCGGCCCCCCGGATGGTGTTGTGTCCCAGGAGCACGAGCCGGAGATCGAGGATGGGGCAGGCGCGCACGCGGCCGACCGTCACGGCCATGCCGCCTCCACGCTCGAGATCGAGGCGCGGCTGCGGGCGATCGACGCGGGTGTCCACCTCGACCGGCGGCGCCGGCGACGACGGCAGGCAGGCGACCCGCGGGCTCGCCCGGAACTCGCGCAGCGTCACCAGCGCCTGCTCGGGCGTCACCCGCTTCCGAAACCCCACCGATACCGTCATCAGGTGGCCGTCGACCGTCGCGACCCGGTTGGCGTGCGCGCTGAGCGCGAACGCGGCCGGCGTCACGCCGTCGGGCCCGAGCGTGCCGAGGATCTTCCGGCTCTCGCGCTCCATCTTCTCCTCTTCGCCGCCGATGTACGGGACGACGTTGCCGAGGATGTCGAGCGAGGCGACCCCGGGATAGCCCGCGCCCGACACTGCCTGCATCGTGGAGACGAAGAGCTTGTCGATTCCGTAGGCGCGGTGGAGCGGCACCAGCGCGAGCACCAGCGCGGCCGTGGAGCAGTTGGGGTTGGCGAGGATCGCGCCGGGCCAGCCGCGCGCGTCTCGCTGCCGGTCCACCAGCGCGAGGTGCTCCAGGTTGGCCTCGGGAATGAGCAGCGGCACGTCCGCGTCCATCCGGTGATTCCGCGCGTTGGTCACCACCTGGGCGCCGGCGGCCGCGAACGCCTGCTCGATCGGGCCCGCCACGTCGGCGTCGAGCGCGCTGAGCGCGATCGGGCCGGGGAGCGGTGGCACGCACTCCTGCACGACGAGGCTCGCGATCCGCTCGGGCAGCGCGATCTGCTCGCGCCAGCGTACGGCGTCGCCGTAGCGCTTCCCGGCGCTGGCCGAGGACGCGGCCACCGCGGCGACCTCGAACCAGGGATGGTCCGCGAGCAGGCGGATGAACTTCTGGCCCACTGTGCCGGTGGCGCCAAGCACGCTGACGGGGATCTTCGCGGTCACGACGCCTCCCGCGCGAGCAGGTCGGTGGCGAGGCGGACGTAGAGATCGACGCCCCGGAGCAGGTCCGCCTTGAGGATGTGCTCCTGGGCGGTGTGCGCGACCCGGATCGTCCCGGGGCCGAGCTGGTAGCGCTCGCCCCAGCCCGTGAGGAAGGGGAGGTCGCTCGCGTAACTCACCACGGTGGTCTCCCACCCGGCCGGCGCGGTGCCGGCCTTGTACAGCGGCAGCTCGACCGTAAACCCGACCGACACGCCCGGCGCCGCGAGGGCGCGGATGGCGGCCTTGAGCCCGTCGGTGGGCTCGACGGTGCGGATCAGGATCTCCGCGCTCGCCGCCGGCGCCAGCACGTTGGGGGCGACCCCGCCCTGGATGAGCCCGACGTTGAGCGTCGACGAGCCGAGCAGCGGGTCCGCTGGGAGCGGCAGTCGCCGGATGCGCTCGATGGTGTCGAGCAGCGCGGCCACGGCGCTCGCGCCTTCCTCCGGATAGGCCGAGTGGGCGGCGCGGCCGGTGGCCCGGAGGTCCACCCGGAGCGAGCCCTTCTGCCCGATGGAGAGCCGGTTCTCGGTGGGCTCGCCGTTGATCAGGAAACGGCCGCGGGGCTCGAGCCCGTCGGCGACGCGCGCGCCGTCCGAGCCGTTCTCCTCGCCCACGAGGAACAGGAGCCCGATCCGCCGCTCGCCCGCGGCGGCGAGCCGCTCGGCCGCCGCCACCATCGCGGCGGCGAGGCCCTTGGCGTCGCAGCTTCCCCGCCCGCGGATCGCCTGCTCGTCCTCCGAGAGCGGCACGTACGGCGGCACGCAGTCGACGTGGGTCGAGAACACCACGGCGGGCGGCTCCCGGAAGGCCAGCAGGTTGTCGCGGCCGGGGCTCACCGCCTGGCGCAGCGTGCGGTATCCCGCGCGCGAGAGCGCTCCGCTGAGGAGATCGGTGGCGGGTCCCTCCGAGCCGGTCGGGGTCTCGAGGGCCACCAGCGCGCGGGTGAGCTCGAAGGCGTCGGCCAAAGCGTCCACGAATGCGCCCTTGAATGGGCCAGGAATGCAAGCGCCCCGCCGGCGACGGGCGCGGCAGGGCTCCAGGGAAAGATGAGAGGCGGAAGCGCTCCCAGCCAGGTACAATTGTACAAGGCGCAAGTTAGGGAAGCCGCCAACCGGCGGCAAGTAGCTCCAGCGTCCGGAGGTCCTCATGCGTGCAGGCCTCGCGCTCATCCTACCCGCTGCGGTGCTCGTGCTCGCCGCGGCGTGCGGCGAATCGATCATCAACATCTCGTCCGACGGCCAGATTCAGGTGACGGTGAGCACCACCGGCACCGATGTGGACTCGGACGGCTTCACGGTCAGCGTGGACGGCGGCACCACCCAGTTCGTGGCGCCGGGCGGCCAAGTGACGCTTACGGGTCTCGAGCCGGGCAGTCACAGCGTCCGGCTCACCGGGCTGGCCGAGAACTGTCTCGTGGTCGGCGGCAATCCGAAGGGCGTACGCGTGGGGTCGGACGGGCGCGCCACGGTGGCGTTCGAGGTCACCTGCGTGCGGGCGACGACCGGCGGGTTCACGATCGCCCTGATCACCGTGGGTGCGCCGGCCGATACCGACGGCTACCGGCTCGCCGTAGCCGGTGCGGACGATATTCGGTCCATCGGCTCGAATGCCACCGAGACCTTCGCCGGGCTCGCGCCGGGTGGCCACCTGGTGACGCTCAAGGACGTGGACCCGGGCTGTCGGCTCGTGGGCGGCAATCCGCAGTTGTTCGCCGCGGTGGCCGGCAAGACGCTCCAGATCCGGCTCACGGTCAACTGCGGCACCCCGACATAGCCGGGACAGCGCCCGCGTCGGCGGCCTGAGCCTCCCGCCGGCCCTGCTCGAGGTCCACGAACGCCAGGATCACGGCCCCGACGGCGAAGAACGCGATGACCGACAGGATGGCGTTTCGGCTCGATCCGGTCGCCGCGATCGTGCCGGCGAAGATCAGCGGGCCGAAGATGCCGGCGAATTTCTCGAACACGCTGAAGAACCCGAAGAACTCGCCGCTCTTGTGGTGCGGGATCATGCTGGCGAAGAGCGAGCGGCTCAGCGCCTGCGTGCCGCCCTGCACCATCCCGACGAGGCCGGCCAGGATGTAGAAGTGCGCGGCCGTCTTCATGTAGAACCCCAGCACGCTGATCACCGTATAGGCCAGCAGCCCCAGAAACAGCGCCCGCTTGGCCCCGATCCGCCCCGCCACCATGCCGAACAGGAACGAGCACGGGATCCCGACGAACTGCACCAGCAGGATCGCGCCGATGAGCGCGCTCTGCCCGATGCCGAGCTCCGTGCCGTAGGCCGTGGCCATCTTGATGATGGTCTGGATGCCGTCGTTGTAGATCAGGAACGCCAGCAGCATCAGAAACGCCTGCCGGTAGCCCCGGAGCTCGTGGAAGGTCTCGCCCAGGCGGACGAACGCCATCCGCACCGGGCTCTCTCCCGCGCGCTCGTCCGGCTCGAGCCGGGCCGGGGGCTCGGGCACCTTCCGGAAGAGCGGGATGGAAAAGACCAGCCACCAGGCCGCCACGCTCAGAAACGCCAGACGCGCTGGAAGCGTCGCGGCGTGTTCGCTGAGGTTCGGCCCCGACGGCAGGCCGAACCAGGCCGGCTTCTGGATCCACGCCAGGTTGAGGGCGAGCAGGATCCCGCCGCCGATGTAGCCCACGGCGTACCCCGCCGTGGAGACGCGGTCGATCTCCTCCCGCCGGGCGACGTGCGGCAGCAGCGCCTCGTAGAACACGAAGCTGCCCGCCACGCCTACCAGCGCCGCGATGAAGAGCCAGCTCGCCAGCGCGAGATCGCCCGTGTGCACGAAGAAGAGCCCGGCGACCGCGGCGACGCCGAGCGCCATGAACGCCGCCAGAAAGCGCTTCTTGTTACCGCCGTAGTCCGAGACGGCGCCCAGCACCGGCGAGGCCAGGGCGATGAGCACGAGCGCGATCGTGTTGATCGTGGCCAGCCGCTGGGTGGCTCCGCCCTCCGGAAGGCCGGCGCCCGCCACCTTGACGAAGTAGATCGGGAACACGGCCACCATGACCGTGGTCTGCATGGCCGAGGCGGCCCAGTCGTACATGGCCCAGGCGCGGAGTTCGGGGCGGTCGAGGCCCAGGCGCGCGAGCAGCGGTGGTCGGGGCATGACGGAAGATGACGGGCACGGACCGGGGTGCAAGCTCTGGGCGGACAGGCGGACAGATGGACGGCCGCTGCAACCGTTCGACGCTTCCGATCGTCCAACGGTGATTGCCCACCGCCGTCATTCGCCAACCAGCCCCGTGGAGGTAGCGTGCGTGGTCTGTTGGTCAGTTGCGGGCTCACGCTTGCGGCACTCCACCCGCGGTGTCTGCCGGCCCAGGAGCCGGCCCGCCGGCCGCCCGCGCTCACCGCGGGGGAAGCCGCTCGCTGGCGCGAGGATCTGCGCTTCCTGGCGGCCGAGCTGCCGAGGCGGCACCCGAACCTCTATCACGCGATCTCCCGAGCGGCGTTCGCCCGGGCGGTGCGCCGGCTCGACTCGCGGATTCCGACCCTCGCCCGCCATCAGGTCATCCTGGAGCTGGCCCGGCTCGCCGCCAGCGTGGGAGACGGGCACACGAACGTGGCCCCGGCGCGCGACGCGACGATCGGGTTTCACGCGCTGCCACTCCAGCTCTATCTCTTCAGCGACGGCCTGTACGTCCGCGCCGCCGACTCGGCGCACGCCGCTTTGGTCGGCTCGCGGGTCGTCCGCCTCGGCCGCGCCACGGCGGAGGAGGCGCTGTCCGCGGTCGCGCCCCTCATCGGCCGCGACAACGAGATGGGGCTCAAGTTCACCGCCCCGCATCTGCTCGTGATGCCGGAGGTCCTGCAGGGAGTCGGGGCTACGGACGAGCTCGACCGCGTGCCGATGGTGCTCGAGCGCGACGGGCGGCGGCAGGAAGTCGTGCTCGCGCCCGCCGGCCCGGCGCGGCTCATGGCGCGCGATACCGACCGGAGTTGGGAGGTGCCCGACGGCTGGGTGGACGCGCGGGGAAGCGCGGAGCGGTGGCCGCTCTGGCTCCGGCAGCCGGGCAACAGGTTCTGGTCCGAGTATCTGCCGGCCAAGCGCGCGCTTTACGTGCAGGTCAACGAGATGAACGACAAACCGGACGAGACCGTGGCCCGCTTCGCCGACAGCCTGGTCGGCTTCGCGCGTGCACACGCGGTGGACCGCCTGGTGCTCGACCTCCGGCTCAACGGCGGCGGGAACGGGGCGCTGACCCGGCCGCTGGTGCTCGCCCTCATTCGCTCCGAGCGGTTGAACGTGCGCGGTCACCTCTTCGTCCTGATCGGGCGCCGCACCTTCTCGGCGGCGCAGTTCCTGGCGACGGAGCTCGAGCACTGGACCGAGGCGGTCTTCGTCGGGGAGCCCACCGCTTCGCGGGGGAACCAGTACGGCGACTCGTACCGGATCACGCTGCCGAAGAGCGGCGTGACCGTGCGGGTCTCGACGCTCTACTGGCAGCTCTCCGACCCGCGGGACCGCCGGCCGTGGACCCCGCCGGAGGTGGCGACCGATCTCTCGTTCGCGGACTACCGGGCGAATCGTGATCCCGCGCTCGAGGCGGCGCTCGCCTGGGCGCCCGAGCCGCCGCTCGCCGACCGCATGCGCGCGGCCCTGGAAGCCGGCGGGCGGACGGCGATGGATTCGGTCTACCGCGAGTTCAGGGCGGATCCCCGGCATCGCTGGGTGGACACCGAGGAGCCGGTGAACGGCCTCGGGTACGTGCTGCTGCAGGCGGGACGTCCCAGTGACGCGGTGGCGGTCTTCACGCTCAACGCCGCCGCGCATCCGTCCTCGGCCAACGCGCACGACAGCCGGGGCGAGGCGCTCGCGGCCGCGGGAGACACGCTGGCGGCGATCCAGGAGTACGAAACGGCAGTCCGGCTCGATCCTCTGCTGCCGGGGGCGCCGGGGAAATTGGAGGCTCTGCGGAAGGGGCGGTCGGCGCGGGCGGGTAGCTAGCGGAAGCGGAAAGTCGGTGGGATGCCGCGGCCATCCCGAGCACAGCGCGGGATCTTGCTTGGGACGGCCGGAACTCGGCCTGAGTAGTTCCCTCCCTGCGCTCGGGATGACCGCCCGTACCCTTCGCGCCGCCTGTCCGCCCGCCGCCTACGCCGCCTCCCGCGCATCGCGCACGAGCGAGAGTCCCACTGCCCCGCCCAGCGTCAGCAGGATGACGCCCAGGCTCACCAGGATCGGCACGTGGAGCCAGGCGCTCACCGCCATCTTGCCGCCGACGAACATCAGGATCAGGGCCACCCCCGGCTTGAGATAGACGAACCGGTCCAGCATCCCCGCCAGCACGAAGAACAGCGCGCGCAGGCCGAGGATCGCGAAGACATTCGAGCTGTAGACCAGGAACGGGTCCCGCGTGATTGCGAAGATCGCGGGGATGCTGTCGATCGCGAACACGAGGTCCGACCACTCGACCACGATCAGCACCAGCAGCAGCGGTGTCGCCAGCAGGCGGCCGGTACCCGTCCGGCAGAAGAACCGCGTGCCGTCATACGAATCGGCGAACGGAAGCATCCGGCGGGCGACACGCACCACCGGATTCTTCTCCAGTTCGACCCGACCGTCCTTCTGCAGCAGCATCTTGAGCCCGGTCAGGATGAGGATCCCGCCGAACACGTAGATGATCCACTCGAACCGGGCCAGCAGCAGCGCTCCCAGGAGGATCATGAGGAGCCGCATCACGATCGCGCCCAGGATGCCCCACTTGAGGACCTTCGGTTGCGCCTCGGCCCGGACGCCGAAGTAGTTGAAGATGAGGATGAAAACGAACAGGTTGTCGACGCTGAGCGAAAGCTCGATCAGGTAGCCGGTGTAATACTCCAGGGCGTGCTGCGACCCCTCCTTCCACCACAGAAAGAGCCCGAACACCAGCGCGAAGGCGATGAGGCCGAGACTCCACCTCATCGCCTCCTTGAACGTCAGGACGTGCGACCGTCGATTCAACACCCCCAGGTCGAGGACCAGGAGGCCCACGACCACGCCGGTGAACCCCAGCCAGACGGCGAGGCCGTGGTGACCCACCTACCGGCCCGCCGCCATGGCCTCGAGCCGGGCGACCCGCTCTTCGGTCGGCGGATGGGTGCTGAAGAGCCTCAGCACGCCGCCCCCCTGCGCCGCGAGCGGGTTCACCTGGGCCAGCGGCGCCGCGGCGGGCGCCACCTCCATCGGGATGCGATGGGACAGGGTGTCGAGCCGGCGGAGGGCGTTGGCCAGCGGCATCGGACGGCCGAGGATCTCGGCGCCCACCCGGTCGGCCTCGAACTCCCGCTGCCGCGAGACGGCGAACTGGATCAGCATGGCGCCGATCGGCGCCAGCAGCATCAGACCGAGCCGGGCGGCCGGATGTCCGTCGTCATCGCCCCGGCCGCCCCCGAAGAGCAGGAGGTAGGGGAGGTATCCGATCGCACCCGCGATCCCCGCCGCGAGGGTGGTGATCAGCATGTCGCGATTCTTCACGTGCGCCAGCTCGTGGGCGAGCACGCCTTCGAGCTCGTCCTGGGGCACGTACTTCATGAGGCCCGTCGTCACCGCCACGACGGCATGCTCCGGACTCCGGCCGGTGGCGAAGGCGTTGGGCTGCTCGTGCGGCGCGATGGCCACAACAGGCATCGGGAGGCCGGCCCGCTGGCGGAGCCGGTCCACCATCCGGTACAGCTCGGGCGCCTGCTGCTCGGTGACGACCTGCGCGCCGTACATGCGGAGGACGATCTTATCCGAGAAGAAGTACATGATGAAGTTGAACGCGCCGCCCACAAGGAGCGCGAGTACGAGACCCTGCGACCCCCCGAGCAACTGGCCGGCGAGCAGGAACAGGCCCATCAGGCCGGCCATGAGGACCATCGTCTTGAAGTTGTTCATGTGCTCCTCGAAATCCTGCAGTCAATGGGGCCGAATGAAAAAAGAGCGAGACCCCGTCCGCTCCGCTTTCGCGTGGACGAAGGTCTCGCTCTGATGCGGGGGAGGCGAGCCTCCCCGAACCCCGGCTGGACCGTGCCCGAACGCGTCGGACAGTCTTGACGATCCAGTCGTCCGCCTGCGGGCGGATGAGCTACTCCCCTTCTAACGAGGGGCAATCTAAGGGCCTGGCGGCCCCTGGTCAATCGGTCGCCGGACAACGACTTGCGGCGTTGCACCCCGCCGGTCACACGTCACCTCCCGCCGCCGGCTCAGAACGGCGGCTGGGCCTGGTGTGCGGGATCGTCCAGCCGGATCGCCGGCAGCAGCGCCCCGGCCGGCGTCTCGAACTGGCCTTCGGGAATGACCAGCAGCGCGTTGGCGAGGACCATCGAGCTCAGAATGCCGGAGCCCTGCGGTCCGGTGAGCCGGGCCTCGGGCCCGTCGGGTCCGTCGCGGACGACGGCGCGGAGAAAATGCTGCAGCTTCGGCTTGAGCGATACCGGCTCCGCCAGCCGAACCGGGACCGTGCGACGGAAGGGCAGGGGGTGCCCGCACATGGTGCGGATGGCGGGCCGGGCGAACAGCTCGAACGTGACCATCGTGCTCACCGGATTCCCGGGCAGGCCGATCCATGGGATCGCGCCGAGCACGCCGAAGCCGACCGGTGCGCCGGGGCGCATCCGTATTTTCCAGAACCGCTGCTCGGCGCCGAGCTCCTCGAGCACCGGGCGCACGTAATCGTGCTCGCCGACGCTGATGCCGGCCGTGGTGACAAGGAGATCGCAGTCGAGCGCCCGGCGGAAGTGCTCGCGCAGGCTGTCGGGCGAGTCCCGCGCGATCCCGAGATTCACCGGCTCGCCCCCCGCGTGCCGGACCAGCGCCACGAGGGTGTGGGTATTGCTGCTCGCGGTCTTCCGGCCGCTCAGGATCTCCTCGGGCTGGTCGACGTCGACGATCTCGTCGCCGCTCCCGAGGATCGCGACCCGCGGCCGGCGGTAGACCAGCGGCTGCGCCACCGCGAGCGACGCCAGCACGCCGAGCTGCGCCGGCCCCAGTGCCATGCCCGCCGTGAGCACCGTCGTCCCCCGCCGGATGTCCTCGCCCGCCCGGCGGATGTTGACCCCGACGTCCCGGTCGCGGAGCACGGTCACGGTCTCCGCGCCTTCGTCGGTGTCCTCCTGGCGGATGACGGTGTCGGCGCCCTCGGGCAGGGGCGCCCCGGTGAAGATCCGGGCCACCTCGCCCGGGCCGAGCGCGCGCGTGGGAAACCTGCCGGCGGGGAGCTGCTCGACCACCCGGAGCCGCACCGGCCGCTCCACCGACGCGCCGCGAACGTCGGCGCCCCGGGCGGCGTAGCCGTCCATCGCGGAGTTGGTCCAGGCGGGAATGTCGAGGGGACTGACGGCGTCCTCGGCGAGCACGCTGTCGAGCGCGTCGTCGAGCGGCACGCGGAGCGCCGGCTGGCGGCGGATGTCGGCGAGGATGCGGCGCGCCGCCTCCGCGGCCGACAGCGGCGCGGTCACGAATCGATCGCCAGCGCGTGCTCCAGCGTCAGGGTGGCGAGCAGTTGGAGCCACATCGTGTCCTGAAACCGGACCACCTTGCAGCCGGCCTCGAAGTCGAGATCGTCGGTGACGATGGCGGCCCACTGGGCCGCGTCCGGCGAGCCCGCGTCGTAGATGGGCTCCGCGGCCACGGCCGGGCGGAACACTTCGATCTTCGGGATCGGCGCGCGCTTGAACCCCTCAGCCAGCACGATGTCCGCCTCGGCCAGGTAGCGGCGGGCCAGCGCCACCGGGTCGTAGTCGTCGGCCGTGCGCTCGAACAGCACGCGCAGGTCCGGTGAGGCGATGAGCACGCGCTCGGCGCGGCCTTCGTGGAAGTGGCGCCAGCTGTCCGAGCCCATGCGGTCGACGTCGGCCGGATGGTGGCCGTGCTTGATGGTCATGACCCGCCGGCCGCGCCGCGCCAGCTCGCTGGCGAGCGCCACGGTCAGCGTGGTCTTTCCGGCGTTCTTCCGCCCGACGATGGAGAGAATGCGAGTCGACGCCACAGGCCGTCCGCGCGCGCGAGATCGTCCGCGGTGTTGACGTTGAAAAAGAGGAGCTCCGGATCGCCCAGGCGCCGGACCGCGGACAGAGGGAGGATACCGACAGAGATGCGTTCGTGGAAGCCGACGGCGCGAAGGTCGCCGGCGTCGAGGGTGGCGGCGATCGCGTCCCGGCAAGCGGGGCCGTACGCGGCGCAGAGCGGCTCGACGCCCCGCCGGCCGCCGCTCTCGGCCAGCATGGCGTCGCGGTCGGCGAGCCCGGCGGCCAGCGCGCGAACCAGCGGGACCGAGACGAACGGCATGTCCCAGGCGACGCAGACCACCGGCGCGGGCGCCTCGACCACCGCCGTATAGATGCCGCCGAGCGCGCCCAATCCGCTGCGGAGGTCGGGCACCACGCGGAGGTCGGGACGCCAGACGGCGGCGTCGGGCGCGTTGGCCACGAGGAGCGGGGAGGCGCCAAAGGCCTCCGTCAGCGTCCGCACGAGCCGGTCGAGGATCCGCTCGCCCCCGACCAGCTCCAGCCCCTTCGGCCGGCCGCCGAACCGGGTGGCGCCGCCGCCCGCGAGGACCGCGCCGCGGGGCCGTGCGTCGGTCAGTAGCGTCTCCCCCGCTTCCGCTCCAGGATCACATCGAGCCCGACGTTGAGGCTGAAGAGGTGCTTGTAGGTCGTTTCGTGGGGCGGGACCAGGCCCCGCCCCGACGAGACGCCCGTGACCCGCTGGATCCCGACGATGTTGTCGCGGATCTCCCAGCGGAGCTGGTACCCCTTCGCGGCCGCGATCGTGGCCCCGGCGCCCAGGCCGAAGGCGGGCCGGAGCCGGGTTCCCTTGTTGTTGTCGTCGTAGATCACGAGCTCCGCCAGTCCCGCCTCGCCCACGACCAGCAGCGGGCTCTGATTGTTGACCAGGAAGCCGACGCCGGCGCGCACGAAGGGCGAGATGAACTCGTCGCTCGCGATCCGGTAGATCACACCGGCCGACGTCGCCACCGCGGCCGCCGAGCGCTCCTTGTCGTCGATGGAATTGCAGCGCTGCTCGTTGAGCGCCGACTGGACGGGCTGCTCCAGCCGGCAGGTGTCGTCATAGCCCAACCCGAGGAGGAACGCCTCGGCCGTGAGCCCGAGATGCTGGCCGCGATAGTACGTGCCCGAGAAGCCGGCGCCGAGGGTGCGCTTGATGTTGCGGCTCAGGAAGAAATTGTCCACCAGGGCCGCGCCGCTGGACAGGTCCGCCACCGGCTGGCTCGGCACTGTCCAGAGCCCCGCGCCGTCGATGTACCCGGCCGAGACGGTGAAGATCAGCGTAGGCCGATCCCGGGTCGCCTGCGCCGCCAGAGAGGTGCCGAGCGTCGCGACCAGCGCGAGGGCGATGGGCACAGGCTTTCGGATCCGCATCATGCCCCCAGAAGTTGGTGGTCGACCGCCAGACAGCGATCCATCACGACCACGATCGCCTCGGCGCGAAGGCGCCGCGCCGTCGCCTCGTCCCGCACGCCCACCTGCATCCAGACCAGGCGCGGGCGCACCGCGAGCAGGTCATCCAGCAGGGCCGGCACGAACTCGGACCGGCGAAAGATGTCGACGATGTCGAGCGGTCCAGTGGCGGCGGCGGCGCGCAGGTTCGGCTGGACGGGCTCGCCCAGGATGAGACTGGCGGTCGGGCGCACCGGAACGATCGTATATCCGGCCCGTTGCAGGTAGCGGGCGACAGCGTGGCTCGGACGCTCGGGCCTGGGGCTGAGTCCGACGACGGCGATACGGCGCGAGGTGCGGAGGATCTGCTCGACGCCGGCCTGGTCATCCGGCATCGGCGACCTCCGCGCCGTCGAGCCGGGCCGGGCCGCCCGCCGCGCGGCCCGCGCGAAGCGACCCGCGGTACCACGCGACCGCCGCCGGCCTCCGGTCCCGCCCGGCTGCGCTCGGAAGGTGGAGACGGCCCGGCGGCCCGGGGCCAACACAGGCCCGCCCCTGGCATCGACGGCACGTCCTCTCGGCCGGGATCCCGGACAGATACGGCTCGCGCCGGGCGGACCAGGGCGGCTCAGGGGAGGCCGGTGCAGTCGGCATAGAGCGTCGGGTCCTCCAGAATGCGCACCCGCTCGAGCGCCACACCGGCCGGAAGGCGCGCGGCCAGGCGGGGAAACACCAGCGCGGCAATCGCCTCGCAGGTCGGCAACGTCCGGCCGAAGGCGAATTCGGGCACGTCGAGGTTGAGATGCTTCCCGTCGAACGGGGCCACGACCTCGTCGTGCAGAATGTGGTCGAGCGCCACCAGATCCATCACCATGCCGCGCGAGGCCTCGATCGGGCCCCCGACGGTCACGACACAGCGGTAGTCGTGGGCGTGGCCGGGCGGATCGGACAGCGGGCCGAACGTCTCCCGGTTCCGGGCGTCGCTCCAGTCCGGGCGGAAGAAGCGGTGGTGAGCGCGAAAGGCGACCATGCGGGAAAGCGAGACGGCCATCGTCAGGGCGAGAAGCTGTAGCCGAGCCCGACCTGGAGCCAGGAGCTCGTGGTCCACTCGCTCGTCTGGCCGTCCTTGATGACGGCGTTCGAATTGTCCGGCGGCGAGCCGGGCTCGAGCGCCGGCTCGTCAGTGAAGGTCGACGGGTACTTGAGCTTCCAGAACACCGCCCCGGCCTGGCCCCGCAGGTGGAGCCGGTCGGTCAGAAAGATGCGGAGTCCGAGATTCGGCGCCACGTAGAGCTTGTGGCCGAGCTTGAACCGGCTGGTGTCGGCAGGCGTGCTGCTGGGGAATGTCATGCCCACGCCTGAACCGACGAACGGCGCCAGGCGGTGCCACGTCTTGCCGCCTGTCAGGTTGAACTGGAGGTTCGCCTCGGCGAACGTGACGGTCTGCTGCACCGGCCCCGAGACCCGGTTCACCAGCTCGACGAACGGGTTGACGATGAGCCGGTCGAAGTCTCCCCGCTCGAACCCGAGCCCGAACTGGATCGTGGAGCCGGTGCGCAGGTCGTATCGGAAGCCGTACGTCTGTCCGTGGTGCGGGGCGATGCCGAACTCTCCCCCGTCGCCCCCGAAGTGCCCGACCATCGGCACGAACGAGTGCCCCTTCCGGATGTCCCGATACGGGGAGGCCTCCGGCCGGTGGCCGACCTGGGCCGCGGCGGCCGGGGGGCACGCGAGGAGGGCAGCCACGATCAGGAAGGCCGCCGCCGTCATCCCGAGCGGAGCGAGGGACCTTCTTCCCCGGGGCTCGACCTCGGCCCGGCAAGATCCCTCGCTCCGCTCGGGATGACAGCCCATCCGCCGGCCGACCCTCCGACTGTCCGACCGTCCGGCCGTCCGGCCGCTCTCCTCATGCCCTTGTGCCATGCCCGTCCTCGCTCGGAGAAAACCCAGCACGTCAGCAGTCCCTCAGGTCGCGCCCGGTCATCTCGGACGGGGGCTCGATGCCGATCAGACGCAGCACGGTCGGCGCCACGTCCCGGAGCGAGCCGCCCCGGCGGAGCGCGCCGGCGCCGGCACGCACGGCCACCAGGGGGACCGGATTGGTGGTGTGCGCCGTGTGCACGCCGCCCGTCGCCGGATCGATCATCATCTCGCAGTTCCCGTGGTCCGCGGTGATGAGGACGCTCGCGCCGGTCCGCTCCGCACTCGCCAGCACGCGGTCGAGGGCGCGGTCCACCGTCTCCACCGCCTTGATGACCGCCGGGAACACGCCCGTATGCCCAACCATGTCCGCGTTGGCGTAGTTGCAGAGGATGAAGTCGTGGCCGTCGGCTTCGATCGTCCGGCAGAGGGCCTCGGTGATGCCGGCGGCGCTCATCTCGGGCGCGAGGTCGTAGGTCGCGACCCGCTGGGAGGGGATGAGACAGCGCTCCTCGCCCGGGTACGGCGGCTCGTATCCGCCGTTGAAGAAATAGGTCACGTGCGGATACTTCTCGGTCTCCGCCGTCCGGAACTGGCTACGCCCGTTGTCGGCCAGGACTTCGGCGAGAATCCGCGCGAGGCTGAACGGCGGAAAGGCCTGCGGCAGGGGAAAGGTCTGATCATACTGCGTCATGGTGACGCACGAGAGCGACGGCCGGACGCCGAGGTCGAACTCGCGGAAGTCCTCCACGGCGATGGCGCTCACGATCTGGCGCATGCGGTCGCTGCGGTAGTTGAAGAACAGGACCCCGTCACCGTCGCGGACGGTGGCCACCGGAGCGCCGTCGCGATGGTGCACCAGCGGCCGGATGAACTCGTCGGTCTCGCCGCGCTGATAGGCGGCCTGGACGGCCAGGACCGGGTGCTCCACCGCAGTGCCGCGGCCGTGGACGATCGCGTCGTAGGCCAGCCGGGTGCGGTCCCAGCGCCGGTCCCGGTCCATCCCGAAGTAGCGCCCGGTGAGGGTGGCGATGTCCACCCGCGCCCCGGCGATCCGGCGCATATCGAGGAGCAGCGTCCGGACGACCTCGGCGCCCAGCGTGGGTGAGGAGTCGCGGCCGTCGAGGAAGCCGTGGATCGCGATCGCCGGCACCCGGTGCCGGACGCCCAGCTCCACGCACGCCAGCAAATGCCGGTCGAGCGCGTGCACGCCTCCCGGTCCGAGCAGGCCGACGAGGTGCAGGGTGCCGCCGCTCTGGCGGAGCGAGTGGCACAGCTCGACCAGTGGGGGGAGCTGGTAGAACTCCCCGCTCTGGATGCTCTGGGAGATCCGGACGAGGTCCTGCGGCACCACTCGACCGGCGCCGAGGTTCAGGTGCCCCACCTCGCTGTTGCCCATCTGACCTTCGGGGAGGCCCACGGCCAGACCGCTCGCGTCCAGCAGGGTGTTCGGGTACGACGCCCAGAGCCGGTGCCAGACGGGCGTCGATGCCAGCTCGATCGCGTTCCCCTCGCGCTCGAGCCGGTAGCCCCAGCCGTCCAGAACGACCAGGACGACCCGCTTCCGGGCGCTGCCGTTTGACATGAGTCTCCGCGTGTTCTACAATGCCGGACTGTGAGTTACGCGCCGCAATCTAGTCCGGGGCTGCTTCGCCTACCAGCCTGCACGATGGTGGTCTGGCTGCTGATTGCGTCCCCGGTCTCGGCCCAGGACGAGCAGGCGCTGACCACTCCCGCGAGCC
The DNA here is from genome assembly GCA_963711915.1 of uncultured Gemmatimonadales bacterium. Lineage (GTDB taxonomy): Bacteria > Gemmatimonadota > Gemmatimonadetes > Gemmatimonadales > GWC2-71-9 > CAVVWJ01. Next base: position 36,611 of record CAVQGA010000004.1, read on the forward strand.
TGCACAAGGAGCCCGAGGGGGCGCCGCTGGTGTCGCTCCCGGAGGGCACCACGATCGCGACCGGCCGGACCCAGGGAAGCTGGAACGAGGCCACGGTGCAGGGCTGGATCTTCAATGCCTCCACCGAGCGGACCCGCCGGGATGGGTTCGACCTGGTGGTCACCTCGGGCGAAGGCGAGAACCTTCGTCGGAGCCCGAACGGACCGGTCGTCGGCCGGGTCCGCGAGGGCACGTTGCTCGAGCGCGTCGGCCAGAAGGGCCGCTGGATCCAGGTCCGCCGGAAGGGCTGGATTCCACGGAAGGCCATCGCGCAACCGAGGAAGGCGGAGCCGCCGCCGGCGGATGCGCCGGTCCAACAGGCCCAACAGCCGGCGGCCCCGAAGCCGCGGGCAGGGACGGCGGCCGCGAGCGGGGGTTCGCCGCCTCCACCCGGGACCTCGGCGCGGGGTGAGCTCGAGCGGGTGCAGATCGCCCGCGAGACCCAGCTCGGCGCCGCCGCCGAAGGTGGCACGCTCGGCACCTTGCAGAGTGGGGCGCCCGCCCGCGTGCTCGCCCGCTCGGGCGAGCGGGTCAAGGTGCAGGTCGAAGGCTGGGTCGCGGCCGACGCGCTGGCGCCGTCGGACAGTGCCGCCATGGTCGGCGTGACGGCCGCCGAGGTCCGGGCCGCGCCCGCGCGGTTCGTGGGGCAGACGGTGGAATGGCGCCTGCAGGTCATCGCGGTCAAGCAGGCGGACGAGCTCCGGAGCGAGCTTCCGCCCGGCCAGCCCTATCTGCTCACGCGCGGCCCGCTGCCCGAACCGGGGTTCGTCTACGTGAGCATTCCCCCGGCGCAGGCCGCCGAGTTCCAGGCACTGCCGCCGCTGCAGGAAGTGGTGCTCCGCGTCGCCATCCGGGCGGCCCGCACCAAGTTTCTCACGACGCCGGTGGCGGAGCTGGTGTCGGTGGTCTCGGGCATGGACGGAAAGTAGGCGACGATGAACGACCTGCTCAAGCAGCGGATCGGCCGGCTGCTCGAGGCGCTGAGCGACGAGCGCGGCTACCAGATCCTGGACTACATCGAGTTCCTCGACAGCAAGTATGCCGAGCGCGCCCGTCCCACCGGCATTCTCGCCAAGATCACCGAGACGGTCGAGGATACGATGCGGGCCGGGAAGCTCCCGATTCAGGCCATCTCCGGCACCATGGGCATCATGGACGGCGCCGCGAAGGTGATGAAGGGCCTCGCCGCGGCCGGGCAGGCGGTGGTGGATGAGGCAGTGAAGGCGGCCGAGTCGGCCGCGAACCCGGTGCCGCCGGCTGTGGTGCCGGCCGAGCTGCTGAAGCCGGAGCCGGGCACCGGCAGCTGACCCACGAGTCATCAGCTGAATCACGAGTCATCCTGAGCCCGTTCGCTGCGCTCAGGACGACGCTCCACTCCCCAAGCTCCCGAGCCCCGCCATGACCGTGTCCACCGACACACCAGCCGGGACGACGGCAAGCCCGCCGACGGAATTCATCCGCGGCATCGGCCCGCTCGCGGCGATCTCGCTCGTCGTCGGCTCGATGATCGGCTCGGGCATCTTCATCGTCTCGGCCGACATCGGGCGCCAGGTCTCGAGCTGGGGACCGGGCGCGCTGCTGCTGGTGTGGGTCGTCACCGGTGCGATGACGGTGACGGGCGCGCTCGCCTACGCCGAGCTGGCGGCGATGATGCCGCGGGCCGGGGGACAGTACGTGTTCCTGCGGGAGGGACTCTCGCCGCTCGCGGGGTTCCTCTACGGCTGGACACTCTTCGCGGTCATCCAGACCGGCACCATCGCGGCGGTCGCCGTGGCATTCGCCAAGTTCCTGAGCGTGCTGGTGCCGGGCGTGAGTCCCGACGTCTTTCTTCCACTCGGCCGGCTGCACCTCCCGGGCGCCCCCGATGCGATCCAGCTCGGGCTCTCGCCCCAGCGCGTGGTGGCGATCCTGCTGATCGCGCTGCTCACCGCCACCAATATGCTCGGCGTGACGCTCGGGGCGGCGATCCAGACGGTGTTCAGCGTCGCCAAGGTCGGGGCGCTGGCCGCGCTGGTGATCTTCGGGCTCACCGTGTTCCGCCAACCCGACATCGCGGCGGCCAACTTCTCGAGCTTCTGGGGCACGGGCGACTGGTCGGTGGCGATGATCCCGATCCTCGGCGCCGCCATGGTGGGATCGCTGTTCTCGAGCGACGCCTGGAACAACGTCACCTTCGCGGCGGCCGAGGTACAGAACCCCACCCGGAACCTGCCCCGCGCCCTCGCGATCGGGACCGGCACCGTGAGCCTGCTCTATATCCTCGCCAACGTCGCGTACCTCAACGTTCTGCCGTTCGCCGGCGATCCGAGCGGGCAGGACGTGCTGGCGCGGGGTCTTCAGTACGCCGCGCAGGACCGCGTGGGCACCGCCGCCATCGAGGTTGCCCTCGGCGCCGGCGCCGCTGGCGTCATGGCGGTGGCGATCCTGTTCTCGACCTTCGGCTGCAACAACGGGCTCATTCTGTCGGGCCCGCGCGTGTACTACGCCATGGCGCGCGACAAGCTCTTTTTTCAGCGCGCCGGCGCCCTCCACCCGACCTGGCGCACGCCTGTGTTCGGGCTCGTGGCGCAGGCCGTGTGGGCGTCCTTGCTGTGCATCAGCGGCACCTACGGCCAGCTCCTGGATTACGTGATCTTCGCCGCGCTGGTGTTCTACTTCCTCACGACCCTGGCGCTGTTCCGGCTCCGCCGGACGCGGCCCGAACTGCCGCGTCCCGTCAAGGCATTCGGCTATCCGGTCCTGCCCGGGCTGTACCTGGTGGCCGTCGGCGTCCTGATGGTGATCCTGCTGTTGGAGAAGCCGCTGTTCACTTGGCCGGGGCTGCTGATCGTGGCGAGCGGCGTGCCGGTGTACCTGCTCTGGCGTCGCGCCGACCGCGCGAGGCAACCCGTGACCGGCGCTTGATTTCCGCGGGACCGTGCCCTACACTAGGTGATGGAAACGCCCACCCCCGGCCTGCCGTCCGCCCTCTCTGGGCCGCGGTGGGCCGTCGTGCATCGAGCGACGGCCTTCCGCCCCGTGCTCCCGAGCGCATGAGCGTCATCCGCCCGAAGCCCGGCCTGACGTTCGACGACGTCCTCCTGGTGCCGAGGTATTCGGCCGTCCACCCACGGGAAGTCTCGACCAGCAGCCGCCTCACCCGCACCATCTCCCTGAACATCCCGCTCGTCTCCGCAGCCATGGACACGGTCACCGAGGCCGACATGGCGATCGCGATGGCCCGGGCCGGCGGCATGGGCGTGCTGCACAAGAACATGTCGGTGGAGCGCCAGGCCGCCGAGGTGGACAAGGTCAAACGCAGCGAGAGCGGGATGATCCTCAATCCGATCACGCTCGGACCCGATCGCCCGCTCCGTGAGGCGTACCAGCTCATGCGCCGGTTCAAGATCTCGGGCGTGCCGATCGTGGACGGGACCGGGCGGCTCATCGGGATCATCACCAACCGCGACCTCCAGTTCGAGCGCAACCTCGAGCAGCCCATCCAGGAGGCGATGACCAAGAACAACCTGGTGACGGCGCCGGTCGGCACCAGCCTGGATGACGCCGAGCGCATTCTGGCGAAGCACCGGATCGAGAAGCTGCCGGTGGTGGACGCCGGCGGCGTGCTCAAGGGGCTCATCACGGTCAAGGACATCTTCAAGCGCCGCGAGCATCCCAACGCCAACAAGGACCTGCATGGCCGGCTCCGGGTGGCCGCGGCGGTCGGTGGCGGGCAGGACGCCACCGAGCGGGCGCGCCGGCTGGTCGACGCCGGCGTCGATGTCCTGATCGTGGACTCGGCCCACGGGCACAGTGAGGGCGTGCTCCGAACCGTGAGTCAGCTGCGCGAGGCGTTCACCGAGGTGCAGCTCGTCGCCGGCAACGTCGCCACCGAGGCCGGGGCGCGGGAAATGGTCCGCCGCGGCGTGGACGCCGTGAAGGTCGGCATCGGGCCGGGAAGCATCTGCACCACCCGGGTGGTGACGGGGGTAGGCGTTCCCCAGATCACCGCCATCATGGACGCGCTCCGCGGCGCGGACGACGTGCCGGTCATCGCCGACGGCGGCATCAAGTATTCGGGCGACGTCGTGAAAGCCCTGGCGGCGGGCGCGTCCTCAGTGATGATGGGCTCGATGCTGGCCGGCACCGAGGAGAGCCCCGGCGAGTCGGTCCTCGCCGAGGGCCGGCGGTTCAAGATGATCCGCGGGATGGGAAGTCTCTCGGCCATGCAGGACGGCTCGGCCGACCGCTACTTCCAGGAGGGCGAGATGGCGCCGTCCAAGCTCGTGCCCGAGGGCATCGAAGGGCGCGTGCCGTACAAGGGACCGGTCGCCGATGTGCTGTATCAAATGGTCGGCGGGCTCCGTAGTGGGATGGGGTACTGCGGGGTCTCCTCCATTCCGCAGCTGCAGTGCGACGTCGAGATGGTGCAGATCACCTCCGCCGGGTTGCGCGAGTCGCACCCGCACGATGTGACGATCACCCGCGAGGCGCCGAACTACAGCGCGTAGCGGGTCGCGGTCAGCGCCGCCCGTCCGGTGCGGCGCTTCTCCAGTCATCGAGGATCGGTTCATGAGCTTGTGGGCGACGAAGTCCATCTCGGCGCTGCGCGCCGAGGCGGATGCGACCGGCGAACGGTCGCTCAAGCGGACCCTCGGCGCGCTCAACCTGACGATGCTCGGCATCGGAGCCATCATCGGGGCGGGCATCTTCGTCCTGACCGGGCTGGCGGCCGCCCTGCACGCGGGGCCCGCGGTGCCGCTCTCGTTCGTGGTGGCCGCCGTGGCCTGCGGGCTCGCCGGCCTGTGCTACGCCGAGATGGCCAGCGCCGTGCCGGTGGCGGGCAGCGCCTACACGTACTCCTACGCCACGATGGGCGAGTTCGTGGCCTGGATCATCGGCTGGGACCTGGTGCTCGAGTACGCCATGGGCGCGGCCACCGTCGGCGTCGGCTGGTCCGGCTACTTCGTGAGCCTGCTCGACGTTCTCGGCCTGCACCTGCCGGCGGCGGTGACGTCGGCGCCGCTCCGCTTCTGCAGCGCCGCCGACGTGGCCAACGCGGTGACCGCCTGCACCCATCCGGGCTGGAATCCGACCGGCTCGCTCTTCAATCTGCCCGCGATGGCGATCGTGCTCATCGCCACGTTCATCCTGGTGATCGGCATCGAGGAGTCGGCCAAGGTCAACAACCTGATCGTCATCCTCAAGATTGCGGTCGTGATCATGTTCGTCCTGTTCGGCGTCCGGTACGTCAACCCCGCCAACTGGCATCCCTTCGTCCCGCCCAACACCGGCACGTTCGGCGAGTTCGGCTGGAGCGGCGTGTTCCGGGGGGCGGGGCTGATCTTCTTCGCCTACATCGGGTTCGACGCGGTGAGCACGGCCGCCCAGGAGGCGCGCAATCCGCAGCGGGACATGCCCATCGGCATCCTGGGCTCGCTCGTCATCTGCACCATTCTCTACATCCTGGTCTCGCTCACGCTGACCGGCCTAGTCAAGTACGACCGCCTGAACGTGTCCCACCCCGTGGCGTTCGCGGTCGAGCAGGTGCAGCAGCTCAACTGGCTCCGGCCGTTCATCACCGTCGGCGCCGTGCTCGGCCTCGGCTCGGTCGTGCTGGTGATGCTCCTGGGTCAGAGCCGCGTGTTCTATTCGATGTCGCGCGACGGCCTGATCGGGCCCTGGGCCGGCAAGGTCCATCCCAGGTTCCGGACACCCTACCTCTCGACCATCTACGTCGGCCTCATCGTCGCGATCATCACGGGCACCTTTCCGATCCAGATCCTGGGCGAGCTGGTGAACATCGGCACCCTGCTGGCCTTCGTGCTGGTGTGCGCCGGCGTGTGGATTCTCAGGAACAAGCGGCCGGATCTCGAGCGCCCGTTCCGCACGCCGCTCGTGCCGCTGGTCCCGATTCTCGGCATGCTGGCGTGCTTCGGCCTCATGGCCACGCTGCCGGGCGACACCTGGATCCGGCTGCTGGTGTGGCTGCTGATCGGGTTCGTCATCTACTTCGGCTACGGCCGGAAGCACAGCGTCCTGCAGCGCGAGCGTGAGCGCGGCGGCGCGTAGGAGGCTCAAGCACGCGGCGGTGGGCGCGCCTGGCGCCGCGTGTCGACCGTTCACCTTCATCGCGAGCACGCCATGAGTCTTTTCCTGCGAAAGGACATCTCCAGCCTTCAGGTCGAAGTCGGCTCGGATCAGAGCCTCAAACGGGCGCTCGGTCCGGTCAACCTGGTGGCGCTCGGCATCGGGGCCATCATCGGGGCGGGCATCTTCGTGCTCACGGGTCAGGCGGCGGCCAACTACGCCGGGCCGGCCATCGTCTATTCGTTCATACTCGCAGGTACCGCCTGCGCCCTGGCGGGTCTGTGCTACGCCGAGTTTTCGGCGATGATCCCGATCGCGGGGTCCGCGTACACCTACGGATATGCCACCCTGGGCGAGCTCATCGCCTGGATCATCGGCTGGGACCTGATCCTGGAGTACCTGTTCGCCGCCTCGACGGTGGCGGTCGGCTGGTCGGGTTACGTGGTGTCGTTTCTCAAGGACCTCGGCATCACCATTCCGGCCCAATACACCGCGGCCCCGTACACGCACACCGCTCCGCCCGATGCCGGCATCAACATCTGGCGGCTCTTCACCGAAGGCTGGTCCAGCACCGGTGCGGTGCTCAACGTCCCGGCGATGATCATCGTCGCGCTGATCACGATCCTCCTGATCGTCGGCATCTCGGAGTCGGCCAGCTTCAACAACGTCATCGTCATCATCAAGCTGACGGTGGTGTTCCTCTTCATCGGCTTCGGACTCGCCTACATCAACCGCGAGAACTGGGAGCCATTCGTGCCGCCGCCGGCGGGGCCGGGCAAGTACGGCTGGGACGGAATCGTTCGCGGCGCGGGGGTGATCTTCTTCGCCTATATCGGATTCGACGCCGTATCGACCGCGGCGCAGGAAACCAAGAATCCGCAGCGGGACATGCCCATCGGCATCCTCGGCTCGCTCGCCATCTGTACCGTGCTCTATATTGCGGTGGCCCTGGTGCTGACCGGGCTCGTGAAGTACACCCAGCTCAGCGTGCCCGACCCGATCGCCGTCGGCATCAACGCGGCCGGCCCGGCCCTCGCCTGGCTTCGGCCGATCGTGAAGATCGGCGCCATCGCCGGTTTGAGCTCGGTCATCTTGGTCATGCTCCTGGGCCAGCCCCGCATCTTCTATACGATGTCCAAGGACGGCCTGCTGCCGCCCATCTTCAGCAAGGTGCATCCCAAGTTCCGGACACCGTACGTCGCGAGCCTCGTCACCGGGGTGGCGGCGATGATCTTCGCGGGGCTCCTGCCGATCGGGCTGCTGGGAGAGCTGGTCTCGATCGGGACGCTGCTCGCCTTCGCGATCGTGTGCGCCGGCGTGCTCGTGCTGCGCTATACCGAGCCCGAACGCGCCCGCCCGTTCCGGACGCCCCTTGTCCCGTTCGTGCCGGCGCTGGGGATCCTGGCCTGCTTCTATCTCATGGTCGGCCTGCCCGTAGACACCTGGGCCCGGCTCGTCGTCTGGATGGCCATCGGCCTCGCGATCTACTTCCTCTACGGCCGGCGGCATTCGAAGGTGCAGCAGGCGGCACGGTAGGGAGGGCGGAGAGGGCGGAGAAGGCGGAGAGGGCTGGAAAGACGGCGAGGGCGGGACGTGAGCGGCGCCCGGCGCCCCCAAAAATCCCGAGCCGCACCTGTCATCCCGAGCGTAGCGAGGGATCTTGCCCGGCCGACTTCGAGGCCGGTCCGAGCCAGGTCCCTCGGTCGCTTGCGCTCGCTCGGGATGACGGTACCTTCGGGTCCGCCCTCTCCGCCCTCTCCGCCCTCTCCGCCCTCTCCGCCCTCTCCGCCCTCTCCGCCCTCTCCGCCCTCTCGCCCTCTCCGCCCTCTCCGCCCTCTCCGCCCTCTCCGCCCTCTCGTTATGTTCCCCCCATGCCGTATTCCCTCGCCCCCGACCAGATCGCCGCGGCGCGATCGCTGGCTGCGGCGCTCGTGCCGGGGCAACGGGTCTGCCTGACCACCCACGTGAACCCCGACGGCGATGGGCTCGGCAGCGAGGCCGGGCTGGCCCACCTGCTCCGCGACCGCGGCATCGATGCGGTCATCACCAACCCGACCGCCACCCCACCCAGGTTCCGGTTCCTGTTCGAGGATCTCCCCGGCGTGGATCGGACCGGCGAAGCCATCCGCGAGCTCCGGCGCGCCGACACGATCGTGGTTCTCGACATCTCCGACCTCGGCCGGCTGGGCATGCTGGGTGACACCGTCCGGACCCGCGGGGTGCCGGTGGCCTGCGTTGACCACCACGTGAGCGAGGGCGTTCTCCCCGACGGACCGCGCTACGTGGATGCCGGCGCCGCCGCCACCGGCGAGTTGATCTTCGAGATCGCGGTGGCCAACGGCTGGACGCTGACGGAGGAGGCGGCCCGCGGCCTCTACGTCGCCATCCTCACGGACACCGGCGGGTTCCGCTTCAGCAACACGCGCCCCCGCACGCTGCGCGTGGCCGCGGAGCTGCTCGAGGCCGGGGTGGATCCCGAGCAGATCTATCTCGAGGTCTACGCCCGGGCGCCCGAGGGCCGGCCGCGCCTCTTCGCGGAGGCGCTCCAGACCCTCGTCGTGGAGCCCGACCTGGGGCTCGCCTGGGTGACCGTGCCGCCGGGCGCCATCGAGCGGCTCGGCGTCTCGTCGGACGACCTCGAGGGCGTCGTCGAGTTCCCCCGCTCGATCGAAGGCGTCCGCCTGGCGCTGCTCTTCCGCGAGGTGAGCCAGGGCCGGGTCAAGGTCTCGCTTCGCTCGGTGGGCGATGTGGACGTGGCCGCCTTCGCCAACGGGTTCGGCGGCGGCGGGCACACCAAGGCCGCCGGGCTTGCCCTGGTGGGCTCGTTGGCCGAGGTCCAGGCCACCGTACTTTCCGCGGCGCGGGCCTATCTTTCAGGCAACGGCCGGAGCGCCCGCCAGGCGGGCGGTTGACCGTGTTTTGGGGGGGCCTATATTGCCGAGTAACTCAGTAGGGATTCACGTGTCGGAGCCCATGAACACCATTGATCGAATCGAGCAGACCCTCGACACACTGCGACCGTACATCGCCTCGCATCACGGCCAGGTGGAGGTCGTGGATTTCGATGAGCGCGATGGCGTCCTGCTCGTGCGCCTGGGCGGCACCTGCCATGGGTGCGCGGCGTCGACCGTGACCCTCAAGCAGGGGATCGAGTCCCGCCTGCGCGAGGCCGTCCCGGAGGTCAAGCACGTGGAGGCGGTCTAGTGGCGGGTGGCCTGGAGGGGCGGGTCGTCGCCGCGCTGGCGAGCGTCCATAACCCGCGCCTGGAAAACGACTTGCTGTCCGCCGGCATGGTGCGCGAGCTGGTCGTGACCGAGCGGGGCGGCGTCAGCTTCACCTTCCTGCTCTCGCCCGAGGATCCGGCCACCCTCGTACGCCAGGCCCGCGCCGCCGTTCAGGCGGTGGAGGGCGTTCGCCGGGACGACATCAAGATCACCGTCACCAATCCGGCGGGCCCGGTCCGTCCGACGCACGGACCGCCTCCGACGCCCGGCGCCCCGGCGGATCCGCTGCCGGCCGAGCAGGCGAACCTCGGGCGGATCATCGCCGTGTCGTCGGGCAAAGGCGGGGTGGGGAAATCCACCGTGGCCGTCAACCTGGCGGTCGCGCTCGCCCAGGACGGCGCGCGTGTCGGCCTGATGGATGCGGATGTCTACGGGCCCAACGTTCCGCGCATGTTCGGGGTGTTCGAGAAGCCGCCGGTGGTGGATGGCAAGATCCAGCCGCTCCAGGCGCACGGGGTGAAGCTCATGTCGCTCGGCTTTCTGGTCGAGCGCGACGCGCCGGCGATCTGGCGCGGGCCGATCATCATGAAGATCGTGACCCAGTTCCTCAAGGACGTGCAGTGGGGCGAGCTCGACTACCTCATCGTGGATCTGCCCCCGGGCACCGGTGACGCGCAACTCTCGCTGGTCCAGGCGACCCAAGTGGCCGGCGCGGTGATCGTGACCACCCCTCAGGAGATGGCCGTGGGCGATGCCCTTCGCGGGGCGAAGATGTTCGAGCGGGTCGGGGTGCCGGTGGTCGGCGTCGTCGAGAACATGAGTGCCTTCACCGACTCCCAGACCGGCCGCCGCTTCGAGCTGTTCTCCTCCGGCGGCGGCCAGCGTCTGGCCGAGGAGATCGGCGTGCCCCTGCTTGGGAGTGTGCCGCTGCAGCCGGGTCTCGCCGAGCTGGCGGACGCGGGGCAGCCGGTGCTGGTCGCGGAGCCCGGGAGCCCGGCCGCGGTGAGCCTTCGCGAGATCGCCGCGCAGCTCCGGGAGAAGACCGCGGGCCCCGGTGTCGCGTTGCCGATTCTCCGCAACTGACGCACGACGCGCCACGCATCCACGGAACGTGGCGCGGCAACACCTCATGGTCGTTCCCGGCCCTCGGCCGGTGAACGGATGACCGCGCGTGAGCCGCGCCCGCGAGCTTCGGCGGTGCCGCCGCCGGCCCTCTACGCCGATCAGCAGGACGCCTCCCCACCGGTCGCCCCACCCGATTGCGCCGGCCTCAAAGCGCGCTCCGCATTCCGCTCGCGGCGCTGGTTGCCGGCCCGTTCGGGCGCGCGGGGATCTGGTGGATGCTCGCGATCACCGCCCTGGCCCGCGCGGCGGCCATGAGGTCGCTCCGGCACTGGCGCGGGTGGGAGAAGGAGCCCGCGCGTGAGCGCGTTACCTTTGGGCATGCCGGTCATCACCCTGCTCACCGATTTCGGCACCTCCGACTCGTACGTCGCGGAGATGAAGGGCGCGCTGCTCAGCCGCTGCCCCGATGCGATCCTGGTAGACGTTACCCATGCCGTCCCGCCCGGCGATGTTCGCGCGGGCGCCTACCTCCTCGGCCGGAGCTGGCATCGGTTTCCGGCGGGTAGCATTCATCTCGCAGTGGTGGATCCGGGCGTCGGCACCGCGCGCGCGGCGCTGGCGATGCGCACGCAAGGGCACGCCTTCGTGGGCCCGGACAACGGACTCTTCACGCCCGTCCTCAAGGACGCGGAGGTGGAGATCGTGGTGCTCCCCACTCCCGAAGGCGCGGCGCCGACCTTTCACGGACGCGACCTGTTCGCCCCGGCCGCAGCGGCCCTCGCCGGGGGGGCGGCGCTCTCGGTACTGGGGGAGCCGCTCGCACGCATCCCCGAGCGCCTCACCTACGCGGAGCCGCACTACGAGGGGAAGTCGGTCGTAGGAGAGATCGCCTACGTCGACCGCTTCGGCACGCTGGTCACCAATCTTACGACCGAGCTGGTGCCGCCCTACGCCGTCCTGGAGGTGGAGGGGTTGGAGATCGGCCGGCTCCGCCGCACCTTCGGCGACGTGCCGACCGGCGGGTTGCTCGCGTACGTCGGATCGGGCGGGGCGGTAGAGATCGCCGTGCGCGATGGCTCGGCCGCGCGACGGCTGGGGCTGGGAGTCGGCGGGAGAATCCGGGCGCGCCTGGGCTGACTAGGGGTGGAGGGTGGCCGCCGCCCCGGAGTCGGCCGCGACCGCCTTCATGACGGCGAGGGCGAACGCGAGCAACCCCCGCGCGTCCAGCAGAACGCAATGCGCGTCGCCAACGGGTCCGCCCGCGTTCTTCGTCTTCATCAGATACGTGTCCACCACGCGAGCGAAGAACCGGCTGGGCCAGTTCGCGTGCGCCCCGTGCTCGGACGTGTCGAATTCCTCCATCGCTCGCCACACCCGCCTGCCATCCTCACTCACCGGGACCATGAATCTCGCCACCCGCTTGTCGGGGATGTCGGCAATGTGCTCGGCGTAGTGGAGAAAGGTCACGGCGTCGTGGTCGCAACCGAGCAGGAGAATCTTGCCGTCGAGCTCCGCGAGTCGGTCCAGCGCCGAGCCGCGCCCGAAGGGGTAGTTCCACGGCTGTCCCGATATCAGGTGGTCCGCATGGGCACCCCAGACGACGAAGCGCGCGACGTGCGGATTGACCACTGAGCCGGGATACGTCCGCAGAAGCTCGACCAGTGCGCCGTTGTCCCGCTGGGAGCGCGCCGTGAGTGGATCGAAGGCCGGAAGCTTTTCGAGCAGTTCGCGCTCCAGCTCCGGACTGAGGTGGCCGCGCCCCACCTCGTCATAGAACTCGGGACAACTGGCGTACATCATGAGCGTCCCGGCAGGCGTCACGGCGTCCTTCAGCGCCAGGTGGATCTGGTCGGGTCCGCCGGCAACCTGGCCGACCGAGCGGATCGAGGCGTGCACCATGAGCGTGTCGCCCGGCGCCACGCCCAGCCCGCGAAGGCCGTTCGCCAATTCCTGTCGTGAGAACATCGGCTCTGGAGGTGAAAATCGGAGTGCGGGGCAGGCATTCGCGGTCGCTCACCCCGGGCCGGCGGATGCCGTCCTAATGCGACGTCGGCGCCGGCTCCGGCCCGCCGGGCCGCCGCCCGAATCGCGTCACCACCTGGCGGAAGAACCGGAACAGTCGCCAGATGAGCAGCACCGCGAGGATCACCAGCACGGCCACGACGGCCACCGTGAGCACCGGGTGCGTCCCCGCCAGCCAGGAGAGCGATACCGCCATCACGTCCTCGATCACGCTCAGCGTCCAGTTGCTGACCGGCTCAGGGCTCACGTTCGCGGCCGCGCGCGTGGTGGCCTTGGCCCCATGCGAGGTCAGGGCCACCGTGCCGGCGAGCAGGGCCGCCCCGATCTTGTACTGCTCCGGGACGCCGCCCGCGAATGCGCTGTAGGAGAGGAAGGCGGCGGCCGGCGGACGGATGAACGTATGCACCGCGTCCCAGACGCTGTCGACGTAGGGGATCTTGTCGGCCACGAACTCGATGACGAACAGGGCGATGGCCAGCCCGACCACCATCGGATGCGCCAGCACCTGGAGCGGCTCGGGCAGCGTGATGACGCCGAATCGCTGGAACAACCCCGCGGCCGCCACCGTCGCATAGAGGTTGAGCCCCGAGGCGAACGACGTGCCGAGCGCGAAGCCGAGGGTCTCGAGCGGCGACATGTCCGGAACCTACTACGGCAACCAGTCCACCGTCACCCCGCCCACCGCGGTGGTCACGTCGATGTCCAGGTGGCGGGTGGCCTGGTCGTATCCGGGCGAGAGAAAGCTCGTGCCCCGCCGGACGAGGCCCTGCGGCTCGAAGGTCGCGAGGAACTTGTCGAGCGTGATGCGGATGCCGACCTGGCGCGGCAGCCTGAGGGCCACCTCCCCGAGCGCCATCTTCACTTCGACCCGGGAGCCCGAGGTCCAGGCGCCGCCGAAGTCGAGGGTCACGCGCCCGACGCCGCCCTCGAACGCGATCCGGTCGCACCGGCTGTTGCCGAGCCCGAGAACCGTGAGCTCCGCGGCCCCGGCGCTGAGCAGGGCCGCGCGGCAGCGCGCGGCATTCGGCTGGGAGAAGCGCACCGTCGCGCGGCTGGCGCCGGCCTCGAGGGACAGCTCGGTGAGCCGGAGGCCGCCGAGCTCGAGGTCGCCGTCCACCGCCCCCAGCCGGACAGCCAACGCGAGGTCGCTCTTCGGCGAGAAGGTCACGGATGCCGTCTGGCGGAGCTGGCCCTTCGAGACCACGCGGAGGCCCCCCTCGCCCGAGGCGCGGAGCCCCAGCGCGACGCCGCCACGGGCCGCGTCGAAGTCGCTCACCGGCACGTAGCGGTCGCCGTCGTACAGCACGTCCATCCGATAGAGCTCGCCGGGCCGGCCCGCGGCCAGCCGGAGGGCGCCGGCCGCGTAGTCCAGCCGGGCGTCCATCCGGGTCTCGCCATGCCATTGCCGGTAGGTGCTGAACGGGCGCATCGATTGCGCGGCGGCGCCCGACGCTCCCATCGAGAGCGCCAGCGCCGGAAGGACGAGCCGCCGCATCAGAGGCCTCGCGTGGGCGTCCGGGAGCCGGGCCGCTTGGCGGCGGACACGCCGAACTGCGGGGTGGCCCAGAGGTACTCGTCGGTCAGGGCCTCGGGCGGGATGAGGCGGCCGGCAAAATTTTCCCGGATCCCCGCCCGGCTGAGGAGTGCCGCCCCGAAGCCGGCGGTGCCGAGCAGCCAGGTGACCAGGATGGCCGCGCCGCGGATCAGCTCCCCGGCCACCGGCACCCAGCCGAACACCGACCACGCCAGCCAGAAGGCCGCGAGCACGCCGAGGCCCACGAGCAGGTAACGGTAGCTGTTGGGTGAGCCGATCATCGCCCCGAGCGCCATCCGCCGCCGGGTGTAGGTCTCGCCCATCGCGTGCGCCACGGCCAGATATCCCCCGACCACTCCCACGACTACCAGGAGCGCGTACACCACCACCGCGAACGGCAGCAGCACGATCCCCACGACACTCAGGATGAGCCCGACCACGACCATGCCGAATGTGGGGAGCAGCAGGAGCTGACCCAGGAGCCCGGTCGCGAAGGCGCGGCCGAACGAATGCGAGACGGTGTCGGATACCACCTCGAGGTTGGGTCGCCCGAACATCACGAGGCCGAACCCGAGGGCCCCGAGCGTGAGGAATACGCCGGCCACCCCGGCCGCGCGCCGGAACACGGTCGAGATCGCGCTCGGCTCGGCGGCCCGCATCGGGAGCGGCGCGTCGAGCACCGAGGCCGAGCGGAAGGTCCGGACCTCGCCGCCGATTTCGCCGCCTTCGTCGCGGACCTCGCCGCCGAGCGTGAGCACATCCCCGGAGATGACGCCGCCGGGGTGCAGCACCACGTCGCCCTCGACGGTGACGAGATTGCCGAGCAGCTTGCCATACACGTCCGCGGTGCCCTGCACCACGAGCAGGTGGCCAGGCACGCTTTCGTTGGAGCCGATGCTGAAATCGCCCATCCGCGCGGTGCCGCCGGGAATCGAGACGCGAACGCCGCCGTCGCGTGTCCGGAGCGCCTCGCGCAGCTGCGACTCGAGGGTGGTGGGCTTGCTGAGGTCGTCCAGCGAGACGGGCCGCTCTCCGGCGGGCGCCTGGGGGATGGCCTGGGGCGCGGGATGGGGAGCCTGGGTGCCGTCCTCGGCGCCGGGCCGTCCGGAGACGTCCGATACGAGGGACCAGAAACCGTGCACCAGCTCCACGGCCCGTGACCCGGTGGGATCCGGCCGGGTACCGGCGAAGGCGGCCCGCGGGACAAGCAGGGCGATCAGCGCCAGAGCCGCGAGGGTCCCGCTATGCCCCGGCATGGGCCACCTGCTGCGTCGGCAGAGCCAGGAGGCGGTGGAGCGCCAGGACGCCGCCCAGATAGGCGATCATCGCCAGCGCGGAGGCGAGCCCGAGGCGGCCCGGACTGCCCGCGAGGTCCCGGAGCCCCGCGAACCAGGGCTGCTCGATGAAATTCGACGCCACGGTCCGGAGGCCGATCCACGCCGCCTGCCCGGCCTGCCCGGCGAGCCAATTGCCGAGCGCCGCCAGCGTGTCCTGATGGCCGAGGGTCCACACGATGCTTCCGGCCATCGAGCCGGCCACGAGCGCGAGGAGGCTGGCCGCCAGGGCCGTGCTCCGGCGGGTGGCGAAGACGCGGCTTCGGAACGAGCGCGCCGCCATCGCCTCGGGCACCGCGACCCGCGCCATGATCCGATCGGCAAAGCCGGGGCTTGGGCTCATCAGCGGCAGCGCGGCCAGCAGCATCACGATCTCGCGCTCGGTGTCCGCGCGCTCCTGGCACGCGGGGCAGAACGCCAAGTGGTCCTGCGCCGCTGGGGCGAGGATGCCGGCGAGCCACGCGTCGAGGTCGTCGGGCGTGAGGTGGGGCCCGGGAACGGAGGTCATAAGTGGTGCCTCCTACGGTCAAGAGTCGGGGCAGGTTTCATTCTTCCTTGAGGTGCGCCAGGGCCTGCCGCAGCTCGTTGCGGGCCCGGTGGATGTAGGTCTTCACGGTGCCGAGCGGGAGATCGAGCATCTCGGCGATCTCCTCGTACGGACGGCCCTCGACGTGGCGCAAGAGGATGCACGAGCGGTACTCGGGCCGGAGCCGCCCGATGGCCAGTTCGATCGCGCCGCCCAGCTCCCGGGCTTCGACCGCCTCGAGCGGTGACTCCTGCCGCGCGCCGATCTGGAGCGCCGTGGCCTGCATCGCTTCCGGCGTCTCCGCGTGCGGCGAGCCGTCGAGCGAAAGGGTGTCGAGCTCGCGGCGCCGGAGGTGATCGATGGCCGCGTTGTTCGCGATCTTGAAGATCCAGGAGGAGAACTTGAATTCCGGACGGTACGACTCGATCGCGTTCAGCGCCTTGATGAAGGTCTCCTGCGACAGGTCCTCGGCCAGCTCGCGGTCCCGGACCATGCGAAACAGCAGGGCGAAGATCGGCCGCTCGTACCGGCGAATCAGCTCCCGGTAGGCCGTCTCGCGGCCGGCCCGGGCCATGAGCACGACCTCCTGGTCGCTGAGCCGGGCCCACTCCGGGGTATCAGCCACCTGGGCGCCGGCTTGCCAACGGTCTTGCCGCAGGACTACATTGAGCGCCTATGTTAGCCTCGGATCGTGAGTTACCTGTCGCCGGCGGGCCGGAGAAGCGGGCCTACGTCCGCGACATCTTCACCGCCATCGCTCCCACCTACGACCGCCTCAACCGCATCATCAGCTTCCGCTTCGATCAGCGCTGGCGACGATACGCGGTGGCACGGTTGGGGTGGGAGCGGAAACCGGATGGAATCTATCTGGACCTGTGCGCCGGAACGCTGGATTTCGCGGCGACCCTGGCTCGGCAGGCGGGATTCCGCGGCCGGGTCGTCGGCGCCGACTTCGTGGAGCCGATGCTCCGGCTGGGCCGGGACAAGGCGGCCGTGTTGGCGCCGGTCGCCGCCGACGCGCTGGAGCTGCCCTTTCCCGATGCGGCGTTTGATGGCGCGATGGTCGGTTGGGGCGTGCGGAACCTGGTGGACCTCGATGCGGGGCTCGCCGAGGCCGCCCGCGTGCTTCGGCCGGGCGCCCGGCTGGTGATCCTCGAGATGGCGCTGCCACGGCAGCCGGTGCTACGCCGGGCGTACGAGCTCTATTTCCGGCGCGTGCTGCCGTGGATCGGGAGACGAATCTCCAAACATACGACCGCCTATGCGTGGCTGCCAGCGTCCACGTTCGCGTTTCCCGAGCCGCCCGAGCTCGCGCGGCGGCTGACGACGCAAGGCTTCGGCGAGGTGTCGTACACACTGTTCATGGGCGGCGTGTGCGCGCTGCACGTGGCGACGCGGGAGTAAAGCGTGATGGAACGCGCCGACGGTCTGCGCGTGCAGGATGTCCTCCCGAGCGCAGCGAGGGATCTTCTCCTCCGCGCTCGAGCCATTCCCGGGCAAGATCCCTCGCTGCGCTCGGGATGACGGCGACATACCGACTCTGACACCGGACGTTCATGCCTCTCGACAATCTCCGCGAGTTCCTCACCGCCATCGACCGCCTCGGCGAGCTGGTCCGCGTGACCCATCCTGTCCGCGCCCGGCTCGAGGTGGCCGAGATCGCCGATCGGTGCATGAAGAGCCCCCGTGGCGGCCCGGCCCTCTTGTTCGAGCACGTGCTGCTCGAGGGCGGCACCCGGAGCGTCCAGCCGGTCGCGATCAATCTGTTCGGCTCGATGCGGCGGATGTGCCTGGCCCTCGGCGTGGAGGAGCTGGACGCCGTCGGGGCCCGGATCTCGGAGATGCTCAATCTCAAGGTGCCCGAGGGATTCTTCGGCAAGCTCGCCATGCTGCCCCGGCTGGCGGAGATCGGGAAGTTTCCGCCTCGGGTGAAGAGCGGACGGCCGCCGTGCCAGGAAGTCGTGCTCCGCGGGGACGCCGTCAACCTCGACCAGATCCCGTTCCTCACCACCTGGCCGGGCGACGGCGGGCGCTACATCACCCTGCCCATGGTCATCACGACCGATCCCTCCCGCGGCATCCGCAATGTCGGCATGTACCGGGTCCAGGTGCTCGGGCGCGACACGCTGGCCATGCACTGGCAGCGCCACAAGGTCGGCGCGGCGCACTGGCGCGACATGGCCGAGAAGGGCGAGCGGATGCCGGTCGTCATCGCGCTGGGCGGCGATCCCGCGAGCATCTACGCCGGCTCCGCGCCGCTCCCACCGACGATCGACGAGTTCATCTTCGCCGGCTTCCTCCGCCGCGCGCCCGTGGAGCTGGCCCGCGCCGTCACGTGCGAGCTCGAGGTGCCCGCCGAGGCCGAGATGGTGCTCGAGGGCTACATCGATCCGTCCGAGCCGCTCGTGATGGAGGGGCCATTTGGCGATCACACCGGCTACTACTCGCTCGCGGACCTCTATCCGCGGGTGCACGTCACGGCCATCACGGCCCGGCGAGATCCCATCTATCCCGCCACGCTCGTGGGCCGGCCGCCGATGGAGGACTACTATCTGGGACACGCGACCGAGCGGATCTTCCTGCCCCTGCTCAAGCTCACGGTGCCCGAGATCGTCGACTACCACATGCCGGCCGCGGGCATCTTCCACAACCTGGTCTTCGTCTCGATCGACAAGCAGTATCCGGGGCAGGCGTACAAGGTCATGAACGCCCTCTGGGGCCAGGGACTGATGTCGCTCGCCAAGGTGCTGGTCGTCGTGGACAAGCACGTGAACGTCCAGGACCCCGACGAGGCGTGGTGGATCGCGCTCAACAACATCGACCCCGAGCGTGACGTGCGCTTCACCATGGGGCCGGTCGACGTGCTCGACCACGCCAGCCGGGCCTTCACGTACGGCAGCAAGATGGGAATCGACGCCACCCGGAAGTGGGCCGAGGAGGGATTCAACCGCGAGTGGCCGGACCTCATCACGATGGACGAGGCCACCAAGCGCCGGGTGGACGAGCTGTGGCCCACGCTGGGCATCCGCCTGTGAGCTCGCCCGCGCGGGAGGGGCAGACGTTCGCCGGCGAGTCGCTGCTCGTCCGCTACGTCAACTTCGTCAAGCTGCCGCACACCTTCTTCGCGCTGCCATTCGCCTTGCTGGGCGTGCTGGCGGCCTCGCGGACCGCGCCGGTCCGGCCGCGGACGGTGGCCCTCGTGATCCTCGCGTTCTCGGCCGCGCGCTGGGCGGCCATGGGCTTCAACCGCGTGGCCGATCTCCGCTACGACGCCGCCAATCCGCGCACCCGGAACCGCGAGCTGCCGCGCGGCGCGCTCAGCCGGGAACAGGCGTGGGTCTCGATCGTGGTGGCGGGCAGTCTGTTTGTCCTGGCGGCCGGCCTGCTGAACCCGCTCTGCCTGCGTTTGAGTCCGGTCGCGCTCGCCTGGGTGCTCACCTATAGCCTGAGCAAACGGTTCACCTGGTGGCCGCATCTCTGGCTCGGCTTGAGCCTGGCCATCGCGCCGGTGGGCGGCTATCTCGCGGTCACCGGCCGGTGGAGCGACCCCGCCTGGCTGCTCCTCGCCGTCACGCTCGCGGTCGCGAGCTGGGTCGCGGGCTTCGACATCTTCTACGCGCTGCCGGACGCGGAGTTCGATCGCACCCAGGGACTCAAGAGCGCCGTCGTGCGGCTGGGCGAGCGCCGGGCCATCCTGCTCGCCAAGCTGCTTCACGGCCTGACCATCCCCGCCCTGGCGTTGTTCGGATGGGGCGCGGGGTTCGGCCCGTGGTATGCCGCCGGACTGGTCGTGGCCGCCGGGATCCTGGTCTACGAGCACCAGCTCGTGCGCCCGGGCGATCTCTCGCGGCTCGACGCCGCCTTCTTCACCATGAACGGGGTCATGAGCGTGACGGTCTTCGCGTTCGCCTTGATCGACCGGCTCGCGCGGTGAGGGGAGCATCCGGCCCGCGTCCCCCGAAGCGCCGGCGCCCGGCCGCGCCTCCAAAGTCGCCGTCGCGCCCGCCGCCGCCACCGCCGCCCAGTCACCCCGTGCGCTCGCCCACGCCCAACCGGAGGGGAGGGTGATACCGCACCCGGTGGTCGTGGCGCTCACCGGCGCGTCGGGCGCCCCTTACGGCCTCCGGCTGCTGGACGTGCTGGCGCGGAACCGGGTGCCGGTGTGGCTCGTCGCCTCGAGCCACGGGATGCGGCTGCTGCGAGACGAATGCGGCATCGACACGCTGGAGGCCCTCTGCGCGGCCACCGGCGGCGACTGGTCCTCGGTCACGAGCTTTCCCGATGGCGACCGGGGCGCGCTGCCGGCATCGGGGTCGCAGCGGACACGGGGAATGGTGATTTGCCCGTGCTCCATGGGCACCGTCGCCGCCATCGCCGGCGGCACCAGCCGCTCGCTGGTCGAGCGCGCGGCTGACGTCACGCTCAAGGAGCGCCGAAAGCTGATCCTCGTACCACGCGAGACCCCGCTCTCGCTGGTCCACCTGCGAAACCTGGTCACGGTGACCGAGGCCGGCGCGATCGTGATTCCCGCGGCGCCCGGGTTCTACCACCGGCCGACGACGGTCGCCGAGCTGGTGGACTTCATCGTGCAGCGAGTGCTCGATCAGCTCGGGATCGACATCGAGATAGCCCGCCGCTGGACCGGGGACGAGGCGTGACGCGCGGCGCGGGCCGGGCCCGCGGACCGAAGGCCGCCCCTGGACGGACGGAGCCCGCATGCGCATCGGGGTAATCGCGGACACTCACGGCCTGCTCCGGCCCGAGGTCCTCGAGGTGTTCCGGGAGGTGGACCACATCCTGCATGGCGGCGACGTGGGCCGGCCGGAGATTCTCGATGAGCTCGGGGCCATCGCGCCGGTGACGGCGGTGTTCGGGAATACCGATGGATGGGATCTCCGGAACCGCCTGCCGGCCGTGGCGACCGTGGAGCTCGACGGCTTCACGATCGTCGTCACCCACGGCGACCAGCTCGGCTCGCCGACGCCCGAGAAGCTGCAAGCGGCGTTTCCCGGCGCTGAGATCATCATCTTCGGCCACACCCATCGGCCGCTGCTCACCCTGGTGGACGTCGTGGTCACGGTCATGAATCCGGGCGGGGCAGGGCCCCGGCGCTTCGACCTTCCCGCGTCCGTCGGGATTCTCGAGCTCGAGCCCGGCATCCCGCCCCGCGGCCGGCTCGTGCCCCTCACCCCGCTCGATCAGGACTAGCCCGCTGTTCATGGCGCTTGCATCCCTGCTCCCGATCTTCCTTCAGGTGGCGACTCCGGCGTCGCTGCCGCACGACACCCTGCGCATTCGCGCCGTCGACCACGCTCCGGTGGCGGAGGGGCGCATCGACAGCGCCGTCCTCGGTGAGCCGCAGGTGCGAGTCACCACCGCTCAGGGCATCGCATCGATCTGGCTCCTGCGCGCGTTGGACACCGCCTTCGTGGTAGCGAGGCTCCCGGACGCGACGCCGGCCTGGAATGACGCGCTCACAGTCTGCATCGATGTCACGGGTGGGGGCGCTGCCGCGCCCGCGCATGACGACTTTCAGTGGACGCTGCGGCGGACGCTGGACAGCAGTGTGGTATATCGCGGCCGCGCCGGCCGATGGGAGCCTCCACGGGGCGACCCGGACTGGCGGCTCGGAGGAGAGCGCTCGGGCGGTGGATGGGAGGTGGCAAGCGCTGGCGGCGCCGCCGCGTGGACCGTGGTGCTTCGGCTGGATCCCGCCTGGCTTGCCGGCTCGGCGGGCCGCCGGCCCACGCTCGGCTTCATCGTCCACGATGACGACCCCAACCGCTGGTATGGCTGGCCGTCCATGGACGCGAGCGCCGGCGCCACGCTGCTGGAGCGGACGCCGGCGCTCTGGATACAGGTGAAGTAGTTCGGCGTTCGAGCCGCCGCCTCGCCGACCTTAGAGGCCGAGCCGGAGGCCCGCGCTCGCGGCCCAGTTGTGAGTGGTCTTCGTGTCGACGTTGATGGCGGTGGCCTCCCGGGCGTCGAACTTCCCGATGTAATCCTTCACCATCAGCTGGAGCCCGAGCCGGGGACCGATGGCCACGTCGGCGCCGGCGCCGACGTTGTATGCGAAGTTGGTGGCGTGGGTCGAGACCGGTCCCATGTCGAAGGATTGCCGCAGGTATCCGGCGCCACCCTGCACGAACGGTGAGATGGGAAGACCGGAGGTGCCGACCGGCAGCCGCAGCCGCAAGGCCCCGTCATACATCAGCACCGAGCTCCGGCCGATCGACACCCCGCCGATCAGCGGCGCACCGATCTCGAGTCCCGACTGGGAGTACGCCACGTTGCCGACGAGGGCGATGCCCCGAGTGAGACCGAGCGACGCCTCGGCGCCGTAAACCGCGGCGCCGGCGTTCCGGACGCTGGTGCCGAGCGGTCCGGAGATCAGGTTGCCGAACTTCATGTAGCCGGCATAGGGAGTGAGGCCGAACGAGGGACCAGCGGAATGCTGGGCGGCCAACGGTGTCGTCAGGGCGAGGCCGGCGATGGCTCCGGCCCACAGCAGATGCTTTTTCACAGGACCTCCCGCGTGTCAGGTGGTGCAGCGCGCCGCGGCGCAGCGGGAGTAGGGGAGGCACAGTAGGTGCCAGCTTCTGCAGGATCTCTAACGTGTTTAAGGGGTTTGCGTTACCTGAACAGCCTCCGGCGAAGTGTCCTCTACAGTGGACATTCTGTCGGCGGTATGCGCTCGCTATCCCTCAAGCGGCCCAGTCGGCATAAGCGGACGTACGCCGAAGCGCCTCCGGGTGGGCCCGGAACCAGGACATGAGCAGCAGGATCTCGTCGATCGACTCGATCGGCAGGGGGCCCGCGGCAGGCACCGGCCGGGCGGCCTCGGTCGCGACGACGGCCCGGAACGCCTCGCGCTCGATCGGCGTCGCGGGATAGGGGAACGAGGCCCGGACCACGCCCTGGCGTACGAGGTAGACACGGTCGTCGCCGAACTCTCCGGCATCGTGATACACGAAGGTGAGCAGGTCGCGCGCCGAGCGGGCCCGGCTGGTGGCGGCGAGCAGCCATTCGAGCTGCTCGAACCGTTCGCGCCAGCGCGCGGCCACTTCGAAGCGAGCCTCGCCCGCCGCCTCCTGCATCGCCTGGACGACGCGATCGATCGGCTGGATCGTCCGGCCCTCCAGAAACGCCATGGCGGTCTCGACTCGACGCC
This sequence comes from uncultured Gemmatimonadales bacterium, assembly GCA_963711915.1. Lineage (GTDB taxonomy): Bacteria > Gemmatimonadota > Gemmatimonadetes > Gemmatimonadales > GWC2-71-9 > CAVVWJ01. The sequence goes on from CAVQGA010000004.1 coordinate 59,595, forward strand.
GATACTCCAGCTCGGCCACCAGTCCCGCGCACGGTCCGGTGCAGAACCCGAACTCGTGGCGCATGCATCCCGCCTGCCGAGGCCGGTCGAACAGATCGCCCTGACCGGCGAAGACCGCGGGCATGTCGGCGGTGCAGTCGCGAAGCCCCAGCAGATCGTTCAGCGTGCGGACCGCCTCCAGTGTCCTCGAGAGCGAGCGGAACGGACCGTAGCAACGCGCGTCGTCGCGGGCCACGGTCGCGCCGGCGTAGATGCGCGGCGCCAGGCCGCCGGACACCTTGATGAGGACGGTCCGGCGCGTCACGTTGCCGCGGTAGTTGAAGTGGGGCCGGAACCGCCGGATCTGCCGCAGTTCGCCGAGGTAGGCCGCGAACTCGCTCGGCACATACTCCCACGCGATGTCGCTCGCCGCGTACAGAATCCTGGCCGCTTTGTCGTCGGGGTAGTCCGCGCGAAAATACGTCAGGAGCCGGGTCCGGAGCCGCTTGGCCTTGCCGACGTAGATGACGCGGCCGAGCGCGTCCGTCATGCGGTAGATCGCCGGACGGTTCTCAGCCAGCGCGCGCACCCGCTGGCGCAACTGCTCGAGATCGGTCGAGGGGAGCGGGGCGACCCGCTGGGCCCGGCGGGTGCGGCTCATGACTGACAGCGGTGGCAGAAGACGGAGATGCGGGCGTCGATCAGATGTGTACCCGTGAGGCGCGTGCCGCAGTGGACACAGGGCTCGCCCTCGCGGCCGTAGACCAGCAGCTCGAGCTGAAAATTGCCCTCCTCCCCGGTGCCGGTCCGGTAGTCCCGCACGGTCGACCCGTTCGAAGCGATCGCCGCCGTGAGGACCCGTTGGATCTCGTCGTGGAGCCGGCGGTACTGGTCCGGCGTGAGGCGCCGCGCCGGCTTCGAGGGGTCGATCCCGGCGGCGAACAGCGCTTCGTTGGCGTAGATATTTCCCACGCCCGCGAGGTGGCGTTGATCCATGATCACCTTCTTGATGGCCTGGCGCGAGCGCGCGAGCGTCGCGCCGAACCGCTCGGGGGTGAACTCGGGGTCGAGCGGCTCGGGCCCGATCCCCTCGGTGTACCGGCGCCAGCCTCCGGCGTCAAGCAGGCGCAACGTCCCGATCCGGCGGACATCCCGATAGACCAGCTCGCGTCCGTCGTCCAGCGGCGCGCGGAGGACGGCGTAGCGCGCCTCCTCGGCCGTGAGCGGCCGGTTGTAGACGATGAGCGAGCCGGTCATGCCCGGCTGCACCACGAGGCGGCGCTCGCCCAGGTCGAGCACGGCATGCTTGGCGCGGCGGAAGACGAAGCTCACCGTCGCGCCGCTCAGGTCGCGGACGAGCCGGCGGCGGGTCACGCCGCGCAGAATGTCATCGTGGCTCAGCGAGACTCGGCCGAACTTGCGGCCGACGAGGGCGGGGCGGATGTCGCGAACGATGGTTTCGACTTCGGGGAGCTCGGGCATCGCGCCCAAATCTAATGCGAGAGGCGGTCAGATCGCGTGTGCCGCCTGGCGTGCCGCCTCGCGCCATCCGATGTCGCGGCGAAAGATCTTGCCCTCGAATTCGACCGCGTCGGCGGCCTCCCGGCTCAGGCGCTGCGCCTCGCCGAACGTCGGGGCGACGGCCGTCACGTTGAGCACCCGGCCGCCGTTGACGCGGAGCACGCCGGCCGCGTCGCGGGAGGTGCCGGCATGGAACATGGTCACGCCGTCCGGCAGCTCGCTCGGGATGTGAATCGCCGCGCCGCGCTCCGGCTGCTCGGGATAGCCGCGCGACGCCAGCACGGTCGTGACCGAAGCCTGGCCGGGCCGCCAATCGAGCGCGCCCAGGCCCTCGCCCCGGGCGACTCGCCAGAATGCGTCCGTGAGGCCGCCCGACACGAGGGGAAGCACGACCTGGGTCTCGGGGTCGCCGAGCCGACAGTTGAATTCCACCACCCAGGGCGTGCCCTCGCGGTCGACCATGAGGCCGGCGTACAGCACGCCGGTGAACGGCGCCTGCCGGCGCCGCATCTCCTCGAGCGCGGGGAGCAGGACCTCCCGCCGCGCGCGGTCGAGCACGGACGCCGTCGCTACCGTCACCGGGCTGTACGCGCCCATCCCGCCGGTGTTCGGTCCGGCGTCGCCCTCGAGCAGACGCTTGTGGTCCTGAGAAACGGGCAGCAGCTCGACGTCGCGACCGTCGGTCACGGCCAGAACCGAGATTTCCTCGCCCTCGAGGAACGCCTCGATCACGACGGTGGCGCCGGCCTCGCCGAACGCCCGATCGCCCAGCATCGACGTGACCGCCGCCGCCGCCTCCACGCGACTGAGGCAGACGATGGCGCCCTTGCCCGCGGCGAGCCCCGAGGCCTTGACCACCACCGGCTCGGGCTGGCGATCGACGTAGGCGAGGGCGGATGCCAGATCCTGAAACGTCCGGCTCGCGGCCGTGGGAATGCCGGCCGCCGCCATCACGTCCTTCGAGAACGCCTTGGACGCCTCGATCTGGGCCGCGGCCGCGCTGGGTCCGAACACCGCCCGTCCCTCGGCGCGCAGGCGGTCCGCCAGGCCCCGGGCTAGGGGCACCTCAGGCCCGATGACGGTGAGGTCGATGCCCTGCATGTCGGCCGCGTCGGCCAGGCGGTCCAGGTCGTCGGTGGGGATGGGAAGATTGGTGGCGAGGTCCGCGGTGCCGGGGTTGCCGGGAGCGCAGTAGAGTTCGGCGTCCCGGTCTTCGCGCCGGAGAGCCCAGCAGAGCGCGTGCTCGCGACCGCCGCCCCCTACCACGAGGATCCTCACGACTTCTGGGCGTTCCGGAACGCGTCCCGCGCCCGCTCGGCCGCACGCTTGGCCGCGTCCGCCACCTGGGTGGCGAGCTCGCGCGCTTCGCCGGCGTAGTAGCTCGCGGCCGCGTTCATGTCATCCTGGAATGGCCGGCCGGCGGTTTCGGGGCCGCGTCGGGTGTACTCGCCGCGCAGGATGCGATCATACTCCCCGCTCGCCACCCACTTCTGGAGCTCGGCCGCGCGCACCGTGTGCATCGGGTGGGTGAGCGCCAGCGTGCTCAGGAGCTTGTACACGACGTCGAGCCCCTCGCTGCTGCCGGCGTACTCGTGGGCTTGCTGCATGAACGCATCCACGTTGAGCTGCCCGGCGAAGCCCGGGCCCCGCCCGCCGCCCGCCATTTTCATATCGAGCCGCTGCGCGGCGACCACATCCTGCGCGCCGAGCAATCCGGCCCGATCGGCGGAGAGCTCGGACTTGCGCGACCACTCGAGAAACGCGAGCCGGACCGGCAGCACCGCCAGACTCGCGAGGGTCGGCAGCGCGCCGAGGCTGATGAGGGCGAGGATGGCGGCGATGGTGCGATAGAGGGCATGTCCGCTCATCACGTGCCCCAGCTCGTGGGAGAGCAGCACCCGGAGCTCCGCGTCGTCCAGCAGCTCGATCGCGGCCGAATGGAGCACGATGAACGGCTGGTCGATGCCGTAGGCGCCGGCGTTGAAGAACGGCGTCTGGGAGACGTACACCTCGGGCACTGCCGGCCAGTCGAATGTGGTGGTGACTTCGTTGTGCAGGTGCCAGAGCGTCGGAAACTGGGCCGGTCCGACCCGGATGGCGTTGCCCTGAAAGAGCAGCCGGACGCCGCGCTCGCCGCCCAGCATGGCGAGCGTCTTCCGGATGACCTCATCCACACCGGGGATGGCCCGCAGAGCCTGCAGGGCCGCGCGATCCGCGGGATGCTCCCAGGAGACGCCCGAGATCCCGGGAAACGTCTGGCGCGGGCGGGGAGCGGGCAGAGTTGTGCTCATTGGCAACTCGAGTTGAGGATGCGCTGCCCTACGGTCGAGGCGAGCTCAGGTTTCACTCTGAGACGAAATGCCTAATGGCCTATCTGCCGCTCGCGGCGAAAGCCTGCTCGCGGCGAAGGCCTGATCGAGGTCCGCGATCAGGTCTTCGGCGTCCTCCACCCCGCAGCTCAGCCGGACCAGGCTGTCGGTGAGCCCCATGCCGAGCCGCATGGCAGGGGGCACGGAGGCGTGGGTCATGCTCGCGGGGTGGCCGATCAGGCTCTCCACGCCGCCCAGGGATTCGGCCAGGGCGAAGACCCGCGTCGCCTCGACGAACCGGCGCGCGCGTCCGGCATCGCCCAGATCGAGCGAGATCATCCCGCCGAACCCCGTCATCTGCCGGCAGGCCAGCTCGTGCTGGGGATGCGACGGAAGCCCGGGATAGTACAACCGGATGACGTCGGGCCGCCGGACCAGCCACTCCGCCACCCGGCGGCCGTTGGCGTCGTGCTGCCGCATGCGAAGCGGAAGCGTCTTGATGCCGCGGAGCGCGAGCCAGCAGTCCATAGGACCGGGGACGCCCCCCGCCGCGTTCTGAATGAAGCCGATCCGTTCCGCAAGGTCGTCACGGCTCGTGACCAGCAGTCCCCCGACCATGTCGCTGTGCCCGTTCAGGTACTTGGTCGTGGAGTGGAGCACGATGTCGGCGGCGAATTCGAGCGGCCGCTGAAAGAACGGGGTGGCGAAGGTGTTGTCCACGACGCACAGCAGGCCGCGCGCCTGGGTCAGGTCGCCCACGGCGGCGAGATCGACCAGGTTCATCATGGGATTGGTCGGCGTCTCGCAGTAGACCATCCGCGTCGCGGGCGTGAGCGCGCGGTCGATCTGGCCGACGTCGCGCATGTCCACGAAGCTGAACCCGATGCCGAGCTGCCCGTAGATCCGCTCCATCAACCGGTGGGTGCCGCCGTAGACGTTCTCGCCGCACACCACGTGGTCCCCGCTCCGGAGGAGCTTGAGCACCGTGTCGAGCGCGGCGAGCCCCGAGCCGAACGCGAATCCGTGGGTACCGCCCTCGAGCGCGGCGACGTTCCGCTCGAGCGCCTCGCGGGTGGGGTTCTGCGTGCGCGCGTATTCGTAGCCCTTGTGGCGGCCCAGCCCGTCCTGCACGTAGGTGGAGGTCTGGTAGATCGGCGTCATCACGGCCCCCGACAACGGCTCGGCCACCTGGCCGGCGTGGACCGCGCGGGTGGCGAACCGGTGCTCATGATCGTGGGGCAGAATTCGGGTCATCGGGGCCGACGCTGGTGAAGGTCGAAGAAGCGTAATGGCGGGAGACGCTCGGTTGAAGAGGGGGCCGGGTCGCGGTTACCTTCGGGGCGTGGATTCCCCGTCGCCAGGTCCGGTTGCAGCGCGTTGCCTCGTGGTGGATGACGATGCCCAGGTCCGGCACTCGCTCGCCCGGGTGGTCGAGGCACACGGCTTGTCCACCATCGAGGCCTCCTCGGGGGCCGAAGCGTTGGCGATCCTCGAGCGGCAGGGTGAGATGCCGCTCGTCATCTCCGACATCTACATGCCCGAGATGGACGGCGTGACCTTCCTGCGCGAGGCCCTCCGGCGCTACCCCGACATGGCGTTCGTGATGCTCACGGGCGTGGCCGAGGTCGCGACGGCGGTGGAGTGCCTGAAGCTCGGCGCGCTCGACTACATCTCGAAGCCGGTGCTGGTGGAAGAGGTGCGGGCGCGGGTGGACAAGGCGCTGGAAAAGCGCGACCTCGTGCTCCAGAACCGGTTCTACCAGCAGAATCTCGAGGGCCGCGTCCGGGAGCTCGATCGCCGCAACCGGCAATCGCTCATCAACGGCGTCCAGATGCTGGTCCACGCACTCGAAGCGAAGGATGCCTACACGAGCGGGCACTCGTCCCGTGTGAGCCGCTACGCCGTGAAGACCGCCGTGCAACTGGGCTACACCGCCGACCGGCTCGAGCATCTGCGCCTGGGCGGCGAGCTGCATGACATCGGCAAGATCGGCACCCGGGAGGACATCCTGAACAAGCCCGGCCCGCTCACGCCCGACGAGTTCCAGCACATCAAGGCCCACGCCGCGCTGGGCGAGCGGATTCTGGCCCCGTTCCTCTCGGAATCGCCGATGGTGCTCCGCATCGTCCGCTCGCACCACGAGCGGCTCGACGGTGCCGGGTTCCCCGACCGCCTGACGGGTGCCCAGATTCCCGCCGAGGCTCGGATCGTGGCGGTGGTGGATGCGTTCGACGCCATGACGACCAACCGCGCGTACCGGCCCTCCCGGACACCGGCCGATGCCTTGCTCGAGCTGCGGGAATGCGCGGGCACGCACTTCGATCCCGAGGTCGTCGAGGCGTTCCTCCGGGCGTTCCCGGATCCGGCCGTCCTTCCCATCTCCATCTGATTCCCGGCCCCCATCGGATGTCCGACACCCTGATGATCAGCGTCTCCGGGATGCGTGGCCACGTCGGCACGGATCTCACCCCGGAGCTGGTGGCGCGGCACGCGGCCGCGCTCGGTGCGTGGGTGCGCACCTCGACCGCGGGCCAGGTGGCCGGCACCGCGCGCGGCGCGGCCCGTCCGGCGGTCGTGCTGGGCCGGGACGCGCGGACCAGCGGCCCGATGTTCACGCATGCGGCCGCGGCCGGACTCATGTCGGTGGGTGTGGACGTGATCGAGCTGGGAGTGGTTCCGACGCCCACGGTCCAGATGGCGGTGGAACACCATCACGCCGGCGCCGGTTTGATCCTGACGGCCAGCCACAATCCGATCGAGTGGAACGCGCTCAAGTTCGTGGGCCCCGACGGCATCTTCCTCGACGCCGAGGCAGGCGCGCGGGTGCGGGCGCTGGCGGACAGCGGCCCTCCGCGGATGGGCTGGGATGGGCTCGGCGTGCTGCGTCATGACCGGGAGGCCGTCACACGCCACCTGGACGCGGTGCTCGCCCTGCCCATGATCGACGTCACCGCGATCCGGGCGCGCGGCTTCCATGTTGCCTTGGACTGCGTCCGAGGCGCGGGAGCTACGGCGATTCCCGCGCTGCTGGAACGGCTGGGATGCCGCGTGAGCGGCATCAACCTCGAGGTCGATGGCCGGTTCCCGCGGGCGCCTGAGCCGGTGCCCGAGAACCTGGGCGAGTTGGGGGACCTCGTGCGAAAGACCGGTGCCGAGATCGGCTTCGCGGTCGACCCGGACGTGGACCGGCTGGCGCTGGTGGATGAGCTGGGCCGGCCGATCGGCGAGGACTATACGCTGGCATTTGCCGTCCGGAGCGTGTTGGACCGACGCATCAACGCGGGGACGCAGCCGACCGTCGTGGTGAACCTTTCGACCAGCCTGGTGGTCGAGGACGCGGCCCGTGCGGCGGGCGCGCGAGTGGTCCGGGCTCCCGTGGGCGAGGCCAACGTGGCCCGTGCCATCAGAGACGAGGGTGCCGTCATCGGTGGCGAAGGCAACGGCGGCGTCATCCTGCCGGCCCTCCATACCGGACGCGACGCTCCCCTGGGGGTGGCCTTGATCTTGCATCTCCTTGCCACGACTGGGGTAACGGTATCCCAGCTGGTCGCGTCGTCGCCCCGGTATACGATCGTCAAGGCCAAGGCTGCGCGGGGTCCGGCGCTCCGGCCGCTCTACGACAGGCTTCGGGCGCAGTTCACGGACGCCGAGACCGACGAACGGGATGGGCTGCGGCTCTCCTGGCGCGACCGCTGGCTCCATGTCCGACCGTCCGGTACCGAGCCCATCGTCCGGCTGATCGCCGAGGCGCCGACCGGCGCCGATGCCGAAGCGCTGATCGCCGTGGCTCGAGAACTCCTCCAGTGAGGTTCATGCCCTGATGTGCGGCATCGTCGGCTACATCGGACCAAGACAGGCGGCCGGGCTGCTGCTCGAGGGGCTGCGCCGCATGGAGTATCGCGGCTACGACTCGTCGGGCATCGCCATCGTGAACGGGAACGGCCTCAAAATCATGAAGGCCGCCGGCAAGCTGAGCGTCCTCGAGCAGGAGCTCGAGGAGCGGATGCCCGCCGGCACGCTCGGCATCGGGCACACGCGCTGGGCGACGCACGGGGCCCCGACCACGCTCAACGCCCACCCGCACACCGACCAGACCGGCCGCATCGCCGTCATCCACAACGGCATCATCGAGAACTCGAACGCCATCCGCAAGGCGCTCGAGGCCCGGGGCCACGCCTTCAAGTCCGAGACCGACACCGAGGTGCTCGCCCACCTGGTGGGCGAGTTCTATCAGGGCAACCTCGAGGAGGCGGTGGCCGAAGCGTTGCGCGACGTGGACGGCGCCTACGGGCTCGCCTTCATCTCCGCCGACGAGCCGGGCGTGCTGGTGGCCGCGCGGAAGGGCTCGCCGCTGCTGGTGGGCGTCGGCGAGAAGGAATACTTCGTCGCGTCCGACGCTTCGCCGCTGCTGCAGCACACTCGCTCGGTGGTCTACCTCGACGACGGCGAGCTGGTCGTGCTGACCCGCGAGGGCTACCGGGTCCGGAACCTCCAGACGACCCGCATCAGCAAGCCGGTGAACCAGATCGATTGGGACCTGGCGATGGTGGAGCGGAGCGGCTATCCGCATTTCATGCTCAAGGAGATCTGCGAGCAGCCCGAGAGCCTGTGCAACACGCTCCGGGGCCACCTGCTCGACGACGAGGGCACCTCGCGCGTCAGCGGCCTCAACCTGAGCGACGAGGAGCTCAAGCAGGTCGAGCGCATCGTCATCACCGCCTGCGGCACCTCGTGGCACTCCGCCCTCATCGGCGAATACATGCTCGAGGAGATGGCCCGCATCCCGGTCGAGGTCGAGTACGCCTCGGAGTTCCGCTACCGCAATCCGGTGGTGGACAGCCGGACGCTGGTCATCGGGATCTCCCAGAGCGGCGAGACCGCCGACACGCTGGCGGCGATCCGGGAGGCCAAGCGCCGCGGCGCGCGGACCGTGGGCCTGGTGAACGTGGTGGGCTCGACGATCGCCCGGGAGGTGGATGGCGGCATCTACCTCCACGCGGGGCCCGAAGTGGGCGTCGCCAGCACCAAGGCGTTCACCAGCCAGGTGGCCGCGCTCGCGCTGGTGACGCTGCGGCTGGCGCGGCTCCGGAACCTGAGCATCCTCCAGGGCCGGCAGTTCATCGAGGCGCTGCGCCGGCTGCCCGAGCAGATCGCCGACATCCTCGGCCGCTCCGCCGACATCGAGGTCCTGGCCGAGCGGTTCCTGCGGTCCACGTCGAACGCGCTCTATCTCGGGCGCGGCGTCAACTTCCCGGTGGCGCTGGAAGGCGCGCTCAAACTCAAGGAAATCTCGTACATCCACGCCGAGGGGTACCCGGCAGCGGAGATGAAGCACGGGCCGATCGCGCTCATCGACGAGAACATGCCCGTGGTCTTCATCGCCCCGCGGGACGCGGTGCACTCGAAGATCGTGTCGAACATCGAGGAGGTGAAGGCGCGCGGGGGTAAGGTCATCGCGCTGATCAACGAGGGCGACGCGGAGATCGAGCGGCTGGCCGACGCCACGTTCACGATCCCCGAGACGCTCGACATGCTGACGCCGATCCTCACCAGCATTCCGCTGCAGCTCCTGTCGTACTACGTCGCGGTGGCGCGCGGATGCAACGTGGACCAGCCCCGGAACCTGGCCAAGTCGGTGACGGTGGAGTAGGCAGACTCTCGCCGCAGGTATACATGTTGGGGCCGGTACGAAGCCCGCGGAGCTGGCGCGCGGGCGACATCCGCCGCGGTCGCGAAATAGCGCCAGCCCCAGCTATGGGAACGAGGCGCTCACGGGCCCGGCTCCTGCAACAGCTTCGCCAATTCCTCGCGCACCTGGTCGCTCTCCGCTCTCATCTCGGGCTCAGGATCCGACCGCAGCATCAGGAAGTGTTGATAGGCTCGGATGGCGCCGGCCGTATCGCCAGTGAGAGTGGCGAGTCGGCCTTCCTCGCGCAGGAAGGTGGAGAGGTACCACTGGAAGTCGGCAAAATCGCCGTCCCGCCGGCGCACTGCCCTGAGGGCGAGGGCGAGGTCGCCCTCCGCCTCCGCGACCCGAGCGACGACCAGGTTCGGCGCCAGCGTTCTCACGAGGTTGTAGGTCCGGGCCGCCTCGTCAGCCTCCGCAAGCTTGGCTCGAGCATCCGGGAGCCGAAGCGCGCTGGCCCGGATGGCGTCGAGCAGCGTGGCGCAGACAGTCGCGTACTGAGTCGACAGGATCGAGTCGCCCGAGGGAAGCCCAGCCGGGGTCTCGCCGCGCAGGCGTCCGATGGCCGACCGCGCGTCCGAGAAGTCATGGTGTGCCGCACGCCACAGGGCGACGGCACAGAGCGCCCGGGATTGTTCCCGGCCCACTTCGCCCGGGCGGCGGGCGCCGGCGGCGACCGATGCGAGTCGCCGAACCGTCTCCCCCGTGCCGCTGGTGTCCTGCTCCCAATACAGCGCGCCGAGAAGCCGGCCGACAACGCCCATGGCGGTATCGTCGGGCAGGTGCAGGACGCGACTCGCCTCGCGCGGCCTCCCGCCATTCAACAACGCCGTCGCGTGCGAACCTGCAATCACGCCGGGCCGGCGGTTCTCAAAGTTTCGCGTGGCCAGCTGGCTCGCGCGGAGCCAGTCCTGCGATCCATAGCCGGTGGCCGAGATGAACTGACTGATCGGCATGAACGCCTCGGGATCGATACGCGCCGAATCGGCCCAGAAGGCGCGCCGCGCCGAGTCGCCCAGCGCGAGCGCGCGAGCCCAGCGCAGTCCCCAAGCTCTGTCGCCGGTCGAATCCGCCGATAGCCCGAGCCTCACGAGCCGAAGCACCGACGCGGTGTCGCCCTTGATCTGCGCGATCGCCACCATGTGCTCCAGCGGCTCCGCAAAGATGGGCGAGCGCTCCGGCGCCAGAGCATCCATGGCGTTGGCCGAGTCCAGAGCCCATCCCCGACGGAACGCCCGTTCCGCGAGCCCGAACGGATCGTCCACCCCCAACGCCCGCCCGTTGTGGAAATAGGCGTCCCCGAGCCAGTACCAGACTTCGGCCCGGTCGGGATAGGCCTCGGCTGCCGCCTGCCATCGTTGGAGATATTCCGGGCCGGTGGACAACGGACCGGTCATGGGCCACGCATCCAGCAACGCGCGGTCGCCAGGGCTCAGCCGGCTCCGGCCGGCCTTGGCCAGTCGCACACCGCGGTCGGCATCCTCGCCCCCTTTCCCCCCCATCCACTGGGACACGTGCACCTGCTCGAACGCCGCCAGCGCGAAGGTCGAGTCCAACACGGTCGCATCGCGGAAATGGCCGAAGGCTTCGTTCAGCTCTCCCTTCCGAAACGCGGCTCGACCCGCGAGGAAGGCGCGAATGGCCGGCAGCGAGGAGCTGGTGGCGGAGAGCCGGGAGACATCGACTCCCGCGCCGACCGTGAGGAGGCGCGCGGCGAGGCGATCCAGCAGGATCGAGAGACTATCGACCGGACCCTCCACGCTGGCGGTGGCCACGGTCTGGCCTCCCTGGGACCGGAGCAGGGAAGCCGAGAGCGTCAGGTGACCGGGAGTGCCCACCACGCTGCCGTCGATAAGACGTCCCGCGCCGAGCCGGCGGGCGAGCTCGATCGCGGCATCCGGTGCGGCGTCACTACCGACGGGGCCCGCGCCCCGGCGCCAGACGCTGAGCACGGAACGCGGATCGACAGGGCGAACCCCCGCCTCCCCGCCGAGCTTGGCGGCCAGGAGGTCCACCAGGCCCTCGCGGAGATAGCCCAGCGACGAGTCCGCCGCAGCTACCCGGAACGGTGCGATCGCCACGACCGCGGGATCCACGGCGCCCGGGTTTCCGTGTCTCGCGTGTGCCAGCAGCGCGAGCGCCATAGCGAGTGTCGCGCCGCCCGCCGCCGCCGGGAGCATCCATCGTCGGCGAGGCGAGCTCGTGGGGGTCAGAATGGCCGGGGCGTGATCGGTCCCGCTTGCCTGCAGGGCGGCGAGGGCGTCGCCGAATGCGCGTGCGGTCGGGAACCGATCTGCCGGCACTTTCGCCAGCGCGCGCGCCACCGCTCGGTCGAGTGCGGCGCCGACCGTGCTCCGCACAGTTCGGAGCGACGGCACCGGGTCAATCGCGTGCCGCGCCAGGATCGCCTGCGCGGTGGGACCGGTGAACGGGGCCTGCCCGGCCAGCATCTCGTAGAGCACACAACCGAGCGCGTAGATGTCGGCGCGCCCGTCGAGCCGGCTCGAGCCCGCGCCCTGCTCGGGGCTCATGTAGGCCGGCGTCCCAAGCGCGAGCCCCGTCTCGGTCAACCGCTCGCCGCCAGCGGCGTCCAGCGCGCGGGCGATCCCGAAGTCGGCGACCAGCGCGTCGCCGTCGGCCAGCAGAATGTTCTCGGGCTTGATGTCGCGGTGGATGACGCCGTGCCGGTGCGCGTGATCGAGGGCGTCAGCCACCTGGCGGGCGATACGGACGGCCTCTTCCACCGAGAGCTGGGGCTCTTCCTCCAGCCGGTCCCGCAGCGACTTCCCCGCCACGTAGGGCATGGTGTAGAACAGAATCGACGGATCCGTCCCAAGCCCGAGCGCGCCCGAATCGTGTATGGGCAGGATATGCGGATGGTTGAGCCGGGCCGCAATCGAGATCTCGCGGGCGAAGCGTGCGCTTCCCAGGACGCCGGAGATCTCGGGCCGGAGGACCTTTAGGGCCACCGGCCTGCCGTAGCGGTCGCGGGCAAGGTACACGGTGGCCATCCCGCCCCGACCGAGCTCGTGATCGATCCGGTAACGGTCGGCCAGCGCGAGGCGAAAGTCGAGTGGTGAGGTGATGGCGGCGCCGCAGGCGAGGGGAGACGCCGGAAGCTACTCTCCGGCACGTGCGTTCGCGAGAGTGGCGAGGGCGCGCTAGGCTCCGCGCCCCGCCCGCCCGGCCGCCGTCAGGCGAATGCGCCCCCGCAGGCCTCCGGCAGGGATCAGGTCTGGCCGACCTCGTCATCACCAAGCGCCAGCGCTCCGGCCGAAGGCGATACTCCGCGCCCAAGCGCGGGACGTCCGCTACGGGGTGTAGAGATAGGTCCTGTCGTCCCCCGAGCCCGCAACCGCGAGGATGTAGGACTTCCCGTCGAGCGTCATGCGCCCCGCGGCCAGGTCCGACTTCGGCGTCGGCAGGTTGGCCTTGGTTCTCCATGTGTTGGTGACGGGGTCGTACGCAAAGACCTTGTCGCAACCGGACGCCCCACACCCGCCGATGACATAGAGTCTTCCGCCCAGGACCGCCCCAGCCGCACCGGTGCGCGCTTCCGGCATGGGCGCACGAGTCGTCCAGGTGTTGGCCACGGCATCTAGACGTCCAAGTCGGCGCTGCCACCGGTGACGTAAAACTTTCCGTCGATGACGCCGCCCACGCCGCCCACGTGAACATGCGGCGACCAGGGCCGGGTGGCCCAGTTGTCCGTACGCGGATCGTAGCGGTAGAATCGGCGCGTGGGGGAGTTCGTGCAGTCGACGATGCCGAACAGCGTATCACAGCGTCCTGCCAGCATGCCGGCGAGAACGTACAGCTTGTCATTGATGACGCCGGAGACGCCGTTCGCCGTGGGCCGAGGCATCTCGGCCTTGCGGGTCAAGCGGCCGGTCGCGGGCTCGTAGGCGTAGAGGCTGGAGACGATCTGGGCTCCATCGGAGGTGGCGAAGTAGCCGCCTCCCGAGATGTACAGCTTGCTCCCGATCTTGCCCACCCCGTTCGTGAACGCGAGTCCAATACCTCCCGACGTGGTCCACTTGTCCGTCGCCAGGTCGTACGTCTCCGTGGTCGTCCAATGATTTTCGAAGTCCGCGGTAATCCCGCCAAAGACATAGAGGTGGGGCCGTCCTGCGGCATCGTTGGCCACCCCTGCCGCATGACCGATGCGGCCGGAGGACGTCTCCAAGCCGCGATCGGGATGACGGGCCTTTTCGGTCCAACTGTTTCGAAGGGCCCCGGAAAGCGCCTCGGCCGTCGGACCCTTGTCGGCGTCCGCGCCGGGCTGGGTGGGGGTGGAAGTCCCGGAACATGCGGCGAGCGCGAGCCCAGTGAGCGCCAGTGCCGACTCGGAGAGCAGGGAGCGGGTCATACGATTCTCCTCTCTACGACGCACAGAGGTCGAAAGTGAGGCCGTATTTATGCCCACTGCATCAAGTGGACATCAAGAGGGGCGCCCGACGAGGGCAGCTCGTAGGGGAAGCACGGATACCTCAGCCCACCGCGCTCGCGCCGCCGGGCGGGAGCGACCAGGTCTGGCCGACCTCGGTCATCACCACGCGCCAGCGCTCGGGCCCCGCGGCGGCGAGCAGCCGCCGCACGGGCTCGTCCGTCGGCTCGCGGCTCAGGCGGAAGGTGGAGTGGTGGATGGGCAGAAGATACTCCGCGCCCAGGGCGCGAAACATCCGCCAGGTCTCCTCGGGCGAGGCGTGGCTCGTGACCCAGGGGTCGTAGGCGCCGATGGGCAGGATGGCGAGGTCCACGGGCCCGCGCTCGCGGAGCGACGTGAACGCGTCGGTGTAGGCCGTGTCGCCGCCGAACAGGACGGAGCGCCCGCCCTTCCGCAGCAGGTAGCCGCCCCAGCCCCGATGGCGGTCCGTCACCATGCGCGCGCCCCAGTGGCGCGTCTCGACCGACTCGATACGGAGGTCGCCGATCGCGGTCGTCTCGCCCCAGGCGAGCTCGTCCACGGCGTGGAAGCGCCGGACGAGGTCGCGGTTGCCCGACTGGACGACGACGCGGGTCCGCGCGGGAATCGCGCGCAGCGTGCCGAGGTCGGTGTGGTCCATATGGGCGTGCGAGAGGAGGACGCCGTCCAGCCGGGGCAGCTCACGCTTGCCGAGCGCCGGCTGGATCAACCGGCGCGGTCCCATCTTGGCGAACCCGCGGCCGAGCCCGATGCGGGACTCCAGCACGGGATCGGTCACGAGCCAGGTGCCCGCGAAGTTGAGCAGCACCGTGGCGTGGCCGAGCCACGATGCGGTGAGGCGGTCGTCGGGCCAGGCCGCGGGATCGGGCCGGTGTGGGGCGGCAGGAATGCATCGCTCCGTCTCCGCCCGGGGCGCGGTCATGGCGCGGCGGGCGTAGCGGGCGGCGTACACCAAGCGGGCGTCGGTCGGCATGCTGTCCCTCTAAGCTGAAATCAGATCTATCTTTAACCACGAAGGCACGAAGCACACAAAGTTTCACGAGGACAGAACAATAATGGGGAGTGGGGAGTTCTCCTTCGGGGTCTTCGTGTCCTTCGTGGTGAAGCGCCAGCGATGTCCGCACGGGAAGGAGGTCCTGGATGCGAGTCGTCCTGCAGCGCGTCTCCAAAGCTTCGGTGACGATCGACGGCCGGGTGGCGGGCGCCATCGGCCGGGGATTCTGCGTGCTGGTGGGCTTCACTCACGGCGACGCCACCGAGCAGGTAGATTGGATGGCCGACAAGGTGGCGGGCCTCCGGCTCTTCTCCGATGCCGCCGGGAAGATGAATCTGGGGCTGGGCGAGGTCGCGGGGGCGGTGCTGGTCATCAGCCAGTTCACCCTGTACGGCGACGCCGCCAAAGGGCGACGGCCTTCATTCATCGACGCGGCCCGCCCCGAGACGGCCATCCCGCTCTACGAGCGCTTCGTGGCCGCCCTCCGCGCCGGTGGGCTCGAGGTGGCCACCGGCGCGTTCGGCGCCGACATGCAGGTCGAGATCCACAACGACGGCCCGGTCACCCTCATCCTGGATCGCGCATGACCCGCGAGACGCTCACCCTCGCCTCCTCCTCGCCGCGCCGACGGCAGCTGCTCGAGATGCTGGGGATCCCGATCCGGGTCGTCCCGTCCAACATCCTCGAGGTGCGCCGTCCGGTCGAGACGCCGATGGACTATGTCGAGCGGCTGGCGCGCGAGAAGGCGCTGAGCATCCCCGGCTCGCTCGTGCTCGGCGCCGACACGACGGTCGTGGTGCGGGACGAGGTGCTGGAGAAGCCGGTCGATGCCGCCGACGCGTTGCGCATGCTCAAGAAGCTGCAGGGGCGGACGCACCAGGTGGTCACCTCGGTCGCGCTGGTGGCCGACGAGACCATCCACCAGGCCACCGACGTCACGAACGTCACCTTCCGCCGGCTGGGCGACTCGTTTCTCGAGGCCTATGTGGCGACGGGCGAGCCGATGGACAAGGCGGGAGCGTACGGCATCCAGGGCTACGGCGCGGCGCTGGTCGAGCGGATCGACGGCGACTTCTTCAGCGTGATGGGACTGCCGCTCCGGATCGTGCTCGATCTGCTCGAGCGCGCGGGTCACGCTTATCGGTTCGAGGGCCGGAGCGGCACGGCGGCGGTGACGGAGGTGAGCTGAGGCTGCACGTCCCGGACCCGATAGACCTGCACCATCTGCGCCTTCCCCCTGAGGGCCATCTCCGGCAGGAATTCGCTCGTCACCTGATCCCGCACGGCGCCCAGAAACGGCTCGGTCACCAGGATCTCCCCCGGCCCCGCCTCCGCGCACAGCCGGGCGGCGACGTTCACCGCATCGCCGATCACGGTGTACTCCAGCCGGCGGTGGCTCCCGATGTTGCCGGCGAAGACGTCGCCGTGATTGATCCCGATCCCGACGCCGATCTCGGGCCGCCCCTGGCTGACCCAGCGCTCGTTCAGCCGGCGGATGGCCCGCTGCATGGCGAGGGCCGCGCGGAGCGCGCGGTCGGGATCGTCCGTGTGCGCGATGGGTGCGCCCCAGAGGGCCATGATCGCGTCGCCGATGAACTTGTCGAGCGTGCCGCCGTGCTCGAAAATCACCTCGACCATCTCGGTGAAGTACTCGCTGAGGAGCTGCGCGATCGCGTCGGACCCCATGGATTCGGCCATCGCGGTGAAGCCGCGGATGTCGCTGAAAAGCACGGTCGTCGGGCGGCGCTCGCCGCCCTGCCGGATGGCGCCCTCCTGCTGGGCGATGTCGGCCGCCACGTTGGGCGCGAAGTAGCGCTCGAAGTTCGAGCGTACCGTGACCTCGCGCCGGATCTGCTCGGCGTAGCGGGAGTTCTTGATCCCGATCGCGGCGAGCCCGCCGAACGCGACCAGGAACTGCAGGTCTTCGTCGGTGAAGGTGTTGGTGGTGGTCAGATTGTCGACGTAAAGGAGCCCAAGCACCTTGTCAGCCGACGACATGAGCGGCGAGCACATGGCGCTCCGGACGCTCTGCAGCACGATGGACTGGCCGCGAAAGCGGGAGTCCGCCGGTGCGTTCTGGGACACTACGGCGACCCGCTCCTGCATGACCTTGTCGGCGATCGAGCGCGGCACCTGCACCGGCTGGGTGTCGCCCAGCCGGCTCCGGGAAATCGTGGGCACCAGCTCGTCGGTGCCCTCGCGCAGAAGCACGATGGTGACCCGGTCGACGCTCATGATCTCGAACGTCGTGTCGACCACGGTGCGGAGCAGCCGGTCGAGATCGAACTCGCCGGAGAGCTTCTGCGAGACTTCCAGCAGCATCTGCAGCTTGAGGGCCTGGCGCGCCTCGCCGGTGGTGGCCCCGACGCGGAGCTGGCCCGCCGCGGGGGCATCGCGGCTGGTGATGCCGGGGGGCAGGCCTCCGCTCACCACGAGCTGGCGGACGATCTGGCCGCCGGGCGGGCCGCCCTCCGCGGCGATGGCGGGGCGTTGAATGGCCGGCGAGGTCGCTCCCACCAGCCGGAAGACGACCTTGCCGAAGGTGATGGTGTCGTTGAGCGCGAGGCGTCCCGCACCGACGCGCGCGCCGTTGATGCAGGTCCCGTTGGAGCTGCCGAGATCCTTGACTTCCACACCGTCCGGCCGCACGGTGAGCTCGGCGTGCCGGCGCGAGATCGTCGGGTCGTAGATCGCGATGTCGCTGGTCAGGCCGCGTCCGACGAGGACGCTCCTGCCCTCGGGAAGCTCGAAGCTCTGGTCGCCGGCAGGGGTGACGAGGCGAAGCGGGGACATGCCGGAATATAGGGCGGAGAGGGCGGAGAAGGCGGAAGGGAGAGGACGGAGAGGAGGGAGAGGACGGAGAGGTGAGGCTCGACTGGTGCCTGGGCATCAGAAGCCGGCTCTGTCAACCCCGTGGCGCCCGGCCTGATGCTGGGCTGGCCTGGGCGACGGCGCTATTCCTCCGGCGCCCTCTCCGCCTTCTCCGCCCTCTCCGCCTTCGTCGCGAGCGCCAGCGCGAGCAGCACCGCCCGCGCCTTGGCCTCGGTCTCCCGCCATTCGGCCGCGGGATCGGAGTCGGCGACGATCCCGGCGCCGGCCTGGATCCAGGCCCGGCCGCCGCGCATGACGCAGGTCCGAATGGCGATCGCGGTGTCCATCGTCCGGCCGCCCCAGCCGATGTAGCCCACGGCTCCGGCGTAGGGGCCGCGCCGGACCGGCTCCAGCTCGTCGATGATCTGCATGGCACGGACCTTCGGTGCGCCGGAGACGGTCCCGGCCGGGAACGACGCCGCCAGGGCGGCCACCGCGTCGAGCTCCGGCCGCAGGCGGCCACGGACCTCGCTCACCAGATGCATCACGTGCGAGTAGCGCTCGATCGTCATCAACGCGGTGAGTCGCACCGATCCGAACTCCGCCACCCGCCCGACGTCGTTCCGGCCCAGGTCCACCAGCATGAGGTGCTCAGCGCGCTCCTTGGGGTCGGCCGCCAGCTCCTCCGCCAGCGCCCCGTCCTCCTCGGGGGTGGCGCCGCGCGGCCGGGTCCCGGCGATCGGCCGGAGCGTCACCTCGCCGTCCTCGACCCGAACGAGGATCTCGGGCGAGCTCCCGATGACGTGCATGTCGTCGCAGTGCAGATAGTACAGGTACGGCGCGGGGTTGAGCGCGCGCAGATAGCGGTAGGTGAGGAATGGATCGGGCGCGGCCACCTCGAGCCGACGCGACAGCACGGTCTGAAAGGTGTCGCCCGCGGCGATGTACTCCTTGATCCGGCGCACGCCGGCCTGGAACCGGTCATCGGAGTACGGCGTCGAGGCCGGCGGCAGGGCCGTGCCCGGCTCCATGGCGAGCGGCCGGATACCGCCGGGAGCCGCCAGGCGGGCGACCCACTCGTCGATCCTGGCCTCGGCGGCGGCGTAGAGCCGGCGCAACTCCGCGTCGCCGGCCTCGGGGTCCACCTCGACGTTGGCGATGACCGTGGCGCGGTTGTAGAGATTGTCCAGCACCAGCAGGGTGTCGGTCACCATCATCACGGCGTCCGGAAGGTCGCGGTCGTCCGGCGGCGCGTGTGGCAGCGACTCGATGGTGCGCACGATGTCGTAGCCGAGGAAGCCGACCGCGCCGCCGGTGAACCGCGGAAGGCCGGGAACGTCCACGGGCGGGTGGCGGCGGAGCAGCCGGCCGAGGTGCTCGAGCGGCGGCATGTCGCCCTCGACCTCGCGCCAGCCCGCGAGCGCGGTCCAGCGGGCGCACGCCCGGCCGCGGTAGCGGAACACTTCGCGCGGATCGGTCGAGAGAAACGTGTACCGCGCCCAGCGCTCGCCGCCCTCGAGCGACTCGAGCAGGAACCCGTAGGGCCCACGGTGCAGCTTGGCGAAGGCGGAGACCGGCGTGTCGCCGTCGAGGACCACCTGGCGTGTCACCGGAACCATGGCTCCGCTCCGCCTGGCGCGGGCGGCGAAGGCGTCGAACGTGGTGGTCACTTTTCGGGCGCCGCCACGAGATAGGTCCCCGAGGCGGGCACCGGTCCCCGGAGGTTGTCGGCCGCCGGCCGGAAGGATGGACCCAGGGAAAGCAGCGGACCGCTGGGGACGTACCGGCCGACGGACAGCGCCCGCTCGTACTGCACGTCGCTGCCGTAGACCTGACGGGCCCGGGCCGGGGCGGAGAAGTACCGGGCGTACTTGAAGGTCACCGACGCCTCCTGGACGAGGGGAAGGCTGGTGATGACGTCCACCCCGTAGACGCCGGGGCGCGGGCGCACCTCGACCTTCACCGCGCGTCCGCTGTCCCCCTGAAATGCGTGCGGCGGGAAGCTCACCTCGGCGAACTCGACGTTCTCGGGGGGACCGTGACGGAGCACGATGAGGCGTGGCTCTCCGGTGAGGAACTCGACCGTGGTGTCGGAGGGGGGCGGACCCGAGGTCTCGAGCACGATGGCGGCGGACAGCGGGATGACTCGGTCCACCGACGGCTCCGCGCCGGTGCGCGTGCTCGCGCGACCGCCGCCGCACCCGACGGCAGTGACAAGGCAGAGCCAGCTTGCCGGTCTCCAGCGCCCCCGGGATATTCCCGTCATCGACCCCCTGCCGGCCTGAGAGGTGTGCGGTGCGACGTTCGGTCCACGCGGCGATGCTGCTGCTTCTGCTCCCCGTGTCCCCGGCCATCGCGCAGGGCTGGAACGGGGGGACGGCGCTCGCGCTGGTGCGCCGGGCGACGGAGCGGCGGCTCGCCGCGCAGGCGGACACGTCACTCACGAGCTACCGCACCCGGGCGCACGGGTTCGTCTTTTTCCTGGCGCAGGTGGGCGAAGGGCTGACCGAACCGCCGCGGCTGGTGAAGGCCGACGAGCTGCGCGTGGAAGTGTATTGGCAGGCCCCGGACCGGAGCAAGCAGGTCATCCTCGGCTGGCGCGACGGCGCGTTCCTGCCCACCGACATCAACTACCACCGCGATCATCTCGGCATCGTCACCAACAACTTCGGCGACGTCATCCGGATCGGCGAGGGGGACGAGGTCCGCGACGTGCCGCACCCGCTCTCGCCGGCGGGGCTCGAGGCCTACGACTACGCGCTGGGCGACTCGCTGGCCATCCGGACGTCGGGCGGCGAGACGGTGGTGCGCGAGGTGCAGGTCCGGCCGCGCTCGTTCGCGCGGCCGCTGATCGTCGGAACCCTGTACCTGGACGTCGCGACGGCCCAGCTCGTCCGGTTCCGCTTCAGCTTCACGCCGGCCGCCTACCTCGACCCCCAGCTCGAGGACATCTCCATCGTCCTGGAGAACTCGCTCTACGACCAGCGCTACTGGCTGCCCTACCGCCAGGAGGTCGAGATCCGCCGGCGGACGACCTGGCTCGATTTTCCGGCCCGGGGAATCATCCGCGGCCGCTGGGAGATCGAGGGTTACGATCTCAACGTCCGGCTGCCCGACGGCCTGTTCGAGGGCCCCGCGATCGCCGGACTCGCGCACCCCCGGCCCGGGGATACCGCGTGGGCCACGTCGCTCGGGCAGGCCATCGCGGGGGTGGCCCCGCCGGTGAACCGGCAGGACATGGAGGCGCTCCGAGTGGAGGTCGAGCGGATCGCGGGGGCCCGCGCCCTGAGCGGGCTGCCCTCGCGCCGGCTCGCGGCGGGATCGATCAGCGACGTGGCCCACGTCAACCGCGTCCAGGGCCTCGCGCTCGGCTTCGGCGGAGTGTTCGGACTGCGCCAGAGCCGAGTGCAGCTCCGGCCGTACGTGGCGTACGGAACGTCGGATCACCGGCTCACCGGAGCGCTCGCCGTCACCGCCGGACTTGGGGCCACGCAGGTCACCCTCGCGGGGGCGCGCCGGATCCGGGACCTGAGCGATCTGCCGATCGTCGCGCCGGTCACCAACTCGCTGCTCGCCCAGGAGGGCGGCCGGGACTACGGCGATTACGTGCTGCTCAACAGCGCGACGCTCGGCGTCCGGCACCGGCTGAGCGGGCGCACCGCCCTGGACGTCTCGGCCGGCGTCGAGGAGAGCCAGTCCGTGGCCGTCAGCGCGCGGCCCGCCACGGGAAGCTACCGGCCCAACCCGGCTCTGGGGACGGGCACCTACCGGGTGACGAGGGTCGAGCTCGAGCGGTCGAGCGGCGGCATCGCGGTGCGGAGCGATCTGCAGGGGCGCCTCCGGCTGGAAGGCGGAGAGGGTCCGCGGGACTATGCGCGGGCCACCCTGGAGGGCCGGTGGCTGGCGGTGGTCGGAGGGCACGAGCTCCTCACGCGGGTCTATCTCGGGGCCGGTACGGACGGGCTCCCACCCCACCGAAGCTTCGCCATCGGGGGCCGCGGCACACTCGTCGGCGAACCGTTCCGGGCCTACGGCGGCCGGGAGGTGGCGTTGGGCCAGCTGGAGTGGCGCTTCACGGTGCCGGTGCCGCCGATTCCGCTCGGCTCCTTCGCCTCGACCGGCCGGAGCATGACGGTGGCGCCATTCCTCGCCGCCGGGGTCACGGGGCGGCCCATCGGCGGCCTGCCCTGGGCCGCCACGGACGGCGTCCGGCCCGTGGCGGGGGTGGCGCTCGAGTGGTTCATGCGCCTCATCCGGGTCGAGGCGGGTGTGGGGCTCCGGGACGGCGATTTCGGGCTCACCGTCGATGTCAATCGGGACTGGTGGGGGCTGTTGTAGCCGCCTTATCTTCACTATTGGCGACCACACCCTGCTGACCCGCCGGATCCCACAACCGCCAGAGCCGAACGATGCAGTTCACGGATGAGTGGTTGGTCCA
The DNA here is from genome assembly GCA_963711915.1 of uncultured Gemmatimonadales bacterium. Lineage (GTDB taxonomy): Bacteria > Gemmatimonadota > Gemmatimonadetes > Gemmatimonadales > GWC2-71-9 > CAVVWJ01. Next base: position 81,759 of record CAVQGA010000004.1, read on the forward strand.
CACCATTGAGCCTCTGCTGCCCGATGGCACCGTCGCGGCTATCCGGCAGGAGCAGGCCTCCGCGCCTGCGTCGCTCTGGGAAATCCTGGTCCACCGCAAGCTCATCGACGACGACCAGATCCTGAAGGCCATCGCCGCCCGCTTCCGGTTCCCGATCGCCGACCTGAGCCGCCTCGACGGCAAGCTCCAGCAGACCGTGCCCGAGCAGGTGGCCCGGCGGTTCAACGTCGTGCCGGTGGGCCAGACCGACTCGTACCTCGAGATCGCCACCGCCAATCCGTTCGACATCGACGCCGAGAAGATGCTGGCCTTCGCCACCGGGCGGGAAGTGCGGATGCTGCTCGGGCCGCCGGCCATCATCCGGCAGCGGATCGACGACATGTACCGGAACGAGGACGTCGTCAACCGGCTGCTCGAAGGCATCGGCGACGGCTTCGAGGTCAAGGAGCTCCGCGAGGAGGAAGAAGCCGCCGCCAGCGCCGAGGAGGCGAGCCAGCGCCCGATCATCCGGCTGGTGGACGTCATGCTCGCCGACGGCGTGACCAGCCGGGCGAGCGACATCCACGTGGAGCCGATCGAGGGCGGGGTGGCGGTGCGCTACCGGATCGACGGCGTCCTGCGGCAGGTCATGAAGATACCGCGCAACGCCGGTCTGCCCCTCATCTCCCGTATCAAGATCATGTCGGGCCTCGACATCGCCGACCGGCTCCGACCCCAGGACGGCCGGGCCCGGGTCTCGGTCAACGGCGAGGCGGTGGACCTGCGGGTGTCCACGCTTCCCGCGTCACTGGGCGAGAAGGTCGTGATCCGGATCCTGAGCCAGAGGGCCACGGTCCTCAGCCTCGAGGCCCTGGGGATGCACCCGGACGAGCAGGCGGCGGTGCGGGCCCTGCTCTCGGCCAAGGAGGGCATCCTGCTCGTGACCGGGCCGACCGGCTCCGGCAAGACCACGACGCTCTACTCCGCCATCCGCCTGATCCAGAGTGAGGGCGTCAACATCGTCACGGTCGAGGACCCGGTCGAATACCGCCTGGGCGAGAACATCGTGCAGGTCCAGGTGCACGAGAAGGCCGGGCTGACGTTCGCCTCCGCGCTGCGCTCCATCCTGCGCCAGGACCCCGACGTGGTGCTCATCGGCGAAATCCGCGACCAGGAGACCGCGCAGATCGCCCTCCAGGCCTCGCTCACCGGCCATCTGGTGCTCTCCACCCTCCACACCAACGACGCCCCCAACGCCATCACTCGGCTCGTGGACATGGGGATGGAGCCGTATAAAATCGCCAGCGCCCTGCGCGGCGTCGTCGCCCAGCGGCTCATGCGCCGGCTCTGTCTCAAGTGCCGGAAGCCCAGCACCGAGCCGCCACCCGAGCGGGTCGCGCGATACGTCCCGGCCGGCACATCCCTGTTTCAGGCGGTGGGTTGCGCCGACTGCGCGCAGACCGGCTACCGGGGCCGGTTCAGCATCATGGAAGTGCTGGCGGTCAACGGCGAGATCGAGCGCCGGATCGGCCAGGGCGGCACGGCCGAACAGATCGCGGAAGCGGGGCGCTCGATCGGCATGCGGTCGCTCTGGGATAGCGGGCTCCGCCACGTGCTGGCGGGGGAGTCCACTCTCGACGAGCTGCTGCGGGTCACCGATGTGCCGGTCGACGCGGGGCGCCCGCTCGCTCCGGAGCCGCCCCAGCGCGGCCGGCGGCCGGCGCGGGGCGGTACGAGCGCGCCGCCGGCGCCTGCCCCGGCGGCGGCCGGAGTGCCGGCGCCGCCACCTGCTCCGTCGCTCGATTTCGTGATGGACATGGAGCTGGTGGACGAGCCCACCGCCCCCGAGACCGGGATGGAAGGACGAGGCCGGGGCGCCAAGGTGCTGCTGGTCGAAGATGAGGAGCAATTGCGGCGGGTCATGAAGGATCTGCTCGAGCGGGACGGGTACATCGTGGCCGAGGCCCGCGACGGGGTGCAGGCGCTGGACGAGGTGGACCGGCACGCGCCCGACATCATCGTGCTCGACCTCAACCTGCCCGGCCTCGACGGCTACAGCGTGCTGCAACAGCTCCGTTCCCGCCCCGCCACGCGTGGCATCCCGGTGATGGTGCTGACCGCCAAGGGCGACGAGGACAACGAGGTGCGCGTCTTCGAGCTGGGCGCCGACGACTTCATCACGAAGCCGTTCCGCGCGCGCGCCCTCTCCGCCCGGCTCGAGGCCGTCCTCGGCCGGCACCGCGCTTGAGCCGGCCGCCCAGCTCTCCGCCCGATCCGCGGGCACCCGCCGCCAGACCGCTCGCAGACGTTCCCTCCGGCCCGGCCGGCGTGTCGCCGGGCGGCGCCGAGGGGCTCGCGCTCATCAAGCCCGCCGTCCGGGCGCAGAGCGCGTATACGCTGAGCGCCCCGGCCGCGCGGCGGAAGCTGAACCAGAACGAGAGTCCCTGGGACGTCCCGCCCGAGCTCAAGCACGAGGTGCTGGCGGCGGCGGCCGTGGCACCGTGGCAGCGCTACCCGGAGTTCGCCCCGCCCGAGCTGCTCTCCGCCCTGGCGGCGCACTACGGCTGGGTGCCCGACGGGGTGCTCATCGGGAACGGCTCCAACGAGCTCATCCAGGCCACGCTGAGCGTGGCGCTCGAGGGCGGGGATGCCGTGGTCGCCCCGGCGCCGACGTTCTCGCTCTACCGGCTGCTGACCGGCGTGCTCGGGGGACACTACCGCCCGGTGCCGCTGACCGCCGACTTCGCGTACGACGTCGAGGCCCTCATCGAGGCGGCGGTGCGCGATCGGGCGCGCGTGGTGGTGCTCAACTCCCCCAACAACCCCACCGGCTCGGCGCTGCCCGAGGGCGCAATCGAACGGATCCTCGAGGAGACCGGCGCGCTCGTCGTCTGCGACGAGGCGTACCAGGAATTCGGCGGCCCCACGGCGGTGCCGCTGCTGGGCTCGAGCTCGCGTCTGGTCGTGCTCCGGACCTTTTCCAAGGCGCTGGGCATGGCGGGCCTCCGGTTTGGACTGGCCCTCGCGCACCCGGCGGTGGCGCGGGAGATCGCCAAGGGTAAGCTGCCGTACAACGTGAACGTGGTCACGCTCGCGGCGGCGGCGGCGGCGCTCCGGCACGCTCCCGTGCTCGAGGAACGTGCCCGGCAGATCGTGGCGCACCGCGCGCGGCTGGCGGCGCGGCTGTCCGCGCTGTCCGGGATCACCGTGTTTCCGAGCACGGCCAACTTCATTCTCATCCGATGCGTGCGGCTGCCGGCGCGCGACGTGTTTCGCCGGCTGCTCGACCAGTACGGAATCCTGGTCCGCGACGTCTCCGGCACCAGCGAGCTGGCGCAGTGCCTCCGGATCTCGATCGGCACGAGCGAGGACGTGGAGGCAGTGGCGGATGCGATGGGGGAGATTCTGGACGGCTGAGGGGCGTGTTCCGAGCGCGCCGTCATCCCGAGCGAAGCGAGGGACCTTGCCGACCGGTCCCGGCCAGCCGCTACCGAGTTCCGATCCGGGTGAGAAGGTCCCTCGCTTCGCTCGGGATGACAGAGTGCGTGCAACCATGCAGAGGACACCGTGAGCCGCATCGGCGAGATCCGCCGCACGACCAAGGAGACCGACCTCACCGTCCGGGTGGACCTGGACGGCCGCGGGACGGCCACGGTAGGGACCGGCATCGGGTTCTTCGACCACATGCTCGACGCGCTCGCGCGGCACGCGCTGCTGGACCTCACCATCGAAGCCCAGGGCGACCTCCACGTCGATGGCCACCACACGGTCGAGGACACCGGCATCGCCCTTGGCCAGGCGATCGAGCAGGCCCTGGGCCAGCGGGCCGGCATCCGGCGCTATGGCGCGGCGTTCGTTCCGCTGGACGAGGCGCTCGTCCGCGCGGTGGTGGACGTCTCGGGCCGGCCGTATCTGGCGTACGCCATCGATATTCCCAAGTGGCAGATGCTCGGCGACTACGACGTGTTCCTCACGCCGGAGTTCTTCCGCGCGCTGGTGCTCAACGCGGGACTGACGGTCCACCTGGATCTGATCCGCGGGGACAATCCGCACCACATCGTCGAGGCGGCGTTCAAGGCGTTCGCGCGGGCCCTCGACGACGCCACGCGGCTCGACCCCCGGGTCGCCGGCGTGCCCTCGACCAAAGGCGCCCTGTGATCGTCGTGGTGGACTACGGGGTGAACAACCTGAAGAGCGTGGTGCGCGCGCTGGCCGCCGCCGGCCACGCCGCCACGCTCACGACCGATCCGGACGAGGTCCGGCGCGCCGATCACGTGCTCATGCCGGGCGTCGGGCACTTCGGCCAGGCGTCACGGAACCTGGCGGCCACGGGGCTCGGGGCCGCCGTGCGCGAGGCCGCGGGACGAGGCCAGGCGGTCCTGGGGATCTGCCTCGGGCTGCAACTCTTTTTCAGGACCAGCGCCGAAGCACCCGAGGCGCACGGGCTGGGACTCCTGCCCGGCGAGGTCCGCCGGTTCGAGACCTCGCTCCCGGTCCCGCACGTGGGATGGGCCCAGGTGGAGCCCACCGCGGCCGGTGCCCGGCACCCGGTCGTCAGCGCGGTGTTCCACGGCGCGCCTCAGTTCTTCTACCACGTGCACAGCTACCACCCGGCGGCGGTGCCCGACGACGCCGTGCTGGCCACCGGCACGTACGAGCGCCCGTTCCCGACGATCGTCGGCACGGGCAACGTGCTCGGCGCCCAGTTCCATCCGGAGAAGTCGCAGCGGATCGGGATCGAGCTGCTCGACGCCTTCGCCCGGTGGCGCCCGTGACCTCCGTGCGCGTGTCGCTGGTCGATCTCTACGTGCTGCGGGGGGCCGCCAGCGCGCTCGAGTGTCTCGTGCTGCGCCGAGCCGCCGGCGGCCGGTGCCCGGGCTCGTGGGAGACCGTGCACGGGCACATCGAACCGGGCGAGACGCCGGCCGACGCGGCCCGGCGGGAGCTCGCGGAGGAAACCGGCCTCGCGCCCGAGCGCCTGTACAACCTGAGCCGGGTCGAGTCGTTCTATCAGCACCGGATCGACGAGGTGGCCCTGGTGCCGGTGTTCGCCGCGTTCGTCCCGGCCGACGGCGCCGTGCATACCGGCCCGGAGCACGACCGCTTCGAATGGCTCCGGCCGGTGGAGGCGCGGCGGCGGTTCGCCTGGCCGCGGGAGGGCCGGGCCCTCGACGACGTGGTCGCGCTGCTCGGCCCGGGCGGCGCCGGTCCGGTGGAGGACGTGCTCCGGGTATGCTAGCGCGACGGATCATTCCGTGTCTCGACGTGGCGGAGGGACGGGTCGTCAAGGGTGTGCACTTCGCCTCGCTGCGCGATGCCGGCGATCCGGTCGAGCAGGCCGCTCGCTACGACGCCGAAGGGGCGGACGAGCTGGTGTTCCTCGACATCGCCGCCAGCCACGAGTCCCGGCAGACCATGCTCGGCATGGTGGGACGGGTCGCGGAATCGATCTTCATCCCGTTCACGGTGGGCGGCGGCATCCGCACCGTGGCCGACGCCGGCGCGGCGCTCCGGGCAGGCGCGGACAAGGTCACGGTCAACACGGCCGCCGTGCGCGACCCTTCGCTGGTGTCGCGTCTGGCCGACAGTTTCGGCACCCAATGCATCGTGGCGGCGGTCGACGTCAAGCGGATCGGAGCGAGGCTGGCGGTGATGGTGAATGGAGGGCGGGAGGAGACCCCGCTCGAAGCGATCGACTGGATCGGGCGGCTCGAGGCGCTCGGCGCCGGCGAGATCCTGCTGACGTCCATGGACCGGGACGGCACCGGTGAGGGGTACGACCTGCCCGTGCTGTCGGGCGCCGCGGCCGCGGTCTCGATTCCGGTGATCGCTTCGGGCGGCGCCGGCCGGCTGGAGCACCTGGCCGAGGCCTTCGAGGCCGGTGCCCACGGCGTGCTGGCGGCCACCATTTTTCATTTTCAAGGGTCTTCGCTTCCGGAGGCGCGTGCCTACCTCCGGGAGCGGGGGTACCCGGTCCGGCCATGACCGGCCGAGCCGTCGCCCTGGGGCTCGCCGCGTCGGCCGCCCTGTTCGCGGCCCCGCGCGCGGAAGTGGGTGCCTCGGCGCCGTGCGTTCGGCTGACGCGGCCCGGCACCCAGGTGCAGGGCGACGTCCGGGTCTGCCCCGGGCGCTACCGGATTGCCGACCCGTCCGAGCGCGGGGTGCTCATCGCCGCCGCCTCGGGCACCCGGATCGACCTCGCGGGCGTCACGCTCGAGAGCGGCGACTCCGTGCCCGAGCGCTACGTCGGCATCGGGATCGCCAGCCGTGGCGTGGACGGTGTGACGGTCCTCGGCGGGATCGTGCGCGGATACCGCTACGGCGTGCGGCTCGAAGGGGGTCGCAATCACCGGCTGAGCGGCCTGGACGTCTCCGGCAGCCGGCGGCAGGCGCTGCGCTCGCGGCCCGAGCGCCCGGACACGGCCGATCGGCTCGATCCCGCCCGCCCGGAGGTCTTCAACCAGTACGGCGCCGGCATTCTCGTGCAGGGCACGGTGGGCGTGAGCATCACCGGGACCAGCGCGCACGACGCCCAGAACGGCATCGGACTGGTCGAGGCGACCGGGTCGTACGTGGCCGACAACGATCTCACCGGCAACAGCGGCTGGGCGGTGCACCTGTTCCGGTCCAGCCACAACCTGATCGTCCGCAACCAGGCCGGCCGGACGACGAGATGCCCGGGAGCCGACTGCGGCGCCGCGGCCGTCCTGGTCCGCGAGGGGAGCGACTCCAACACCATCGCCGACAACGATCTCATCGGCTCCAGCACAGGGGTGCTCATCACCGGCGCCCGGCCGCTCAGCCGGCCGTCGGTCGGCGATCTGATCTACCGCAATGACGCGTCGTCGGCGGGCGTGGCCGGGTATGCCGCCCGCGCCACCGCCACCGTGACGTTCCTCGAGAACCGGGCCGACAGCGCGATGACCGGATTCGAGCTCGACCGGCTCTTCGGCGGCGTCATCCGGGGCAACACGATCATCGGCGCCCGCCGGGCCGCCATCGCGGTCCGACACGGCGGCGACACCGGGTTCGAAGGAAACGTGCTGCTGGGCGGGCCGGCCGGCATCGTGATCACGACGCCGGATTCCGGCGGCCCGGCGAGCCGGGGGTTCCGGATCGACGACAACATGCTCGGCGGGGTGGACCAGGGCGTGGTCCTGCGCGGCGTGATCGACAGCCGCGTGCGGGGCAACATCTTCGACGGCGTGGTTGACGGGCTGGTGGTGGACGGCACCGGCCACGGCACCGAGGTGAGCGGGAACGTCTTTCTGCGAGCCAAGGGCTGGTTCATCGACGCCCCCGATCTCGCCGCGGGCGGGAACTACTGGGCCACGGCCGACGCGGCGCGCGCCGCCGCGCGGGTGCGCGGCCGGGTCAGCGTCCTGCCCTGGAAGCCGGCGAGCGCGGCGGGCTACTAGCGAGCACCTGCGACGCGAGCGTGTGGAGGTCGCGCAGGTTGAACGGCTTCCGGGCGCACAGCACCGGACGGTCGGACACGAGATCGGGCGGCTCCGCCTCGGCGGCGTAGGTCAGGACCAGGCGCTCCACCGCCGACGGCTGGGCGGACAGCAGGGCGTCCACGAACAAGGCCGTCGCCCCGGCGGTCATGCGGGCGTCGGCGATGATGAGGTCGTAGGCCCGGTTCCCCGCCAGGCGCAGGCCGTGCTCCCCCGTCCGAACCGACTCCACCTCGACCGCCTCGGGCGCCAGCAGGGCGTTGATGAGGCGATGGACGCCGGGATCGGCATCCACCACGAGCACACGGCGCGCTTCCTCGCGCGGCGCCGGTCCGCCCGGCGGCTCGGTCGCCGTCTCGGCGGGAACATCGTGCAGCGGGAGCACGACGCGGAACTCGGCGCCGCCTTCGGCGGGCGGCTCGTAGCGCAGCTCGCCGCCGTGCGACTTCACCAGGCCATAACTCAGCGAGAGGCCAAGCCCGGTTCCCTGGCCGGGGGCCTTGGTGGTGAAGAACGGCGTGAACAGCTGCGACGCGTGCTGGGGAGGCACGCCCGGACCGGAGTCGCGCACGCGGAGCACGGCCTGGCCTTCCAGCCGCGACGTGGCCACCGCGATGGTCCGCGCGCGGTCGGTGGGGAGGGTGCTCACCGCCTGCACGGCGTTGGTGATGAGGTTGAGGAGCACCTGCTGAAGCTCGTAGCGGTCGCCCAGCACTACGACAGGCTCGGGGCTCAGCGTCTGCTCCAGCTCGATGCCGTGCAGCTGCAGCTCATAGACGATGAGCAGCGTGGTGCGCGCCGCCACGTCGTTGAGGTCCACCGGCGTCTTTTCCGGGACGCCCTTCCGCGCGAAGGTCAGCAGGTTGCGGACGATCCGTCCGGCGCGCTCCGCCTGATCGTGAATGACGCGCAGGTGCTCGCGCGGCACGGCGGGATGTTGGCCGCTCTCCAGCAGGAGCTCGGTCAGGCCGGCGATGGACGTCAACGGATTGTTGAGCTCATGCGCGACACCCGAGACCAGCTGGCCGATGGACGCCATCTTGTCGTTCTGGATGAGCTGCGCCTCCATCCGCCGCTGATCGGTCACGTCCTCGACGAGCATCACCACCGGCCCGGGTCCGGCGCGGCCGGCGAGCGGCGCCGCGGTGAGCCGGAGGACGCGCTCCGAGCGCTCCAGCCGCGAGACGACGGAGACCGTGCGATCGCCCCGGTGGGCGGCCTCGATCAGCGTCGACACCGCCTCGTCGGTGCCGACCAGGACCTCGCCGAACCGCCGGCCGACGAGGTCGGCCGCGGGCATCTCGGCGAGCTTCGCGAGCGCCCGGTTCGCGCGGAGCACCTGGTCACCCGGGCCCACCACCGCGATGCCCTCGGCCAGGGCGTTGAAGGTGGTCTCCCACTCGTCCTTGCTGCGGCGCACCATCTCGTACAGGCGGCTGTTGGCCAGCACGACCGAGGCGTTGGTCGCCACGGTCGACAGCAGCCACAGGTCCTCGGTGGTGAACGGGCCCCCCTGCCGGTCGGCGACGGCGAGGGCGCCCATCGTGACCCCCTGGGACCGGAGCGGCGCCACCGCCGCGGAACGGACGGTCAACTCCCCGAGCAGGTTCACCGACGGCGTCCCCACGCCCTGGGCCACCTCGATCCGCTCGCGCTGCATGGCAAACCGGACCAGGGTGCTCTCGGGGTCGTCGGTGACCTGGTCGATCAGGGCCTCGAGCGTGCCGGTGGCGCCGGCGACCCGGAGCCGGCGGCCGGCCTCGTCCTCGGTCAGCACGACGACGGCGCCGTCGGCCTGGAGGAAGCGGGCCGCGTACTTCGCGACCTGCTCGACGATGCGGTCGAGCTGGATCGATTCCGAGAGGACGTAGCTCAGCTCCTGGAGCGAGAACAGCTCGCTGATCCGCCGATCGAGCTGGCTGGCGAGCTGCTCGCACTTGGTCTCGGACTCCCGCAGCCGCCGGCGCCCGCGCGCGATCGCCACCCAGAAGCTGCCCGCGATATTCACCACGGCGATCGCCGCCAGCCACCACACCCGGTCGTTCGCCAGCCACGCCACGGCGCCGAGGAGCGTCGCCGCGAACGCATGCAGCGGGACCTCCCACTCCTTGCGCCACACGGCGAGCATCAGGATCAGTCCGGCAGCGATCCCGAGTCCCGCCGTGACCAGTCCGGACAGGCCGCCCAGGAGCGAGGCCATGAGGGCGCTCGCGAGCAGCGCCCAGGCCACCAGGGCCGACGGGGAGGTGTACCAGCGATCGCGCGTCCGGGGCAGGGTCAGAACTCCGAATGGTGGTGCCCCACGCGCTCCGACACGTAGGCGTCGGGGGGGGCGTTGGGCTTGATGCGGATGGACTTGGCAGGGATGCCGACGTTCACGTGATACTGCCGCACGTTCTTGGTGGCCACGGCCACTGCCCCAACCATCGCGTTCCGACCGACCCGGACGCCCGCGAGCACGGTCGCGTGGTAGGTGATCCGGACGTCATCCTCGAGCACCGTTCGCGCGTTGGTGACGTCTTTCTGATCCACGATGCTGTGCGTGTGGCTGTAGATGTTGGCGTAGTCCGAGATGCTGACGCGGTCGCCCAGCGTGATGCCGCCGCGATCGTCCAGCAGCACGTGCCGGTGGACGACGCAGTCATCGCCGACCTCGAGGTTGTAGCCGTAGGACAGCTCCACGAACTGGAAGCACTTAAAGTTCCGGCCCACGCGCGCCAGGAGATGGGGCGCGAGCATCCGGCGGAAGCGAACCCCGAGGTGCACATTGCCGCCGCCGAGGGGGGAGCGGTCGAAGCTCTGCCACAGCCAGTGCAGCGGCTTGACCTTGGCGTAGCGCTCAGGGTCGACGTCGGAGTAGTACTCGGGCTCCAGGGTGACGTTCCGCGGATCGAGGCTGAGGAGCGAGGCCCGGGTGGTGGCGGGCGTGGCGGGATCGGCGACCAGCGCTTCGTAGTCCGAGAGCCCGGGATACCAGAGCTCGAACAGGACGTCCCGCGTGATCCGGTTCCAGTCGGCGTCCGGCGCGCGGAGGCGATCTCCGACCTGCTCGAGCCAGGCATCGAGGAGTCGTTCGGAGGCCTCGGGGAGGGCGACCGTCCGGAGGGGAAGATAGGCCATCGGGGAGCCTCGCGGGGGAGCGTCGTCTGCTGGTGTGGCGGAAGTGCGTGTCGTAATGATGAGTGGGGCGTGCAGTTGACACCAGGGCTAATGGGGAATAAAGTAGTAGGCCTTCTGGATGATAATCGATTTCAACTAATCTTTCCCCCGAAAGGACCCATGCGCCCCCTCGCCTCCGCCCTCGCCCTGGTCGCCCTCGCCGCACTGCCCCTCACGCCGTGGCGCGCCACGCGCCTGGCGGCCCAGCAGGACCAGCAGGAGGAGCACACCACCCTCGGCGGCTACGGTGAGGTCCACTACCAGAACGCGAGCGGCCCGGACTCGCCGGGCATCGTCAACGTCGCCCGGTTCGTCGCGTTCCTGGCGCACCAGTTCAACGACCGGATCTCGGTCCGCTCGGAGCTCGAGGTGGAGGACACCAAGGTCGAAGCCGGAGACGATGCGGCGGGCGAGGTGTCGGTCGAGCAGGTCTATCTCGACTACATGCTCTCCCCGGCCGTCACGCTCCGGGCGGGCCTGGTCCTGGCCCCGATCGGACTGATCAACGAGACTCACGAGCCCACCACCTTCAACGGCGTCGAGCGGCCGGCCCTCGACAACGACGTGATTCCGACGACCTGGCGGGACATCGGCCTGGGCGTCGTCGGCCGGATCCCGGGATCCGCCGGCTTGAGCTATCGCGTCTACCTCCTCAACGGGCTCAAGGCCAGCGGCTTCACCGCCGAGGAAGGGATCCGCGACGGCCGGCAGGAGGGGCAGCTCGCCAGCTTCGCGAATCCATCGCTCACCGGGCGGCTGGAGTACGCCCGTCCGGGCCTCAAGCTCGGCGGCTCGTTCTGGTACGGCGGCAGCGCGAACCAGGAGCCCGGCCTCGGCACCGGGAGCTTCGACAACGCGGTCGCGCTGGTCTCGGCCGACGCGCGCTACGACACCGGACCCTTCAGTTTCCGGGGCGAGGTCGTCAATATCCACGTCTCGGATGTCGAGGCGATCAACGCGGCATTCGGCGGGCAGGTCGGCAGCCGGATCGCCGGCGGCTATCTCGAGGGTGCGTACAACGTGCTGGCCGCGATGGCTCCGGCCTCGCACCAGCGGCTCGATGCTTTCGTCCGGCACGAGCGCTACAACACCCAGGCGGGCGTGCCGGAGGGCCTGGTCCGCGACGACGCTCTCGCCCGCCGGATCACCACCGTGGGCGTGACCTACAAGCCGGTCTACAACGTGGCGTTCAAGGGCGACTACCAGCTCCGGCGCAACAAGGCCGGGTCGGGCGAAGGCGAGCTCCTCAATCTCGGCATCGGGTATCAGTTCTGAGATGTCGCGCTTCAGCGCAGAGTCCCCGGCCCGGGCGGCCGTCGCCTCGATCGTGCTCGCCCTGGTTGGAGCGCCGCTCGCCGCCCAGGGAGTGCCGCTCGCCAAGGTGGCCAAGTCGGTTGACCGGGTCTATGGCCCGGGTGCGCGGCTGGATAGCGTCGTCGTGGACAGCCAGACGGTGTATCGCGTCTCGCGGGACGGGGCGCTCCTCGGCTTCGCCGAGGTGAAGAACGTGAAGGGCAAGGAGGAACCGATCACCTACCTCGTGGCGGTGGACTCCAGCGGTGCGGCGCGCGACGTCGACATCCTCGTCTACCGTGAATCGCAGGGCGGCGAGGTGGCGTACGACTCCTGGCGCAAGCAGTTCCGCGGCAAGACCGCCGCCGACCCGATCGAGATCGACAAGGACATCCGCAACATCTCCGGGGCGACCATCAGCTCCAACGCCGTCACCCGGAGCGTCCGGCTGGCGCTGCGGCAGCTCGCGGGCTGGCGCGCGGCCGGGAAGCTCAAGTGACAGCGCCGCCGGCGCTGTCGTGGCGCAACGCCCCCGGGACGCTCCGGGCGCTCGGGACCTGGCTCACGATCGTGCAGGCGGTCGGCTACACCACCTCGCTGCTCTTCGTGCGTCACACCACCGGCCTCACGCCCCCGGGCATCGCGGCGCAATATCGCGGCACCGACTCGACCGTCGTGAGCGAGGCCGCGATGAAGTTCCCCAAGTCCTACCCCGAGATGCTCAACATCACCCATACGCACCTGCTGAGCATGGCCGTGATCTTCGCGTTCAGCGGGCTCTTCCTCACGCTCTGCGAGCGCCCGGCCGAGCGCTGGCGTCGGGTCCTGGTCGTCGAGCCCTTCGTGGCGCTGCTGGTGTCCTTTTCCGCGATCTGGCTCATGCGCTATGTCGACGGGCGGTTCAGCTGGCTGCTCGGGCTCTCGAGCGGGCTCATGGCGGTCACCTTCTACGCCCAGGCGTTCTTCGTGCTGCGTGAGCTGGCCGTGCTCCGGAAGGCGCCGTGAAGCGGCGGGATTTCATCGGCGCCCTCGGCGCCGGGCTCGCCGGCGCCGCGACGCCGCGCTGGACCGCCGCCGCGGCCTCGCGGAGGTCCGGCGAGGTCTTCGTCGAGCGGTGGTCCTGGGCGATGGGCCAGGCGGTCCACCTGCAGCTCTACGCGGTGTCGGAGGCCGCGGGGTACGACGCGGCGCAGGCCGCCCTCGCGGCGCTCCGTCGGGTCGAGGGCGCGATCTCCTGGTTCGACGACGCCAGCGACCTCACGGCGCTCAACCGCCGCGCCGGCCGGGGCCCGATCGCCGTCGGCCCCGACTTGGTCGCCGCGGTCGGGGCAGCCGAGCGTTTCCGCCGCCTGACCGGCGGAGCGTTCGACCCCGCGGTCGAGCCGCTGATGCGGGCGTGGGGCTTTCACCGTCCGCGCACCACCGAGCCCACCGCTGCCGAGCTCGCGGCGGCGCGCGCGGCTGTGCGGGCCGCCCGGGTGGAGATCGACGGTCGGCGACTCGCGCTCGCGAGCACGGCCACGCAGCTCGATCTCGGCGGCATCGGCGTGGGATATGGGCTCGATCGGGCGGTGGAGGTGCTGCGGGCCCGCGGCATCGCGCGGGCGCTGCTCGATGTGAGCGGCGACTGCATCGCCATCGGCGCCCCGCCCGGCGAGCGCGGCTGGGACGTCGGCGTGGCCGATCCAGACCGCCCGGGCGCCGTCATCGCCGTCGCCCCGCTTCGGGATGCGGCGCTGGCGACGTCCTCGAACCTGGTGTCGGTGGTGCGGTATGGGCGGGCGGTGCGCGGTCACGTGATGGACCCCGCCAGCGGCTGGCCCGCGTCCCGGTGCCGGCAGGTCACGATCGTGGCCCGCACCGGGATCCAGGCGGATGCGCTCTCGACCGCCACGCTGGTCTCGCCACGGGGGTTTCCGGGGGTGCTCCGCTCCTACGTGGTGTGACCGCCGGTCAGCGGGCCGAGTCGGCGGGCGTGCTGTCGCGGACGTCCGACCGTTCCCGGAGCGCGACCCGCGACCGCTCCCGGTCCAGCACTCGCTGCTTGCCCTGCCAGTCGTCCGAGCTCCGTCCCCCGTAGAGGACAACGAACGAGTCGTTCACCGGCAGGTCCTCCTCGAACAGGTAGATCGCGCTCACCTGCTCGCGCACGTTGAGCTGCTGCGACGTGAACCGGCCGCTGAAGGGCACGATGCCGAGCGGGCGGAACTCGCGGCTCCGGACCAGTAGCGTCAGCGTCTGGGGGTCGAACCGGGCGTCGGCCCGCTGGGCGAAGAAGGTCACCAGCGCCAGCCCCGGCCGGGAGATGCCGGACATGTTCGCCACCGAGTCGATGCTCGAGCGCCGGGATTGCACCAGCGTGCGCAGCGATTCCCACGAGTCGCGCGCCAGGAGGCGGGTGACCCGGGGATCGAGCGGGATGAACCGGACCTCGATGTCCGGGGTCCGGATCCGGAGCGCGACGTCGTCCTGGGTGAGCGAGCCGTACCCTCCGGGGGGAGCGTCCCCGGGCCCGCCTGCGCGGCGGCCGGGCGCGCCGCCAGGGCGAGGGCCGACAGGAGCACCAGGGAAAACGGCTTGCGCAGAACCTTCATGGGGCGCCTCCGACGGCGGCGATGATGCTGGCGGCGAGCTCGGGGATGCCGAGCCTGGACGAGCTGCTGGTGAGCTGCATCTGCTCCTCGTGCAAGCCCAGGGCCACGGCCATTGCGCGGGTCCGGGTCGCCTGGGCGGAGCGGGTGAGCTTGTCCGCCTTGGTCAGGGCCACGAGCACCGGACGCCCGCTCCGGGCCAGGAGGTCCTGCATGTCCCGGTCGTCGCTCGACGGCTCGTGCCGGACATCGAGCAGCCAGACCACGGCGGCCAGGGTCGGACGCTCGAGCAGGTAGCGATCGACCAGTCGGCGGTATCCCGCGCGGGCCGCCTTTCCGGCCCGGGCAAAGCCGTAGCCGGGGAGGTCGACCAGGTAGAATCCGGGGAGCCGGAAGGCGTTGAGGAGCGTGGTCTTGCCCGGGGTGCCGCTGACCCGTGCCAGGCCCGGGCGCCCGACCAATGCGTTCAGCAGGCTCGACTTGCCGACGTTGGACCGGCCGATCAGCGCCAGCTCGGGCAGGCTCGGCACGAGGGGGGCCAGCGGGTCCGGAAACGACCCGACGAACTCGATCGGAAGGTCGGCGAGCGGGGCGGGCCCGCCGCTCACGCCTCCCGCTTGGTGCGGGCGCGCTCGGTCACGATCAGGGGCGACGTGCCCTCGGTGATCGCCTCCTTGGTGATCACGATCTCGCGCACGTCGTCCCGGGTGGGCAGGTCGTACATGATGTCGGTCATCATGGTCTCGAGAATGGACCGGAGCCCGCGGGCGCCGGTGCCGCGCTTGAGCGCCTTCTCGGCCACCGCCCGAAGCGAGTCGGGATCGAATGTGAGGCCGACGTCCTCGAGCTCGAACAGCTTCTTGTACTGCTTGGTGAGCGCGTTCTTGGGCTCGACCAGGATCCGCATGAGCGCTTCCTCGTCGAGCGCCTCGAGCGAGACCACCACCGGGAGGCGGCCCACCAGCTCGGGGATGAGGCCGAAGCGGAGCAGGTCGTCGGGCTCGACCTCGGCGTAGGGGTTCTTGCCGTCCAGCGCCGCGGTGGCGGCCCGCGCCGCGCCGCTGAAGCCGATCTGCTGGCGACCGGTGCGGGCCTCGATGATCTTCTCCAACCCGTCGAACGCGCCGCCGCAGATGAACAGGATGTCCTTGGTGTTGATCTGGATGTATTCCTGCTGCGGGTGCTTGCGCCCGCCCTGGGGCGGGACCGAGGCGATGGTTCCCTCGAGGATCTTGAGCAGCGCCTGCTGCACGCCTTCGCCGGAGACGTCGCGCGTGATGCTCGGATTCTCCGACTTGCGGGCGATCTTGTCGATCTCGTCGATGTAGACGATGCCCCGCTCGCACTCGGCCACGTTGAATTCGCCGGCCTGGAGCAGCCGGACGAGGATGTTCTCCACGTCCTCGCCGACGTAGCCCGCCTCGGTGAGGGTGGTGGCATCGGCGATGGTGAACGGGACGTCCAGGATCCGGGCGAGGGTCTGCGCCAGCAGGGTCTTGCCGACGCCGGTGGGGCCGAGCAGGAGGATATTGGACTTGTCGAGCTCGACGTCGCCATCGCGCCCGTTGGAGGCGTTGATCCGCTTGTAGTGGTTGTAGACCGCGACGGCCAGGGTGCGCTTGGCGCGCTCCTGGCCGATCACGTACTGGTCGAGCACGTCCTTGATCTCGGCGGGCGTGGGGACCTGGGTGATGCTGTCCGCGACCTCGCGTTCCTCGTCCTCCGCCAGGATCTCATTGCAGAGCGTGATGCACTCGTTGCAGATGTAGACCGAGGGCCCGGAGATGAACTTCCGGACGGAGTCCTTCGATTTCCCGCAGAAGGAGCAGCGGAGGTGCTTGTCGTTGGACATGGAGCCACGTCGCGATGGAGGTGAGGGGTGCCGGAAAGGTGGTCCCCGGCGCCCTGAGCGTCAAGTCTCCTTCTTGCCGTCCGTGTGCGGCACCAGATCCTTCCGAGGCGTGAAGACGCTGTCGATCAGCCCGTACGCCTTGGCCTCCTCCGCGCTCATGAACCGGTCGCGGTCCATGTCTCGCTCGATCGTCTCGATGGGCTGGCCGGTGTGCTGGCTGTACAGCGCGTTCATCTTGCTGCGCAGATAGAGGATCTCGCGCGCCTGGATCTCGATGTCCGCCGCCGTGCCCTGGGCGCCGCCCGACGGCTGGTGGATCATGATGCGCGAGTGGGGCAGGGCGCTGCGCTTGCCCTTCGTACCCGCCGCCAGGAGGAACGACCCCATCGACGCGGCCATCCCCATGCAGATGGTGTTCACCGGCGCCCTGAGGTGCTGCATCGTGTCGTAGATGGCCATCCCCGCCGACACCACGCCGCCCGGCGAGTTGATGTAGAGGTAGATGTCCTTGTCGGGGTTGTCGGCTTCGAGGAACAGCAGCTGGGCGATGATGATGTTGGCGACGTCGTCGTTGATCGGGGCTCCCAGGAACACGATCCGGTCCATGAGGAGCCGCGAGAAAATGTCGTACGTCCGCTCGCCGCGGCTGGAGCGCTCGATGATATAGGGAGGATACAGCGTGGCCATCGTCAAGAGGTCGCCTCGTCGATTGTGGACTGCTGGAGGAGCTGCGCGAACGCCTTCTCCTCGGTGATGCCCCGCTCGAGCTCGGGCAGGCGGTTCGCCTTCTGCAGGGTGGCGTACAGCTGGCCGGCGGGGATGCCCCGCGCCGCGGCGAGCTCCGCCACCCGCTGGTCCAGCTCGCCCTCGGTGGCCCGAAGGCCGTTGGCCTCCACCACGGCGTCGAGCACCAGGTCGCGCCGGACCTGCGCTTCGGCGATCTGGTGGAACTGCTGCTCGAACTGCGGCAGCTGGTCCTGGGGCACGCGGTACATCTCGGCGTAGCCGTGCATGAGCCGGTGGACCAGCGAATCCGGCGCCTGCACGTGGTTGGCCTCGACGATCTGCTGGATCAGCGCCTGCCGCACCTCGGTGTCGGCCTCGCGGGCGGCCTCCCGCTCCAGGTCCTGCCGGACCGCGCTGCGGAGCCCGTCGAGGCTCTCGAAGTCACCCACCTCCCGCGCGAAGGCGTCGTCTAGCGCGGGCAGCTCCTGCCGCTTCACGTCGTGAAGTGTGACCCGCACGCGGCGGGTCTGGCCGCGGCGGGACTCGTCCGGATGGTCATCCGGGAAGCGCACCTCGGCGTCCGTCTGGTCGCCCGGGAGGAGCGTCATGATGCGCTCCTCCAGCTCCGGAATGGCCTGGTTCTGCCCCAGGACCAGGTCGTACGGCTGCGCCGTGCCGGCGCCGGCGTCGTCCAGCGGGGCCACCTCGACCCGCACCATCTGGCCGGGCGAGGGCTTGGCGCCCTCCACCGGAATCCAGGCCGCTTTCTGCTCCTGCACCCGCGCCAGCTGCTCCTCGACCGCGGCGTCGGTGACCGGGGCGACCCGGCGCTCGACCCGGAATCCGCCGGTGCGCTCGAGCTTGATCTCGGGCCGCACCTCGACGAGGAGGTCGAACTCGATCGGGCTACCGTCCTCGAACTTGAGGTTCCGAATCGACGGATCGGTGATCGGCTTGAGCGACTCGGTCGACTGCGCGGTCTGCCAGCTCTCGCGGATCACTTCCTCGAGCACCGACTGCCGGATGGCGTCGCCGAAGCGCTTGCGGATGACGGCTTCCGGGGCCTTGCCGGGGCGGAAGCCGGGGAGGCGCGCGCGCTGCACGTAATACTTGAGCGCCTTGGCTTCGGCCTGCCGAACGCGATCGACGGGCACGGTCACCCGGAGCGACCTGGAGGCCGAATCCTCAGCGGTTTTCTCGACGGTGATCTCGGTCATGATGGGGGGGAATCTACCCTGTCGTCGTCCCCAGGGTCAATTTTGAAAGGGCGGAGAGAGCGGAGAGGACGGAAAGGACGGAAAGGACGGAGAGGATGGAACGGGGTCGCTTGCCTGACCTTCCGTCTGTCCGTCTTCTCCGTCCTCTCCGTCTTCTGTATGCGAACGGCGGGAGTCGAACCCGCACCCCTTGCGGGACAGGATCCTAAGTCCTGCGCGTCTGCCAGTTCCGCCACGCTCGCACGCCATCCAATCTAACGGCGCTACCCCCGTGGGGAACCGTTCTGCCGCCGGCGCCTGAGCTCGTTGGCCGCCGCCACGAGATCCACCGTGGTGGTCCAGCGCTCGAGCGCGCTGCGCCGCGCCGCGTCGGACACGCGCCGCATGTCCCGGCTCCGCGCGAGCAGCGGCGCGATCGCCTCGCGCAACGCTTGTACCGTGAACGGCTTGGCCACGAACGGCACCGCCAGCGACTCCCCCGACAGCGCATCCACGGCGAAACCGGACATGCATATCACCGGCAGATCCGGGCAGTGCTCCGCCAGCACGTGCACCATATCGAATCCGTCGATGCCCGGCATCACCAGGTCGGTCAGCACGACGTCGATGGTCGGGCGGTCCTGCTGAATCAGCCGGAGGGCGGTCTCGCCGTCCTCCGCCTCAATGACGCCGCAGACGTCCGGCTCGAGCATTCGCCGCACCAGGTGGCGCACCATCTCCTCGTCGTCGACGACGAGCGTGATGCCCGCCGCGTCGCTCATCCGACCCGTACGCCTAACAGTCGTTCGAACTCCTGGCGCACGATCCCGTAGCAATCGCAGGAGGCCGCCTCCAGCCCCTTCCGGTCCACGATGGTCATGACGCCTCGCCGATAGCGGATCAGCCCCAGCCGCTGAAGCGCGCCGGCCGATTCGGTCACGGTCGCCCGGCGGACGCCGAGCATCTGGGCCATGGTCTCGTGGGTGATTGGGATATCCCGGCGTCCGACGCGATCGTGGCAGATGAGCAGCCAGCGCGCGAGCCTCTGCTCGGCGGGATGGAGCCGGTTGCAGGCCGTGCTCTGCGAGATCTGCGTGAAGAATCCCAAGGCGTAGAGATGCAGCAGCCGGTGGAACTGGGGGAGGCGGGCGGTCGCACTGAGGAGGGCATGGGCGTCCATCCGCTCCGCCGTCCCGGAAATCTGCACGACGGCCCGACTGGTGGACCGGTCGGTGCCGAAGAGCAAGGGAACACCCGCCATCCCCTCGCACCCGACGCTTCCAACCTCCACCGTGGCGTCGTCCCTGCCGACCGCGGCCACCGAGACGACGGCATCCAGCGGGAAGTAGACCTCCCCAATCGGCTCGTTGGCCTCTGCCAGGCGCTGCTTGGCCGTCAACTCGACCGTCGTCAGGTGGGGTTCCAGCGCCAGAAACTCGCTGTGTGGCATCGCCGCCAGCAGGTGATTCCGGCTCCGGGGCGATGCGAGGGCGGGCACCTCGTCCTCGGCGGCCGACGTCATCGCCTCCTCCGGGACAGGCGTGCGTAGCGGCTCACGGGCACTCTCAGAGGCTCGACTCACGATGGCGGTGCGTTTCGGTCAGGGCTGTTGGTCGGAACAGCCCCAATGTACCGCTGCCATATCTAAAGTGTTAGATGAAATACGGTTAGGTACGCTACCGTACCGAGGGTCTGGTCAGAGCGGTTTCAGGTCATCCGCTCTCTGATCCATGCCTGGAACAGTTGTTCGCAGTACGGATTGTTGGCGGAGTTCTCGGTCTTGACCCGGCGGCCGTCGGAGAGGATGGCGAAGGCGCAGAACTGGGCGACTGTGGGCTTGCCGTTGGGTCCCATGCAGTCCGGGACCGCCTCGCGATTCACGTTGATCCAGACCGGTCGGCTCGGATAGCGCCGTTGCCACGCCGCGCACCGGCCGCCGACATCGGGGTCCACCTGCTGGCCCGAGGGTTGAATGACGATCCGGGATACCGCGGAGCGGGGCGCAGCCGGACGGGCGCCGACCCGGGGCCGCTTCGAGCTCGAATCGGGAACCACCGGTGTCGTGGTCTGGGGTTGGGCCGTGGGACGGACGAACTGCCACGGCGTGCAGGTCTCGCGCGAGAGCCGCGTGCCGTACACCGCCGCCACGCACGAATAGCCCGCGGCGGTCTCGCCGGGGCCCGGAGCTGGCAGGCGCAGGGTGTCGGTCTCGCGGTCGTTCGCGATGACGTGGTTCCGGGCCTCCTGGCCGTCTCCCAGGCCGACCTCCACCCGCACCGAATCCGGCCGGCCCGCGGCGATGGGCGCATCGACCCGCCAGCTGGCGATCACGTCGAGCGAGTCCCCGGTGCCCGCCACGTCCGAGCGCACATTGGTGACCGGCGTCATTGAGGCGGAGAACGGCGGCGGGCGAACGTTACGCCGGATGATCCACACGCCGGCGGTCGCCACGCCGAGAATGGCAAGCAGCAGCAGGACGATGGGCCAGCGCCGCGGTTTCGGCGTCTCCACGACCTGCTCCTCGGGTGGCCGCCAGCGGGTCATCGGCCGGCATCCAGGCCGAGCACGCCGAGACCCTGCTCGAACACCACATCCACCGGAATCCCCTTGCTCTGGAGTCGCGCCAGGTCGCCCTGGAGAACGGGGGTGAGCACCGTGCGAGCCTCCATGAACCGCTTGACGGCGTCGTAGTCGCCATTGCCCTGCATGCGGATGATGAGGCCGCCCAGCGAATCCACCGCGGCGCGCATTCTGGGGAAATCGACGCGGTACCGCCCGGTGGTCGAGTCGCGGGCGAACGCCCCGTGCTCCTCGAAGTAGGAGAGCTGGGCGGCGTTGGCGCGTCCGTGCGCCTCGGTCGCGCCGAATCGGATCGAGCGCAGAATGCTCGCGAGAAAGGTCACGTAGTGGTCCTCGAGCGTCGCGCCGGTGAGCTCCCGGCGCTCCAGCAGGCTGGTCACCATGTACAGGCCGAGAATGTCCGCCTTGCCCTCTTCGAGCGCGCTCGCCTGCTCGCGCAGCGCCGTCCGGACCGTGCCCTTGCCGCCGACCGTCTGCTTGATGCCCAGCCCGTGCGCGACCTCGTGAAACATGACGTTGTCGAAGAAGGCGTCGAACTTGACGTGCGCCTGCTGGTCGCTCGCGATCAGCTCGCCGGCGATGGGGACGAGAATGCGATCGAACTTGGCGCGCATCACGTTCTTGAGCTGCAGCCGCCGGGTACCCTTCCGGAGCTGAACCTCTTCATCGTTGGGCAGGTTGATGGCAATGGTCTTGGAGCCGGCATTCGCGTCGCCGGCGTAGTACAGGGCGTCGTAGGCGTTGAGGTCGGAGTCGGTGCCGGGCCGCTCGCGCTTGTACGCCGCGGGGACCGGAAGCCCGCGCTGCAGCGCCGGCAGCAGCGACGCGTAGCGCGCCAGGCGGCTGCTCCACTCGCGGTCCTTGAGCAGCACGTACGCCTCGGCGGCCGCTTTGTAACCGAACAGATAGTCGGCATAGGTCTCGATCGGTCCGATCACCACATCGAGCGCGTTGGACTTCATGTCCAGCCACGCGAGGTCGCTCGCCCGGTAGTCGTCGGTCTCGAGCGCGGTCGCACGAAGCTCCAGGTAGCGACGGAGGCCAGGATCGTCGGCCAGCCCGGCGGCCTCGCGGAGCCTCGTCGCGGCGTCCCTTAGCGGCGTGGCAAAGGCCAGGTGGTACGGCACGGCCGACAGTGTCCCGGCCGAGTCGCGCCGGACGACGGTGTACAGGCTCCGGAGCGCGCGGCCCGAGTCCGGTGCGCCGGCCGCGGCCCGCTCGAGCTCCTCCTTGGTGAGGTCGTGCGGATAGAATTCGGCCCCCGGGGGGCGGGGGCCGGCGCCGTTGACGAACGCCCGGTCGCCGTCGAGCCGGTCCCACGGGCCGTAGTTGATCTCGACGTAGCGTCGGAGCGACCCGTCGCTGAGCGTGGCGAGCAGCGAGTCCTTCGCGGGGTAGACCTGGGCCTGGTACATCGTGTCCATGGCGGCGGCGGCCTCGATGAGCAGCGGAATCATCCGGCGCTCCCGCCCGGTCAGCCGGCCGAGGTCCGCACTGAGGCGCACGGTGGTGTACTGCGCCACCTTGCTCGCCAGCGAGGCCGTCTGGACCGGGTTCCGCCCGGAGGCCTCCGCCTGGGCCGCGGCGGCCGGCTTCTCGCTTCCCCGGCAGCCGAGCAGGCCGCCGACTCCGGCCACGATGAGCCAGCCGGTGTGGCGCCGCATCGCCCGCCCGCCGCCGCGTAAGCGCATCGTCAGGTCAGCTCGATTCGGCCTTCGACCACGATGGTGGTCGGGAGCCCGTCGACCACCATCGTGGCCCGGGCCTGGAGCGCATCCCGCCCGGCCAGGGCGCCCGACTGGCGGGCCGCGTCCACGGCCTTCTCGATCTCGCGCTGGGCCGTCACGCCGAAGTGTTTCAGCAGCGCCCGCACTGAGAGATTGAACCGCTCCTCATCCATCGGGTCCTCGCGGTGAAGGTACCGGTCAGCGGCCTTCCAGGTCACGTTCGCCGGGAATCTTCCGGCCGGCGCGGCCCTCGCCCGGGTGCGACTTGGCCTCGAGAAATCGCTCGCCCTTCAGGCGGATGAACGTGACGAACTGCTCGTACTCCTCTTCCGAGAGGGCGTCGGCGATGCCCGGGATCAATCCCTTGACCAACGTGATCCGCTCCTCGAGCGTGAGCGCGGCCGCCTGATCGATGAGTCCCCGAAGGACGGGGTGGTTCATCCAATCGGTTTCCTGGCTGGTGGTCATAGCGGGGCTCCGGAAATGAGAATCCGCGGATCTGGGCCGTGGGCTGCAAACGCGCAGCCGGCGGGCGGTGCGCTGACGCCATCAACCCAACATAAAGCGACCATGCCGGGGAGTCACCTCGATCGGACGGCAAGCGGGGCATGACCCTGGGTCATGCCCCGCTCGTTTCCTCCCAGACCGGCCGTGGGTCCGTGAGGACCCGCGGGCTCACTTGCCGTCGCCCAGCCGGATACGCTCCACGCGGCGGGCCTGGGCCCGCGGATTGTAGATGCCCAAGGTGACGATGCTACCCGCCTTCTCACCCTGGATCGCCCGGCGAAGGTCGGCTTCGGTGCGAACGGGCTTGCCCTCGACCGAGAGGATGACGTCGGGGCCGCCGCGCTGGGGATCGTCGAACAGCACTTCCCACGCGGGACCGCCGGGCGTCACGTCGGTCACGATGAGACCGCGCGTCTCGCCCGGCAGCTGAAGCTGCTGCGCGGCATCGGGGGAAACCGGTTCCACGCTGATGCCGAGGCGGCCCATGACCGCCCCGGCCGGGGCGCTGGCGTGGTCGCTGTCGCTTTCCTCGTCCGCCGCCGCGACCTGGGGGGCGTCGTTGAGCGGCTGCAGCTTGACGTTGAACGTCTTGCGGACGCCGCCCTTGCGCGCGACCTCGACCTTGACCACGTCGCCGGGCCGCCGGAATCCGATCACCTGCTGCAGCTGGCCGACGTACTCCACCGGCTTGCCGTCCACCGCCACGATGATGTCCCCGGGCTCGATGCCGGCCGCCTTGGCCGGCGAGTCCTCGTTCGGGATGTCCTTCACCACGACCCCGCGGATCTCGGGCAGGCCCACGTAGGCCGCGTCGTTCAGGTTCACGTTGTCGATCGAGACGCCCAGCGCGGCTCGGTGGACCTTGCCGTCGGTGATGAGCTGGTTCATCACCGTCCGGACCAGGTTGATCGGAATGGCGAACCCGTACCCGGAGTAGAAGCCGGTCTCGCTGGCGATGGCCGAGTTGATGCCGATGACCTCCCCGCCCACGCTCACCAGAGGGCCGCCCGAATTGCCGGGATTGATCGCCGCGTCGGTCTGGATGAAGTCCTGAATGCTTCCCTGGCCCCGGCCGGGAAGGCCGCTCAGGGCGCGACCCTTGGCGCTCACGATGCCCGAGGTCACGGTGAAGGTGAGCCCCTCGCCCAGCGGGTTGCCGATGGCCAGCACCCACTCGCCCACACGGGCGTCATCGCTGTTGCCCAGGGCCACGGGGGGCAGACTCTTCGCGTCGATCTTGAGCACGGCCACGTCGGTGTTGGGATCGGTGCCCACGACCTTGGCCTTGAACTCCCGCCGGTCGAGCAGGCGGACTGTCACCTGTTCGGCACCTTCGACCACGTGGTTATTGGTCAGGATGTAGCCGTCGGCCGAGATGATGAATCCGGACCCGCTGCCCTGCTCGATCTCGGGCTGCTGCCGGAACTTGGGGGAGAAAAACCGCTCCATGCCGGGGGGCACGCGGGGCTGCTGGCTGGCGTGTTCGGTCCGCTGGGACCGGATGTAGACCACGCTCGGCTTGACGTGCTCGGCGACCGCCGCGAACGCCTCGCTCAGATCCCTGAGCGGACGAGCCGCCGGGATGGACGGCGCCGGCACCTGGGCGATGGCCGACATCTGCCGCCCCTCTTCCTGCGCCGAGGACCTGTTGGGCAGATCGAGCAGCCCGGCGAACAACAGCCCGAGCGCGAACGCCAGGGCGACCAGGCCACCGAACTTGAGCCAGTTCAACGATCGTGCGGACATCGAGCGATCCTTCGGGAAGGCGTTGGAAGCGTATCCTGGCAATCTGATTAATAATACCTACACGTCCCGGGCGTTGTTTCCTTCGGCCCCCCGGCGCCCCGGGCCGTGGGCCGACACGAAGGGGCCAAGCCCTTGTGGCATGGCCCCTTCGCTGCGCTCCGGGTGACCTTCGGGCCTGGCGGCGGCGGACGGGAAGGGGGCATGCCCCCTCAGGCATGCCCCTTCGCTGCGCTCAGGGTGACCTTCGGGCCTGGCGGCGGCGGACGGGAAGGGGGCATGCCCCCTCAGGCATGCCCCTTCGCTGCGCTCAGGGTGACCTTCGGGCCTGGCGGCCCTCAGGTCACTTCTTGTCGTCGACGATCTCGTAGTCCGCCTCGACCACATCGTCCGGCTGGCCGGCGGCCGCGGGCTCCCCCGTGGGCGCGCCGGTCGGCTGGCCTTCGGCCTGTCCCTGGGCGCTCTGATACAGCGAAGCGCCGGCGGCCGAGTACGCCTGATTCAGCTCGTCGAGGGCCCGGCGGATACCGTCCGCCTCACCGGTGCGGAGCGCCTGCTTGCCGCCCTCCACGGCCGAGTCGAGCCGGGTCTTGGCCTCGGCCGGCAACCGGTCCACCCACTCCTTGCTGTCCTTCTCGACTCGGTAGATCAGGCTGTCGAGCTGGTTGCGCTGCTCGATCTGGTCGCGGCGCTCCTTGTCCTCCTGCGAATGCTGCTCGGCCGCCTTGACCATCCGATCCACCTCGGAGTCGCTCAGGCCGCTCGAGGCCTCGATCCGGATCTTCTGCTCCTTGTTCGTGGCCTTGTCCTTGGCCGTCACGTGGAGAATGCCGTTGGCGTCGATGTCGAAACCGACCTCGACCTGCGGCATGCCGCGCGGAGCCGGCGGGATGCCCGTGAGTTGGAACTTGCCGATGGTCCGGTTGTCCTGGGCCATCTGCCGCTCGCCCTGGAGCACGTGGATCTCGACCGTGGTCTGGTTGTCTTCGGCAGTCGAGAACGTCTCCGACTTCTTGGTCGGGATGGTCGTGTTCCGCGGGATGAGCACCGTGGTGACGCCGCCCAGCGTCTCGATGCCGAGCGAGAGCGGGGTGACGTCGAGGAGCAGCACGTCCTTGACCTCGCCGCCGAGCACGCCGCCCTGGATGGCCGCGCCGATGGCCACGACCTCGTCCGGGTTGACCGACTTGTTGGGCTCCTTGCCGAAGAAATCCTTGACGATCTGCTGGATCTTCGGGATCCGGGTCGAGCCGCCGACCAGGATGACCTCGTCGATCGCCTTGGGGTCGAGCCCCGCGTCCTTGAGTGCCTGCTGCATCGGCGGCAGCGTGCGCTGAACGAGATCGTCCACCAGCTGCTCGAACTTGGCCCGCGTGATGGCCATGTTGAGGTGCTTGGGCCCCGACTGGTCGGCCGTGATGAAGGGCAGATTGATGTCGGTCTGGGTGGTGCTGGACAGTTCCATCTTGGCCTTCTCCGCGGCCTCCTTCAGGCGCTGGAGCGCCATCGGATCCTTGGAGAGGTCGATGCCCTGGTCCTTCTTGAACTCCGTGACCAGCCAGTCGATCAGGCGCTGGTCGAAGTCGTCGCCGCCCAGGTGGGTGTCGCCGTTGGTGCTCTTCACCTCGAAGACGCCCTCGGCCAGCTCGAGCACCGAGATGTCGTAGGTGCCGCCGCCGAGGTCGAACACCGCCACCTTTTCTTCCTTCTTCTTGTCCAGGCCGTAGGCCAGCGCGGCCGCCGTGGGCTCGTTGATGATCCGCTGCACGTCGAGCCCGGCGATCTTGCCGGCGTCCTTGGTGGCCTGGCGTTGAGCGTCATTGAAGTAGGCCGGCACCGTGATGACGGCCTTGTCCACCGAATACCCGAGGTAATCCTCGGCCGTCTGCTTCATCTTCTGCAGGATCATGGCCGAGATTTCGGGGGGCGTATAGGTCTTGCCGCCGATCTTCACCGCGGCGAGGCCGTTCGGGCCCTCGACGACCTCGTAGGGCACGCGCTTGGCCTCTTCGACAATCTCGTTCCGGCGGCGCCCCATGAACCGCTTGATCGAGAAGATGGTCTGCTTGGGGTTGGTCACCGCCTGGCGCTTGGCCACCTGGCCGACCAGGCGCTCGCCGTCCTTAGTGAACGCGACGACCGAGGGGGTAGTCCGCCCGCCCTCGGCGTTGGGGATGACGACGGGATCGCCGCCCTCCATGACGGCGACGACCGAGTTGGTCGTGCCGAGGTCAATACCGATGATTTTGGAAGCCATGTCGACTCCGATGAGGTGCGAGTGGGCCCGGACCGACCTGTCAATGCCGGCGGGGCTGACGGCAGGCTGAAGAGCAAGTGCCGTACCCGCCGAAGCTGCCAAAATGGCCGACCCGGAAGCCTCGTGACTCATGTCACGACAGACGGGCGAAGGCCGCGGTACCATTGTTCCTCGGCGAGATGGCGGGCTCGAACCTTTGGAGGAGCTATGCTCTGGACGATCTTCGTAATCCTGCTCGTGCTGTGGCTCCTGGGCGTGGTGACGAGCTACACAATGGGCGGGTTCATCCACGTCCTGCTGGTGATCGCGGTGGTAGTGGCCATTCTGCAGCTCTTGCAGGGACGCCGAGCACTCTAGCCGGCGGTCGTGTATCAAGCCCCGGGGCGGGGGCCGCGGGGTGAGCGCCCCGCGGCCCCCGCCGCTCTATATTAGGCCCATGTTCCCGTACCGCGACGACAACCCGACGCTCGACACCCCGATCGTCACGGTCTTCCTCATCGGCCTCAACGTGGCCGCGTGGATCCTGGTGCAGGGGATGGGCCACGATCCCACCCTGGCCAGGTCCGTCTGCGAGCTCGGGCTGGTGCCGGCCGAGTTCCTCGGGCGCGTGCCGCCCGGGACGGAGCTGCCGCTTAGCCCGAGCCAGTCGTGTCTCCTCGGCGTCGACCGCCACTGGTATACCCCGCTCACCTCGATGTTCATGCACGGCGGCTGGTTCCACCTCATCGGCAACATGTGGTTCCTCTGGTTGTTCGGGAACAATGTCGAGGATTCGATGGGTCGTGTCCGCTACCTCGTCTTCTACTTGCTCTGCGGGCTGACGGCGGCGGCGACCCAGACCTTCGTGAACCCGTCGAGCCTGGTGCCCATGGTGGGGGCGTCCGGGGCGATCAGCGGCGTGATGGGCGCCTACGTGGTGCTCTACCCCAGGGTCCGGGTCCACATGCTGGTGGTGCTGTTCGTGTTCATCACCCGCATCGCCGTTCCGGCGTATCTCATGCTGGGCTACTGGTTCCTGCTGCAATTGTTCAGCGGCGCCGCGGCCGCCGGGGAGGGCGGGGTCGCGTTCTGGGCACACGTGGGCGGGTTTGTGGCGGGCGCCGTGCTGATCTCGGTATTCAAGAACCCGGAGCTTGTGCGGAAGCACCGCGCCCTGGCCCAGTATGCCTGAGGCGGGCCTGCCGCCCTGGCTGGCCGCCCACGCCGGAACTCACGGCCTGGGCCGGTTCATCGACCATACCCTGCTCAAGCCCGAGGCGAGCCGCGCCCAGATCCTGGCCCTGTGCGACGAAGGGGTGCGCTACGGAGTGAAGGCCCTGTGCGTCAACGGCGTCTGGGCGGAGACCTGCGCCACGCGGCTGGCGGGAAGCGACGTCGCGCTCGCCGTGGTGGCGGGTTTTCCCCTCGGTGCCATGGCGCCGGCCGCCAAAGCCGAGGAGGCGGGGATGGCCGTGGCCGCCGGGGCCTCGGAGATCGACATGGTGATCGGGTTGGGTGCGGCCAAGGCCGGAGAGTGGGAGGCGGTGGAGGCCGACGTCCGGGGCGTGGTCGCGGCGGCCGGGGGAGCCGTGGTCAAGGTGATTCTGGAGACCGCGGCGCTCGAGCCACGCGAGATCGTGGCGGCGTGCGAGGCGGCGGTCGCCGGCGGGGCGGGCTTCGTCAAGACCTCCACCGGCTTCCATCCCGGCGGTGGGGCGACGACGGAGGCCGTCGCGCTCATGCGGCGGACCGTGGGGCCGGCCATCGGGGTGAAGGCGTCCGGCGGCATTCGCACCGCGGAGATGGCGTTGGCGATGCTCGCGGCGGGGGCCGATCGGATCGGCACCTCCGCCGCCGCGGCCATGGCAGCGTGGCTCGGGCCGGCCGCCCCCACGCTCGAAACGCTCATGGAGACCAGGCCGGCGTCCACGACGGCCCCGACGCGCTCGGCCTGACGGCGGCCGGCCGGGTCAGGAGCGCGCCGGAAGGGCGGCGATCTCGATGTCCCGCTTGAGCAACTTGGCCAGCACGTCGGCCTTGCGCGAGGCGCCCCAGCACTCGAGTCCGAGATCGGCGTCGGCGAGCTTCGGCGCGATCCGCACGACCAGCGCCTCGGACGTCAGCTCGGTGATCACCGTCTCGACGGCCGCCGTGTGGCCCCGGTCGAGCCCGTCGGCGACCCGGAGGAGGCCGCTCAGCCGGCGGACGACGGCCTGATCGTTCGGCGGAAGGGCGGCGAAGTCGGCGTGCTTCCGCCGCGGGCCGGTGCGCCGGTGGTAGCGACTGATCAGCGCCACCAGGCCGCGCTCGCGGGGCGGCAGGCCGAGTCGCTCCGCGTGGGAGATGAGCTGGAAGCTGTGTTTGTGGTGCTTCCGATAGCTCACGAGCTGGCCGACGTCGTGGAGCAGTCCTGCCGCCTCGAGCAGCAGCCGCTCCTCGGGCTCGCATCCGAGAGCGGCGCCGAGCTGGTCGAAGAGCTGGAGCGCCAGGTAGCGCACCTGCTCCACGTGCCGCCGATCGCACTGGCAGCGCTCGGCGAACTCGCGGAAGAGCCGGAGCGGGTCGGGCGCGCTGATCTCCCGGGCCCCCGCCATCTCGAGCAGCAACCCTTCCCGTAGCCCGAACGCGCTCACGGTGATCGAGCGGGCACGCAGCCAGTCCAGCAGCTCCGCCGTGACGGCCAGGCCGGCCAGGATGATGTCGGCGCGCTCGGGGCTGAGACCGGGCACCTGCCGGCGCTGCTCGGGCGTGCGGCTCGCCAGCCAGTCGATGAGCTGTTCCACCTCGGCGGTCGCGACGCTCACGCCGTGCACCGTGTCGCCGGCGGGCTGGCCGCGGCGGGCCTGGACCATGCGGCCGAGGCTGGTAAAGGTCCCGCCCGAGCCGATGATCGTCGCCGCGGCCCAGGCCCGGCCGGAGATGCCGCGCTTGAGCTGCTTCCGGACATGCACGCGGAGCTGCTCGACCTCCCGATGCGCCGCGCGATCGCCCGGCAGATGCAGCTCGGTCAGACGGACGGCCCCGAGCGGCAGCGACACGGTCAGCTCCACCAGCCCGTCCACCGCGCCGATCAGCTCGAGGCTGCCGCCGCCGATGTCCGCCACGAGCGAGCGCTCGCCGGCCAGCCGGAAATGGTGGGCGACGGACCGGTAGGAGAGCGCCGCCTCGGTCTCCGCGTCGATGATGCGGAGCGGGATGTCCAGCTCCTGCCGGACGCGGCGCACGAACCAGGGTCCGTTCTCCGCCTCCCGAACCGCGGCCGTCGCCACCGCCGCGATGCGCTTCACGCCCCGCCGCTGGCAGACCTCGCGCATGCGCGCCAGTGTCTGGAGCGCGCGCTCGATGGCCGCCTCGTCCAGGCAGCCGGTCGTCGCGAGCCCCGCCGCGAGCCGGGGCTGGTCCTTCATTTCGTCGATGATGGAGAGGCCCGAGGCGTCATCGTACTCGGCCACGAGCAGGCGGACGGAGTTGGAGCCCACGTCGATGGCCGCGATGCGGTCGCGGGTGGTGGCCGGGGGCGCGGCGCCGGGCGCGGGTGCCGGCTGGGCGATCACGCGCCCGAGACCGCCGGGCGGCTGCCGGTCGCGCGCGCCTCGCCGCGATCCTCGGCGTGGTGCTTGATGGACTTGCCCTCTACGAGGAAGACCACGTCTTCTCCGATGTTGGTGGCCAGGTCGGCCACGCGCTCGAGGTTCCGGCTCACGAGGAACAGCTCCATGCCGGCGCCGATCATGTGCGGATCCTCCATCATGTGCGTCAGCAGGATGCGGAAGACCGAGCGGTGCAGCGCGTCCACCTTGTCATCCCGCAGGCAGACCTCGCGCCCCGCGGTGGCGTCGCCGCGGATGAAGGCCTCGAGCGCGTCGGACAGCATGTCGCGTGCCAGCCGGGCCATCTCGACGATCTCGGGCTCGGGCGTGATCGGCCGCGCCAGCGTGAGCCGCTCGGCGCTCTGCGCGATGTTGACCGCGTGGTCGCCCACCCGTTCGAGGTCGTTGGCGATCTTGAGCGCCGATGTGAGCATCCGGAGGTCCCGCGCCATGGGCTGCTGCAGGGCGAGGAGATTGATGCACTGCTCCTCGATCTCGACCTCCATGCTGTCGAGGACCCGGTCACCGCCGATCACCCGGCTCGCCTTCTCCCCGTCGCGCTCGAGCAGGGCCTCGACCGCCAGCCCCAGCGCCGCTTCCGCCTCTCCCGACATCGTGAGCAGGCGCACCTTCACGTGGCTCAGCTCGTCGTGGAAATGGCGATGGACGTCGACGCTCATCCGAATCTCCCCGTAATGTAGGCTTCCGTGCGCTCGTTCGCCGGGGTGGTGAAGATCCGCTCGGTCTCGTCGAACTCGACGAGCTGGCCGCGGTCGAAGAACCCCGTGCTGTCCGAGACCCGCGCCGCCTGCTGCATGTTATGCGTGACGATGACGATGGTGTAGTCTCGCTTGAGCTCCACGATGAGCTCCTCGACCCGCTGGGTCGCGACCGGATCGAGCGCGGAGCACGGCTCATCCATCAGGAGCACCTCGGGCTGGTTGCCCAGCGCGCGGGCGATGCAGAGCCGCTGCTGCTGTCCGCCCGACAGGCCCGTGCCCGACTCGTCGAGCCGGTCCTTCACCTCGTCCCACAGGCCGGCCTGCCGGAGACAGCGTTCCACCAAATCGGGCAGGTCCCGGCGCGAGACCAGACGGTTGAGGACGGCGCCGTAGGCGACATTGTCGAAGATCGACTTGGGAAACGGATTGGGCCGCTGAAACACCATCCCGACCCGCTGCCGCAGCGCCACCAGATCCGAGCCCGGCGAGAACACCGAGCTGCCTTCGACCAAAATGTCGCCCTCGTGGCGCACGCCCGGGATCAGGTCGTTCAGCCGGTTGATCGAGCGCAGGAACGTGGACTTGCCGCAGCCGGACGGGCCGATGATCGCGGTGACCGATTTCCGCTCGATGCCGAAGGTCAGATTGCGGAGCACCGGCCGGTTGCCGTACGCGAAGCTGAAGTCGCGGACGTCGACGGCGGGGGCGCCGCGCTGGCCGGACCGGGCCGCCGGCGGGCGCGGGGCCAGCGTGGCGCGGGGGGTCGCAACGAACCCTGATGGCGTTCTGGGCGTGGCCATGGTGGTCATCCGAATCTCCCGGTGATGTAGGCCTCGGTCTGCTCGTTCCTGGGCGCGGTGAAGATCTGCCGCGTGGACCCCGACTCGACCATGCCGCCCAGATAGAAGAACGTGGTCGTATCCGACACCCGGGCCGCCTGCTGCATGTTGTGCGTCACGATGATGATGGTGAAATCCTGCTTGAGCTCGAACAGCAGCTCCTCGATGCGCTGCGTGCTCTGGGGATCGAGCGAGGCGGTCGGTTCGTCGAGCAGAATGACATCGGGCGAGGGCGCGATGGTCCGGGCCAGGCAGAGGCGCTGCTGCTGGCCGCCGGACAGCGCCATGGCGCTGGTCCGGAGACGGTCCCTGACCTCGTCCCACAGCGCCGCCTGTCTGAGCGAGCGCTCGACCACGGCGTCGAGCTCGGCCTTTGACGGCCGTCCCTGCACCCGGAGCCCGGCCGCCACGTTGTCGTAAATGGACATCGTGGGGAACGGCGTCGGCCGCTGAAACACCATCCCGATCCGGCGGCGGAGCTGCATCGCGTTCACGCGCGACGCGTAGATGTCCTGCCCGTCGAGGAGCACCCGGCCGGTGATCCACCCCTGCTCGGAGAGCTCGTGCATCCGATTGAGCGTGCGGAGGTAAGTGGACTTGCCGCAGCCCGACGGGCCGATCAGAGCGTGCACCCGGTTCGCCGCGAACGACAGCGAGACGCTCTTGACGGCGGTGAACTTGCCATACATGGCGGTGAGCTGGGCCGTTTCCACCCGGATCCTCGGCACGGGTCCGGCCGCCGGCGCCACCGGCCGGGGCATCTGGATGGCGGGGCGCTGCGCGACCTCGTTCGGCCGGCTCACGGCGGGCTCACCCATTGAAGTCGAACCTCCGTCCGATCGCGAGGCGCGCGCCGAGGCTCAGGATGAATACGACCAGAATGAGCACCAGGGCCGAGGCCCAGGCATACTGATGCCACTCCTCGTACGGGCCGTTGGCGTACGTGAACACGGTGAGCGGCAGCGCGGCCATCGGCTGGTTCAGGCGGTAGCTCAGGTACTGGCTGCCGAGCGCGGTGAAGAGCAGCGGCGCGGTCTCGCCGGCGATGCGGGCCACGGCCAGAAGGCTTCCCGTCACGATCCCCGGCAGCGTGGAGCGCACGACGACCGCCAGGCTGGTGCGCCAGCGGGGAAAGCCCAGCGCGAGCGCCGCCTCCCGGAGCGAGTTGGGCACCAGCTTGATCATCTCCTCCGTGGTGCGGAGCACCATCGGGATCATCAGCATGGCCAGCGCGGCGCTCCCGGCGAGCGCGGAGAAGTGTTTCTGGGTGGCCACGATCCAGGTCCAGGCGAAGACGCCCACCACGATCGACGGCGTGCCGTTGAGCACGTCGGCCACGAATTGGGTGACCCAGGTGAGGCGGCTGCCCGGGTACTCGGCGCAGTAGATGCCGGCGGCGATGCCGATCGGCAAGCCGATGAGGCAGGCGACGCCGACGATGAGCAGCGTGCCGACGATGGCGTGCAGCACGCCGCCGCCGGTCTCGCCGGCGGGCGCGGCGGTCCGGGTGAAGAAGTCGAGCGAGAGACTGCCCGCGCCCTTCGTGACCAGGGTGAGGAGGATGAACACGAGCGGGACGAGCGCCACGATGACGGCCCCGATCATGAGTCCGACCATCAGGTTGCTGAGTCCGCGCCGGAGCACGCGCCGGTTCACGGGCGCCGGCCGTTCGGGGTCACAGCGCCTTGCTCCCGGCGCCCGAGCCGCGGGCCACCCGCCAGATGAGGAGTCGGGCCCCGGCGTTCACCAGCACCGTCACGAGGAAGAGCAGGAAGGCGACGTAGGCGAGCGCGGACAGGTGGAGATCGCCCACGGCCTCGCTGAACTCGTTGGCGATCGCCGCGGCCATCGTGTAGCCCGGCGCGAACAGCGACGCGGCCACCACGTGCCGGTTGCCGATGAGCATCGTGACCGCCATGGTCTCGCCGAGGGCCCGGCCCAGGCCGAGGATGACGGCCCCGATGATCCCCGACCGGGCGTAGGGCACCACGGTGGTGATCACGGCCTCCCAGCGGGTGGCGCCCAGCGCCAGCGACGCCTCGCGCTGGGTGTTCGGCACCGCCATCAGCACTTCGCGCGAGACCGACATCACGTACGGCATGACCATGATGGCGAGGATGATCCCGGCGGCGAGCATCGAGGGCCCGTAGATAGGACCCTGAAACAGCGGCAGCGCGCCAAACGCGTCGCGGAGCAGGGGGAACACGCTTCTCCGGAGCAGCGGGACCAGGACGAAAATGCCCCAGAGGCCGTAGACCACACTGGGGATCGCGGCGAGCAGGCCGATCAGGAAGGCCACCGGTTGGCGCACGGCCCTAGGCGCGAACTCGGTCAGGTAGATCGCGACACCGAGCGAGAGCGGCACCGCGATGACCAGGGCGATCAGCGACGAGACGAGCGTGCCGAAGATCAGGGAGAAGGCCCCGAACCGCTCGGCGACCGGATCCCACACGCTGGTGGTGACGAAGTCGAACCCGAACCGGCCGATGGCGAGACGGGCGCCGCGCCAGAGCTCGAGCACCAGGAAGCCGAGCAGCAGCGGAATGGTGACGGCCCCGAGCATGAGCAGGCCCTTGAAGACGCGGTCACCGTAGTCACGGTGCTCGAGCGAAGCGCTGCCCCGGGCGGGCGGGGCGGGGGCCGTGGGCGCGGCGGTGGCGGTCATGCGGGAGATTCTATCCGGTGCCTCCGCGTGGATCGTGACGTTCATGTCACGGGCAGGTCACGAGCGCCCGGCGGACGCGAACCGGCCGGCAATGGGCGATGCCGGCCGGCCGCGCGCGCTCGCGACGGCTACTCGCTCGCGATCGCCTTGCCGTTGGCCTTGAGCGTCGGGAGCCTGCTCTCGACCAGTGTGACCACTTCCGCCGGCAGCGGCGCGTACTTGAGCGCCGACGCCATCTGCTGGGCTTCCGACGAGATCATCCAGTGCAGGAAGTCCCGCATGGCCTTGGCCTTGCCCTCATCGGCCATGTCGGGCCGCACCAGCAGCCAGGTGAACGAGGAGATCGGATACGCGTCCTTGCCCGGCGCATTGGTGATGGACACACGGAAATCGGTGTTCTTGGCGAACCTGGCACTCGCGGCCGCGGCGGTGACCGACGCCAGCGAGGCATCGACGAACTCGCCCGCGGGGTTCTTGACCGTCGCATACGACAGGCTGTTGGACAGCGCGTAGATCAGCTCGACGTACCCCAGCGCCCCTTCGGTCTGCTTCACCTGCTGGGTCACGCCCTCGTTGCCCTTGCCGCCCAGGCCCGCGGGCCAGTTGACCGAGGTGGCCTTGCCGACCTTCTCCTGCCAATCGGGCGACACCTTGGACAGGAAGTCCGTGAAGATGTAGCTCGTGCCCGAGCCGTCCGAGCGGTGGACCACGATGATGTCGCTGTTCGGCAGCTTCACACCGGGATTGAGCCGGGCGATCTGCTTGTCGCTCCACTTCGTGATGTGCCCCAGGTAGATCTCGGCGATGGTCGGCCCGTCGAACTTGAGCTTGGTGGCGCCGAGCTCGGGCAGGTTGTACGTGAGCACCACGGCACCGAGGACGGTTGGAACGTGCAGGACCTTCCCCTGGACCGCCGCGATCTGCTCGTCGTTCATGGGCCCGTCGGACGCTCCGAAGTCCACCGTGGCCTCGGTGAACTGCCGGATGCCGCCGCCGGAGCCGATCGACTGGTAGTTGATCTGCACGCCGGTCTTCCTGTTGTAGGCGTCGAACCACTTCGTGTAGATCGGGTTCGGAAACGTCGCGCCGGCGCCGGTGAGGCTGACCTGGGCGGCCACCGGGCCCTCGACGGCCAGTGAACCGAGGGCGATGCCGACTCGAAAGATGGTGCTGCGCATGGAAGGCTCCTCTGTTGGTGCCGTTCGGGAATCAGAAGACGAACTGGGCCTGGAAGAGCCCCTGGGTCTTGGTGGCGTACGTCGCCGGCGCCACCACGTCGGTCTCGAATCCGACGTTGTCGACGTCGGCCAGCAGGCGGAGCGCCGGGGTGAGCTGGTAGGAGGCGCCGGCGATGAACCGGGCCTGCCGGTCGTTCGACACGTCGGTGTTGGGATCGGTGACGTCCACGCGCCCGAGGATGGCCACCTTGCTCCGAGGCACCTTGAACACCCCGAAGAAGCTGAGGACGCGGCCGTCGACGGTCGCGAGGCTGGGTGTAGCGGGCGCCGGAGGGCTGTCCGAGCGGTCGCGGGTCTTGGCGAACTCCCCGGCCAGCGTGAGCACCTTGCTGCGGTAGGAGAGCATGCCGACGAAGCGATCCCGGACGCCACCGCCGGTCGGCTTCCCGATCTGGCCGTATCCTGTCAGGCGGAGGCCACCCACGCGGCTCCCATCGTCGGTCGCGAGCACCCGGGCCGACACCCGGCCCATCGCGTCCTTGCGCTGGTCGCCCGGCGCCCTGTTGTAGTTCTCGCCGTTGTAAATGCCGAACTGCGCGTTCACGAGATCCTTCTTCCAGGTGCCGTCGGCGCCCAGCCCGAAGTCTGACGAGGACATGTACCCGCCTCGCTCCAGCGCCATCTGCCCCTGCATGCGGTAGTCCCAGAGCGCCTCTTCCCAGTCCAGCCACGGCGTGTGGATCTGGCCGAGCTTGAAGGTGATCGCGCTGTGCTCGGGGGCGAACGCGGCGTAGGCGTACTTGAGGCGGTACGCGAGGGAGCCGTCGGTGTTCCGGTAGACGTCGGCCGTGACGCGGGTCCCGAGGCCGCTCGGGAACTTGCCGATCACGTTCACGTACGCCCGGCTCACGTCGAAGTTGTTGACGTGATTCGCCGTGTCCTTGAGTTGATAGAGATACTGCGCGTACACCACGCCGCCGACGGTGACGGTGGGCGTGGGCGGCGGCGACCCCTGGGCGGCCGCGGTACCGACGCCGACGAGCGAACCCAGAACGCCGAGCAGTCCGGCCAGCTTGACAGCGGAACGCATCTGCACCTCGAGGTAGAGTGTGTCCGTTGCACCGCCCGCGCCTTCACGCGGCGCGCAATGCGCCGCTCGGGGGAGGCAGAGCGCGCGGTGGCTCGCTCCGTCGCCGCGGAAACAGCCGGGGGCCGGTCACGACCTGTCGGCGGGTGTGTAACAGAGTGGTAAACCGGCCTTCGGGCGAGTTTCTGCGGAACCGCTCGGGCTAACGAAGTTCCCGCGGCGCGTGCTCGAGCCTGGCCGCTTACTTTTCCGCTCGGCGATATCATGCCATGACCTCTTCCGCGAGCCCGCGGCGGCTCGCAGGGTGACTGCGCCTGACCACACTCAGCTTCACGCTGCTCGTCGGTCTCGGCTCGTTCGTGGCGGGATTCGTGGGCTCCCTCACCGGCCTCGGCGGCGGCGTGGTGCTGATTCCGCTGCTCACGCTCGGGTTCGGTGTGGACTTCCGCTACGCCGTCGGCGCATCGCTGGTCTCGGTCATCGCCACCTCGTCGGGGGCGGCCGCGTCGTACGTGCGCGAGGGCTTCACCAACCTCCGGATCGGCATGTTCCTCGAGGTGGCCACCACCGTGGGCGCGCTGGCGGGAGCGGGGCTCGCGGGGGTGATCTCCACTTCGGCGCTGGCGGTCGTCTTCGGCGCCGTGCTGCTGTACTCGGCGTATTCCTCCTTCCGGCCTCGGCCCGAGCACGTAGTGCACCATCCCGACCCGCTCGCCGGGAAGCTCCGGCTGGACGGCTCGT
This sequence comes from uncultured Gemmatimonadales bacterium, assembly GCA_963711915.1. Lineage (GTDB taxonomy): Bacteria > Gemmatimonadota > Gemmatimonadetes > Gemmatimonadales > GWC2-71-9 > CAVVWJ01. Next base: position 119,627 of record CAVQGA010000004.1, read on the forward strand.
ATCCGATCCCCGGCGGCGAGTGCGAGTACAACGTGCAGCACGTGCCGCTCGGATTCGGCCTCATGTTCGGGGCCGGGACGCTCTCGGGCCTGCTCGGCATCGGGTCGGGCGCGGTCAAGGTCCTCGCCATGGATCAGGCGATGTGTCTGCCCTTCAAAGTGTCCACGACCACCAGCAACTTCATGATCGGCGTGACCGCCGCCGCCAGCGCGGGCATCTACCTGGCCCGGGGCTACATCGACCCCGGCATCGCCATGCCCGTCGTGCTGGGCGTGCTCGGGGGAGCCACGCTCGGTGCGCGGTTGCTGGCGCGGGCGGAGCCACGCCTGCTGCGATTGGTGTTCGGGATCGCCATTGCCGCCCTCGGTGTGGAGATGATCGCCCATGGCGCTGCCGGAAGACTCTGAGCGCTCGGCCGCGTCGCGCTGGAGCGACGACGCCGTCGAACTCCTGGTGGGAAGACTGCTCCGGGTGGGGGTGCTCGCGGCGGCGGCGCTGGTACTGGTCGGTGGCATCCTCTACCTGGCACGGCACGCCCTCGAGCCGGCGCACGGCGCCGTGTTCGCCGGCGAGCCCGACGACTTGACGCGGGTCGGCGGCATCCTGCGGTCTTCGGGTGAGCTCACCGGGCGGGGGCTCATCATGGGCGGCCTGTTGCTGCTGATCGCGACCCCGGTCGCCAGGGTGGCGCTCTCCCTGGTCGCGTTCGTGCTTCAGCGTGATCGGCTCTACGTCGGGATCACGGCGTTCGTGCTGGCGCTGCTGCTCGCGAGTCTCGTCGGCGGCGCGCTCTAGGCCTGCTCACGTGAGGAGGACGAGCAGCGTCCCCGCCCCCAGTGCCAGCGTCTGGCCGGCCAGGACATCGCCAGGGAAGTGAACGCCGAGCCGGACGCGCGAGACCCCCACCAGGAGCGCCAGGCCCAGCAGCGGCGCGGCCAGCACGGGAAATACCACGCCGCACCCTACCGCTACCGACGTGGCCGCGGCCGCATGCCCGGAGGGGAAGGAGAAGCGGTCCGCCTGATGAGCTGAACGAGGAGGTGGGAAGGATCAGGGTGCTGAGCGCGAGCCGCGAGGCCTCGTGCAGCGCGCAGCACTGAAACCAGGGCACCGCCGCAGCGACGATCGACGGGCCGGTGCCGCCGAGCTGCGTGACGGCGGTCCATGCCCATCGGGATCGTCGCGGCGCGCGGGGGGAGATGACCCAACGGACCATCAGGGCCCTGGTCCCGCGCTTCCAGTCGGAGCAGCAGGTGCGCAGTCATCGCACCTAAGGGTTCACCCGCGGCGGACCGCGAGCTGGACCGCCTGGACGCGAGCTATCGGGAGGTCTGCGATCGCGGCGCGGCGCTGCGATCAGGCCGGCGCGTTCGGAAAGAAACAGGTCACCGTCGTACCGCGGCCAAGCTCGCTTTCGGCGGACACCCGCCCGCCGTGGGCCTCGACCAGGTGCTTTACGATGGCGAGGCCCAGGCCGGTGCCGCCCTCCTCGCGCGAGCGTGATGCGTCGGCCCGGTAGAACCGCTCGAAGATGCGGGGGAGATGCTCGCGCGTGATCCCGGCCCCGTCGTCGCGAACGGTCACGGCCACCCCGCCGTCCACCCGGCGGCTCAGACAAGTGATCCGGCCGCCCGTCGCGGTATACCGGAGCGAGTTGTCCATCAGGTTGGTGAGCACCTGGCGCAACGCGTCGAGATCCGCGTCCACGGTCTCCGCACCTGGTCCGATGTCCAGCACGAAGTCGACGCGGCGGGCGTCGACCCTTCCGGCCAGCGCCGCCCACGACTCCGCGGCCACCGCCGCGACGTCGGTCTCACTCCGGTCGGGCTGCCAGCGGCCGGCCTCGATGCGGGAGAGGTCGAGCAGGTCGTCGACCAGGCGCTGCATCCGGCGGGCGTTGTTCAGGATGGTGGCGAGGAACCGCTGGGCCGTCTCCCCATCCGCGCTCTCGCCCAGCAGGGTTTCGGCGTAGCCGGAGATGGAGGTCAGCGGCGTCTTGAGCTCGTGCGAGACGTTGGCGACGAAGTCCCGGCGGACCGCCTCCAGCCGGCGCACTTCGGTGAGGTCGTGGAGCACGAGCACGGCGCCGCCGGTCGGCAGCGGGCGCGCATTCACGAGGAACACCCGGCCGTCCATCTCGAGCTGCCGGTCCTGCACCGGCCGACCCTGCAGCACCATGTCCACCGCCTCGCGTGCCGCCTTGACCCGAAACAGCTCGGGCAGGTCGGGCAGCGGTCCGGCGGCGCCGTACCCGAGCAGACGCCGGGCGGCCGGGTTCGCGGTCACGATGCGGCCCCGGGCGTCCGCGGCGACGACGCCTTCGATCATCGACTCGACCAGCGCGGCCGATTCGGCCTGTTCGCGCCGGAGCTCCTCGAAGCGCTCGCCGAGTTGGCGGTGCATGTCGCGGAGCGAGCGCACGAGCACGTCGATGTCGGGGATGCCGGAGCGCGGGAAGCGGGGGGCGTCGCCCGCGGCGATCGCGCGCGAGGCCGACGCGATCTCGGTGAGCGGCCGGGCGATCGAGCGCCCCGCGACCAGCGCGAGCACGGTCCCCACGAGCAGGGCGAGCAGCGCGGCCCCGGCCACCGCGCGCTGGGCCCGACGGACGATCTCGTCCACCTGCGACAGATCCGCCGCGACCCGGACCACGCCGGGGCCGCCCGGCACCGCCACGTACATCAGCCGCCGCCGCACCGTCTCGCTTCGCCGGGTGGCCACCCCGGCGGCGCCGCTGTCGAGGGCGATGCGGACCTCGGGTCGGGTGGAATGGTTCTCGATCGGGGGCAGGGGGCCGGGCGGGAAGTCGCTGTCGGCACGGACCCGGCCGCCGCGGTCGATGAGGGTGATGCGGTGGCGGTTCTCGCGGGCGAGCTGGTGGACCGACCGATCCCAGCCGAGCGAGTCGGCGGGGAGCGCCGCGCGGATGAGCCGGGCCTCGTTTTCGAGGCTCCGGGCGATGTCGCCCTCGAGGTCCTGGCGGAGGGAGCGCTCGGCGCCCCAGAGGAGGATCAGCACGGCCAGCACCAGGATCGCGACGATCCCGAGCACCAGCCGCGGGGCAAATCTCACCGCGCGCGGACTCCGCGCTCGGTACCCCGGAAGCGGTAGCCGAACCCGCGAACCGTCTCGATGAGCTTGCCCGCGTCGCCCAGCTTGGTCCGGAGCCGCTGCACGTGCATGTCCACGGTGCGCGTCTGGATGTCGGGCTGGGCCTCCCATACCGTCTCGAGCAGCTGGGGACGCGTCTGGACCCGCCCCCGGCGCTCCACCAGCGTCAGCAGGAGCTTGTACTCGGTGGCGGTCAGGCTGAGCTCCTGCCCGCTCACGCTGGCGCGGTGGGCCGAGCGGTCGATCGAGACCGGCCCGGCGGCGAGGGTCGAGCCGGCGGTCACCGGGGGCGAGCCGAGCCGCCGCAGCAGGCCGCGCACCCGGAGCGAGAGCTCCTGGGGCGAAAACGGCTTGGTCAGGTAGTCGTCGGCGCCGAGCGTCAGGCCCCGGATCCGGTCGGTCTCCTCGCGGCGCGCGGTGAGGAGGATGACGCCGACGTCGCGGGTCTCCTCGCGCTGGCGCAGCTCGGCCAGCACGTCGTAACCCGAGACCCCCGGGAGCATGAGGTCGAGGATGACGATGTCCGGCCGCTCCTCGCGCGCCGCCTTCAGCGCATCCGGCCCGGTGCCCGCCGTCGAGACCCGGAAGCCGGCCTTGGCGAGGTGATAGGCGACGAGCGCGGTGATGTCCGGCTCGTCGTCGACGACGAGGATCCGGTGGGTCATGAGGGCTTCTCCACTCTGGTCCTGGTGTGCGAGCGGCTGCGCTCGGCGGCCCGGTCCCGCTCGGCGCGCAGCACCGCGCTGTCGTGCACCACCGCGTCGAGGATCGCCGACAGCAGCCGTCCCTGGCTGCCGGGATCCCGACGCAGCCGGTAGAGCACGAACTGGGCGATCGGGGTGTCGCGCACCACGTCGGCCCGCCGCAGTACCTGCAGGTGGCGGGAGACGGTGGGCTGCGGAAGGCCAAGCACCGCCTGGAGGTCCGAGACGAACAGCGGCGCCGCCGCGAGGCAGTTGAGAATCCGCAGCCGGGTGGGCTCGGCGACGGTGAGCAGCAGCTCGGTGGCTGTTGGCGTGTCGATCATATGCGCGAGAGTATATATGCATGCACGCGCATATGCGCAAGCGGCTCGGCCCGAGCGGTACGCTGGCATCCTGTCATCCTGTCATCCTGTCATCCTTCGCTCCGCTCAGGATGACGGCGTGCCCCTCCCGCCGCCATATTGCTTGCCGATGCTCTCCCTCCTCGCCGCGTTCGTCCTCGCCGCTGCACCGCTTCAGGATACGGCGCACGTCGTGCTCGTGGCCACGACCGATGTGCACGGCCGCGCCACCGACTGGGACTACGTGACGGACCGCCCGTTCGCCGGCGGGATCGGCCGCGTCGCGACGGTGGTGGACTCGCTCCGGGCGAAGTATCCGGGGCAGGTGCTGGTGGTAGACGCGGGCGACCTCCTGCAGGGCGATGCGTTCGCCACCTACTTCGCCCGGGTCGCGCCCGCGACTCCGCATCCCATCGTGGAAGCGCTGAACCTCACCGGCTACGACGCCGCCACGCCGGGGAGCCACGACTTCGACTGGGGGCTCCCCTTTCTTCGACGGGCCATCGCCGACGCGCGGTTTTCCTACATCAGCGCGAACGTGTTCAGCGTCCCCGGCGACTCGCTGCTCCTTCCCGCGTACCGCGTGCTTCGGCGCCAGGGCGTCCGCATCGCCGTCACGGGACTCACGACGCCCGGGACGATGGTCTGGGACCGTGACCAGCTCGGCGGCCGGGTGCGCATCGCGCCCATTCCGGGAGCGGCCGCGGCGGCGCTCGAGGCCATGCACCGCGACGCCGACGTGACGGTCGCGCTGGTCCACTCGGGGCTCGGTGGCCGCGCCTCCTCCGATACGACCGGCGTCGGTGACGAAGACGCGGCAGCGGCGCTGGCGAGCCTGCCCAGCCGTCCGGATGTGGTCGTGGTGGGACATTCGCACCGCGAGCTGCGCGACTCGGTAATCGGCGGCGTCCACTTCGTCCAGCCCGGCGCGTTCGGCGCGAGCGTCTCGGTCGTGCAGCTCGACCTGGAGCGTGGCGACTCGGGCTGGCGCATCCGCCGGGTGCGGGCGGATCTGGTCTCCACGCGGAACGTGGCCGCCTCGCCCCTGCTGGCCCGGCGCCTGGCCCCGGCGCGCGACTCGGTGCGCGCCTGGACGCGAACGGCGATCGGTGTGGCCCTGGCGCCGATGCGGGCCGGCGCGGCGCGGGTCGAGCCGGCACCGATTCTGAATTTCATCCAGGACGTGCAGCGGCGGCGCACCGGTGCGGAGCTGTCGGCGGCGTCGGTGTACGACCTCAGGGCGGGTTTCGACGCCGACACGATCCGCGTGGCCCACGTCCTGGCGCTCTCTCCCTCCGACTCCCCGCTGCGCGCCGTGCGTCTGAGCGGCGCCCAGCTCAAGGCGTACCTCGAGTGGAGCGCGCGGTACTTCCGGGTGGATCCGGCCGGCCGGATCGCGCTCAACGACTCGGTACCGGGCTCCGACTACGACGTGGTCGCGGGCGCCCAGTACGAAATCGATCTCAGGCGCCCCGTGGGCGACCGGGTCCAGGGCCTTCGAGTCCGCGGGCGCGCGGTCCAGCCTGCGGACAGCTTCACGATGGCGCTGAGCAGCTACCGCCAGGGCGGCGGCGGCGGCTACGACATGCTCCGCGGCGCGCCGGTGGTGTACGACAAGGACGAGCGCCTGGCCGAGTTGCTCATCGACGCCGTGCGGACGCGGAGCCCGATCGATCCGGCGCAGTACGCCGGTGCCGACTGGCGCATCGTGCCCGAACTGGCCGACCGGGCAGTCCGCGGGCTGTTCGGCGTCCCGAACCCGCCCCTGCCCAAAGCCGCACGCGACACCGTGCTGCTCCGCGTCCTCGCCACGGGCGACCTGCACGGCGCGTTTCTGCCGGGTGCCGGCGCGCTTGCCGCCGCGCTCGACAGCCTGGGCCAGGACTGCGGCTGCGCGCAGCTCCGGCTCGATGCCGGCGACGCGCTGCAGGGGACGCCCGTGGAGGACGAGACCCGCGGGCGTGCCGGCATGGAGCTGTTCGGCCGGCTCGGCTACGGAGCCGTCGCGCTGGGCGATCACGACTTCGACTGGGGCGCCGACGCGCTCCGCACGCGCCTGAGCGGCGCGACCGATCCGTGGCTGGCGGCCAACGTGGTGGACAGCGTCACGGGGACGCGGCCGGGCTGGATCGCGCCGTACCGAATGGTCGACGTCGGTGGACTGCCGGTGGCGGTGATCGGGTACATTACGCCCGAGACCAAACGGCTGCTGCCGCCGGACCGGACGCGCGGTCTCCGGTTCGGCGAGGGCGCGCTGGCGCTGCACGAGGTGTTGACCGAGGTCGCGGCGCGGCGGCCGGCGGCCACGATCCTGCTCGCCCATGCCGGCGGCGCCTGCGATTCGGCCGTCTGCACCGGCGAGATCGTCCGGCTGGCCGAGGAGCTGGGACGGAGCGGGGTGAGCCTGATCGTCGCGGGGCACTCGCACCGGGTGATGACCGCGCGCTTCGCCGGGATCCCGGTGATCGAAACAGGCGCGCGCGGCCGGCTGGTCGGCGTGGCGGACCTGGTGAAGACACCGGCGGGCGGGCTCGAGTTCCGGATCGGCGTCGCGCCGGTGGACTTGACGGGCTCGGGCGGCAGTGCCGCCTTTCGCGCCGCGCTCGACGCGTACACTCGGCGGAGCGACTCCGTCATGACGCGGCCGCTGGCCGTGATGAAGCGGCCGCTGGTGCGCTCGGGCGCGCAGTACCCGCTCGGCGCGCTGCTGGCCGAGGCGCGCCGCAATGTGCTTCGGACCGACGTTGGCCTGCTGCGCACCGAGTCGATCCGCGCCGACCTTCCCGCCGGCCCGGTGACCTACGCGCGGCTCTCCGCGGTCGAGCCGGCGGGCGCGAGCCTCGTTCGCCTCACGCTGAGCGGCGCCCAGCTGACCGCCCTGGTCGAGCGTGCGCTCGACGCGCCCAGCGGGCCCACGGTGCACCTGGCCGGCGCGCAGGTGCGGTACGACCCCGCCGCCGCGGCGGGCAAGCGCGTGCGGCGGATCCTGCTCCAGGGCGGGCGCAAGGTCCGCACCGACGGGGAGTACACGCTCGCCACCGACGAGGCGACCGCCGAGGGGGCGGGCGGCCTGAGCGTGCTGACGGGCGTGCGGTATCAACGCGAGGGGCTGCTCGACGTCGAGGCCGTGGCGGCCTACCTGCGCCGCCTGCCCCAGCCGGTGGAGGCCGCGCCCGCCGCCGCCTTCGTCTCCACCCGATCGTGAGTGTCATGCGAGTCTTCGTCAACGCGGCCGGGGTGGACGTGGCCTCCGGAACCGACGTGCGCGGCGCGATCCGCGCGCACGACCCCGCGCTCGGCGCGCGGGCCGAGGCCGGAGACGCCCTCGTGACCGACGGTCGAGGGATCGAGCTGCCGCTGGACGGCGTGCTCGCCGCCGGCTCCATCCTGCGCGTGGTGGTGCGCGCGCGGCGGGGGACCGGGGACGCCGATGCTGACGCGTGAACTCCTGGTCCGTCTCCCCAAGGCGGAGCTGCACGTGCACCTCGACAGCGCCCTTCGCCCGGCGACCATGATCGAGCTGGCCCGGCAGGCGAAGTTCACGCTGCCCACCACCGATCCCGATAGGCTTCGGCGTTTCATGCTGGTGGACAACGCCGGCAGCCTCGAGGATTACCTCGCGCGGTTCGAGTACACCATTCCGCTGCTGCAGACCCCGGAGTCGATCGAGCGGGTAGCGTATGAGATGGTGGAGGACGCAGCGCGCGACGGGCTCAGATACCTCGAGGTGCGCTACTGCCCGAGGCTCAGCACTCGCGGCGGCCTCACGATGGAGGCCGCGCTGGACGCGGAGCTGCGCGGCCTCGGTCGTGGCGAGCGGGACTTCGGGGTCGTCACCCGGGTGATCAACTGCTCGCTCCGGCACTACGCCCCCGAGACGTCACTCGCGATCGCGCGGCTGTCGGTGGCGTATCGCGACCGCGGGGTGGTCGCGTTCGACCTGGCGGGCGGCGAGGCCGGCCGGCCGCCGGGCGTGCACCAGGCGGCGTTCGACGTCGCGGCCGACGGCTGCCTCGGAATCACGGTCCACGCGGGCGAAGCGGCCGGCGCGGCCTCGATCGCCGAGGCCGTGCACCGGTGCCACGCCGACCGGATCGGCCATGGCACCCGGCTGTACGAGGATCCGGTGCTGCGCGACTATATTCGCGACCGCCGGCTGCTCATCGAGACCAACATCACCAGCAACCTCCAGACGAAGGCCGTGGCCCGCGCGGCGGACCATCCGGTCCGGGGCTATTTCGACGCCGGGGTGGTCGTGACTCTCTGCACCGACGGCTGGCTCATGACCGGGGTGACCTTGAGCGACGAGTACTGGCTGGCGCACACCGAGCTGGGCTTCACCCGGGCGGAGATCGACCGGCTGATCCTCGACGGGTTCGCCCACGCGTTTCTTCCCTGGCCCGAGCGCCAGGCGATGCTCGCCCGGGTGAGCGAGGAGCTGGCGGCGATCCGGTGAGGGCGGCTGCGATCGGCCGCAGGATGGGACCCGGCACGATGTCATCCCGAGCGGAGCGAGGGACCTGCGCTGCCTCGCTCGAGCCATTCCGGAGCTAGGTCCCTCGCTCCGCTCGGGATGACGATGCGAACACACTCCCCCAAGGAGCGCGCATGCTGATCCGAGGTGGTTCGGGAGCCCGAGGTCTGCGCGGCGCCCTCGTCGCGTGCGGCGCGATCGCGCTGGCGATCGCCGGCTCCTGGCTCATTCCCGGGGTCGCATGGCGCGGGCTCGCGGCCATGGAGCGTCCGTCGGCTTCCGCGCAGCAGGACAGCACCGCCTCCGCTGCACCGACCATCCCCGGCGCGCAGCTCCCGGGACCCGGGCCCTCGCCGGGCGCCGCCGCCCCGGTGCCGCTCTGGTCCCGGCTCTCGGGCCTCCTTGGGATCGCGCTCATCCTGAGCATCGGCGTGGCGCTCTCGCACAACCGGCGCGCCATCCGGTGGCGCGTGGTGGCGTGGGGACTGGGCCTGCAGGTGTTGTTCGCGATCTTCGTGCTCCGGATTCCCGCGGGCCAGGCGCTCTTCCGTTGGCTGGGCGCGCTCGTGACCGGGATCCTGAGCTTCTCCTACGTGGGCTCCCAGTTCGTTTTCGGCGAGCTGGGCAAGCCGAACTCGAGCCTCGGCGTCATCTTCGCGTTCCAGCTCCTGCCCGCGATCATCTTCGTGAGTGCGCTGTTCGCGATCCTCTACTACCTCGGGATCATGCAACTGGTGGTGCGGGCCTTCGCGGTGCTCATGAGCCGGGTCATGGGCGCGAGCGGCGCCGAGAGCCTCAACGTAGCCGCCTCGATCTTCATGGGACAGACCGAGGCGCCGCTCACCATCCGGCCGTTCCTCCCGCGCATGACCCGCTCCGAGCTGATGACCGTGATGACGTCGGGGATGGCCCACATCTCGGGCTCGATCATGGTGGCGTACATCGCCTTCGGCATCGAGGCGCGGCACCTGCTCACGGCGGTGATCATGACCGCGCCGGGCACCATCATGATGGCCAAGCTGTTCGAGCCCGAGACCGAAGTCCCGGAAACGTACGGCAAGGTGACCCTCGACATGCCCAAGCAGGACGTGAACCTGCTCGACGCCGCCGCGCGCGGCACCAGCGAGGGCCTGCAGCTCATGCTGAACGTGATCGCGATGCTGGTGTCGTTCGTGGCGTTGGTGGCGCTGCTCAACGGCGGATTCGGCGCGGTCCACCGCTACGTCGAATGGTTTCCTCCCAACCTCCAGACCGTGCTCGGCTGGGTGTTCCGTCCGATCGCCTGGGCGATGGGCGTGTCGTGGCACGACAGCGGGACGGTGGGCAGCCTGCTCGGCACCCGGATGGTGCTGAACGAGTTCATCGCCTACGCCCAGCTGGGGCCCATGCGGGGGCAGCTCGACCCGCGCTCGTTCACGATCGCCTCGTTCGCGCTCGCGGGCTTCGCCAACTTCAGCTCGGTGGGGATCCAGCTCGGCGGCATCGGCGCGCTGGCCCCCGACCGGAAGCGGGATCTCGCCAAGCTCGGGCTCCGGGCGATGCTCGCCGGCACGCTCGCCAACTTTCTCTCGGCCACCATCGCGGGCATCCTGCTGTGAGCACGACCGCGACGCCGGCCCACACGACGATGATCGAAGAAGCCGCCGCGGCCATCGCCACTCGGCTCGAGGGGCGGCGACCCGCCGTGGCCATCGTGCTCGGCTCCGGCCTCGGCCAGTTCGCCGAGCGGCTGGAGGGTGCGGTGCGGGTGCCCTACGCCGAGATTCCGCATTTCCCCTCGCCCACCGTGATCGGCCACAGCGGCGAGCTGGTAGCGGGCACGCTCGGGGGCCGAGCGGTGCTCGTGCAGAGCGGGCGCTTCCACATGTACGAGGGCCATCCGGCGTCGCTCACCGCGCTGCCGGTGCGGGTCTTCGCGCGGCTCGGCGTCGGAACCGTGGTGCTGACGAACGCCGCCGGCGGGATCCGCCGGAGCTTCGGCTCGGGCACGGTGATGCTGATCGCCGATCATATCAACCTGACGTTCCGGAACTCGCTGTTCGGCGGCGTCCTGCCGGGCGAGGAGCGGTTCCCCGACATGTCCGATCCGTACGATCCGGCGCTCCGCGCCCTGGCCCGACGGGTGGCCCGGGAGCGGAAGGTGCCGCTGGCCGAAGGGGTGTACGCCGGGCTGCTCGGGCCGAGCTACGAGACGCCGGCCGAGATCCGGATGCTGGAGCGGCTCGGCGCGGACGCGGTCGGCATGTCCACGGTCATCGAGGTGATCACGGCGCGCGCGGCGGGTCTCCGGTGCCTCGGCTTCTCGGCGATCACCAACCCGGCCGCCGGGGTGACACCGCAGAAGCTCCACCACCTGGAGGTGATGGAGGTGGCCTATCGCATCGCCGGGGAACTCGCGGCGCTCATCGAGGGGGTGGTGGCGGAGCTGTGACGGTGTGGTCGAGCGGCCCGTGTCCATCGCCGAGTTTGGGGGCCCGGGCGATCGCGCGCTGCACGAAGTCGAGCGCATCGGCCACCGCGGTCTCGAGTGGCCGTCCGAGCGCGAGGCCGGCGGTCACCGCCGCCGACAGAGTGCAGCCGGTCCCGTGCGTGGAGGTCGTCGGGATCCGCGGATGGGTGAAGCGCCGGACACCATCCGCGGTGACGAGCACATCGGTCAGCGTGTCCCCGTCGGACGACAGGTGGCCGCCCTTGACCAGCGCCGCCGCCGCGCCGAAACGAACCAGGGTCTCGCCCGCCCGCTCCATGCTCACGACGTCGTGGACGGCCCGCCCGGTGAGCACCCCGGCCTCCTCGAGGTTGGGCGTCACCAGCGCCGCAAGCGGCAGCAGGCTCTCGCGGATTACGTCTTCGGCCTCGGTCGTGAGCAGCCGGTGGCCGGAGGTGGCGACCATGACGGGGTCGACCACGAGCGGCTGCCAGCCGTTCTCGCGGATGGCCTTGGCGACGAGCCGGACGAGCGACGCCTCGGCGAGCATCCCGGTCTTCAGTGCCGCCGGCGGAAGGTCCTCGGCCAGCGCCGTGAGCTGGGCCGCCACCATCGCCTCCCGCACCGTCTCGACGGCGCGTACGCCCCGGGTGTTCTGCGCCGTGATGGCCACGAGGACCGACGTGCCGAACACGCCGAACTGCTGGAACGTCTTGAGGTCGGCCTGGATGCCGGCCCCGCCGCCCGAGTCCGAGCCGGCGATGGTGAGGGCAATCTTCATCCCGTGAGCACCTCCGAGGACGCCGCGCTGCTGACGATCATCCGTGACCTCGCCCGCCGGCGCGGCCGGGAGCGCCGCGGGCTTGCCCTGGCCGAGGGTGTGCGGCTGGTCGAAGAGGCGCTCGCGGCGCAGATCCCGATCCGGGGGGCCGCGGTGTCGCCGGCTCTGGAAGGTACTCCTCGCGGGAAGGCCCTCAAGCTGACGCTCGCCGGGCGGGCCATCCGGATGGCGGAGGTGGCCCCGGCCGAGCTCGATGCCCTGGCCGACACCGAGCATCCGCAGGGCATCGTGGCCGTGGTCGAGCCGCGGGTATGGCGCCTGGCGGACCTCGCCACCGGGCCGGGGAGCGTCGTCCTCGTGCTGGATGCGGTGCAGGACCCAGGCAACGTCGGCGCGCTGCTCCGGACCGCGCACGGTCTGGGCGCGGCCGGCGTGATCGCCCTCAGGGGCACCGCGGAGCTCGCCAACCCCAAGGTGCTCCGCGGCAGCATGGGGGCCGCGTTCCGGCTCCCGGCGGTCGCCACGGACGCGGGTACGCTGGTGACCTGGGCGGCGGAGCATGGTGTGGAGATCTGGGTCGCGGCCGCCGACGGGACGCCGCTCGGCTCACGCGGCAGGCGGGCGGACCGCTCGCCGATCGGGCTCGTGGTGGGGAACGAGGGCGCGGGCGTGGGCGCCGAGCTCGCCGGCGCTGCGAGCCGCCGGGTGGCGATCCCGCTCGCGCCCGCGGCCGAGTCGCTCAACGTCGCGGTGGCGGCGGGCATCCTTCTGTACGAGGTCACGCGTGACGTCTGAATCGTGGAATGCGGGGAGCGATCCGATTCTCATCGCGTACGCCGGTGCGCTCGGCGCGGTGATCGGGAGCTTCCTCAACGTCTGCATCCTGCGCTGGGGCGCGGAGCTTAAGCAGTCGGTCATCCGGCCGCCTTCGCGCTGCTCCAACTGCGGGCGCGGCATCCGGTGGTTCGAGAACATCCCGATCGTCTCGTGGCTCCTGCTCCGGGGCCGCTGCCGCGGCTGCCGGCAGCCGATCTCGGTGCAGTATCCGCTCATCGAGCTGGCGACGGCCCTGCTGTGGGCCTACATGGCCTGGCGCTACGGCTTCGGCGTCGAGGCGCTCAGGGGGGCGCTGTTCGGTACCCTTCTGCTGGGCATCGCGCTGACCGACGCGCGCGCCTACATCATTCCCGACGAGTTCTCGCTGGGCGGCCTCGCGCTGGGCATGGGGTTCGCGCTGCTGGCAGGGCGGCAGCCGCTGGGGACGGCGCTGCTCGGGGCCGCGGTCGGCTTCGGACTGCTCTGGCTGGTGGCCGTGCTGGGCGAGTGGATGTTCAAGCAGGAAGCCATGGGCGGGGGCGACATCAAGATGATGGCGATGGTCGGCGCGTTCCTCGGGTGGCAGGGGACGCTGCTGACGGTGTTTCTCGGGGCGCTGATCGGCAGTCTCATCTTCGTGCCGCTGAGCCTCGCCGGTCACAAGAAGCTGGTGCCGTTCGGCGTGTTCCTCGCGATCGGTGCCGCGGCCACCTGGCTGGTCGGGCCGGCCATCCTGGCCTGGTACGCTGGCTACCTGGGGCGGGCGTGAGCCGGCCGCTGGGCATCATCGCGCTCGCGCTCCTCGCCATCACCGGCGCCTGCCGCGGACAGAGCCGCGTGGCCGGCGAGGACGCCGTGCTCGCGCGGCTGGTGGACAGCCTGCGCGGGCCGGTCGAGCGCGCCTCGGGACTCACCTTCCGCACCCCGCCCCGCTCGGCGCTCCGCTCGCCGGCGCAGGTGCGCGCCTACCTCCTGGCCAAGCTCGACCAGGAGCTGCCGCCGGGGCGGATGCGCGGGCTCGAGAGCGCCTACCGCCTGTTCGGGATGTTGCCCGACACACTCGAGCTGCGCGGGCTGCTGCTCGACCTCTACGCGGAGCAGGTGGCCGGGTACTACGATCCCGACTCCTCGATGCTCTTCGGCGTCGCGGGGGCGGACCGGGCCCAGCTCCGACTGGTCCTGGCGCACGAGATGGTCCATGCATTGCAGGGCCAGTACCTGCCGCTCGACTCGATCCTCAAAGCCACCGCCAGCAACGACCGGCTGACGGCGGCGCAGTCGATTCTCGAGGGGCAAGCGACGCTCGCCTCCATCGAGGTGCTCGCGCCCGGCCAGGGCGTGACCAAGTCGCAGCAATTCTGGGAGCTGTACCGGGACCAGGTGCGGGAACAGCAATCGGCCATGCCGGTGTTCGCCCGGGCGCCCCTGGTGGTGCGCGAGGCACTGATCTTTCCGTATCTCGACGGCGCGGAGTTCATGCACTGGTGGACCACCGAGGGGCCGAAGGACACGCTGCCGTACGGGCCGCGCATGCCGGTTTCCACCGAGCAGATCCTCCATCCCGAGCGCTACGCACGGGGCGACGTCCCCGTGCCGCTCGCCTTCGCGCCGGACAGCGCGATCCTGTACGAGGACGGTCTGGGCGAGAGCGAGATCCGGGTGCTGCTGGCGGGGCTGGCCGGATCGGACGAGGTCCAGACCGTCGTGCCGATCGGGTGGGGCGGGGATCGCTATCGGGTGTACGAGGCGCCGGGCGGGCCCGCGCTCGTCTGGTACGTGGTGTGGGACGACGCCCGCTCCGCGGCCGGCTTCCTCCGGAGCGCCGGCCCGGGGCTCCAGCGTACCGGACGGCCGGGGTATCGCGCGACGCTCGACACGCTCACTCTCGCCGGCCGCCCGGCAACGCGCTATGTGCTCGCCCCCGCCGCCTGGGCGAGGTGGCCGGCGGTGCCGGAGGCGCGGGTGGAGTAGCGGGTCGGCCCGGCGACAGCCGGCGGTGGCGGGTCGACGGCCAGGCCGACGTGGTGCCGAGCGGAGTGACCGCCGTCTGCAATCTCGAGCGTGGCGACCGTCATCCCGAGCGCAGCGAGGGACCTTGCCCGGCCGAGTTCGAGCCCTGGCCGAGCCAGGTCCCTCGGTCGCTTGCGCTCCCTCAGGATGACGGTACCTTCGCGGTCCGCCCTCTCCGCCCTCTCCGCCCTCTCCGCCCTCTCCGCCCTCTCCGCCCTCTCCCGCCCTCTCCGCCCTCTCCGCCCTCTCCCTCACTTCCCCCCCACCTGCGTCAGTGTGTACAGAATCAGCCCAACCAGCCCGCCCACGAGCGTCCCGTTGATCCGCACGAACTGCAGATCGCGGCCCACTTGCAGCTCGATGCGGCGCGAGGTCTCGTCCGGGTCCCAGACGCTCACCGTGTGCGCGATGAGCTGGCCGACCTCGTGGCGATGCTGCTCGACGATCCGGAGCACCGCCCCCACCATCCAGTCGTCGAGCTTGGCGAGCAGCGGCTGGTCCTCGATCACGGCCGCGGCGAACGCCGTGAGGCCGCGCTCGAGGCCTCCCGGCGCACCCTGCTCGGCGGCTTCGACCTGGCGGTCCAGCACCTGCTTGAGCTCGCGCCAGAGCGATTCGGTCAGCTGCTCGCTCGTCGGGTGGTCGAGCACCTGCTGCTTGATCGACTCCGCCCGGGCGATGACGTCGGGTGAGGCTCGGAGCTGTTCGATCCAGCTCACCAGCAGCTCGTCGAGCTGCCGGCGCAGCGGGTGGTCGGGATCGGCGCTCACGCCGGCCAGCGTCCGTCCGATGCCCTCCACGATCCGGTCGTGCAGCTGCTCGTCCACGAACGACGGCACCCACCAGGGGCTCTCCTCGCGGATCCGCTCACGGATGAGCTCGTCGTTCTCGGTCACCAGACGGGCCACGCCCACGACCAGGCGGTCGAGGACCTGCTGATGCCGGTCGTTGACGGTGAGCAGCGCGAGGCCGTTGGCGAGCACGGGCGCGATCGGCCGGCGCTTGAGCGGCTCGATCACGGTCCGCTCGAGCAGGGCGTGCACATCGTCGTCCCGCACCACCGCGCTCGCCGACCGGAGCGCCCCGGCCGCCTGCCGCACCACCGAGCGCGCATGCTCGGGCTCCTGCAGCCACTCGGCCGCGCGCCGGCTGAGCTGAGCCGCCCGCAGCTTGGCGCCCAGGACCTCGGGCGAGAGGAAATTGTTCTGCACGAAGTTGCCGAGGCTCCGCCCGATGCGATCCTTCCGCTGGGGAATGATCGCCGTGTGCGGGATCGGCAGGTTGAGGGGGCGGCGGAACAGCGCGGTGATGGCGAACCAGTCGGCGACCCCGCCCACCATGCCCGCCTCGGCGGTGGCCCGCACGTAGCCCAGCCAGGGATGGGAGGGTTCCAGCAGCCAGGCGGCGACGAACACCACCGACATCAGCACGAGCAGGCCCGTGGCCCGGCGCTTCATCCGGTCCAGCTGGAGCTGCTTGGTCTCCGCGTCGGCAACCTGCGGGATCGGGGTCATCGGCCTCGGTCGGTGGTGGCGCCGGCGAAACCGGTGCGCCCGAAAGCTATACCGGTCCGACTAGCCCTCCGACCGCAGGACCCCCGGCAGCAGCGACTCGCACTGGACCGTGCTGGGGCCGCGGTCCGCGCGCCCGCTCTGGAGAATGGGGAACCCGCCTGGACCGCCGGGATGCCCAAAGCGCACGTGTATCGCTATTTTCGTCACCGCCGCCACGACGGGCCTCGGCGGGATGGGTGGCGAGGATCGTGACCGGCGGGCCCGAGCCGCCGGGTATGGCCGCTGGACAGGACGGCCCGCTCGAAATCTCATTGCCGTCGACCATCACGTCGGCAGGTGTCGGATGCACGTGCGTTCCGCCCGCTGGACCGTCCCGGCGCTCCTGCTGGCCGGTGCCCTTGCCCTCACCGTCCTGCACGGCTGCACCGAGACCCCGAGTCCCACCGAGTCAGCGCCGGCCGCCCGGCTGCGGCCGGCCACGGCCGCGGCGGCGTCCCAGGGACAATGGGGCGCGTCGTACACCGCGCCCATCGTCGCCATTCACATGCACCTCCTGCCCACCGGCAAGGTGCTGATGTGGGGGCACAAGGGCGATTCCTACCTCTGGAATCCCGCCAGCCCGGGCGCGGGGTTTGTACGGGTGGCCAGCCCGTTCGAGATCTTCTGCAGCGGCCACACGCTGCTCCCGGACGGGCGACTGCTCGCCGCCGGCGGCAACACGACCGACAGTTTCGGCCTGGCCAAGGTGGCGATCTTCGACCCCGCGCTCGGGCGCTGGACCTCCTCGGCTCCGATGGCGCACGCGCGGTACTATCCGTCCACTACGGCGCTGCCCGACGGCGAGGTGCTGGCGGTCGGCGGCACCGATGAGAAGGGCGTGATGGTGTCGGTGCCCGAGATCTGGAACGGCAGCGCGTGGCGGCCGCTGACCGGCGCAAGCCTCGTCGTGCCGTACTACCCGTCGATGTTCGTTGCGCCCAACGGCAAAGCCTTCATGGCCGGGCCCGCTCAGCCCTCGCGCTACCTGAGCGTCGGCGGGACCGGCGCCTGGACCACGGTCGCCAAACGCCGGAGCTCCGGGCGGGTCTACGGCTCGGCGGTGATGTATGCGCCGGGGAAGATCATGTACGCCGGAGGAGGCAACCCGCCGGTCCGCAGCGCCGAAGTGATCGACCTCAACCAGCCGTCGCCGGCATGGCGGTCCATCGCCCCGATGGCCTACGCCCGGCGGCACATGGACGCCACCCTGCTGCCCGACGGCGAGGTGCTGGTCACCCACGGCACCAGCGGCCCCGGCTCCAACAACGTCGCGGCCGCGGTGCACTACGCCGAGCTGTGGAATCCCGTCACCGAGAGCTGGACCACGCTGGCGCGGGAGCCCACGGTCCGCGTTTACCATTCCACCGCGATCCTCCTGCCCGACGCCACGGTGCTGTCGGGCGGGAGCGGCGAGGGGGGCGGCGTGAGCTACGCGAACAGCCAGTTCTCGCTGCAGCTGTTCAGTCCGCCGTACCTGTTCAACACCGACGGCTCACCGGCCGCCCGGCCCTCGATCTCGTCGGCCCCTACGGCTTTGGCGTATGGGCGGACCTTCACCGTACAGACCCCGGATGCGGGGACGGTCGCTCGCGGCGCTCTGATCCGGCTGTCCTCGGTCACCCACACCTTCAACGAGAGCCAGCTGATCTACCCGCTCGCCTTCGCCCGCTCCGGGACGACGGCACTCACGGCGACGGCGCCGCCGACCTCGGTCCGGGCACCGCCTGGCCCGTATCTCCTGTTCCTGGTGAACGCTCGCGGCGTCCCGTCGGTGGCCCGGGTGGTGCGGGTCGGCCCCTAGCTCCCGTCCCGGGGACATTTCTACTGGCGGTTGACACCATCGAATCCCTCCGCTTGTCCAAAGCTCATCTGCCGGTTATGCTTACGGGCTTATGTTCGATGAGCTGTCTCAGAAACTGAACGACACGCTCCAGAAGCTCACTGGGCGCGGTGTCCTGACGGACGATGCGGTCAGAGAAGGGCTCCGGGAGATCCGCCGGATCCTGCTCGAGGCCGACGTCAGCTTCGACCTGACCCGCGAGTTCCTCGAGCGAGTGCAGGCCAAGGCCGTGGGAGTCACGGCCCTGAAGGACGTGCGGGCCGGGCACCAGCTGGTCAAGATCGTGTACGACGAGCTGGTGGCGCTCCTGGGCGAAAAACAGGCGCCGCTCGTGCACGCCACGGTGCCACCGACGATCATCCTGCTGGTGGGCCTGCAGGGCTCCGGCAAGACCACCACCGCGGGCAAGCTGGCCCGGCGGCTCAAGCTGGAGCAGAAGGCGCCGTTCCTCGTCGCGGCCGACGTGTACCGTCCGGCGGCCATCGACCAGCTCCACACGCTGGGCCAACAGGTCGAGGTCGGGGTCTACGGTGACGCCGCGTCCAAGGACGTGGTCGGGATCGTCAAGCAGGGCATCGTCGAGGCGGGCAAGGCGCGGGCGCGGACCGTCATCGTCGACACCGCGGGCCGGCTCCAGATCGATGACGAGATGATGGGCGAGCTCAAACGGCTCAAGGCCGCCGTCTCGCCGCATGAGATCCTGCTGGTGGCCGACGGCATGACCGGCCAGGACGCGGTCCGGATCGCGCAGGGCTTCCATGACGCCCTCGGCGTCACCGGCGTGATCCTGACCAAGATGGACGGCGATGCCCGCGGCGGCGCGGCGCTCTCGATCTACGGCGTCACCAAAGCGCCGATCAAGTACATCGGCGTCGGCGAGAAGCTGGACGCGCTCGAGCCGTTCCATCCCGACCGGCTCGCGGGCCGCATCCTCCAGCAGGGCGACATTCTCTCGCTGGTCGAGAAGGCCCAGGGCGCGGTCGACGAGCAGGAAGCCGAGCGGCTGGCGAAGAAGGTCACCTCGAAGAAGGGGATGGACCTCGGCGACTTCCTCAACGCCATGCGCCAGATGCAGAAGATGGGGCCGCTCAAGAACGTGCTCGGCATGCTGCCCGGAATGAACCCGGCCATGCTGCAGGCGGCCAAGATCGACGACAAGAAGCTCAAGCACGTCGAAGCCATCGTGCTCTCGATGACGCCCAAGGAGCGCTCGAATCCCGACGTCATCAACGGGCAGCGGCGGCTCCGGATCGCCAAGGGCAGCGGGCGAACGGTGCAGGAAGTGAATACGCTGCTCGCCCAGTTCAAGCAGATGCAGAAAGTCATGAAGAGCGTGGGAAAGACCGGGGGGATGGGCATGAAGCTCCCCTTTGGACGTGGACCTTTCCCCGGTTAACCCCACACACCCCAGGAACGGACATGGCAACTCGGATTCGCCTGCGTCGCGTCGGCCGCAAGAAGCTCCCGCTGTACCGGATCGTGGTCGCCGACCAGGAATCGCCCCGCGACGGGCGCTTCATCGAGATCATCGGCACGTACAACCCCAAGGGGACGACGGCCGCGGAGAAGATCCAGGTCGATGCCGACAAGGCGCGCCAGTGGATCTCGCAGGGCGCCACGCCGTCCGATACGGTGCAGTCGCTTCTCAAGCAGGCCGGGGTGTTGAAGGCCGCTGCGGTCTGATGTCCGCCGGCGCCCCCCAGATGGTGGTGGGGCGGCTCAGGAAACCGCACGGGCTCAAGGGCGACCTGACGCTGTTCCCGATCACCGACGATCCCGAGACGGTGTTCGCGCCCGGGCGGGCGGTGTGGCTGGTGGGGCTGGATGGCGCGGCGGTGGCGGGACCGGTGACGATCGAGCGGAGCCGCTCGTACCACCGGGAATGGCTGATCAAGTTCGCGGGCGCCGACCGGCGCGAGGCCATCGATCCGTGGCGAGGACTGTTCCTGGCGGTCCCGGCCGACGAGCTCGCGCCGCCCGAAGGTGACGAGGTCTACCTCCACGAGCTGGACGGGTTCGCGGTCCGGCTGGCGGACGAGACGCCGCTCGGACTGGTCACCGCCGTCTACGAGCTGCCGGCGGGGCTGATGATCGAGGTCCAGGGGCCGAAGCGCGAGTTCCTGCTGCCGTACAAGAAGGAGTTCGTGTCCCAGGTGGATCGGGCGGGGCGGAGACTGGTGGTAACGCCGCCGGAGGGATTGATCGAGTAGGTGGCCAGGGGAGTCCCGGCCGGACAAGGCGATGCTGACGATCGACGTGCTCACCCTGTTCCCCGAGGTCATCGCGCCATTCGTGGCGGCGAGCATTCCGGGGCGGGCGGCGGCGGCCGGCCTGGTGAAGTTCAATCTCGTGCAGCTGCGTGACTTCACCCACGACCGGCACAACACCGTCGACGACTACGCCTATGGCGGCGGCGCGGGGATGGTGATCAAGCCGGAGCCGTTCTTCGAGGCGGTCGAGAGTCTCGGGCCCGTGGAATCGGTGGTGCTGCTGTCGGCTCGGGGCCGACGGTTCGGGCACGACGACGCGGTGCGATTCGCGGTGGGCAGGCGGCTCACGCTCCTGTGCGGGCACTACAAGGACGTGGACCAGCGCGTGGCCGAGGGCCTCGCCACCGAGGAACTGTCCCTCGGCGACTTCGTCCTTTCGGGCGGCGAGCCCGCGGCGATCTGCATCCTGGATGCCGTCGTCCGGTTGCTGCCGGGCGCGCTCGGCGATCACGAGTCCGCCAGCGGCGACTCGCACTACGACGGCCTGTTGAGCCCGCCGAGCTACACCCGGCCGGCGGAATTCCGCGGGCTCGAAGTGCCCGAGGTGCTGCGCTCGGGCGATCACGCCAGGATCGAGGCGTGGCGGCTGGCGGAAGCCGAGCGGCTCACGCGGGAGCGGCGGCCGGATCTGTGGGAGAGGCACGCGGAGACGGATGGGGGATCGGAGTCCTCCTGAGCCCGTTCGCTGCCCTCAAGGTGAACTCCGCGGAGGATCGCTTGGGGAATGCGAGTGAGGCTCGAGGCTCACTGACGCCGCCGACCGATCCTTCGCTCCGCTCAGGATGACCAGCAGGCGGCACCAGCAGCAGGCGACACGACGCGTTGGTACACAGTTTCACCAGGCGCCGCAGGGCGCGGAGGATGCGACGATGGAGCGGTTGGCAGAAGTGGCCCGTGAGGGCTTGCGCACGGACATTCCTGCATTCGATCCCGGCGACACCGTCCGGGTCA
The DNA here is from genome assembly GCA_963711915.1 of uncultured Gemmatimonadales bacterium. GTDB lineage: Bacteria > Gemmatimonadota > Gemmatimonadetes > Gemmatimonadales > GWC2-71-9 > CAVVWJ01. The sequence continues at coordinate 140,906 of CAVQGA010000004.1, forward strand.
TGGTCCGCGTCCGTGAAGGCGACAAGGAGCGGCTCCAGGCGTTCGAAGGCATCGTCCTCGGCCGCCGCGGCGGCGGCATCAGCGAGAACTTCACCGTCCGGAAAGTCTCGGCGGGGGTGGGCGTCGAGCGCGTCTTTCCCCTGCACAGCCCGACGATCGCCTCGGTCGAGCTGGTGCGCCGCGGCCGCGTCCGCCGCGCCAAGCTGTACTACCTCCGGGCGCTGAGCGGCAAGGCCGCGCGCATCAAGGAAAAGCGCGAGGGCTGAGCCCGTGCCGCTCCGTCCCTCGCTCCAACGGGAACGGGCGGCCTGGGCCGAGGCGATGCTCCTCGTGGGCGTCGACGAAGCCGGCCGCGGCCCACTGGCAGGACCAGTGGTCGCCGCGGCCGTCGTCTTTCCCCCCGACTGCCGCGCGCTGCGCGGCCTCCGCGACAGCAAGATCCTGCCCGCCGTGGTTCGCCGCGCTCTGGCCGGCCGGATCCGGCAGCGGGCGCTCTGCTTCGGGGTCGGCGCCGCCTCCTCGCACGAGATCGATCGTCTCAACATCCGCGTCGCCTCGGCGCTCGCGATGCACCGCGCCATCCGCTCGCTGCTCCGGGGTCCGGCCATCGCCGGGCAGCAGCACCGGATCCTCATCGACGGGCTGCCGCTGCCCGAGGTCGGGTATCCGCACGACGCGCTGGTCGACGGCGACGCGCGCTGCCAGTCCATCGCGGCCGCGGCCATACTCGCCAAGACGGTGCGCGACCGGTTGATGGAGCGGCTGGCGCGGCGGTATCCCGGCTACGGGTGGCAAACGAACATGGGGTACGGGACCGAGGAGCATCACGAGGGGCTGCGCGCGCAGGGGCCGACGCGGCATCATCGACGGACGTTTGCGCCGATCGCGCAGCTGGCGCTGTTCTAGGGTCGCGCCCTCACGCGACCTTGCCGTGCTCCAGGGCGCCGCTGCGGGCGAGCTCGCGCGCGAGGAGCTCCGATTCGGCCGTGGCCTGGCCGCCGTGCAGGCCGCGCAGGATCGGCAGAACATCCCCCGGGACCGCGCCCTCCGGAATCCACGCGGGGTCCAGGGCGTAGAGATGGGCCGCCACGCGAATACGCTCCCGGCGCTGATCGTCGTACCCCAGATGGCCCGCCGTTTCCACCGCGCCACGAGCGATCTGCTCGGCGCGCCGTGCGCCCGCCGGATCCAGCACCTCGAATAGATCCACCCAGGCACGGGCGCTCGCAGGCAGGTCGCCCGCCGGTCTGGCGGCCTCTGCGCGGGCGGGCTTGAGTCGCTCGAGCTCAGCCGCGGCCCGGCCCATCAGGGGCACCGCTTCGGCGTGCCGGCCGAGCGCGGCGAGCACGAGGGCGAGCTCCCGCGTCCCCTCCGCCTCACCCAGCGCGCAGCGCGAGGTGGACGCGACCTCGATCGCAAGGCGCAGCCGGGTCTGCGCCGCGGCGAGCTCACCGGACCGTCGGAACACGGCGCCCAGCACCCGGTACGCGTCGGCCAGCTCGCGGGGCGCGTGCAGCTCGTCGAAGATGCTGGCCGCCGTCTCCGCGGCGACCCGCGCTTCGCGCAGGCGGCCGAGCCCGCTCAACGCCTCGGCGTGATTCAGGAGCGCCAGGCCGCGCAGATGCAGGTCGCCCGTGAGATGGACGGCCTGGAGGCAGAGCCGGAGATAGCGATCCGCCTCCGTCCATCGCCGAAGGTCGATGCTGACGACGCCGAGGTTGTGGTAGGCGACGGCGCAGCCCTGCTCGTTGCCGGCGCTGAGGAACTGCGCCAATGAGCGCTCGTAGCGGGTGAGCGCCTCCGCGTGGTCGCCTTGGGTGCTGGCCACCGTGGCGAGGTTCTGCTCGATGCGGCCGAGGAGATCCGGCTCAGTCGCGATCGCCGCCGCCTGAAGAAAGCGGGCGAGCGCCTCGCCGAACCGCTCGTCGAGCAGCTCGATGCCGCCGGCCGTGTTCACCGCCTCGGCGATGAGATCCTCGTGGCCGGCCTCCCGCGCGACCGCTTCGCTCCGCGCGCAGAGCGCGCGGGCCGCGTCGGTCTCCTGCCGCAGGCAGCGCACGACCGCGAGACGCCGGAGCGCCTCGGCCGCCACCCACCGGTCGCCCGCGGCGCTGGCCGCCTCGATGGCCGCGGTATACGCGGCCGCGGTCTCCTGCGGGTGGCCCTTCCGATCGTACTCACGGGCGATTTCCAGCAGGCGCTCGGGCGCGGCCGAGCGCAAGACCGGTGCGGGGTCCGCACCGTCCTCGCGGGGACCGAACGGGCCTACCACGCTACGGCGTAGCGGGAGAAGTGCGCGAGGTTGGCGGTGACCGTGCGCCCGAGCAAATCGTCGAGCGAGGGCAGGTAGGACAGGATGGCGAGCAGGTCCGTGGTATACGCCACCCGCTTCGGGAGCAGGCTGCCGAGCAGGGGGCAATTGGCGTAACTGAGAGTCAGCTTAGCGGGCTTGCCGGCCGCGAACTGCAGGCCTTCAGGCTGAAGCTGCACCGAGTTCACCGTGCCCACCGGCGCCTGGCCGCTGATGACGACCGGAACGGCCAGCGCGCCGGCCGGCACCGTCAGCTTGTGCGGACCGACCAGGAGCACGCCGCCATCGGGGCCGATCGTCGCGGACGCCGAAGCGCTGGGGAGCGGGTCGCACGCCAGAAGGCCGCTGCCGATGGAGGTGCCGAGCAGGCCGCCACCCGAACCGAGGAGCGTGGACGGCGTCGGGTCGGTCCCGGGGCCGGTCGGGCCGTCCTGGACCCAAGAGCAGCTCACGACGCTGAGCGCGCCGGCAAGGATCAACGCGGACCAGAGAGGAAGACGCTTCACGGCTGCGCTCCGGACAAGGGTGGCCTGGCGTGCGTCGCTACCGCGGCGCCGAGCGTCTCGGGCCGCCGACCGGACCGCTCCGCAGGGGAGGTTCCCCGGAGGGGTGGAACGGTGGACGCGGAACTCCAACAGTGCGGGCAGCAGAGGCAAGCCGTATACCCGAACGGGATATGGATGCCGGTCCTCCGGCCGCCGTTGACCGCCTGGCACGGACGGCGTGACGAGGCCATCCCCTATAAGGAGTTAGCGTGCCACTGTCCGGATTCTGATCGCATGGGAATGACGGGCCGGCGCTGCAAGTTTGATCCCCAGTGCGAGCCGCTGCACCTCCCGAACCCGGGACCCTGGAGCGGTCTTGGCGAAACGCCAACATCGCGCTGATGGCCGGGCACGTCTCCTCGCTCATTACATTCCGCCATGCCCCGTGCCGCGTCCCGATATACCCTGGCCCTGCTGCTCGCGGGCGCCCCCCTGGCCGCCCAGACCAACCTGGAGCGGGTCGTCAACGGCGCCCTCACGCCATCGCACGACTATGACCTCCTCCACCAGCGGATCGAGCTCCGGAATTTCGACTGGGACTCGACCAGCTTCGACGGCCGGGTCACCACGACCTTGGTGGCGCTCCGCCCGGGCCTCGATTCCGTGATCCTCGACATGGGCCGTACGCTCGAGGTGCGGACCGTGACGCCCTCCCGCGGCTTCGCGCGCCCGAACGACTCGCTCGTCGTCCGGCTCGCGCGTGCCGCCGCGTTCGGCGACACCGTCCGGTTCACGGTCGACTACCACGCCAGGATCCGGCAGGGCTACGGGCTCTACTTCTTCAAGGCGGACGGCCGCCCGCACCGGCCGCAGCAGGTGTACAGCGGCGGCGGCACCGATGGGAACCCGCACTGGCTGCCCACGTGGGGCGGGCCGGCCGACAAGGCGACCTGGGAACTGGTCGCGACTGTGCCCCGGCGATTCACCGTCGTGTCCAACGGGAAGCTCGTGAGCGACCGGCCGGCGGCGGCGGGCATGCACACGACCACGTGGCGCCAGGAGAAGCCGGCCTCGACCTATCTCATCTCGCTCGCCGTGGCGCCGTTCGTGAAGATCGCCGATCGCTGGCGCGATGTTCCGGTGGATTACTACGTCTATCCTGAGGACAGCGCGCTCGCCCGCCCGCTGTTCGGCGCCACCCCGGACATGATCGAGACCTACGGCCGCCTCACCGGCGTCCCGTATCCGTGGAACAAGTACGCTCAGGTCACGGTAGCCGATTTCATCGGCGGGATGGAGAACGTGAGCGCCACGACCCTGGTGGACTGGCTCCCCGACCGCCGCGCGTACCTCGACCGGCCCTGGTACCTCGAGTCGCTCGTACCGCACGAGCTGGCGCATCAGTGGTTCGGCGACCTGGTCACGGCGGAGAACTGGGCCAACTACTGGCTGAACGAGGGCATCGCCGAGTTCATGCCGGGGCAGTACTGGGCGTTGAAGCGGGGCGCGCACGCGGAGCAGGACTACTACCTGTCGGAATACCGGCAGTATCTCGCGGCCGACGTGCGCCGCCGCATGCCCCTCGCCACCTACAACTCCAACAACGTCTATCCCAAGGGCGCGCTGGTGCTGGAGATGCTGAAGACGCAGCTGGGGCCGGAGCGGTTCTGGGCGTCGATCCGCCGCTACCTCACCAGCCACGCCTACGGCAGCGCCACGACCGACGATCTCCGCCAGGCGGTGCTCGAGGCCACCGGTCAGAGTCTCGGCTGGTTCTGGTCGCAGTGGATGTACGCGGCGGGGTACCCCATGTTCGCGGTGACGGCGGCGTACGACTCCGCGGCCCGCGCCCTGACGCTGACCGTTAAGCAGACCCAGGCCGACACCGCCACCGCGGACAGCACCGGTCTCCGCTTCGGCACACCGCTCGCCTTTCGCGCGCCGATCGCCATCCGGGTCGGCACCGCGACGGGCGACGTCGTCCGCCGCGTCACCATCGACCGGCGCGAGCAGGCCGTGCGGCTCGACGCTCTGCCCGGCCCGCCGACGATGGTCGCGTTCGACGACGAGAACGCGGTGGTGAAAACGCTCGCCTTCGACCAGCCGACCGCATGGCTGGCGGTGCTGCTGGACCGGCATCCGCATCTCTGGCAGCGCGCCTGGGCCATCGACCAGCTGGCCCTCCGGACGGACGACTCGCTGGCCGGAGCCGCGCTCGCGCGCGCGGCCCGCGGCGCCGATTTCTCGCTCACCCGGGCCGAAGCGGCGACAGCGCTCCGGCGGTTCCCCGCGGCGGTGGCGCTGCCCGCGCTCGCGGCCGCTGCGCGGGACACGTCGGCCCGGGTCCGCGTCGCGGCCGTGTCGTCCCTGGCCGCGGTCGGCGGCCCCCAGGCGCTCGTGCTCGCGGCCGGTGCCTGGCGGTCCGACTCGAGCTACGAGGTCAGGGCCGCCGGGCTCCTCGCGCTCGCACGCCTGGGCGCGCCGGACGCGCGGGCGGCGGTGCTCCGCGCGCTCGAGACGCCCTCGTATCGCGATGTCATTCAGAATGCGGCTATCACGGCCGTCGTCCGGCGGCCGGATCCGGAGCTGGTGGCCGCGGTGGCGCGCCAGGCCGGTGCGCAGCCGCTCCCGACCGCCGGCCTCGCCGCTCTGGTGGCGAGCGGGGACAGCACGGCCCGGCGGGCGATGCTGGTCACGCTGAACGACGAGCGGGATTGGGTGCGGGGCTGGGCGCTCGAGGCGCTGGAGGAGCAGCTCGACCGACCGGCCGCGGTCGCGCTGCTGCGCGAAGCCCGACCGGCCCTCACGCGCGAGCCGGCGCGCGCGGCCGTGATCGAGGCCCTCGGACGGCTGGAGCGGGCGCCGAAGTAGCGGAAGGCCGCCGTGGCCTCAGGTCGCGCGTGCCGTCATCCACCCGAGCACGGCCGCCACCGATTCCGTGGCCGCGAGCGGATCGGCCATGCGGGGCATCTCGGCGACCCGATCGAGCCCCGCCAGCCGGGCGATGGCGGCCGCGTTGGTACCGGTGGAATCGTCCGGTGCCGGCGGCGGCGTCAGCACGACGCCCGCCACCTCGACGCCCGCGAGCTCGAGCGCGCTCAGGGTCAGCAGGGCGTGGTTCACCACGCCCTGCCGGTCGGGGCCGACGACCAGCGCCGAGGCGCCGAGCGTGCGCGCGAGCTCGACGACGTTCCACTCCCACGTGATCGGGGTGAGCAGGCCCCCGACCCCTTCGATCAGCACGTCCTCCGCGCCCTCGCTCAGCGACTCGACGCGAAGCACCAGCGCGTCCAGATCGATGGTCTCACCGGCGCGCTCGGCGGCCAGCGCGGGCACGACCGACGCCTCCAGGCGGTGGAGTGACGCGAGCGGCTCGGCCTGGCCGGTGGCGGCCGCGAGGAGCGCGCCGTCTTCGGCGGCGGCCGTCGCGTCGCTGCAGCCGGTTTCCACCGGCTTGATGGCGACGACTCGCCGTCCTGCCCGCGCCAGCGCCCGACCGAGCGCCCGGGCCACCCAGGTCTTCCCGACGCCTGCGTCGGTGCCGGTGATGAGCAGCGCGTTCATGCGGAAGCCTCCCGAGTGGCGGCTGCGTGTCCCGCGGCTGGGGCGGTCAAATGGGGCCAGGCCGCCGTCCTGCGGCTGTTCATTCTGGCGAACTTCTCCGGCCGGGTCCAGTCAGGGCCGCTCCGCATCCACCACCCGCCCCGCTGCCGCCGCGACCCGGCGCCCGAGTCTGGCCCCGGCGTCGTTGTCGAACGGGTAGTGCACCCCCGCCCAGACTCTCGACGCCGTCGCCTCGCGCGCGAGGCTGTCGAGCACCGGCTGTTCCGCCGGCAGCAGATGACCCAGGACCGAGGCTCCCGCCGCGAACAGCGTGGCGTGGGCCGAGGGGTAGGAGGGAAAGTTGGGGAGCGGCACGGACAGCTCGATCGTGGAATCCACCTGCGAGGGGCGAGGATACCAGTACGTGAGCTTCGCGTCCCAGCAGGCGATGGTGGCATCCGAGAGCGTCATGTTGAGATACATGAGGGCGCGCGCGGCGTCGAGCTCGGACAGGTGCTGTCGCAGGATCGCCTGACCGGCGATCTCGCTCCAGAGCGTGGCGGCGTTGCGCGCCCAGGCCCAGGTGGCGATGGTCTCGGCCCGACTCCGGTGCCGGGTGGCATCGCGGACCGCCAGGAGGGCCGATGTCAGCTCCTCGCTGCCCGGCGCGGGTGGCGGCGGCGGCCGGAACTGATCGGGCGCGGTGAGAAACCTGGGGCGGAGGCCGAGCGAGATGGCGAGGCTGGGAGGGCCCCCGTCCGAGTGCCAGCGCCCCGGTCCGGAGGGGATCCGGCCGCGCCACGGCGGCGCGCGGAGCTCCGCCGCCGCATCGCCGGACCACCGGCGCGCGGCGCGGCGTCCGGCCGCCTCGACCGAGCGCGCACGGGCGGCCCCGAGTGCGTCCGCGCCAGGCCGGCTCCGCTCGGCGGCCAGCTCCCGGTCGACGTACGTCCGGTCATCCGCGAACACGGTCCGGAGCACGGCGGCCGCGGCGGTCGCGGCCGCCAACGCGGCGTCCCGCGGATCGGGCATGGCCCGGAGGGCGTCGTACTGGGCGCCGCTCACCAGCGCGTACAGCCGCGTGTTGTTGTTGCCGTCGTAGAAGGTGGCGCGGGCGGGACGATCCGGCCGGGCGTCGCGTGCCTGCCGCGCGAGCTCGCGCCCCACCAGCTCGCGGGCTACGACGTTCCAGCGGAGCACCGTCCCGGCCCGGCGAAAGACCGAGTCGAGCGCCACCGTGTCGGCGGCGGTGGGGGTGTCCTGGGCCCACGCGGTAACCGTCGCGCCGAGCGTGAGCGCGGCCGCGACCACGGCCCGACGCACCGAGCTGCCGCGGGCCTGGCCTACGGCGCGCTCGGGTGCAGCAGGAGGATCTTCTGGATGGTGCGGAGCCGGTCGGCGAACTCGAGCGGCGTCAGATCGTAGATCTCGTCGTCGCCGCCGACGAGCGCGTTCATGGCGCCCGCGGTGGCGCCGCCGCCCGTCATCTGCGCCTCGGACTTCCGGATCAACCGGATCTCATTGATGAGCGCCACCGGGACACGGACGAGACTGTCCGACTGCCGGACGACGAGCGAATCGCCGTCGAGCCGGACGAGCCGGATGTCCCAGACGTAGTGGTCGCCCTCCAGGGTCACCTGCCACCGGTCATCCTGGGCGGCCAGCGGAGCAGCGAAGGCGAGGATGAGCGCCAGGATACTGCCGGTCAATCGGAGCATTGGGGGTGGCCTCCTCCTGGGAGGGGTTCCGTCCCATTCGGGGCGGTTCCCGGCCGCGGCCGGAATATACCCGGCGGGTAGATCTCCCGAGAGGGTGGCCCACCGCCGCAAGGGGTGGCCGGAGCCACCCCCATCCGACGCCGACCGGCTCTACTCCTCCTCGGCTTCGCCACCGACCGCCACCGCCGCCTGGTTGATCCCGCCTTCGCCCAGCGCCGTGAGCGTCCGGTCGGCGGCCTCCTCCTCCGCGAGGGTCTCGCCCAGGAGGCGATCCGCCTCATCGTAACCCAGGAGCTGGGCGTAGGTGCGAAGGCAGCCGTAGGCCGCCATCTCGTAGTGCTCGACCCGCTGCGCGGCGGCGATGAGCGCGGCATCGATCACCTCGGGGGCGCCCTCCTCCTCCAGCACCTCCTTGCCCTCCTCAAGGATCCCCTCCATGCCCTTGCACTTCTTGCCTCGAGGCGTCTGCCCCAGCGACTTGAAGATCCGCTCGAGCCGCCGCACCTGGTTCTCGGTCTCCTTCAAGTGCTTCCTGAGGGCCTGGGCCAGCTCCTGTGAGGCGGCGGCCTTGGCCAACCGCGGCAGCGCGCGGACGATCTGCTTCTCCGAGTTATAGCTGTCCTTCAGTTCATTGAGAAAGAGTTCCTGCATGGATTCGAGTGACATGGCGAGCTCCTGGTCGGGGCACTTGAGTGGTTCGATCGAACGTAGCGAGTCGGCCGCCGTCCTCCCGGGGATGGCGAGCGAGGCACAGTATGGCACCGATCCGCCCGGGTCGATGTGACCGCGGTCGCTCTCACCGGGGCGGCCACGGCACTAGATTCCAGCGTCCACCTACCCAGGTATGCCTGACGTCGGAGGGTCCGAATGGTTCGCAAGACGCGGGAGCAGGTGTGGCGGGAGCTGGATACCATCGGCGAGAACGAGGTGCGCCGCCGCCTGGCCGCCCGGCCGACCGACGTCGAGGAGCCGGGGCTGGTGCACGAGTGGCTGGCGCGCCAGGAGCGGGTCAACGCCGCGCTCGCGGACACCTCCAACGACCTCGCGGCCCGGCAGTCGGGTCTCTCGAAGGGCGTCACGCGGGCGATCGGGTCCGCGGCGCTGATCGGCGTCGCGGCGGTGGCGCTGGCGTTCCTCCTCGCCCGGCGCAAGCGCTGAGCGCGGTGTGACCACCCCGGCCCGCACGTGAACCGTCCCGGCATCAGGCAAGCCATGCTCAAGCCGGCCTTCGCGCACCTCTACCCCGGCATTCCCGCCAACGAGTGGCAACCCGCGGCGGTGCTGATGGATCAGGTGCTCGCCCTCAAGCTGCGATCGCTCCGCCAGGTGCCGGTCACCCGCGACCGGGTCCTGGACGACGAGCACTTCGAGTTCCGGGGCGTCGCGTCGGCCGGCTCGTCGGACGCGGCCCGGGTGGCCAAGGCGGACGAGCGGCGGCGGCGGCTCTCGGCGGAGTGACCGACAGCACCCCGGGAAGATTGACCCTAGTCCTCACCGACTTCCTGATGCCGATCAATGGACGGGGGCGAGCTGGCCGAGCGCCTCCGCGACTTGGATTCCAAGGTGCCGGTCCTCATGTCGGCGCCGCTCACGGGTGCGCCGGCCGAGCTGCTCGAGGGCTGCCGGGATCTCCCGTTCCTCGCCAAGCCCTTCACGTTCTTCGAGCTGAACTCGGCGGCGACATCGATCGGGCGTTCGCGTGCCTGTTTCGCGCGGTCGACTGCGGCTTCGCGCACCGGGAGTGGACGGAGAACGATGCGGACCTGGACAGGCGGATGCGCGGCGATCCCCGTTGGGAGCGGCTGCTAGGGCGATTCGAGTAAGGGGCCCCGGCCCCAAGGACCCCTTCCGATTACGGCGCGTGGAACTCGAACGTGAATCCCGCGCGCCCGCTGGGCAGGTTGTGGGGGACGAGATAACGCAGGCGCTCCGGGCGCGCCGCCGGATCCAGCAGCCCCTCCGCCACGAAGCGCACCAGGTCGACTACTTCCTCATCGGACAAGCGCATCGGCGTCGCCAGACGACGATCGAGCCGCGCCAGGACCGGATCGATCGGCCCGGTGGGCCCGCGCAAATCGGGAGCGAGCTCCCGCGTGGTGTACCCGCGCGCGGACGCCACGGCATCGAGGTGGTGCCGCACCGCCGCGTCGAGCCGCACGAACGCGCCGTCGTGCATGAAGGCCGGCTGCAGGGCGACGTTTCGGAGCGGCGACGTACGGAACGCGTACCGGTCAGCCGGGTTGCCGGTGATCTGCTCCAGGCCGAAATCCTCGTCCGCGCCGGCGCCGTCGAAAGCGACATTGGTCACCGCCGGGTGCACCTGGGGCACGCCGATCACGTGCTGCTTGAAATCGCTGAACATCTCGTTCGACCGGCCCGCGACCGCGTGGCATGTGACGCAGCGAGCCGGGCCGAAGAAGAGGATGGCGCCGCGTTTCTCAGGCTCGGTCATCGCCTGCGCATCTCCGCGGGCATAGTGATCGATGGGCGCGTCGGCGAATGTCACGGTGAACTCGAACTCGGCGATCGCCCGGCCGAACTGCTCGAACGTGATCGGGCCACCGGCGGCCACCTCGGGGAAGCTCCGGCCAAACAACCGGCGGTAGGCCGGTGCAGCATTGAGGCGGGCGAGCACGGCGCGGCGGAGGGCATCGTTGTCGCCGGGCACCGCGAACCCCGCCGCCTCGGTGCGCTCCGTGGGGGGAATGAACGCCTGCGCCACGAGCAGGTGCGGCAACCCTGAAAGCGAGCGGCCCTCCGGCGGCGGAAAGAGGAAGCCGGCGCTGTTGTCGAATGGATCCCCCGAGAGCGAGCGGAACCGGGAGTTCCACATCAGCGTGGGATAGAAGGCGGTATTCGCGGCCATGGGCGCGCGGCGCTGGTTTCGTGGCCCCCGCCGGTCAGGACCCACGACCTGGTTGTTGTCGATGCCGATGGCGATGGACTGGGTGTCGCCCAAGCCGTTGGTAGGGGAGTGACAGCCGGCGCAGGCGTTGTCGTCGTGCAAGGCGGTGATCGGATCGAACCAGAGCAGACGGCCGAGATCGGCAAGGCGCCGATCTATAGGACGGCCGAGGCGGGCCTCGAGCGTCTCGGCGACTCGGCCCGTGAAGCCCTGCTCCTGCAAATAGCGCCGGAGCGTCAGGTCGAGCGCGTCGGACTTGGCCGCCATGACCTCGGCCGCAGTGATCGGGGCCGGGTCGGACGGGCCGGTGGCCGGATCATCGGACCCACACGCGGTCACCAGCCCGAGCAGGACCGCGAGGGCGACGCCCCCGCCGTCAGATCGCATCGCAGGCGAGATCCCCGCGAACACGGAAGGTATCGGTGATGCTGCCGTCCGGATTCAGGACGAACTCTTCGTGAAACCTGACCGCGATATTCTGGGTCTTTCCCTGTCCGATAAGGACGAACTTGTCCCCGGTGAAGACCCTGATGGGCGGCACGGGTGGAATGGTGGCGCGCTGGTTGAGCTGGTAGCTGAACCGGTAGAAGGACCCATCGGCCCCGGTCGCGGTGCCGTTCACCGTGTTCGAGAACGAGATGTGAATGTTTCCATTCGCATCCGGACTCTGGTGCAGGACGATATGCGAGATCCCGGTGCCCGTCACGGTCGTGGTGAGCTGGGAGCAGTCCGCGGGCGTGAGCGTGAAGCTCAGCGGTTCACTCGCGGTCACGGTAGCATTGGCGGAGGCGAAGGCAGGAGGCGAGGTGTTCGAGACGGCGGCTTCGGTCGCGAGGGGTTGGTCGGGGCTACAGGCGGCGAGCAGTGCCGCCAGCACAATGTACTGAGGCGTGCGCATGTCCAGACCCTACCTTTCATGGTGCCATGCAGACAAGGGATGATGCCAACCTGTGGGATGTTGGTGGAGTCCCCCATGAGATGTACCGGCTGACCGCACACTGCAGGTGGGCTACTATACCAGCCGGTACCGACCCTGTCGAGTGACCGCCGCCCGCGGCGGCACGGGACAGAAAGTCCGCCTCGCTGTTCGAGCCCAAGTACGATGGTTTCCGCGGGCTCCTCTATCTGACAGGCCGCGAGTGCCGTTTCCGACCCAAGCGGGGAAACGCGCTGTGCCGGTTCGCGAATCGCGCCAGGCCGATCTGGAATTTCATCCACCGGGCGCTCGCCAGCGCGGTCAACGGCCGCTTTTGTGACGCAGTCCGATCGAATCGAGTGCCAGGCCGAGGCGGTAGAGCATCATGCTGTCCGCGGTATCTCGAGCGTGCCACCCAGCGAGCACGAGCCGCGAAGGCGGCCCGGCGCGAGCTAAAACCGGCATGACGCGAACAGAAATGCCCTCATTCTTGCCATGAGTCGAGAAGTATGTTCAGGAGCGCGAAATCGCTCCGCCTTGTGTAACCAGTTCGCCCGAAAGATGTTTCCAGCACTAGAGGGGGCGTAGCTCAGTTGGTAGAGCAAGGGACTTTTAATCCCTAGGTCGTGGGTTCGAGTCCCACCGCCCTCACTAGTCCTAACACAGTGCAAGATTATAGGTTATTCGATCGTACGGCTGCCGTCCCCGGCGGCCGTTTTGCCGTGGAGGCTGAATAGAACCTGAAAACCTCGCGGTGCGGAGCAAAGACCTCCAGTGTGCCCTCTCGGTACGAGCCAAGAGCGGGTCCCGACCTCATGGGCTCAAGTACCGGGCAAGCACCTGGGGCACATCAAACTTCTTCTCCGCCGCCTTCAGCGACATATACCGCACCGTCCCATAGATCGGCCTCCGGTAGAACGGCCGATCGAACTTCCCGAACACCCAGTGCAGGTTGAGGTAGCTGGTGGGATCCCGCCCGTCGAGCGCGTACTTGTTGTTGAGATGCTCCAGGATCCCAAACGCCTCGCCGGCGGTTCGGGTCCACTGGACCACCGCCTTTCCCCAAAGCATGCGAAGGGGGTTCGGCATCCACCCATCCCGCACATACGCCATCTGGGCCGCGTTCCACAGCGGCTCACCCGTCCGCCCCTGCTCCAGCTCGATGGCGGAGTAGAGCGCCGGCCGGTCGTCCGACTCAGCTGCGGTCAATTCCCTTCGCGCCCAGTCCGGAATCGCCTCGACCGTGCGGTGCCGCGGGTTGAAGTGAGTGAAATTGAACGCAAGCTCCCGCCAGGTGAGGATCTCGTCCTGGAACCTGGCGAACTGGCTGGCCGGTCCCGCTTCCCTCGCGCAGAGCACCACTTCCACTGGCGAAATGTTGCCGAAGTGCAGGTAGGGGGAGAGCCCGCTGGCGGCGTCGGCGTTGGGGTCGCCTCGGTCCTCCGCGTATCGCGGCAGACCGGTTTCGAGAAACCGCTCCAGCCGTCGCCGAGCCGCGCGCGGACCGCCGCGGATGTTCGGAGTGGGAGCGACCGTGTGATCCACCCGGCAGGCGGTCACCAAATCCGCGATGTCGTGATCCGGCACCGTGGGATCGAACGGCAGCTCCACCCGCCGCCGAACTGCCGGGTCCGGGCTCCGCTGCCTGTGTAGGAAGTGCGGCAGCGCGGCCATCAGGCGCGGCCGAAACGAGGCCGCCGTGGAATGCTCCCGGTGATGGTAGCGGACCGGCACGACTGTGGCGGAGTCCACAGCGATGACCGGAGTCGCTACCTTCTGCCGCAGGGCCCGGGTCTGCCGGGGCGCGAGGAAGGTGGGGAAGTAGTCGGTGACGACAATCGCCGCGCGGCGCGCCAAGGCCACCAGGGGGGACTCGGCCTCGTTCTGGTGGCGCTGGAGGTAGAACGCGTACTGGATCCCGCGCACCTCGAACTCCGGGTAGAGGTCAGCCGCGGTCTCCAGCAGGAAGGTGTGCAACCGGTCGCTGGCCCAGGGGTAGTCGTGCCGGAGCCCGTGGTACACCAGCAGCGGAAGGCGCAGTTGGTTCGCCTGCTCCACGGCGAAGTCGAGCGCCGAGTTGTCCCGCGCCCGGAACGTGCTCTGCATCCAATAGAGGACGTGGTCGCCGCCGGTACGCGGTCCCGACTCGCCGCCGGCGTGAATCCGCAGATCGTCGGTCACCCGGGCGCTTCCGCCGCCCGCGCGATGTTGCGCAGCATGCCCGCGAAGACGAACTGGTGGATTCCATACAGCGCGTACCAATAGAGCAGGCCCCCGACGCCGACCGGGTCGAACAGCGCCGTCTGACGGATCAGGCTTCCGCCGTTCTCTGGAGTAACCTCAAACTGGAGCCACGCGCGGCCCGGCAGCCGCATCTCGGCCGCGAGGCGAAGCAAGCGGCCGGGCTCGACCGCCTCGACCCGCCAGAAGTCGAGCCCGTCGCCGGGCGTCACCGACTCGGGATCGCGGCGGCCGCGGCGCATCCCGGGGCCGCCCACGGCGAGGTCGAGCAGGCCCCGCACTCGCCAGAGCCGGTCACCGTAGTACCAGCCGGTGCGGCCGCCGATCCGGGCGATGGGGCGGAAGGCCTCTTCGGGCGAGCGCTGCACCCAGGCGGCCCGCGAATCCACCCGACGGGAGCCGAACCTGACCCCACCCCAGCTCGGGGGCGCGCGCTGGGCGGAGAGGGCGTCGGACCAGCGGGTCGCCGCGAAGCCCAGGTCCTCGTTCACCAGTGCGCGGCCGAGCACCTCGCGGAAGCCGCGCGGCCGCACGGGGAAGTCGCGCAGCGCGCGATCGTCCTGCACCACCGTCGCGTTCCGCATCCCGTCGATCAGCTCGCGTCCCACCTGCGCGTACACCGGCGAGACCAGCGCCAGCCAAAGGCTCGAGAGTCGCGGGGTGAGCAGGGGCACGGGGACCATCACGCGTCGCAACCCTCGGAGCCGGGCGTACTCCCGCATAAGATCGCCGTAGGAGACCCGGTCGGGGCCGCCGATCTCGTAGACCACGCTCTCGCGGGGCGGCAGGTCGAGCGCCGCCACCAGGTAGGCGACGAGATCCTCGATGCCGATCGGCTGAGTCGGTGTGTCCACCCAGCTCGGCGTCACCATCGCCGGGAGCTTCTCCACCAAGGAGCGGACCAGCTCGAACGATAGGCTCCCGGAGCCGATCACGATCGAGGCGCGAAACTCGATCGTCGGAATGCCCGACTGGCGGAGGATCCTGCCGACCTCCTGCCGGCTCGCGAGATGCCGGGAGAGGCGCTCGCCCTGGCCGAGGCCGCCCAGGTAGACGAGCCGGCGCACGCCGGCTTCGCGTGCGCCCCGGGCGAACGACTCGGCACCGCTGCGGTCGTTCTCCGCGTAATCGCTGGAAGAGGCCATGGAGTGGATCAGATAGTACGCGGTGTGTACGCCGCGAAGAGCGTCGGGGAGGGAGGCGGGGTCCAGCACGTCACCCGCGACGACTTCGGTGCCGTCGGCCACCCGGGAGCGGAGATATTCCGGCCGGCGGGCCATGCAGCGGAGCGGGCGCCCGCCGACCTCGAGCGCGCGGCGCAACCGGCCCCCGACGTAGCCGCTCGCGCCGGTGAGAAGGGTGAGGGCCACCTCGCGGCTCACTCCGCCTCCTCGGCTGCCAGCCGGCGGAGCATCGCCCGGAGTTCCGGCAACGACTTGATCACCAGCGCGCCCGCCGCCTTCGCCTCGGTCTCTACACCCTGCGTCGCCGCGCCTCCCACGAGCAGCGGCACTCGCTCGGGGAGGCCGGCGCGCATCTCCCTCAGCGCGGCGAGGAGATCGGCGCCTGCGGGCACGTACAGGGCGCTGACCGCGACGGCCCGGGCACCCGTTTGCCCAACCGCGCTCAGCAGATCGGCCACGGGCAGGTCGGGGCCGAGGTAGGTCACGGCCCACCCCTCGGCGGCCGCGCTGGTCGCCACCATCAGCGCCCCCAACTCGTGGACCTGGCCCGGCGGCGTGGCCACGACCAACTGAGGGGCGCTGCCCCTGACCTCGTACACCCGGAACAGCCAGCCCAGCACGCGGCGGAAGACGGCGGTCGCCATGTGCTCCTGCGCAACCGACACCGATCCTTCGGCCCAGCCGTGGCCGACGCGCATGAGCGCGGGCGCCACGACCTCGTCGATGAAGACCGGGACGCCGAGCATCACCGCGGCCTGCTCGAGCACCGCCTGAAGCTCGACGGAGTCGAGCCCGCGGGTGGCCCGCAAGGCTGCCGCAATGGACTCGCCGACGCGCCCGGAACGTGTCTCCTCCGCCTCATCCGCTCGGCTTCCCTCTTCGTCTGATAACGCGGCCCCGTCCTTGGCGGTCTCTTCGTCCAGCCTGGCGAGCTCGGCGATCGGGAGGGAGGCGATCCAGCCGATCGCGTGTCCCCCGTCGGTCAGCCGCCGGAGCAGCCGCAGGCGCTCGATGTCGAGATCGGAGTAGAGGCGCTGGCCCCCCTCGGTCCGCCCGGGACTCACCACTCCGTAACGCCGCTCCCAGGCCCGGAGGACGTGGGGCGTGAGCCCGGTGCGGACAGCGACCAGGCGAATGGGGTATTGAGGGGCCTGGGACTTCAAGGTCTCAGTCACAGGGTAATACTAGACTATCGTCTAGGTAATGTCAAGGAAATTACTTAGTCAAACCCTTGACAGAAGGCGAAAACTGCGCTACTCTATTTGACAGGTATTAGACAAACAACACTAACTCTGAGGACGATATGAAAAAGCTAGACGTAGTCGCCGCCGTGTTGCTAGTTGTGGGCGGCATCAACTGGGGGGTGGTCGGAGTGACCGGTTCGGACATCGTCGGAACCATTTTCGGCAACCTGAGTTCCGTGAGCCGGGCGGTCTACCTCCTCGTCGGAGTCGCGGCGCTGTACCAGGCGCTCCAGTGGAAGGCCATCCAGCACCGCTGGCAGCCTGCCTTCGCAAGGTAATCACCGCACCTCATTCCAAGACTGCGGCTCAGGGCCGTGGTCGACAGCGGCACGCTCGCTCTGTCGAGCCGGCAGTCGCGCACAGGGCGGTCGCCGTGGAGGCGGTGGGCGGAGGGGCGCAGTTTGATCTGCTCGTCCCTCGAGGACCTCAATTAGTTGTCATGACCTAGGAGGGACTCAACGATGAGATGTACGCTAAGCGGGACCGTTCTGATATCGGGTCTCATGTTGCTGGGCATTGCCTCGACCGCTCAGGCTCAAGGGGAGGAGCGCCGAGTCTCGATTGAGGCACGAGGCGGCGTTAATGTGCCGACGTTTGACATCTCCGATGCCGTGGACGCCGGGCCGAGCGTCGGCTTGGGAGCCGGGGTGCAGTTGGCGCCGAAGCTCTGGCTGATGGGAGATGTGGATCTCGGCTTCCACTCGGGGGCGGAACTTGCCGGAGGTGGACAGGCCCCTGACGTAAAGGTCTACCACTACGTCGCGAAACTGGGGTACGAGCTGCTGTCCGATGGGCAGTCGCCCTGGTCCGTGATCGTCAATGCCGGCGCGGGCGCCCTGACGTTCGACGCCGACGGTGCGGGCTCGAATACCTACCCAGCGATCAACGTTGGCGCCAAGATCGGCTACCGGCTGAGTCCGCGGGTGAGTCTCGTGCTGAGTCCGCAAGGCGACATCGCGTTCACGGACGACAAGGAGGTGGGGACCAACAACTCCTGGGTGTGGCCCTTCACGGCAGGTGCCCGCATCGGACTGTAGTCCCCGCAGCACCGGGGACCTGGCCGGCCGTCGCGAATCGGTCGGCCGGCTCCCGGTCCTCTGGATCAGGAAAGGCTTAGAAGGGCAGCTGGGCGGTCGATCCAGAGCGGAACAGCGGGGCCGAGACCCGCGGCTATACGGCCAAGCCCACTGCCCAGCGGGTTTTTCCCTTCCGCCGGCTCCAGACGGGGTTCAGGCGTTATTCAGCTGAATGACACCTCCGGCGAAAAAGCAAATTTGGCGGTCCTTGCGAACAGAAGGGCGCGAACAGGTCCTCGGTTTGCGCCCTTTTTGTGTTGTCCTTTAGGCCTGTACGGAGGCGCGTGGCGCGGCGAGAAGTGTTTCCAGGCGAGCTGACGCCAGCTCCTGCATCCCTGGCACGACGTGCGTGTGGGTGTCGAGCGTCAGAGTGATGGTTGAGTGCCCGAGCCGTTCCTGGACAACCTTCGGGTGCTCCCCGGCCGCCATGAGGAGCGTAGCGTGACTATGCCGGAGATCGTAGAGCCGGATGGGCGGCAGCCCGACGCGTTTGAGCAGCGGCTTGAAATGGCGGTTGACGATATTTTGGGCGTCCAGGAGGCCGCCCGTCTCGTTCGCGAAGATCAACCCCTGGTCTTCGTACATAGCCCCGAGCATGAGCTTCCACTTCGCCTGCCGAACGCGGTGCTGCTGGAGGGTCCGGAGAGCCCGCTCGCCGAGCGGAAGGACGCGGCTGCGGCCGGTCTTGGTGGAGGCGATCAGCTTCTTGTTGTTAGCGCCTACGGTCTGAGCCCGCTGGACGCGTAGATCGGAGCCGTTAAGGTCGGACCAGCGCAGTGCCAGGGCTTCGCCAGGGCGAATGCCGGTGAGCAGGAGCGTGATGAAAAGTGCCGAGAAGCAAGCTTGACTGTGGTCGGTACCGTCGCGTATGCGCTGTTCAGCTTCGGCCGCTTCGAGGAACTCTTGGGCTTCCTCGGGCGTGCAGCATCGGAGCTCGCGGTGCCCTCGCGCCGGAAGGTCCACGAGCGTGGCCACGTTGCGCGGCACCTTCCCGAGCCGTAGCGCGGTGTTCAGACAGGCGCGCAGGCCTCCGTGTAACATCCGCACGGTGCGGGAGGAGAGGCCGCGGTGGGAGAGCTCGTTGACGAGGTCCTGGATGTCCTCAGGAGTAAGGCGGGACAGCTTCCGGCTGAGTACCTCATCGCGCAGGTATCGCCGGAATATCCGCTGGTAGTCGCTACGCGTCCGCTCGGAGATATTGTTGCGCCAGGTACTCAGCCACTCGTTAATCCACTCGCCAAGCCGCTGCTGACTGTAAGCGACCGGTACCCCGTCGTCCCTTCGCTTCAGCAGTTCCGTAAGGCAGCGGTCCGCGTCCCGCTTGGTACCGTGGACGATTTTTCCCAGTCTTATCTGCCTACCGTTGGCGTCCGTCCCGAGAGAGACCCGAACGTACCAAGTCCCGGCTCCCCGAGAGAGGATCGAGCCCCGCCGCGGATTTCGGCAATCTGTTCCTCGGCCCAAGAAGTCAGTTCGTTGGTGTGGCGCCAGACCACGTGGCAGAATGAACCAGAAGGCAGAATAAAGCGGCCTACTGGATGTGTCTGCATCGACCTTGTGCCAGGCCACTGCGGAAACAGTATGCCCGGCCTACCTATGAACACCGACACTTCGGTGTCTTGGCCGGCGGGCGGTGAGGGGATCCACTCTGTGCGCTTAGAGGAAAGCCGCGGATCGCCTAGAGTTACAAGCTGGGAGCCGGGTATGAGCATACGCATCAAGAAAGTGAGATCCTCATTCAGGGGACGGCCAACCCAACTCAGAGTCTGTCTTGACTTTCCCGGCGCCAGCATGCCGCGTGCTCGCGCCTCCGGTGCGTACTCCGAAGTAAAGCCCGCATAGTAGTCCCCAGCTCGGTGGAGACTTGCCTTGAGAACCCCACCTAGGCCCCGCGTTGCGACGTACACGTCGCTTCCGCTATGCCATGCACGCCAAACCACAGAGCGTACGCCCCCTGGTTCACCCACAGCGAATCGAAATGCGTCACGCGACATAGGTGTCCGCCTTCGAGAATCAAGAACAATGCCTAGCCTCAAGATGCTGCTTGCTCTCATCATCGTCGAGAGGGACGTTGCTTGGGCGATGGCTTTGCACCCATCGAGTGCATGGCCCGTCGCAGTTTGTCGTGTGCTCTGCAAGTGCGGCATTGGACAGGAGTGCACGACTGACATTTTTCCGAGATACCTCTATACAAAAGCAAACCTGCCAGACCGCACCAGCTACCTAGCCACTACTGGATTTCGCCTAGACCCCGTTTGGACATTTTTCCGAGATACCTCTATACCCCACAAACAGCTGAGGGATGGTTGAAGGGGTGCGCCCCTGGGGTGGCGAGTCGGTCCCCCGGCGAATGTTTCGGGTTCGGCTCTGCATATGAAAGGGAAGTTCCGGGAGGGGCCGCCCGACCACTACGCTGTTTTGGGTACCCCCCTCGATTGAGGTGGCCCAGCCTTGGTCCTGGCGAGTACCTGAATGGGACCTGAACTCGTCGGCGCTGAGTAGAATTGGAGAGATCTGAACGGCTCACGTCTCCTGCCTAGAAGCATCCTGGTCGTGCTTTAGCGCTTTGAACGGGTCTCCGCGGATTCGGCTAAGGCGCTCTTTTAATCCCTAGGTCGTGGGTTCGAGTCCCACCGCCCTCACTGGAGTACCCGGAAGATGGCCTATCAATTCGCGGCGCCGGGGAGTAGCTTCAAGATCAGCATTCGGACTCCTACCTGTCGAAGCCGGCTGTCACTGCCGGACCCAAGGACCCACAGTGTTGCCCCCCGCGAACGACCCCTCCTCCCAGGGGCCACGCATCGTCATCTGCGACTACAACGCGCTCTTGCTTTCCGTCACGGGTCTCCTGCGGATGAGTGGCTATCGCGTGTTCCAGGCCTACGACGGACTTGCCGCACGCGAGCTCTGCCACGCGCTCCCGAACATCGATCTGTTGATCCTCAATAGTACGGGACCCGGCACCGATACCCCCAGTCTCGTCGGACTCATCCGGCGCGAGCACGCCGACTTGGCCATCCTTCACATCGGTGCCTCGCGGTTGGCCGGCATGCCGTCGGATGTGCCGACGCTCGCCGAATCGTTTACGGCCGACGAGCTGTTGAGCGCCGTCGAGTCGCTCATGCCCGAGCCGGAACCCGCGGGCGCGGACGGGAATAGTCCCTGACGGTGCAGGCGCCGATGAGGCCGGCCAAGGCGAACCAGCCCGAGGGCGCTGCGTTCTCGATGGAGAATCGGGCGCGGGGGAGCCCCGATGGCCGCGTCCGAGCGCTGAGGTGGACCGGCGGATTCCCGAACGCGCCACCGAGCTCCCGCGCCGAGGCGGCGGGGCTCAGGCCGAAGCGACCGTCAGGAGCCGCGTGACCGACTGCACGCGCGTCCTGTATCAGCTAGTCGGAGGAGGTAAGCATTCGTGCCGATGCCAAATGAGGCAGGGAATCCGGTGGCGCTGACCTACGGCGAGGTGCGGGTGGCCTTGACCCGTCGGGCTGAGTTCGAGAGCCATCAGGAGGGGGAGGGGAAGTCTCCGCACTACGTCCTCAGTGTGAGGCCCCGCGGCAAGAGCTACGAGCCGTTCACCCTGACGGGCCCTGATCCCGCCATGCTGCTCCGGGAAGCACTGGCCCAGCTCGTGGGCGCCGAGACGCCGTGATCACGAGGGTGACCCCGGGGAATCAGCCTTCGCCAGCGCTGTTCGGGTCCGGCGTGAAGCGCGCTCCGAAGGCGCCGGAGGTCCGGCTGTTCTGGGTACAGGTACAGAGCGCACCGGGGCGTGGCGGCGACGTGCCCCGGCCCGCTTCGCCGTCGGTGACGGGGGAGAGCAGGGCATCGCGATCGCCGCCGCATTGCGGGCAGGGATAGGTATCGCTCACAGTCCATTCTCCTGGCGAGCGGATCAGAGCTTGAGCCTGGTCCGGGCCGCATGGCGTCGCCACCCGCGCCCTGCTCGCCGCCCGGCGTCCGTTCCATCACCTCGATCGCCTCCACACCATCGATTGCGGTGACGACGGGATAGCCTTCATCCATGAGCATGCGGCGGTGAGGCTGCGCACGAGCGCGCTGTCCTCGACCACCAGCACAGTGGTACCCTTGGGCTGACCGGGTGGGCGAGGTGGCGGCATACGTCCAGGGGAGTGGGGGATGGCACGAAGATACGGCGCGACGGCCTGTCGGGTTAGGGTCTCACCCTGTGGTGCTCCTCGAAATCTCGAATCGCCGTGCCGGACCGAAGCACCGATGGCGCGTGGCGCGCCTGGTTGCGGCAGGTTGACCGGCCATGGCTAATTACGATGGGCTCGGTGCCTGGTACCTGCCATCGATCGTCGCACGGTTCCCGTCGGTCCGAGCTGTGAACCCTCCTGATTTCCCGGACGGCGCATGCCAGTACGATCGACTCGTCCCGTATGAACCGCGCCAGCGGCAGCCATGCCCGACCACGCGAAGCGCGCCTGCTGACGGCCGCGGCGCATCTCTACCCCGGCATCCCGCCCGACATCTGGATCCAGGCCGCGAGCATGGCGGATATCGTCTGGGCACGGAGGCTTCAGCGAGGCGAGGGGGCGGGTCACCTTCGCGACCGGGTGCTGAATCCGGAGCACTTCGAGTTCCGCCACGGAGGGGCGGCGGCGGACGACCCGGCACCGCTGCGCCGGCGAGCGACCGATCGGTTGCGTCTGCAAGGGGACTAGAGCGGTGGCCACTGCGCTGACCTGTCCCGGCTCCCGCCAGCGTTGACCGCGGCCGGCAGCGAGCCGGGCTCCATCCCAGGCTACAGCGATTGGAGCCGCAGACGCTAACCCTGGCGCCCGGCTTCGCGCCTTTCCCCGGGACCCACTCCCAACAGCTCCGCGACGCGATTTCGCAACTGTTCCGAGGTGAACGGCTTGGCGAGAACGAGTCCCACGAGGGAGGGTGAACCGAGATGCTGATCGTAGCCCGACATGAACAGGACGGGCACCCGCGGACGGAGCGCCGAGAGGTGAGCCGCGAGCTCCCATCCGTCCATGTTCGGCATCCGGACGTCGGTCAGCACCAGATCGACCGGCCCCTGATGCTGCAGGCAGGCCAGTGCCTGCCCCCCGTCTCCGGCCTCGAGCACGCGGTACCCGCCGGCCTCCAGGAATCGGCGGGTCAGGCGGCGCACCTCGAGGACGTCGTCCACCACCAGGATGGTGGGAGGAGTCATCGGCGTCATCGGAAGTGGGCTCATGTCCCGGCCGTGCGCTGTTCGAAGGGGATGGCCAAAAGCTATGCGCCGCCGCGGCGATCGGTAAGAGGGCGAGGTGCGGCCGGCCCTGCACTGTTGCAAGGCTGGAACCGGTCCGTACCGTGGAGGATCATGCGTCGCACGGCGATGACGGGTCCGGTCATCGCCAAGGCACCGTCCGTTCGGGCGGTGTGGGAGTGGTGCCGGCCCGCGCGCGAGCAAAGCTGGGCGCTGCGCGGCCTCTCGGGGTACTGCCTGGGCGACGTGGGCGGGTGCTGAAGCGATCCGAGGAGCTTCTGATCCGGTCCCATCGGGCCCAATTGAGGCTCGTACCATAACGCCGGATCCGGGCCGAGCTCAGGTCACGCCCGAGGCACGTCCCGGCAACGCCCGCCTGCGACCTTGGCTTCATGCGCTTCGCCCTGCTCGTCACTCTCGCAGCAGCACTGCCCCTGGCCGGGGCCCCGACGCCCGGCGCCGGCCAGTCCCGCCAGGCCATTTCCGGCGTCTCCATCGAGCGATTTTCCGAGGATGAATACCATTTCACGGCCCTGGCCTACCGGCGCACCGATCTGACGCCCGGCTGGGCCGGCCTGGATTTCGGCCTCGGACTGGTTCCGAACCAGCTCAGGGCACGTGTGGCGCTCGTTGAGATCGACGCCGGCCTGGCCCGCGCCCAAGCCGTCGGTCCGGTGACACTGATACTGAAGGGCGGGGTCGGCAGCTTCGTCGCCATGTTCGCCGAGAACGAGTTCTACCCTGGCCTGCAGGTGGGGCTGGGTGCGGTCATGCCGCTGGACCGCCGCTCCGCTCTCAGGCTCGACCTCAACCGGCATTTCTACTTTCCCGGCGACGGGCCGTTCCAGCTCTGGAGCATCGGGCTCGGCCTGGTGGTGCTCCCGCTCGGCTCCGGCGGTCCGGACGTCCCCTGACCGCTCAGGCCGGCGGGGGAGCGTCCCGGCGGCCCTGCCAGCGCTTCTGCCGGTCCTTGTCGGCCTGTTTCCGCTGCGCGTCCCGCCACTTCTCGTATTTCTGCCACTGATCCTTGTCCAGCACGCCTTTCAGCGCGTCGTCGAAGGCGGTCTGCCGCTGCTGCAGATCCTTGGTGAGCGGCTCCGCCAATGACCGCTGGCGCTGCATCGCGTCCCGGTCCCGATCGGCGAACGCATTGCGCATCTGGCTGCGAAGGGTGTCGAGGCTGTCGCGCTGAGGCCGGGTCTCGGTCATGAACCGGTCGTAGAGCTGGCCATACCGGTTCACCTGGTCGGTCGGAAGGTTTACGATCTGAGCGAACTCCGCCGGGGCCGGCGGGCCCACCAGCACCACGGGGTCCAGGCGCATCATGCCGCCGCCGCCTCGCATCCCACCGCCGCGGTGACCTGTGCGCATCCCCTGGCCGCCGGCGTCGCCGTAGCCGCCGGCGTCCTGCGCGAGGGCCGGGCCGGCGAGGGCCAGGGTGATCAGGGCGAGACCGACGAGTGCACGACGCATGGCTGATCTCCGTGAGTAGGCGACCGAGACCATACACCCGGCGCCCACCTTTCGTTGGCGAACGGTGTATACGCTGGGTATAGACCAGGCATCTTTCGCTCGATTCCGGCCGCCGCCATGTTTCCTGGAGTGGCCCCGCGTTCGACCATCCGCGCTGACGCTCCGCCGCCGCCGCTTCCCGTTTCCAGGACCGCTACGCCATGGATCACGCTCACTACTACCACGCGCCCGATCTCGCCCGCTTTGCGGACATGGGGAAGGGCGCGCCCGAGCTGTGGGAGAAGTTCGCCGCTTGGTACGGCGCGGTGTTCGCGGAGGGCGCGCTCACCGCGCGCGAAAAGGCGCTCATCGCGCTCGCCGTGAGCCACGCCGTCCAGTGCCCGTACTGCATCGACGCCTACTCGACCGCCGCGCTCGAGCAGGGCTCCAACGAGGAGCAGATGACCGAGGCGGTCCACGTGGCCGCGGCCATCCGCGGCGGCGCCTCGCTCGTCCACGGCGTGCAGATGCGCAATCATCTCGAGCAACTCGGCATGTAGATGCGTGTCCTGCCCACCCTGCAGAAACAGCGGCATCCGCTCGCCGGGGGAGCCGCCCAGCGCCGCCGTCTGCGGGAGGTCCCCGTCGCGCGGAGCTTCGAGGCGGCGCTCGAGGGCGCCGGCCTGTCGCCGCTCGCGGCCACCGGGATCGAGGTGCTGCAGGTCAACCTCGGAAAGAAGTGCAACCAGACCTGCCGGCACTGCCACGTGGATGCCGGGCCGGATCGGACCGAGATGATGTCGGCCGAGCTGGTCGAGACCTGCGTCCGCGTGCTCGCGGACGGCACCATCGGCACGCTCGACATCACCGGCGGCGCGCCCGAGCTGCACCCCGAGTTCCGCCGCCTGGTCGAGGCGGGCACGGCGCTCGGCCGGCGGGTCATCGACCGCTGCAACCTCACCGTGACCCGCCTGCCGAACTACCGCTGGGTGCCGGCCTTTCTGGCCGACCACCGGGTGGAGGTGACGGCCTCGCTCCCGTACTACCAGGGCCGCCAGACCGACGCGCAGCGCGGCGAGGGGGTCTTCGACGAGTCGGTCGCGGCCCTGCGCGAGCTCAACGCGCTCGGCTACGGCCGGCCCGGCCGCGGGCTGGTGCTCAATCTCGTGACCAATCCCGTCGGGGCCTTCCTCCCGCCCGATCAGCGCGCCGCCGAGCGGGACTGGAAGCGGGAGCTCGAGCACCGGCACGGGATCGTGTTCGACCGGCTGTTCACTCTTACCAACATGCCCATCAGCCGGTTCCTCGAGCACCTCGATGAGAAAGGGCAGACCGAGGCCTACCTCGCCCGGCTGGTTCAGAGCTTCAATCCGGCCGCCGCGGCGGGCGTCATGTGCCGCACCACACTGTCCGTGGGCTGGGACGGCGCCCTGTACGACTGCGACTTCAACCAGATGCTCGACCTGCCGTTGGCCGACGGCCTCCCGCGCCATATCCGCGACTTCGATTCTGCGCTCCTGGGGCGCCGGCCCATTGCGCTCGGGCCGCACTGCTTCGGCTGCACGGCGGGCGCGGGCTCAAGCTGCGGAGGGGCGGTCACGTGATTACCTTGGGAACATGAGCACGACACTTCAGCCTGCCAGGCAGGCCTCGGTTCCGGGAGCGGGTGTGCCAACCATCTGGCTCGACGGCAAGTGGTACGATCGCGAGACGGCCGTGGTCTCGGTGTACGATCACGGCCTGCTCTACGGCGACGGCGTCTTCGAAGGCATCCGGGTCTACGGCGGGAAGATCTTCCGCCTGGCAGACCACCTCGAGCGGCTGTACGACTCGGCCAAGGCCATCTGGCTCGACGTGCCGATGCCGGTGGAGCAGATGGCCGCGGTCACCGAGGAGGCCGTGCGGCGCTCGGGGATCACCGAGGCTTACATCCGCCACATCGTGACGCGCGGCGTCGGCGACCTCGGCCTCGACCCCCGGAAGTGTCCGAAGCCCTCGGTCATCATCATCGTGGACACGATCAAGCTCTGGCCGGAGGAGGTCTACGAGACCGGCCTCAAGGTCGTGACCGCCGGCACGCCCATCCCGCAGCGCGAGTCGCTGTCGCCCCGGGTCAAGTCGCTCAACTATCTCGCGCACATCCTGGCCAAAATCGAGGGCGTGCAGGCCGGCGCCGACGAAGTGCTGATGCTCGACAGCAGCGGAAGTGTGGCCGAAGGCTCGGGCCAGAACATCTTCGTCGTCAAGCACGGCCGCATCGCCACGCCGCCGCCGTACGCGGGCATCCTCAAGGGGGTGACGCGGGACGTCGTGATGGAGCTTGCCCGCGCCGCCGGGCATGAGGTCCGGGAGACCATGCTCAACCGGTACGATGTCTACACCGCCGACGAGGCGTTCTTCACCGGCACGGCGGCCGAAGTCGTGGCCATTCGCCAGGTGGACGGCCGCCTGATCGGCGCCGGCAAATCCGGACCCATCACGCGCGACCTGCGCGCCCGCTTCCAGGCGCTCGTCCGGAGCTGACCACGCTGCTGTCGGTCGTCATTCCGACGCTCGACGAAGCGCCCCGCCTGCCGAGGCTCCTCCGGGACCTCTCGGCGCTCACGGTTTCCCACGAGATCATCGTCGCCGATGGCGGCTCCGCGGACGGTACCTCCGCGGTGGCCGCCGCGCACGGCGCGCGGGTGATCGCGTCGGCGCCCGGGCGCGGCCGGCAGCTGGCCGCGGGCGTGGCCGCCGCCTCGGGGACCTGGCTGCTGGTGCTGCACGCGGACGTCCGGCTCGGACCCGCAGCGCTCGCGGCCGCCGAGGCCGCGCTCGCCCGGCCCGGGGTCGCCGCCGCCGCATGGCCGCTCGCGATCGACGGCGACGACCCCTGGCTCCGCTGGGTGGAGCGCGGCGCGGCGCTCCGCTGGCGGCTCACCGGACTGGCGTACGGCGACCAGGGCCTGCTGGTCCGCCGCACGGTGTACGACGCGGCCGGCGGCTATCCCGAAAGCAGGATCATGGAGGACGTTGTGCTGATCCGCCGGATCGCGAAGCTCGCGCGCGTGGAGCGCCTGTCGGAGCCGATCCTCGCCGACGCGCGCCGATGGCGGCGCGAGGGTCGCGTGCGAGGCACGCTTCGCAACGCCAGCCTGCTCGCGCTGTTTCTCGCGGGCGTGGCGCCGGACCGCCTCGCCCGCTGGTACCGTCCGGAGCCCCGCCCCCGATGAGGCCGGCGCTCGCCGTCTTTCTCAAGGCGCCCCGTCCGGGCACGGTGAAGACCCGGCTCGCGGCCGAGATCGGCGACCGACAGGCGCTTCGGCTCTACCGCGTCATGGCGAGCCGCACGCTCGCCGCGGCCGCGGCGTCGGAGCTCGACACCACGGTCTGGTTCACGCCGGCCGATGCGGTCGCCGAGATGCGCCACTGGCTGGGCGAGCAGTGGAATTACCGTCCGCAGGCCTCGGGCGACCTTGGGGCGCGGCTCGCCGGCGCGGCGCAGTCGGTGGAGCCCGGGCGTGGCTGGCTCGCCCTCGGCGCCGACTGCCCCGGGCTCGACGCCGAGCTCCTGCGGGTGGCCGGCGCGATCGTGGCGCGCGGCGAGGTGGCGCTCGGTCCCACGTTCGACGGCGGATACTATTTGATCGGCGGGCGGGCGCCGCTGCCGCCGCTCTTCACCGGGATTCCCTGGAGCACCGCTAGCGTATTCGCGGAGACCTGCGCGCGGCTCGCACGCGCGGGAGTGCCGTGGCGCCAGTTGCCCACGCTTCGCGACGTGGACACTGCCGAAGACGCGCGCGCCGAAGGACTCTTGACCTGATTCGCGGGCGCGGCCCATATTGGCCGACCTCCGTCCCTCGTCCTGGAGCTCGTGGATGGCCTGGAGAGTCGTCGAGCACGACGACCGACGGTGGCAGGTCTCGATCGCCGCCGAACGCCGCGCCAACTCGCCGTACTGGAACCTCGTCTTCGCGTTCCGGCCCACGGACATCGGGCAGCGCTCGTTCTGGGCAACCTATCCACTCACGTCGGCCTCCAGGGCCGCACTCTTCGCCCAGGCGGAGCAGCTTCCGGACGACGCCATCGCCGCCTTCCTCGCGGAGCACCTGCAGTAGCGCGCTCCCCACGCGGCCCAGCCGGCTCGAGCTGCGGATCCGAGACCGCATGATGTTGACTGGCATGGCCTTTGCCCGATTCGGGGGCACGCCAGCCGTGACATTCGCCCTCCACAAGGACCGTCATGTCGCCGCCCAATCCGCTCAGCGAGCGGCTTCGCTTCGCCGAGTTCGTCCTGGACCGCCTGCCCAACGGGCGGGTCCGGGCCCGGGTGGGGCTGACCTGGAAGGAATCCGAGCAGTTCACGGGCGAAAACGAAGGACTGGGCTCTCAGGCCGGCGAGCTGCGCTGCGCGGCGCAGGCCTGCGTCGACGCGCTGACCCAGGCGGTTCAAGGGGACATGGGCTTCGAGCTGCTGGGCGTGAAGGCCGTGCGCGCGTTCGATGCCACCGTCGTCATCGTCTCGCTGGCCGTGCACGGCGAAGGGGCCGGCCACCGGGTCGTGGGCTCCTACCTCACCGAGAACGACGGCCCCCGCGGCGCGGCACTCGCCGTGCTCAATGCAACCAATCGCATCCTCGGCAACCGTCTGTTCATGCGCTGAGGCCTCCCGGCCCCCGGCGGTTTGCCTCAGCTCAAGCGGTTTGCGTACCCGAACGACTCCCGAACCGTGCCCGGAGCCCAAGGGTCCGCGCGACCGTTTCTCCGCCTTCCCGGAGTGACGTGATGTTGCGGTTCATGCTTCTCACCCCTGTCGTGCTCGCCATCGCCTGCGGCGGCCACCGCGCGCCCCCGCGGGTGGCTCCGGCGGCACAGGCGCACGACACGCTGCCGCCGGCGCCGTCGCTGGCGGGCGCGCTGGTCCTGCCGCCCGCCCCCAGCCTCGATACGGTCGTTCCGGCGGAAGAGCTCGCCGCCGAATCGCGGATCGCGGCCGACAGCGCCGCCGACGAAGCGGTGCTCGAGGCGCTCGACGAGGCGCGCCCGTCGGACGACGAGACCGAGGAGCCGCTGCCGCCGACACCCGTCAGCTGGGACATCGACGTCGATACCTACACCAGCCACGATCGCGTGCAGTACTACCTGGATTTCTTCCAGGGCAAGGGGCGCGAGCGTATGGGGATCTGGCTGACCAGGATGCCCCGCTACGAGGGGATGATCCGCGCGCGACTGCAGGACGAGGGTCTACCGGGCGACCTGGTCTACCTCGCGCTCATCGAGAGCGGCTTCTCCAACACCGCCACCAGCCGCGCCAAAGCCGTGGGGATGTGGCAGTTCATGAAGGGGACGGCGCGGGGCTACGGGCTCCGGGTCGACTCGTGGGTGGACGAGCGGCGCGATCCGTACCGCGCCACCGAGGCAGCGGCCCGGCATCTCAAGACCCTGAGCAACCGGTTCGGGTCCCTGTACCTCGCGGCGGCTGCGTACAACGCCGGCGCGGGCAAGGTCTCGCGCGGAGTCAAGCGCCTGCCCGACGACGACGAGGCCGACTCGCTCAACTCGGACGCCACCTTCTTCCGCCTCTACGACAGCAAGCTGCTCCGCCGCGAGACCAAGGACTACGTGCCGAAGCTGATCGCGGCCGCGCGCATCGCCAAGGAGCCGACCCGCTACGGGTTCGACATCGGCACGCTCGAGCCCCCGACCTACGATTCCGTCGTGGTGCCGACCATGACCGGGCTCGACGTCATCGCGCGGCTGGCCGACACCACGGTCGCCGCGATCCGCGAGCTCAACCCGCAGTACCTCCGGCTGGCGACGCCCCCCGGCGTCTCGTCGGTGGTGCGCGTGCCGCCGGGCCGCGGCGTGTCCACCGAGGCGGCATATGCCGAGCTGCCGCCGTCCAGGCGGATCACGTTCGTCGAGCATACGGTGGCGCGTGGTGAGACCTTGGGCGGCATCGCTCAGCGCTATCGCGTGAGCCTCCGGCTCCTGGCTGAGGCCAACCCGCGGCTCCGGAGCACGCGGCTCCGTCCAGGTCAGCGCGTCATCGTCCCGACCGGCGGCGCGCTCTCGACCTCGGTGGCTCGGCGCATGGCCGATCCGGTCGAGCCGGCGGCCAGCAGTCCCTCCGGCTTCCATCGCGTCCGGCGCGGGGAGACGCTGTCGGGTCTCGCGGATGCCTACGGTGTGAGCGTGCGGCAGCTGCGCGCGTGGAATGCGCTCGGCGCGAGCGGGACGATCCGCGCGGGCCAACGCCTTCGCGTCGGGCCGCCGCCGCGCTCGGCGATGCGGCGGGGCGTGCAGGTGGCGTCGGCGGCCGGCGCCAGCGAGCGCGTCCACCAGGTGCGCCAGGGAGACACGCTGAAGGGCCTGGCGAGACGCTACGGCGTCTCGATCCAGGCCCTCAGAGATGCGAACGGCTTGTCGGCGGGTGACGCCCTGCGTCCGGGCGTCAGCCTGAAAATCCCCGGCTAGCGCCAGCCCGGCACCGCCGAGCTCGGCGGCGTGTAGCCCTCGAGAACCGCCGCGGAATACCCGTTGGTCGGATCGCCGCCCTGCGCCAGAATATCGCTCACCTTGGCGGGCCCGCGGTTGTAGGCGAGCAGCGCGAGATGGGTGTCGTGGTTGAACTTCAGCATGAGGTCGTTGAGGAACCGGAACCCGATGCGCAGGTTGAGCTCGCGCCCGGTCAGCGCCTTCTCGGTGATGCCCGGCTCGTAGAATCGCGCGGTGGCCACCTGGAGCTGGGTGTAGCCGATCGCGTCCATGTTGCTCCGCGCATTCGCCTTGAAGTTGCTCTCGATTTTCACCAGCTGGAACCCGAGCGCCGGATCAATCCCCTCACTCAAGGCGATGTCGTAGATCGATCCGGCCAGGTCGGCCGGGATCTGGTACTTGGCCGAGCTCGCCAGGATGGCGTTGGCACGGTCGAGCTGGACGTGGAGCAGATCCATCTCGCCGCGAGCGGAGGCGAGCTGGTCGCCGAGGCTGCCGATCCGCCGGGCGACGATGGCCGCATCGGGCGTCCGCGTGGCGGTGTCGGTGGCGCGAACGCGCTTGGTCCACCCTGCCAGCGTGCCGATGACGGCCACCAGTACCAGGAGCAGCCCGCCACGCACGAGCAGGTTCCGCAGGGTGCGCGGACCGGGATCGTTGTATTTGTCGGTCGGTCGTTTCACAGGCCAACCTCCTTGCTCTATGAGAAGGCCGCGTCCTCCAGTCCTACGGATCGGAGCGGCGCCAGTCTCCCCGGGTCCCCCCGGTCTTGCTCATCAGCCGGACCCCTTCGATAGTCATCTCCCGATCGACTGCCTTGACCATGTCGTAAACTGTGAGACATGCCACAGTCACCGCTGTGAGCGCCTCCATCTCCACGCCGGTGCGCCCCGTCACTTTGGCCGTGGCTGCCACCCGCACGCCCGGCAGCTCTGTTGCCAGAACCGCTTCTACCGTCACGACATCGAGGCCGAGCGGATGGCATAGGGGGATCAGCTCCCCGGTGCGCTTGGCCGCCATCACCCCGGCCACTTCGGCCACGGCCAGGACGTCCCCCTTGGCCACGGCGTGCGACCGCACCAGCTCGAACGCCTCGCGCGACATCCGCACCTGGCCCTCGGCCACCGCGGTCCGCTCCGTGAGCGGCTTCCCGCCCACATCCACCATCCGCGCCCGGCTGGCCTCGTCCAGATGGCTCAGCTTCATAGCACCTCCGCCAGGTCTTCGCCGAGTACGGCGAGCAGGATCTGCGGATTGACGTTGCCATAGGCCGCCTCGCGGGCCTCGGCGACGCGCTCCATCGCCCGGAGCAGCGGTGCCGGATCGGTGCGGCCGAGCAAGGCCTGGGGCACCGGCCGGCGGGTGGGCTGTCCAAGCGCCCCCCGCGCGGCATCGCCCAGCGTGTCGGCCAGCGCATCGAGCATCGCGGTGAACTCCCCACGGGCCGAGAACGGCGCCTGCTTCAAGGCCCGCTCGTAGCCAGCGGCCGGCCCGGCGAGCACCGCCTCCAGGAGCTGCCCCGCGGCGCGATACGCCTTGCCCGTGTCATCGTCCGCCTCGAGCGCCTGGCCGATCGATCCCCCGGCCAGCGCCACCCGCTCCTCGAGGGCCGCTGCCGACAACAGCGGCCGCACGTGCTCGGCCAGGAAGGCGCGCACCTCCGCGTCCTCGAGCCGGTTGATCCGGACCGGCACCGCCCGCGACCGTATCGTCGGAAGCAGCCGACGCGGGTCGGTGGTCGTCAGCACGAACAGGCTCCCGGGCGGCGGCTCCTCCAGCAACTTGAGCAGCGCGTTGGCCGCTTCCTGGCTCGACTCCTGGGGCACCAGCCGCTCGGCGTCGCCCAGGATGAACACTCGGCGCCCACCCTCGACCGACGTCAGCGAGGCCCGCCGATGCAACAGCCGAACGGACGCCATCGAGTGGCTCGCCATGCCGTCGGGCGGGCCGTACAGCGGCCGCGCCCGCCGCTCCTCCATCACCTCGCCGAGCGCCTCGGCGGCTTCGTCCACCGCCTTGTCCGGATCCGCCGCCTTGGGGCGGGGTATCGGCACGAACCAATGCAGGTCCGCGTAGGCCAGACCTTCGACCAAGCGGCAGGCGCGGCACTGGCGGCAGGGCTCGAGCTCCCGGCGCTCACAGAACACCAGTTGGGCGAGCCAGAGGGCGAGCCGTTGCCGGCCCACACCTGCAGGCCCCGAAATGACGATGACTTGAGGCAACCGCCCCGTTCGGACCGCGTCCGCCAAGCGGGCGCATGCGCCTTGGTGGCCCATCAGGGGCGGTAAAGACATGGATACAAGGTAAGGGCCGAAGGAGGAAGCGGCAGCATGACAAGTGTAACATCTTTTTCAACAGTCACTTAGGCGCTCGACTTGTGCTAGCTTTACGTCGCAAAGTTTGGGCGGCGATGCACACAACCGTCAAGTGAACACTTGCTCACTGAGACGGCATGGAATCGCATCAAACACACGCGCCAGAAGAAATTCCGCCTGCACCCCGACCGTTTCAATCTGAGATGTGACAACGCATCGAGCCATCCCGCAAGGATGCCCCATACACCCCTGCCCTGGGCATGGCACGGCGGGGGGGCGGGGATCCGTGCAATCTCGTCAAGTCGGCGGCCGCCCGATCCGTCACGTGGTCGCCGGCTTCCATGATGGTGCCCGGCATGTAGCTCTGGCCGTTCGGAGAGAGGCGCATTTGGGCAATTTCGCACCAGCAACTCCTCGGCGCTGATCCTCGTCGACGCCCGCGTACCGATCTGCCTAGGGATCGACGCAGCGGGTGCGAGTTGGCGGCTTGCTACGTCTCCCTCGAACTCCCGGTGGAGAAGGCCTCGACTGGGTGGCTCGACATGACGGGTTGCGGCTTGATCTCGCGCCACAGGTCGCTAATTTCCCCGCAGCCGAAGCCCTCCCGTAACGTCACTGGAGAACAGCAGGAGAACATCGGTCGTTGGCCAGGATGTGAACGCCCAAGCTCCAGTACCTTCCCGAGTAGCTCAGTTGGTAGAGCAGGTGACTGTTAATCACCGGGTCGGGGGTTCGAGTCCCTCCTCGGGAGCTGAACGGTTCAGGGCAGGCTTTCCTGGGGCAGCGATCCTCGGCACGCGGATCACTGCCCCAACTCTCTTGCAGGCACTCGCCGAATGCCCCTCACGACGACCCAGAAATTCCGGATCGGGCTGTACGGGGCCACCCTGCTCGCCTGTCTCACGGCCGCCATCGCGTTCGTCAGTACTGGCGCGTTGACGCGGCGGACGGCGTGGGTCTCCGAGAGCAGCGAGATCCTGTACGAGCTCGAGGCCCTGCAGTCGCGCCTGAAGGGCGCGGAGACCGGGCAGCGGGGCTTCCTGCTCACCCACGACCGCCAGTATCTCGCTCCCTACCTGCGTGCGCGGCCCGGCGTCGACCTGCATCTGGGCCGCCTGGACAGTCTGCTGAGCGCGGACACGATCCAGCGCGCCTCGCTCCACTCGCTCCAGCCGCTGGTCAGCGCCCAGCTGACGGAGCTCGGCGCGAGCATTGCCCTCGACACGACGGCCGGACACGACGCGGCCGCCCGGCTCGTGAACAGCGGCCGCGGCCGAGCCATCATGGACTCGATCCGCGCCGTGGTGGGCGGGATGCTGGACCATGAGCGGCGCCGGCTCGCGGACCGGGTGGCGGCGCAGCGCCGGACCGCGCTGATGAGTCGAGCGGCTCTGGTCCTCCTGCTCACCATCGCCGGCGTCCTGTTCGTGGTGGGCCGAGGGGTCATCCGCCGGGACGACCGGCAGCGCACTCTGGCCACCGCCGAAATTCTGCGACTCCGGGACGAGGCCACCGCCTCCGCGGCGGAGATGCGCGAGCTCGCCGAGCGCGCCGCGGAGGAAGCGGCGCGCTCCGAGGAGGAGACCGCCCGGGCGGAGGATGAGGCGGCGCGGGCGGAGGAGTTCGCCACCCAGGCCGACGAGGCGCGGGAGCGGCTCGAGTCGGTCCTCGCCGGCATCAGCGACGGCTTCCTCGTCATGGACCGCGACCTCACCGTGCTGTACGTCAACCCGCAGGGCGCCGCGATGCTCGGGCGCTCGCCGGAGGAGCTGCTGCAGCGTCCGCTCTGGGAGCGGGTCCCCGGCGGACGCGACGTCGACTTCGACGCGGTCTTCCGGCAGGCGCTCGCGGGCGGGGACATCGTCCGCTCCGAGCGT
Source organism: uncultured Gemmatimonadales bacterium (assembly GCA_963711915.1). GTDB lineage: Bacteria > Gemmatimonadota > Gemmatimonadetes > Gemmatimonadales > GWC2-71-9 > CAVVWJ01. Next base: position 175,877 of record CAVQGA010000004.1, read on the forward strand.
CGCCTGGCGGGCACCGAGCGCTGGCTCGCCACCAACGTGTATCCCGCCGGCGGCAACCTCTCGGTCTTCTTCCAGGACGTCACCGAGCGCCATGAGGCCGAGAGCCGGGCTCGCGAAGGCGACGAGCGCCTGCGTGTCGCCCTCGACGCCGGCCGGTTCGGGGTGTGGGAGTGGGACATCTCGGCGGCCCGGGTCATGTGGTCCGACCGCACCCACGAGCTGCACGGGATCCCGGTCGGCAGCTTCGGGGGCCGCCTGGAGGACTTCGCGGGCCTGGTCCACCCGGATGACACGGCCAAGGTCAACGACCTCATCCAGACGGCGATCCGCGAGCACAACCCCTACGAGGCCGAGTTCCGCGTCGTCCATCCCGACGGGACGGTGCACTGGCTCGCCACGGTCGGTCGGGTGCTGTACGACCCGGCCGGGCAGCCCGCGCGGATGCTGGGAGTGACCTGGGAGCGCACCGAGCAGCGGCTCGCCGAGGAGGCGGCGCGGCACGGCCAGCGCATGGAGGCCATCGGCCGCCTGGCCGGCGGGATCGCACACGAGGTCAACAACCAGATGGCGGTCGTGCTCGGGTTCGCCCAGTTCATCCTCAAGCGGACCGACCTCGCGCCCGACCTGCGCGCGGACGTCGCTGAGATCCACCGGGCCGGGGAGCGTTCGGCATCCATCACGAGCCAGCTCCTGGCCTTCAGCCGGCGGCAGCTGCTCCGGCCCGAGTCGCTCGACCTGAGCGCGGTCGTCGCCAGCTTCGAACGTGTGCTCAAGCGCACGGTGGGTGAGCGCTGCGAGCTCACCCTGGACCTCGCCACGACCCTGCCCGCGATCGAGGCCGACCGCGGACAGCTCGAGCAGATCCTGCTCAACCTGGCGCTCAACGCGGCCGACGCCATGCCGAGCGGGGGGTCGCTGCGCGTCACCACCGGGACGGCCGACATGCCGAAGGACGCCGGCGCACTGGGCGCGCGGGTCACCGTGGCGCCGGGCCACTACGTCCGCCTCGAAGTCAACGATTCGGGGCAGGGCATGGACGCGGGCGTGCTGCGTCACATGTTCGAGCCATTCTTCACCACCAAGCCGGTCGGGAAGGGCACCGGGCTTGGCCTCTCGACCGTCTACGGCATCGTGAAGCAGAGCGGCGGGTACGTGTGGGTGGACAGCACGCCGGGCGCCGGCACGTCGGTCCACTTGTTCTTTCCCGCGGCCCCCGGTCTCGTCCCCGTGCCCGCCGCGCCGCCGACGCCCCGGACGACGCCGGCCCGGGGCGTGGTTATGGTGGTGGAGGACGAGCCGGCGGTGCGCGCCATGGTCTCGCGGATTCTCGAGGCGGAGGGCTACGATGTGATCGCGGCGCAGCACGGCCGCGACGCGCTGGACGCGCTCGAGCGCCGGGACGGTGTCCGCCTCGTGGTGAGCGACGTGGCGATGCCGGTGATGGGCGGACGCGAGCTCGGCGACCGCATCGCGCGGCTCAAGCCCGAGCTCCCGGTGCTCTACATGTCGGGATTCGCCGACGATGAGATCGTCGCGCGGGGATTGCTCGAGGCCGGTCAACCCTTCATCCAGAAGCCGTTTCCCGCCGAGCTGTTCGTGCGGCGGGTGGCGGAGCTCCTGCAACAGGTGCGGTCGCTGAGCTAGCTTTCGTCGATCCCGCGCACCCCGCTCGAGAGAGGCTCCATGTCGAAACGCGAAGACCAGCGCCTCGCCGCGCTCGCCAAGAAGAACGCCGCCAAGGTGGTCACGCCCAAGGGCGACAAGTCGGTCCGGTTCGATGCCACCCTCAGGCAGCGGCCGGACGAAGAGGATCCCGAGACGCAGCGCCTGTTCAAGGAAATGAAGAAGCGCGAGTTCTAGCGTGACACCGCGACGATCGTTCCCCTCTTCCCCACCGCACGCGTCCCGCCCGAGCGCATGATCCTCGCCCGCTGGCCCGGGACGCAGTCGTCGATACTCGCCCTGGGGGCCTTCCGGGTGCGACCGGGTGGTCAGCGTCCCCGCGGCCGCCGGAACACCGGCCGCGCGTCGCCGCCGGGCTCGTCGCCGTCGGGCTCGTCGCCGGTGTCGGGGTCGGGATTGCGCTTGGGAGCGGGCCGACGGGTCGGCGTCGCCCGCCGGGCAGGCGGCGGATCGAGCACCGGCTTGGGTGTGGTGCGCGGCTCGGGCCGGCTGCGGACGGCCACGGTGCTCGCGAGGACGCCGTTGGCCGACTGGGCCGCGACGCGGATGGTGTCGATCGAGGTCTGAAGCGCCTCGCGGACGCGGGCGTCCATCCGAGTCGCCTCCAGCGCGAGCACGGCGCGCAGGATCTCGCGTGCGGTGTCGGGGCCGATCGGAAGGCCCAGTTCGCCCAGACGCTCGCACAGCAGCTCGATCGTGCCGAGCCCCGGCTCGTGGGCGGCGGCCGCGGGTGGCGGAGTCGGATGGGTCATCGCTCGCTCCTTCGGGTCAGTCGCGCTCGTCGTCGAGCGCGCGCCAGAGATACCAGCTCGCCACCGAGCGGTAGGGGCGCCAGCGCTCCGCGCGGCGGCTCAGCACCAGCGGATCGGACAGCACCCGCCGGCTGAACGCGCGCGCGAAGCCCTTGCGAACGCCCAGGTCGCCGATCGGCAGCACGTCAGGCCGCCCCAGGCGGAACAGCAGCAGCATCTCCACCGTCCAGCGTCCCACGCCCTGCACCGTCGTCAACCGCTCGATGATCTCCTCGTCGCTCATCCGGCGCACCCGCGCCATCGGCGGCACGGTGCCGTCGAGGGTGCGCGCCGCGAGGTCCCGCACGGCGCGCACCTTGGCGGCCGAGAGCCCGGCGGCCCGCAGGCGCTCGGGCGCGGTCGCGAGGATGTCCTGCGGGCGAGGAAAGCGCCGCGGCCGATAGAGCGCGACCATCCGGCCGAGAATGGTCGCCGCCGCCCGTCCCGAGAGCTGCTGGTAGACGATCGCCTCCACCAGCGCGGCGAACAGGCTCTGGGTCGGCACCGGCCGCATGGTGAACGTCCCGGACCGGGCCATGAGGGCGCCCAGCCTGGGGTCCGCCTTGGCGAGGTGACGGCATGCGAGCTCCGGGTCGTACGTGAGCCCGGGAACGGCGATGGTCATGCCCATGGGTGCAAGATACACAGCCCCTTCACCGCTCGGCGGTGAGGAGCACGGTGGCCGCGACGACCAGGCCGGCGCCGCCGATCTGCCACGCGCCGGGGAGGTCGCCGAAGAACGGAAGGGCGAGAAGATAGGTGAAGACCACGCCCAGATTGGAGACCGCCGTCACCGGCGCGGCCCGGTAGGTGTGGTGGCGCCAAGGGTCGCCGCATCGCCGACGTGGATCCGGCTCGATCCGAGGGCGTAGAAGCTGCCCAGCGCGGCCAGGGTGCCGTAGATGCTGCGCCGCCAGCTGCCGGCGCGGTCCGAGACGCGAAGCGAGCGTCTGGTGGCGGTCGCGAGCCCGGCCGCGAGCAGCGCGCCCACCAGAAAGCGTACCGCCGCGATCTCGGGCCAGGGCACTTGCCGAGCCCCTGCCCGGGTGCAGACGTTCATCCAGGCGAAGCAGGCCTGAGCCACGATCATCCAGCCGAGACCGCGGGCCGAGCGCATGAGCTTGAGGGGTGAGGGTGGCGGCTCGGTAAACTCTTCCCTGCGGTTTCTGCCGCACCGGCCGGGTTTGCCGCGCCCGGGGGAAGCACGCCGCCGGTGCGTCAGTGAACGGACGTGCAAACCTAATTGAATGCAGGATTTAGCGGAGCGCTCCTGGGCCAGCTCCGCCTGGTCTCGATCCTGCGGCGACGAGTTCGTCGTCCTGGCGGCGGAAGCGGCCAACGACACCGACCAGCCGTTCATGCAGCGGCTGCAGCGGCACCTCGATCAGTTCAACCTGCACTCGCCGCTCTCGTACGAGATGTCGCTGAGTGCCGGCGTGGTCGGATACGAAAGCACCTGCCGGCTCACGCTCGAGGAGATGCTGGAGCAGGCCGACCGGCAGCGGTACGCGGAACGCGGCCGCCGCTCCGCCGTCCGCATGCGGGCGCCGCAGCTCCAGCAGCCCGGCTTGACGAGGGCCCGGGGGCGCGTTCGCTTTGGCGGATGCAGCCCGACGAGTTTCGACGCCACGCGCACGCGCTGGTGGACTGGATGGCCGACTACCTGCGCGACGTCGGCAACCTCCCGATCACGCCCGCCGTCGCGCCGGGCGATATCCGCCGCCAGCTTCCCGGGGCGCCGCCCATCGACGGCGAGCCCTTCGACGCGCTCTTCGACGACTTCCGCCGGATGATCGTGCCGGGGATGACGCACTGGAACCACCCCGGCTGGTTCGCCTACTTCCCCTGCAACAACAGCCCGCCGTCGATTCTGGGCGAGATGCTCACCGCCGCCATCGGCGCGCAGGGCATGTCGTGGGCCACCTCACCGGCGGCCACCGAGCTCGAGCAGGTGGTGATGGACTGGCTGCGCCAGATGATCGGGCTGCCCGACGGGTTCGTCGGCGTCATCCAAGACACCGCCTCCACCGCCACGCTCGTGGCCCTGCTCACGGCCCGGGAGCGGGCCACCCAGGGCCGGTCCGGCGCGGAGGGACTCGCCGCGGCCGGGGCGCCGCTCACCGTGTACGCGTCCCGGGAAGCGCACTCGTCGATCGACAAGGCGGTCAAGCTCGCCGGCTACGGCCTCGATCTGCTGCGCCATATCGAGACCGACGACGCGTGGGCGCTTCGACCTGAGGCCCTGGCGCGGGCCCTCGACGCGGACCGCGCGGCGGGGTTCCGGCCGGCGTGCGTGGTCGCGACGGTGGGGACCACGTCGTCCACGGCGGTCGACCCGCTCCGTCCGATCGCCGAGCTCTGCCGCCGGCACGGGGCGTGGCTGCACGTGGACGCGGCGTACGCGGGCGCCGCCGCCATCGTCCCCGAGCTCCGGGCGCCGTTCGACGGTATGGAAGGCGCCGACAGCCTGGTGTTCAACCCGCACAAGTGGCTGCTGACCAACTTCGACTGCACCGCGTACTTCGTGTGCGACCCGTCGGCGCTGCTGGCCACGTTCCAGGCCACGCCCGAATATCTCCGCACCGCTTACGACCCCGATGTGGTCAACTTCCGCGACTGGGGCATCCAGCTCGGCCGCCGCTTTCGGGCGCTCAAGCTCTGGTTCGTGATTCGCAGTTACGGGGTCGAGGGGCTGCGCGCGCTGATCCGCCGCCACGTGGCGCTGGCGCGCGAGTTCGCGGGCTGGGTGGCGGATGATCCGGATTTCGAGGTCGTGGCGCCGGTCCCATTCGGGCTGGTGTGCTTCCGGTGGCGGCCACCGGGGCGGACGGAGGATGAGCTCGACGCGCTCAACGCGCGGCTCATGGCCGCCGTGAACGCCGGTCGCGAGCGGTATCTGACCCACACACGCCTGGGTGGGCGGTACGTCATCCGTCTCGTCGTGGGCCAGCGGGGAACGGAGCGGGAGCACGTCGCGGCCGCGTGGGAGGGCATACGGGAGGCGGCGAGGGGCCTCTGATGTGCTTCGCGAAAGTCGGTTAACGCGGTGTCATCCTGAGGGAGCCCTTCGACGGAGTTCACCCTGAGCACCGGCGAAGGGCTCAGGGCGGGCTCCGCGACCGAAGGATCTGCTCCGCCACGCTCGGGCCGTTCTCGGGCAAGATCCCTCGCGTTCGCTCGGGATGACAGATGGCCGGCTCACCCTGCCAGCGCCGCGGCCTCGGCCGGCTGGCCCAAGAGCGGCCGCAGGTAGCGCCCGGTGTGGGATTCCTCGACGGCGGCCACGTCTTCCGGCGTTCCCTGCGCCACCAGCCTCCCCCCCGCGTCGCCCGCTTCGGGCCCGAGATCCACGATCCAGTCGGCGCGCTTGACCACATCCATGTGATGCTCGATGACCACGACGGTGTGCCCCGCATCCACCAGGCGGTCGAGCACCTGGATCAGCACCCGAACATCGTCGAGGTGCAGACCGGTCGTCGGCTCGTCGAGGATGTAGAGCTTCCGTCCCTCGCGTTTTCCGGCCTGGGCGAGCTCGCGCGCGATCTTGAGCCGCTGCGCCTCGCCGCCCGAGAGGGTGGTGGCGGGCTGCCCCAGCCGCAGGTAGCCGAGCCCGACCTGCTGCAGCTGCCAGAGCGCGGCACCGAGCTTGGGCTGATGCCGGAAGCGGGCGATGGCCTCGTCCACGGTCCACTGGAGCACGTCGTGGATCGAGTGGTTCTGGATCCGGACGTCCAGGACCTCGCGCCGATAGCGGCTTCCCCCGCAGACCTCGCAGGGCACGAAGACGTCGGCGAGGAAGACCATCTCGACCTGCACGTGGCCGGCCCCCTCGCAGGCATCGCACCGCCCGCCGGGGAGGTTGAACGAGAAGGTCGCCGCGGAATACTTGCGTGCCCGCGCCAGCGGCTGCGCGGCGAACAGCTCGCGGATCTCGTCGAACCCCTTGATGTAGGTGATCGGGTTGGAGCGCGGCGACCGGCCGATCGGCGATTGGTCCACCAGCAGCACGTCCTTGAGCAGCTCCCACCCGGTGAGTGCCGTGACCGCGCCGACCGGCTCCCCCAGATGGCTCTTGGCCGAATGCCCACCGTGGAGCCGGGCCTCGAGATTCCGGTAGACCACGTCATACAGCAGCGAGCTCTTGCCCGACCCGCTCACGCCCGTGACCGCGGTCAGCGTGCCGAGCGGAATGTCAGCGTCCACGCCCTTGAGGTTGTGCAGGGTCGCGCCGCGGATGCGAAGCCAGCGCGGGCCCGCGGGCCGCCGGGCGCTGGGCACGGCGATCCGCTTTTCGCCGGTGAGGTACTGGCCGGTGAGGCTGTCGCGTGCGGTCTCGACCGGGCCGGCGTGGACCACGCGACCGCCGCGATCGCCGGAGCCGGGGCCGAGTTCGAGCATGTAATCGGCCTGCCGGATGGCGGCCAGGTCGTGCTCGACGACGACCACCGTGTTGCCCGCATCGCGCAGCCGGCGGAGCAGCCCGAGCAGCCGGTCGGTGTCGCGCGGATGAAGCCCGACCGACGGCTCGTCGAGTACGTAGAGCGTATCCACCAGACGCGAGCCCAGGGCGTTGGCGAGCGAGATGCGTTGCGCTTCGCCGCCGGACAGGGTGCGGGTCTGGCGGTCGAGCGTGAGGTAGCCCAGGCCCACGTCGCGCAGGAAGCCGAGCCGGGCACGGAGCTGCTCCACCACCAGCTCCGCGACCTGGCGCTCGAACGGGCTCAGCGCGAGCGCTTCGACCCAGGCGTGGATGCCGTCCACCGAGCGTGCGCCCACGCCGGCGATGGTGTCGCCGCCGATCCGCACCGCGAGCGCGTCGGCGTTGAGCCGGGTGCCGCCGCACGCGTCGCAGGTCTTGGCGAGCTGGTACTGCCGCAGGAACACCCGGATGTACTGCTTGTAGCGCTTCTCCTCGAGGTCCTTGAGAAACGGGAAGATGCCGACGTAGCGGCCTTTCCGTCCGTAGAGCAGCTCCCGGCGGTAGGCCGCCTTGAGTTTGTGCCACGGCTTGGCGGCGTCGGCCCCGAGGCCGCGGGCGAAATCGAGCAGCGTCCGCCGGCGGGACTCGTAGCGCGGTTTGGTCCAGGGGTCGATCGCGCCCTCGGCGAGACTCCGGGCCGGGTCGGGAACCACGAGCGACTCGTCGTACTCCAGCACCGCGCCGAAGCCGTTGCACTGCGGGCAGGCGCCGCGGGGGTTGTTGAAGGAGAAGAGCGCGGGCGTCACCATCGCGGCTGGCGTGTCGCACGCACTGCAGGCCGGGAAGCGGGTGAACCGGAGCCGGTCTCGGCCCGAGCCGAGCGCGGGATGGAGCACGACGGCGACGCCTTCGCCCTCCTGGAACGCGGTCGCGATCGACTCCGCGAGCCGTCCCGCCGCCGCGGGCTCGGCGGCCAGGCGGTCCACCACGACCAGCAGCTCGTCCGTGCGGGTCAGGTCGAGCTCGGCCGGAAGCTCGTCGAGATGGTGCGGGGCGCCGTCCGCGAGCACGCGCACGAACCCGAGCGCGCGGAGATTTTCCACCACCGCCTCGTGCGTGAGCCGCGCGACGGGGGGCAACGGGAAGGCCACCTGCAGCCGTCCACCGGGCACGGCGGCGAGGACGTCGTCGACCGCGCTCTGGGGCGTATCGCGTCGGACCGGCGCACCGCAGGCCCGGCAGTAGCTCCGCCCGACGCGGGCCCAGAGCAGCCGGAGATAGTCGTACACCTCGGTGGCGGTGCCGACGGTGGACCGGCTGCTGACGGTGGGGTTCCGCTGCTCGATCGCCACGGAGGGCGCGATGCCCTCGAGATGATCGACCAGCGGCTTGGGCATCCGCTCGAGGAACTGCTTGGCGTACGTCGACAGCGACTCGATGTAGCGCCGCTGGCCTTCGGCGTAGAGGGTGTCGAACGCGAGCGTGCTCTTCCCGGACCCCGACGGCCCCGTGATGACGGTGAGCGCCCGGTGCGGGATCTCGACGGTGATGCCCTGCAGGTTGTTCTGCCGGGCGTTGACGATGCGGATGACGGACATCGGGAGAAAAATAGCGGGTTCGGGAAAGTTTCGGGATGGGAGACGGCGGAGAGGAACGGAGCGGACGGAGCGGACGGAGAGGACGGAGCGGACGGAGAGCGGACGGAGAGGACGGAGAGGACGGAGAGGACGGAGAGGACGGAGAGGACGGAGAGGACGGAGAGGACGGAGAGGACGGAGAGGACGGAGAAGTCAAATGCTCCGAGCAAGCGCTGTCAGGTGTCATCCCGAGCGCAGTGAGGGATCTTGCCGGGGAATGGGTCGAACTCGGCCCGAGCAGATCCCTCGCTACGCTCGGGATGACAGCGCGCTACATCCGGGTCTCCGCGTCTCCGGGTCTCCGGGGTCTCCGGGGTCTCCGCGTCTCCGGGTCTCCGGGTCCGGGTCTCCCGGTCTGCCCGCCCGTCCGCGCCCTCGTCCTTCTCCACCCTCTGTGCCCCCCTTAGCTTTCCACGTCCATGTCCCGACTGCTCACCCCGAAGTTTCTCCTCCGCGGATTCGAGATTTCCGTCCTCGCCTCGCTCGTGGGGTTCGGGATCACGCTGCTCTACGGCAACGATTTCCAGGCGTTCCTCGCCGGCATAGGGAAGCTCCATTGGGCGTGGCTCCTGGTGGGTGTGGGGCTGGCCTCCATGGACTGGCTCGGCGGCGGGTTCAGAAACTGGGTGGTGGCGCGCCACGTCCACCCCAATCCTTCGCTCAAGGGAATGATCCTGGCAGGCGGCATGGGGGCGTGGGCGGGTTACATCACGCCGCTCAACTCCGGTGCCGGCCCGATGACCATGTACACCATGCGGCGCTACGGTGTGCCGCTGCCGGTGGCGGTGACGTCCACGTTCATGAGCTTCGTGGCGACGATCCTGTTCTTCGCGATCGCGGGCCCGCTGGCCCTGGCATTCGGGGCCGGCCGGTCGCTCGGGCAGCGAGGCAACGTCCTCGGGCTCTCCCTGTACGATCTCTTCCGAGGCAGCCTCACGATCATCGCCGGCATCGGCGTGCTGATGGGAATCGTGATCTTCTTCCCGCGGCTGGTGCGCGATCTGATCCACCGGATCGCCGAATCGGTCGGGCGCCGGAGCCGGCGGGTGGCGGAGCGGCTGGAGCGCCTCCGAGAGGGGATCGACGACGCCCACGCGAGCGTCATCGCTTTCAACACCCCCGGCGGCTGGCTGGCCCTCCTCTGGGCCACCATCCTCTCGGCCCCGTCCCACGCCAACAAGCTGCTCGCCGGCTACGTCGCGCTCCGCGCCCTCGGGCTGCACGCCAACTTCGTGGACATCCTGCTGATCCAGACCCTGGTCATGTTCCTGCTCTATTTCGCGCCGACACCGGGGGCCTCCGGGATCGGCGAGGTGCTCTCCGCGGCGGTGATGAGCTCCTACGTGCCGCGCGAGCTCACCCCGATCTACATCCTCATCTGGCGACTGATCCTGACCTACTTCACCCTCGGTTTCGGATTTCTGGTGTTCTCGAGCTGGGTACGGCAGGGGCTCAAGGGCGTGGACCAGGGCGCGCTGGCGGAGCCGGCCGGGTAACGCCGTGAGCCAGACCCACGACGACGCCGACGCCGGCGGCCGCGGCTACGACGCCGCCTTGCTGCGCCGGCTGATCGGCTACCTCCGGCCTTACCGCGGGCTCACGGCCGGCGCCATCGCGCTCCTGTTGACCCAGTCCGTGCTGGCGCTGATCGGACCGAGGCTGACCGAGCAGGCGCTCGATGTCGCGGTGCCCAAGCACGACATGGGATTGCTGGGCCTGCTGGCGATGCTCTATCTGGGGACCCTGCTGCTCGATTTCGTGGTGGAGTACGGCGGCACCCTGCTCACCACGTACATCGGGCAGCGGGTGATGTACGATCTCCGGATGGAGATCTTCGGCCACCTGCAGCGGCTGAGCATCAGTTATTTCGATCGCCACCCGGTGGGCCGGCTGATGACCCGCGTCACGTCGGACGTGGAGACGTTGAACGAGCTGTTCTCGTCCGGCGTGGTCACGATCTTCGGCGACGCATTCACGCTCGTGGCGATCATGGGGATGATGCTGGCCATTGATCTCCGGCTGGCGCTGGTGACGTTTGCGGTGATCCCGCTCGTCTGGCTCACCGCCCGCATCTTCCGCCGGCGCGTGCGCGAGGCGTTCAGCGACATCCGCGTGCGGCTGGCCCGGCTCAACGCGTTTCTCCAGGAGCGGCTCAGTGGCATGAAGGTGGTCCAGCTCTTCGGGCGCGAGGAGGACGCCGCCGGCCGGTTCGCGGCGCTCAACCGGGCGCATCTGGAGGCCCACCTCCGCTCGATCACGGTGTACGCGGTCTTCTTCCCGGCCGTCGAGGTGCTCACCGCGGTGGCGATGGCGCTGCTCCTCTGGTACGGCGGGCTGCGGGTGCTCGACGGCACGCTCACGGTCGGTGTGCTCGCGGCGTTCATCCAGTACACCCGGCGCTTCTTTCAGCCGTTGCAGGACCTCTCGGAGAAATTCAACCTGCTCCAGAGCGCGATGGCGTCGTCGGAGCGGGTGTTCAGCCTGCTCGACGAGCCCGTGACGGTGCGCGAACCCGCCGCGCCCGTGGCGCTCCCCCGGCCGGTGCGGGGAAACGTCCGGTTCGAGGGCGTCTGGTTCCGGTACGCCGCCGACGGGCCGTGGGTGCTGCGGGACGTTTCCTTCACCGCCTCCCCGGGGCAGACGATCGCGCTGGTGGGCCACACCGGCGCGGGGAAGACGACGATCGTCAATCTGCTGCTCCGGTTCTACGATCCCGAGCGCGGGCGGATCACGGTGGACGGGATCGACATTCGGGCGCTCTCCACGGCGGACCTGCGCGCCATCATCGGCTTCGTGCAGCAGGATCTCTTCCTCTTCACCGGCGACATCCAGCACAACCTGGCGCTCGACGCGCCGATCACGGCCGAGGCGGCGCGGCAGGCGGCCCGGCGCGTGGGCGCGGACCGGTTCATCGAGCGCCTGCCGTCGGGCTACCACCACGAGCTGGGCGAGCGCGGGCGCAGTCTCAGCGTCGGCGAGCGCCAGCTGCTCAGCTTCGCGCGCGCGCTCGCGCTCGACCCGAGCATCCTGGTGCTCGACGAAGCCACCAGCTCGGTCGACGCCGAGTCCGAAGCCCAGATTCAGCGCGCCATCGCCGAGCTGATGGCCGGCCGCACGAGTCTGGTGGTCGCGCACCGGCTCAGCACCATCCTGCACGCCGACGAGATTCTCGTGCTCCATCACGGCGAGATCCGGGAGCGGGGCAGTCACCGGGAGCTCCTGGCCCAGCGCGGGCTGTACGAGCGGCTGTATCAGCTGCAACTGCGCGGGCAGGAGCGGCGTCAAATTGCCTAACCCGCGCTTGCTTGCGCGCTTACGGGTCGCGGGCTACGTTTGTCGGCGACCGGCTTTTTCCCCAGGATCCGATCAATGATGCACCTCGAAATCGGCGGCGCGCGCATCCCGGTGCCCGCCGGTGAGACGATCATAGGATCGGCGCCGGGCTGTGCCATCGTCCTCGAAGGCGAGGGCGTCCAGCCGCGCCACGCCATCCTTCAGGGTACACCGCAGGGCGCCGCCGCCATCCGCGTGGGCGAGCCCGGAGCGGAGCTGCTCGTCAACGGTATCCGACTCGGCACCGATCCCACCCCCGTGCTTCACGGCGACAAGATCCAGATCGGCCCGCATGAGCTGCTCGCGGTCGACGCCCGCCGCGTGGGCAGCACCCAGCTGTTCGACTCCGGCGCCTTCACCGACCTCGCCCCGCCGCCGCGGAAGCCCGATCCGTCCGGGCCCGCGGGCCCGAGCGGGGGCCGGCTGGTGTGCCTGACCGACGGCCGTGAGTACGTCATCGCCGGGGACTCGCTGGTCTTCGGCCGCGATGCCGCGTCGGACGTCGTGGTCTCCGGCACCGAGGTGTCGCGCCGCCACGCGGAGATTCAGGTGACCGCCGAGGGCTATGTCCTGAACGATCTCAGCGTGAACGGCACGTACGTGAACGGCGAGCGGGTCGGCCGCCAGCACCTGCTGGCGCGGGCGGACGTCATCCGGATCGGGCACGACGAGTTCAGGTTCTACGCCGATGTCGCGGCGCCGCCCGCGCCGCGCGGCCGCCGGAGCGTCCCGCAGGTCACCGCGCCGCAGCCGCCCACGGGGGCCGGCGCCCGCCTGTCCGATACCCTGCACGGCCTGCCCCAGGCGGCGCTGAGCGCGGCGGTGACGCCGACCGCGCCGCAGGTGGCGCCCCTGGCGTCGCTGCTGGTGCGCACCGGCGCGCTCAAGGGCCGCCGGCTGCCGATCAAGGTGCCGGTGGTCAACATCGGCCGCGCGGACTTCAACGACGTCGTGATCGCCGATCCGAGCGTCAGCACCAGCCACGCCAAGCTGCAGCGGCGCGACGATATCTGGGTGCTCAGCGATCTGGGCTCCACCAACGGGACCTTCGTCGAGGGCGAGCGGCTGTCGGGCGAGACCGCGCTCGGTCCCGGCACGACCGTCAAGTTCGGCGAGGTGGCGGTGCTGTTCGAGCCGTTCGACGAAGCCACCCCCATCCGCCGCTCGTCGGGGACGCAGGTCGCATCGGCCGCGCTGCCGGGGCGCGAGACCACCGAGACGGCGCAGCCGGCCGACACGGAGCCCCGGCCCCGGCGGCCGATCCGCGCCGCCACCCCGCGCCCGGCCGGCCCGCCCGCCTGGCTCATCACCGCGCTCGTGCTGGCCGTCATGGTCGCGGCCTACTTTCTCCTGCGCTGACCGAACGGGATCCCGTGCATTTCACCTGCGCCGCTCGCACCGATATCGGTATCGTTCGTTCGGGGAACGAGGACAACTACCTCATGCTCGCCGAGCGCGGCGTCTTCATCGTGGCCGACGGCATGGGCGGCCACGCGGCGGGCGAGGTGGCGAGCGAGATGGCCGTGCGCATCACCTCGCACCAGATCGGCTCCATGCGCGGCCTCAGCGACGAGGAGGCCGGGGAGCGCGTGAGCTCCGCGATCCGCGCCGCGAACGACGCGATCTTCGAGCGCACCATCGCGGAGCACGACAAGCGGGGGATGGGGACGACGGCCACGGTGCTGGTGCTCATGCCGCGGCGCTATCTCATCGGCCAGGTGGGCGACAGCCGGGCCTACCTGCTCCGCGGCGGGCAGTTTCAACAACTCACCAAGGACCACTCCTACGTCCAGGAGCAGGTCGACGCCGGCCTGCTTACCCCCGAACAGGCGCGGGTCCACCCGTACAGCAACGTGATCACCCGCTGCGTCGGCGCGAGCATGGACGTGGTGCCCGACATCTACTTCGGAAGCCTGGAGGAGGGAGACGTGCTGCTGCTGGCGTCCGACGGCCTCACGGGCATGCTGGAGGACGAGCAGCTGACGCGGATTCTCACCGCCGACGGCGGCCCGCAGCACTGGGTGGACCGGATGGTCACCGAGGCCAACCGGCGCGGCGGGCTCGACAACATCACCGCCATCGTGATCCGGATCGACTCGGTGGAAAGCTCGACCGGAGAGCATCCGACCGCCACGACCGCCGCGGGCGGGACGAGCTGAGCGCTAGGGAGCTGATGGTCATCCCGAGCGCTGCGAGGGATCTTCCCGACCATCCCGGCGGGTCGCGCCGGCCCGGGCGCGCGGTCTAGATCCCTCGCTTCGCTCGGGATGACGTCCGCTCGCCCGGCTGGCGTCCGCTCGCCCGGCATGGCGTCCGCTCGCCCGGGATGACGTCCGCCGCTAGGGATGACCTCGCCCGCGGAATCCCACGCAGCCCCCCAAGCCGGCCACTTCACCTACACTGACGAGCCCTCAAGTTCCCGCTCGAGCTGAATGTCGGCCCGGGCGTAGCGCTGATCGGCCTCCAGTGGAACGCGGACGAATCCGTGCTTCTCGTACAGCCGGATGGCCGGGGCCAGCCGGGTGTTGGAAACGATCACTACCCGGCGCGCGCCGGTCCGGCGGGAGAACGCGACCGCCGCCTCCATGAGCAGATCGCCGTACCCCCGGCCGCGAGCGCTCGGCTCGACCGCCATCTTGGCGATCTCGTGCATCTCGGCGCCGTGGCGGACCACCGCGCAGGTTCCGAAGACCCGGCCGCCGTCCACGACGAAGAAGATCTGGCCGCCCGGCTCGAGAATCCTGCCGACCGGGTCGCGGAACGTCTCGCGGTCGGCATCCTCGAGCGTGAACCAGGTCTCGATCCAGTCGCGGTTGAGCCGCTCGAAGTCGGTCCGCCACTCGGGACGGTACGTGTGGACCTCGGCCATCAGGCGCTCCGCCGGCGCTCAGTGCTTCGCGAAGACCGTCGTCTTGCCATCGCGCCCGAAGGCCAACACCTCGTAGGCTTCGTGCGGTGCCCCCGGCGTCGCCATGCCGGGGCTGCCCGCCGGCATCCCCGGCGCGGCCAGTCCGGCCACCGCCGGCCGCTCGGCAAGGAGCCGGCGCAGATCGGCCGCCGGCACATGGCCCTCGACGACGTACCGGCCGAGCAACGCCGTATGGCAGCTGCGCACGGCCTTCGGTACACCCAGGTCGTCCTTGGTGGCGTCCATGTCCTCCTGGTCGTGGACCGTCGGCGCGAAACCGTTCTCCTTCAGGTAGTCCACCCACTTCGCGCAGCAGCCGCAGGTGGCGCTCTTGTACACGGTGATGGCCGTGGCCGGCCCGGCGTCCGGGCGGCCCCACAGCCGGCGAGCGCCGGCCGCGACGAGGGCGAGGGCCGCGGTCTGGGCCACGAATGTGCGACGGGTGATCATCGGGTGGGGCTCCTCTCCAACAAGGGTGATGCCTGATCGAGCCGCCGCCGAAGCTCGGCGGCGGGGCAGGTGAGCAGCGCGGGCACGCCGCGGAGCGGCTCGCGCGAAGGTTCCTTGACGAACACGCGGAGACGCCGCGCGCTCCGGTAGAGCTCGTCGGCCACCCGGGGCAGGCCCAGTTGGCCGGCGCGACCCGCGTCGGTCAGCCGCTCGACGGCGCCGCCGCGGGTCCGGAGCGGCAGGTCCACGCCGAGCATCGAGGAGCGCGCCGGAAAATCGAGAAGCAGGTCGCCGGGCGCGAGTCCGACTTCGCGGGCCAGCGCATCCTCGACCCGCTCGAGCAGGTCGGGGTCCTCGCTGATCCAGGGCTCGGTCTCGGCCGGGACGTCGCTCGCCGGCAGGTCGAGGGCGCGCTTGTGCAGCCGCCGCGCACGGATCGCGCCGGCGAGGGCGTTCCGATCGCGTGTGATGAGGTGTTCCATCAGGCCGTCGTCGGTGGCCTCGGCGATGGCGGAGACCGTGATGCCGCCGCGGGCGACCGCGCCCCGCACCGCCCGCTTGAACATGCAGGTCGCCGACCGGACCGCGTGGTGCCAGTACACGTTGCGGTACATCTGGTACTTGGCGAACAGCAGCGACTCCAGCGCGCTCACGCCCTTCTCCTGCACGCCCACCTCGTGCCGCCCGGGCGCGGTCTCGACCAGCGTGAGCGTCGCCAGGAGGCGGTCGACGTCCACGGTGCCGTACGGCACCCCGCACATGCGCGCGTCGCGGCTCAGGTAGTCGATCTTGTCCAGGTCGAGCGATCCCGAGATCAGCCCCTGCAGCGGGCTCGGACTGACGCCGGTGATGAGCTGGCCGACCTGGCCGGCGAACCCCGGCCCGCCGATCTCCGCGAGACGCTCGCCGAGCTCGCCCTCGCACAGCTTGGCGACGCCGAGCCGTTCGTGCGACGGGAATCCGGCCTCCTCGAGGGCATGAGAGAAGGGATAGTGCCCGATGTCGTGGAGGAGGGCGGCGAGCCGGACCGCCAGGCAGTCGGTCTCGGGTACGATGTCGAGCTCGCCCCGGTCTTCCAGGCCGGCCAGTGCGCGCCGGGTCAGGTGATAGGCGCCGAGGGCGTGCTCGAACCGGGTGTGGGTGGCGCCGGGATAGACGAGAAAGGCGTGCCCCACCTGGCGGACGTACCGGAGCCGCTGCACCGCGGCCGTGTCCAGGGCGAGCAGCGCGGGCCGGTCGAGCCGGATGTTGTCCCACAGGGGGTCGCGAATGACTTCGATGTCCTTGGATCGGACCATGCGTGCGAATCTACGAGTCACACCGGGTGAAGCGAAGGGGGGCATGCCATCGGGCATGCCCCCCTGGTTCGGTCGGTTGGGCCGAGCCGCCGCGTCGGGCGGCCTCAGGCTGTGGGTCCGGCGGCGGCGACCGCCTCCGTCACCTCGCGCCGGTACTGCTCGAAATTCTCGCGGAACATCCGCGCCAGCTCGCGCGCCTGGGCATCGTAGGCCGCGGGGTCGGCCCACGTGCGCCGTGGAATCAGCACCTCGGCCGGCACATTCGGGACCGCGGTCAGCACCTCGAACCCGAAGACCGGATCCTTCACCCCCGGCGCCCCGCCCAGCGCCCCGGCCAGCGCGGCGCGGACCATCGCACGGGTGTACGCGAGCTTCATCCGGGTACCGGTCCCGTAGGGCCCGCCGGTCCACCCCGTGTTCACCAGCCAGACGCGGACGTCATGCCGTGCGATCCGCTCGCCCAGCATCCGGGCGTAGACGCCTGGATGCATCGGCAGGAACGGCGCGCCGAAGCAGGCGGAGAACGTGGCGGAGGGCTCGGTGACGCCGCGCTCGGTGCCCGCCACCTTGGCGGTGTAGCCGGACAGGAAGTGGTACATGGCCTGGTCGGCCGTGAGACGCGAGATCGGGGGCATCACGCCGAAGGCGTCGGCCGTGAGGAACACGAGGTTCTTCGGGTGGCCGCCCGAGCCGCTCGGCTGGAAGTTCGAGATGTAGTGGATGGGGTAGCAGGCGCGGGTGTTCTCGGTGATCAGGTCGGCGTCGAAGTCGACGGCACGGGTGGCCGGGTCGAGCACGACGTTCTCGAGCACCGTCCCGAACATCTGCGTGGCCGCGTAGATCTCCGGCTCCGTGTCGGGCCGAAGCCGGATCACCTTGGCGTAGCAGCCGCCCTCGAAGTTGAAGACGCCGCGGTCACTCCAGCCGTGCTCGTCGTCGCCGATGAGCTGGCGGGCCGGATCGGCGGAGAGTGTCGTCTTGCCGGTGCCCGACAGCCCGAAGAAGACAGCGGTGTCGCCCTCGGGGCCCACGTTGGCGGAGCAGTGCATCGTCATCACGCCCTGCGCCGGCATGACGTAGTTAAGCGCGGTGAAAATCGACTTCTTCATTTCGCCGGCGTAGCGGGTCCCGCCGATGAGCACCAGCTTCTTGCCGAAATGGATCACGACGAAGGTGCTGCTCCGGGTCCCGTGGCGCTCGGGATCGGCCTGGAAGTCCGGGGCATGCAGCACCGTGAAGCCCGGACGGAAATGCGCCAGCTCGGCCGGCACGGCGCGAATGAACATGTTGCGCACGAACAGCGCGTGCCATGCATTCGGCGTGATGAAGCGGACCGGCACCCGGTACGCCGGGTCGGCGCCGCCGAAGAGGTCCTGCACGTAGAGCTCGCGGGCGTCGAGGTAGCCGCGCACGTCCTCGTGCAGCCGGTCGAACGCCTCGGGGTCGAGCCGGGGGTTCTTCTCCCGCCAGATCCGGTCGGCCGCCCCGGGCTCCTCGATGACGAACTTGTCCTTGGCGGAGCGCCCGGTATGCGGCGAGGTGACGGCGGCAAACGCACCGTGATCGGTGAGCTGACCTTCACTGCGGCGAACCGCGTGCTCGATGAGCGCCGGCGGTGTCAGATTGGCATGGATGCGGATCGGGAAGAGCCCATGCTCGACGAGGGTGAGGCTCTCGCGAGGGACTGCGCTCGTCTCGGTACTCATATGCTCCTGGCGCTGGCGCGCGGCAAAGGGACGGACCGGCGAAGGCACCGGCCACGGCAGGCGGGAAGTATCGGCAAGTTGCCCGCCAGTGGCAACCGTGATGCCCAAGCCTCAGTGCCCAAACGTCTTGCCTCAATGTCGACGCCCCGACTACGGTGGGCGTAATCGGGGCGCCTGTGGCGTGAACGACGCAATCGGCGAACCGGAGTGCCCGCTCCGCTCGGCTAGGGGCCGATCGCCTCCACGTTGGCCGGGACGTGGTAGAGCATCTCGGCCGTCCCGAGATCCTGTGGGCTCGGCGCGTCCACCGCGGGGTCGCCGAACATCAGGTCGGTCGCGGCATCGGAGTGCCGCCAGATGCCCAGCGCGTGCCCGAGCTCGTGGGTCGTGGTGAGGGCGAGGCAGCGGTCCAGATTGGGGGCGCTCGGGTCCGAGTGGGGATCGATGAAGACCCGCACCGGGAGCCGGAGCTGGGTATGGTCGTCGCTGATGTCGAGATCGGTGGCGCCGGAGCATTCGGGGGCCAGGGCGCTGTGGAGCCGGACGCGCGTGAAGTCGGTGCCGGGCGTGCCACCCGCCCGGAAGAGCACGTCGGCGGTCGACGAGTCGGACACGACCTCGGCGTCGAACTCGTCGTACAGGAAGGCCGCCCGCCAGGCCGTGATCGACTGGGGTACGTTGCCGGTCAGGTTGGCCGCGTCCTCGACCCAGATCCGGACCGGCAGCCGCTCGCGCGGCCAGTGGAAGCTGAGGCTGTCGGCCCCGATGCCAGAGGCGGCGGACACGATCAGCCGCCATTCGAAGAAGTCGTTGCGGCGCGGCGCGGCGATGTCGCCGCACGCCGCCCCGCCGACCACGAGGCTCAAGGCCATCCAGCGGGCGCGGCGGCTCATCGGGTGCTCCGGGACAGTCCGACGGACAGCGAGATGCGGCTCACGCCCTGGCTCTGCGAGAACCCGCGCCGGTCGAGCTCGTCGGTGGTGAAGCGGTGAAGGTCGTAGCGCAGCGACGTCATCAGGTCCCATTTCGGCAGGACCGCCCGCCGGTAATCGAAGCCCGCGCCGGCGAGAAAGCGGGTCGGGCCGCCGGTCAGGAAGATGCCCCGCTTGTCCGCCGGCCAATAACGAATGCCGCCGAGCCCCACGCGCCAGCGGATGTCGCGATACACGGGGCCTTCGAGGCCGAGCATCAGGGTGGCCGTTCGGAGCGTCCCGAGATCGGTTTCCGCGCCGGCCTCGGTGCTGTGGAACTTGCCCGACGACAGCGTGCCCTCGAGACCGGCCCGGTAGCCGCGCGTGGCGATCGGCAGCGACGCGCCGAGCGCGATCATCGGGGCGATGGATTGCCGCACGGTGATCTGGTCGACCACCACGTCCCGGGTCAGGTTGCTGGCGCCGACCGCGCCGACCCGAACGTCGTACTCCGTCTGGGCCTGCAGGCCCGAGACGGAGGCCGCGGCGACGAGCGCGAAGAGCACGATGGTCTTTGGCATGGGCGGAAGATGGAGCGGGCCCGTCACCGGGTCAACGCGCGGGCCGAAGGCGCGCGTAGGCGCGAAGACGTCGCAGCATGCGACGGTCCTGGGTAACCTCGTCGTCCCCTTTCGGGGTTTCCAGAATCTTCATCACGCCGGTGAACCGGCCGTCACGCATGATGCGGCGGAACGGCTCCGCGCCAAGACTGCCCTCCGCGATCAGCTCGTGCCGGTCGCGCCGCGAGTTGAACGGGGTCTTGGAGTCGTTGAGGTGAAGGCAACGGAGGTGGGCGAGACCGATCGTCGTCTCCCATCGGCGCCACACCCCGTCGTAGTCCCGCACGAGATCGTACCCCGCCGAGTAGAGGTGACAGGTGTCGGCGCAGAACGCCACCCGGTCCCGGACGTCGGCGCCGATGGCCTCGCGGAGCTCGGCCAGCTCCTCGAACGTGCTGCCGAGCGCGGTGCCCGTCCCGGCCGTGGTCTCGAGCAGCACGCCGACCCGCCCCGGCACGGCGCGGAGGCAAGTGGTGTACGCCTGGGCGTTTCGCTTCAGTCCCGCGGCGCGCTCGTCGATGAAGTTGCCGGGATGGGAAACGACGTACGGGATGCCGAGGGCCTCGCAGCGCCCCAGCTCGGCACAGAAGGATGCCCCGGAGCGTTTCCGGAGCGCCGGATCGGGGGAGGCGAGGTTGATTAGGTAGGAGTCATGCGACACTATACTTGCAATGCCACTCCGCCCGAGCTCCCGGCGGAACGCCTCTACGACGTCCGCTCCCAGCACCGGCTCGCGCCACTGATTCGGAGTTTTGGTGAACACCTGGAGCGCGGAGGCCCCGATGGCCAGAGCCCGGCCGAGCGCCGTTGGCACCCCACCTTGGGTCGACACATGCGCGCCAAGCGACCCGGACGCCGTCCGTTGAGCCATTCAACCCTCGTCTGCGTGTGACCGGCGCCGCCGGGGAGCCGCTCGGCCGGCCGCGCGTGCTGCTCACCGGCGATGCGACCGCGAGGCCCACCGGGCTCGAGCGCGCACTCACCCGCGCCGGCTTTCACATCGATGAGGCCGCGCCGGGCCCGTCCGACGTTCCGCCCGACGCCCTGCTGACCACCCTGCCGTCCGCCGATCACGACGGGCTCCGCCAGCTGCTCGCCCACGCGGCGTCCGAGCCGCCGCGCATGCTCGTATTCGCGGCCGCGGATCCGGAGGGCCCGGCGGCCGCCCTCGCGCTCGGTGCCGCGGACGCCCTGGCCGCGCCGGTCCACCTGCCCGAGCTCTGCGCGCGGATCACCGCGCGGATCCGCGACCGTCAGGCCCCGTCGCGCACGCCCTACGAGGCCCGGGTCCGGGAGAGCCTGCGCGTGCTCGTGGACGAGGCCGGCACGCCGCTGCACGCCGACGAGATCGCGATCGCCCTCGTCCGGCGGCTGGGTCGCGCCCTGGGGCTGGCCCACTGCGCGTTCGTGATCACCCGGCCGGGTGAAGACGAAGGCCGCATGATCACGGGCGTGGCCGAGGGCCGGAGCGACCACGCACGACTCGAACTCTCGCGCTATCCGGAGATCGCCGAGGCCGTGCGGAGCCGCCGCGCGCTCGCGATGCCCGACACCCACGCCGCCGGCCCTGGCGCCGTCCCGCCGATGGTCGTCCTGCCCGTGACGGTGGAGGAGGACGTCGTGGGCGTCCTGCTGATGCGCGGTCACGAATCGACACCGCGCCTCAACGCCACGCAACTGGGACTGGCCGGCAGTCTGGCGGAGGCCGCGGCGCGCGCGCTCGTCAGCCTGCCGTCGTCCGACCGCGCCCTCATGCCGCCGACGCTCGACCGCCGGCTGCAGGAGGAGCTCGAGCGGGCGCGGCGCTACTCGCTTGGCTTCAGCCTGGTCCTGCTCGGCATCGAGCTGTCGGACGGCCTGCCGACCGAGCTCGAGGCGGCTGCGCGGCTGCGCCAGGCGATCGGTGTCCGGCTCCGGCGCGAGCTCCGGGTCCCCGATTTCGTCTCGGACTACGGCCAGGACGAATACGCCGTGGTGCTCCCCGAGACCGGGGCCGACGGCGCGCGCCGCTCGGTGGCGCGGCTCAGGGAGCGGCTGGCCGTGACGAGCGCGGGAATCGCGGCCTACCCGCATCCCGCCGTCTCGGTGCCGGACGATCTCTTCGCCCTGGTCGAGGCCGCGCTCCGCCGCGGTCGAGCTCAGGGCGGCGACCGCATCGGCCTCGCCGAATAATCCTGCCCGCTAGCGCTTGCGGAGCCAGGTGGTGGGGTCGAGCGCCACCTGGTTCTCGCCCCGGATCTCGAAATGGAGGTGGGGGCCGTAGTCCGAGTTTTCCCCACCGACCGCGCCGATCGACGCGCCTTTCGTGACCGTTTCACCCAGCTTCACGGCGGCGGACTGGAGATGCGAGTACACGGAGTAGTAGCCGTTGCCGTGCTCCAGCACGACCGTGAGCCCGTACGTCCCGAACTGCCCCACCAGGCGCACCTTCCCCGCCGCCACCGCATGCACCGGGGTGCCGACCGGCGCCGAGATCCCGACCCCGTTCCAGCGGATGATACCGCCGCTCGGCAGCGTGTCCCGCCCGAAGCGGTAGACGATCGTGCCTTCCACCGGCCAGTCGAGCTTGCCGAGGCTCGCCGTGGTGATCGAGCCCGGGGTCGCCACGCCGCCCCGAAGCGCGCCGCGCGCCGCCTCGTCTCGCCGGGCCCGCTCGAGCGCCGCCAGCAAGCCGTTGAGGCGCGCCTCGTCCTTCTGCAGCACCGTGAGCCGGCGCTCGGTGCTCCGGGCCGAGCGCTGGAGCGCCTCGAGCCGCCGCGCGCGGGCGTTGGCGAGGTCGGTGTACTTGGCGTACTCGGCTTCGCGCTCCAGGCGGGAGCGGTCGAGCTGGGTGCGCACGTTGAGGATGTTGTTGCGCTCGACGACGACCCGGTTCCGGAGCTGCTCGACGTCGGTGACCAGCGCGCGGTCCTGCCGGCTGGTGAGATAGAGATACTTGTAGCGGCTCAGCAGGTCGCCGAACGACTCGGCCGCGAGCAGCGCCTGGAAGGTGTAGAGCGTGCCGCGCTTGTAGATGTCCACCAGCCGGCGGTCGAGCACCGCTCGCCGCTCGGCGAGATTGTCCTCGGCCAGGATCAGCTCCGCGCTCGACCGGTCGAGCTGCGAGGCAAGGCCGCCGATCTGCCGCTCGATCTCGCTCACGATTCGCTGGGTGGATTCGCGCTGGCGCTCGAGATTGCTGAGCTCGTCGTTGACGTCGTGCACCTGGCCCTGCAGCCGCTGCTGCTGCTCCTCGAGGCGGTCGCGCTCGCGCCGGATCTCCTCGAGCCGGCGCCGGCTGGACTCGAGGCTGGAGTCCTGGGCACGCGCGGGGCGCGATGCCAGGACGGAGAGGACGGAGAGGACGGAGACGACGGAGAGGGGGAAGCGGAATCTCTTCCGTCCTCTCCGTCTTCTCCGTCCCTCCTCCTCAGACATGCCTCAGATGCCTCCCCACGCTCACCAGGCTTCCACCGAGCCCCAGCAGCACGCCGAACAGCACGATGCCGACCATCTGGAAGGGCTGGAAGAAGATCAGCCCCGCGAAGGTGCCCCCGCTCTGGTCCCGGAAGAGCAGGTAGCCCGCATAACACAGGACCAGCGAGAGCAGTCCGCCGAGCACGCCTTTGAGGGCACCCTCGAGCAGGAACGGACCGCGGATGAACCAGTTGGTGGCCCCGACGAGGCGCATGATCGAGATCTCGCGGGCCCGCTGCAGGAGGGTCAGGCGGATGGTGACGCCGATGATCACCACCGCCACCGCCGCGAACGCCAGCCCGATCACCAGCCCGACCACACCGGTGATGTTGCGCAGGTGGTCGAGCTTCCGTACCCAGTCGCGCCCGAAGCGGACGTCGTTGACGAAGCCGAAGCCGCGGAGCCGCTGGGCCACCGTCTCGACGTGGGCCGCGTCGCGATAGCCGTCCTTGAGCCGCACCTCGATCGAGGCCGGCAGCGGATTGACCTGGAGGTCGCGGTAGGCGTCGCGGAACTCGACCAGCTCCCGCCGGGCGCGCGCCAGCGCCTGCTCCTCGGTCACGTAGGTCACGTCCTTCACCTCGGGGAAAGCCGCGATGTCCTCGCTCGCGAGGGTGATGGTCTCGGCCGGCGTGCCGCGCAGGACGAACGCGACGATCTCGACCCGCTCCTCCAGCCCCCGCAGTGCCTCCCGCAGATTGATTGCGACCAGGCCGAAGAGCCCCAGTGTGAAGAGCGAGAACGCGATCGTGGTGATTGACAGCGCCGAGAGCAGCGGCGCCCGGCGGAACGAGAGCAGCGCCTCGCGCGTGAGCAGTCTCACGGCGCCCCCTCCGCCGCCTCGGGCTCGTCCTCGGCGCTGTCGTAGACCACGCCGCCCTCGCGCATCTCGATCGTGCGATGGTTGGCCTGGCGGACCAGGTCCAGGTCGTGGGTGGCCATGACCACCACCGTGCCGCCGGCGTTGATGTCCCGGAGCAGCTGGAACACGCCCCGGGTGGCGCGCTCGTCCAGGTTGCCGGTCGGCTCGTCCGCCACCAGGATGGCGGGGTCGTTCACCAGCGCCCGGGCGATGGCCACCCGCTGCTGCTCCCCGCCTGAGAGTTCGCGCGGGTAGGCTCGGCTCTTGGCCGACAGGCCCACCTGCGTGAGGACCCGCATGACCCGGGCGGTGATGGTGTCGCGCCGGGCGCCGGTCACCTCGAGGGCGAAGGCGATGTTCTCGGCCGCGGTGCGGTCCTCCAGCAGCCGGAAATCCTGGAACACCACGCCGAGCCGGCGCCGGAGCTTGGGGATATCGTCCGGGCGGAGCTCGCTCACATTGTAGCCGGAGACGCGCACTTCGCCGTTGGTCGGCCGTTGTTCCGCGAAGAGCAGCTTCATGATCGTCGACTTGCCGGCGCCCGAGTGGCCGGTCAGGAAGACGAACTCGCCCTTGCTGACCCGGAAGGAGACATCCTTCAGGGCCAGTGCGCCGTTCGGGAAGGATTTGTAGACGTGGGAGAGGCGGATCACGGTGGCAAGCTAACCCTTGCTGAGCGCTTCCTGCAGGTCCGCAATGATATCGTCGGCGTCCTCGATGCCGCAGCTGAGCCGGAGGAACCCATCCGGGATGCCGAGGCCGGCGCGCTCCTCGGGGGAGATCCCCTTGTGCGAGGTCAACCGCGGCTCGGAGACGAGCGTCTCCACGCCCGCGAGGCTCGGGGCGTGGGTGACGAGCTTCACGCGCTTGAGCAACCGCTCGGCGGCCTTGGGGCCGCCGGCGAGCTCCAGGCCGACCATGCCGCCGTAGCCGTCGAGCACCGCCTTGGCGTGCTCGTGATCGGCGTGCGACGGGAGGCCCGGGTAGTGCACCTTGGCGATGGCCGGGTGCGCCTCCGCCCACTCGGCCACCGCCGCTCCGTTGGCGTTGTGCCGGGCCATGCGGATCGCCAGCGTGCGCATGCCCCGATCCACCAGCCACGCCGCGTGCGGATCGATGGCCGGGCCCCAGTTCCGCATGAGGCGGGTGACCTCCTCCACCACCGGGGCCGAGCCCGCCACCGCGCCGGCGATGACGTCGCTGTGGCCGTTGAGGTACTTGGTGGCGCTGGTAATCGCCACATCCGCGCCGTGCTCGAGCGGCCGGAAATTGATGGGGCTGGCGAAGGTGGCGTCCACCAGCAGCGCCAGGCCGAACTCGCGGGCCACGTGCGACACCGGCTGGAGGTCCACCACCCGCATCAGCGGGTTGGTGGGAGTCTCGACGAAGATCGCGCGGGTCGCCTTCCGCACCGACTTCCGCCAGAGCCGGGGCTGGTCCGGCTTGACGTACGTGATGTCGATGCCGAAGCGGCTCAGCTCCTCGTCGAACAGATGCCGCGTGCCGCCGTAGATCCAGCTGCTGCTGATGAGGTGATCACCGGGACGGACGACGGCCAGGTGGGCCAGCGCGGTGGCGCCCATGCCGCTCGCAAGGAAGATCGCGTCCTCCGCGCCCTCGAGCAGGGCGTACTTCCGCGCCAGCTGAAGCTGGGTCGGGTTATTGCCGTACCGGCTGTAGATGATGTCTTCGTCGCTGCCGACGGGACTCACGAACGTGCTGCTCTGCTGCAGGGCGGGAGCCACCGGCGACCAGTCCGGCCGGCGCCGCGGCACGCCGTGGATGGCGGTGGTGGAGAGCCCGAACCGGCGGCGGCTCATCCGGCGAGCAAGGGGTAATACCGGTCCTCGTCCGCGCGCACGAGCCGGCGCAGCGCCAGCGCGTCGAGCGCCTCCGCGCCCCGGGTCGCCACCCAGCCGAGCGCCGCGGCGAGCTCGGCGGCGGTCAGCGCCCCGCGACTGTAGAGGCAGGCGAACGCGGCGCGCGCGTCGGGCGTCACCCACCCCAGGAGCCGCGGGCCCGCGTGGTCCTCGCGCGGCGCGAGCGCGGCCACGGCGAGCCCATGGTGCGTCAGCACGTGCTCGATCGCCTCGTGCTGGTCCTCGCGCAGCCCCTGCAGCACCACGGCCGGGCCGCCGCGCTCGGCGTCGCTCAGGAGCAGCTTGGCCACGACTTCGTCCGCGCAGCTCAGGTCGAGCAGCTCGATGCCGGAGAAGTCGAGCAGGGCGGTGAGGCAGCCGGAGTCGGCGAGTGCCGCCTGGATCCGGCTCCGGATGGCGGCGCCGGTCGGGCGGGTGACGAGGTTGCGGTAGGGAGAGGTGACCGTCTCGCGCAGCAGGTGCCCGATGTAGATCGTCTGGATCATCGGGCCTCGGCTTCCTGCGCGGGGATGATGATCTGCACCTGGGCTCCGGGAAAGAACGGGAGATGTTCGCCCAACGGAACGTCCTCGTCCCAGGGGGGCACGATGGCCAGGCGGGCCGTGCCGCTCCGGATCGAGATCTTGCCCTTCCACTGATCCAGGAAGCGCTTGATGAAGGCGAGACCCTGCCCGCGGCCCGGGTCGCGGAAGCGGCTGACGCCCTGGATCAACGCCGCCTCGAGCGCCGCCCCGTCGCCCCAGCGCTCGCCGAAGCGCTTCGCGTGGGTGCTCTCGAGCGAGCGCCGGAAGCCGATGCCCGCGTCGCTCACCGCGATCACCACCACCCGGCGGCCCAGCCGCCGCCGGAAGGTGTACGCCTGCACCGCCACCCAGCCGCTGGTGCCGGCGTGCTCAACAATATTCTGGCATGCCTCCGAAAGCGCCATACTGAATCGGAGCGTCGCTTTCATCTCGAGCCCCAGCTCGCCGTGCAGAATGCGCGAGGCACCCTGGGAGATCTTTTCCACCACCTCGTGCACGTCCTCGGTGGCCCGCACCGGCGTCACGTCGAGCAGGACGTCCGACGGTCCCGACGCGGTGGCTTTCGGCACTCTGCCGTGCAGCTCGAACAGCTCGGCCGCGTATTTGAAGAACCCGGCGCGGGCCCAGTAGCGCTTGACGTCGTCGCTGGTGGGCACCGTGAAGAGCGGACGGTCGCACTTCGCCTCCGCCAGCGCCTGGCCGGCGGTGAGCATGGCGAGCAGGCCGTAGGGCGAGGCCCACTGCGCGCCGCGCGCGTCGAGCAGCACGCGTTCCTCCGGCGGCCAGGCGCCGAACCCGGCGGCGAACTGCTCGAACGAGCGGTCGTCGAACGTCTGAGGCACCTCGATGATGCGGGTCACGGAACCAGCAGCTCCCCGCGGAGATGGCGGCTCAGCCCGGCGGCGCCGCGGAGCGCAGCGTTGCGCGAGGCCATCGCCGCCGCGTGGCGGAGCGCGTCCTCGACCCCGTCGCCCGCGAGCAGCCGGGCGCAGGTGGCGGCGCCGAAGACGTCGCCGCAACCGGTCGGATCGAGCGTCTCGACGATGGGGGCGGGGATGAGGGCGGTACGGACGGCGTGGGTGGCAGGGGAGTCACCCTGGGCGCCGCGAAGGGGCCATGCCTCGGCCGATGGCTCCTTCGCTTGCGGAGCCTGCCCTGAGCGCAGCGAAGGGCTCAGGATGACTCCGTTCCTCGCTCGATCTTTCCCCCAGCCGTCGAACCCCGGAGCCGCGACGTAGGCCGCGCCCTTCGGGCCCAGCGTCACCACCAGCAGCGACACGCCCGCATCGATGGCCTGCGCGGACAGCGACAGTGGGTCCGGCGATAGCTGGCGCATCTCGTCCTCGTTGAGCTGGACCGCGTCGAAGCACCCGAACCAGGCGGCCGGATCCGCCAGGGGCTGCAGCACCCGGATCCCATCGTGCTGCATGCCCAGGAACAGGCTGTGGAGGTCGGCGTAGATCGGTCCGCGGAATCCCTGCCGGAGCGCCTGCGCGGTACCGAGCGCCAGCTCGAAGCCAGAGATGAAATTGATGTAGATCGCGTCGAGGTCCCGCACCATGGGGCCGAGCTCGAGCCAGGTCCAGCCCGGCACCCCGCCCGACATCCGCTCGCAGCGGCGCTCGCTCGACTGGTAGTGCAGGACGACGCGGTTGTTCGGCGCCGGGACCTCGACGCAGCGCCCGCCCGGTGTGAGCCGCCCCAGCCCGTGAAGGAGGTCCGCCGCCTCCGCGGCCAGGTCGCGCCCAACCTTGATGAGCGGGACGATCTCCCAGCCGGCCGGCAGGCTCGCGTCCATGCCGCCGAGCGCGTACGCCACGCCGCCCCACTCCTCGGTGGGTGGCGCGAGCGGATCCCGGCCGTGGATGAGGTCCCAGACCAGCGACCCGACGACGCCGACCTTAGGCACCCGGGACCGTCTGATCCAGAAACGCCCTGGCCGCGCCGTAGACGCCGGCGGTGCCGGCCAGCTCGCCCGGCACGATCCGGCACGCCGCCACGGCGGGCTTGAACGCCCGCCGGGCCGCCTCGCGCCGCAGCGGAACGAAGAGGTGATCGCCCGCGAGCGTCACGCCGCCGCACACGACCACCACCTCGGGATTGAAGACGTTGAGCAGGTTGCCGATCCCGACACCGAGAAACTTCGCGGTGTCGTTGACCACCTCGAGCGCGAGCTCGTCGCCCTCCTGCGCCGCGAGATAGACGGTCTGGGCGGTCACCTGGGTGAGGTCGCCGCCCACGTAAGCCGGCAGGCGGCTCTCGGCCCCCGCCTCCAGCGCCTCGATCGCCCGGATCGCGATGTTGGGTCCCGACGCATAGGCCTCGAGGCAGCCGTAGTTGCCGCACTTGCAGCGCCGGCCATCGGTGTCGATCGTCGTGTGCCCGATCTCACCGGCCACGTCCGAGGCGCCGTGGTACAGCCGGCCGTCGAGAATGAGTCCGCCGCCGATGCCGGTGCCGATGGTGATGCCGATCGCGTGCCGCGCGCCGCGGGCGGCGCCGACCCACCACTCGCCCAGCACGGCGCAGTTGGCGTCGTTGTCGAGCGCCGCGGGCAGGGCGAGCCGGTCGTGGATGATCTGGCGCAGCGGCATGTTCACCCAGCCCAGATTGGGCGTGAGCAGCACGATGCCGCGCTTGGTATCGAGCGGCCCCGGAGCGCCCACGCCCACGCCGAGAATCTCGGCGCCAGGCGCCAGGCGCCGGGTTTCCGCGATGGCGTGCTCGGCCAGCCCCACCAGCCGGTCCACGACGTCGCTCGCGCCCGCTTCGGCCTGGGTCGGCGCGGTGGCGGTCGCGAGCACGCTCGAGCCGTCCTCGGCCACGCTGCCGACGACGAGGTTGGTCCCACCGATGTCAATGCCCAGTACGAATCGCACGATGCGCCTCCACGCCCGCCGCGGCCGCCACCGCCGCGGCGACCGACTCGACCGACAATTCCGTCATGCAGCGATGATGGCCCAGCGGGCAGACCTGGGGTCCGTGAGCCGAACAGGGACGACACCCGAGCCCCGGATGCTCCACGATCCGATCGCGCGCGCCCCGCGGACCGAAACCGAATGCAGGGACCGTGGGCCCGAAGATGGCGACGGCCGGCGTCCCGCTGGCGGTTCCCAAGTGGAGCGGGGCCGAGTCGTTCGTCACCAGCACCGCCGCCCGTCCGATCAGCGCCGCCGACGCGCGGAGGCCCAGAGCCCCGGCGGCACTGTATCCCCGGCCTGCCGCCGCCGCCACCGTCTGCGCCAGCGCCGCGTCCTCCGGTCCGCCCACCACCACCACCGCTGTGTCGAGCGCCGCCGCAAGCGCAGCGTATCCCGGCCAGCGCTTGGTGCCCCAGATGGAGCCGGGTGCCAGGACCACGAAGCCGTCGCCGATGCCGCGCTCGCGGAGCCAGTCCTCCGCCGCGGTGCGGTCCTCGGTGGTGAGCTCGACCCGGACCGGTGGCGCGCCGGCCTCGCCGCCGGCGAGCGCCAGCAACCGCTCGACCTCGTGGCTGGTGCCGGCACGCGGCACCCGGCGGGTGTAGGTGGCGGCCGCGGGGCTGTCCGCGAAGCCGATGCGCTCGCCGGCCCCCGAGAGCAGGGCCAGGGCGGCGGAGCGCCAGGAGCGGTGCGGCAGGTAGACCCGAGCGTATCGCCGGCCGCGAAGCCTCCGACCGAGCCGGACGATCCCGGCGAGCCCGCGATCCGCCCCCCGCTTGTCGTACCGGATGACCGCCGCCACCGCCGGATGGGTTTCGATCAGCGGCGCCGCGGCCGGGGTCGTCACGACGTCGAGCGGTCCGTAGCGGCCGGCCAGCGCCGCCAGGAGCGGCGTCGTGAGCACGACATCGCCGAGGAAGGCGGTCTGGATGACGAGGGTGGTCGGACGGTGGGACGGTCGGACGGTCGGCCTGTCCGCCGATGAAGCCGAGTCCCCCGCGGGCTCGGCTCTCGCCGGTGCCGCCTGTCCGCCTGTCCGCCTGTCCGCCTGTCCCCCGTCCACTAATCCACCTGCAGTACGGCCAGGAACGCCTCCTGCGGAATCTCGACGGCGCCGATCTGCTTCATGCGCTTCTTCCCCTCTTTCTGCTTCTCGAGGAGCTTGCGCTTCCGGGTGATGTCACCGCCGTAGCACTTGGCGAGCACATCCTTCCGGAACGCCGAGATCGTCTCGCGGGCGATGACCTTGTTGCCGATCGCCGCCTGAATCGCCACCTGGTAGAGCTGGCGCGGAATCAGCTCCTTGAGCTTCTCGGCCACCTTGCGGCCGTACTCCTGGGCCTTGTCGCGGTGGATGATGACGCTGAAGGCGTCGACCGGGTCCCCGTTGATGAGCATGTCCAGCTTCACCAGATCCGAGTCCCGGTAGCCCACCATCTCGTAGTCGAGCGAGGCGTAGCCGCGGGAGAGCGACTTGAGCTTGTCGTAGAAATCGAGCACGATTTCCCCCAGCGGAAACTCGAAGTCGAACTCGACCCGGGTGGTGTCGATGTAGTGCATCCCGTTATACACCCCGCGCCGCTCCTGCCCCAGCTTCATGATGCCGCCGATGTAGTCCGCCGGGGCCATGATCCGGGCCTTCACGTACGGCTCGTCGATGCGGTCGATCTCGGCCGGATCGGGCAGGTTGCTCGGGTTCTCCAGCAGCAGCATCTCGCCGTCGGTGCGGTAGACGTGGTATTCCACCGTGGGGACGGTCGTAATGAGGCTGAGGTTGAACTCGCGCTCCAGCCGCTCCTGCACGATCTCCATGTGCAGCAGGCCGAGGAAGCCGCAGCGGAACCCGAAGCCGAGCGCGGTGGAGGACTCGGGCTCGTAGTGCAGGCTGGCGTCGTTGAGCACCAGCTTCTCCAGCGCGTCCCGGAGTCCCTCGTATTGATCGGAGTCGGTGGGGTAGATGCCGGCGAACACCATCGACTTGACGTCGCGGTAGCCGGGCAGCAGGCTGTCGGCGCGGTCGTGGGCGTCGAGCACCGTGTCGCCCACGCGCGCGTCGCGCACGCCGCGAAGGCTCGCCACGATATAGCCGACCTCGCCCGCTTCGAGCACGGGGGCGGGGTGCTGCCCGAGCTGCAGGTAGCCCACCTCGTCCACGTGGTACACGTCGTCCGGGTGGGCGCCGAAGGCGATCTCCATCCCTTCGCGCACCGCGCCGTCCACGACCCGGATGCTGGGAATGGCGCCCCGGTAGCGGTCGTAGTACGAGTCGAAGATGAGCGCGCGGAGCGGCGCGTCCTCCCGTCCGCGCGGCGGCGGCACCCGGGCGACGATCGCCTCGAGCAGCTCGGGCACGCCGGTGCCCTCCTTGGCCGAGACCGCCAGGATTTCCTCCCGCCGAGCGCCGATCAGGTCCATGATCTCCTGGGCCCGCTTCTCCGGCTCGGCGCCGGGGAGGTCGATCTTGTTGAGCACCGGGATGATGTCGAGTCCGGCATCCATGGCCAGGAACAGGTTGCTCAGGGTCTGCGCCTGGACCCCCTGGGACGCATCCACCACGAGGATCGCGCCCTCGCACGCCGCGAGCGAGCGGCTGACTTCGTAGGTGAAGTCGACGTGGCCGGGCGTGTCGATCAGGTTGAGCTCGTACAGCCCACCGTCCCTGGCCGGGTAGCTCATGCGCACGGCGTTCAGCTTGATGGTGATCCCGCGCTCGCGCTCGAGGTCCATCGTGTCGAGCAGCTGTTCGCGCATCTGGCGCTTCT
This sequence comes from uncultured Gemmatimonadales bacterium, assembly GCA_963711915.1. Classification (GTDB taxonomy): domain Bacteria; phylum Gemmatimonadota; class Gemmatimonadetes; order Gemmatimonadales; family GWC2-71-9; genus CAVVWJ01. The sequence continues at coordinate 208,039 of CAVQGA010000004.1, forward strand.
CGACCGCCCCGGTGGCCTCGATCAGCCGGTCCGCCAGAGTGGATTTGCCATGATCGATGTGCGCGACGATGCAGAAATTGCGGATGCGGGACTGAGACATGGCGGGAATATAAGACGGCGGAGAGGGCGGAGAAGGCGGAGAGGGCGGAGAGGCGAGGCGCTCTGGCGCGGGGTGTTACTCTTGTAGGCGTGACCAGACCTCTCGCCGACCTGGCATCCTCTCCGCCGTCTCCGCCCTCTCCGCCGTCTCCGCCCTCCTTCAAGCTGTCCCCCCACGACGCCGGCATGCTGCTGGTGTGCCTCATCTGGGGCGTCAACTTCAGCGTTACCAAGGTGGCCATCGGACAGATGCCGGCGCTGGCGTTCACGGCCATCCGGTTCGCGCTGGCGAGCCTGCTGCTCTGGCTCGTCCTTCGGCTCATCGAGGGACCGGCCCGGCCGGCGCCCGCCGAAGTCCGCCGGCTGATCGTGCTTGGGGTCGTCGGCAACACCCTGTACCAACTCTGCTTCATCCTCGGCCTCGCGCACACCAGCGCCACGAACAGCTCGCTGATCCTGGCCACGGTGCCGACGGTGGTGGCCGTCTTCGCGGGCCTGCTGGGCCTCGAGCGCGTCACGCCGCGCATGTGGGGCGGTATCGCGCTCGGCACGCTCGGCGTCGTGCTCGTCATCGCCACGAGCGGCGTCGCGTTCTCGGCCGGCACGGTCCGGGGCGATCTGCTCACGGTGCTTGCCGTGGTCTGCTGGGCGGCGTACACGGTCGGCCTTCGGAGTCTCCCCGCGGGCTTCAGCCCGCTCCGGGTGACCACGGTGACGACGATCGCGGGGACGCCGGGCCTTGTGCTCGTCGGTCTGCCGGAACTCCTGGTGTTGCGGTGGGAGGCGCTGCCGGCCACGGCGTGGGTGGCGCTGGCCTATGCGACGGTGCTCTCCCTCGTCGTGGCGTACCTGCTCTGGAACCGGAGCGTGAAGGCCGTGGGCGGAACCCGCACGGCCATCTACATGTGTGTGACGCCACTGGTGGCGGTGGGGGCGGCGTGGGTCATGCTGGGCGAGCATGCCCGGCCGCTTCAGGGAGTGGGTGCGGTGCTGATCATCGCGGGAGTGTTGCTGACGCGGTGGTGAGGGCCGGGCTGGGCTGAGGGCTGGCGACCGGGAGCGGTTCGAGCCATTCCCGAGCTAGGTCCCTGGCTGCGCTCGGGATGACAGCGCGTTAGCTTCGCGCCGCCCGTCCGCCCGTCCGCCCGTCCGCCCGTCCGCCCGTCCGCCCGTCCGCCCGTCCGCCCGTCTCAGCCCGCTGCCGCCTCGATCTCCTCCAACCGCGCCATCGCCCGCCGGAGGTGTGGAATCACGATGCTGCCGCCCACCACCAGGCCCACCGAGAAGACCTCCAGAAACTCCTCCCGCGTGACGCGCTCTTCGTGGCAACGGATCACGTGATAGGTGACGCAGTCGTCGCACCGCAGCACCAGCGAGGAGACCAGCCCGAGCATCTCCTTGGTCTTGGCGCCGAGCGCCCCGGCCTCGTAGGTCCGGGTGTCGAGGGCGAAGAACCGGCTGATCGTGAGGTTGCCCGCGCCGAGGATCAGATCGTTCATCCGCGTGCGAAAGGCGTTGAAATCCGCGATGGTGTCGGCCATGGCGGGCAATATATCACCGGCCGGAGCGGGTCAGCGTCCGGCCGGCTCCTCGACGATCTCGCGGTAGCTCTCGGGATTCCATCTGGGCCGCTGCGGTGCGTCCCCGACCTCGCGGCCGAGATAGTACAGCAGCCGCAGAATGCGCGCTTCCTTCTCGCTCTCGATCTTGTCGGGCGAATCGGTCACCTGGTGATAGTCGGGGTGGACGCCGTTGAAGAAGAACAGGATCGGCACGCCCTTCCGCGCGAAGTTGTAGTGGTCGGAGCGGAAGTAGAAACGCTCCTCCGGCCAGCGGTCGTCGATGGCGGTCATGCCGAGCTCGGGGTGGGCGCGGTTGACCCGCTCGAGCGTGGTGCCGAGATCCGAGTGCTCCTTCCCGATGGCTACGATGGTGTCTTTCCAGTTCCGCCCGATCATGTCGATGTTGAGATCGGCCACGATCCGGTCGAGCGGCACCGCCGGATGCTCGCTGAAGTAGCGGCTGCCCCAGAGCCCCTTCTCCTCGCCGCTCACCGTCAGGAAAATGATCGACCGCTTGGGCCGCCCGCCCGGCCGGCTGAAGGCCTCGGCGAGCTCCATCACCCCCGTCGTGCCGGAGGCGTCGTCGTCGGCCCCATTGTTCACGCTGTCCGGGGCGCCGGGCGTGATCCCGATGTGGTCCATGTGGGCGGAGAAGACCAGGTACTCGTGCTTGAGCGTGGAATCGGTGCCGTCGAGAATCCCCACGGTATTGGGCGCCGTGAGCGACTCGAGGATGGAATCCCGCAGCTCGACCCGCGCGCGCAACCCAGGCAGGTCCCGGATGACCGGGGCGGTATCGGCCCGAACGGCCTCGAGATTCACCTGGGCGGCGCGGAGCGCGGGCGCCACCGCGGTCGCCTCCACCTCGACGATCGGCGGACTCACCAGCTTGAGATCCACCGTGGTGCGGGCGGGCATGCTGCGCGGGATCCGCGCCGCGAAGCCATCGGGCGGGAGATTGGCCACGAGCAGCACCGCCTTGGGCCCCGCCAGCCGGATCGCGCGCGTCACCTGCGTTGTCCGCTCGGTCGGCGGCGCGGTGAAGTCGGTGACGTAGAGGACCACCTTGTCCTGGAGCGCCACCCGGCTCACGTCGGCGGGATCGAGCGTTCCTCCCACCAGCACGGCGGGCCCCGCCAGGGGAGTGTTCGACACGGCTCCCTGGAGGTAGCGCGCGGTGCGGTCGAAGGTGGCTGCCGCCTCCACGCCCCCGGCCTCGAGCACCACCCGCGAGCGCTTGACGTCGAACCGCCGACGCGCGATCGCGTAGCGCTGAAACCAGCCGCCGCGATCGCCGCCGGGCCGGAGGCCGAAGCGGCGGAACTGGTTTGCAACGTAGCGCGCGGTGAGCTCGAGTCCGCGGCTCGGCGTGTCGCGGCCGAGCATCGAGTCGTCGGCGATCACGCCGATGCGATGCGCCACGTCGGCGGCGGTGATGGTCGCCGCGGCGCGGTGTTGAGCCCCGGAGGTCTGGCCGCGGAGCGGGCCTGCCGCGAGGGCGAGGCCGAGGCAGAGGATTCGACGCATGTGGAAACGGTCCTGAATTGAAGTCCGCGACGCCTGTGACGTCGGGGAGTATAGCGAAGTCGGGCGTCTCAGGGTCGGCGGCGGCGAAGCTCCGGCTCCCCGGTGCTCTGCGGCGGCGGCGTCGTCGGGCGGAGCCCCTTGGGGGTGTCGCGGGCGCTGTCGTCGCGCTCGCGCTGGCGGTCGCGCCGTCGCTCCTCGGCTCGGCGCTCCTCGATGAGCGGACGGGCGGGAGAGAGCTCCGGCGTCACCTCTCGGTCGCGCCGGCGAAGCGAGGGCAAGACCGGCGCCGGCACCGTGCCGCGCCCCCCCACGTCCTCGCTGGTGCGACCGATATCGGCGCCGTCGTCCCGGCGGTTGCGCTCCGGCTCCCCCCGGCTGACCGACGGGCGTCTCGGGTCGGCATCGCGAAACACGAACCGAGGTCCCGGATGGGCGGGACGGTCGGCCACCACGTTGCGGCCCCCGTAGCGGTAGGGGTAGTAGCGCGGATCGTCGCGCACGACCACGCGGTAGCGAGTGCACGGGGTGCGGTAGGGGTCCCACTCGCTGTAGCTGGCGTAGGCATGGCAGTCGTAGCAGACGAATCGGGGGTAATCGTAACGCTGGTCCACGTAGTACGGCGCCATGTCGTAGTCGTAGTCGCCGTCGGGTGCGACGCGGGCCGCCAGGTCGGTGAGGATGACGTATGGGTCGCCCTGGACCCGTCCGCCGTCGATGACGCGATAGTCCCAGTCATCGCCGCGGGTGATGTCGCGAAAGTCGAGCGGTTCGGCGGACGCGATGGCGAACAGGTACCCGACGCCCGGGTCGTCGTCCACGATGAAGGAGCGCCCCTCCCGCCGGCCCGTGATCTCGAACTCCCGCGCGGCGCGGACGTAGGTGTCCCCCCAGGGCTCCCGGGGGAAGAGCATCCGGATCCGCCCGTCAGTGTCGACCCGGAACAGCGCCACGTACGCAGGCTCGTCCACGCTGAGGTGGACGCGCACGCCCTGGCCCCGGGTGTAGGGCTCGTCCCGGTCGGTCCACACGCTGACGCGCCCTGCGGCATGAGCCGGCGGGCGCGTGAGGTGGAGCGCGGTCGGTCGATTGAGCGGGGTGCCGGCGAGCAGCATCCAACCCAGCAGGACGAGCATGTACCCTCCGGACTGTGCAGGCGTATCGGGTCGTCTGGCAGCAGGCGGTGTGCCAGGAGGGGTTATCGTCATAAGATAGGCGGGTGTAAAGCGTTGGGCGCGGGGCTGTCGGCCGGCACCGGAAACGGCGTCCCCGGAATGAGACGGTCGTCGCCTCGCCAGGGTCATCCGGCGCCGGAGAGCTCCGCGGATTGCCTCCGCCCCTGCACACCCCTACGATTCAAGGCTGCATGCACCGCTCCGCCGCCCCCCAGGCTCGACCACGGCTCGATCTGCTGGACCCTTTCGAGGTCTCCAAGCTCGGCGGGCTCGAGGTCGTCACCGAAGGCGTCGTCGAAGGGTTCCTCTCCGGGCTCCACCGTTCCCCCCGCCGCGGCTTCAGCGTCGAGTTCGCCGAGCACCGGATGTACCAGCCGGGCGACGAGCTCCGGTACGTGGACTGGAAGATCCTTGGCCGCAATGACCGACTGTACGTGAAGCAGTTCGAGGAGGAGACCAACCTCCGCGCCATGGTGGTGTGCGACGCCAGCCGGTCCATGGCCTGGACCGGCGATCCGGGCGCCGTGCTTCCCAAGCTCGGCTACGCCCAGCGGCTCATCGCGGCCTTGAGCCTGGTGCTGCTCCGCCAACGGGACGCGACCGGCCTCATCACCTTCGACGACGACGTGCGCACCGTACTCCCGCCGCGGACCCGCCTGAGCCACTGGCGCCAGCTGCTGGCCACCCTCGGCGCGCTCGAGGCCGGCCTCGGCACCGCCGCCGAGCCGGCGCTCCGCCGGGTCGTGCACCAGCTCCGACGGCGCGGTCTGGTCGTATTCATCTCCGATCTGCTGCTCGACCGCGACCTGGCCCTCAAGGCGCTCCGGTTCCTCCGCCACCGCGGCCACCAGGTGCTGGTGCTGCACCTGATGGATCCGGCCGAAGTCGCGCTCGGCGGGCCCGCCGAGGCCCGGTTCGAGGACCCCGAGACCCGGGCGGCGGTCATCCTGCGCCCGCGCGACTGGGCCGGGGCGTACGGCGAGACGGTGAGGAACGTGGTGCGCGAGTGGGACCTCGCCTGCCGCCGCCATGGGATCGCTTATCACCGGGTAACCACCGACACTCCCTACGGGATCGTGCTGCGAGAGGCGCTCGCGCCGTCGCGAGCCACATGATCGGGTTCCTGCACCCCTGGGCGCTGGCCGGCCTCGCCGCCGCGGCGATCCCGATCCTGCTCCACCTGCTGGCCCGCCGCGAGCCGCCGACCGTCGTGTTTCCGGCGGTGCGCTATCTCATCACCACCACCCGCGAGCATCAGCGCCGGCTCAAGCTGCAGCACCTTCTGCTTCTCCTGCTCCGGACACTGCTCATCATCGCCCTGGTCCTCGCGGCCGCGGGACCCACGTTGCCCCGGAGCGGGGTCGCCGGGCACGCGCCCAGCGCGCTCGTCTTGGTGGTGGACAACTCGCCCAGCAGCGGGGTGATCGTGGCTGGTGCACCACGACTCGCGCAACTGCAGGCGACGGCCCGGCAGGTGCTGGCCCGGGCCACGCCGGCCGACGCGCTCTGGCTGCTGGCCGCCGACGGGATCCCCCGGCGCGGCGACGGACAGACCCTGCTCGAGCAGGTGGCCGCCCTTTCGGTCTCCTCGCGCCGTCTGGATCTGGGCGCGGCCCTGGCGGTGGCGGGCGACGTGCTGGCGACCGACGCGCGACCGGGCGAGATCGACCTGCTCACCGACCTGCAGGCCAGCGCCGTATCCCCGGCCGATGTCGCGGTGCCGCTGCTCGTGGGCCGGCCGAACGGCCCGGCCCCGGCCAATGTGGGCATCGCCCGGCTCGAGACCGGGCCGCAGCCCTGGGGCTCGGACGGCGGCCGCCTCACCGTCTCGCTGGTCGGGGACTCGGGCGGCGGCACACCCGTGAGCGCGCGCCTCGGCGCGCGCCCGGCGCGCCAGGCACTGGCCCGGGTCGGCGGGGCGGCCGTGCTCGCCATGCCGGGCGCGCCGGGCGGGTGGTGGAACGCGGACGCCACGCTCGATCCCGACGAGCTCCGGCTCGACGACCGGCGGGTCGGTGTCGTCCGGGTGGCGCCGGTGGCGCGGGTGGACTGGGACTCGACCAGCCGATTCGTCGCCGCGGCGTGCGAGGTGCTGCAGACCAACCACCGCATCGCGCGCGGGCCCGAGGTGACGCTGGGACGGCTGGCGCGTGGCAGCTCGATCGTCGAGCCACCCGAAGATCCCGCGGCCCTGGGCGCGCTCAACCGCGCGCTGGCGGCGCGCGGTGTGTCCTGGCGCTACGGCGCGCCTCGGACCGAGCCGGCGACCACCGACAGTGGACCGGTCGTGGGGCGGATCCGGGTGCAACGGCGGTACCAGCTTCAGAGTGCGGAGAGCGGGCGGACGGGGGTGCTCGCGACCGTGGCCGGCACGCCTTGGCTGGTCCGGAGCGGCGACGTGGTTCTGCTGGGCAGCCGGCTCGATCCGGCATGGACCGACCTGCCGGTCTCGGCGGGCTTCATGCCGTTCATGGACGCGCTGGTCAACCGGCTGGCGCGCGGCGAGGTGTCGCTCGCCGACGGCGCCCCCGGCGATCCCGTGCCGCTGCCCGACCTCGTCACCGAGGTGCGGCAGGGTGAGCGCGACTGGCGGGTTGAGGGCGGCGGCGTGTTCCGGCCGAGCGACCCAGGCGCGTACTACCTGCTGGCCGGGGCGGACACGGTCGGCGCCATCAGCGCGAACCTGGATCCCCGGGAGTCGCTGCTGGCGCCGGCCTCGGATGGCCAGGTGCGGCGGCTCTGGAAGGGTGCGCGGGTCGTCTCGCTGGCCGAGGCCGGAGACGCGGCCTTCAGCGCCGCCGCGCGGGGCGACCTGCGCGGCCCGCTCCTGTGGGCCGCGTTGCTGCTCGCGCTGGCGGAAACCGCGCTGGCGAGCCTGTGGCGGCGGCAGCCGCGATGAAGCTCCGGCCGGTCCTCGAGGCGTTCGCCCGGGCCCCCGCGACCACCGATCTGGCGGAGCGCCTGCCGGTGCGTGCGGGCACGCTGCGCCTCGGCGGGCTGCCGGGCTCGAGCGGGGCGGTCCTGGCGGCCTGGCTGGCGGGGCGGCTTCCCCAGCGGCTGCTCACCATCGTCGCCCCGACCCCGGGTGACGCGGAGCGCTGGCTCACCGATCTCGCTCACCTGACCGACGAGGCCATCGCGCTGTACCCGCAGCGCGAGGCGCTGGGCGAGGACGAGCCGCACTACGAGATCGCCGGCGAGCGCGCCGAGACGATCGAGGCGCTGCTCCAGGGACGCCTCCGCGTGCTGGTGACGACCGCGCGGGCGTCGGCCGAGCGCACTCTGATGCCGGCCGCGCTGGAGCGGCTCCGGCTCCGGCTCGCCACCGGGGAGCGCCGTCCCCCGGGCGAGGTGGCGCAGGCGCTCGAGCGGATGGGCTACCGGCGGGTGCCCACGGTCACCGAGGTGGCCGAGTTCAGCGTGCGCGGCGGGATTTTGGACGTGTACGGATTCGGCATGGCCACGCCGGCCCGGCTCGAATGGTGGGGCGACGACGTCTCCTCCATCCGCGGGTTCGATCTCACCACCCAGCGCTCGCTGCAGGAGCTCCCCGAGGTCACCGTCCTGCCGATCACCACCCAGGCGGTGCGCGAGGAAGAGGAGGGCGTGACGGCGGTGGCCGGTGACGGCGGAAGCCTCCGGTCCGAGCGGTGGGCCCCCAGGACCGGGCCCGCCGAGCGAGGCGACTCGAACGGGCCGCCGGTCCGGCGAACGCTGCTCGAGCTGCTCCCGCCCGACACCATCGTCATCGAGGAAGCGGCCGGCCCCGACCGGGACGAGGTGCAGCGCGCCTGGAACGAGGCCAAGCATCATCTCGAGGTGGCTCGCCGGCTGGGCGAGGACGTGCCGGGGCGTGAGGATATCCTGGAGGCGCCCGAGCACTGGAGCGAGCGGCTCGTCGCGTTCCCCCGGCTGCTGCTCCGGGACGAGCGCGTGGACGTGCAGTTCGGCTTCTTCCCGCCCGAGAAGATCGACCGGGACCTGAACCGCCTGCGCGGCCTGCTCGGCGGCGCGCCCCCCACGCTCATCCTGTGCGACAACGAGGGCCAGCTCGAGCGGCTCGAGGAGCTGCTGGAGGAGGGTGCCCGGGGCGGAGCGCGCGCCACGCTCGCCATCGGGGCGCTCGACGGCGGCTTCGCGATGCCGGCGCTCCGCGTGCTCACCGACCACGAGATTTTCCGGCGCGCGCGCCGGCTCCGGCGGCCGCGGCGCTACCGCCAGGCGGCGCCGTCGGCGGCCACGGGCGCGCTGGTCGAAGGCGACTACGTCGTCCATCTCGATCACGGGATCGGCATTTACCGCGGCATCGACACGATCACCGCGGGCGAGTCCACACTCGAGGTCGCCATCGTGGAGTACGAGGGCGGCGACCGGCTCAACGTGCCGCTCTACCGCCTCGACCAGCTCGAGCGCTATCGCGCCGCCGGCGAGGACGGCGATCGCCCGCCGCCGCGACTCCACCGGCTCGGCGGGTCCTCGTGGCAGCGGGTGCGCGAGAAGACCCGGACGGCGATCAAGCAGATGGCGGCCGAGCTGCTCGACCTCTATGCCCGGCGCACGGTGAGCGGCGGCTATGCCTTCCCGCCGGATGCGCGCTGGCAGCGGGAGCTCGAGTCGAGCTTTCTGTACGAGGACACGCCCGACCAGCGCAAGGCCACCCAGGAGGTCAAGGCCGACATGGAACGGCCCCGTCCGATGGACCGGCTGCTGGTGGGCGACGTCGGCTATGGCAAGACCGAGATCGCCGTGCGCGCGGCGTTCAAGGCGGTCCAGGGCGGCAAGCAGGTCGCGGTCCTGGTGCCGACCACGATTCTCGCCGAGCAGCACGGGCGGACCTTCGCCGAGCGCCTGGCCGATTTCCCGGTCACGATGGAGGTGCTCTCGCGCTTCCGGACGGCCAAGGAGCAGAAGGCGGCGCTCGAGCGGCTGACGGCAGGGCGGATCGACATCGTCATCGGAACCCACCGGCTGCTCTCCAAGGACGTCGCGTTCAAGGACCTCGGCCTGCTCGTCGTGGACGAGGAGCACCGGTTCGGCGTGAAACACAAGGAGCGGCTCAAGGCGCTTCGGCTCTCGGTCGACGTGCTGACGCTCACCGCCACGCCGATTCCGCGGACGCTGCACCTCTCGCTCGCCGGGCTCCGCGACCTCACCCTGATCGAGACCCCGCCGCGCGACCGGTCCCCCATCCTCACCTTCGTCGAGCCGTGGGACGACGGACTGCTGGAGGAGGCGTTCGCGCGGGAGATCGACCGTGGAGGCCAGGTGTTCATGGTGCACAACCGGATCGAGACCATCGACACGATCGCGGCCAAGGTACAGTCGCTCGCGCCGCGCGCACGCATGGGCGTGGCCCACGGCCAGATGGCCGCGGAGGACCTCGAGACGGTGATGCGGGGCTTTGTGGCGGGCGAGGTGGACATCCTCGTCTCCACCATGATCGTGGAGTCGGGACTCGACGTGCCCAACGCCAACACCATGGTGGTGCACGACGCCCACCGGTTTGGCCTGGCCCAGCTGTATCAGCTCCGCGGCCGGGTCGGGCGGAGCCACCGGCGGGCGTACTGCTATCTCCTGGTGCCCGACACCATCGATGCCGACGCCGAAGAGCGGCTCAAGGTGCTCGAGCACCACACCGACCTCGGCGCCGGCTACCGGATCGCGCTCAAGGACCTCGAACTCCGGGGCGCGGGCAACCTGCTCGGCGCCGAACAGTCGGGCCACGCGCAGGCGGTCGGCTTCGACCTCTACATGCGCTGGCTGGAGGAGACGGTGCGCGCGCTCCGGGGCCAGGGCACGACCGAGCAGCCGGCGCCGCCCGACGTGGTGCTCGACCGGCCGGCCCACCTGCCGGACGGCTATGTGCCGGACGACGATGTGAAGCTGGACCTCTACCGGCGACTGGCGCGCGCTACGTCGTCTGGCGACATTGATGGGCTTCGAGATGAACTGCGCGAGCGCTTCGGACCGCTGCCGGTCGAGGCCGAGACGCTGCTCGACATGGCGCGACTCCGCGCCCTGGGAGCGGTGCTCGGCCTTCAGCACGTGCTTGTGCGCGGGGACGAGGCCCGGCTGACCTATCGCGCGGGGACGACCCCGCGCCTCGCCGGTCTGACCTCGGCGCTGGATGACGTGCAGCTCGCCGCCGAGGTCCGGCGGACCGTGCCGCTCTCGCTCCGGCTGCTGAGGCTGGGCGGCGAGCCGATCGTGCCCGCACTGGTGCGGGCCCTCAAGGCGGCGGTGAAGTGACCCTTTCTGGAGATGTCATGCGACGATACACGATCCTCGCGGCCACGCTCGCGATCGGCCTCAGCGGCTGCACCAGCTTCCGCGACCTCTTCTCGGCCCACGCCGACGTGGCGGCGGAGGCGAGCGGTCAGCAGCTCTCCGCGCAGCGCCTCGCCCAGATTCTGAGCTCGGGCGGGAAGGGGGTCAAGGTCGATCGCGAGACCGCCGAATTCGTCGCGAACACCTGGGTGGACTACGCCCTGCTGGGTCAGGCGGTGGCGCAGCGGAAGCTGCCGGTGGACTCCGCCAGCGTCGCCGAAGCGGTGTGGCCGGAAATCTCCGAGCTCAAGGGCACGCATTGGCACGATTCGTTGATGGCGCACCGCGCCTCGGTGGCCGACGGAGAGGTCGACAGCCTCTACAAGGCGCCCGATACGCGGATCCTGCAGCACATCCTGTTCGGTGCCCGGCCCGGGACCGACACCGCGCAGAAAGCCGCTATCAAGACGAAGGCCACGGCGACGCTGGCGCAGATCCGGAAGGGGGCCAGCTTCGACCAGCTCGCTTTCCAGCTGTCCGAGGATCCCGGGAGCAAGGCCGACAGCGGCTACCTCCCGCCGAGCCCCAAGGGCCGGTTCGTCCCCGCGTTCGACAGCGTGGGCTGGTTGCTCAAGCCGGGTGAGGTGAGCGGCGTGGTCGAGACCCCGTTCGGCTTCCACATCATCAAGCGGCCGACCTTCGACGAGGCCCGCCCGCACCTGGTCACGTTTCTGGAGGAGCGAGCGGGCGTCCGGCTCGACTCGCTCTACATGGACAGCCTCGCCGCCGCCAACAAGATCGAGGTCCTGCCGGGCGCGGCGGCGGCCATGCGGGCGGCCGCCCAGGCGCCGGACGAGAGCAAGAAGTCCGACAAGGCGCTCGTCACATACCACGGCGGCCAGCTGACCGTGAAGGACTATCTGCGCTGGGTGCGCGCCCTGCCGCCGCAGTACAGCGCGCAGCTCCGGGGCGCCAACGACTCGATGCTCACGAAGTTCGCCCGCATCCTCACGCAGAACGTGCTGTTGCTGCGCGAGGCGGACGCGAACAAGATCGTGATCTCGCCGCTTGAGTGGGCCACCCTCAAGCGCCAGTACGAAGGCCAGCTCGACACGCTCCAGGCGGAGATGGGGCTGCAGGGAAGCGACCTGAGCGATTCCACCGTGGCGCAAGGCGAGCGGGAGAAAGTGGCCGGCCTCAAGGTGGAGAGGTACTTCGATAATCTCATCGCCGGCAAGACCAAGCTCAGGCCCCTGCCTTCGGCCCTCGCCACCCTGCTGCGGGAGCGGCTGCCGTACGACATCCATGAGGCCGGGGTATCCCGCGCCATCGAGCTCGGGGTCGAGCTCAAGGCCAAGGCCGACTCGAACGCGCCCAAGGGGGCGATGCAGCGGGCCCCGGGGCCGCCGCCGGTGCCCGGGATGCAACCCGCCCCCGGAGGGCCCCCCGCCGTGGCGCCCGCACCTGCGCCGGCTCCGCCCAAGCCGGAGCCGAAGAAATGAGCCGCCGCCGGACCCGCACCGGCGCCGTGCTCGCCGTCCTGGCCCTGCTCGGGCCGGCGATGGGGAGCTGGCTCGCGGCGCAGGACTCGACCGCCGCGACAGCGGACTCCGCCGGCGCGCCGCGCGACTCGGTGCCCGCGCTGCCGGATTCGGCGGCGGCCCCGTCGGCGGCCGCCGCGCGGCCCGATACGGCGGTGGTCGTGGATCGCGTGGTGGCGGTCGTGGGCAATCGGCCGGTGCTCGCCTCGCAGGTGGACGAGGAGGTGTTCTCCCGCCAGTCGTCGGGCCAGCATCTTCCGAGCGACCCCGACTCCGTCGAGGCCATCCGCAAGCAGGTCGTCGCGTCGATCGTGGACGAGGAGCTGCTGGTGCAGCAGGCGCAGCGCGACACCAGCATCAAGGTGACGGATCAGGAGATCGCCGACGGCGTGGAGCAGCAGATCCGGAAAGTGCGCGCCAATTTCGGATCCGAGGTGGACTACAAGAGCGAGCTCCGAAAGGCCGGCTTCCTGACGCCCGAGGAGTATCGGCGCTGGCTGACGGACCAGCAGCGGCGGGCAGCATACCAGAACCGTCTGATCGACAAGCTGCGCCAGGACGGCAAGCTCAAGCCGGTGGCGCCGACCGAGAAGGAGATGCGGACCTACTTCGACGAGCAGCGGGCCAGCCTCGGCTCCCGGCCGGCGACGCTCTCGTTCCGGCAAATCGTCATCGCGCCGCACCCGTCGCCGGAGGCCAGGGCGAAGACCAAGGCGCAGGCCGATTCGATCGTGCTCGAGCTCCGGCGCGGGGCGGATTTCGCCACCGCCGCCAAACGCTTCTCGCAGGATCCCGGCTCCAAGGACCTGGGGGGCTCGCTCAACTGGTTCCGCCGGGGCGTCATGGTGCCCGAGTTCGAGCGGGTGGCGTTCTCGCTCAAGCCCGGCGTGGTGTCGGACCCGGTCGCGTCGCCGTTCGGGTACCACATCATCCAGGTGGAGCGGATTCAGCCCGGCGAGGTCCAGGCCCGCCACATCCTGCTGATCCCGACGATCGACTCGATCCACGTGGACAGCGCCCGTGCCCTGGCCGAGTCGGCGCGCGCCATGATCATGCGCGGTGCCTCGTTCGATTCGTTGCAGCGCGCGCTGCACGACCCGTCGGCCGAGCGGCAGGCGGACAACGTGCCAGTGGACAAGCTGCCCGAGGCCTACGCCAAGGCGATCGGCGACGCCGACTCGGGCGCCGTCGCGCCCGTGCTGCAGCTCCCCGGCGCCGGCACCCGCGACCAGTTCGTGATCGTGCAGGTCATGGGCCGCCGCCCTCAGGGCGACATTCGGTTCGAAGACGTGCGCGATCGCATTCGCGAGCAGCTCGGCCAGCAGCTCGCCGTCCGCCGGTACATCGACAACCTGCGCCGGTCGACGTACGTGGACGTGCGGTCCTAAGCCGGAGAGGACGGAGAAGACGGAGAGGACGGAGCGGGGCGGTTCCCGGCCGCGACTGGCGATCACGCTGGGGGACCCTCGCGGCATCGGCCCCGAGATCGCGGCGCGCGCGCTGGCGGAGCCGGTGGGAGCCGACATCACGGTCGTCGGGGCCGAGGACCAGATCGCGGCCGTTCCGGCGGATCGGCGGGTCGGCGTCGGAACGTGGGGCCTCGGGAGCGGCGAGCGCGCGGAGGACCGGGCGCGGGTGATTCGGGCGGGGCGTCTGGCCGGGCACGCGGTGGAGACGGCGGTCAAGCTGGCGCTGGCGGGTGAAGTGGACGCGATCGTCACCGCGCCCGCGCACAAGCACGCCCTGCACCTGGCGGGCTTTCCCTATCCCGGACATACGGAATGGCTGGCGAAACTGGCCGGCGGCGTGGACGTGGCGATGATGCTGGCCGCCCCCGAGCTTCGCGTCGTGCTGGTCACGACCCACGTGCCGTTCCGTGACGTGCCCGCGCTGCTCACGGTCGACCGCGTCATCCGGACGGGCCGCATCACGGCCAAGGCGTTGACGGCGTGGTTCGGGATCGCCGAGCCGCGCCTGGCCGTGTGCGCGGTCAACCCGCACGCGGGGGAGAGCGGCCTCTTCGGGGACGAGGAAGACCGGATACTTCGCCCGGCCGCCCAGGCGCTCGGCGCGGCGGGGCCGCTGCCGGCGGACACGGTCTTCGTTCGCGCCCTGCGCGGGGAGTTCGACGCGGTGCTCGCGCCCTATCACGACGTGGGGATGACGGCCATCAAGGTGGCGGCGTTCGGCCGGGCGGTGAACGTGACGCTGGGTCTGCCGTTTCCGCGGACCTCCCCGGACCACGGGACGGCGCTCGATATCGCGGGGGCCGGGACCGCGGACCCGTCGAGCATGCGGGCGGCGATCGAGCTCGCGGTGGAGCTGGGGGAGCGGACGACAGTCCGGGAAGGCTGAGCACGCGTCGGGGTCCGCGGCTCCGGCGGGGACGGCGCTCCCGCCGGTCGCTGCAGGCCGCCGTGGGGCGTCCGTCTCGGAGGAGATCGCTCGGCCTGACGCTCCCTTTGGGAGCGCCATCCCCCGCCTGCGCCCGTAGCTCCGGTGCCGACGCCTGCCCGGTCCATCTGTTCCACCGCCATGCGCCACTTCTGTCTCCGCGCGGCACTGCCGCGCGCCCGCGCCCCAAGGCGGCGCGGGGCCTGGGGGCGGGCAGGAGTCGCAGAGGGAGCGTCAGGCGGCCTCCAATTCCCTGCGCGATCCCAACTGCCGAAGCCGCCTGCAGCGACCGGCGCGACCCCCGCCCGCCCCCGCGCACGAAGCTAGGCCCGCTCCAACCGCTCCATCAGATCCAGATACGCGTCGAGCTTGAGCTTCTGCGACGCCCGGTTCGCCACCAGCACCGCTCCGCACTGCAGTACCGTCTCCCGCTCCACCAGCCCGTTGGCCCGCAGCGTGTTCCCGGTATCCACCAGGTCCACGATCCAGTGCGAGAGGTTGAGCAGCGGCGCCACTTCGACCGAGCCGTTCACCTGGATGATGTCCACCGGCCGGCCGGCGGCGCCGAAGTGCCCCTGGGCCAGGCGCGGATACTTGGTCGCGACGCGCGCGGTGATGCCGCCCGGGAGCGCCGGATACGGGGCGTCGGCGGGAGTGGCCACCGCGAGCCGGCAGAAACCGAAGCCGAGCTCCAGCGGCTCGAGCACGTCGGCGCCGCTCTCGCGCAGCACGTCCGTGCCGGTGACGCCAAGGTCGGCGGCGCCCGATTCGACGTACACGGGAACGTCGCCCGGCTTCACGACCAGGAACTCGATCGCGGGATCGCTGGAGGGAATCAGGAGCCGGCGCCCCGCGTCGAGGGCGGGGGACGCGCCGGCCCGCCGGAAGCGCTCGACCGACGGCTCGTACAGCCGGCCTTTGGCGAGCGCCACCCGGAGCCGGATCATCCCCGCACCTCGGCGATGGTGTCGAGGTCGAGCGAGACGCCGACCGCCGGCATCGGCCGCCCGAACCGGCCCATCAGCTCGTCGTACCGGCCGCCGGCCCCGGCGGCGCGGCCGGTTCCCGCGACGTACACCTCGAAGTGGATGCCGGTGTAGTAGTCGAGGCCGCGCACCTCGCCGAGGTCGTACACGACGTGGGTGCGCTCGTCGGGTGTGAGCGCGGCGTCGAGCGCGAGCAGGTGCTCGAGTCCCGGCGCCGCCGCGCGGGGCGCGAGGCCGAGCGCGCCCGTGAGGGCCGCCCGGCGGCCGATGACGAACGGCAGCACGGTGAGCGTGGCCGCATCGCCGGCGGCGCCGGCAAGCGCCCGACCCAGGCTGCCGCGATCCTTGCGGTCGATCCAGCGGCGGACATCCGCGCGCAGGCCTTCCGGGAGCGCGGCGATCCCCGGTGCCAGCACGCCCGCATGACCGAGGTTCACCTGAAAATCGTTGAGGCCAGCGGAGCGGAGGAGCGCGATGGTGAGCCGCACGATCTCGATGTCGGCCGCGAGATCCCCCTGGCCCAGCAACTCGGCGCCCACCTGCAGCATCTCCCGCGGCCGCCCGCCCCGGTCGGGCTCCTGGCGATAGACCGTCCCGGAATACGAGAGCCGGAGCGGGCGGCCGGCGTTGGCGAAGGTCGTGGCGGCGACCCGTGCCAGGCTGGCGGTGAAGTCGTATCGGAGGGCCAGAATGCGTCCGTCGCGGTCGGGGAAGCGGATCAGCCGCTCGGCGACCCCGGCCCCGCCGGCGCGGAGGAACGTGTCCTGGTATTCGAGGGTGGGCGGAATCAGCTCCTCGTATCCGGCGCGCTCGAGCACCTCCGTCGCGGCGCGCTGCAGTTGGCGCCGGCGGCGGGCGGCCTCGCCGGTGCGATCGAGCGCACCGGGCGGCGTGAGCGCGAGATGGGACGGGAGCATGGCGCGGGAAGGTAATGCGTCCCGGCGGGACCGCGCGAGCCTCAGACGGGGGCCAGCACCTCACGCACCTTGCGCGCGAGCTGGTCGGCGGTGAACGGCTTCTCCAGCAGGCCGCCCGCCTCGATCAGGTGCGCCCGCCGCTCGACCGCCTCGGGGGCGTAGCCGGTGATGAAGAGGACCCGCAGCGCGGGGTGGTCCGCGGCGAGCTGCGCGGCGAGCGCCGGCCCGCCCAACCCGGGCATGACGATGTCGGTGAGGAGCAGGTGGATCGGCTCGGCGGCCGCACTGGCGGCCACGATCGCGGCCTCGGCATTCGACGCTTCGAGCACGCGATATCCCTTGCCCCGAAGCACCCGGCAGAGGAGATGACGCACCGCTTCCTCATCCTCCACCACCAGCACCGTCTCCGAGCCGCCCGGCGCCGGCTCGTCGGCCGGCACGAGCGGCGCCGCGGGCCGGATCGCGGGCTCCGCGCGCGGGAGATACACCGTGAAGCGGCTGCCCTCGCCGAGGCGCGAGGCGACCTGGATGTGGCCGCCGCTCTGGCGCACGATCCCGTACACGGTCGCGAGGCCGAGGCCGGTTCCCCGACCCAGCTCCTTGGTGGTGAAGAACGGCTCGAACAGGTGGGCCAGCACGTGCTCGTCCATGCCGGTACCGGTGTCGCTCACGGTGAGCGCCACGAGAGGGCCACCGGGCAGCAGCCCGTCGTCGGCCGAGCCGAGGCCGGGGCCGCTCACGTTGGCGGTGGCGATCGTCAGCGCGCCGCCGTCGGGCATCGCGTCGCGCGCGTTGACGCCGAGGTTGGCGAGCACCTGCTCGAGCTGGCCGGGGTCCGCGGTCACGTGCCCGAGCGCGGGATCGAGGTCGAGCCGGAGCGCGATCCGTTCGCCCACCACGCGCCGCAGCATCCCGCCCATCTCCTGCACGATGGCGTTGAGATTCACGAGACGCGGCTGCATCACCTGCTTGCGGCTGAAGGCGAGGAGCTGGCGCACGAGGCCGGCGGCGCGGTGGGCGGCGCGGCTGATCTCCTGCACGTCCTCGCGCCTGGGGTCCGCGACGGTGGTGTCCGCGAGCAGGAGCTCGGTGCTGCCCAGGATCGCCGTGAGCAGGTTGTTGAAGTCGTGCGCGATGCCGCCGGCCAGTTGTCCCACCGCCTCCATCTTCTGCGCCTGCTGGAGCTGGGCCTCGAGATTCTTGCGCTCGGTGACGTCGCGCAAATAGGCCAACAGGTAGATCGGCCGCCCCTCCCCGTCGCGCACCGCGGACGCGTTGAGGTACATCCACCGGACGCGCTCGTCACGGCTGCGCCAGCGCAGCTCGAGGTCGAGCGTGCGGGTCTCGTCCCGGACCAGGCGCTCGCGCTCCTGCCGCTCGGTCGATTCGTCCTCCGGGTCGAGCAGCGCGCCGATCGGCGAGCCGAGCAGGGCCGCCTCCTCGATGTCGAGCAGCCGGCACAGGGTGGGCGGCACCTTGAGCCAGCGGCCGTCGAGCCCCAGGTGCGCCGTCATGACGAGCGCGAACGCCTCGGCCTGCGCCAGCTGCGCGCGGCTCTCGAGCAGCTCGTTCTCGATGCGGAGCCGCTCGATCGCGCCGCCGCAGTGGTCGGCCAGCTCCTGGAGGGTGGAGAGATCGTCGTCCTCGTAGGCATCCGGCGTGTAGCTCTGGATGGAGAGCACGCCGGTGACGCGGTCGCCGTGGCGCACGGGGACGAACATCAGCGAGCGCGAGAGCCGGGCCGTGTTGCCGAACGGGATCCAGCCCTCGGTCGAGGCCGGGCTGTCCGGGCGGAGGATGAGGAGCGCGCCCTCCCGGATCACCCGCCGGAGAATCGGGGTCGGCGGGCACGTGTTGTAGGCGGGCGGGACGTCCACCGGTGCGTCGTCGAACGAGTCCATGGTGAGCACGTCCTGCACCAGGTCGGCCTCGGGGGAGTAGAGGTCCATGGTGCAGGCATCCCAGGCGAGCAGCTCCTGCGCCACGCCGACGATGATGCGGGCGGCTTCCTGGGGGTGCGGGTCGCGCTGAGCCGGTGGCTCAGCTCGAAGAAGGCGGCGCGCGTGCGCTCCAGGCCCCGGGAGTCGGGCGGCAGCCAGGGGCTAGCCATGATCCGCCCGCTCGAGCTCGGCCGGGGGTGCGATCTGGTGGCGCAGGCTCCGCACCCGGCGGCCGTCCATCTCGAGCACCTCGAACGTGTGCGTCCCGACGGTGACGCGGTCGCCCGGGCGCGGAAGCCGGCCGAGCTGGCCGAAGACGTAGCCGCCGAGCGTGGTGTAGTCGGTGTCGTCGAGCGAGGCGTCGAACTTGGAGTTGAACTCGGTGATGGGCATGGCCCCGTCGAGCCGGGAGGCGCCGTCGCCGGCCGCGGCGCGGTCCTGCGGATCGTACTCGTCGTAGATCGGTCCGACGATCTCCTCCAGCAGGTCCTCCATGGTCACCAGCCCCGCGGTGCCGCCGTACTCGTCGAGCACCACGGCCAGGTGGGTCTTGAGCCGCTTCATGTCCGCCAGCACGTCCTCGACCTCGCGGGTGCCGGGCACGAACAGCGGCGGCCGGAGGATCGCGCGGAGGGTCTCGTGCGGCCGGGCCCGGAGCGCGGTAAGGATGTCCTTGGCGTGCACGACGCCGACGATCTCATCGAGCGATTCGGTGTAGACCGGATACCGGGACCGGCGCGCCACCGCCACCTGATCGGCCGCGTCCTCGACCGACATGCTCGACTCGAGCGCGATCATCTGCGTCCGGGGCGTCATCACCTCCTGCGCGGTCTTCTCGCTGAACTCGAACACTCCCTCCAGCAGGCGGGCGTCCTCCTTGAGCATGCTGCCGCCCTCGGTGCTCTGCTCGACGAGCATCCGGATCTCCTCGGGCGAGTGCAGCCGCTCGTGCTCCCCGGGCGGAGAGATATGCATGAACCTGAGGAGACGATTGGCAGACCAGTTGAGCAGGGTGATGGGCCACCGCATCACCCAGGCGAACCCCACCAAGGGCACCACGGCCCAGCGGCTCACCTCCTCGGGGAACAGCAGCGCCAGCGCCTTGGGCACCAGCTCGCCCAGGATGATATGGATGTAGGTGATGATGATGAACGCGACGGCCGAGGCCACGCCGTGCGTGGCGATGGTCGAAAGCGGCGTCGGCAGCCAGGCGAACCCGCCGCGGATCAGACCGGCCAGCGCCGGCTCGCCGATCCAGCCGAGTCCCAGCGAGGCCAGCGTGATCCCGAGCTGGGTGGTGGAGATGTAGCGGGCGAGCGATTGTACCGCACGGCGCGCCAACCTAGCTTTGCCATCCCCGCCCCGGGCCATCTCGTCCAGGCGTGTGCGCCGAGCGCCGACCAGAGCGAACTCGGCCGCCACGAAGAAGGCGTTCGCCAGGACCAGGACGACGACCGCGAGAAGACCCAGGCCGATCGGGGGTGAGGCTGCCGGTTCCATACGGTTCAAGTGTAGTGCCTCAAATGTCTTACCGCGAGGTCTCGGATGATCCGACTGCTCGCCGTCCCGCCGTTCGAGTCCCTCGACCCGCTGCTTCCCCGCCGAGCCGGGAGCGATCCGGAGACCCGGGAGACGGTGCGCCGCATCCTCGACGACGTCCTGGCCCGCGGGGACGAGGCGGTCCGGGAGTACACCCGCCGCTTCGACGGCGTGGATCTGGCGCCGCGCGAGTGGGAGCTCGACTCGGCGAGCTGGCCGGGCGCGCTCGCGCGAATCGCCCCGGAGCTACGCTCGGCGCTCACCCGGGCGGTCGATCGGGTGCGCGCCTACCACGAGCACCAGCGAGAGCCGGGGTTCCATCTCGCCGAGGCCGACGGCAGCGTGGTGGGAATGAAGGTCACGCCGCTCGACCGGGTGGGCCTGTACGTACCCGGCGGGAAGGCCTCCTACCCGTCCTCGGTGGTGATGAACGCGGTACCGGCTCTGGTGGCGGGCGTGCAGGAGATCGTGGCGGTGGTGCCGCCGAGCGGGGTGACGGACGCGGTCCTCGCGGCGTGCGCTCTGTCCGGGGTCACCCGGATCTTCAGGATCGGGGGCGCCCAGGCGGTGGCGGCGCTGGCCTACGGCACGGCTACGATGCCGAGAGTGGACAAGATCGTGGGGCCCGGCAACCGCTGGGTGGCGGAGGCCAAGCGCCAGGTCGTCGGGCAGGTCGGGATCGACATGATCGCGGGCCCCACCGAGCTGCTCATCATCGCGGACGCGACCGCGCGCCCCGAGCGGGTGGCCGCCGACATGGTCGCCCAGGCCGAGCACGACGAGGACGCCGTGAGCTGGTGCGTCTCGACCGATCCGGCGCTGGCGGAAGCGCTGCCCGCGGCGCTCGAGGCAGCCCTGGCCCGCGCGCCGCGGGCGGCCATCGCGCGCACGGCGCTCGAGCGCAACGGCCTGGTGGTGCTGGTGCCGTCGATCCGCGAGGCCATCGAAGTGGCCAACCGGCGCGCGCCGGAGCATCTCGAGATCGTGACCGAGGGGGCGGAGCGGGTGGCGAGCGCCATCCGGCACGCGGGCGCCATCTTCCTCGGGGACGATACCCCCGAGCCGGTAGGCGACTACCTCGCCGGGCCGAGCCACGTGCTGCCGACGGGCGGGACGGCGCGCTACGCCTCTCCACTCGGCGTCTATGACTTCGTCAAGCGGACCAGCGTGATCCGGTACACGCGGGCTCGGCTGGCGGAGGACGCGCAGGCGATCATCGCGCTGGCGGAAGCGGAAGGGCTCTGGGGGCATGCCGAGGCGGTCCGGATCCGGGGTGTGGGGGCGGGAGCGGCGCGATCGGCGAGTGGGTCCGTCGCCTCCTGAGTGGTTGGTGACGTCTGAGCGGTTCGTGTCATCCTGAGTGGTTCGTGTCACCCTGAGCGGTTCGTGTCATCCTGAGCGGAGCGAAGGATCGGCCGCGGCATGCGAGTGACGCTCGGGCTCACACGCACCAGCGACCCGATCCTTCGCTCCGCTCAGGATGACTCATTCATCGGGACAGCTCGTAGGTCCGGCCCTTCTTGCCCGGCGACCGCGCTCGCCCCACGGCGTTAAATTCCCCCCATGGCCACGACAGCCCGCCGTGCCGATTGCGCCCACCTCACCCGTGGTCCGGCGACCCCCATGCCCCGCCTGTGGGTGGTGCTCGGGCTCACCGGCGCGTTCATGGTGCTGGAGGCGATCGGCGGGTGGGCCAGCGGCTCGCTCGCCCTGCTGGCCGACGCGGGGCACATGCTCACCGACGTCGGTGCGCTGGGGCTCAGCCTGGTCACCGCCTGGGTCGCGCAGCGCCCCGCCGATGACAGCAAGACGTACGGCTACCTCCGGTGGGAGATCCTCGCCGCGCTGGTGAACGGCGCGGCGCTCTTCATGATCGCCGCCTGGGTGGTGGTCGAGGCGATCCAGCGGATCCAGCACCCAGAGCCGATTCGGACCGGGCTGTTCCTGGTTGTGGCGGCCGGGGGCCTGCTCGTAAACCTGCTGAGCCTCGGAATGCTGCACGGGACGCGCGCGGGAAGCCTCAACGCCCGCGGCGCCTACCTCCACGTCATGGGCGACGCCCTGGGGTCGGTCGGCGCGCTCGGGGCGGCGGCGATCATTCGGGTAACCGGCTGGACGGTGGCGGATCCGATCGTCTCGATCGCGCTCTCGCTGCTGATCCTGGCCGGGGCGTGGCGGCTGCTCCGGGAGAGCACCGACATCCTGCTCGACGCCGTGCCTCGCCACGTGACGATGGCCGACGTCCAGCACCGCATCCTCGGCGTGCCGGGGGTGGCCGACGTGCACGATCTCCACGTCTGGACGGTGGTGAGCGGCGTGGTGGCGATGAGCGGCCACGCCGTGGTACCTGACCTCGGGGCTCATCCCGGGGTGCTGGACGGGATTCGCACCGAGATGGCGGCCCTGGGGATCGGGCACGTCACGATGCAGCTCGAGGTGGCCGACGAGTGCGAACAAGTCCGGGCGGTTGCTCACGTGCCGTCCGGCGTCGTCGGGCACCACGGGCATACGCACTGACAGCGGTTCCGGGTCCACGGCTGCGGCGGGTCCGGGCTCGCGCCGCTCCTGCAGGCCGCCCCTGAACACCCGACCTGGACCAGATCTGCCGGCCTGACGCTCCCTCCGCGAGCCCGCACCCGCCTCCGCCCACCGACCGCTGCTGCGCGACCCCTTCGCCCGTCGGGCCGCCCCCCACACTTCCGCCCGTCCGGTTCTTGCGGGGGGACCCGGCCTAGTCTATATATGCGCCGCGGAGGCCCGGGCGTTCGGGCCTCATCCGTTCCGACCGAAGGACGTGCCGTTTGATCCGCAATCTCGCCATCATCGCCCACGTAGACCACGGCAAGACCACCCTCGTGGATCAGATGCTGCGGCAGGCGGGGGCGTTTCGCGCCAACCAGCAGGTGGAAGAGCGGGTGATGGACTCGAACCCGCTCGAGCGCGAGCGCGGGATCACCATTTTGGCCAAGAATACGGCCGTGCGCTGGCAGGGCGTGAAAATCAACATCGTGGACACGCCGGGCCACGCGGATTTCGGGGGCGAGGTCGAGCGGATCCTCCGCATGGTGGACGGCGTGCTGATCCTGGTGGATGCCGCCGAAGGGCCGATGCCGCAGACGCGGTTCGTCACCCGGAAGGCCCTGGCTCTGGGACTTCGGCCGATCGTCGCCATCAACAAGATCGACCGGGCCGACGCCGAACCGCTCCGGGTGCACGACGAGGTGCTCGGCCTGTTCATCGATCTCGAGGCCACCCCCGAGCAGCTCGACGCGCCTTTCCTCTATACCTCGAGCCGGGCCGGCACGGCCACGAGCGAGCTCGACCACCCTGGGACGGACCTCCAGCCGCTGTTCCAGTCCATCCTGGACTACGTCCCGCCGCCCAAGGGTGATCCCGAAGGCCCGTTCCAGATGCTGATCTCGACGCTTGACTTCTCGAGCTTCCTGGGCCGCATCGCGATCGGGCGAATCGAGCGCGGCCGGGTGCGGGTGGGCGACCAGGTGGCGCTGCTGCCGCTGGGCGAGCCCGGGCTCGTGCCGGACGAGACGTTCGAGCGGAACCGGGTCACCCGGCTCTACACCTTCGACGGCCTCACCCGGGTCGAGGTCGACGTGGCCGGCGCCGGGGACATCGTGGCGCTCGCGGGGTTCGAGACCATCGAGATCGGGAAGACCTTCACCGCGGTGGACGCGCCCGAGCGCCTGGCCGGCATCGCGGTCGAGGAGCCGACGATCTCGGTGGACTTCATCGTCAACAACAGCCCGTTCGCGGGGCGCGAAGGGAAGTACATCACCAGCCGCCAGGTGAAGGACCGGCTGTATCGCGAGCTGGAGCGGAACGTGGCCCTCCGGGTGGAGGAGACCGACAGCCCCGACACCCACTCCGTCGCGGGCCGCGGCGAGCTCCACCTCGGCATCCTGATGGAGACGATGCGGCGCGAAGGGTACGAGTTCCAGGTCTCGCGCCCGCGGGTCATCACCCGGCTCGGCCCCGGCGGCGAGCGGCTCGAGCCGTACGAGGAGCTCACGGTGGATGTGTCCGAGGAGTACATGGGCGTCGTCATGGAGAAGCTGGGCCCGCGCCGGAGCGAGATGACCGAGATGCGGAACCCTGGACTCGGCATGGTGCGGCTCACGTTCAGGATTCCGGCCCGCGGCCTGTTCGGATACCGCTCGGAATTCCTGACCGACACCCGCGGCAACGGCATCATGCACCACCGGTTCCTGGACTACGGGCCGTGGGCCGGCCCGCTGGCCGGACGGAAGCGCGGCGTCATGGTCGCCGACCGGGAGGGTTTGGTGGTGGCGTTCGCCCTGGGCAACCTGCAGGAGCGGGCCCAGATGTTCGTGACGCCGGGCGATCACGTGTACGAGGGGATGATCGCGGGCGAGAGCTCTCGGCCGGGTGACATGGACGTCAACGTGACAAAGGAGAAGAAGCTCACGAACATGCGGACCACGGCCTCGGATGACAACATCATCCTGGAACCCCCCCGCCAGATCACCTTGGAGTACGCGCTGGAGTACATCGAGGAAGACGAGCTCATCGAGGTCACGCCCAAGAACATCCGGCTCCGGAAGCGGGTGCTGACGGCGAACGACCGGAAGAAAGCCGCGCGGGCCGCCCGGGTGGCGGATGCGTCCTAGGACGTCGGAATCACTCTCTCTCTGATGGCGGAGGGCATCATGTTGGCCTGGGAGTCGGTGGAGTCCGTGGAGCTGCGTCGCAAGTTCGACGAGGATGAAGACGAATTCGAGGATGACGGGTTCACCTTCGACGACGACGACGACGACGACGATGACGTGCTCGACGACGAGGACGACCTCGACGAGGAGGACGACCTCGACGAGGAGGAGATCGAGGAGTTCGAGGATTTCGAGGAGGACGAGGAGAATCGCTGAGCCCCGCGGCCTGCGCCCCCAGGCGCGGCGATGCGGCCTTGCGCGGGCCGCGGCGGCTGGCTATCCTCCCGTCCCCGTCGGAAGGGCCTGTAGCTCAGGTGGTTAGAGCGCACGCCTGATAAGCGTGAGGTCGGTAGTTCAACTCTACCCAGGCCCATTGGCTAAGCTCCAATACCTCATCGACCTCCGCGTCGGTGAGGTTTTGCGCTTTGAGGGTTTGTGCGAGGCCTGAGGAGGTTGCTGGGTAACTAACATCCAGCTCGGTCGGCCTTTTCTGCACGGAACCCGCCGGCCCACCCTCGCCGCGGCGCGAATCCAACAACGCGGCACCGCGAGCCCCATCGTCGTCCTCGACGCCCTGATGATAGATGTCGAGCGGAATCTGGTTCGTCCGCCAATTGCCTGCGGCTCGGATCTCGGAGGGCGTTGCGCCGAGCGCTACGAGGACGTCGACGGCGCGCCGCCGAAATCCGTGGAATCCACGTTTCGCTAATTGCACGACCCCAGCGGCCTCCTGGAGCTCCTTGAACATTGTTAACGCAACGGTCCGGTCCCACGGTTTGTCACCGCGCGTGACGCGGTCCTTTGGGGAAAGTCGACCGATGGCTCCTGGGAACAGATAGTAATCCGTCCCCTTTGCTTGGTACGTCCGCTCAAGGTCCGCGAGGCGTTCTTGTTCCGAAGTTTAGGCGGCATCAAGCATGTCCTTTCGGGTTAAATCCGCGAGCCAGATCTCGTACCTGCCGCTCTGCTCAATCTGCCGGAACCGGAACTCTCCACGATCTTGCCGGCACCACCGCCGGATGGTTTCCTCGCTTTTGCCAAGGATTCGACCCGCCTCCCGTATGGAAACCCATTGGTGCACGGGATCATTGAGGACAGCCCTAATCTGTGCGACGACGTGCTGCAGCGGAGTCGCCGCCGCCTGACCCTGCCACCGTTCGACGGCGCCCGGGAACTGCTCCGGGTGTGCCAGGGCCACGCGGTCGATGAGCTGCCGGAACGGCGCATCAGGCAGGAGGTCAATGTCCTCGGCGAACATCGTGAACACGCACCGGATCAGAAACCGCGCGACCTGTTCCTGGTCATGCCCCCGACCTTCAAGTGAGGCCGCGAGTTCGGCCAAGCGACCGGCAATCTCCTTTGTTACTTGGGCGGCGCGCCCTCGCGGGTCGCGGGCAGCTGGATCATCCCAGATGTCCCGCAGGAGCGCGATGGCCTCAGGATTGGCGCTAAGTGAACGGAAATCGATCCGCTGGGTGGCGGGGTAATCCCCATAGCCCCCAAGCCAGCGGTCCCACACGAGAAGGCTCTTGCCAACGTCGAGCACGAGCAGATACGGGGGCCGCTCGTCGGGGAGGTGACCGATGTAGCTGCGTAGTTGGCCGAAAGCCTTGCGGAGGAGAAGGTCTGGGGAAGGGCCGGCCGCTTCGTCCTTCGCCTCCAGCGCGAAGTGCCCGGTCTTGTAGAGGTCGATGAAGTTTGTGGTCTGGGTACCATCTCGGCCTACCACGCGGACCGCGTACTCAAACTCGTAGCCGCTGCCAGCTGGCCGTGGCACCTCAACGTTCAGAGCTTCGGCAAGCTCACGAAGGTAGCTCTGGGCGTTTGCTCGCTCCGCTGGTCTCGCGCCGGCCCAACGCTCCTCGAGCGCCTTCAGCTTCGCTTGGACGGTCATTGATTCTCTTGTAGGCAGATGCGGTAAAGCTGGAGCACGACAGCCCAACTGGGAAGCTCGAGCCTGGGCCCCCCCATGTGGGTCGCCGGCTAGCTGGCTACAGGGTGGTGCTCTGGAACTACTGCGGGTACACGCCGATTAGGTTCTCACCACAGTGCCCGTGCGTGCCGTCGTTTCGCCGCTGTTTCTCGCGCAATTCCAGGCAATTTTGCCTTTTCGGCGGGCATGATTTCCGTGCGAGGCGTCCCTCCCTAGGAAGTAAGAACGCGATAACCGTCCCCAGTGAAAGCACTTATCTACCAGCGACCCGATGCTCGGCGAGCAGCTGATCGGCAAGCTGTCCGGACTGCCTGCCCCCGCAGCCTGACTCTGGATCAGGAGAGTCCTCGTAACCATGATGGATGCGCTCGAGATCAGGCACGCGATCATCGGCGGGGGTAGACTGGAGGGCCCGCACCGCCAATTTTGATGGCGGCGCTGTGGCCGGAGCGGTAACATAGGATGGTAGCGGTCAGCGGCTACTTGATCGGGAGCCCGCAGAGCTCCGGGGCTCCGCAGAGCTCCGGGGTTCCGCTCCGCCCAGAGGTCGAGTACCAGTGGTGATACCAGTACTACTTTGCTACCGAGTCTGGGGGACCGCCTCGCACCCGATGCCCGTATCGCGCAACGGCGCGACCCCGCGCAAGGTTGTCTACCCAGACGTCCCCCACGTAGAGCCCTATGACGAAGCCCACCCGCCGGCCGGCCTCGAGTTGCCTACTCAGGCGTCGCGCTCATCGGCCGCCCCGGCTTTGGGCCAGAGGATCAGCACCCCGAGTGCCCCGGCCACCAACGAAGCAAGGAAAATGGCGATCTTGGCGGCAGCGTAATCCGCCGGGTCGGGGAATGCCGCACTCGCGATGAACAAGGCCATCGTGAATCCGATGCCGGCGAGCACGCCGGCTCCCCCCAGCTGCCTCCAGGAATAGGCGTCGGGCTTCGTCGCCACCCCGAGGCCCACCGCGATCCGAGCGGCGACCGTAATCCCCACGGGCTTCCCCACGACCAGCCCCAGCACGATCGCGAGCGTGAGATATTCGCGGCCCGCGAACACGCCGAGCGACAAGGCCACGCCCGCGTTGGCCAGGGCAAAGACCGGCAGCACGAAGTAGCTCGACCACGGCTCGACGGTCCGAAGCGCCCGGTCGGCCGGTGACTCTATCCGCCCGTGGATCGTGTTGAGAGTGCGAAGTGCCGGTTCTGAGGGTCCGGGGTGCATGGCCTCGCCGGTGTGACGGTCCTCCAGATGAATCACGGTCGCCGCCTGGGCCAGCAGGGCCTTCAAGTTCGCCGGGGGCCTCGCCGGTACGAGCACCGCTAGGATCACGCCCGCCAGAGTGGCGTGCAGCCCCGACTCGTGGAGCAGGAACCAGAGCAGAAGGCCCAGCACCGCGTACGGCAGCAATCGGTAAACGCCGGCACGATTCAGCCCGACGAGCAGGGCCGTCACCGCGGCGCTCGCGACCAGGTAGCGGACGTGGATCTCACCCGTGTAGAACAGGGCAATCACCAAGATGGCCACGATGTCGTCGATGATGACGGCCGCGGTCAGGAACACGCGCAGCTCAACCGGAACCCGAGCACCAAGTAGCACGATCAGCGCCACCGCGAACGCCGTGTCGGTCCCGATCGGGATACCCCACCCGTGCCGCAGCCCCGGCGGTGCGATCGTCGCGTAGACGACGGCCGGCAGGATGATGCCGCCGAGAGCGGCGATCACCGGCAGCGCCCCCGACCGGACGCTCGCCAGGTGCCCGACGGTGAACTCCCGCTTGATCTCGAGTCCGACGACGACGAAAAAGATCGTGAGCAGCCCATGATTGACCCAGTCGAGCACCGACAAGACGAGCGTCGCTGGGCCCCATTGAACCCCTGCCGCCGTGTCCCAGAGGGCCTGAAACTGCGACCGCATGGACGAGTTGCTCAGCACCAGGGCGAGCAGGGTCGAGAGTGTCAGCAGCAGCCCTGACGCCGGTCCCCAGCGGACGAACTCGAACGCAGCGGATTGGACCCGGTGCCCCAGCGAGCCAAGCATCGCATCGGCGAGTGAGCTTTCATCCCATGGGCCGGTATAACGGCGGCCGTTGATGAAAAACGCCGGTGCCATGCGGACGCCGCTGGTCCGCGCGCTCTCGACATCGTCCCGCACACGCGCCCGAGCGGCGCCGAACGCCGGCGCGTGGCGGGCGAGGCTCGGCACGCCGAATCGCAGGGCGATCTGCTCGAGATCGCCATCGGCGAGCGTGGCCCCTCGCTCCATCAGCGCCTCGTGGACCTCCCAGAATCGTGCGCTCATCTCGGCTGCATACTCCGACAGCTCGGCGGCGTGGATGGCCGCGTCGCTGCCAGCAATGGGCAGGTGCCGGAATACGTAGCGCATCCGGTCCCCGAACCGATTCCGCAGCTGCTCGACGATCTCGTGCACGATATGACACCGGGAGCACGCATAACTGCCGTACTCGACCAGCGTCATCTCGGCGTCCGGCGGACCGAGAACGTGATCGCGTTCCCGGTCAACGGGAGGAGAGAGTGGGTCCCGTGTGGCGTTCATGTTCACCAAGATGCCACACGAGACGGCCTTGTCTAGGCAAAGTTTAGTGGGACCGGATCCGCGGGCACGACCCAGGACTCCGGATTAGATTGCAGGAATGCAGGGCGGAGGAGCAGCATCGGAAGGAGAGCCAACATGGCGGACTTGGCACCGCGAAAGCCGGAGAGCGAGGCACCGCCCAATCCCGGCCGGGACGCCGTCGAGCAGCTGATCGACGAAATCGTAGATGACACGTTCCCTGCGAGCGATCCGCCCGCTTGGGGCGTCGCGGCCTCCCGCCTAGAGCAGTCGCGCGAGGCGGACCCCACGTGAGCGGTGAGGCACACTCCGTAGGAAATGACCGTATCCTGTTCGGCATCATCTTCGGCGTGCTGGCCTTCTGGCTGTTCGCTCAGACCACCCTGAACATCTCGCCTCTGATGGCCAAGGACCTGGGAATCGAGACTAGCGTGATGAACATCGCCGTGTCGATCACGGCGCTGTTCTCAGGGATCTTCATCGTGGTCATGGGTAGCCTCGCCGACCGGTTTGGCCGCGTTAAGGTGGTGCAGATCGGTTTCGTCCTCAGCATCATCGGCTCGCTGCTGGTCGGGTTGGCGCCGTCCGGCAGCCTAGCCCCCGCGTTCCTTATGCTTGGTCGCATCCTCCAGGGGCTGTCCGGCGCGTTCATCATGTCGGCAAGTCTCGCTCTCGTGAAGGCATACTGGGAGGGGGCGGCCCGGCAGCGGGCCGTCTCGTTGTGGTCCATCGGTTCATGGGGCGGTGCGGGTTTCGCCGCCCTTTTCGGAGGCCTGATGGCGGAGAACGTCGGCTGGCGCTGGATCTTCTTTGCCGCTGCGGCGATCTCCTTGCTCGGCATGTTGATGGTGGCAGGCACGCCCGAGAGCAAGGCCGAGTCGAAAGGAGCCTACAAGTTCGACACGACGGGCGTCCTGACTTTCATGGTCATGATGGTCTCGCTCCAGATCTTCGCCACCCAGGGCGCTAACCTGGGATGGGTCAGCGTCCCGGCCCTGGGTCTCCTGGCCGTCGGCCTCATCTTTGGACTCCTGTTCTTCCGGGCCGAGGCCGGTAACCCAGACGGCTTCGTCGACTTTACGCTTTTCCGGAACATGACCTACACCGGCGCCACCATCTCGAACTTCCTGCTCAATGCTACCGCCGGTATTCTGATCGTGGCGATGATGCTGGTGCAGGCGGGCGGAGGGATGACGGCGCAGCAGGCGGGCTTCCTGACGGTCGGGTATGCCGTCGCAATCGTGGCATTTATCCGCGTAGGCGAGAAGCTGCTGCAGCGGTTCGGGCCACGCCCGCCGATGATTTGGGGATCACTGATCGTGGCCGCGGCCATTGCCTGCCTGATGCCTACCAACCTGACGCTCGGCACCTACAAGATCCTGGCGGTCGTGGGATTCACGTTGTTCGGCCTGGGCCTCGCGTTCTATGCTACGCCATCGACGGACGCGGCGCTGTCCGCCCTACCCGATGATCAGGCAGGTAGCGGCGCCGGCATCTATAAGATGGCCTCGTCCCTGGGCGCGTCGTTCGGGGTTGCCATCTCGGCGACGATCTTCACGGCCGTTAGCAAAAGCAGCGGATCCGTCCGGTGGATCGAGGGCGTGATCAGCTACCTCGGCCGACAGGACAACCTCGCCGTCCGCCAGGCGGCGTTCTTCGCGCTGGCCATCAACCTGCTGATGGTGGTCGCGGCGATCCTGTCGATCATGGTCACGATCCCGCCACGTAAACCTGCATAGCCCGCGGCACCCTTCCGCCTAGGCACTCCGCGAGCCGCCCTCACGCCCGAGCCACACGTTTGCCCGAGCAATCGCGTCCGTCGTCGAATTGCCGACGAACTCTTCGGCTGGCGCGAGCCAGACGTCGTGCTCGACCTCGATCTTGCCGGTGCGCCGGAACTGCTCGGCCAGCCTGGGGTCGACGCCGCTCAGCTATAGTTGACCGCCGACCCCGGCCAGAATCATAAGCGCGGGGGAGGATGAGGGAGCGGGTGGCGAGCTGCGCCACCTGCCCCCCGGTGGCACCCCCATGAGCGGCAAGCGGCGGAAGGCCCTGATCGAGGCCTTCACTTCCACGATTAGCTGGGTCTACCCCGAGGCGGACACCGACGAGTAGGCAGCCGAACGGCCAGCGATTCAGCCCCTAGGAAGGCTCGCTGGCCGTTCTGACCCCCCTAACCGTGGCGGAGAGGTGGTACATGAAGAAATAACTAGGTGACGCGGCGGGCGCTCCCCGGGTCGGTCCGGGTGAGCGCCCAAAGCCTCAGTTCGGGCGGTGCCAGCGAGCGTTGGCCGCCTTCCTGGCTATGGCCTTCCGCCGCTTGGCTGATAGCTTTGCCACCCCAGCACCGCGTGCCACGTCGAACCCCTCACTCCTGCGCCTCGCGGTCGCCGACACGGCGGGCCGGACGCTCGGCCACCGGCAATCGCCAGCCCCGCCGGATAGCCTGGTAGCGGAGTGCGAAACAGAGGAGCCCGCCGACAAGCGCGAACTCTTGCGTGGGAAGACGCAGCAGACGGCCGAGCACGACGACCGCTGAGCCGGCCAGGGCGGCCGAGGCATATAGCTCACCCCGGAGGACCGCCGGGACCTCTGACACGAGGACGTCACGCAACATGCCGCCCCCGACGCCGGTCAGGACGCCCAGGAGTATGGCTCCCGCCGGATTCAGTCGGGCGTCGAGGGCTTTGAGCGTGCCCGAGACAGCGAAGAGCGCGAGACCGGCGGCGTCGAGCACCAGCACCGAACTGCGCAGCCGCCGGATGATCGGTGCGCAGAAAAAGGTAAGCAGCCCAGCTGCGAGCGAGACGCCGATGTAGCGCCAGTCGCCGATCGCAGGCGGCGGCGTAGCGCCGAGGATGAGGTCGCGGGTGAGACCGCCGGCGTTGCCAGCCGCAAAGGAGAGCACGATCACGCCGAACAGATCGACCCGGTGGTGGACGCCCGACATGGCTCCGCTCAGCGCGAAGACGAACGTGCCGGCCAAATCGAGGATGACCAGGAACGTCGCGAACACCGCCGGGTTGTAGTGGAGCGGCATCATCGTGCCTCAGGTCAGCCACGACCCGGCGGCCACCACCAGCGTTTCCACCCCCGTCTCAAGGGTGGGGTGCAGGACCGGAGCGAATCGTGGGTTGTGGTTGGTCGGCAGCTCGGAGAGCCGGCCCTCCGCCTTGGCTTTCGCGTACTCGGCGGGATCGGTGCCGCCAACGAACCAGAAAACCGACGGCACCCGCCACTCGCCGCCAAACACCCCGAAGTCTTCGCTGGCCGACGCCGGCTTCGTCTCCCTCAGCCGCTCGGCCGGGAAGTGATGGCGGAACGCGTCCACGACCTGGCTCGTGGCTGCCACGTCGTTCTTTACCAGCCAGTAACGGTCGAGCGGCACGATCTCCGGCGGCTTCGGAGCGCCCGCTGCGGCCGCTTCGGCCTTGATGATGCGTTCGATGGCCGCGAGCACCCTGCTGCGGACGTCCTCGTCGAAGGTCCGGACGTTGAGCTTGAGGAGCGCCGCGTCTGGGATGACGTTCTCCTTCGTGCCGGCCTGGAGCGCGCCAACGGTCACCACCGCGGACTCCGTCGCCGCAACCTCTCGTGAGACGATAGTCTGAAGCCGCATCACCGTGGCGGCCGCCATGACCACCGGGTCAACACTGGCCTCCGGCATCGAGCCATGCGCGCCCCGGCCGAACAGGTGAACCTCGAAACTGTCCGCTGCGGAGGTGACGACACCGGAGCGCCAGCCCATCGTACCCGAGGGCCCCTTCATCACGTGCTGGCCGAGAATGACGTCAGGCTTCGGGAAGCGGGTGAGGAGCCCGTCGTCCACCATGGCGCGGGCACCCGTGCCAGTCTCTTCTGCAGGCTGGAACAGGGCCATCAAGGTGCCATGCCAGCTGGCGTGAGCCTGGGCGAACAGGGTGGCAGCGCCGATGAGCCAGGCCACATGCATGTCGTGGCCGCAGGCATGCATCACGGGTACTGTCCTGCCCTCGTGATCGGTCGCGGTCACCGTGCTGGCGTACGGCAGGCCGGTGGCCTCTCGGACCGGGAGCGCGTCCATGTCGGCGCGCAGCATGACGGTGGGGCCCTCGCCGCTCCGCAGCACTCCGACGACGCCGGTCCCGCCGACGCCGGTGGTCACATCGAACCCTGCGGTTCGCAGCCGCTTGGCTGCGATACCGGCGGTGCGGGTCTCCTGGCCTGAGAGTTCGGGGTGGGCAT
The DNA here is from genome assembly GCA_963711915.1 of uncultured Gemmatimonadales bacterium. Lineage (GTDB taxonomy): Bacteria > Gemmatimonadota > Gemmatimonadetes > Gemmatimonadales > GWC2-71-9 > CAVVWJ01. The sequence continues at coordinate 241,394 of CAVQGA010000004.1, forward strand.
GAATGTCGGTATAAGCTGCCTGCAGGTTCGGGAGCAACGTTCCGAGGGGGCCGAGAATGGTATCGGCCGCTGACGCACTTGTGGCGGTCATACGCACCTTCTTTCCTGAAATGTCGGTCGCTCTCATGGCGCACCGGTCGGTGTCGCGAGCTTGAGGCCCACAATCCCAGCCACGATAAATCAGCCGCAATGGGGTCGCCGGCTTGCGCAACAGCTGAATGCCCAGCACCGCGGTACCGACGGTGCCGAGCTCGGTCCAGACAGCGTATGCCGTTCCGAGCGGCAGGGTTCGCACCGCGACGTGGAGAAGGCCCATGCTTGCAATCAGCGCGGCGACGGTACCGAGGGTTGGCCACAGCCGCGTAAAACCATCGGTGTACCTGATGCCCCCGGCCCCGCCGACCTCCAACACTCCAGCGACGCCAAGGACAAGCCAAGCCATCGCTCACGCGCCGCCGCGCGGCAGAACGGTATACACACGGGTGATGAAGCCGTAAAACTCCGTCATGTAGGTGCGCAGAAAGTCCCGTGTGGACTCGACCGTGACCTCGCCGTCGTCGGTAATGAGCCCGGACTCGAACTGGATGTACGCCTCGATCAGGTTCATCAGCGGCGAGTTGCAGAAGGCCAGGATGCTGCGGAGGTGCTGCTGGGCGACCGCCGTGCCGATCTTGCCGGGTGACGTTCCGATGATTGCGGAGGGCTTGCGATTGAGCGAATTCTGACCGTACGGACGACTGGCCCAGTCGATGGCGTTCTTGAGTGCGCCGGGGACAGAGCGGTTGTACTCGGGCGTCACGAACAGAACGGCATCGACGGCGGCGATCGCCTCCTTGAGCGCGCGAGCCGGGGGCGGGTAGTCGCTGTCGTGGTCGTAGCTGTAGAGCGGGAGCTCCCCGATCGGGATCTCGCGCATCCTGAGCTCCGGCGGCGCAAGGCGAGCGAGCGCGACGGCGAGCTTGCGATTAATCGAGCCTCGCGCGAGGCTACCGACGAAGTAGCCGGCCGTGTATATGTGCATCCATCCTCCAAGGTGGAAGGTGCGTCTGTCGTGGCGCTACAGGAGTCGGGTCAGGAGCTCGGCCATCTCCTCGCCTACCCGCTCTCGCCAGGGGCGTTGCGCGAAGCGCGGCGCCGTGATCTCCGTGGCCCAGTGCAGGTCATCGCGGAACTGCGCCTCCATGTGTTGCCCCACGCCCGCATCGAGGACCATGAGCGTCACCTCATCGTTGAGCGCCAGCGAGCGGTTGTCGAAATTCATCGTACCGATGGAGGACCAGAGGCCGTCCACGACGAAGGTCTTGGCGTGCAGCGTCGACGGTTGCCACTCGTAGATGCGGACCCCGGCGGCCAACAGCCGTTCGTAGCGCGCACGCCCCGCCCACCAGGTCACAGGGATGTCCGTACGGCGCCCCCCGACGAGGAGCCGCACGTCCACCCCGCGCCGGGCAGCCTGCGTGAGCAGGCCGACGAAGTTGTCATCCGGCGCGAAGTAGGCGTTGGTGATGTAGAGCCTCCGGCGTGCCCCGGCGATGGAGAGGGCGAGAAAGCGTTCGGCCGCCGTGCTTCCAAGCGTGGGCGCGGCATAGAGCAGCCCGGCCGTCACCCCGTGCTCCAGGGTGTCACGGTTCACTGTGGCACGGCCGGTGAAGAGTACGCCGGTCGCCTCGCTCCACGCCGCGGCGAACGCCGCCTGGAGCTGGAGCACGGCCGGTCCGGTGAAGCGCACGTTGGTTTCGCGCCAGGCGCGATTGGTGTGGCCGTCGCCGAGCCATTTATCGTCGATGCCGAAGCCCCCCGTCCACCCTACGCCACCGTCGACCACGATGGCGCGTACATGCGACCGGTTCTGCACCCGCCACAACGTGGCGAGGCGCAGGGGGCGAAAGGGTACCACCCGGATGCCTACCTCGCGGAACGCTGCCAGGCGCTCGGCGGGAATGTCGTGCGTTCCGAACGCGTCGAGGAGCACGAAAATTTGGACCTCTGCGGCGGCGCGCTCGAGCAGAATGCGGCTGAGCGTGTCGGCCACGCGTCCGGGCTGGCCATAGTAGTTCTGGATGAGGATTGACCGCCGAGCTGCGCGAAGGTCGTCCCACAGGCGGGGGAATGTGCCGTCGCCATTGAGCGCAAGCTCGACGCCATTGCCGCCGGACAGCACGGTGCCGGTGAGCAGCGTGACGCTGAGTGGAAACTGCGCCTCGACGGGAGCCACGGGCGTGCCCTCGGCCCCCACGCCGCGCACGTGTTCCACGGCCGTGCCGCGTAGGATGAAGAGAAACCCGACGAGTGCCAGCACCAGGACGAGCGCATGTCCTATCCAGCTCGCCTTCCGCCCGAGATACCACAGGACTTGCCTGCCCACGGGGACGCGTGCTCAGGACCTAGCGGCCACCGACTTACCGCGGGGCGCGATCTTCCAGAGCTCGCCCCGGGGCATGTCGGTGACGATGTACAGGGCGCCGTCCGGGCCCTGGCGCACGTCGCGCACGCGCTGGGAGCGATCCCCCAGCAGGTGCTCCTCGCCTGCCACCCGATGGTTCTTGAGCACAAGACGCACGAGCAGCATGTCGCCCATCGATCCGACGAACAGATTGCCGTGCCACTCGGGGAAGGCGTCGCCAGTATAGACCTGGAGGCCGGACGGCGCGATTACCGGATCCCAGTAGTAGACCGGCTGCTCCATCCCTTCCCGTGCGGTGGCCGCCCCCGGGATGGGCTGGCCGGAGTACTCCTCGCCGTAGGCCTGCATGGGCCAGCCGTAGTTCTTTCCCTTCTCGATCAAGTTCAGCTCGTCCCCGCCCTGGGTCCCGTGCTCGACCTCCCAGAGCCGGCCCTCTCCATCGAAGCCGGCGGCCTGCACGTTCCGATGCCCGAGCGACCAGATCTCGGGCCTGGCACCCTCACGGCCGACGAAGGGATTGTCGTCCGGCACCGTGCCATCCGGATTGATGCGGAGGATCTTCCCCATGTCGCTGCCGAGCTGCTGCGCCTGGGGCCGCATGGGTGCGTCCGACCGTTCACCGAGCGTGACGAACAGCTTGCCGTCGGGGCCGAACGCGAGCCGGGAGCCGAAGTGCTTGTCGCCCTCGTACGCGGGCATGGCGCGGAAGATCACCCGCACCTGCTCGAGCCGCCCGTAGTCCGCCGTCAGCACCCCGCGGGCGACGCTGGTGGCGTTGCCGCCCTGGCGGGCCTCGGCGTAGCTCCAGTAGATCGTGCGGTCGCGCGCGAAGCCCGGGCTCAGCGCTACGTCGAGCAGGCCCCCCTGGCCCCCGGCGTCCACCTTCGGTACGCCGCCGATCGGCGGGCCGAGCTTCCCACTTGCGGAGACCACCCGCATGCGGCCGGGCCTCTCGGTGACCAGCAGGCTGCCGTCGGGCAGCGGCTCCACGGCCCAGGGATGCTCGAGTCCCTTGGCGAGGACGACCACGTCGAACGCGACATGTGAGGTCACCCCACACGCCCGCGTCTGCCCCGCGTTCGCGGGACGCTGGGTCGGGGCGTTCGGCGTTCGCGTCTCGAGCGGCTGGCACTCGCTGGACCCACTCCCGGCGATCGGAGCCGATGGTTCATGCCTGACGCCGTTCCGCCCCTGACCCGAGCCGCCACAGCCGGCAGCGAGCAGGAGGGCGAGAAGCCCTGTGCCTGTTTGTCGGGAAATCTGCATTCTGCCCTCCGCCTCGCCAATTGAACGCCCTATTGGGCGAGATAGCCACCATCGACGTTGTAGTAGGCCCCGGTAATGAACGAGGCCCGATCTGACGCAAGAAACAGCACCAACTCCGCGACCTCATTGGGCTCGCCGAGACGGTTCATCGGGTGGAGCGCCGCGAGCGCCTGCATCTCGCCCTGCCCGCTGCCCGCCTCGCTGTCGAGCACCGCGCGCTTTCCGATCAGCGGGGTCTTGATGAACCCTGGGCCGACGGCGTTCACCCGGATCCCGCGCGCGGCGTATTCGATGGCCGCTGTCTCGGTGAGTCCGACGACGCCATGCTTGGCAGCGGTGTACCCTCCGGCGTTGACCAGGCCCACCTTGCCGGCAATGGACGCCATGTTCACGATGACGCCGCCACCTGACGCGAGCATGGCCGGGATCTGGTAATGCATACCGTAGAAAACGCCCGAGAGATTGATGGCGATGATCTGGTCCCATCCCTCGATCGGGTATTCCCCCACCGGCGCCGTTGGGCCGCCTATGCCGGCGTTGTTCACGGCGATGTCGAGTCTCCCGTATGCCTGCACGGTGCGCTCCACCAAGGCTTGGGCCGCGTCCGCTTTCGATACGTCGGTTTTCAAGACTTGGCCTTGTCCCCCGGCCCGCTTGATCTCTCCCAGCACGTGCTCCGCACCATCGACATCCAGGTCCGCGAGCACGACGGTCGCCCCGCCCCTCGCGAACCGGATCGCAATGGCCTCGCCAAGGCCGGAGCCGGCTCCGGTGACGATGGCGATCTTCCCTTCTACCATTGGGATATCCTCCTGCTTGGTGTCCCACTTCTTCCCTTCAACGCCACGTGACGATTCCCGCGTTAGGCGGCCTTGCGTGCTTATAGCTGTATCGGCTACGCCTCACCGAGACGGTGCAGCAGGCCGACCGACGGCAATGCGTCCGTCTGCCCGCCCTTTCACGTACGCGTAGACCGCCTCGATCTGCTCCGGTTTCATGATCGCCTTGAACGCCGGCATTCCCTTGCTCACGCGACCCTCAGCTACCACCTTCGTGAAAGCCTCCTTGGTGGCGACAGGCCCGCCCGAGCGTGCGGACTCGAGGAGGTGGGCGGCCACTGGATTCCCAGTGACGTCCTGCCCGTGGCAGCGAGTGCACTGCACGCTGTACTGCCTCCAACCCTCGTATTCCTGGGTGGACACCCGGGGGGCGCGCTCCTGCGCCTCGCCCGCGACCCAGGGCGCCAGCATCGCCGCCAGGGCTACGAATCCCATGTGCTTGCTCATGCGGTCCCTCCCCATCAGTCGACATCGATAGAGGCTTCGTTTCGCCCCGCGCGCAGCGAAGCCGGTCTTATCAGTCTTACATGAAAACATGTGGCCGGATCAGGACCTGCCTCTCGCGCGTGCCGGGGGCCGGTAGACGAGGAGCGGACACGGGGCAGTTCGGATCAGCTTGTCGGCGACACTTCCGAGCATCAACCGCTTGAGGCCGCCCCGACCGTGAGTCGCAAGGGCGACAAGGCCGACGGTGGGAGCTTCGGCCAGACGGAGAATGGTGTCAGCCACGTTGCCCCCGAGCGGTGTCGAATACGCTGTTTTCACGCCGGCCTTGAGACACCGCTCCGCCAGGTTGTTCAGGTAACCTGCCGCCTCTTGTCGCGGAATACTGGTGAGCTCGACATCGAAGGTCCGTGGCGCTGCGCCGTGGCGCTCGAGCGGAGAGGCGAGCGGTTGAATTACCTGGACCAGCATCAGCTCGGCCCCAGCCAGGGCGGCCAGCTCCCTGGCCGGCTCAAGAATCGCTTCCCCCAGGGCGGACCCGTCAAGCGGAACCAGGATCTGGTTCAGGTTCTCCAGCACGGGCCGGGGTGAAGGGTTTTCCACGGGTCGGACGAGAAGCACAGGTACGGAGCTTCCACGGATGACGGCGTCGGCTGTGCTGCCAAGCCAGAGCCGCTGCAAGCCGCCTTGGCCGCGAGTGGTCATGACCACCAGGTCGCTCCTACTCTCCTGGGCATACTGGCGCAGGGTGTCTGCAACGGGTCCCATCAGTGCTGTTGAGGTGATTGCCAGGCCAGGAGACTGCCGCTGGAGCTGATCGGTGAATGTCTCGAGGTATGTCTTCTCGGACTCGCGGGCCTCGACCTCAAGCGAGACGTAGAGCTGCCGCACCTCGGCGCTGAGCGGTACTGAGGCGCTCACCGGTACTCTGGGAACTGAGACGAGTACAAGTCCGAGCCTCGCTTTCGCGCGCTCCGCAATGGCGACGGCGAGGGGAAGGGCCTGTTCGCTGAGGCGGGACCCGTCCAGCGGCACGAGAATCGAACGGTACCTTCCATCCGCAACCGACTTCTGACGGCCCCTTCGCATGGTGAGCAACCGGGTTCGTGTTTGCCTGCCCTATCCTCTGCCAGGCCTTCCGGGCCTGACCACCAGCATCGAGCACGGCATCTGCCCAAGGAGGATCTCCGCCGTATTGCCGATCAGCTTTCTCGCAAGTCCGGATCGAGCCACGGTGCCGATTACAAGCAGCTCGATGCCATGCTTCACAGCAAACGTGGGTACGACCTCCCGTGGTGTTCCTCGTTCAAGGTGGATGTTGCGAGCCGACAGATGACGACGATAAGGGGCGATCGTTCTCTTGAGTGCCTCACGCGCCGCCTCTCGCGCTTTACCGACGAACTGCTCCATCTCATCCGCCCTGAGACCTTGTCTCCGCAGATACCGCTCGTCGTACACCTCCCAGGCATGGAGCACATACATTTCTTCCTTGGCGACCTCGGCGATCGCAATGCCGGTCTCCAGTAACAACGCGTTCATTGCGGTGTTCCGTCGATCCCCGAGTCCGGGGTCGATCGCGACGAGTACGCGATGGCGTCGCCGTCGTCCGGGCCGGGCCAGGAGCGTCGGGCAAGGACACTCGCGCACAAGACGCGCCGCTGTCGTGCGCACCGACTGGAGTTCGCCTGGAGCCGATGCCGCTATGGCGAGAAGATCGTGGCCGGCCCTCACCACTTCCCGTACGAGCGCCTGTACGGGTGCGCCTTCCAGCAGTGTGACCCGAGTCTCGATGCCAAGACGTCGTATGCGAGCCGCGGTCCGCTCGAGGGTGGCAGTCTTGTGAGCCCGGAGTTGTTGTGGGAGGTTCCATTCCCTGGGGAGGAGCGGACGGAGGTATGCCGGCGCCTTCTCCATCACATCTGCGACCGTTAGGGTCGTCCGGTGCGCTACCGCCAACCGGCTGGCGAGCTGGATTGCGGGATCAGTTGGCCCCGACGCAAAGACCAGAGCTTTGGTGAACCGCGACATGTTGAGCTCCCCCTTTGCGGGCGGATCAGTTCACCTTCCGGCCGCTCCAGGCATCAGCCTCTTGCCGTGGGCACTCAGTGCCGCCGCCTCGGACTGCGGGAGTCGTGCTATCACTCCAACCAGTTGTGTGGCCTCAGTTCGCTCTTTCAGAGTTTTCGTCGCACTGAACACTGGTCACGGGGACCGTCGACCTCAGTGATTCCTATCACCCCCTGAATGGCGCATGAGGCTCGGTTCAGCGGGATCCTGCAGGCTCACGGGGCCTCACGGGAATGCCGGGGCGCCCCCCTTCGAGCGCCTGAATGCGTCCTGAGTGTCGCATGAAGGGTCGTTCACAGCACCTTCAGGTGGCTTTCAGGAGCGTAGCCGTAGGTTACTCATATCCGAGCCTCCTCAGCGGCTCGTGGGCCGCGGGGCGATGACCGCCAGCAGGGTGAGCTCCTCGGTGGTGGCGCGCATCCCGTGGGGCTCCCGCGGCTCGTACGCGACCACCGTCCCTGGTTGCACCGGCGCTCGCCGTCCGCGCCGCTCACCATGCCCGAGCCCGAGAGGACATGCAACGCGACCTCGGACCCGCTGGTATGCACTGGCACGGCCTGGCCCGCCGCAACGCGGAAGACGACGAGTCTGACGTCTGGGGTGTCATGGATGAGCGTCATCGCCGACACGGGGTCGTCTTTTTTGTGATCTTGCCTATCACGTTGTCCGTCGTGTTGTCCGTTCGTGCTCAGGCTTCGAGCCGCGCCGCGCCGCCAGTGCCTGCTGCATAGACACCGCGTCGGCTGGTTGGTAGCGTCAGGACCGTCCGCGGGCTCTTCCAGCCTCCAAGCGCGCAGAGATCCTTGAGCGGGGCGTATTTCATCTGGGTCGCAAACTGCCGTCGGAGACAGTGCCAGCGCGTTGTTCTCCATCGCAATCGCGCGACTCATCGTGTACCTACGAGGCAGGCACGGCAGGTGCGTCGACTCGGAAGCGCGGCCGCTCGGATTTCCAAACCGAGTGTGGATTCGCTCCTGTGGGAGCTGGAGGCAGCGGGCTGCTTCACCTTCGCGAGCCGGTACCGTCCGAGTGAGCGGGTGCGGGCGTACACTCCATCCTATCAGACGGTGATCACCTCGATGCGACTCGGCGATCGCAGCAAGCGGATCGAGCACGACTGCGGATGCGATGGGGCGCCGCCGGCCCTCGGCGCGATGGAGCGGAGGATCGATGGTGCTGGGCTCCAACCGGTGGACAGGCAATTAGTTCATAGACGAGTGGGGTCAGGTTATTCTGAAGATTGGAGCCCGCTCGTGTCAAGACGACCACTTGACACTCTCACGCTAAGTGGAGGCCGTATGCCGATGCCGCAACCAGACGAGAAGAAGAGGCAGGATGCCACAGACCAGAGGTCTGAGCCGGTAGAGTACCCCGTCGATTATCTCCTCAGCGTCATGGACACACCGGCGCAAGTGAAGTGCGCGATCGATGCGCTAACGGGCCCTTTCCTCGAGTCCGAGATCGGGGTCTCGTGCGGACAGGCCGCGGCCCAACGCCTGCGGGAGAGCACCGGCCGCACCGGCCTGCTCGACAAAATCATGCGCGTGGGCCAGAGCCTCGGGCTCACCAACGACGAGATGGAAGTAAAGGGAGCCTACGAGAAGGCCCTGCGGGACGGCCATGTGGTGGTGCGTGTGCACGCGCCGACAGACGATCGTAAGGAGTTGGCGGTACGGACGCTGCGAGACTGCGGTGGCCACTTTATCAACTACTTCGGGAAGTTCACCCGGGAACGGATCGCTCCCTGGACGACGACATCATCCAACACGGACTTGTCACCCGCCAAATAAGTCCGCCCAGCGGTCGCTCGGGATCATGATGACCGGCGCGGCCGCGACGGAGAACCGCCACACGCGGGACCGCCTCGTTCCGCCCGTGCCGTTGCTCGCGGTGCGCTATCAGGTGGTGGTGGCGTTCATGCCCGCCTGGGCGACCGCGAGGTGGCGCCTATCCCGATATCGTCAGTGGCCCGTTGAGGCACGATTCGGGCGGCCGAGTCCGCGCCCCAGATGCCTTCCCGCAGCGCCCGCCCGAACGAGAGGAAATGGTAATGCGAATGCATAGATGGGTGATGCTCGGTGCCCTGACGACCCTGCTGACCGCGATGGCCGGCAGTGAAGCCCGCGCTCAGGAGGCCCAGGCGCTCGGCCCCGACAGTTTCCTCGTCGCCGTGCCGATCCGCGATACCCTGGAAATCCAGCGCGAGCTCGGCTCGGCGGCCCAGGCCAAGGCTCAGGCGGAGAACGATCGCGCCCGCGCCGAGGCCCTTCGGAACAGCGCGCGAGCGCGCATCACCCGGAAGGAAGGGGAGATCGACGCGATCAAGGATCGTGAGAAGACCGCCAAGAACGAGAAACGATCCGCCGACGCGACTGCGCTCGAGGCGGACAAGAAGGCGGCCGAGCGCGAGAAGGACCTGATCGAACGGCGCGAGTCGCTGCGCGAAGCCGAGATCGAGCTCGAGAAGAAGCGAGCCGAGCTGGCGGATGTCAGACGGCAGGGCCTCGAGCTGGAGCTCCAGCTAGCGGTGCGCCGACAGGAACAGGAGCGCACCGGCAATCCGGGAGGGCCCGCCGGCGCCCGCACGCGGCAGGTGCTCGGAGACCTCGAGAAGCGGACGCTCGAGGCACAGCGACAGGAGGTGGACAAGTCCAAGGAGGTCGCGGATCGCCGGAAGGAGATCATCCAACGGCGGCTGGAGATTCTGGAGGCACAACGCAAATTCGTCACCGGCGCCTGACCTCACCCGGCCAGTCGGCCGCCGACCGCGCTCCGAGATGACGGTCGGGGCCGCCGCCGGCGATGCGATCCCTCCGAGCGCCGAAGTCATCGAGGGTCGCATCGCGGAGCTGAGTCAGTTGTTCAACGCCATGCCGATCCGCGCCGACCGCCGGCTTTAACCGGCTCGCGGCAATGCCGGTGCGCCTCACCTACGCGGCCGAAGCCGGCGCCGACGCCGAGCGCTGGCAACGGGATTGGCCCGCCCTGACCGGAGCCAGAGGGGGGCGGAGGAACGCGACCGTTGACAGCCTGGGAGGCGGGGTGAATACTGCCGCGGCGTGCCCGCGTCCCCAGTAGTGGAGCCGGGTGATGTAGAACGTCTGGCCCGCTCGATCGACGAGTCTCGGCCAGTGATCGGGAAGTCGTGACCCGTGCCGCCGCGTGCCCGCTGGGCCGAAGCAGCAGCTCCTTCGGCCTGGACGTGTCGCGCCGACGGCCGCCGCGGCAGCTCCCGGGTGGTTGCGCACGCGGGTGCTGCCTGGCACTTCGTGGGGTCTGCTCGGCCATCGAATGCGAGTCGCCGCCAAACGTGTCTGCGGGCATCCATGCGCGCCCCGCGAGCGAGCGGCCCCACCCACGTCGGAGGCGATCAGTGAGCGAGCCAGCGACCCGGGTTCACGATGGCACGTCACTGCAGCAGGCGCTGGCCGCCGGAGTCCGCCGCCTCGAGATCGCCGGGGCCATAGCGGGCCTGCGGCGGCTGGAACTGCCGGCGGGCACCACCTGCAAGCCACGGACGAGCGCGCGGGGCTCGCCTTCGAGCCCGGCAGCGACGGCCTGCTGCTCACCGCCGACCACACGATCGCCGATCTCCGCCTCACGACCGACTCGGAGCAGGTCGCCCTCGGCTTCACCGACACGCTGCCGGACCTCGGGCGGCTGGAGCTGCGTGGGCTGCGCCTGGAGGGCCGCCTGCACCTGGAGGCCGAGCGGGCCTACCGTGGCGAGCTCGACCTGCACGACATCCACGTCGCCGCGGCCGACGCCCGGTCCGCCCCGCACCGCCCCGCCGGCTTCGGCGTGCAGGTGCTCGCCGGAGGCATCACGGTTTACAACCGCTCGACCGACCCGGCCAGTCGCTGGAGGCTCGCGGCGCGCAACCTGTCGGGCGGGAGCCGTGAGCGCCCGCTGCGCGGCAGCGGCGTCTTCATCTTCGGCGGCGCGACCCCGCCGGCAAAGGCGGAGCCCGGTAGCGCGCGGCCCCCACCACGCCGGGAGGCAGCATCGAGCTGGTGACGCTGACCACGGGCGAGATCCACGCGGATGGCGGCATCGCCAAGGGCACGCCGGACCGCATCACGGGCGGCGTCTTCATCGGCGCCGGCGTGGACGCCTCCGAGGTGGTGAACCGGGGCCCGGTCTCGACCTACGGCGTCAACGACATGGTGCTGGACAACTGGGGCCGGGTGCGGCTGTGGGTCGCGGAAGGGCCGGTGACGTCCTACGGGGACAGCGGGATCGGCTTCGTCAACTTCGGGGATATCGCGGCCCTGATCGTCCGGGGCCGCGTGGAGACGCACGGCGGCGGCGCCCGCGGCTACAACCTGTACGACGGCTCGCTCGACCACGCGGAGTTCGAGAGCATCACCACCTGCGGAGACGGCTCGATGGGCGTCCAGCTCTCCAGGCCGTTCGGGCGCTTGGTCGTGCTCGGCGACATCCGCACGCAGGGCGGCCAGGGCCCCAGCCTCGTGCGTGGCAAGGTGGTGACACTCAAGGCGCATGCGCTCAGCTTGAGGCCCGGTGCCAAGGGAGACACCATCATCGTGCTGGGGCAGGTGGTGGCCGAGCACGCCGACATCGGCGCCTTCGAGTTCGCCGCGCCGGCGAGCAGCGTGGGCCTGATCCTGGCGAACGGCGCAGTCGTCCAGTAGCCGCCGCCGACGACGGTCGGAACCCGACCGCCGTGGCGTCGGCGCCGGGGAGCGTCGAATAGTTCGAGCGCATGGCGCGCGAGTACCAGGGCAAGCGGGTGCGTATTGCACGCGTAATCGCCGAGGGACAGTATGTCGTGCTGCACTGCTCCCATGAATGGCCCGGCGACGGACCCTGGGCCGGGATCGACATCTTCCGCTTCGATCACGCCGGGCGAATCGTCGAGCACTGGGACGTGCTCCAGCGCGTCCCCGAGTCGTCGGCGAATGCCAACGGGATGTTCTGAGGGGCGCAACAATACACCAGCTTCCCGCCCCCCAGCGGCATGACTGCCATCGTACTCTCGTCGTGGTACAGTGGGCGACGGAGGCCGGCGACATGAGGTGGTTCGCTGTGCGCCCGCACCCGATGCCACCTGCTCGAATTCCTGCTCCATATATGAGGCGGCGGCCGCACCTTGGCGCCTGGGATTGCGCCGCGCTCGAACGCGGCCACGACGCGCCGCCGACCACAGGACCACCTTGACCGTCGTGATGACGGGACACCATATAGTCTGCGATAGTCTGCGCGATGTCCGCGTTCAGGACCAAGTCCAATCTCGGCACGATGGAGAAAATAATGGCAACCGCAACCGCCGGACGGGTCGCAGTGCCCACTTGGCAGCTCGACCCCACCCATTCGAGCATCGAGTTCTCGGTGAAGCACATGATGATGACCACCGTGCGCGGCCGCTTCAAGGATGCGCAGGCGACGCTGACGGGAGACCGTGATCACCCCGAGGCGGCTGGGGTCGAGGTGACCATCGCCGTCGCGAGCATCGACACCGGCGTCGGAGACCGCGACGCGCACTTGCGCGGCCCCGATTTCTTCGACGCCGAGCGCTTTCCGCAGATCACCTTTCGCAGCACGCGGATCGAGGGGAACCCGCCGAAGCAGGACGGGGACCGCTTCAGCCTGGTCGGCGACCTGGTGATCCACGGCAGCTCCATGGAGGTGGTGCTCGACTCTGAATACGAGGGTCGGGGGACCGACCCCTGGGGGAAGACGCGCGCAGGGTTCAGCTTCAAGACCGAGATCGACCGCCGGGAGTGGGGGCTGAAGTGGAACCAGGCACTCGAGACTGGTGGCGTGCTGGTCGCGAACAAGGTCCGCGTCGAAGGGGAGCTGCAGTTCGTCAGACAGGGGGAGTGACTAGTGACTTCTGACGAGTCCGCACCTGGACCTGCTCATCAAACGGCGCCGCCCCGCACGCTGGCCACCGCTTGGGATCAGGAGCAACGCAGACTTCGCCATCGGAGCGAGGAAAGTACGGCAAAGCCGGGCATCTGAGCCGTCAAGCTCCAGCACCGGGTGACACGAACTCGCGTGAGGTAGCAAGTCCCTGGAATTCAGCCGGTTGCGGCGGCCCCTCTGGATCAGGAGAGTCCACCCAGGCCCATTGGTGAGCAGCGTTTTGTCACGTGCTCCCCTTGGCCCTGCGCTCGCGGCCGCTCACGCTCCGACCGCCTGCTCGCCCGCAGCCCGGGCGTCGGGCGGGGCGCCCCCGGTGAATGAGCCCGTGCCTTCGAAGCTGAACAGCGTATAAAATCGGTGCGCCAGTGCACACTCTCCTTCCACCAGCACCTGTCGCTGCCGCAGCGCCTCCACCAGCTCCGCGTGACCCATCAGCAGGTCCACCATGGTCCGGAGCGTCGCCGTCACCGTGAGCGTCACCGGATGTCCCGGATCGGTGAGGCACATGTCCACGTCCTCCTGATCGCCACGTAGCACCACGAGCCACCAGTAGCGCTGCTTCGCCGGCGCCCCGTCCAACTGGAACTGCAGCACGGTGCGGCCGGGCGGAAAGCTCGCGGCCACGACATGGCGTCGGAGCGACCACATCAGGACCGCGGGGTTCAGCTCGTACGACCGGTACTCGCGCGTGAGCCATTTCTTTGCCCACTGGCCATACGAGTCCACGATCGGCCTGAGCTCCTCACCCGCGGCGGTGAGGTGGTAGGCCACGCCATCCGAGTCGTCGCGCCGGCGGATCACACCGTCATCCTCCAGTGATTTCAGCCGCTGGGCGAGGACCGAGGGCGAGATGAGCGGCAGCGCGCGGCGGATCTCGTTGAAGCGGTGGTAGCCCACCATGATCTCGCGCAGGATCAGCGGCACCCACCGCTGCGCCAGTACTTCGGACGCCTGGGCCACCGGGCAGAAGGACCCGTAGCTTCGGGCGGGGCGAATCGGCATCGATTCCTCGGATCGGAGGCGGTACGAATTTCGTGCTGTTCACCCGTAACCGCAAATCGTGCCGCAGTCGCCGTTGGCACGTGGCAGCCTGCATCCGGTCGGGTGGGGAGAGGTCAGACGACACGGCCTTGCGGAGGGATGGTACGATGGCGCCAGCGGGGCAGTGGCTGCCGCCGGCAGGGGGACGCCGGCGGACCCCTGCGGCGGCTGCCGGCGACCGTCACCGGAGCGCCAGCTCGCGGCACTCCCGGGTACGCCGGCTACCGCGCCCGAGGGCAGGGCGACGGACGCAGGCCGGCTGTCGCCATCACAGGAGACTCCACCCGCGCCGGACGATGGCCACGGCGAGCAGGAGGTACTCCTCCATGACGAACGCCCACAAGAGGGCCCGTCGAAGGTTGACCTTGACGAGGCTGGCGTCGCACAGCGGGCACCGGACCTGATCGCTCACGGTGACACCGCAGGACGGACAGTGCTTGGACATTGGAATTCTCCTACCATGCCAAGCTCACTAACCGTACGCGAGTTCGCAATGGGAGTCGGGCCCTCATCGTGACCGGTTCAGCCGATCGTCACTGTCCCTCGATCACGAGCCCCTGAGGCGGGCAGCCCGCCCGCCGCGGCAGCCGCCGGCACGACGGCCGCCCGCCCGGCCGGGTCGTCCTCCCGGGGCTGGCTGTTGCCCGCGGGCCGCGCGGGAAGCCGCGAGAGCATCGCGGCGACGCTGCGCCCGAGCACCCGCTCGTAGGCGCGCTCGTGCCCGGGCACCGGGGTCTCCGCATGCTCCCGCCACAGCACTTCCCCCGTTCTGGCGTCGACCAGGTCGATCATCAGGGCGCCGTCGGCATATTCCTCCTGCGAAGCGTCATTCCCGGCCGACGCCCACCCGCGCCACCAGGCCGGTCGCCAGGTGAAGTCGTAGTCGGCGTCGGTGAAGTCATGCTGCTCCGGGAGCGCCAGGTAGTACACCAGCGTAGCGTCGGGCGCGGCGTCGGAAACCACGTAGCCCCGGCGGGCCAGCCCGCGGGCGAGATCGGCCCGCAAGGCCTGGCTGGTGGCCGCGTCGTCGAGCAGCGGACTGTACTCGTAGGGTGTCCGGCCGCCGACGTACTCCGCCGCCGCCTTCACGCTCACGGTGGTCGGTCGCTCCTGGATCGCCTCGGGGGCGACTTGGGTATGCACTTGGGTGCCGGGGCTGCAGGCCCCGAGGCTGAGTACCAGCGCGGCCGTGGCGGTCGCCATGCCGGGCAGCGGTTGTTTCGTCATCGTTCCTCCCTGTGTACGAACGGCTCGGCCTGGTGCCGATGCCGGGCTCGCATCCATTACTTACTACAATCGAAACGATGCAAAACGAGGGCTGCCCGTCGCCCGGCGGCGAACTGTCGCGTAGAGAACGCGGGTGGCGCCATCTTGTCCTTTACCGCGGTCGAATCTGGCCCGGTGCGCGCCTCTGGCACGAACGCTCCCGCGGGCGTAACATCAGCCCGTACCACCGGGGAGCGGCGCGGCTCGGGGCCGCGGCCGCCCTCCGGATTCAGCTCCCTCCTCGTGGGGAGGGCTCTCGGCCTACACCATGGCTCGGAGCCATCATGCCCACGATGCTCGCTCCTCCGCCGGCCGCTCGCGGGCTCGCCGCGCTGCCCCAGGTGGATGTGATCGCCCCGATTCCGCGTGCGGATCCGTTCGACGGCGCCCAGTGGATGTTCGAGCCCAAGTACGATGGGGTGAGGGGCCTGCTGTACGCCTCGACCGACGGCTGCACGCTTCGGTCGCAGTGGATCACCCGGTTCGACGGCTGCGCCGAGCTCTGCGACCGCCTGGCGGCGGTGATCGGGGGCCGCGAGGTGATCCTCGATGGGGAGATCGTCTCGCTCGATCCGCGGGGCCGGCCGGTGTTCCGGGACCTGCTCAAGGGGCGCGGCTTCCTGGCGTTCGCCGCGTTCGACCTGCTCTGGCTCGAGGGACGCGATCTCCGGCCGCTGCCGCTGGGCGAGCGGAAGCAGCTGCTTGCCGACCTGCTGCCGCTCGACACCGGCCCGCTCTATAAGGTGTTCACTCTCACGGAGCACGGGCGGGCGCTGTTCGAGGCGACGCGGAAGATGGAACTCGAGGGCATGGTCGCCAAGCGGGTGTCGGATCCGTACGGGCCCGAGACCGTGTGGTATCGGATCCGGAACCCCGCCTACCGGCAGAGCGACGGCTGGGTCGACCTGCCGGCGTCACGCGCGCGCTCGCGGACCTCGGACCGGGGGGGCCGCTGAAGGGTAGCTCGCGCCTCACGGAGCGCCGTCGCGGGACGGGCCTGATCACCTGCACGGAGACGGACCACAGATGGCGATCGCCGCGCTGAAGCCGCTCGAACGCCGACTTCGGCGGCTGCTCCTGGCCCGCCAGCTCCCCTTCACGGGGCGGCTGATCACCCGGCCAGAGGACGCCATCGAGCTCCCCACCGCGCCCCGGATCCTGCTCGTGCGTCCCGAGCGGATCGGGGACGTACTCATCGCCATCCCGGTTCTGCGCGCCATCCGGCGCCGGTACCCGCACGCCCTGATCGAGCTGCTCCTCAGCACGGCCAACGCCGGGGTCGAGCCCGCGGTCTCGCCGTGGGTGGACCGGGTGTTCGTCTACGAAAAGCAGCTCGGCCCCACCATCGGCCTGGTCCGCGCTTTGCGGCGCGCGAAGTACCACCTGATGGTGGACCTGGTGAACGAGCCGTCGGTCACGTCCCGTGTGATCGCGAAGTGGTCCGGCGCCGCCCGAGTGCTCGGCATGCTGCACGAACAACCCGGGCTGTTCACGCACGCCGTGCCCTTGCTGGAGCGGCGGTCGGTCCACATCGTCGAGCGCACCGCCCAGCTGCTGCTCGCGTTCGGAATCGATCCCGCGACCGAGTCGCTCGCCCTCGAATACCCGCTGACCGAGTCCGACCGGCTCGCGGCGATGGGCCGGCTGGCGCCCTCGAGCGCGCCGTTCCGCCTGGGAGTCAACGTGTCCGGGCGCGGACCGGGGAAATACTGGGGGCGCGAAAACTTCGTGGCGGCCATCCGTTCCATCCAGGCGCGGGACCCGCGCTTCTCGGTCACCGTCTGCGGCGCGCCGGAGTATCTCGGCGAGATCGACGCGATCGCGACGGAGACCGGAGCCGATGAGGTCCGGCCGGTGCGGAGCTTCCACGAATTCGCCGGCGTGATCAACGCATTCGACCTCCTGCTCACGCCCGACACCAGCGTCGTGCACCTCGCCGCCGCCTGGCGTATTCCGCTCGTCGGCCTGTACCGCGCCGACCCCCGCACGACCCCGTGGGTGCCCTACGGCACCCCGCACCGGGCCATCGTGCGCGACGGCCCCGTGGCCGGGATCCCGCTCGCGGAGGCGATGCGTGCCATGGACAGCCTGATCGATGAGTGCTTCGGTCCCGGCCGCGTTCTGAGCGGCCGATCCCGGTGATGGAGTGTGTTCGAAACCTCGGCGTGAGTCACCCTGAGCGCAGCGAACGGGCTCAGGATGACTCGGGATTGAACCGGGCTGTTAGCCGGGTCACCGCCCGGGTGCCCGCCAGGAGGTAGCATACGCATCCGGCACCCGCTGGGGTTGCCGGAATTCACGTTCGCCCCTCCTCGTGGGGAGGGCCAACCGCGGCCGGTACGCCGCTAGGAGGCCCTGTGCCCACGTCCGCCCGCTCCCCCCTCCCGCCGGTGTCCTATATGCCCCGCGTGCTGGTGGTGGACCACGAGCCGGCGCCGCGCTCGGAGCTCTGCCGCATGGTGCGCGGAATGGGGTACGAGGTGCAGGCGGTCGGGGATGGGCGCGCGGCGTTGGCGTATCTGGACCAGCACCCGGGGGAGGTCCGCCTGATGCTGGCCAATCTGCTGTTGCCGGCGATGGACGGCGGCGAGTTGGCCGAGCGCGCCCGCGATCTCGAGCCGGGCCTTCGAGTGGCGCTGATGACCTCGGCATCGGCGCAGGGGGAGTCGGAGCTGCTGGCCGGGTACCATGACGTCCCGGTGCTCGAAAGGCCCGTCGCCTTCGGCCGTCTGTACGACCTGCTGGTCGAGCGGGTGGGCCCTCCGCTACCGGAGATGCCGCGTCCGCGTCCGTCGCGACCGATTCTGTTCGGCGACCGCGCGCGCCAACCGTAACCCGGCCCGCCGCGGTCAGGCTTCGAGGATCTCGCCGTCGGGAAGCTGAAAGCCGGCCTGGCGGAGGCAGGAGCGGACCGCGCGCACGACATCGGGAAAATCGAACGGCGGCGCGAGGAAACGGAGACCGATCGGGAGCGCCGCAGCCTCGAGCGCCTCGTGGCTCACCACGTCGGCGATGCCCAGCACGGCGGCGGTGGGCGCCAGCGCGTGCAGCTCGCGCGCCACGTGCGCGAGCTCGGCGTCGAGCACGCGTGCACCCAGCACGATCAGGGCGGGGTCCAATCCCTCGCTCAGCATTGCGGTCCCGGCCCGGCCGTCGGGACAGGCCGTGACCCGGCATCCCGCTCGCCGGAGGAACTTGCTGATCGTCTGCCGCAACATGGGCTCGGCCTCAACGAGCAGGACGGCCGGAGTGGCGGAGATGGGCGCGGCGTTCTGAATCGGGTTGAGCATCCGACACCTGCGGCAGGTTCCAGGACTGAGCCAGGCAACATTGAACAAACTGGCCGGGGCGCGCATGATTGGGCAAGGGGTGGCACCGGCCCAGGGAATGGCCGAGCGTGCCCTTGCCGGGCGCATCGGGGCCGCGCTACTTGGTGGGGGCCGGGCATCCGGCCGATAACGCCTTCGGCTCCCTGCCGTGACGAGGTGCACGACATGGCCGCCCGCCGTCCCGTTCCTTCCGGCCTGCTGTTCGGCCGCACGTTCCTGCGGCATCCGCGGATGCTGGGATCGGTCGTGCCCAGCAGCCGGTTCCTGACCTCGCGGGTGCTGCGGCAGGCGGACTGGACCGACACGCGAATCGTCGTGGAAGCCGGGCCCGGGGTGGGCACACTGACGACCGCGATGCTGGCGCGGCAGGGCGGGGACGGAACGCTGGTCGCGTTCGAGATGAACCCCACCTTCGTGGCCCACCTCCGGAGCCGGATCGGCGACCCGCGGCTCACCGTGCTTCACCGTTCGGCCGCGGAAGCGGAGCCGGCGCTCGCCCAGCGGGGCATCGGGCCGGTGGATCTGCTGGTGTCGGGGATTCCGCTGAGCGGCATGACGCGGCCGGCGCGACTCGAGCTGTTGGCCGGCTGGCGTCGGCTGTTGCGCCCGGGGGGTGTGCTCGTGGTCTACCAGTTCACGCGGTCGGCACTGCCCGATCTCCGGCGCCTCTTCGGACAGGTGCGTCAGGAGTTCGAGCCGCTCAACGTCCTGCCGGCCTGGGTATTCCGGTGCGTGACCTGACCCGCGTCGCCGGCGCGAGTTGACGCCGCGCTTCACCTGGAGATCGACCGCGAGGTTCCTGGCCCTGCGCGACCGCCCCACGGTGCATGTCCAGTGCGCCAGTCGGCCAGGTGAGTACCTGGTCGGTCCGCGCCCTACCTCCACGCAGGGCTCCGGGTAGATTTCCGCCCCATGCCCACGCCCCGGGTTCCGGTCGCTCTCTTCCTGATGATTCTGCTTCCGGCCCTCCTGGCGGCTCAAGCCCCCCGCCGCCGGACCGCGCGGCCGGCGGTGGGCGCGGAGGTGGGATATTCCCGCAGCGATCTCGGCGGACCCGACGCGCAACGGGTACGGAGCCGGCAAGGCGCGCTGACCGGCGTGTTTCTGCTCGCGCCCCTGGCGGGCCCCGTCAGTCTCCGGCCGGAGATTCTGTTCGCGCTCAAGGGCGGGCGGGCCCAGGCTTCGGTGGAGGGCGGGGGCACGACGGAGCTCGACATCGAGCTGGCCTACATCGAGATGCCGCTGCTGCTGAAGCTGGGCGTGCGGCGGGGGCGGTTCCGCCCGATGGTCTTCGGCGGGCCCGCCCCCGCACTGCAGATCGGCTGCGATCTCCAGGTCGTCGATCCGACCACCCCGGTCCGGGCCCCCTGCGACCAGACCGGGCTCCCGCCGTTCCGGCAGTTCGACATCGGCGTGGTGGCCGGCGGCGGACTGGAGGTGCGCTGGCCGCAGTCCTCGCTCGCCCTCGAGGCCCGCTACACCAGCGGGCTCCGCTCCGTACTCGAGCAGGTGGATGTCCGGAACCGGTCGTTCGGCGTGGTCCTCGCCCTCACCTTCTGACCGCCCGCGTCCAGCTTACCTGATCCCGGCTGGCCCGGGCCCACCAGCCCGACGCTGCGCGTGCCGATGCTCATTGCTGGGCTCAGAACAGGTACCGCCCGCCCACCTGGAACTGGCGCGGCTCGCCGAGCCCGCTGCGGATGGTGCCGTCGAAGTTGAGGAACGTGCCGCCGGACGACGGATCCTTGAAGTTGTCGGAGTTGGTGACGTTGAACACCTCCAGGATCGCTTCGAACGTCCCCCGAGGGCCGAGCGCGAACGGCCTGGAGAGACGAATGTCCCAGGATAAGTAGGCGTTGTCGCGGCGAATCGTGTTCCGCTGCAGGATGTGGCCGTCGGGGCAGATGCGCTGGGTCGGCAGGGTCGCGCGCTGACCGGTGCCCTGGTTGTCCGTCCCGCAGCTCTCCGACGCCGGCTGCGCCGAGTACGCGCTCACGCGGTTGTTGAGGTAGAAGTCGCCCGGCAGGATCGCGAGCACCCAGGCGTTGAACCGGTGCCGCTGATCGCGGTCGCTCCAGTTGTACTCGCGCTGGAGCGAGTCGGCTTCGGCGTAGCGGAAGGTGAACGGATCGCGCTCGTTGTCGTCGTCCGACTTGTCGAACGACAGCGTGTAGTTGGCCTGGAACTGGAGCCGGCTGTTGCCCAGGCGCCTGATTTCCGCCGTGACGCCGTTGAAGCGCGACTTGGCGGTGCTTTGCACGACGAACAGTTGCCCGATGCCGTCGGTGCCTCCCGCGCCCAGGCCCGTTCCCCACGGGCTACCGAATACGGCGTCGTTCCCGTTGAGAAAGCGGGTCAAGTGGTCGGTCCGGGCATGCGTGTAGCTCAGACTCGCCGCGAGCCCGCGGGTGACTTCCCGCTCGTACCCCACGGTGGCCGTGAACGTCCGGGGATTCTGAAAATCCTTGTCGAACACGTACACACCAGGATGGTCGGGCTGCACGGTCGGGGCCGGTGAGGGGAGGAGATCGCCATAGGCGGGGAGGACGCCGAAGGCGGAGCCCGCGGCGATCGTCTGCCCCCGCGATCCGTCGGTACTCCGGCTGCTCGCGAGGTTGAGGCCGGGGATGCGCGCGTAGTAGAGACCGGCACTGGCGCGTACGACCTGCTTTCCATCGCCCTTGACGTCGTAGGCGAAGCCGAGCCGCGGCTGAAACATCTTGTAGTCGCTCGGGATCGTGCCGTCGCCAGGGAACGTGAACTCACCGGCCGCGGTAGTGACCGTCTGCCCGATGAATGGCGCGTAGAAGAGCTGGTCCTTCGGCGTGATCAGGCCGGGCTCGATCTGCGCCTCCCAACGCAGACCGTAGTTCACGGTCAGGTTGGATCGCGGCTTCCAGCTGTCCTGAAGGAACAGGGCCAGTTCGTGCTGGATGATGACCTGCGTACCGGCATCCGCCACGGTGAGACCACCGACGCCCGCCTGCTGGAGGTAGAGCGCCACGGGTCCGGTGATGGTTGTCCCCGGCGGGCAGGCGCCGGTGGTGCTGGTCGAGTTATCCGAGCACTCGACGTACGCAGGGCCGTTCGCCACGTAGTTCAAGAACCCGTTCACCGAGGTAAAGGCCATCCGACCGTTGCCGAACCCGAGGAAGGTCTGATTCACCCCGGTCCGGTTCCACTCGGCGCCGAGCTTGAAGAGATGATTGCCGCGGAGGAGCGAGATATTGTCGAGCACCTGGAACCGGAAGTCGTAGGCGGTCTTGAGCGGAATGAAGAACGGCATGCCCATGCGGTAGCCCGCGAAGCCGTCGGGCCCGAGGAACCCGATGTCGGTGTCGGGAAAGGGGCGACCGGTCGCCGGATTGGTCGGACCCTCGTACGGCCGCGGCCGGTCCTCCCGCGCCCACTGGAAACGGAATTCGTTCGACAGGGCGGAAGAGAACAGCGACGTCAGGCTGCCGTTGACGGCATGGGAGTGGTCCTGCTCGAGCGCGTTGGCGCTCCGCCCCCACGAGTCCACGTCGAACGTGCCGTTCTGCTGGCTCGAGCGGGTGTAGTTGTACTTGAGCGTCGCGTTGTGCTTGGGGCTCAGCCGGAAGTCCAGCTTCCCAAGGAGTGCGTTGGCGTCGTTGGTGCGGGAGATGGGGCCGAATTCGTTGGTGAGCGGAGCTGAACTCCCGCCGAACGTCGCGGTGTCGACGAACGCGAGCAGCGCGGGATCGATCAGGCCCTGCCGGTCCGTCTGCTTCGTGTCGCTGTACTCCTGCTGATCGTAGGCCAGGAAGAAGAACGCCCGGTCCCGCACGATCGGCCCCCCGAGCGTGGCCCCGAACTGGTGCTGGGTGAAGTCCGGGCTGAACCCCGTCGCGCTGCCGCTCGCGAAGGTGTGGGTGTAGTCGGCGGACAGCGCATCGTACTTGCCGAAATAGTGTGCCGAGCCGTGGAACTCGTTGGTGCCCGACTTCGTGATCACGTTGACGAAGCCGCCGCTCGACCGGCCGAACTCGGCGTTCGCGCCGTCGGCCACCACCACGAAATCCTGCACGGCATCGAGGTTGAACGTGAACGCCGGCCGCTGGCCGCCGCGCTGCTCGCCGAAGAACGGATTGTTGAAGTCGGCGCCGTCCACCGAGACGTTGTTGTGGATGCCTTTCTGGCCGCCGATGCTGATCTCGTCGCCGTCGGGGCCCTGGACGATGGCCACGTTCGGCGTCAAGGTGGTGAAGTTGAAGATGTTGCGGCCGTTGTTAGGTAGCCCCTCCACCGCCTCGACTCCGAGTCGCGTGGCGCTCTCCGAGCGGGTCGCGTCCACCGTGGGCTCTTCCCCCGCCACCGTGATCTCCTGCAGCTGCACCGCCTGGGGTGCCAGCGCGAAGGACTGGTCCATCGTCTCGCCCAGCCTGAGCGCCAGCCCCGAGCGCTTCGACTCCTGGAACCCGAGCGCCCGCGCCGTCACGTCGTAGGTGCCGACCCGGAGCAGGGTCGCCACGTAGACCCCGCGCTCGTTCGTGGTCAGCACGCGCTCGGCGTTGGTCTCGGCGTTCCGGAGCGTGACCGAGGCGCCGGCGAGCGCGCCGCCGGTCGAATCGGTGATCGTGCCGCGAATGATGCCGGTCGTCGCCTGGGCCTGGCCGAGAACCCGGGCGGGGAGCAACGCCAGCGCCCCGGCGAGGCACAGAAGGGTCGAGCGCAGACTGGGCAGCGGCATGGGCGGGGTGTCCTTTCGCGCAAGCGATGGATGCACGCGGCCGTCGCGAACCCGGGCGGCACCGGGCCGGATGCGGCGTGGATGGGGTTGGGTGCGGATACGATACCGTCTCGCTCGACGGTCGGCAAGGCGGGTGTGGGACAGGTCACAGCGTTGTCGCCGTTCGGAGTCAACCTTGAGACCTTATCCGATCGCCCCTCGTTCCCCCCGCCAGCGCGGGACGCCGCGGACGGAGCCATGCCCCAGAGCAGCGCCACGCCGAGCCTCCCCGATTTCAGGGGCCTGATCCGTCTCGTCCACGGCGCCAGGGTGGATTGGGTGCGCGTCGGCGCGTGCGTCCGCGGTCCGCTCCTGACCCTGACCGCGGCCGTCGTGCTCGACGTGATGCGGCGACAGGGGGTCGGGCTGGTCACCCCGTTCCCCGTGCTCCTGCTCACGGTGGTCTACGCCGCATACACGGGAGGGCTCGGTTCGGCGCTGGTGAGCGTCGCGATCACGGTGCTCGACGCGCTGCACTTCTTCGCCGGGCCGGGCCTCCCGCTGCGCTACTCCGGGGAGCACGCCGCCAGCCTCGTGGTGGTGGCGTGCTCGTCGCTGCTCACGGGCCTCGCGGTGGCGCGGCTGCACGAACGGGTCCGTGCCGCCGAAAGGAGCCGGCCTGGTCGCGCGGAAGCCGAGGCGCTCGACCGACGGTTCTCGTTTCTCGAACAGGGTTCGCTGATCCTCACCTCCCCACGCGACTTCGACGCGGCGTTCCGGGATCTCGCGCGGCTGATCGTGCCCACCATGGCCGACTGGTGCACCGTCCATCTCTCCACCGAGACGGGAGGCCACCGCTTCGTCGCGGGCACCCACCGCGACGCGACACGCGATCTGGTGGTGCGCGCGCTCGCCGACTACGGCGAGCGCGCGTTGCCGTTCGCGCCCGCGCCGCTCGGGCCGCCCGCCGTTCCGGTCACCGAAGCGCTGTTGCGCGAGGCGGCCGCCGACGAGGACGAGCTCAAGCACTATCATGCGCTCGCCCCATCGGCGGTGCTCCGGCTGCCGCTCCTGGCGGGCGAGCGGCAGCTCGGGGTCCTGACGCTGGCGATGGCCGCCGAGACCGGCCGGCGCTTCACGCCCGCCGACGTGGAGCTGTGCGATGAGCTGGCCCGCACCTGCGCGCTCGCGGTCGAGAACGTCCACCTGCGAAAGGCGTCCCGCGAGGCCGACCGCCGGGCGCGTGTCGTCTTCGACGCCCATCCGCAGCCGATGTGGATGTTCGACGTCGACACGCTCGCGTTCCTGGCGGTCAACGAAGCGGCCATCCAGCACTATGGCTGGAGTCGGGACGAGTTCCTGGCGATGACCATCCTCGACCTCCTTCCAGAGGACGACGAAGCGCCGATGGCCGCCGCCGAGTCGGGAACGCTCCGGGGAGAGGTGGCCATCGCGCACCACCGGCGGCGCGACGGGAGCCGGGTGGAGATGGAGATCGCCTCGCACGAGATGGATCTCGACGGACGCCGCGTGCGGCTCGTGCTCGCCAGCGACACGACCGACCGGACCCGCACCCGCGCCGCCCTCCACCAGAGCGAGGAGCATCTTCGGCGCGCTCAGCGCACCGAGGCGCTGGGCCGGATCGCCAGCGGGGTGGCGCACGACTTCAACAACCTGCTGACCACGATCCGCGGCTTCGGGGAGATGCTGCTCGCGGACATGGTGCCGGACGACCGCCGCCGGCACGACCTGCAGCGCATCTGCCAGGCCGCCGACCGCGGCGCTCTTCTCACTCGCCAGCTGCTGTCCTTCGGCCGCAACCAGGCCCTGGAGCCGCGCGCGGTGAGCCTGAATCAGGTCCTGCGCGGGATGGAGCCGCTGGTGCGACGGCTGGTCGGCGCCGACGTGGCGGTCGACGTCCGGCTCGCGCCGCACCTCGGCCACGTGAGGATCGACCCCGCCCAGCTGGAGCACGTGGTGGTGAACCTGATGCTCAATGCGCGAGACGCCATGCCGGCCGGCGGCAGGCTCACGGTCGAGACCTCAGAGCGGCGGATCAGTGGTTTCAGCCGCGGCCGGCCGCTCCGCCCCGGGCGCTACGTCGTTCTCGCCGTCGGGCACTCCGGCCACGGCCTCGATGGCGCCGACACGACCACCGCCTCTCGGACGGGCCTGGGCCAGTCCATCGTGTTCGGCATCGTTCGGCAGTACGGTGGGGTGGTGCGGGTGTCGAGCGAGGCGGGCGAGGGTACCATGGTCAAGGTCTATCTGCCGCGGATGGATGCCGCCGGCGACGACCTCGAGGAGGAGAGCGATACGCGTACGATGCGAGGCTCGGAGACGGTGCTGGTGGCGGAGGATGAGGACGGCGTGCGCGACCTGCTCAGGAAAGCACTCGGCGAGTTCGGCTACAACGTGCTCACCGCGCGCCATGGACGCGACGCGCTGCTCGTCGCCGACCAGCGCGCCGGCCGGATCGATCTGCTGGTAACCGACGTCGTGATGCCGGAGATGAGCGGGCGGGAACTGGCCGAGACGCTGCGCGACCGGCAGGCCGACCTCAAGGTGCTCTTCATCTCGGGGTATACGGACGACGAGATCCTGCACCGCGGCGTGAGCGGGCGGGACGCGGCCTTCGTGCGGAAGCCGTTTACCGCCGAGGAGCTCGTGCGCCGGGTCCGGGGGCTCCTCGACGGCGTCGCGATCTGAGCGGCCGGGTCAGCGCACCCGCGGACGATAGGTCCGGAGGATCTCGCCACCGACCTCGCCGTGCAGCCAGATACCTGTCTCACCCTGTGTCCAGGCGAGCGGCGTCGCCGCCGGGCCGGCTTGGCCCGCCTTGAGGCGTTGCTGATCCAGGAAAATCAACCGCCCCTGCGCGTCCTGATACACGACCCGCACGACCGGTCGCGTGGCGTCGGCCCCCGGCACCGAGACGCCCTGTGCGAGCCCCATGAACATCGGACTCATGCCCTCGATCACGTGGGCCGGCCCGCCGAGCTGGCGGGAGGCCTCGTCCAGGCCGATCCGGAGGTAGACCCGCGCCCGCTCCTCCGCGGTGGGCGGAGTGGGCGGCGAGACCGACGCGGCCGCCGCCGGCTGCACCGTCTGCGCCGCCCGGCGGCGCTTCTCGCGATCGAGCGCCGAGGTGGCGGCGGCCGCCTGGTTGCGGCGCTTCTCCCGGTCGAGCTGGGCCAGCGCCTCGCCGGCCCGCCGGCGAACGGTGGCGATGTCGTCGGTGGCCTTGGCCTCGTCGCTCCGGGTGGTGTCGGTGCCGGCGCTGTCGCTCTCCGCGCTCGAATCCGATGCCTGCGCCGTGTCTGAATCCGCCGACTGCCGCGCTTCGCCGCGGGTCGTTCCGAGCGCGCGGCCGGCCAGCTCCTTGGCCTCGGGCCTCGCCACGGCGGCTGCCGGGGCCGGGGCGCGTGTTCTGGCCACCTGCTTCTCCACCGGGTCGGGCTTCATCGCCAAGGCGGTCCGTGCGGTCTCGGCGCTCTGCGCCGCCGCCTGGTCCGGACGGCCAGTCTCCTCGGGGCTCACGACCGCACCCGAGTCGGCACGCGCGGCGGGAGCCGCGGCCGCGCTGCGCGTGGGCATCGGGCGCGACATCCGCCCGATGACCCCGGCTCCAATGAGGATGAGGACCATCGCCGCCCACCCGAACCGCTGGGTGAAGCGGCGCCTGCGCTCGGCGGGCGATTCGTTGTCCGGGACGAGGATGACGGGTACTTGCTCGTTCCACGGCTCCCACCCCGCCCGCGGCGCTTCGGCGGACGCGGGGCGACCCGGCTCCGGGGAGCGCGCACGCTCTTCCCGGCGGACATCGGAGTCGGGCTGAGGAGGGGCAACCGGCTCCGGGCGGGAGGCCGCGGCTGATACGGTCACCTGACGCTCCGCTTCCGCCCGCCCCGGCTCCGGCCGCGCCGCACGTCCCATGGCCGGTGCACCGAGCTCGACCGACGCGATCAGGCGATCGGCCTCGCCCAGAAATTCCTTGACCTCACGCAGCCGCAGCCCGCACGACGAGCAGGCACCGAGGTGGGCCTGGATCTCGGCCACCTCGTGCACCTCGAGCTCACCGTCGAGCAGCGCATGCAGCGTCCCTTCGTCAAGATGCGACATTCTTTCCCCGCTCCTTGGTCTTCGCCCGCTCCTGCGCCCGATAGGCCTCGACCAGCCGGCGCCGCGCGCGCGCGAGAGTCGTGCCGATGGCGCCCTTGGCCAGTCCCAGCGTGGCCGCGATCTCCTCGTAGTCGAACCCTTCGGCCTTGAGAAGCAGCGCCTCGCGGTCGCGCTCGTTCAATGTCGCCAGCGCCGCCCGCACCTTGGCCGCGTCCTCGCTTCTTTCCAGCTCGGTGTCGGGCCCGTTGGTGGGCTCATCGTGCTCGGCCCGAAGCAACTCCAGACGCCGTCCGCGAGTCGCCGCCCGCCGGCCGTCTTCGCGCACCAGGTTCAGGGCCACCGCGAACAGCCATGGGCGCGGATTGTTCGGCGGCGCCGCCACGGCCCGCGCGAAGGTTTCCTGCGCCAGATCTTCCGCCCGGTCGCGGTCGCCGGTCCGGCGATACAGCATCCGGACCAGCGAGGCGTAGTACAGCTCAAATAGCTGGGCGAGGTCGGCCGTCATGAGCACCCGCAGTGTGGGACAGACCGCCGCATCGGCCAAATATGGCGGCCGGGGGCCGGAAGCACCGTGATCCGCATCCTACTGGGGCGTGGCGTGGGAGTCCATCCCCTGGCAATACGCGATGCAAGTCGAGTCATTCGATGCACTTAGCTTCTGCGAGAACCATCGGAACGGAGTCCCGGGTCGCTGGAGATGCCCAGCCGACGACAAGTTGCACGTCCCGTGCCCGAGCCTCAGGCGGAGGCGCGCAGAGACACGTGGCGCAGCGCGCTCGTGAGGTCTTCGGGAAGGAAGGGCTTCTGCAGAAAGGCGACGGCGCCGGTGCCGTCGAGCAGTTTCGTGGCCACCTCCTGCTCGGTGTAGCCGCTCATCAGGATCACCGGCAGGTCGGGGCAGCGCTCCCGGAGTTGCAGCAGGGTCTCGTGTCCGCCCATGCGGGGCATCGACAGGTCGAGCAGGGCGGCGGCCAGGGCTTCGGAACGGCGGTCGATGACCTCCAGCGCGGCCACACCGTCCTCGGCGTAGATCACCTGGTATCCCAACCGCTCGACCATCCGGCCCACCACCTCGCGGACACCCTCCTCGTCCTCCACCACCAGGACGGTGCCTCGGCCGCGCCAGTCCACGGCGCCCGGACGCACCGGTGCGGCGTCGGCCCGGCCCACGGTGGCAGGGAACAGCACACGGAATGTCGTCCCCGCCTGCGGCGCCGTGCGGATCCGCACGTGGCCCTGATGGGTATCCACGATGCCCATGACGGCCGCGAGCCCCAGGCCGCGCCCGGTGAACTTGGTGGAGAAGAACGGATCGAAGATCCGCTGGAGCGTGCTGCTGTCCATGCCGCAGCCCGTGTCGGTCACCTCGAGGAACACGAAGCGCGGCGTGCCCGCTCCGGCCTCGTCCTCCGCGGCGAGGCCGGTGCGGAGCGAGATCGTTCCGGGCGCGTCGCCCAGGGCATCGGAGGCGTTGGTGATGAGGTTCATCACCACCTGACGCAGCTGGGTCGGGTCGGCGGTGATGGACGGAAGGTCGGACGCGAGATGCCAGTCGAGCATGGCCTGCTTGCTGATGGCCGTACGCAGCAGGGTGGCCATCTCGCGGACCTCGCGGGAGAGATCCAGCTGGCGCTGCTCGACCGCGCCGCGCCCGGAGTAGGCCAGCAGCTGCTGCGTCAGGTCGGCGGCGCGCTGGGTGGCCCGGATGACCTCCTCGATGTGCTCGGCGGCGGGCGAGTCGGCCGCGAGGTGGACCCGTGCCAGATCCGCGTTGCCGAGGACGACGTGCAACAGGTTGTTGAAGTCGTGAGCGATTCCGCCCGCGAGCACCCCGATGCTCTCGAGCTTCTGCACGTGCCGGGCGCGCGCCTCGCTGGCCTCGGCCTCCCGGAGCGCGGCCTCTTCGCGGAGGCGCAGCTCCTTCGTGAGCGACCGATGGGCCGAGATGTCGCGGATCAGCCAGCGAAAGCCGATGGCCGTGTCGCGCGCGCCGCCCCGGGCCACCGACAGCGTGATGGCGGCATCGAACGGCTCGCCGTAGCGCGGCTTCAGCCGGACTTCCAGGCTCTGCGGGGTCGGCTCCGATTGCCAGCGGCCCACCTCGGCGCGGATCCGGGGACGATCCTCCAGCGCGACAAACGAGACCAGGGCCTTGCCGGACATGTATTTGGGATCGACGCCGAAGAGGCGGGCGGCGGAGCGGTTGGCCTCGCGAACGATGCCGGCGAGGTCGGTGAGGAGGTACGCGTCGGGCGCGTACTGGAACAGCTGCTGGTAGCGGCGACGCTCTTCCTCGACCTGATAGTGCGCCGTGAGCAGGCGCTCATTCTGCTCGCGCAACACCTCCTCGGCGACCCGGAGCTCCTCCATCGCGACGAGCAACTCCTCGACCGCCAGGTTCGGGCTCTCGGTCCCGTGCTGGATCCTTTCGACCCGCCGGCGCATCTCATCGAGCCGCCGGGTAAACTCGTCTGCCTTCACACCCGCCTCACCGGACACGTCCAGGGCCCGTTAGGGGCGTCCGTCCGTCTCCTCCATTAGAAGAATCACGCCGCGCGGCTCGGCGGTTGCCCCCGCCGCCAGCGGCGTGCAGGTCACCCGCACCTGGATGGGGCGGCCGCGCCGGTTGGTCGCGTCGAGGGACAGGTCGAGGAAATCGCTTTCGCCTGCCAGGCAGGCGCGAATGGGCGCGCGCAAGCGATCCACCGGCAGCCCGATGTCCAGGTTCAAGAAATTTTTCCGCAAGACCTCCTCCGCGCGGAGTCCCACAGGTCCTCTGCGCGCCGGCTCCACTTGCGGACGCGGACGTCGCGATCCACCACCGCCACGGCACTCCGCAGCGAAGTCAGGATCGACTCGAGGAACAGGTTCGTCTCACCGAGCTCATCGCCACGGTCGCGGGCCTCCTCGTTGATCGTCTGGAGCTCCTCGTTCATGGACTGGAGCTCTTCGTTCATCGTCTCCAGCTCCTCGTTGGTGGACTGGAGCTCCTCCAGGGCCGTTTCCAGCTCCTGCCCCCACCCGCTGGGCCTCCTCCTGGAGCCGTAGGGGGGCGCGAGACGTCGTTGAAGAATAGGCTGGCCCCGAGTGGCGCGCCGGTCATTTCCAGCAGCGGAACCACGAGGAGGTCAAGGTAGACGATCTGCCCCCCGGGGGCGGTCCGGCGCCCGTCGCCGACGGTGACGGGGCGGCGTTCGCTGTACGCGCGCACGACACCATCGTGGTCCGCCAGCAGGCGCACACCGGCCCGACATCGGACTCGAAGTCCCGGAGCTGTCGGCCGCCGTCCTGCTCGTCGGGCGCGGCCGGAGGGGAGTGGCGCATGTCGGGCCGCCGATCGGTCTTGGTGAAGACGCGCCGCTTCACATCCAGCGGCTCGAAGGCGGCGCGCTGGGCCAGGAGCGTTTCCGCCTTGCCCAGGAAAAATACTCCGCGCGGAGCGAGCGCGAAATGGAACCGGCTCAGAATCCGGCCTTGCGCCTCGGAGTTGAAGTACATGAGGCAGTTCCGGCAGAGGAGCAGGTTCACCCGCGAGATCGGCGCGTCCTGAATCAGGTCCATGACCGAGCGCCGGAGCTCCTTGGTGAAGACGTACTTGTCGTCCTGGCGCTCGAAGTACCTGCCGAGCAGCGCAGCCGGTACGTCCTCGGCGGTGCGCGGCCCGCGAGAGTGCCAGCAGGCCCCCAGCCGAGGTGGCCACAGCGATGACCCGGGATGCGGGCCGTCACGGATCACGAGGTGCCGGTCGGGGCGGGCGACGTAGATCCTGCCGGGCACAAACTCCTTTCCGTCCGCGGGCTGCGTGGCGTGGAGCGGCCCGGCGCGATTGAGAATGCTGGGGAGGGCGCTGACGCTCTGGGCGGGGAAGTGGTGCACGACGAAAATTGTGGCGGGGAAGTCGGGTGTGAGGTCCGCAACCAGCTGCAACAGGGGAGCGATGCCCCTCGCCGAGAAACCGACGACTACGATGCTGCGCCCTGGCATCCGCCCCGCCGCTTCCCGCGATAAATTGCTCTCGTCGCTCACTTCGACATACAGCCGTGCCGGACGGCTACAAAGCGCGGATCACCCGCCGTGGCGTGAGGCTAAGCCGTTGACTATCTTTTCGTTGAGGGCCTTACGACGCTCACGGAGGACCGCATGCAGACCGACACGCTCGCCGCGCCCGCCCAGACCGCCGACACCTTTCCGATCAACGGCACGGACTACATCGAGTTCTGGGTCGGGAACGCCAAGCAGGCCAGCCACTACTACCGCGCCGCCTTCGGATTCCAGTTGGTGGGCTACCGCGGCCCGGAAACCGGGGTGAAGGACCGGGCGAGCTGGCTGCTGCAGCAGGATAAGATCCGGTTTGTGCTCACGAGCCCCATCCGGCCCGACCTGAGCGACGATTCGCGGCTCATCGCCGACCACATCTTCAAGCACGGCGACGGCGTGCGCGACCTGGCCCTGTGGGTCGACGACGCCCGCGAGGCGTTCGCCAGGGCGGTCGAGCGCGGCGCGCAGCCGGTGCACGAGCCCCGCGTCGCCCAGGACGCCGACGGCGAGATCGTGCTGGCGGCGATCCGGACCTACGGCGACACGATCCATTCGCTGGTGGAGCGCCGCGGCTACCGCGGCCTCTTCATGCCGGGGTTCCGTCCGGTCAAGCCGCGCTTCCAGCCCCCGCCGGTCGGCCTCCGTTACGTGGATCACTGCGTGGGCAACGTCGAGCTCGGCAAGATGAACGTGTGGGTGCAGTTCTACGCCGACGTGATGGGGTTCCGAAACCTGCTCACCTTCGACGACAAGGACATCTCGACCGAATACTCGTCGCTCATGTCGAAGGTGATGGCCAACGGCAACGACCGGATCAAATTTCCGATCAACGAGCCGGCGGCGGGCAAGAAGAAGTCGCAGATCGACGAGTACCTCGAGTTCTACCAGGGTCCCGGAGTCCAGCACATGGCACTGGCCACGGACGACATCATCGCGAGCGTCGGCGCGCTCCGCGACCGCGGCGTCGAGTTCCTGTCGGTGCCCACGAGCTACTACGAGGAGCTCCAGGGGCGGGTCGGGAAGATCGACGAGCCGCTCGACGTGCTCGCCTCGCTCGGGATCCTGGTGGACCGGGACCCCGACGGCTACCTGCTGCAGATCTTCACCAAGCCGGTCGAGGACCGGCCCACGGTGTTCTACGAGATCATCCAGCGGAAGGGCGCTCGCAGCTTCGGGAAGGGCAACTTCCGGGCGCTGTTCGAGGCGATCGAGCGGGAGCAGGCGGCGCGGGGGAATCTCTAGAAATCGTAGAAGCCGCGGTTGCCGGCAGGGTCCCGGTGCCGCAGTCACCCCGAAGGCACGAAGGGCACGAAGAACAGCGACTGTCAGCGGCTTCCGTTCTCCACGCCACCTTCGCTGCCCTTCGTGCCTTCGTGGTGAACCCAGCAGCGATTTGAGACGTTCAGCAATCGAGGGAAATGAGAAAATGCCGATCTATCACACGATGGGCCAGATCCCGAGGAAGCGCCACATCGCGTTCCGGCGGCCCGACGGCGGGCTGTACGCCGAGGAGCTGATGGGACACGAGGGATTCACGGGGACATCCTCGCTCCTCTATCACACGCACCCGCCGACAACCGTGAAGTCGGTGCGCCGGCTCCGGGAAACGAAGTACGAGGCCGACCCGGACCAGACGCTTCGGCACCGCCATTTCCGGACCTCGCAGGTGAAGCGGGGCGGCAGCCCCACGCTCGACCGGATCCCGCTCCTGTTCAACCAGGACATCGCGATGCTGTACGTCGAGCCGGACGAGAACGACGCGCACTTCTACCGGAACGCCCAGGCCGACGAGCTGGTCTACGTGGCCAAGGGCGCTGGGACGCTCGAGTCGGTGTTCGGCGACCTGCCGTACCGCGAGGGCGACTACCTGGTCATCCACCGCGGCATCATGCACCGCTGGCGGCTCGACCTCTCGGGCGAGCCCAACAAGCTGCTCGTCATGGAGAGCCGGGGCCACGTCCGCTGGCCCAAGCGCTACCGGAACGAGTTCGGCCAGCTGATCGAGGGCGCGCCCTACAGCGAGCGCGACATCCGCCGGCCGACGACCCTCCGCGCCCACGACGAGCGCGGCGACTTTCCGATCCTCGTCAAACAGTACGACGGGCTCAACGAGGTCATCCTCGACCACCACCCGTTCGATGTGGTCGGGTGGGACGGCTACTTCTATCCGTGGGCGTTCAACATCTACGACTTCGAGCCGATCGTCGGCCGGGTCCACCAGCCGCCGCCGGTCCACCAGACGTTCCAGGGCGACGGGTTCGTCGTGTGCAGCTTCTGCCCCCGCCCATACGACTTCCACCCCGAAGCGGTACCCGCGCCCTACAACCACAGCAACGTGGACTCGGACGAGGTGCTGTACTACGCCTCGAGCGAGTTCATGAGCCGGAAGGGCATCGAGTTCGGGAGCATCACCCACCATCCGGACGGGATCCCGCACGGCCCCCACCCGGGCCGCGCCGAGGCGAGCATCGGCGCCAAGTACACCGAGGAGCTGGCCGTGATGATGGACAGCTTCCGCCCGCTCAAGGTGGCGACCTCGGCAATGAGTATCGAGGACCCGAGCTATCACAAGTCGTGGCTGGACGCGCAGCACGCGCAGTTCAACCCGCCGACGAGCTGATCAGGGGCGGAGAGAGCGGAGAGGGACGGAGGGTGAAGCACTCCGGGCAGAAGGGCCGGTGGTCATCCCGAGCGCAGCGAGCGACCTCGCTCGGGAATGGTTCGAACTCGGCCCGAAAAGATCCCTCGCTGCGCTCGGGATGACCGATGAGCGACCTCCAATCCGCAGGTGATTGCCATCCCTGACAGCCAGTCCGCATCCACCGACCCGATCTGGTCACCCGGCGCCGAGCGCGTCGCGCGGGCCAACCTGACGCGGTTCATCGCCCGCGTTCGGGAGCGCCGGCCAGCCGGGGCGGAGGCGGTGGAGGACTACCCGTCGCTCTACGCCTGGTCGGTCGCGCGGCCGGATGCGTTCTGGCCCGAGGTGTGGCGCTTCTGCGAGCTGGTCGCGGAGGAGCGCGGCGGGCGCGAGCCGTGGGACATGCCGGTCGTGGGGCTCGAGCGCATGGCGCCGCCCGATCCGGTTCTGGGCCCGCGCTGGTTCCCGGGCGCGCGGCTCAACTTCGCGGAGAACCTGCTGCGCTACGAGGACGATCGCGACGCGCTGGTCTTCTGGAACGAGCAAGGCCGGCAGCGCGCGCTCAGCTACCGCCAGCTGCGGCGGCGAGGTCGCGGCGGCGGCGGCGGCGTTCGCCGCGCTGGGCGTGGGGGCCGGCGACCGGGTGGCGGGCTTCCTGCCCAACCTGCCGGAGACCGTGATCGCGATGCTCGCCGCGGCGAGCCTGGGCGCCGTGTGGTCGTCCTGCTCGCCGGACTTCGGCGCGAACGGCGTGCTCGACCGGTTCGGCCAGATCCGCCCCAAGCTGCTCGTCTGCGCCGACGGCTACCGCTACGCCGGCAAGCTGGTCGACTCGCTCGCCCGTGTGCGGGAGGTCCGGTCGCGCATTCCCGAGATCGAGCACGTCGTCGTGGTCCCCTACCTGGCGGCGCGGCCCGACCTCGGCACCTTGCCCGGAGCGCTCGGCTGGGCCGACCTGCTGGACTCGCATCGCGGCCCTGAATCGCCCGAGGTTCGCCCGCCTGCCGTTCGATCATCCGCTCTACATCATGTACTCCTCCGGCACCACCGGGCTTCCGAAGTGCATGGTGCACGGGGCGGGCGGCACGCTGCTGCAGCACCTGAAGGAGCTCGTGCTCCACACCGACCTGTGCCGGGACGACCGGCTCTTCTATTTCACCACCTGCGGCTGGATGATGTGGAACTGGCTGGTCTCGGGGCTCGCCGCCGGTGCGACGGTGGTGCTGTATCGACGGGGCGCCGCTCACGCCGCGGTCGATCCTGTGGAACATGGCCGCGGCCGAAGGCGTCACCGTCTTCGGCACCAGCGCCAAGTATCTCGCGCTGGCCGAGAAGGAGGGCCTGGCGCCGGGCCGCACGCACGATCTCTCGGCCCTCCGCGCCATGCTCTCGACCGGGAGCCCGCTCGCGGCGCACAGCTACGACTACGTCTACACCGCCATCAAGCGCGACCTTCATCTCGCGAGCATCAGCGGCGGCACCGACATCGTCTCCTGCTTTGCGCTGGGCAATCCCATCGCGCCTGTCTGGCGCGGCGAGCTGCAGACGCGAGGGCTCGGCATGGCGGTGGAGGTGTTCGACGCCGACGGCCGTGCCCTGCCGGGGCCGGGAAGGCGAGCTGGTCTGCACCCGGCCCTTTCCGAGCATGCCCGTCGCGTTCTGGGACGATCCGGACGGCTCGCGGTACCGGGCGGCGTATTTCGAGGCCTTTCCGGGGGTCTGGCGGCACGGCGATTGGGCCCGCCTGACGGAGCACGACGGCCTGGTCATCCTGGGCCGGAGCGACGCGACCCTCAACCCCGGCGGTGTCCGAATCGGCACGGCGGAGATCTACCGCCAGGTCGAGCAGCTTCCCGAGGTCGTGGAGAGCCTCGTCGTCGGCCAGGATTGGGATGGCGACGTGCGGATCGTGCTGTTCGTGAGGCTGCGGGAGGGGCTGGTCCTCGAAGACGGCGCTGCGGGACCGGATCCGGCGCCGGATTCGGGAGCACGCGAGCCCTCACCACGTGCCGCGCAAGATTTTGCAGGTGGCGGACATCCCCCGCACGATCAGCGGCAAGATCACCGAATTGGCCGTTCGGGACGTCATTCACGGGCGGCCGGTCAAAAACGTGGATGCGCTGGCCAATCCGGCTGCGCTGGAGCTGTTTCGGGGTTTGGAGGCTCTTCGGGTCTGATCCACAGCCCTCGAATAATGTGATCCATGACCTAGTGAGAATCCGATATCCGGAGTACCTTGTGGCCTCAGTTTGATCCGGAATGGGAATCAGGCCCGCAGCTGACGAACATCAGGCGACGACGCCCTAAGCGGGCAGGGCTCGGG
Organism: uncultured Gemmatimonadales bacterium; assembly: GCA_963711915.1. Taxonomy (GTDB): domain Bacteria; phylum Gemmatimonadota; class Gemmatimonadetes; order Gemmatimonadales; family GWC2-71-9; genus CAVVWJ01. The sequence continues at coordinate 277,753 of CAVQGA010000004.1, forward strand.
TCGCCACTAGGAGCGAACTCATGAAAACTCTTTGGATCCTGGCGGCGGCTGCCACCTTCGCCGCGTGCCACAACCGGAATGAAGACACCGGCGCCGCCCCCGATCGGGGCGACACCACCATGGTGAAGACCGACACCAGCACCATGAACCAGCCGAAGACCGGCTACGACACCACCAGCACCACCCAGCCGACGACGCCGCCGAGCACGGGCGCGGACACTTCCGCCGTCCAGCCGACGACGCCGCCGAGCACGGGCGTCGATACCAGCAGCATGAAGCCGACGACCCCGCCCAGCACGGGTGGCTATGACACCACCAGCACCACGGCGCCGACCACTCCGCCGACCGGGACGTCCACCGATACCACGATGAGCCCGAGCACCGGCAGCACCACCGACAGCAGCAGCACCCAGAAGTAACACCGGATCAAATGCAGGGTGCAGCGCGAACGGCCCCGGCAGACGCCGGGGCCGTTTCGTATTAGACTCTTCGCCATGGCCACCCTTGTGACCCGGACCTACCTCGAGCTCCGCTCGGCGGGCGAACTCCGTCCGGCGCCGGCGCCCGACCCGGCGCCGCGCATAGAGCGGATCGGGGAGTGTCCGCCCTCGTTCTACCGCTACCTGTACGCGGAGGTGGGACGGGCCTTCCACTGGACCGACCGGCTGCGGTGGACCGACGAGACCATCCGCGGCCATCTGGCGACGCCAGGGCTCTCGCTCTGGCTGCTCACCTGGGAGGCGGCGCCGGCGGGGTATTGCGAGCTCATGCCGCACGATGACGGATCGGTGGAGATCGCCTATTTCGGGCTGCTGCCGGAGTACATCGGGCGGGGGTGGGGGAAACACCTGCTGACCGAGGCCGCACGGGCGGCGTGGCGTTGCGGTCCGGCTCGCGTGTGGCTTCACACCTGCACGCTGGACCATCCGGCGGCGCTCCCGAACTACCTCCAGCGCGGGTTCCTTCCGGTGCGCCAGGAGACCTACACCGCGGAGGTCTAGGCCGACGCTCCGACGGCGAAGCGGCAGCTCGAGACAGGCGTGAGGGTCCGCGCGTGCGTCCACGGATGAGACAAGTTGGCCTTCCTCGGGGTCCCGTGCGGAGCGGTTCGCATACCCCTGCTGAACACTGCCGATGCCGCGCTTCCACGACGCGCGTACGTGGGCCGGTGACCCAAGTCACGGCACCCGCAGGCCGAGGAGACCAGATGTAGATAGTTGGCATGCTCGATGTATTGGGTCCCACAGAATGAGACGCCACTCCTCATGCCCCGCCGCATGTCATCGCGCTTTCTTCCTCTAATGCTCGGGCTGATCGCGATCGCGCCCTGTTGCCGGCCGGACGGGGTCCGGCACGACCGTCTGGGCGCGAGCGGGGGCGGCGCCGACGCGGCATTACTCGCCGCGATGGCTGACAGCGCGAGCTGGCCCTCCTACGGTCGGGACCAGACCAACCGACGCTATTCCCCGCTGGCGCAGGTGAGCGCGGCCACGGTCCCCCATCTCACCCTGGCCTGGCGCTACCACACCGGGCTGCCCCACGCCTTCGAGGCCAGCCCGCTGGTCGCGGACGGCATCATGTACGTCTCGACCCCGCTCAACCACGTCGTGGCGCTCGACGCCGCCAGCGGACGGCGGCTCTGGGAGCACGCCGAGACGCTCTCGACGACCGTGCACTGCTGCGGGCCGGTGAATCGGGGCGTCGCGATCTACGGCGGACGGATCTACATGGGAACGCTCGACGGGCGGCTGGTGGCGCTCGATGCGCGGACCGGACGCACCGCATGGCGAGTGCGCGTGGCGGACAACGAGCGCGCCTATGCCATCGACGGGGCGCCGGTGACGGTGGACGGCAAGGTGATCGTCGGCATCAGCGGCGCCGAGTACGGCATCCGCGGGTTTGTCACCGCGTACGACGCGGCCACCGGCGCGCTGGTGTGGCGCTTCTACACCATCCCGAGTCCGGCCGATGGCGGGTGGTGGGGCCGCTGGAGCGCGACCGATCCGTTCGGCGCCGCGCTCCACCGCGACCTCGCGCGAGAGCGCGCGGACAGCGCGCGCTATGCGGACGCCTGGCGCACCGGTGGCGGGTCCGTGTGGCAGGCGCCCGCGGTGGATCGGGCCCTCAAGCTGGTCATCTTCTCCGTCGGCAACCCCTCGCCGGACCTCGACGGCGCGGTGCGTCCGGGCGACAACCTCTACACCGGGTCGGTGGTGGCGGTCGACCTCGAGACCGGCAAGCTCCGCTGGTACTTCCAGGAGCTGCCCCACGACACGTGGGACCTCGACGCGGCGAGTCCACCCGTCCTGGTCGACCTGCCGGGCCCCAGCGGCGACACGGTGCGCGCGGTCGCCCAGGCCGGGAAGACCGGGTGGGTGTACGTCCTCGACCGGAAGACCGGCCGCCCGATCCGCCGCTCGGACGCGTTCGTTCCACAGGCCAACCTGTTCGCGCATCCGACGCCGGAAGGCGTGCGCATGCTCCCCGGCGCCAACGGCGGCTCGGAGTGGTCGGCGACCGCCTACAGCCCCGAAACGGGGTTCCTGTACGTGCTCGGCCTGCACCAGCCCATGCTCTACAAGGTGAAGCCCCAACCGCTCACCCCGCCCGCGTTCTGGCTCAGCGGAGCGTTCTATCCGACCGGCGAGCCGCAGTACGGCCTCCTGAGCGCGGTGGATCTCCGGACGGGCCGGATCGCCTGGCAGGACCGGGTGGCGGACCCGTTGATCGGAGGCGCGCTGGCCACGGCCGGCGGCCTCGTCTTCACCGGGACCAAGGACAAACAGTTTCTCGCATTCGACGCCCGGAGCGGGAAACAGCTCTGGCGCTACGAAGCCAATGCCGGGGTGAACGCGCCGCCGATCAGCTACGCGGTGAAGGGCCGGCAGTACGTGGCCGTGGCCGCCGGCGGCAACTACCAGATCAACGCGCCGCGCGGGGATGAGCTGCTGGCGTTTGCGTTGGACACCACGGCGTCCGCCTCCGCGCCGACGGGGAATCGATGACGCCGAGTGGCCTCCGGCAGGGCGTCGCGCACTTCCTCGCTCTGGCGCTCGGCGCGGGGGCGGCGGCGCCCGCATTCGCGCAGCTCCCCGCTCCGGATACGACCGTCCGGGGACTCCCTACCAACGAAGAGGGCCAGCCGCCCCATCTCCCGCCGCTTCCTGCCGGGATGACCCTCGACCTGATCCGGGCGGGCGATGAGCTCTTCCATGGGAAGGGCAACTGCTACGCCTGCCATGGCGCGGACGCCACCGGCCTGCCCGATGCCGGATCGGCGCTGACAATGGGTCTCAACTTCGTGCCGACCGAGTGGCAGCCGATCGACTCGCTGATTGCGGCGGGAATCCCGGAGGCGATCGCGCGGTCCGCGATCCAGATGCCGCCGGGCGGGGGAAAGTCGGATCTGACGCCGGAGGAGATGCGGGAGATCGCCGCCTACGTCTGGGCCATCAGCCAGACGCGCGGAGAGCCCTGGCCGGGCGGCCATGCGACCCACGCCGCGCTGGTGCCCCCGGGTGTCACGACGGGCACCGCGACCGCACGGCCGGCCGCCACGAAGAGGCGGAAGGAGTGACGGCGGATGTCGTGGGCGCCGGCCCAGTGAGCGCGATGCCGCTGCTGAGCCCGGGCTTCCTCCGGACGTTCGGTTGGGTGGCTGATCGCGAGGCGGCGCTCGGCTGGATCCTGCTGGGCATCGCCACGGTCGTGCTGATCGTGGTGAGCGGGCTGGTGGTGGCCGGTGTGCTTCGCGGAAGGAGCCGTCCGACCGCGACGCTGGATCGGGGGGGCGATGGGTTCGGGTGGATCCTCGTCGGCGGCATCGTGGTGCCGACGCTCATCCTCGCCGCCGTCTTCGTGCTGACGATCCGGACCCAGGCCGCCGTGGCCGCGCCGGCCGCTGCGCGCGCCCTCACGGTCCAGGTCACGGGTCACCAGTGGTGGTGGGAGGTGCGCTACCTGGATCGCTCACCGGCCCGCATCGCGACGACGGCGAACGAGATCCACATTCCGGTGGGACGGCCGGTGCGATTCGAGGTCGTCACCGGGGACGTCATCCATAGCTTCTGGGTGCCCCAGCTCGCGGGCAAGACCGATCTGATTCCCGGCCAGCGGAACGTGACCTGGCTGGAAGCCGATCGCGCCGGCGTCTATCGGGGGCAGTGCGCCGAATACTGCGGGGCACAGCATGCGAAGATGGCGCTGGCCGTGGTGGCCGATCCGCCGGACGTGTTTGGCCGCTGGCTCGCCCACCAGCGCGACCCCGCCGCCGCACCGGCCGACTCGGACGCCGCGGCTGGCGCGGCCGTGTTCGCCGGCTCGGCGTGCGCCCTCTGCCACACCGTCCGCGGCACGCCGGCCGGCGGGCGCCTGGGTCCCGACCTGACCCACCTCGCGGGCCGGGGCACGATCGCCGCCGGCACGCTCGCAAACACCCGGGGCAACCTGGCGGGCTGGATCGCCAATCCGCAGGCGCTCAAGCCCGGCGCGGTCATGCCACTGGTTCCCCTCAGTCCCACCGAGTTGCAGGTGCTGGTGACATACCTGCAGAGTCTCAACTAGCGGCCAAGGAGATCCCGTGGCCACCACCGCTCCCGCTGCCGTCCTGCCCTCGCTGCACGAGAAGCTGCGCCGCATCTGGGAGACGCCGCCCGGCCTGTTCGGCATCTTCGGCACCGTGGACCACAAGACGATTGGGAAGCGCTACCTGGTGACCGCGTTCGCGTTCATGCTGCTGGGTGGGCTCGAGGCCGCGGCCATGCGGGCGCAGCTGGCGCGGCCGAACCTGCACCTGCTCACGCCGGAGGCGTACAACCAGCTGTTCAGCATGCACGGCATCACGATGATCTTCCTGTATGCCTCGCCGATTCTCTCGGGGTTCAGCAACTACATCTGGCCCCTGATGCTCGGCTCCCGCGACATGGCGTTCCCGCGGCTCAACGCGCTGAGTTACTGGCTGTACCTGTTCTCGGGGCTCTTCATCTACTCGAGCTTTCTGGTGGGGCAGGCGCCGGATCGCGGCTGGTTCGCCTACGCGCCGCTGACCGAGCGCGCGTTCTCGCCCGGGCTCAACATGGATTTCTACGCGCTCGGGCTCGTGTTCCTGACGATCTCGACCACCGTGGGCGCCATCAACTTCATCGTCACGCTGTTCAAGCTTCGGGCACCGGGCATGTCGATCAACCGGCTGCCGATCTTCGTCTGGGGCACGCTCACGACCTCGTTCTCGGTGCTGTTCGCGCTGCCGGCCCTGACCGCCGCGTGCATCATGCTGTACTTCGACCGCCGGTTCGGGATGCACTTCTTCGACGCCGCGGCCGGCGGCCACCCGCTCCTGTGGCAGCACCTGTTCTGGATCTTCGGCCATCCCTGGGTCTACATCGTGGTGCTGCCGGCGATGGGCATCATGTCGGACCTGATCCCGACCTTCTGCCGCCGCCCGCTCGTGGGCTATACGTTCGTCGCGCTGGCGACCGTGTCCACCGGCATACTCGGCTTCGGGGTGTGGGTGCACCACATGTTCAGTACCGGGCTGCCGGCCATCTCGGCGGACTTCTTCAGCGCGGCCAGCATGGTCATCTCGATCCCGAGCGCGGTGGCCGTGTTCGCCTGGCTGGCGACAATTTGGCACGGCCGGCCAGTTCTGGCCGTGCCGTTTCTGTTCGCCACGGGGTTCATCGTCCTGTTCGTCCTCGGCGGGGTGTCGGGGGTGGCCACGGCGGCGGTCCCGTTCGACTGGCAGCTCACCGACACCTATTTCGTCGTGGCGCACCTGCACTACGTGCTGGTCGGGATCAACGTGTTCCCGGTGATTGCGGGGCTCTACTTCTGGTTGCCGAAGATGACCGGCCGGATGCTGAGCGACCGCCTGGGGCGCTGGAACTTCTGGACGATGTTCTTCGGCTTCAACCTCGGCTTCTTTCCGATGCACATCGCCGGGCTGCTCGGGATGCCCCGGCGGGTCTACACCTATCCCGCGGGGCTCGGATGGGACAGCATGAACCTGATCACCACGATCGGCGCCTACGTCTTCGCCGCGGGCGTGCTGCTGTTCCTGGTCAACGTGGCATGGAGCCTGCGCCGTGGCGCTCCGGCCGGTCCCAACCCGTGGGACGCGGCGACGCTCGAGTGGGCGACGCCCTCGCCCCCGCCCCCGTACAACTTCGCGGTGCTTCCGACCGTGGCCAGCCGGCACCCGCTGTGGGAGGACCGGCTCGACGAAGGTCCCGGGCGCAGCACTATCGACCGCGGGCCCACGCTCGAGGAAGGCCGGGAGACCCTGGGGGTAACGCCGCTCGACGCCGAACCGTCGGAGGTGCTGACCATGCCGGCGGACTCGCTGTATCCCTTCCTGCTGGCGCTGTCCCTGCTCGCGGCGTTCTACGGCCTACTGCTTCCGCTGTGGCCGCTGGCGATCGCCGGTGTCGCTCTCGCGATCGCGATGACGATCGGGTGGCTCTGGCCCGCTCCCGAGCGCGCGGAGGCGTGACCATGGCCACCGTCGCCGTCGAGCGCCGCCTGCCGCTCGGTGCGGAAGGAAAGAGCGCACCCGGCTGGTGGGGCATGGTGCTGCTCATCGTCACCGAGGCCTCGCTCTTCGTGTACCTGCTGTTCAGCTACTTCTACCTCGGCTCGATGGCGCGAGGGCCGTGGCCGCCGCCGGGGCCGCCGGAGCTCCGCCTGGCGCTGCCCAACACCGCGATCCTGCTGCTCAGCAGCGGCACCATGTGGTGGGCCGAGTCGGGGATCCGCCGGGACGCGCAAGGTCGGCTGCGGCTGGGCCTGTTGCTCACGCTCGCGCTCGGCATGGTGTTTCTCTCGATCCAGATGGTCGAGTACCGGCACAGCACGTTCACGCCCGCGACCGATGCGTACGGGTCGCTGTTCTTCACCATCACCGGCTTC
>CAVQGA010000005.1:0-51150 GCA_963711915.1 uncultured Gemmatimonadales bacterium
GCGGCGTGATCGCCCCGATGTGTGCCGCGCGGTCGAAGGACGTCTCCTTCATTGTGCTGCTGGCGGGGACCGGCCTTCCGGGCGAGGAGATCCTGTATCGCCAGAGCGAGCTGATCCTGACGGCGATGGGGGCCAGCCCGGCTGTCATCGCGCAGCAGCGAGCCACTCAGGAGCGGCTGTTCGCCGTACTGAAGCGGGAGAACGATGATGCGGCCGCGGAGAAGGCGCTCCGAAAGATCTACACCGAGCTGCTGGTCCAGCCAGCGCCGGACCCCGCGCGAGCTGCGGCCGGGGCAAAGGCAGCGCCGGAGAAGACGGCGGAGCCGCTGCCGGCGGGACAGAAGCCAGCTTGCAGGCACTCTCGACCTGGATTCGCTACTTCCTGACGTATGACCCCCGCCCGGCGCTGAGGAAGGTGAGCTGCCCCGTCCTCGGATCGACGGGGAAAGGACCTGCAGGTGCCGCCGAAGGAGGACCTGCGCGAGATCGCGGCGGCACTGAAAGCAGGCGGCAACCGGGACTACACCGTCCGGGAGCTGCCCGGCCTGAACCACCTGTTCCAGACTGCCCGCACCGGAGCGCCCGCCGAGTACGGCCAGATCGAAGAGACGTTTTCTCCGGTGGCACTCCAGGTGATCGGGGACTGGATCGTCCACCGGACGCGCACCGGCAAGCGGGACCCTTTGGCCGTGGGGTAGGAGGAGAGCGGCACCGACCATCACCAGCCCATGCCCTTCGTCATGGTTCGGATCCGGCAGACGTAGTGGTCGGCCGTGATGTAGAGCGTGCTGCCGTCGTCGCCCCAGGTGCAGTTGGAGGTCTCTGGCCCGTGTCGATGCGGCCGAGGCGGCGTGCCGTCGGGTGCGAAGACGTGGATGCCGCCGGGGCCGGTGGCGAACAGGTTGCCGTCTCGGTCGACCTTCATCCCGTCCGGCAGGCCCGGCGAGCTTGTCTGACCGAGCGGCGGTCACGTCGCGAAGACCCGGCCCTCGCCCAGCGTGCCGTCGTCCTCGACCGGGAACGCCATCCAGATCGCCTTGCTCCGGATCGGATTGCGCGACGTACAGCGTCTTCTCGTCCGGCGAAAAGGCGATGCCGTTCGGGCGGGTCATCTCCTTCGTGAGCAGCGTCAGTTTGCCGTCCTTCGACAGCCGGTAGACGCCGCAGAAATCGAGCTCGCGGCGCGGATCGTCGGCCTGTTCTCGGGCAGGCCGTAGGGCGGATCGGTGAAGTACAGGTCGCCGTTCGACTTGAAGACGGCGTCGTTGGGGCTGTTCAGCCGCTTGCCCTTGTAGTTGTCGACCAGCGTGCGCTTGCCGCCGTCCTGGCTCCAGCCGGGAGAGGCGGCGGTCGCCGTGCTCGCAGCAGACGAGGCGGCCCTGCGGATCGAGCAGTCAGGCCGTTGCTGCCCGGCTCGCGGCCGTAGTCGGCCACGCCGGTGTAGCCGGACGGCTTCATGAACGAGGCTGATGCCCACGCCTTCCTTCCACTTCATGATCGAGTTGCGCGGGATGTCGGAGAAGAGCAGATAGCCGCCGTCCTTGATCCAGACCGGGCCTTCCGTCCACTCGAAGCCCGAGGCCAGCACCTCGATCCGGGCATCCCGGGGGATCAGCGCGTCCAGCCGCGGGTCGTCCCGGACGATCCGGCCGAACGTGGGGTAGGTCATGGTTCCCTGTCCTCGCGACGACTTCTTGGCCCAGCAGCAAAAGCCCGCAGGCCGCGATCGTGCCGAAACCGATTTCCGGAAGCTTTTTCATCGTCGGTTTCTTCTCTTCCGCTGGTTCCCCTCTTTCGAAGCGCCTTCCTCCTCCGGTGCGCGGATGGGATTGCAGACGGGGCAGCAGACGATCACTCCCCCGCTTTCCCATGTTCTCACAAACCTGGCCCTCACCGCACTGCCGACTCCCCACTGGTAATTCCCCGGGCGAACAATGGATTGCCCTATCGGAGAGGTATGCGCCTGCCGCTGCTTCAGATCTCGGTGGCTCTCTCTCCTATCTCGCGGCGCGGAGATCGGATGACCGGCGGAGCTGGTATCGCATCACCGCACGAGAGGCCTGTTCCCGAGACCAGTTCCAGGTCCGCCAGTCTTCGTTGGCCGGAACTGATCCGTTCGCGAGGAGCTGCTTCTCCATAGCGCGGCGCCTCGCATCGTCCATGGCGGGCAGCGCCTCGAGCAGGGCGGGAACACCATCCGCGCTCAAGGAAGTGACGTAGTTTGGGTCGAAGCTGCGGCCGGTGGCGAGGCGCGCCACATTGGTGCCGACGATGAAGGCGTCCGGGTTGATCCGATTGAGCAGGCCGATCGCCAGGAAGGCGGAGACGAGGGCGCCGAACGCGAAGCGCTCCCGATGATCGCGGAGCACGGTGGCGGCGAACCAGAGGAGGAGGACGGCAAGCCAGGCCCATGAAGGCAGTGGTGTAGAACCGCAGCTCGGTCATCCCGTAGGCGTCCTGGTAGAGGCGCATCCGCTGGACCGCCGAGGCCATCACCACAGATACCGTCACCACGAGCATGGCCGCCAGCGCCCGGAAGAGTCGCTCGTAAGCCGGCGTTCCTTTCGGAGCAGCCAGTGTAGAAGGAGCAGGACCGGCAGCGCCCATGCCGCCACGGATCCAGCTCAAAGAAGCCGTGTCGGGCATACTGTGCGTAGGTCAGCCCGGAGAGACCCGAATGAGGGCCAGCGCCGCCGAAGAAGTAGCGGAACTGAACGTGGACGAACAGCAAGAACAGGAGGTCGAGGAGGCCGAGCGCGATCCCCACTTCCAGGATACCGAGCGAGAACGACGCAAAATCGTTCGCGCTCGGGGCTCTGCCATTCTGCCGAGGCAAGAGTCAGGCGCAGGAAGCCGGCGGCGACCAGGGCGTAGAGGGTGACACCAGTCGTGAGACGGGCCAGCCAGTCGAAGTCCCAGTGCAGCAGCCGCTGCAGCACCTGCCCGAACACCGCGTCCGCCGCGGCAAACAACCAGCCGACAGAAGAAGGAGAGGGACGGCGATCACCACGCCGCGGCCCACCCCTAACGCGGTACAGGACCAGCAGCCCCGTGGAAGCTCCTTCCAGCCGATCTCTCTGAAGAAGAGCGGGAAGTGTCCCGTGAGCGACCGCAGCCCGGCGACGGGGACGCCGAGGAGGTAGTCGGCCAGTCCCGCCGCGCCGATCTGGCCCGACCGAGCCCGCAGCGCCATGAGGGAGAGCGCGATCATCAATGCCAGGCCATTCAGGAGCTCGAGCGTTCCGGAGTCCCGCCAGGCAAACGCGGCGGCGAAGAAGAGCGCGGGAAGGATCAGCCAGCGGCCCTCCCCCGTCACTCGCACCCGTCCCCAACGCGAGAGGGCGCCGGCGACAGTCGCCAGAGCCAGAACACCCAGCGCCACGTTGAGGCTGGGCACCATTGGCGCGAGCAAGGCGTCTGCCGTTATCCCCGTGACCAGGGCTCCGAGCAGCAAGCCCAAGCCGAACCTGGTGGTTTTATTCATCCTCGTATCCCTCCTGGCTGTACAGCGGCTCGCAGTTGCTGACTGCATCGACTAGACGGATGATTTCCTTACTGCGGCGATATTCTTTGCTGCCCGCGTCACTGCCGGAGCTGCTAATTCCTGGGGTGCACCGTCAAGCATGAACTCGCCCAACGCTTCCAGCCGCCGCGCGGAGCGGAAGCGCTGCCGGCGGGTCAACTCGACCAGCGGCCGCCAGACGGCGGCGATCAGCCGGTGGCGGATCAGGAGGTGCCAGAGCCGGTTCGACCGCTTGTAGAGGTAGGACATCGCCAGGTACGGCGGGCACCGCCCGCCAGTCGCGCGGGCCGCCGCCGCCAGATCGAGCGCGTGCGAGAAGAGCCGCTCGTAGCACCAGGCATAGCCCTCCGCCAGCTCCTCCGGCGTCATGTGCCGCGGGCGGAAGACGACGTGCGCCGTGTCGTAGAGCGACCAGTCCCTGTGCAGCAGCCGGCCCTCCGCCTCCATCTGCCGGAACAGCGGCGTGCCCGGGATAGGGCGTCAGGATGTGGAACGTGGCGCACTCCAGCCGGCTCGTCCTCGATCCAGTCGACCGTCCGCTCGAAGACGTCCGGGCGGTCGTGGTCGAAGCCCAGCACGAAGCTGCCGTTGACCTGGATGCCGTGGTCGTGCAGCATCGCCACCCGCCGGGCGTAGTCCGCCGGTGCGCGGGGTCTTCTTGCGCGCGTCGGCGAGGTTCTCGTCGGCGAGCGACTCGAAGCCGACGAACACGCCCGTGCAGCCCGCCAGCGCCATCTCGCGGACCAGCGACGGGTCGTCGGTCACGTCGATCGTCACGGCGGCGCTCCAGATCTTCTCCAGCGGCCGCAGCGCCCGGCAGAGGCGCCGCAGGTAGTCGCGGCCGCGAGCCGAGGTTGTTGTCGATGAAGACCGCGTAGGGCTGGCCGTCGGCCGCGAACTCGTCGACGACCTGCTCGACGTCGCGGCACCTGGTAGGGCATGCGCAGCCCGTCGGTGGCCAGGTAGCAGAAGCCGCAGCGGTTGTGGCAGCCGCGCGTGGCGATCAGGCTGGTGGTGGTCAGGAAGCCGCGGCGCGGCAGCAGGTCGCGGCGCGGCGGCGGGTCGTCGCGGTAGGGCCGCCGGTAGCTCGCCGCGGTAGACCGGCTGCGAGCGTGCCCGCCTCGACGTCGCGGAGGATCTCGCGGCCAGACGCTGCACGCCCTCGCCGATCGCCAGGGCGTCGGCGTGCGGGCGCGGCCTCCTCGGGGCACGAGAGCACGTGCAGCCCGCCGAGGACGACCTTCGCCCCGCGCTCGCGATACCACGCGCGCCAGCTCGTAGGCCCGCTCGGCGAACGTCAGGTGGACGGTGATGCCGACGACCTGCGGGAACGGCTCGCACGGCGGCGGCCCCTGGAGCAGGTTCTCGTCCCAGTAGCGCGACCTCCCAGTCCGGCGGCGTCGCCCCGGCGATGCTCGTCAGCGCCAGCGACGGCGTCAGCACGTGCTTGCCGAAGCTGGCGTGCGGGTCCTTGGGATAGAACGGGTTGATCAGGAGAATCTCGCCCCGCGTCGGCGTTCTCGCCTTGTTATCCAGGGCCGGCGCTTCGACGCCGACCACGCGCTGGCAGCAGCCGTTCGACGCGTCGCTCACCGACGTGTTCCAGGTGCAGGCCGACATCGCCGCGCGGGTGGCGGAAGCGCTCGAGGTGGCCCTGGCCGACAGCTCCCAGCGCCAGCTCGAGGCGCGGCCGACCCAGAACCTCGCCGCCTACGACGCCTACCTCCGCGGCCGGGAAGCCGCGCCCGATCCCGGCTCGCTGCCGCCCGCGCGGGTCCGGCAGGCGATCACCTACTACGAGCAGGCCGTCGCGCTCGATCCATCGTTCGCGTTGGCGTGGGCCAACCTGAGCCGGGCCCAGGGGCTGCTCTACAGGAAGGGAGTCCCGACGCCGGAGGACGCCGAGTCCTCCCGGCGCGCGGCGGAGCGGGCCCTGGCGCTCGACCCATCGCTGCCCGAAGCCTATCTGGCGCAGTCGACCTACCGCTCTGCCGTCCTGGCCGATCAGCCGGGGGCGTACGAAAGCGATCGAGCCGGCCTGCGCATCGCCCCCGACAATGTCGATATGCTCACCGCGTCCGGATTGGATGAGGTGTCGCTCGGCCGGTGGGACTCGGCGCTGGTGCACCTCCAGCACGCCGCGGCGCTCGACCCGCGATCGCCCTGGTCACTCCGCCGTCTGGGCTATACCTTGCGGCGGCTCCGCCGCTATCCCGAGGCGCGGGAGGCGCTCGATCGCGGGCTGGCCCTCGCCCCGGCCGACATCAGCATGCGGGAGCACCGGGCGATGGTGGACCTGGGCCGAGGCGACCTGGCCGGCGCCCAGGCGATCATTCGGGCGGCGCCGAGAGAGGTGGACCCCGGCGACCTCGTCGCGTACCTGGGCAACTACTGGGATCTTTACTGGGTGCTCGACGAGAATCAGCAGCAGCTCCTGCTGCGGTTGACGCCGAGCGTGTATGACAACGATCGGGCGGGGTGGGGGATCGTCAATGCGCACGTCTCCTGGCTTCGCGGGGACAAGGCGCGCGCGCGGGCGTTCGCCGACACGGCGCGGATGGCATTCGCCGAGCAGCTCCGGACGACGCCCGACGACGCTCAGCGGAACATCCTGTACGGCGTGGCGCTGGCGTACCTGGGCCGGAAGGATGAGGCCATCAAGGCGGGGGAGCGCGGCCTGTCGCTACTGCCGATCTCGAAAGACGCCTACACGGGCGCGTATTTCCAGCACCAGCTCGTGCGGATGTACATCCTCCTGAACCAGCCGGAGAAGGCGCTCGACCGGCTCGAGCCGCTGCTCAGGATGCCGTACGATCTGTCGCCCGGGTGGCTCCGGATCGATCCGATGTTCGCGCCGCTCAAGGGCAATCCGAGGTTCGAGCGGCTGCTCGCTCCGCAGTGAGCGCGCGGGAGATCGCGCGCACCCGAGGACGGCGGCCGTTCATGCTCGTGCGGCTGTCGGCCGGATCGGCGTCACCTCCTCTTCTGGAGATCTCCGTGGGCTGGCGCTTTCAGCCGACGGCAACCGGCTCGTCGGTCCGATGCGCTGGTCAGCTTGCCTAACGCTGCTCCCCTCGCTTGGCACACGCCGCCCGGAACGCCGCCCGGTGCCGCTCGAGCCCGCCGATCGGGAACGCCGCCGCTGTCTTGGACGATCCGGCACCGTCGGCGTAGTTCACCGATCACGCGGCGGTGCCCGGTCAGCCACGCCAGGAGACTGTCCTGCGCGATCGTCAGCAGCACTTTTCCTCCCGTGCTGGTCGTTACGGCGAACCCCTTGATCGTGCGGGGAGGGCGCTGTCCACGCTCAACCGTACTTTGGTACTCCCCTGCCGCAGCGCCTGGTCGGTCATGATGGCGACGGTCGCGTTGTCCCCGAAGCAATCGAGGCTGAGCACCACGGCGTGCGTCGGTGGCGCCCCCGCCCCTTCCGGTCCCTCGTGGCCGTCGGTCCGAAGCGAGGCCGTCACCCGGCCGGCTTCAGCGCCGGCCCGCACGGTGTCCGCGTGCATCGTCCAGTCGCCGCCCGTGTCCCGGCCGCCGCCGCATGCAGCCACGAGCAGCCCGGCCAGCCCGACCGCGGACCGGACGATGTGCTTCGCCTCGAGAGGGGAACGATCGGTCATGGCGTAGACCATGATAACCGGGTAGGACCTCGAACCGCCTGTCAGTCCTCCGTCGCGCCACGAGCTCCTGAGGCCCGCCGCGAACGCCGCCGCGCGGGACGCGGGGAGCCGGTCGAGATACGGCGCCTCCAGCTCAGCCCTGTTCGAGGCCGGAGGATGGCCCAAACAAGGAATCGACTCTGGACTAGCTCGAATGATTGGGGTTATCGTGCGCACTGAGGGCCGGCCTATGCGGCATCAGGAGTCAATGTCTGCAAAGCAGGTAGGGAAGTCCTGATCTAACAATCCGCGCAGCTCGGGCCCCATTTCCGAGGGTCGCTACCCGGCATTGCCGTGACCGCAATCGACTCGCCGCTCGCCGATGCCCTGGCCGGCCGCTACGTCCTCGAGTGCGAGCTCGGGCGCGGCGGCATGGCCACAGTCTACCTCGCACGCGACCTGCGTCACAGGCGGCGAGTCGCTCTCAAGGTGCTCCAACCCGACCTCTCGCATTCGTTGGGTGCCGACCGTTTCCTGCGTGAGATCGAGACGGTCGCCAGCCTGACGCATCCCCACGTCCTGCCGCTCCACGATTCGGGTGAGGCCGCGGGACTTCTGTACTACGTCATGCCCTATGTCGACGGCGAAACCCTGCGGGGCCGGCTCGCGCGCGAGAGCACAGCTGCCCGTCGAGGACGCGCTCCGGATCGCGCGCGAGGTCGCCGATGGACTCCACTACGCTCACCAGCACGGCGTGATCCATCGCGACGTGAAGCCCGAGAACATCCTCCTGAACGATGGCCATGCGCTGGTGGCCGACTTCGGGATCAGCCGCGGGATCGCTGCGGACGAGCCCGGCACGGCGCTCACCGAGACGGGCGTGTCGGTCGGCACGCCGGCCTACATGAGCCCGGAGCAGGCCACCGGCCAGCCGGTGGACGCGCGGACCGACGTCTACGCCCTCGGTGCGGTGCTCTACGAGATGCTGGCCGGCGAGCCGCCGTTCACCGGGCCCACGCCGCAGGCGATTATCGCCAAGCGCTTCCACACCGACGCGGTGCCCCTCCGCTTGGTGCGACCCACGGTGCCCCAGCACGTGGAGCATGCCGTGACCCGCGCGCTCGCCCGGGTGCCAGCCGATCGGTTCGCCTCCGCCGCCGAGCTGGCGCGCGCGTTCGATGGCGACGCGACGACGGCCCTGCCGGTGGGCGCACCGGCCCGCCACCGCCACGCGAGCCGACCGGCCGTGCTGCTCCTGGCGTTCGGCGTGCTGCTCGGCCTGGGCGTGCTGTTCGTCTGGAGCCGAACCCACCGCGCCGCGCTCACCGGCGACCCCGGGCTCCAGCGCGTGGCGGTGCTGCCGTTCGACAACCTGGCCGCCGCGGACAAGGTGTACTTCGCGGAGGGGATCACCGACGAGATCCGCGGCAAGCTCGCCACCATGGCTGGCCTCCAGGTGACCGCGCGGACCAGCTCGGCGCAGTATGCCGGCAGCACCAAGCGGCCCGAGCAGATCGGCCGGGAGCTCGGCGTCACCTACCTGCTGAGCGGGACCGTGCGCTGGGACCAGGAGGGCGGGCAGAGCCGCGTGCGGGTGAGCCCCGAGCTGATCAATGCGGCCACCGGCGCGACCCGCTGGCAGCAGTCGTTCGATGCGCCGATGACCGACGTCTTCCGGATGCAGGCCGACGTGGCCGAGCGGGTGGCGCGCGAGCTGGGCGTGGCACTCGCCGACGCGGACCGGCGGCACCTCGAGGCCCGCCCAACCGGCGACCTCGGCGCGTACGATCTTTACCTCCGCGGTCGGTATGCGTGGCATCAGCGCACGGCGGCGGGGCTCGACCATGCGCGTCGCCTGCTGGAGCAGGCAGTCGCCGCCGATCCTGCCTTCGCGCCGGCGCACGCCGCGCTGGCGGACGTGTTCGCGGTGCTGCCGCTCTGGAGCGACCTCGCGCCCGACCAGACCTATCCTCGGGCGCGAGCGGCGGCCCTCGAGGCGCTGCGGCTGGACAGCACGCTTGCATCACCCTGGGCGGTGCTCGGCGACTTCAATGCGATGTACGCGTGGAACTGGGCCGAGGCGGAGCGGAACTTTCGTCGGTCGCTGGCGCTCGACCCCAACAACGCCAACAGCCATCACTGGTTCAACGGTGATTACCTCAAGCCAGTGGGCCGGCTGGACGAGGCCGTTCGGGAGGCGCAGCGCGCCCGCGAGCTGGACCCGCTCAGCCTGACGATCAACGGCGCGGCCGGAAGAGCGCTGTACAGCGCGGGACACGCAGAGGAAGCCGTCACGGAGCTGCGGAAGGTGGTGGCGATGGACACCACGTTCGACCTGACCAATGAGTACCTGGCCACAGCCTACCTGGCGCTGGGGCGCTACGCCGAGGCGGTGCCGGTCCTCCGTCGGGCCATTGACCCGGCCGTGCGGCTATCGATGCCGCTCGCCATCCTCGGCTATGCGCTCGCCAAGAGCGGGCGGCGCGGCGAGGCGGAGCAGATCCAGCGAGAGCTGCTCGAGCGGCAGCGGCGCGGGTACGTCGCCCCGACGAGCCTGGCGGTGCTGCACGCCGGGCTCGGCGACACGACCGGGACGTTCGCGTGGCTCCGGCGAGCGCTCGACGGGCACGACCCGTTCCTCATGTACAACTTCGTGAACGACCCGGTCATGGCGCCATTCCGACGCGATCCGCGCGGGCAGGCGATCCTGCAGGCGATGGGGCTCAGGGATCGCGATCGGTAATGATCACCACCACCATGGGTTGAACCCTCTTCCGGACGGCATGTAGGAGCCATTGTCCCGGCTCGGGGAACTCTTCCCTCCGCCTGTCGGTTGCGCAGCCATGTCGACCATCGAACAGGTAAGTAGCCGCCGCTGAGCCGGCCGCACCCGATCAGTCTGGGAGTAAGTGCCATGAAGATCGTCGTTATCGGCGCCACCGGGAACATCGGCCGGCGCGTCGCGAAGGAAGCCCTGAGCCGCGGGCATGAAGTCACCGGCGTGGTGCGCGACCCCGCCGCCGTCCAGCCCCCCGACCCTCGCGTGCGCCTCGTGAAGGGCGATGCCACCAGGACCGGCGATGTCGCCCGAGTCGTGGAGGGCGCCGACGCGGTGGTGAGCGCCATCTCCCCGCGCCCCAATCCGCGCGGGCTTCCCGCACCGTCGCTCGCCGCGAACGCGCGCGCCCTCATCGCCGGACTCCGGAAAGCCGGGGTGAAGCGCGCCCTCTTTGTCGGCGGAGCCAGCAGCCTCGAAGTCGCGCCGGGAACGGCGCTGGCCGATCTGCCCGACTTCCCCGAGGCGTACAAGGCGGAGGCACGCGAGGGACGCGAGGCGCTGGCCGTGTGGCGTCACGAGGCGGACGGGCTCGACTGGACCTACCTGAGCCCCGCCGCGGAGATCGGCCCTGGCGAACGGACGGGGAAGTACCGCACCACCGGCGACCAGCTTCTGACCGACGCGGCAGGGAAGAGCTTCATCACCTTCGAGGACTATGCGGTTGCGGTGCTCGACGAGCTGGAGCACCCGGCGCACGTCCGGCGGCGCTTCGGCGTGGCGTACTGACCATTGCCGGCGAGCGTTGATGCCTGGGGGAAGGACCCTCAGGTTGATCGCCGCTCCAGCGGGGCTAGGTTGCTCGTGTGGGCGTGGCTGGTCTCAGGCGCCACGCCCGGCCTTTGGACGAGAAGCGAGGCGACGACGATGAACCCTGCACCTGCCACGACCGGCTCCCGCCCCGTCCTGACGCTGAATCACGGTGTCGAAATGCCGGCCCTCGGGCTCGGGGTCTTCCAGAGTCCCCCGGAGCAGACCATCGGCGCGGTCGAGGCCGCGATCGCCGGCGGTTACCGGCTGATCGACACCGCGGCGGCGTACTTCAACGAGCGCGAGGTCGGCGAGGGGATCCGGCGGAGCGGGCTCGCCCGCGCCGAGCTCTTCGTCCAGACCAAGCTCTGGATCAGCGACTACGGCTACGAGTCGGCGCTCCGGGCCTACGATGTGAGCCTGCGCAAGCTCGGGCTCGACCACGTGGACCTCTACCTGCTCCACCAGCCGATGCCCAACGAGTGGGAGCGCACCGTGGCGGCGTACCGGGCGGCGGAGCGGCTGCTCGCCGACGGGCGCGTGCGCGCGATCGGTGTCTCCAACTTCAGCCCCAAGCATCTGGAGGAGCTCCGCGCGCGCACCGAGGTGGTGCCGGCCCTGAACCAGGTCGAACTGCACCCGTTCTTCACCCAGCGGGAGCTGCGCGCGGTCCACGCGCGGCTCGGCATCGTGACCCAGGCCTGGTCGCCGCTCGGCGGCGTGAACGTGTACGGCGCGCAGGACCCGAAGGCGGCGAAGAACGCGCTCACGCATCCCGTCGTCGTCGCGCTGGCGAAGCAGTACGGCAAGACCCCGGCGCAGGTCGTGCTGCGGTGGCACATCGAGCACGGATTCTCGGCGATTCCCAAGTCGGTGAGGCCCGCCCGCATCGCGGAGAACATCGGGATCTTCGACTTCGCGCTGACGGCCGAGGAGGTCGCGGCCATCGACGCGCTGGACACGGGTGTGCGGGGCGGGCCCGATCCCGAGGCTATCGACACGAAGCGCTATACCAAGACCATCCCGGACTGAAGCAGGCGCTCGGAAAGGGAACGGACGGGCGGTGGGCACGGTTGGCCTGCTCATGGGCCCGGACGGTGGGTTCATCACCGGCAGCGACTTCCTCATGGATGCTGGAGTGACCGCTGCCTACTGGTACGGCGAGCTCGCGCCGGCGTGAGCGGCCGCGCCTGGCAAGTAATCGGCACCAGCGTACGTCAGCCGCGTGAACGAGAGGTAGTTTCAGCATGCGAGCAACTGTCATGTACGGCGCCCGCGACGTTCGGGTCGAGAGCGTCCCCGACGCCCGGATCATCGAGCCGACCGATGCGCTCCTCACCGTCACCCGGGGCTGCATCTGCGGCAGTGATCTCTGGCCCTACCAGTCGATGGAGCCGAGCGAGAAGGGCCGGCGCATGGGCCACGAGTTCATCGGCGTCATCGAGGCGGTTGGCCGTGAGGTCCGCACCATCAAGCCGGGCGACCTCGTCGTCGCTCCGTTCGCCTGGTCCGACGGGACCTGCGTCTTCTGTCACGAGGGGCTGCAGACGTCGTGCCTCCACGGCGGGTGGTGGGGCGGCGACCTCGACGGCGGCCAGGGTGAGGCGGTGCGGGTGCCGCAGGCGGATGGGACACTCGTCGTGCTGCCGGTGGAGCAGGACGACGCGCTGATGCCGTCGCTGCTCACGCTTTCCGACGTCATGGGAACCGGGCACCACGCTGCCCGCGCGGCGAAGGTCGGGCCCGGCAAGACTGTGGCCGTCGTGGGCGACGGCGCGGTGGGTTTGTGCGGCGTGATCGCCGCGCGCCGGCTGGGCGCTGAGCAGATCATCATGCTGGGGCGTCATCCCGAACGGATCGCGCTCGCCAGAGATTTCGGGGCGACGGACATCGTCAGCGAACGGGGCGAGGAAGCGATCCAGCGTGTGCGCGATCTCACCGGTGGCCTCGGGGCCCACTCCGTCCTCGAGTGCGTGGGCCTCGGGCAGGCGACCGTCACCGCGCTCAGCATCGCCCGGCCGGGCGGCGCGGTCGGCCGTGTCGGCGTGCCGCAGGACGCGTCGGTCCCTGAGGCCTTGCCGACGTTCTTCAAGAACGTCACGATCGCCGGAGGCCCGGCTCC
Organism: uncultured Gemmatimonadales bacterium; assembly: GCA_963711915.1. Classification (GTDB taxonomy): domain Bacteria; phylum Gemmatimonadota; class Gemmatimonadetes; order Gemmatimonadales; family GWC2-71-9; genus CAVVWJ01. Next base: position 12,837 of record CAVQGA010000005.1, read on the forward strand.
GGCACGCGCCTACATCGAGGAGCTGATGCCGGACGTGCTCGAGGGCCGGATCACCCCGGGTCGGGTCTTCGACCGCGTCACGAACCTCGACGGGGTGCCGGATGGCTACCGGGCAATGGACGCACGTGACGCGATCAAGGTCATGATCGAATTCTGAGAGCCTGCACGAGTTGTTCGCCGCGACTCGGGTCCATTCCGGCTGAGCTGACCTGCCGCTTGGCGCCGTCACGGCCCAAAGACACTCACTCGCCACAGTCGGGCGACCATATGGCGAATCAGGGGCTCGTGACGAGCGAGGCGAAGAGGAGCTCAACATGTCGTCGCCGGTGATCGGGCGAGCGCGCCTGAAGCGGGATCGGGCTGAGCAAATATTGGGTCTGGAGTCGGACCTGTGGTACGATGTGGTTGAGCCACCGGGCGAGATGAGCGGGGATCCGCCGTCAGACTACGTCTGGCTCATAGTTGACGGCCGCGCGGTCCATATCGGCGTGGCCTTCTTGGACATCGAAATGTTCTGAGTGCCCGTCGCCCGGCTGGCCCAAGATCGACCCCAACTTCACGCCGCTCCGGGGCAACCCGCGCTTCGAGCGGTTGGTGAACGGACCACCGATCAGTACTCTTGCGCGCCAACGCCCCTGCTCGGGCTCGCGGGCGTCATCGTAGGCTCACACGCAAGAGCTCGGCTCCGTCACAACATCGACGGAGCCGACCCTTGCCACCCTGGCGCCGCTGGCCGGCGCCGCTCCCTCCTCACGGCACCCGGCTGTTGCGGGGGTGAGCCGCGAAATGCGCGAAGACCGAGCCGCTCTGCAAGAGCAGCTGGATTGGCTCTCCGGCCTTACCCAAAGACAGCACATCGTGCTGGTGAACTCCCATGATGCGGCTTGGCTTGGGTCTCTCGTCAGTCGGGGACTACTGAAGGACGATCTGGACCTCGGCGTGCATTGAAGGGCGGGCTGCGCGGGTACGTATGCGTGGCGCTGGATCGACCGCGCGATACGTACGGCCAACTCGGGGCCGGCGGCTGCCCTGCTACGCCCGCGCTTCTCATCGACTCTCTCACAACTCAGGCGCTAGGCGCCAGCACCCCAAGCGGTACGTCGTCCAATTTCCCGCTTCCTCATCAGGCGCTCAAGCACTTACGGTGCCCGACGGGGGCGCGGGACCCACCTCCGCGCCCCTAAGCCTGGCGGAAAGAAAGACCCAGCCGCACGCCGTCTCGCGTCAGCTGGAGAGGTCGATAGCGAGAGCAGCCGCGAGCGTCGCGTAGGCCCCGTTGTTATCAGACTGCCCGTGGGGGATGGACTGACGGACGTGCTGAAGGCGTAATCCGCGCCGCCGGGGCGCGACGCTGGCTGAGACTCAAGCTGCCGCTTCGCCCAGCGTTTCGTCCGAGATCGCCCGGGCGTTCTCGCGCCGACGGACCTCCGGCCGGCCGACCGCCTCCAGGAACGCGTGGTACACTTCCGGACGCCACCAGTGCGGCACCTCGGCCATTCGCTCGAGCGCCTCGGCAGGTGTGAATGCTGGCTTGTAGCTCCGCGTTGTGGTGAGCGCGTCGTAGACGTCTACAACGCAGATGATCTGGGCGGCCACGGGGATCTCGTCACCCCTCAGACCATCAGGGTAGCCGCTTCCGTCATACTTCTCATGATGCCACCGGATGACCGGCTTCAGGTCCCAGGGAAAATCCACCTCGGCCAGCATCTCGAGCCCCCAGATAGGGTGCATCTTGACGATGGCGAATTCCTCCGGGGTGAGCTTGCCTGGCTTGTTGAGGATTTCCTGTGGGATCCGGACCTTGCCGAGATCGTGGAGGTATGCGCCGAGTCGGAGGGTGGTGAGCTGCCCCGCATCGAGTCCAAGCGCGCCGCCGACCGCCAGGCCGTATTCCGCCACGCGCCCGCAGTGTCCATGAGTGTAGCTGTCAGCCGATTCGAGCGACTGCCCCCACTCGTGCACGACCCGCAGGTACGTGCCCTCGAGATTGGCGATCTTCCGGCCCACGTCCACCAGCTCAGTCCGCGCCTCGAGCCGGCGGAACAGCTGGTAGGAGGTGTTGAGCACGCCGAGCGCGTCCATGTTGCGGCCGAGCTGCTGATAGAGAAGTGCGAGCTCGCGGTTCGCTTCGGCACCGCCGAGCACGGACTGCACCTCGACGGCGAGGCCGCAGGCCTGGAGCAGGTGGGCCTCGGCCGCTTCAAGTCGACCCGTGACGCGGTGGACGGTGCCGAGCACGCGGTACGCGTCAACTTTGTCGATACGGGACTCGAGCTGGTCGAAGATGCTGAGTGCACGCTCCACGTCGCCCCGCGCCCGGTCGTGCTGCCGCCGGGCGAGGTGCACCTCGGAATGGTTGAGCAGGCACAGACCCTGGAGGTGGATGTCGCCGGCCCGTTCGGCGCCGGCGAATGCGCTCCGGAAGCAGGCCTCGGCTTCCTCCCAGCGCTCGCGATCGGCATTGATCATGCCGAGGTTGTGGTAGGCGAGTGCAATGCCGCGCTCGTCGCCCTGGGCGACGTAGGCTTCCAGGCTCCGGGCGTAATGGGCCAGCGCCCGCTCGTGGTCGCCCTGGACCGTCGCGATGATCCCAAGGTTCTGCTCGATGCGCGCGCGGAGCGCGGCGCTGCCGCTCGCGAGCGCGAGCGCACCGTCAAAGATGCGCCGTGCGCCCGGCAGGTCACCCGCTTCGAGCGCGAACGCGGCGCGGACGTTGAGGGCATGAGCGGCGAGCTCACGCTCACCGGCGGCGAGTGCGACGTCGTAGGCGCGCCGCCCGAGCTCTCCGGCTCGGGCCGACGCGCCGCGTTGATGGTGGAGCAGCGCGAGGTGGCGCAGCCCCGTCGATAGCGTGGCCCGGTCACCCGCCGCCTCTGCCAGGGCGCATGCCGATTCGTAGGCCGGCACTGCCGCCCCCACATTGCCCGCCCGCTCCTGCTGCTGGGCTATCTCCAGCCGGGCGGCGGCGCTCTCGGGCGCCGCCTGCGGTCCTTGGGGTTCCATGTCCATCCGGCCTCACTTTCGGGGGCGGTCACCCGGCCGCCCCCTGCGACCGCCCATCCGATCAGTAGGCGATCGCGTACCGCGAGAAGTGGTCGATGTCCGCCTCGACCTTGTCATCGATTTTCTGGTCCGTCGAGCTCAGGAGCTCGAGGATCCGATTGCCGTGGTCCAGGTACGCGATGAGGAACTCGGCGCTGGTCGGGCGAACGCAGCCCTTGTATGAGAGCGTGAGCTGCGCCGGTTCCAAGAACTGAAGCCCTTCCGGCCCGAACTGCACGTTCACGAGCGACGTGGTCGGCGCTTCGGCCGTGATCAGTTCCTCGTGGTCGAGCGCGCCCTTCGGGATGACCAGCTCATGCGGGCCCGCGTGGAGCGTGCCGCCGTTCGGCCCGATGATCGCCACGTCCGCATCATAGGGCTGCGGCTCGCAGCGCAGGAGCTGAACCTCCGGGCCGCCCTTCTCCCCCGGATGCGCGCGCTTCCACGCGTCCTGCTCGAGCCTGTACTGCTCCTTCCAGTCCCGCTTCCACGTCTTCCACTCCTCCCTCGCCGCCTGCAGCTCGTCCTTGTTGGCGTCCTTCTGTGCCTTGAAGTATGCCCGGCGCTCCTCGAGCTCATGCTTGAGCGCCTCGTGACGTGCATGTGCCGCGTCACTCGCCACGCTGAACTGCGGGCTGGAGCCGTTCGAGGGCTCGGCCGGCGTGCGAGCGTCGGAGCACGCGAGCAGGGTGAACCCGCTCACGAGCGCCAGCAACCGCATCGTCGTCTTGCGAGTCATGGGGTGCCTCTCACCTGCGGGTTCTGCCGCCGGGAGGAGCCGCCGGCAGCCCGCTGCCGGTCGTCGCACCCAAATACAAGGGCGCGGTGCTCCTCCGAGGGGCCGAGGCCGAGCACCGCGCTCATCGAATGCGCGTGATCGTACACCTTCGGCACCGAGCTATCTCACCCAGGTTCGGTGAGACCTCTGGTTTTGCGGCCCCGGATCGCTCCGGGTGTGCTCTTATCGGGTGACGTCGATGTCTGCGTCCACCGCGGGCGGCGGACGGCCTTCTGAAGCCGCAAGTCTCGGACCTCGACAGATGCGAAATGCTGCATTCGTCCTCGAGCGACGCGGAGCAGGGGTCATAGTTGCGAGATAGGGAGCCGCTTGATGACCGCTGACAACCAGTTACGAGCGTCTCCCCCCAATTTGACCGCCCCGGGTCGGCCGGGCCTGCTGCCGCCGCTCGCGCTCGGCGTTCGATTCCATGACAGGGACGAGCTGCGGACGGTACGCGACAATGCGGCGAAATACCCGCAGGTGCCGACCACACCCCAGCGTGCCCACGCGGGAAAGATCACAGGCGCGCGCTCCCCACCTCATCAGGCTGACGAGCACACCGAACCGCCTCCTAGTGGGGAGGGCCGACGGCCGCCGCAAGGCTGCCTGGAGTCAGGCGCTTCCCCCCGGCGGGGCCTCACCGCCCATTCGGGAGTCCAGTCACCGCCGCCCGCCCGCCGGCGGGGCATCATCCCGTGGTTCCCTCGCCGGAGGCCATCACGCCGGCGGAGAGTGCCCGGAGATAAACCAGGAGATGACATGCGCATGACGGCAGCGGCGGCCCTCGGCATCACGATGCTGGTTGGCTGCAACAAGCGTGGTCATGAGACGGGCGAGGCTCGCGGAGCGACCGATACCGTCGTCACGACCCGACAGACCCAGGACACCGCCCTCGTGACCCACGACACCACCGTCAAGGTGGATACGACGGTCAAGCGGGGAGACAAACCCACCCGGGTGGACACCACTCGGAAGTCGACTCGAACCGGCGGCGCGACCGATACCAGCGTCACCGATACCGCACGTTAGGCGAACCGCACCGCCTCCGCAGTGCCAGGGCAGCCGGTGCACCGGTCCGCCGGGGACCGGCACGCCCTCTGGCGCTTCTTCGCGATCTCATTTCGCTGCGGGACTCCTGGCGGCGGTCACGGCCCCGCCGCCAGCGGCTGATACCGATCCAGCCACGCCAGCGTCTCCTGGATGAGCCGCGTCCGCGGTACGTAGTGGCTCCCGTCCTCCACCACCTGGCGCTTCTGCTCCGCCGGTGTGCCGAGCAGCCGCAGCATCGGCTTCTGCGCAGTCTCGATCGGAAAGAAGAAGTCGTAGCGGCCGTTCAGCATCAGGGTCGGGATCTTGATCCGGGGGAGGAAGTTGACCGGGTCCACCTCCGGCCGCGTCCGATCGAAGTTGAGCCCCGCGACCACCAGCACGCTCGCCTTGATCCTCGGCTCGACCGCGGGCATGAGGCCGCCCATCGCCCCGCCCCAGCTCAGGCCATAGTACGCCAGCCGCTCGGTGGTGAGCTCGGGGCGAGTCTCCGCGTAATCCACCGCCCGCCGGAGATCCTTGGCCCACATGATGACGTGGTCCCGGTAGAAGTTCGAGCTGTCGGGCACATCCGTCGCCAGCGAGTCGCCGCGCTGGTAGGTGCCCTTGTAGACCGGCAACAGCACGGCGCGCCCGCTCTTGACGATGAAGTCGAACATCCGCGCCTGCAGGTTGTCGGGCGCGGGTGACCGGATGACGTTCGAGCCCGGGTAGTAGACCACGGTGGGGAAGGGGCGTGTCCCGCGCTTCGGCAGATAGAGGTACACCAGCAGGCTGTCGCCCCCGTACGCGGCGCTCATCCGCGCGAGCTCCCGGATCCAGTCGCCTTCATCCACCCGCTCCAGCACCTTCGCGTCGAGCGGCGTCCGGTCGTAGTCGTACATCCGGCGATAGACGGCGAACTCGGCGTCCGAGACCGGGCGCTCCTTCTCGAAATCGCGGAACGCGCGGCGGAGCGGGCCCGCGGACGGCGCGAGGTTGGAGTCGCTCAGGTACCGCACCAGCCGGATCCCGTTCGTCGCTGAGCGGTCGAACGGCGGCTGGCTGTAGGCGTCGTTGAACTGATACGGCGCGTCGTTCCATCCGCCGCCCAGGATGAAGCGCTGGTCGCCGATGGGGTTGAGGCACCACTCACGCACGTTGCCCGCCATGTCGAGCGTGCCGAACTGGCTGACGGCCCGGCTGCTGCCGACCGGAGCCGGGCCGCGGCCCGAGAAATTGCTGAACGGTACGATCGAGGCGCTGTGGTACACGCCGGCGGCATGGTTCCAGTGGACCACCGATGGCAGCGCCTTGCCCGCGAACCGGGCGAACGCCGCCGCCTCGTACCAGCTCACTCCGCCGACCGGGTAGTCCGCCTGGTCCCGCAGGTACTCCCCGGCTTCCCAGGTGGACGGGCCGGGACGGCCGGTGCGGTCGGTCATGAGCCGCATCGCCTGCTCCCAGGACAGCGCTCGTCCATCCTTGAGGAACGGGGGCTCCCAGAACTCGCGCCGGCGATAGCCGCCGCTGTCCACGAAACGCTTGTAGTCCCGGTTGGTCACCTCGAGGCGGTCCATCAGATAGTCGCCCAGGCGGACCGGCTTGATGTGCTCGAAGCCGGGGTATTCGGACCCCGAGCTCGCCGCCCTCGATCCGCACCATCTCACGCGGGAGAGCATCGTCCCGGTCGAGCGGGACCACCGAGTCCTGGAACGGAAGCCCCACCAGCTCCAGGGTCCGATACCCCGGCGCCTCGATTCGCAGGCGGTTGGCGTTGAGGAATCCGCCGCCGCCCCCGGCGATGGCGACGAGCGCGCTGTCGAGCGGCGTGCGGCCGAGCAGGACCCAGGTCGAGTCCGGCCCCGCGTAGTCCTTCCGCCAGACCGCCGCGTTGGCCGGTCTGGTGTGGATGGTGATCCGGCGCGCGAAGCGGGGGCGGAGCGCGTTGAAGAGCGAGTCGCCCGGCAGAATGCGATCGACCCGCCGGGCGAGCTGGTAGGCCGGCTCCCAGCTCCCCGCTTCCGCCAGCGCCAGAACTTGTGGTAAGGCTTGCTCGCGCGCCCACCGGCGCTCGCGGATCCGTCGCCCGGGCCCCCACCAGAGCGCGGCGCCGAGCGCGAGGACCAGCACGCCGAGGGCGACGAGCACGCCCCCACGTCGCGCGCGGTGAGGCGCCGGCGTCACCCCGGCCGGCGTCGTGCCGCCGCCGGGCGTGGCGAAGGGCTCGATCGCCGACAGCAGCTCTTCGGCCGAGCCCGGGCGCTGCTCCGGCTCCTTCGCGAGGCACCGCATGATCGCCTCGGCGAGCGGGACGGGAAGGCCGGGCCGGACGGCGGCGAGCGGAGCCGGAGCCTGCGTGATCTGCGCCGCCAGCACCGCCTGGGGCGTCGGTCCGGTGAACGGCGGCGCGCCGGTCAGCATCTCGTAGGCCATCACGCCCACCGCATAGAGGTCGCTCCGGCCGTCCACCTCGCGCTGCCCCGCGGCCTGCTCGGGGGGCATGTACGTCGGGGTACCGATGGCGAGCCCGAGAGTCGTGAGGGTGTCGCCCGCCTTCGCGGCGTCGGCGGCGGCGGCCGTCGCCGCCTTGGCCACGCCGAAGTCCATCACCAGCGCGTGGCCGCGGCCCGTCGCGCCACCGAGGGTGGGATTCCCCGTCAGCATGATATTTTCGGGCTTGATGTCCCGGTGGACGATGCCGCACCGGTGCGCGTAGGCCAGGGCGTCGAGGACTTCCTGCAGCACCCGGACCGTGTCGCCCACCGGGAGGCGTCCCTCCCGCTGGAGCCGTTGGCGCAGGGTCTCTCCATCCACGTACGGCATCACGTAGAACAGCGTGCCGCGATCGCGGCCGGGGGCGGCGGGCACCTCCCCCGAATCGATCAGCGTCAGGATGTGCGGGTGCTGGAGCCGCGCGGCGATGTGGATCTCACGCAGGAAGCGCTCGGCGCCGAGCACCGCGGCGAGGTCGGGCCGCAGCACCTTGAGCGCGACGGGCCGCCCGTGCCGCTGGTCGTTGGCGAGATAGACCGTCGCCATGCCGCCACGGCCCAGCTCGCGCTCGAGCGCGTAGCGGTCACGCAGAAAGTCGGACAGGAATTCGGGCGGAGCGGTCACTGGCTCGATCGAAGGAGTGCATCTTCAATCTGGTCCCTCGAACACGATTGGGCCAGCGGCCCCACACCGAGGGCGAGTCGCTCCGCGACGGCTCCGCCGCGAGCGGAGCTCCCGGTGGACGACGCGCTCAGGATAGCCACCGAGCTTGCCCCTTCCACACGAGGCCGGCAGCCCGCGAAATGGGCCCGGCCATTCGGCCGGGCCCGCTTCGTCTGATCTAGTGCCCCACCCCCAGCAGAAACAGCAGCAGGAGGATCACGCCCGGCACCCCGAGCAGCCAGAGTAGTATGAGCGCCACCGGTGGCTCCTTTCCGCGCGCAGGTTCGTCAGGCCGCGGCCGCGCGGTCGCGCGTGCGGTAATGCGTGAACGTCATCGGCTCGCCGGACGCCATCCAGCCGCCCAGCACGGCCCCGATCAGGCCGATCAGCAACGCCACGGCCGTCGCCAGCGCGTTGTTGCGCACGGCGACCGCCATGTCCGAGTCGGACAGCGGCGCCGCCCCCTGGGCGACGGCCGAAAGGCCGCCGTACCAGCCGCCGACATGGCCCGCGCCCCCCATGGCGCCCAGGAGGAGCAGCATGGGAATGGTCACCAGCCAGACGATGGCGCCGTGCAGGATCGCCGGCTCGGACCGGATCCGCCCGGCAATCCGCGCCGCCGCCCACCCGCCGGCCACGTACCCGAAGAAGGCGCCGCCCACCGAGAAGATAAGACCGATGAGGTGCAGCTTCTTCCAGTCGACGTACTGGGCCGCCTCGTTGGCCCCGAGCGCGAGGCCCACCAGCCCGATCAGAAGCCCGACGGCCAGCGCCGTCAGCGCGCCCACCCAGACAGCGCTCCAGGCGATCGGCCAGATCACCCACTCCGGGTCTTGCCGCTGCAGCATGGCACCCTCCCTCGCAGAATCGCTTCGCCAATGGTTCAGGTCACCGAGCCGTCGGATGTTAGGGGGATCGGCACCCCGGCGCGGCGATGCAGGTCACCAAGCGGCGTAGGCGGCCGGGTCCACCGGCGGCTCGGGTGGACTCGGCGATCGCGGTCGAGGTGGACTCCGGCAGCCGTCGGGGGTGGTCGCGCTCGCCTCACCCCCGCGCGCTGCGCCGAACATTCTCCAGCAGGATGGCGCCGAGGCCCAGGAACAGAGCCGGCCCACGCCAGGCGGGGCGGAGACCGGTATGGGGCAGGACGAAGATCGCCAAGGCGACGCACCCGAGAATGCCCGCCGTGAAGCTCGCATCTTCGACGAAGAGCCCCCAGACCTGGCGTCCCGCTGCGAGGACCGCTCTCATGGAGTTAGCCTTCCCAGGCAAGTCGCGGCGGGCGCCGCCCCTCGTCTGGCCACGGCGACGCCCAGCACCGACACGGCGAGAAAGCCGGCCAGGAGGGCGAAGAGCGAGAGATCCTCGCCCGGCCACGGGAACCCCAGCCCCTCGCCGATCCAGAAGACCCCGAATGCTGAGAGCAGCAGGCCGACGCCGAACTTGAGGGTATTCTCCGGCACCCGGGCGAGGGGGCGGTGCAGGGCGAGGCCGGCCAGAATGACCAATGCCCCCGCGGCCGCCGCGCCCAGGCTCGCGGGCAGGAGCATGCCGCCCGCGCCGGCCGCGATGACGATGAAGATGACCTCGAGCCCTTCGAGCGTGACGGCCTTGAACGCCGTAGCGACGGCCACGCCGTCCACGCCCGATCGCCCGGAAGCGCCGATGCCCGCCTGGAGCGCCGCCCGCTCCTGTTCGAAGATCGCGGCCTCGTCGTGCAGCCCGATCACGCCGGCCGAGCGCAGGATCGCTTTCCTGAGCCAGCGCATGCCGAAGAGCAGCAGGAGGATACCGATGACGAGCTGGAGGATGGCGATCGGCACCCGGGCGAGCGCGGGGCCAAATGCGGGGACCAGGAGCGCCAGGAACGCCGTGCCCGCAGCGGCGCCCATGAGCGCCGGGCGCCAGCCTCGGACCGTGCCGACGGCGAGCACGATCGTGAGCGCCTCCACGAACTCGACGATCGAGGCGAGAAAGGCGGCGAGGACGACGGTTCCGACGTGCGCCAGGTGCATGATGTCCGGTTCGACCATCCGGGATCGCTGACCCGCCAATGATACTGCCATGATCCGGCACCTGCTCGACACCTACGGGTACGCCACCGTCCTGCTGCTCGTGGCGCTCGAGAGTCTGGGCATGCCCCTGCCCGGAGAGACGGCGCTCCTCACCGCCTCGGCCTATGCCGCCACCGGCCACCTTTCGATCGTGGGCGTCATTGCCGCGGCCGCGGTCGGCGCCGTGCTGGGCGACGCCGGGGCCTATTGGATCGGGCGGACCGGCGGGCTGGCCCTGATCCGGCGATACGGGAAGCTGCTCCGCGTCGACGACGCCAGGCTCGAGCGGGCCCGCGGGTTCTTCAGGCGCCATGGCGGCAAGACCGTCTTCCTCGGCCGCTTCGTGTCGCTGTTGCGCATGCTCGCCGCGCTCCTGGCCGGCGTGACCCGGATGCCCTACGGGCGGTTCTCGGCCTTCAACGTTGCCGGCGGGATCTGCTGGTCGCTGCTGTTCGGCGGTCTGGGCTACTTCTTTGGCCGCCAACTGCCGCAGGTCGGGTATGCCATCGGACAGGCCGGCGCGCTCGTCGCGCTGCTCGCGGCACTCCTCGTCGGGCTGGTCCTCGCGGGCGGCTGGGTGGTGCGGAACGCCGCCGGGGTCCGCGGGTGGGTCTCGCGGCTGATCCGCCGCGTCGGCGCCTCACCGTTCATTCGAGGCCTGCGCCAGCGCCACCCGGCGGCGTGGTCGTTCGTGGCGCGGCGGTTCGCGGCCGGCGAGTACCTGGGCCTCCACCTGACCATCGGCCTGCTGTTGAGCCTCGGCGCGCTGTGGCTGTTCGGGGGCATCTCGGAAGACGTCGTCCACCACGATCCCATCACGCAGGTCGACCGCACGATCGCGAGCGCGTTCTACCGGCACGCGACCCCGACCGGCGTCGCGGTCGCCAAGGGCGTGAGCTTCCTCGGCTCGCCGGGCTTCGTCGCCGCCTGGGGCCTCGGGCTCATCGCCGTTCTCCTCGTGCGCCGGCGGCCGCTGCTGGCCGGTGGGTGGATCGCGGCGGTCGCGGGCGGCGGCCTGCTCGACCTCGCGCTCAAGCGGGTGTTCCACCGAACCCGACCCACCTGGGACGTGCCGCTGCTGACGGCGCGAGGATGGAGCTTCCCGAGCGGGCACGCGATGGGATCGCTGATCGCGTACGGCATGCTGGCGTACCTGCTGGTGCGGGACGCGAAGGGCCGCCGCCCGCGGATGGCGATCGTCGTGGCGGGCGTGCTGCTCGTCCTCCTCATCGGCCTGAGCCGGATGTACCTCGGCGTGCACTACGTCAGCGACGTCCTCGGTGGATACGCGGCCGGCGCGGTGTGGCTGGCGGCGTGCATCACGGGCCTCGAAGTCGCGCGGCGGATCCCGCACGGTGCTCCCTCCCCATGACGGCCGCCAAAGGGTCGGGCCAGCAATGAAAGCCAAGTCGGCCGTGCTGATCATCAGTCCCCGGCAGGGCAAGAACGTCGCCCGGCTCGCCGACGTGCTGGCCGTGTTCTCCGCGGCGGGCTGGAAGACCGACACCGCCCTCAAGGAATTCGCCGGGCACACGATGGCGCTGGCCGGGGAGGCGGCCGACGCGGGCTACGACCTCGTGATCGGCTACGGGGGAGACGGCACGCTCAATCAGATCGTCAACGGCGTCGTGGCCGCCAAGCGCCGGCGGAGCGTCGTGGGCCTCATTCCCGGCGGGACCGCCAATGTATGGGCGCACGAGATCGGGCTGCCGGACCACCCCGTCAAGGCCTCGCTCCTCCTGGTCGACAGTGAGGGACGCAAGGTCGACCTGGGGCACGTCGGGGTGGATGCGCTTCACCTCCCGTTCACGAAGAACGAACCGCCGGGGAAGCCGCGCCCGCCGTCCGGCGGCCGGCATCATTTCCTCCTCATGGCGGGCCTGGGCGTCGATGCCGCGGTCATGCGCCGGGTCTCCGCGCCGCTCAAGGAGCGGATCGGTCAGGCGGCCGTCGCGCTCGCGGCGGCGAAGGAGCTGCCCTTCCAGCATGCCTTCCCGATCGAGATCGCGGGCTCGGCCGCGGGTGGGAAGAGGGCCCTGCTCTGGAAGGGCGAGGTGCTCCAGGTCGTCGTCGGCAACACTCGCAGGTACGGCAACATCGCCGAGGTGACCGGGGACGCCCGCATCGATGACGGGCTGCTGGATGTCGGCATCATTACCGCGGGAGATCCGCTGTCCACCATCGAGCAGGTCCTCTCGGCGCTCCTACATCGCGAGCCGGCTCACGGGCGATCTGAATATTTTCGCGGCCGACGCTTCTGGATCACTGCGCCCGCCGCCGTCGGCCTGCAGCTCGACGGCAGCCGGGTGAAGCTCAAGGACTATCTGGCGCGGCCGGATCGAGCGGCACTCGGCGAGGCGGAGGATGGAGATGCTGCGCTGGTGACCTACCGGTTCGACGCGATGCCGCGGGCGGTGCGCATGGCCATTCCGCGCTCCTACGACGGCGCGCTGTTCGAGGGCGGAGCCGGGAAGGCCAGCGAGCCGGACGGCGGCATTATGGCCGACGCGCCTGGATCGGAAGGCGGACAACCGGCTGAGCCGGTCGACGCGCTGCTCGAGCAGGGACGGAGGATTACGGTGGTCGCGGTCGGCCCGAATCCGGAGCGCGAGGCAGGCTGGATCGTCGCCGGCGCGACGCCGGACAAGGACACCGGGGAGTCCAAGCCCGTCGCCGTGCGCATCGACCGCGACGCCAGCCTCGTCACGCCCGAGGGTGAGCCGCTTGCGCATGCCGCCGTGGCGAAGCTTTCGGAAGGAAGCGTGATCGTGGTGGAAGGGAAGCGGAGCAAGCGCGGGGTGGTCCGGGCAAAGCGAGTCATCGTGTGAGCTGACCCCCCCCACCGTCGTGAGCGTCGGGTCCTGCTGACCATGGACAGTCATCCCGAGCGCAGCGAGGGACCTTGCCAGGAAATCGCTCGAGCTCGGCCCGGCAAGGTCCCTCGCTTGCGCTCGGGATGACCCCTCGCGTCCCTTCTCACTCATCCCACCCCGGCTATCGCCGCCGGGCGCCGCCGCCTCCAGCCATGCTGAGCCTGCCCTCCAGCTGCTTGAGCAGCGCCATGGCCGTGGATTCCGACGACGCCGGATTCTGCCCGGTGATCAGGTTCCCGTCCGCCACGGAATAATCCGCCCAGTCCGCCGCCTTGGAGTACCTCCCGCCGCCGGCCTTGAGCGCGTCCTCCACCAGGAACGGCACCACGTTGGTGAGCCCGACCGCGGCCTCCTCGGTGTTGGCGAACCCCGTCACGTTCTTCCCCTTGACCAGCGCCGTCCCGTCGGCCGCTTTGGCCCGGCGCAGCACCCCTGGGCCATGGCACACCGCGGCCACCGGCTTCCCCTCGGCGTACAGCCGCTCGATCAGGCCGATCGAATCCCGGTCCTCCGCCAGATCCCACAGCGGTCCGTGGCCGCCCGGATAGAACACCGCGTCGTAATCGCCCGTGGCGACGGTCGAGAGCCTGGCCGTGCTCGCCAGCGCGCGCTGGGCGTCGGGATCCTTCCGGAATCGCTGCATCGCCGGCGTCTGGGCCTTAGGATCGTCGCTCTGGGGATCGATCGGGGGCTGGCCCCCCTTGGGCGACGCGAGCGTGATATCGGCTCCCGCGTCCTTGAGGACGTAATAGGGTGCCGCGAACTCTTCCAGCCAGAAACCGGTGGGCTTGCCAGTGTCGCCCAGCCGGTCGTGGGATGTGAGGATCATGAGAACTCTTGCCATATTCGACTCCGTTTCCTGATTGCTGGTGCCGTCCGGAGCGCTCCAATCGGAGCGCACCCCCAACTTGCAGGATAGCGCGGGTTCGCACGGCAGCAACCCTCCGGGGCGCGCCGGAGGCCGTGATACACGACACCGAAACGAAGGGTACCGCGGGCTACGCTACTCCCTCGTGCTGCGAGGCTTACTCGAGCCATGGGAGTGAACACATGAAAGGCGTAGTCTACCGGGGTCCACGCGATGTGCGCGTGGAAGACGTCCCCGATGCGAAGATCGATTGGCCCACCGACGTGCTCGTCCGGATCACCTCCACCAACATCTGCGGCTCCGACCTCCATATGTACGAGGGCCGCACCGACCTCGAGCCGGGGATGGTCATCGGCCACGAGAACCTGGGGCAGGTGATCGAGGTCGGCAGCGGGGTCAAGCGGATCAAGAAGGGCGACTGGGTCTGCATACCCTTCAACGTGGCCTGCGGCTACTGCCGCAACTGCGAACGGGGCTACACGGGGTTCTGCCTGTCCATGAATCCCGACCCCAAGGTCGCCGGCGCGGCCTACGGATATTCCAGGATGGGCCCCTACCGCGGCGGACAGGCCGAGCTGCTTACGGTCCCTTACGGCGACTTCAACTGTCTTCGGCTCCACGACGACGCCGAGGAGAAGGAGACCGACTACGTGATGCTGGCCGACATCTGGCCCACCGGCTGGCACGCGACCGAGCTGGCCGGGGTGAAGCCGGGCGAGACCGTCGTGGTCTACGGCTGCGGCCCGGTCGGGCTCATGGCGGCCTATTCGGCCATCGTGAAGGGCGCGGCCCAGGTCTACATCGTGGACCGCCACCCCGACCGGCTCAAGCTGGCGGAGTCGATCGGTGCGATCCCGATCGACGACTCGAAGGACGACCCGGTCGAGGCCGTCATGGAGCTGACCCACGGGCTCGGCGCCGACCGCGGGTGCGAGTGCGTGGGCTGGCAGGCGCACGACCCCCAGGGCCACGAGCACCCCAACATGACCCTGAACAAGCTGTTCCAGTCGGTCCGCGCCACCGGCGGCCTGGGGATCATCGGGGTGTTCACCAAGGACCCCAAGAGCCCCGACCCGCTCCTGAAGGAAGGCGAGCTGGCGCTCGACATCGCGAGCTTCTTCGAGAAGGGACTTCAGGCCGGCAGCGGGCAGGCCGACGTGAAGCGGTACAACCGGCACCTGCGGGACCTGATCCACGATGACCGGGCGGCGCCGTCGTTCCTGGTGTCGCACGAGCTGCCGCTCGCCGCGGCGCCCGATGCGTACAAGCACTTCGACGCGCGGGACAAGGGGTGGACCAAGGTCATCCTCCATCCGGGCGTCACCGCCGAGCGGAAGGCGCGGGCCCGGCAGCCCGAGGTGGCGAGCGTGAGCAAGCCCGCGCGGCGGTCGCCCCGGACGACGGCGGGGAAGAGCTGAGCGAGACACCCCCCGGTGGAGTGAAGCGAGTGGCCACGCGGCGAACGGCCCGGAGCTGGCATGCTCCGGGCCGTTCGTATTCCCCCCGGCGCTGCCGTGCTACGACCTACCGCGCCCCGATGGCCGTCCCAGTCACATCCGCCCCTACCGCTCCCGCCGTCTGGTTTGCCAGGGCCAGGTGCTGCTGCATGGTCGCGAGCATCCCCGCCGCGAGCTGCTTGAGCGACGCCACCCGTCCCCCGTCGGCCTCCTGCTGGAACAGCCGGACCGCGTCGTTCTGCTGGGCCACCATCTCGGTCAGGTACTTCTTGTCGAACGAGCCGCGCCCCGTGGTGGAGAGGCGATCATAGATCAGGCGGTGCTGCCGCAGAAGGACGGGCCGTGGATAGCCCGCCGCCGCCAGCTCCTCGTTCACCTTCGCATAGCCGGCCGCCATCAGCCGGCCGAAGTCCTGCACGGAGGCAGCCAGGGTGGTGGCGACCGCGTGCGCGCGTCAGTGGGCCAGCTCCGCGAGCCGCGCACGCACTGCCGCATCTTCGGTCGCCGCCTCCGGCTCGGGGTCGGGGCGAATCGCGAGGTAGTGTCGGTACGCCCGAATGGCGCCGGCCGTGTCGCCGGCCAGGGCGGCCAACCGGCCCTCCTCGCGCAGGAACGTGGCTCGATACCAGGGGAACGCGCCCAAGCCTCCGGACCCTCTCCGAACGGCCCGGAGTGCCCACACGAGATCCCCCTGCGCCTCCGCCAGCCGGGCCACCACCAGGTTTGCCGCCTGCGAGTACATCAGGAAGTCGGTCCGCGCCGCGAGGTCGGCCTGCTGGAGCTTGGCGCGCGCGTCGGGCGCGTGCCGCGCGGTCGCCCGGCGCGCCTCGAGCAGCGTGGCGCAGAGCGTCGCGTACTGCACGAGGGCGATGGAGCCGGTGCTGTCGAGCCCGGCGAGCGCCGGCTTCCGCAGGCGAGCGAGCGCGGCGTCGGACGAGCCGTAGTCGCCGTGGGCCGACCTCCAGGTGGCCACGGCGCACACGTCCTTGAGCTGGTCCCGGCCGGGCTGCCCGCGAGGAACCTCGACACGCAGGTGCCGCGCGAGCCGATCCGCGGCTGCGGCAGCGGCGTTGGTGTCCAGTCCCCAGTAGAGCGCATCGAAGATCCGGCCACGGAGATCGCCGGTCGAGGTGTCGTTGGTGTGCAGGAGCCGGAAGGCCTCGCCCGGGCGGCCGCCGTTGAGCAGCGTCGACGCGTGGGCGGAGCCGATGGCGCCCGGATTCTGGCCCTCGATACGCTGGGTGTCGAGCTTCGACGCCCGGAGCAGGTCCTCGGACGCCAGGCCGCTCCATTGGATGAACTCGCTGATTCCGCCAACGGCGTCGGCGTCTAGCCTGGCCGTGTCGGCCCAGAAGTCCCGCTGCGCCCCGCTTCCGAGCGTGACCGCCCGGTGCCAGCGCAGATACGTCCCCCGTTTCCCGGTAGAATCGGCGGCAAGGCCGAGGGCCACGAGTCGGCGGACCCTCGGGATGTCACCGTTGATCTGGGCGATCTCCACCATGTGCCTGAGCGGCTCCGCGAAGAAGGGCGACCACTCGGCCCCCGAACCGTTCGTCGCGCTCGCCGAGTCGAGAGCCCAGCCACGGTCGAAGGCGTCGGCGGCGCTCCGCAGCGGCTCCTCCAGCCCGACCAGCGCGCCGTTGTGGAAATACTGGTCGCCGAGATCGTACCAGACTTCCGGGCGCTCGGGGTAGGCTCTCGCGACCGTCAGGAAGCGCTCGATCCGCTCCGGCCCGGACGGGAAGGGGCCGGTCCAGATGTCCAGCAGGGCGCGGTCGGCCGGGCTCAGTCGGCTCCGTCCGGCCACTGCGAGCCGTTTCGCGCGAGCGACCTCCTCGCCGCCACGACCCCATCTGGAGGCGTGCAACAGCTCGAGGGCCGCCAGTGCGAAGGTTGAATCGAAGTCCATCGCGTCGCGGAAGGCCCTGAAGGCCTCGTCCGGCTCGCCTGCCCGGAACGCTGAGCGGCCCGCGAGATAGGCCCTGATCGCCGGCAGCGACGTGGTCGTGAGCGAAGCGAGTTGCGACGCGGTGACCCCGGCCGACAGGCTCAGCAGCCGTCCCGCCAGGCGGTCCACCATGACGGGCACGCTGTCGACGGGACCATCCACGCTCGCCTCCGCGAGCTCGCGGCCACCGGCCGTGGCATGCAGCGATGCCGTCAGCACCAGGTGCGCCGGCGTGCCTACCACGCCGCCATCGAGCACCCGCCCGGCCCCGAGCTCGCGCCCGATACCGAGCCGCTCGGCGGGGGTAAGGTCGCGGTCCGTCGGGCCAGCCGTGCGACGCCACGCGCTCAGCACGGCGCGCGGCTCCGAGGCTCGGAGCGCGCCCTCGCCGGAGAGCTTGACCGCGAGCAGGTCCGGCAGACCCTCGCGCAGCCACGCAAGCTCGCGCGTCGCACCGGAGATCTGAAACGGCAGGATGGCGACCCGATTCCGGCTCAGCGCCGGCGCATCCCGCGGCCACCGGACCGAGATCCCGAGCGCCGCCGCCGCTACGCCGAGCACGGCCGCCGCTCCGAGCAGCGCCCGCCGGCGCCGGTGCGTGCTCGGCGGCTCGGGGCTTCCGGGGGCGGCCGCCGCGTCCAGCGCCGTGGCGAGCTCGCCCGCGGTGGCGAATCGGTCCGCGGGCGTCTTCTCGAGCGCGCGGTGGATGGTCCGCTCCACCCCGCGCGCCTCGCCCTCTCCGCCTCGGCGCAGCGCCGGTGCGGGCTCGCTCGCGTGGCGGGCGAGGATCGCATCCATCGTCGGCCCGCCGAACGGCGGCGCGCCCTCCAGCATCTCGTACAGCACGCAGCCGAGCGCGTACACGTCGGTGCGGCCGTCGATCGCCCACGCGCCGTTCGCCTGCTCCGGACTCATGTACGCCGGCGTGCCCATCGCGGGCACCGTGTCCGCCGTCCCGGCCTCGACCACGCCCGTGGCGATCGCGCGGGCGATCCCGAAGTCCGCGACGATCGCCTGTCCGTCCTGGAGCAGGATGTTCTCCGGCTTGATGTCGCGGTGCACCACCCCCTGCCGGTGGGCGTAGTCGAGCGCGCCGGCCACCTCCTGCACGACCCGGCAGGCGGTCGCGAGCGGCAGCGTCCCCTCGCGCGTGAGCCGTTGGCGCAGCGACTCGCCCTCCACCAGCGGCATGACGTAGTAGAGCAGGCCGTCCACCGAGCCCGAATCGTGGAGCGGCAGGATGTGCGGGTGATGCAGCGCGGCGGCGGTCTCGATCTCGCGGAGAAACCACTCGCGGCCCACGGCGGCGGCGATGTCGTGGTGCAGGACCTTCACCGCTACCCGCCGGTGGTGCTTGTGGTCCCGCGCCAGGTAGACCGTGGCCATGCCGCCCCGGCCCAGCGGCTCGAGGATCTCGTACGACCCGAACCGGGTGCCGGCCGCCAAGCCCTGCCGCGCGACCCAGGACAGGAGCGGCGCCGCATCCGTGGCCGCGGCGCCGTCGAGAAACCCACCCTCGGCCCCGGCTATGCCGTCGAGCAGGCGCTCGACCGCCCGGCGCAGCTCGGCATCGCCGGAGCAGGTGCGGTCGAGCCACGCGGGACGCGACGACGGCTCGAGCGCCGAGCGCGAGATCCACCACCCGGGAGATCTCCGGCCACGCCGGGCCCGATTCCGGTCGCGCCGCCGCCGCGCCGACGGCCCCCGGCTCGCGGCCGCCCGCGGGCCCGCTCACCCGTTCAGCTCCTGGTACAGCCAGCCACGCGCCTTGACCCAGTCGCGCTGCACGGTCCGCTCCGTGATTCCGAGTGCCTCCCCGGTCTCCTCCGCCGTGAGCCCGCCGAAGTACCGGCACACCACCACCTCGCTCAGCCGCCGGTCCAGCTCGGCGAGCCGGTCCAGCGCTTCGTCCAGCGCGAGCAGCGCGTCGCCGCGGGCCGCGGCCGGTGCATCCTCGGCCAGCGGCACGTGGTCCAGCTTGCCCCCTCGCCGGGCGGTCTGGCTGCGTCGGGCGTAGTCCACCAGGATCCGGCGCATCGCCAGCGACGCGGCGCCGAAGAAGTGCCCCCGGTCCCGCCATTCGACCCGGGTCTGGTCCACCAGCCGCAGATAGGTCTCGTGCACCAGGCCCGTGGTGCCGAGGGTGTGACCGGGCCGCTCGCGTCGAAGCTGGGCGTGGGCGAGCCCGCGAAGGTCGGCATAGATCTGCTCGTACAGCCGGGCCTCGGCGTCAAGGTCGCCGTGGCGGAGCCTGAGGAGCAGCTCGGTGATGCCACCCCTCTCACTGGCGGGGTCGGGAGCGGCCTGGGACATCGAGGATGGATCCGGTCTCGGCGCGGAGGAACCTGCTCCTCCGAAGATGCCTGCCCCTCCCGGCGATGGCAACCGACCCGCATGTCACCTTCCCGACGGCTTTCTCGCGTAGCCGGTAGGGCCCCCCTGTCACGACACCCCCGCCGGCGCCCCATGCGCCGGCCAGCCGGGCTCGACCCGTCTCGGACGACGGCCGCCCCAATGGCCCCGCCCACACCTGGGAGAGTACGATGCGCCGAATCATGTGGTATTTGGTCGGATGCGCGGTGCTGGCAGGCTGCGACTCGACGAACGAACCCGCCGCCCCGAACGCGGGCAGCACACCCGAGGCGGTCGGGGTGACGCAGGCCGCCGTGACCGACCTGCCGATGAAGTCGGCCTTCGCCATTCGGGACCTCGGCGGCCTGGGTGGCGCCTACGCCGCGGCCCACGACATCAACCAGCGCGGGCAGATCGCGGGCGAGTCCGACCTCGCCGAGCCCACCACTCACGCTTTCCTCACCGATCAGGGATATCGGCTCCGCGACCTCGGGACCCTGGGGGGCGGCTTCAGCGTCGCACTCGGGGTGAATGATCTGGGCAATGCGGTGGGATTCAGCAACCTCCACCCCGGCGACGACGTTCACGTTCATGGCTTCGTGTGGACCGCGGAGACCGGCATTCGCGACATGGGCACGCTCGGCGGAGATCTCAGCGTGCCCCGGGATATCAACAACCGGCGGCAGGCGGTCGGCTTCTCGGGCACCGCGGCGGGCAAGGAGCGTCCATTCCTCTGGACCCAGGCAACGGGCATGCGGGACATTCAGACGCTGGGCGGTGCTGCGGCCGAGGGTGATGCGAACGACATCAACAACGCGACCGAGGTCGTCGGCGACGTGTTTCCGACCGGATTCAGCGATCCCGACGGCCACGACCGGGCGTTCCTTTGGCGTCCGGGGCAGGGCGCTCGTGACCTCGGGACCCTGGGCGGACTCGACGCGAAGGCGTGGGCGATCAATGACAGCGGAGCCATCACCGGCTCGGCGACCATCCCGTCGGGCGAGGCGCGGCCGTTCCTCTGGACCCGCGCGGAAGGCATGAAGGACCTCGGCAGCTTCGGCGGCGGTTTCTCCGAGGCTCTGAACCTGAACGAGCATCGCACCGTCGTCGGCCTCAGCGTTGACACGGATGGGCTGCTCCAGGCGTTCGTGTGGACGGCGCGACTCGGCTTCCGCCAACTCCCACGCGGCGGGTTGGGCAACGCTGCGTTCGCGGAGGCGGTCAACGACCGGAACCAGATCGTGGGGACCATGTTCCGCGACAATGGAGACGTTCTCGCCGTCGTGTGGACCCCGACGGTCAACCTCGATACCGCACCACTGGGCGCGGCGCCCGAGGCGCTCTTCGCGGTCCGGCCGACCGGCGCGGCAGTTCCGTCGTCCACCAGCTGGTGCAGGCTCGGCCATGTCGCGGCCGGCCGGCCGGCGAACCTGAAGCGAGCCAGAAGGGACGTCTGTCCCGTGCGCTAGGCTTGCCGATGGTGAGACTTGGCGACGCCACCTCTCCGCGACCAGCGATAGAGGTGGCGTCGAGCGTCCCCACCCGCCGCGGACCGCCTGGAATCGCGTGCCGGTCTGTTGCGCCGTGGGAAGGTTATTGCGTCTGCGTCAGGCGGCCCAGCTCCGCCCTGACCCGTTCGACCACCGCCGCGCGCGCGGGCTCCGGATGTGCCTGCAGCGTCAGAAAGTGCCGGTACGCCGCGATCGCGCCGGTGGTGTCCCCGGTCAGCGCGGCCAGGCGTCCCTCCTCGCGCAAGTAGGTGGAGAGGAACACGGGCACCAGGTCGAACCGACGGCGCCGAACGGCGCCGAGCGCCTCCACCACATTGCCGTGGGCCTCGAGCAGCCGGGCGACGGCCAGGTTGTCGCCATCGGTCCAGCCCGGAGGAGCGGTCCGCAGCCGGTCGTTGAGACGGCTCACGAGGAGCGCCGCGCCCGGTCGGTGCCGGAGCGTGGCCACCGTGGCCTCGAGAACGTCCGCGCAGAGGGTGCCGAACTCGGCCGTCCGCGCCGAGTCGGCGAGGCCCCGCCACAGGGTCACCGGGCTCCGGAGTCGCGCAATGGCTCGGTCGGTCGTGGCCAGGTCGCCGTGCGCCACGCGCCAGCGTTCCACCCAACACGTCTGCCAGAACTGGCCGCCAAGCTCGCGCGGTACCCGCGTCAGCGGCGCGTCCGCTCTCACCGCGCCGGCTCGGGCGGTGGCGCGCGCGTACGCGGTGTCGCCGTCCCAATAGAGCTCACCCGTGATGCCATGGTAGAAGCGCGTCCCCGGGTTGAGGTCCCGGAGCGCGGCGACGGCCTCCGTGGGACGGCCGGCGCTGATCGCCACCATGTAATGGGCGTACTGCGCGCGGGTCTGCTCCTGCTGCGTCGTCGCGCGCGCCTCCAGCGCCGCGACCGCACGTTCGGCCTCGTCCAGCGGGAGTCCGTCTTCGAGGGTTCGCGTCATGACGCCCTCGAGGCCGTTCACGTTTCCGGCCGCGAAGCGAGCGTGCATCGCCGCGATGGCGCTGGAGTCGTGAAAGACCCATGCGGCACGCCAGGCGAAGCTGCCGGGTCCGCTGTCGGCCGCGGGAACCGGAGGACTGAGGCGGCGCACCGTCGCCGTATCCCCATCCATGGCGGCGATCTGGAACAGATGCGTCAACGGTTCGGCGTTCGGCGCGATGCGGGTGATCGAGGAGTCGAGCGCGATCGCATGCCGGAAGGCCGTCGCCGCCAGTTGCCGGGCGTGCGACAATCCGATGGCGGCCCCCCAGTGGTAGTACCGGTCGCCGAGGAGGAACCATGCCGACGGCTGATCCGGCATCGCTTTCACCCCCTGCTCGGCCGCCGCGATCATCTCGGCCATGGTCGAGAGTCCGGGATGATGGGGACCCAGATGCACCAGGAGCAGCGCGCGGTCGCCTGGGCTCAGCCGATCGCGGTAGGCCCAGGCCAACGGCCCGCCCCTCCCCCCGTCGCCGGCCACCGACCACTCGCCCGCCTCCGCGAGTCCCAGGGCCGCCTGCGCGAACGTGGAATCGACGTCGAGTGCGGCCGTGAAGCGCTGCATCGCCGCATCCCATCGGCCCTGTCGCAGCGCGACTTGGCCGTCGAGGTAGGCACGCACGGCGGGCAGCGACAGCGCGGAGAGGTTGGTCAGTCGCTGCCATTCCCCCGCCTGCTTCGCCAGCAGGTCGACCGCGAGCCGCTTCACCAGCTCGTCGAGGCCTTGGAGCGGCCCTTCCACACTCGCCCGGCCGACGGTCGCGCCCGTGGCGGTCTCGAGCAGCGAGGCGCTGACGACCACGCGGCGCTGGGTGCCGGTGATGGCCCCCTCGAGGGCACGCCCCGCGCCGACCTGCCGCGCGACGCCCAGTGCCGCGCGCGGTCCCGGATCGGCCCCCGCACCGACCAATGCCCGTCGCCAGGCCTCCAGCACGGTACTCGGCTCCGCGGCCCGAAGCCCCCCCTCGCCAGTGAGCTGGACGGCGAGCAGATCGCCGAACCCCTCCTGCAAGTACGCCAGCGCCGAGTCGCCGCCCGACACCCGGAACGGGAGCACCGCGACGAGATGCGAGTCCAGAGGCGGAGGGATTGGCCCAGAGGGGCTCGAACGCCGCCTCGCGAGCACGGCGATCCCGAGCAGCGCGAGCATGAGTCCGCCCGCCAGAAACGCGCGACGGCGGGGCGGGCGGGGCGGCGGGTCGATGCCGTTCGAGAGCGCACTGCCCAGCTCCTGCGCGGTGGCGAACCGGCCGGCCGGCGTCGGCGCGAGTGCTCGCGCGATCGCGGCCGCGACCGACGCCGGTACGTCGGGCCGAGCCGCGCGCACGGATGGAGCCGAGCCGGCGGCTTGCTGCGCGGAGAT
Organism: uncultured Gemmatimonadales bacterium; assembly: GCA_963711915.1. Classification (GTDB taxonomy): domain Bacteria; phylum Gemmatimonadota; class Gemmatimonadetes; order Gemmatimonadales; family GWC2-71-9; genus CAVVWJ01. The sequence goes on from CAVQGA010000005.1 coordinate 36,249, forward strand.
CGCTTCCCGGGTCGCACCCGCGTACGGCGGCCGGCCCACGAGCATCTCGTAGAGGACACATCCGAGCGCGTAGATGTCGGAGCGCCCGTCGATGGCGGCACCGGGCGATAGCTGCTCCGGACTCATGTACGACGGCGTGCCGGTGCCCATGGTCGGCTCGGTGCGTCGCACCGGATCCGCCGCCTCGATCGCGCGGGCAATGCCGAAGTCGGCGACGATGGCCTGCCCATCCTGCAGCAGGATATTTTCCGGCTTGATGTCGCGGTGGATCACGCCGCGGCGATGGGAATAGTCGAGGGCCATCGCCACCTCACGGGCGATCCGGACGGCGGCGTCGACGGGCATCTGTGGTGCCGTGGCCAGCGCGGCGCGCAGCGATTCGCCCTCCACGTGTGGCATCACGTAGTAGAGCAGGGCGCCGAGGGCCCCGGAGTCGAACAGCGGAAGGATGTGGGGATGGTGCAGGGTCGCGGCGATGTCGATCTCGCGCAGGAATCGATCGGGTCCGACCGCGGCGGCGAGCTCCGGGCGCAGCACCTTGACGGCCACGTCACGGTGGTGCTTGTCGTCGCGCGCCAGATACACGGTGGCCGTGGCGCCCTGTCCCAGACGACGCACCACCTCGTAGTGGCCGAGGACGGCGCCCTGCTCGACCGGATCCGATGCGGCCGCCCAGGCCAGGAGCGGCGCCGCGTAGGCCGCGGCAGGGTCCGCCAGGAAGCCGGCGGCTGACGAGTCGGCATGGAGCAGGCGCTCGAGGGCGGCGGCCAGCGCCGGATCCCTCGATCGTGTCAGCTCGACGAGGGCGACGCGCTCACCTGGGGAGGAGTCGAGCGCCTCGTCCAGCAGGCGCTCGATCTCGGGCCATCGCTCCCCCCATGATTGCTGCATGATGCCGGCCGTCTCCGCTCTCGGTGATCGGACAGCGTGAGGGCGCTCCCCACGGTCAAGATGGATCTTCGTACTGTGGTGCGCAAACGACAGTCGCTGCCTGGTTCAGCGCGTGAGAGCCTCGCACAATGTCGCGGCCACGGCGGGGTCCTCAATTGGCCGGAACACACCGCGATGGGCGTCGTCTCCCCGGTCGAGTCCGGCGATGTGGGCGATCACGCCGATGCCCGGGGCCTTGACGGTAAACTCGCCGTGCGTTGCTCCCACCCCGCTGCCGATGTCAGTGGGATCGGCGTACTGGCTATCGTACCAGTTGGCGTGCACGTCGACGGAGAGAGTGGGGCCCGCGCCGGCGGGTGACAGGCTCCAGGTACCCGCGAGGTCCTGGGTCACGTGCCGCTTCACGATCACGCTGTCGGCGGCGTTGTACCACCGGATGCCGAGGCGGACGTCGTGGCTGGTCTCGTAAACCGTGCCGCAGGTGAGGTCGAACACCGGCTCGTTCACCAGATCGACGGCCAGCGTCGTATGGCAGAGGATCCACCGCCCGTCGGCCCGGCATTCGGCCTCGGCGCCCACCAGCAGCGGCGCGGGCGTGAGCGCCGCGGGATCGACGGCCTTGCTGGCCGCGGCGAACGCGGGGGTGGGCGTGTTCTGCGTCGAGGGCTCTGCCGGGTCGCTCGCGCGGTCGCAGGCGGTCAGCAGCGTCGCCATCAGGATGACCGCACCGGCGGTTGTCAATGATCGCATCGTCAGGTTCTCCACGTGAGGGTATCGCCCAGGTGCCGGTATGAGCAGGTGCTCGTACGAAGAGGCGCGGTTTCCGGGCGAATCCCGCCACCGCCGGCGACGAGGCAGGCGCGGCCCGCAGTGGGAGTCGAAGAGCGGCAGAATGTGGGGACGGTGCAGCGTGGCGGGATGTCGATGTCGCGGTTCTACGTCAGTCGCACAGCTCCGTGTACAGCCATGCCCGGGACTTGGCCCACTCCCGCTGGACCGTGCGGGCGGAGATCCCCAGCGCCTCGGCGGTTTCCTCCTCGGTCAGTCCTCCGAAGAACCGGCACTCGACCACCCCGCTCATCCGCGGACTGAGACGGGCAAGCCGTTCCAGGGCCTCGTCAACCGCCACCAGCATGTCGCCCCGCTGGGCCGCGGGTGCGTTGTCGTCCAGGTAATCATGGGGGACGCCGCCTCCCCGCCGGACCGCCCGGTGCCTCCGGGCATAATCGACCAGAATGCGGCGCATGGCGCCGGCGGCGGCGCGAAAGAACTGGGCGCGATCCTGCCACTCCATCCGATCGAGGTCCGCCAGCCTCATGTAGGTCTCGTGCACCAGCCCGGTCGTGCCGAAGGTGTGGTCCGGCCGCTCGCCCTGGAGCTGGCGGTGAGCGATGCGCCGCAGGTCCTCGTAGACGGCGGTGTACAGTCGCTCCCGGGCAGCGGACTCGCCGCCGCGTGCTTCCAGCAGCAGGTCGGTGATGGCTCCGCGAGGGGTCATCACTCAACATGTGACTTGGCAAGGAGGTGCGCAAATGGCCAGGGGTGGGTGCGGGCGCGCTCAGGGGTGTGATGGAGGTATGCGAGGGAGGGTGCTGCCGGGGTGGCAGCACACTCCCTCGCGCGGCGACCTCAGCTGCAGGTCAGCCGCTCGAGGCCGGGCGGGCGCATCACAAGCTCACGAATGCCCCCTCGGCGCACCGGCCGCGGCGATCGTCCGGCGAGCCAGGGCCAGCCGCTGCCGCAGCGCGGGGACCGCGCTCGCGGTGGCGGGGTTCGCGGCCAGCTTGCCCAGCACGAGATCCACCGCGTCCAGGCCGAGTCCGGCGCCGAAGCGGGTGGACACCTGGCCGAGCGCGCTCCGGAAGCGCGGATCTGACGCGAGCTCGGTCTCGCCGAGCGCCTGTGCCTTGGTGAGGATGTCGGAGACGGCCCCCGCCGCCCGCCGGGCATTCGCGGGTGACGAGAGCGCGCCCGGACCGGCGAGCCGTGCCACCTCCGGCAGGCTCGCGGCAAAGCGCTGCATGGCGGCGGCCTGTCGCGGGTTCCGGGGGTGGCCCTGATGCATGATCGCCTGGGCGGCGCCCATGATGGCGAAGGGCGCCATCGCGGTGCGGGTCAGCAGCGGCGTCCCGTTGACGGCGCCGGCGAGCGGCAGGATAGCGAGCGCGAGGGCGCCGACGCCATGCACCAGATGCAGGGCGGTGCCCTCGATCCTGAACACCATGCCGATCACGTCGCGCACCGGCGCGAAGCCGAAGAGCGCGGCCGCGACCAGGCAGGCAATCGCCGCCTCGGGCCGGCCCTCCACCTTGAAGTGCTCGTAGCCCGCGAGGCAGCCAAGGGCGACCAGGAGAAACACCAGGTGGAGACAAAACCTCGCGACGAGCGACCCGAACGGACGGCGGGGCCGGGGTTGGAGCTGAGCGGCTGACTGGAACGGGTTCATCGAGTCCCTCCCTTCTCCGCCGTCACGGCCCGGTGACCGGCGTCAACTGACTGGCGACCTGCTGCCAGCGGCCGTGGCGACGGACCCAGATGGCGGTCGCGCGGTACTGGCCCCGCTCGGTGCGCCCGCTGTAGCGCCCGCCGATCGACAGGAGCGTGGTGTGCACCGCCACGCCATCCTTCTTCCCATACGTGCGAATCCGCTCCTCCGCCAGCACCGGCGCGAGCGAGTCGAAGGCCGTCCGCCCGGCGCGCATGTTCGCCAGGCGGTCGGCGCGCGTGAGCAGCTCCCCGCGGGGGTTGATGAAGGTGTAGTCCGGCGCCCAGAACTGCGCGACGGCCGCCGTATCGGACCGCCGGAGGGCGTCGTCGTAGCGGCGGATGGACGCGCGCACCTCTGCGATCGCGACCGTGTCGGCGGACCGGTCCTGCGCCCGGAGCCGCGCAGGCAGGACGAGCAACAGCGTGAGCACGGGGACGAGGCGCAGCGAGTACCGCAACATGGAGATCTCCGTCGGGCGTGGGTCGTGGTGAGGAACACCGTACTCTAGCCCTGACCCGCGGCGTCCGGGAGTCGCCGGCTCCCGCCTCGCTGGCCACGTGCTCCGATTCTCTGCATCTTGCATCCCACGAGAGACACCTTGAGGTGCGCCGCACGATGCAGAGTCCGCCGGAGGTCCAGGCATGACGGAACCCGTTCCCGATCCGATCTCCCGGCGCGACATGCTGCGCCGCACCGCCACCGGCATGGTCACCCTGGCCCTGGGCACCGATGGGACGGACGCCCGACCGCCCGGCAAGCCGCCCAACATCGTCTTCATCCTCGCCGACGATCTCGGCTTCGCCGACGTCGCCTGCTACGGGCGGCCGGACGTCCGGACGCCCAACGTCGACCACCTGGCGGCCCAGGGCGTCCGCTTTCTCCAGGCCTATGCCAACTCGGCCGTGTGCACCGCCACCCGAGTGGCGCTGGCCACCGGGCGATACCAGTATCGGCTGAGGGTGGGACTCGAGGAGCCGCTGACGGGGAACGCGGACATCGGGCTCGACCCGAGCCACCCCACGCTGCCCTCACTCCTGAGGAAAGCCGGCTACAGCTCGACCCTCGTGGGCAAGTGGCACCTGGGCGGGCTGCCCAGGTTCGGCCCGCTGCAGAGTGGCTACGATCATTTCTACGGCTTTCGCGGCGGCGCGCTGGACTACTACTCGCACGACACTCCGGCCGGGAAGGACGATTTGTGGGATGAGGATGTTCCCGTTCAGCAGGCCGGTTACCTGACGGAGCTGCTCGGCAGCCGGGCCGTCGACGTGGTGAACGGCTATGCCCGGTCCCGCCAGCGGTTCATGCTGAGCCTCCACTTCAATGCGCCGCACTGGCCCTGGGAAGCCCCGGGCGACGAAGCCGAGTCCGAGCGCATCCGCTCGGTTCCCGGGGGCCTGTTCCATCTGGATGGCGGGTCCCAGCGAACCTATCAGCGGATGATCGAGGCGATGGACCTGCAGATCGGTCGCGTCCTGCATGCGCTCGAAGCCAAGGGGCTGATCCACGACACGATCGTCATCTTCACGAGCGATAACGGCGGCGAGCGCTTCGCCGATACCTGGCCCTTCACCGGGAAGAAGACCGAGCTGTTGGAGGGCGGCCTGCGGATTCCCGCCGTGATCTCCTGGCCCGGCCGCATCCCGCGGGGCGGCACGTCCGACCAGGTGGCCATCAGCATGGACTGGGTCCCGACCCTGCTCGCCGCCGCGGGCACGGCTCCGGATCCCGCCTACCCGAGCGACGGGGTGAACCTGCTGCCGATGCTCACCCGGCCCGCCCCGCCCATCCCACGGAAGCTGTACTGGCGCTACAAGGGGAACGCCCAGCGGGCGATGCGCGACGGCGATCTCAAGTTCCTCAAGATCCGCGGCAACACCTTCCTCTTCGATGTCGTGGCCGACCCGCTGGAGCGCGCCAACCTGAAGCACCGCCGGCCGGACGACTACCGGCGGCTGGAGCGCGAGTGGACCGACTGGAACACGACCATGCTTCCGGAGATCAAGGAGAGCTTTACCCACGGCTTCAGCGGCGAGGATCTGGCCGATCACTACGGCGCGGATGAGGCTGGCTCGGAGCCGGATATTCCGACCCCGCCGGACACGGGACGGTGAGGACGAGGGGGAGACGCCTGACCCGCGTATACCGCGATCGTCCGGGATCGCACCAATCTGGAGGCTGCCAATGAAGTACGTGATCAGCTGGTTCGAGCGCCCGCAGGGGTCGCCCATGGAGTACGAGAATGCCCAGAAGCGCATCCTCGAGGTATTCGGTCAATGGAAGGCGCCCGCCAATTTCAAGATCGACTTCTTCGTGATCCGCGTCGGCGAGTGGGGCGGCCACATGCTGGTCGAGTGCGACGACCCGGTGACCGTGCACAAGTTCTGCTCGATGCTGCCCGCGTTCGTCTTCGAGGCGCGGCCGGTGATCACGGTCGAGGAAGCCGTCCGGGGCGAGCTCGAGGTGATTGCCTGGCGCGATGGATTGAAGGGTGAGAAGTAGGTGGGGAGCGCCGGCGAGGTGAGCGGCGTCCCCCCACGATAACGATCTGCAGATGATTCTCGGGAGGTGCGGTTTTGCGAATCTTCATCACGGGAGCGACCGGCGTTATCGGACGGCGGGTCGTTCCCCGGCTGATCGCCGGCGGTCACCAGGTATCCGCCGTGGCGCGAAGCCCGGCCACGCACAAGGAGCTCGCGACGCTCGGCGCCCGGCCCGTGGCGGTGGACCTGTTCGACGGGACATCGATCGCTCGGTCCCTGGCCGGCCACGACACGGCGATCAACCTCGCCACCCATATCCCCCACTCGATTGCCAAAACGCTGATGCCGGGAGCCTGGCGGGAGAATGACAGGATCCGGCGGATCAGCTCGAATCTCCTGGTGAACGCGGCGATCGCCAACGGCGTGGCGCGGGTCATCCAGGAATCGTTCGCGCCGGTGTATGCCGCGGAGGGCGACGCCTGGATCACGGAGGAGTCCCCGATCCAGCCGGTCCGATACAACCACACGGTGATCGACGCCGAGCAGGCGGCCGAGCGGTTTGCTCGAAGCGCGGGCGTGGGCATCGTGCTCCGCTTCGCGGGGTTCTACGGGCCGGACTCCACGCAGCTCGGCGCCATGCTCGATACCGTCCGCCGGGGAATGCTGCCGCTGCCGGGAGCCCCCGAGGCCTACTGCTCGTTCGTCTCCCACGACGACGCGGCGGCCGGGGTGGTCGCGGCATTGTCGCTCCCCTCCGGGGCATACAACGTCGTGGACGACGATCCGGTCACCCGCCGGGTGCTGGGCGATACGCTGGCCGCCCTGCTCGGCGTGAAGCCACCCCACCCGGTACCGCAATGGGCCACGCGGCTCCTCGGATCGATCGGCGAGCTGATGTCCCGGTCGCAACGGATCTCCAATCGCAAGCTTCGCGCGGCCGGCGACTGGCGCCCGCGCTATCCCAGTATCAGGCAAGGTATGCCGGCAACGCTCGAGCAGCGGCGGAAGGTGGCATAGGTCTCACCTCGCCGCCGCGCCTCGCAAGCTGTCGGTGGCGGTCCATCCGCCGCCCGGCCCTCGTGCGCGCCTACCCCCCCCCCGGCTCGCTGGCGCGCCGCCCCGGTCCGGGTTTACTTCACCACCATCCCGGACCGCCCCGCGCCTCGCTGGCCACGCCGTCGGTTTGCCCCCATCTTCCGTCCACACCCAAGTCCACACCTACCCAACCCCACCATGACCGAGCCGCTGTCCCGACTGCGGGAGGCCCTCGCCGAGCGCTATCGGATCGAGCGTGAGGTCGGCGCCGGCGGCATGGCCACCGTGTACCTGGCGCACGATCTCCGGCACGAGCGCAAGGTCGCCATCAAGGTGCTCCGGCCCGAGCTCGCCGCGGTCATCGGCGCCGAGCGCTTCCTGCGCGAGATCAAGACCATCGCCAACCTGCAGCACCCGCACATCCTGGGGCTGATCGACTCGGGCGAGGTGAACGGCACCGCCTACTACGTGATGCCGTTCGTCGACGGCGAGTCGCTCCGCGACCGGCTCAGCCGGGAGAAGCAGCTCCCGATCCCGGACGCCGTCCGGATCGCCACCGAGGTGGCCGGCGCGCTGGACTACGCCCACCGCCACGGCATCATCCACCGCGACATCAAGCCGGAGAACATCCTGCTCCACGACGGGGCCGCGCTGGTGGCCGACTTCGGGATCGCGCTCGCCGCCAGCAAGGCCGGCGGCACCCGGATGACCGAGACCGGCATGTCCCTGGGCACGCCGACCTACATGAGCCCCGAGCAGGCGATGGGCGAGCGTGAGATCACGGCCCGGTCCGACGTGTACGCGCTCGGCAGCGTCACCTATGAGATGCTGATCGGGGATCCCCCCTTCACCGGGAGCACCGCCCAGGCGATCGTCGCGAAGGTCCTGACGGTCGATCCGGTGTCGCTCACGGCCCAGCGGAGGAGCGTCCCCCCAGCGGTCGAGGCGGCCGTGCTGACCGCCCTGGAGAAGCTGCCGGCGGACCGGTTCGCGACGCCGGCGGAGTTCGCGAAGGCGCTGGGCGGTCAGGCGGACACTGGGCCGGGCGGGCGGGCGGCCGGGTCTCGGCCAGGCCCGCGTTCGACCGCCCGTCCGGCCGCCCGCCTGACCGCGCTCTACGTCGCCGGCGCCGTGGCGCTGGCGCTTCTCGCCGGCCGCTGGCTCTGGGGACGCGGCGCCCCGGCGGGCCTCACCTTCATGCAGCGGAGCTTTCGCGACGAGGCGATCTACAACGCGCGCTTCGCGCCGGATGGACGGACCATCGTCTACAGCTCGGCGGCGGAGACCAGCGCCCCCGATGTGTTCGTCATCCGCCCCGACTATGCCGCGCCGACCCCTCTCGGCCTCACCGGGACCCACCTGCTCGCCGTGTCGTCGAAAGGAGAGCTGGCCGTCCTGGTCCGCGCGGAATTCCTGCGTCACCGGCTGTTCCAGGGGACCCTGGCGCGCGTCCTGCTCGGCGGGGGCGCCCCACGCGAGGTGCTCGACAGCGTGCGGGAGGCGGACTGGTCACCGGATGGAACCGAGCTGGCCATCATTCACGACGTGGGCGGTCGGGACCGCCTCGAGTTCCCCATCGGCAAGGTGCTGTACGAGGCCTCCGGCTACCTGAGCGATCCGCGGGTCTCGCCCGACGGCCGGCACGTCGGCTTCGCCGAGCACCCGTTTCGGTGGGATGACCGCGGCACCGTGAGGATCGTGGACCGGGCGGGGAAGACGACGGCCGTTGCCGGGCCGTTCCCGGCCATCGAGGGGCTGGCGTGGCGGCCCCGCGGCGACGAGCTGCTGTTTTCGGCGTACGACAGCAGCAGCGCGTATGTCGTTTGTGGCTTGACGCTCGGCGGACGGCTCAGGGTCGCGGTGTCGGGGCCGGGCGTCCTCACGACGCAGGATGTCTCCCGGAGCGGACAGGTCCTCCTGACCCGCGATGACGTGCCGTTCCGGTTGTTGTTGCGCGGCCCGGGGGCATCGCGCGAGCAGGACGTCTCCTGGCTCGACGTCTCGCTGGGCCCGAAGCTCTCGCGTGATGGCTCGCTGCTGGCCTTCACCAACGGCGGCATCGACGCCGGCCCTAACTACGACGTCATGCTGCGGAAGAGCGCCGGCGGCGAGGTGGCCCGGCTGGGCGAGGGCGAGGCCGCCGCCTTCTCGCCCGATGGGAAGTGGCTGCTGGCCTTCGTCCCCTCGACGCCGCCGAGGCTCGTCCTGTACCCCACGCGGACGGGGACCGAGCGCCGGATCCCCATCGACGCATTCGAGTCCATCGGGTCGGCGGACTGGTTTCCCGACGGCCGGTCGATCCTGTTCTGCGGCAACCGGGTGAATGAAGCCTCCCGCTGCTATGTCCAGCCGCTGGCGGGCGGTACCGCGCGGGCGGTCACGCCGGCGGGCACCAGCGCGGGATTCGTCTCGCCCAACGGGGAAGAGGTCGTGGCGTTCGGTCCGTCCCTGGGCCACCGCCGGTACCCGGCCGCCGGAGGGACCGGAGCCGGGCGCGAGATTCCCGGGCTCTCGTTCAGCGACCAGGTCGTTCGCTGGAGCGCCGATGGGCGGGCGCTCATCGTCGGACGCGCGACCTCGGGCACCATGGACCGCGTCGACCTCGCGACCGGTCGCCGGGAGCCGCTCGTGACGCTCGGGACCGAGCCCCCCGGTGGCCGGCGGCGGCTCATCTTCTTCGCCGTGGCCGACGACCCCCACGTCTACGCCTACGTCGCCGCGGCGTATCTGTCCGAGATCTTCACGGTGGACGGCGTTCGATGAGCGAGCGACCGCGCCGGCCGCTCCTCCACCGCCCGCCGTGCCGGGCTTCGCTGAGTCTCACAACTGCTTCCGCAGCACGCCCGCCGCCCGCTCCTCGGCCCGCTCCAGCAGGGACCGGTGCCGCCACGCCTCGGCCGTGATCTCGCGCGACCGGGCCCGGTCCTTCGCGAAGGCCGCCGCCTGCGCGGCGCCGAATCCGGGGTCGTAGACGTTGAGGTTGGCCTCTTGATTGAGCCGGAACGAGCGGTCGTCGAAGTTGGTGGACCCCACGGAGCACCAGATATCGTCGACCACCATCACCTTGGTGTGGTACATCGTGGGCTGGTACTCGAAGATCTTCACGCCGGCCTCGAGCATCGGTCCCCACATCAGGCGCGACGCCCGGCGGACCACCTGCGCGTCCAGAATCGGTCCCGGCACGATGATCTCGACGTCCACGCCGCGCCGGCGGGCCGCGATCAGCATGTCCACGGTCGTCTGGTCGGGCACGAAGTAGGAGTTCGCGATCAGAATCCGCCGGGTGGCCGCGGCGATGGCGAGCAGAAACATGACGCGAAGGTTGCCGTTGCCGCCCTTGGGCGAGCTCCAGAACACCTGGCCGAGCTGCCCGCCCTGGCGGTCGAGGTCCGGGAAATAGCCGGGCCCATCGAGGATCACGCCCTGGGTCTCGAACCAGTCGTCCATGAACGCGGCCTGGAGCTGCGCGACCACGGGTCCTTCGACTCGGAAGTGGGAGTCGCGCCAGTGTTCCGCGTCCTGGGCGTGGCCCAGCCACTTGTCGGCCACACCCATCCCGCCGGTGAACCCCACGCGCCCGTCCACGATCAGCAGCTTCCGGTGGGTGCGGTGATTGAGGTGGTCGAGCTGGTAAAAGTGGAGCGGACGGTAGAACACCACCTCGACGCCGGCCTGCCGAAGCCGCTTGATGTCGTCCTTGTCGACTTTCTGGGATCCCGCCCAGTCGATCATGACGTGCGCGCGCACGCCGGCCCGGGCGCGCTCGGTGAGCGCCGCGGTGAACTGGTGTCCGACCGACGACGACCAGTAGATGTAGCTCTCGAAGGTGATCGTCCGGCGCGCCGAGCCGATGGCCGCGAGCATGGCCGGGAAGGCCTCGTCGCCGTTGTAGAGCGCGGTGACCTGGTTGCCGGGGACGAAACCGGGGCCGAGCAGACTTCCCATCGCGCGCACGAACTGCGAATCGGCGGCGGTGTACCTGTGGGGAAGGGAGTGCGCCACCTTGCGCTCGGAGCTCGCCAGGTTGACGTACAGGAAAACGATCACGAGCGCGGCGCCCACCGCCAGGGCGATCTCGGCGGCGTGGAGTCTCCTCCAGCGCTCGGCCAGACTCGTGACTTCTTTGGACACCGATCGCTTCGCAGGCATGCCGGGACATCCCGTGAGGAGGCGTCCCTGATCTAGCGCGTTCCTGCCGCCTTGGCCAGCCCGGTTCGCCTTTGCCAGCCTCCAGTCACCGCCGCGCCGGAGCACTGGCGCGGGCACGTTACGGCGCGAACCCGCCCGCCTCCCACAGCGCGTCGGCGAGCGCACGATGGCCCCGTGTGCCCGACCCGCCGCCCGCACCTGGTCGTACAGCAGCGCGAGCCCGTCGTTGAAGCTCTTGGGGAACGTTGGGAACTGGTACTCGACCAGGATCAGTAGCGTTGCGTGCGGCTCGAGCGCCCGCAGCCGGCTCAGGATCAGCTCATAGTTGTCCTTCACCGCCTCGACCGCGTCGGGAATCCGCGCGGCCACGCACGCCTCGTCTCCGTCGCAGTCCAGAGTCCACGGCCGGAACAGCTCGTTCGCCGCGAGCGAGAGGATGATCGGGTTGACCTGGCCTCGGTGCCCGCGGAGAAACGCCTCGGCTGCCTCGAGCTGCGGGCCCGGGTACGACGCGTGGATCGGCAGCCCGAACAACGCGGTGTAGAAGCAGCCGCCGTGCACGAACGTCTCCGTGGTCTCCCCCGGGCACGCCAGGTTGACCTCCGTCACGTGCGGCTGCCGGCGCGTGGCGTTCAGGCGCTCGACGAAGAGCGTGGAGAATCCGCGCGAGCTGCTCGGTGATCGTGCTGCCCCAGTCGCCCCCGTGCGCCCCGAACCTCTCATAGCCGAGCGTCTCGGTCATGAGGGCGTGCAGGAGATCGCCGAAGCCGAACAGCCCGCCCTTCGACATGCGCGCGTCGGAGAAGCCGTACCCGGGCAGGCTCGGCGCCACCACGTCGAAGGCGTTCCGCGGAACCGGTTGAGCATGCGCTCCTGTGCGCGCCAGTCGAACCGGTCGCGCCAGTAGGCGACGACCTGCCGGAGGTATACCGGGCTGATGCCGGCGTCCCACTCGTCGGCTGATTCGCCAGGGGGCCGAGCGGCGCGCAGCCGAAGCGCGAGGTCCTGCAGCGCCTCGTCGGACGTGGAGATCTCGAACGGCTCGAGCGCGTGTGGCATGGAGGGCCCCTCTCTCGCGTACCGTCGCCGTCGTCGGGACTGCATATGCGCCTCCCGTCTCCGACTGTGGCCGTGCGCTGGCTCACCTTGGAGCGAACCTCCCAGGCAACGGTGGGGTCACGGCCCGGTGCCAAGCTGTTGGTGCGTGCACTTCGATACCTCGCGGCCGACTCGAGCCGCGCCCTCAGATAGGAGGCATTGCAATGCGCCACTGCAACCGGTCGGGGCCGGCCCGGCGATTCGGCCGCCTGGTCGTGCTCACCACTGCACTCGCGGCCTGCAGCAGCTGGCAGACGCAAGGCGTTTCGCCCCAGCAGCTTCTCGTTACGCAGCACCCGGGAAAGATCCGGGTGACGCGGACCGACAGCAGCAAAATCGTTCTCACCGATCCGGAGATCGTCGGTGATACGCTGTACGGACGGGACACCGGGGCCGGGTCGATCACGTCGGCTACCCGCCGGGAAGGTGTGGCTCTTGGCGATGTCGGTCACGTCTCGCTCCGGCGGAAAGATCCTGTCGCAACAGGCATGCTCATCGGGGTTCCAGCCGCGGCGCTCATCGGAGCCGGGCTGGTCATCCGGAGCGCGCTCGCCAGTATCGACTAACCCGGAGGGCGCCGCAGCCGTGCCGCCCTGCGAGAGCGCTGCCGGTGGTCGCGATCACCCGCGATCACGACGCGCTCCTGAGCTCTTACGAGCCGGCGGCCGGAACTCGGGCCGCCGCTCTTTCCCGCCTCTTGTCCGCTACGGCCAAGATCGAGCGTCGAGCGGGGTCAGATCGTCTGGTGGGTGGTCCGCTTCCCGCTGCGGCCCAAGGGGGCGGGCGACCGCGCGGGTGCGCTCGAGGCCTGGCGTCGGGGATTCTGTGCCCCAGGGTCTCTCCCCGCCGCGCTGCGGGAAGGAGGAGGCCTTCGTGTATACCACCCTGGGGGCTTGGCAGTGGCCCGACCGTGCCACACATTGTGGCACCCCCAGAGGCCGCCCGCCATGAGTGCCTCGCTCGTGCCGCCCCAGCCCTACAGCACCTCTCCCGACGAGGTGTTCCTCGTCACGCCGATCCCCGGCGATCTGCTCGAGGATACCGTCAGCCGCCTGCGGATCGCCTGCATCGTGTGGATCGTCCTCTGGGCCACCGCCATTCTCCTCAACCACCTCATTCTGGCGAGATGGTCTTCGAGGCCGACAGTCCATTGGTGATGATCGGGCGACACCTCAGGAGCGTGCCCATTCCCCCATCCATCCGCTCGGGTCGCCCGATCCCGCCTGAGCTGGACGAGGTCCGCCTCGGACCGCCGGAGTCCTCCTGATGCCGCTCCGCCGCACAGGGCTCGTCGTCGTTGTGCTGCTAGCCCCAATTCTCGCGGCCACGGGCGGCTCGACGCATGGGCATGCAATCGCCCGGGCTGCGTGCGCCCAGCCTTACCGAGTGGCCTACGAAGAGATGCGCGAGGCCATGGCCACCCATGGCGCGTACAACCTGACCGCGACGACCACCTCCATGCGCTTCGGCACCGAGGCGCTGCTCAAGCTCGTGCACCGGCGCCAGCGGGAGGCGCCGGAAGCCACCCGCCTCTTCATCGACCAGTCCGACTGGTTCACGGCCCACCGCGAGGTTGCCGGAGTGACGTACGGCCAGATGTCAGAGGCGGCCCGGTCCGGCTTCGAGCACCAGCAGGATGTGACGGTGGACTACCGGCCCGGCATCGTTCGGGAGGTGCTGGAAGGCCCGGCGCCCGTGCTCGCGCTCGACGTGACCATCGCCTCGCCGGACTCCGGCCATGCGCCTTCGTCGTTGACCTACAAGGACACGCTGTCGGTGCCGCGCGTGGAAGTGCACGACAGCCGCGTGCTCCATTTCGAGCTGGTCGAGTATCCGGACATGGTGCTCTACGACGAGATCGAGGGAATCTCGGTGAAGCCGCTCGGGTTCCTGTCGGCGGTCTTCGCGCTGGTCGGCAAGCCGGATCTGAAGCAGAACCGCGTCGCCGTCTCGGCCGACCAGTGGCAGGTGATGCGCGGACGGGTGAAAATCTTTCCTGGCATCTCCAAGACCGGCACGGCCGTGATCGAGCCGGACGGCCAAGGGCACGAGGACATTCCCGTCGGCAGGAGCGACCTCAGGGCGCTGGAGCAGAAGCTCGAGCAGCCCGTGAAGCTCAGGTATCAGCGGCCGACCTGCTGAGCTCAGAGTCCCGCCTCACCACTTGGCGAAGTAGGTCACGTCTCGCTTGAAGAGCCGCCGTAACCAGGCCGCCTGGGCGAAGCCGATGGTGCACGGTAGATTTGTAGAGACCCCCATATTGCCGAGCGAGGGGCAGCGTCATCTCAGGCGTGCACGCCGTGGTTCCGGTACCGCGGGGGCCGTTCTCCGGCCGGGACCCGATCGACCTCTACCAAAATCGGATGACGACCAAGTGAAATGGGCCGGGGTCACTAGGATGGCGTGAACGGCCGTCGTCCTGAGGAGCGCGCCATGTCGGTCGACCGCAGCGTCAATTTCACCGGGATCGCGTTCGAGAATCCCTTCTTGCTTTCCTCCGCCCCGCCGACGGAGTCGGAGAGCAACATCCTCCGGGCGTTCGAGGCGGGGTGGGGCGGGGTGGTAACGAAGACCATCGGCCTTCACCCGGTGGTCAACGTCGTCGGGGCGAAGGCCAAATTCATGCGCACGACGCCCGACGACGCCTCCGTCTCGATGAAGAAGCGCCCCGGCGCGGCGCTGCACTCCTCCTGGAACTGGGAGCTGATCTCGGACAAGACCCTCGATTGGTGGCTGCCGCGCATCCGGCGGATCAAGGAGG
>CAVQGA010000006.1:0-110225 GCA_963711915.1 uncultured Gemmatimonadales bacterium
CGACGCACGTCGCAGGTGGCCTCGCTCAACACGGTCATCTCGACCGGCGGGGTGGCCGTGGGCGTGATGGCCCTGATCGTGGTCCTGGGCGTCATGAACGGGCTGCGGGACGATCTCCGGCAGCGGATCCTCGTGGCGAACCCGCACCTCCGGGTGCTGACCTTCGGCGCCGGGCTCCGGATGGACGACCGGCCGAAGACGTCTAATCATCCGAAAGCAGCCCGGGGCGGCGGCCGCCGCGCCGGAGGTCACCAGCCAAGGCGGGATCACGGCCGCGAGGACACGGCGAGGGGGTGAACCTGGTGGGGTTCGATCCGACACGGAGTCCTACTCCGTGACCTCGAGCCCGCAATCGATCAAGGGCGACCTCTCCTTTCGGACGACCAAGCCGAACGTGGACGGAGGCATTCTGCTCGGCGCCAGGCTGGCCAACCGGCTGTCGGTCTACCCCGGCGACGTAGTCACGCTGGTGCCCGTCACCCAGGCCAAGATGAACCCGGCCCTCGGCGTCGCCGTGCCCCGGTTCTGGCGATTCGAGGTCACCGGCCTGTTCGACACCGGCATGTTCCAGTACGACAATCAGTTCGTGGTGTTGAAGCTGGACGTGGCCCAGCGCTTCACCGGGCTGGGCGACGCGGTGTCCGGATCGCCGTCCGGTGGACGATCCCGACCGTGCGCCGGAGATCGGGGAAGCGATCGAGAAGGTGCTGGGCTACCCGTACCGCTCACTCGACTGGCAGACCCAGAACGCCAGCCTCTTCAGCGCCCTCCAGCTCGAGAAGCTGGCCATGGGGCTGATTATCTTCTTCATCATGGTGGTGGCCGCGTTCAACATCGTGGGCACCCTCACCATGGTCGTGGCCACAAGACCCGCGAGATCGGCATCCTGCGCGCGATGGGGCTCACCTCGCCGGCCGTGGCCCGGATCTTCCTCCTGCAGGGTGCGGTGATCGGCGGGGTGGGAACGGCGGTGGGGCTGGTGGCGGGCCTCGCGTTGGCGAACCTCGTCGACAAGTCGGGATGGATCCGGATCAATCCGGCCGTATACTTCATCGATCACCTGCCGGTCCACATCGAGGCGCGGGACGTGATGGTCGTCGTCCTCGCCAGCCTGGCCATCGCCGTCCTCGCCACGATCTACCCGTCACGCACCGCCGCGGGGCTCACGCCGGTCGACGCGATCCGCCACGAATGAGCGCGATCCTCGAGGCCCAGGGACTCCGAAAGCTGTACCGCGGCGGGGACGGCTCCTCGATCGAGGTCCTGTCGGGCGTGAATCTCTCCGTCGACCGGGGCGAGTTCGTCGCCATCGTCGGGGCGAGCGGGTCGGGGAAGAGCACGTTGCTGCATCTCCTGGGGGCGCTGGACACCCGTCGTCGGGGAGCGTGGAGCTCGACGGGCTGGACTACGGCGGACAAACCGCGGCGGCCCTCGCGGCCATCCGCAACCGGAAGATCGGGTTCGTCTTCCAGTTCCATCACCTGCTGCGGGAGTTCAGTGCGCTGGAAAACGTGATGATGCCGCTCCTCATCGCCGGCCAGGGCGAGCGCGAGGCCCGGGCGCGGGCGGAGGAACTGCTCGCCGGGGTCGGCCTGACAAGCCGGATGACCCACCGCCCGTCGGCGCTCTCGGGCGGCGAGCAGCAGCGGGCCGCGGTGGCCCGGGCGCTCGCGACCGATCCGCTGGTCGTCCTGGCCGACGAGCCCTCCGGCAACCTCGACTACGGCAACAGCGAGCGGCTGCACGAGCTGTTCGCGCGGCTCGCCCGGGAGTTCGAGACCGCGCTGGTGGTGGTCACGCACAACCGGCTGCTGGCCGGCCGGGCGGACCGGGTGCTGTCCCTCGAGGGCGGCCGCCTCGTTCCGCTCTCCGGCGTGGAGTCGATGCCCTGATGTCCTGCGACCAGTGCCGCGAGCGGGAAGCGGTCATTCACCTCACCCAGATCGTGAACGAGCAGGTGACGACGCTGCACCTCTGCGAGAAGTGCGCGGCGGAGAAGGGTGTGGAGAACCCGGGCGCCACCAAGACGCCGCTCGGAAGCTTTCTCGCGGCCATGGGGAAGGGGGCCGAGCAGGCGCCGGCCGCCACCGGGGGGCGAGGCGTGCGCGCGCTGCGGCGGCACGTTTCAGGACTTCCGCGAGACCGGACGGCTCGGATGCCCCGACTGCTACCGGAGCTTCGAGGCGCCGCTCCGGGACCTGCTGCGGCGGCTGCACGGCTCGACCCACCACCTGGGCGAGCGCTACGCGGAGCGGGAGCCGGCGACGGCGGCGGCGGCCGCGGCGTCGACCGAGCGGGCGGCGGCGCTGCGCGAACAGCTGCGGCTCGCCGTCGAGACCGAAAACTTCGAGTTGGCGGCCGAACTGCGCGACCGGCTGCGGGTGCTCGAATGATCGACCTGAGCCTCCTCACCGATGGCGGGGTCGGCTGGCTCGACGCGAGCGGGCCGGCCAGCCATCTCGTGCTCTCGACCCGGATCCGGCTGGCCCGCAATCTCGCCGATCGCGTCTTCCAGGGGCGGAGCTCCGAGACCGAGCGGGAGGAGATCCTCGACACGGTGGAGCGGGCCGCCCGGGAATCGGTGCTGCTCCACCGGGCGACCCGGTTCCGGCTCGACCGGCTGGACCGGATCGACCGGCAGCTGCTGCACGAGCGGCACCTGGTGAGCAAGGAGCTGGCGGGGCTGGATGGCGACGGGCGGGTGCGCTCGGGGGCCTCGCTCCTGATCCAGGACCGGATCGGGGTGATGCTCAACGAGGAGGATCACCTTCGGATCCAGGGCCTCCATTCCGGGTTCGCGCTGGACGCAGACCTACGCCGAGGTGGACCGGCTGGACGCCGAACTGGGACAACGACTTGCTTTCGCATTTCACCCGGAATTCGGTTATCTTACCTCGTGTCCGACCAACGTCGGCACCGGGCTCCGCGCGTCGGTCCTGATCCACCTGCCCGGGCTCGTCCTTACCAAGGAAATCAGCAAGGTTCTGCAGGGGCTGGCCCAGGTCGGACTGACTTACCGCGGCCTGTACGGCGAGGGAAGCGAGGTCGTCGGCAACTTCTTTCAGTTGTCCAACCAGACGACGCTCGGCAGCTCGGAGCGGGAGCTGCTCGATCACCTCGGCAAGATGGTCCGCCAGGTGATGGACTACGAGGAGCAGGCCCGGCAAGTGCTCGTCCGGGACGCTCACACGGTCATCGAGGACAAGGTCTGGCGAGCGTACGGCCTGTTGCGCTATGCGCGGTCGCTGTCGTTCGACGAGGCCATGAACCTGTTGAGCGGTGTGCGGCTCGGTGTGGGCGTGGGACTCATTCCCGACGTCGCCATGTATACGCTGAACAAGCTGCTGATCTACACGCAGCCGGCGCACCTGGCGGTGGCGGAAGGCATATCTCCCGACGATGCCGACCTGCCACTTCGGCGGGCACGGTTCGTGCGAAAAGTGTTGGAATCCGAAGTAGGACGCCGTGGATGAGCCGCGACGACGGCCTTCGGAGCAACGTAGGGTACCGCGATGAACGGCTACAACTTTACTGATCGTGTGCGGAAGGTCCTGCAGATGGCCCGCGAAGAGGCGGCCCGTCTCCACCACGAGTACGTCGGCACCGAGCACATCCTCCTCGGCCTCATCCGCGAGGGCGAAGGAGTGGCGGCCGCCGTCCTCACCAACCTGAACGTCGACCTCGAGGACATTCAGCAGAAGATCGAGGAGACCGTCAAGAAGGGGAAGGCGGCCGCGGCCGCGGGCCCCGATCTGCCGTACACGTCACGCGCCAAGAAGGTGCTCGAGCTCGCCATGACCGAAGCCCGCGAGCTCAACCACTCCTACGTGGGCACCGAGCACCTGCTGCTCGGCCTCCTGCGCGAGGAGAAGGGCATTGCCGCGCAGGTGCTGACGGATGCGGGCGTGAACCTGGAGCAGAGCCGCGCGGAGACGCTGCGCCTGCTCGGGAGCGACATGCCCCAGGCCAGCGCCGGCGGGACCGGGAGCAGCCAGCCGAGCTCCACCCCCAAATCCGAGAAGAAGTCCAAGACGCCCGCGCTCGACCACTTCTGCCGCGACCTCACGCAGCTCGCGGCCGAAGGCCAGCTCGATCCGACGATCGGACGCGCCAAGGAGATCGAGCGCGTCATGGAGATCCTGGCACGGCGGAAGAAGAACAATCCCGTGCTGATCGGCGAGCCGGGCGTGGGCAAGACCGCCATCGTCGAGGGCCTGGCGCTCCTCATCGCCAACGGGCTGTGCCCGGACGTGCTCCGCGACCACCGCGTCCTGTCGCTCGACATGGCGGCCGTCATCGCCGGCACCAAGTATCGCGGCCAGTTCGAGGAGCGGCTCAAGGCGGTCATGAATGAGATCGCCCAGAACAAGCAGATCATCCTGTTCATCGACGAACTGCACACGCTGGTCGGCGCCGGCGCGGCCGAGGGCGCCATCGACGCCTCCAACATGCTCAAGCCCGCGCTCGCGCGCGGCGAGCTGCAGTGCGTCGGCGCGTCCACGCTCAACGAGTACCGGAAATACATCGAGAAGGACGGCGCGCTCGAGCGCCGCTTCCAGACCGTGGTGGTCGAGCCGCCCTCCGTGGAGGAGACGGTCGAGATCCTCAAGGGTCTCCGGAAGAAGTACGAGGACCACCACCGAATCAGCATCCCCGATGCCACGCTCGAGGCGGCGGCGGAGCTGTCCGAGCGCTACATCACCGACCGGTTCCTGCCGGACAAGGCCATCGATGTGATCGACGAGGCCGGCGCCCGCGCCCGGCTGGCGTCGCAGGTCCCGCCGGCCGAGGTGGCCGAGCTCAAGGCCGCGCTCGAGAAGGTGAACCTCCAGAAGGAGGACGCCGTCCGCGACCAGAATTTCGAGCGCGCGGCCTCCCTCCGCGACCAGGAGCGCGATCTCCAGAACCAGATTCGGCTCAAGAACGAAGAGTGGGAGAAGGAGCGGCAGACCCGGCGTCCGGTCATCGACGAGGAGGCCATCGCGTTCATCGTCTCCCGCTGGACCGGCATCCCGGTCACCCGGCTCCAGGAAGCCGAGGCCTCGCGGCTCATGCGGATGGAGGACGAGATCCACGCGTCGGTCGTCGGCCAGGACGAGGCCATCAAGGCCGTGTCCCGGGCCATCCGGCGGTCTCGGGCGGGCCTCAAGGATCCCAACCGGCCGATCGGCTCGTTCATCTTCTCCGGGCCCACGGGCGTCGGGAAGACCGAGCTGGCCCGGGCGCTGGCGCGGTTCCTGTTCGCCGACCCGTCCGCGCTGATCCGGGTGGACATGTCCGAGTACATGGAAAAGTTCTCGGTGTCCCGCCTCATCGGCGCGCCTCCCGGCTACGTGGGGTACGAGGACTCCGGCACCCTGACCAAGGCTGTGCGCCGGAAGCCCTACTCGGTCGTCCTTCTGGACGAGATCGAGAAGGCGCATCCCGACGTCTTCAACATCCTGCTCCAGGTGCTCGATGAGGGCCACCTGACCGACAACTACGGACGCATGATCGACTTCAAGAATACGGTCGTCATCATGACCTCGAACGTCGGCGCGCGGGACATCATGCAGGGCAAGACCCTCGGGTTCCACGGCGGCGACACCAAGGGGAGCTTCGAGAAAATGCAGGACACGGTCAAGGAGGAGATGAACAAGGTCTTCAATCCGGAGTTCCTCAACCGGCTCGACGACGTGATCGTGTTCCACCCCTTGGCCAAGGACCACATCGCCCAGATCGTCACGATCCTCC
Source organism: uncultured Gemmatimonadales bacterium (assembly GCA_963711915.1). Lineage (GTDB taxonomy): Bacteria > Gemmatimonadota > Gemmatimonadetes > Gemmatimonadales > GWC2-71-9 > CAVVWJ01. The sequence goes on from CAVQGA010000006.1 coordinate 5,734, forward strand.
TCAAGGAGGTACAGCGACGGCTCGGCGACGAAGTCCGGCTGACCCAGGCCGCCATCGAGTTTCTGGTCGATCACGGCTACGACCAGAACTACGGCGCTCGGCCGCTCAAGCGGTCGATCCAGCGGTACATCGAGGATCCGCTCAGCGAGAAGATCCTCATGGGCGAGTTCGGACGCGGCGACGAGATCGAGGTCGACGTCGCGCCGGACGGTGAGCGGCTGGCATTCCGTGCGCTGACCGGCACCCAGGCCTAGGGCCGCTCCGCGCCGGCTCCTCTGGTGCCGGCGCGCCCACCTCCGAACGAGTGCGGATGCAACGATTCCTTTCCTTCGGCGCCGCCGTGGTCCTCCTTGCGGGGATGCCGGCGGCGCTCCTTGCCCAGGACGAACAGCCCCCGATCGTCGACAGCATCGCCGTCGTTGGAAACGGGCGGCTGACCGCGTCCCAGATCGTCGGGACCTCCGGGCTCGTCGCCCGGCAGCCGGTCAACTACCGCGACATCCAGCGCGCCATCACGGCGCTCTTCAAGACGGGGCAGTTCGACGACGTGGTCGTCGAGCAGCAGCCCCATGGGAACGGCCTGATCCTGACGATCACGGTCAAGGAGCGGCCGATCCTCGAGAAGTGGGCCGTCCGCGGCGTCACCAAGGAGAGCGAGGGCGAGGTCAAGAGCCGGGTGAAGCTGGCCGAAGGCCGGCCGATCGACCGGAACGCCGTCGAGCAGTCCCGCGCCGGCATCGATTCCCTCTACAAGCACGATGGCTACTACAGCTCCGCGGTGAAGACGCTCGAGCTGCCCCAGACCGACGGTCGGATCCGGGTCGTCTTCGACGTGGACGAGGGCCAGCGGGTGGCCATCAGCCAGGTCGTGGTCGATGGCAACGACCGGTTCTCGGACAAGCAGGTCGTGAAGCACATGGCCACGCGCCCCGAAGGGTTCTGGTGGTTCCAGAAGGGCGAGTACGACGAGCGAAAGGTCGACCAGGACGTGCGGGAGCGGCTGCCGCACTGGTACGCCGACCAGGGGTACGTCGACTTTCAGGTCACGCACGATTCGCTCGTCGCCGATTCGGCGGGCGGAAAGGCGATTCTCCACCTCACCGTGGAGGAAGGGCAGCCCTACGAGGTCGGGAAGTTCGACGTGACCGGCAACCGCCGCTTCTCCTCCGAGGAACTGCAGGCGCTCTACCCGTTCGGTCCCGTCGGCCCGAACGGCACCCCGCAGGGCGGAGCGCAGGCCTTCAGCCGGTCGGCGTGGGACGCGGCCACCGAGAAGGTGCAGAACCTGTACGCCAACAACGGGTACATCTACGCCCAGGTGGAGCCCGTCGAAACCCGCCGGACCGGATCCGACGGCAAGCCGGTCGTGGATCTTCAGTGGACCATCCGCGAAGGCTCGCCCGCGACGATCAACAAGGTGGAGATCGTCGGCAACGACGTGACCCACGAGCGGGTCATCCGTGAGGCGATCGTCCTTCTGCCCGGCGACCTGTTCAGCCGCGAGCTGCTGATCCGTTCCTACCAGAACGTGTCCAACCTCGGCTTCTTCCAGCAGCCGCTGCCTAGCCCGGACGTGAAGCCGGCCGCGAACGGCCAGGACGTGGACATCACCTTCCGCGTCGAGGAGCGTCGCACCGGGAACATCAACTTCGGCGCCTCGCTCGGCCAGGGGACGGGAGTCGGCGGCTTTCTCGGCCTCGAGGAGCCCAATCTCTTCGGCCGGGGCAAGCGGGGGAAGCTGCAGTGGCAGTTCGGCAAGAACATCAACGACTTCACGCTCAGCTACACCGACCCGGCCATCCGCGAGAGCCGGATCTCCGGCACCGTCTCGCTGTTCGACTCGCGGGCCCGCTACACCATCGGTGACCTCGGTCGCCGCAAGCAGACCGGCGGCAGTCTCCAGCTGGGCTTCCCGTTCCTCGGGTCGCGCTACACCCGGCTCTTCACCTCGTACTCCTATCAGCGGGTGCGCTACACCGAGGGCTCGGCCGACCTCCGGGCCCGGTTCAGCTGTAGTGCCTGCAGCCGGTCCTCCCTCGGGACGAGCATCCTGCGCGACACCCGCGTGGGGCTGCCGTTCGCCGTCGGCGGGTCGCTCACCAGCGTGAGCGGGGAGCTCAACGGCGGATTCCTTGGCGGCACGGGTGATTACCGCAAGGTGGATCTCGAGGGCCGCTGGTATGCACCCCTTGGCACTCTCGGGGGCGGCGGGCAGTTGGGCGCGGGGGTACAGTTCGTGCTAGGCCTCACCGCCAAGTCGGGATTCATCTTCGGGGACGCGGGCCCGTTCTTCACCGAGCTGTACTCGCTCGGAGGGGTGCAGTACGGCATCCCGCTCCGGGGCTACGACGAGTTCTCGATCACACCCAACGGCTTCGACCCGTCCGCGAGCGGCAGCCAGGCCAGCCCGGACGCGTTCGGCAAGTCGTACGCGGCGTTCACGGTGGAGGCGGGCGCCCGGGTGAGCCAGTCGCTCTACCTGAGCACGTTCTTCGACGCGGGCAACGTGTACCGAAGCGCCCGCCAGTGGGATCCGACCCGTCTGTTCCGGGGCGCCGGATTCGGCGCCGCCGTCATTTCCCCGCTCGGGCCGATCGGCGTGGACCTGGGCTACGGCTTCGACAAGGTCGACGGACTGGGCCGTCCCAAACCGGGATGGCAGCTCCATTTCAAGCTGGGCAATTTCTTCTAGCAGGGTCACCGCACCTCTCATCGGGAGCAACGCATGAAGCTGTTCGTCGTGGCAACCTGGGCCGCTCTTCTCATCCTCGCCGGGGCGGTCGCGCCGCTCGCGGCGCAGCAGGGTGGGGGGGTAAAGGTCGCCTACGTCAACACCCAGGCGATCCTCAAGTCGACGCCGGGCTACGCGCAGGCCGAGTCGACCTTCGCGAAGGAGCTCGAGACCTACCGGGGCGAAGTCCAGAAGCTGCAGTCGAGCCTGGACTCCTCGGCCTCCGACTTCGAGCAGCAGTCGGTGATGCTGAGTCCGACCCAGCGCGCGGCCAAGCGGAAAGACCTCGAGGGACAGCAGCAGAAGCTGGAACAGCGGACACAGGAGCTCCAGCAGCGGGCCGCCACGCGCGAGCGCGAGCTGCTCGACCCGATCCAGTCCAAGGTCAACAGCGTGATCGAGGGGATGCGGGCATCGGGCAACTACGCGATGATCTTCGACGTGAGCGCGCCCAACAGCGGGATCGTCACGGCGGACAAATCCCTCGACCTCACGCAGAAGGTGATACAACAGCTCAAGTCGGGCACCTGAGGCGTGGCCTCGGCCGGACTCACCGCGCAGGCGGTCGCCGACCTCGTCGGTGGCCGCCTGCTTGGTGATGGGACGGTCGTAGTGCGGGCCGTGCGCGCCCTGGACAACGCTGGACCGGACGCGATCTCTCTCGCCGTCTCGTCCCGCTACGCCGAGGAGCTCCGGGTCACCCGGGCCGGCGCCGTCCTGGTCCCCCAGGCCATGGCGGCGGCCGACGGGCCGCCGGCCCGGATCGTCGTGCAGGACCCCTACGCGGCCATGGTGCGGATCATGGGGGCGCTGTTTCCGCCCGTCACACCGGCCCCAGGGGTCGATCCGACCGCCCGGCTGGGCCCGGGGACGGTGCTGGGGGAGGGCGTTACGATCGCCCCCTTCGTCGTGCTGGGGTCGGGGGTCCGGATCGGCGCCCGGTGCCGCCTGGCCGAGGGTGTGTCGCTGGGCGACGAAGTGACCCTCGGGGAGGACACCGTTCTCGGGCCCCGAGCCGTGTGCTACGCCGCCGTCCGGCTCGGAAGCCGAGTGGTGGTCAAGGCCGGCGCGGTGATCGGCGGACCGGGGTTCGGCTATCTTTCCGGCCCGTCAGGCCACCAGCGGATCCCCCACGTCGGCGGGTGTATCGTCGGCGACGACGTGGAAATCGGCTCCAACTCCTGCGTGGACCGCGGCAGCGTCGACGACACCATGATCGCCGCGGGGACCAAGATCGACAACCTCGTGCACGTCGGCCACAACGTTCGCATCGGACGCCGGTGCCTCATCATGGCGGGCGTCGGTATCGCGGGGAGCACGCACATCGGCGATGACGTCATCCTGGCGGGGCACGTGGGCGTGACCGATCACCTGGTGATCGGGGACCAGGCCCGCATCGCGGCCAAGAGCGCCGTGTTCGGCGACATCCCGGCCGGCGCCGCCTTCAGCGGCCATCCAGCCCGGCCCCACCGCCAGTTCCTCAGGGCCCAGGCGGCGCTCTATCGCGTGGCCCCGATCATCTCCGAGCTCGAGCGGCTGGTCGCGACCGCGCCCCGCGATGGCTAGGCGGACGCTGGCGGGAAGCGCCACCATCACCGGCGTGGGCCTCCACACCGGCCGCGAGGTCACCGCCCGGTGCGTGGCCGGGCCGCCCGGGCAGGGGATCGTGTTTCGGCGCGTGGACCTGCCCGGCGCGCCCACGATTCGCGCGCGGATCGCCGAGGTGCAATCGACCGACCGGCGCACGGCGCTGGGGCACGGCGAGGCCGCGGTCCAGACGGTCGAGCACCTTCTGGCCGCGGCCGCCGCGCTCGGGCTCGACGACCTCACGGTGGAGATCGACGGGCCCGAGCCGCCGATCGGCGACGGCTCGTTCACGCCGTTTCTGGAGGCCCTGAGCGAAGCGGGCGTGATGGAGACCCCGGGTGACCCGGTCATCTACCGCGTGCTGGCGCCGTTTCAGCTCAGCGAGGGCGACTCGACCTACGTGGTGGCCCCGGCCCGAACGCTCCGGCTCACGACCACGATCGAATGGGCCCATCCGCTCATCGGCCGTCAGAGCGGCGCCTACGACATCACGCCCGAGGAGTTCACGCGCGAGCTTGCCGGGGCCCGCACCTTCGGCTTTCTCCGCGAGGCGGAAGCGCTTCGGTCGCGGGGGCTCGCGCTCGGCGCCGCGCTGGATTCGACGCTGGTCCTCTCCGAGGACGGGCTGGTCGGGGACGCCGCGCTCCGCTGGCCCGACGAGTTCGTCCGGCACAAGGCCGCGGACATGCTGGGCGACCTCGCGCTGGTCGGCGGCCGGATCCAGGCCCACGTGATCGCAACCAAGCCAAGCCATCAGGGCAATATTGCGCTGGCCCGGTGGCTCACCCGCACGGCGCAGCGCGACGGAGGCGTGGCGATGGACATCGGCCGGATCCTCGATGTGATCCCCCACCGGTACCCGTTCCTGCTCGTGGATCGCATCCTCGAGGTAGAGGGAACCACCCGGATCGTCGGGATCAAGAACGTCACCATCAACGAGCCGTTCTTCCAGGGCCACTTTCCGGGGCACCCGATCATGCCCGGCGTGCTGATCATCGAGGCGATGGCCCAGGTCGGCGGGATGCTGCTCCTCGGTACCATCGAAGACCCCGACCAGAAGGTGGTGTACTTCATGTCGCTCGACAACGTGAAGTTCCGGCGGCCCGTGCTCCCCGGGGACCAGCTGCGCTGCGAGCTCGAGATGCTGCAGAACCGCGGGCGGACCTGCCGGATGAAGGGCATCGCCTATGTCGACGGCAACGTCGTGGCCGAGGCCGAGATGATGGCGCGAGTGGTGGATCGGTGACCAGCGTCATCCACCCGACGGCGATCATCGACCTCGGCGCGCGCCTGGGCGAGGGAGTCGAGATCGGCCCCTGGGTAATGATCGGTCCGCAGGTGACCGTGGGCGACCGCTGCCGGATCGGTCCGCGGGCCCGGCTCCAGCGCAACGTGATCCTGGCGGACGACGTGAGCGTGGGCGACGGGTCGATCCTCGGGGGCGATCCGCAGGACCTCAAGTTCAAGGGCGAGGAGACCTGGGTCGAGATCGGGGCGGGGACCATCATCCGGGAATATTCCACCATCAACCGCGCCACGGCCCACAGCTACCGGACCGTCGTCGGCTCCCGCTGCTTCATCATGAGCTACGTCCACCTGGCGCACGACTGCCGCGTCGGCGACGAGGTGACCATCGCCAACGGGACCCAGTGCGCCGGCCACGTGACCATTCACGACCGCGCCGTCCTCAGCGGGCTCAACGCGGTGCACCAGTTCGTGACCATCGGGACGCATGCGTTCGTCGGCGGCGGATCCCGGGTGAACCAGGACATCCCGCCGTACGTGAAGGCCGTGGGCAACCCGATGGAGCTGTACGGCCTCAACTCCATCGGCCTCCAGCGCGCCGGGTTCTCGGGCGAGACCATCGCGGCGCTCAAGCGCGCCTACCGGCTCTTTTTCAACTCCGAGCTCAATCTCTCGCAGGCGATCGAGCGCGCCCGGAGCGACCTGCCCACGTCGCCCGAGGTCGAACGGTTCCTGGCGTTCGTGGAGTCCTCGGAACGGGGCGTGCCGGCATGAGGGCGCCCCTGCCGGTGGGGGTGGTGGGTGTGGGCGCGCTCGGCCGGCACCACGCGCGGCATCTCGCCGCGCTTGAGGAGGCGCGGCTGGTCGGCATTTACGACCTGGATCGCGAGCGGGCGCGCGCCGTGGCCGCCGAGCTGGGCACGACCGCCTTCGACGATCTGGGCGCGCTGCTCAGCCGGATCGACGCCGTGACGGTGGCGGTTCCCACGCCGGCCCATGCGGACGTGGGTGTCCGCGCCCTCGAGGCCGGCGTACCGGTGCTCATGGAGAAACCGCTGGCCGCGAGCGTGGCCGAGGCCGACGCCCTGATCGCCGCGGCCACGCGCGGCGGGCTGCAGCTCCAGGTGGGCCACATCGAGCGCTACAACCGCGCGCTCCGGGCCGCGGAGCCCTACCTCAACGGCCCGCGGTACATCGAAAGCCACCGCCTGGCGCCGTTCCAGCCGCGGGGCACCGACGTGGCGGTGGTGCTCGACCTCATGATCCACGATCTCGATCTGGTGCTGCATTTGACCGGCGGCGCGGAGGCGACGGAAGTGCGCGCGTCGGGGCTGCCGCTCCTGAGCTCGCACCTCGACATCGCCAACGCCCGGGTGGAGTTCGCCAACGGCGCCGTGGCCCTCGCGACCGCCAGCCGGGTCTCGCGCGAGCGGGTGCGCCGCCTGCGGCTGTTCCAGCCCAACGGGTACCTCTCGCTCGATCTGGCCACCGGCGGCGGGGAGTTCATGCGCGTCCGCTCCGACTGGCGGCCGGGGACAGGGCAGGCGCTCACCGACGTGGTCGAGCGCATCGTGCTCGAGGCGCCCGAAGCGGACGCGCTCCAGCTCGAGCTCAGGAGCTTCGTCCACGCCGTGCGGGGCGAGCGCGAAGTGGTCGTGAGTGGGGAGGAGGGCCGCGCCGCCCTCGCCCTCGCGTTGCGCGTGGCCGACGCCGTTCGGACGTCGCCGCTCGCCGTCCCCGCGGTCGGATGATCGCGCGGGCCGCCCCTCGCATCTTCGTCTCCGCCGGCGAGCCCTCGGGTGACCTCCACGGCGCCGGCGTGGTGCAGGCGTTGCGCGCGCGACACCCGGACGCCGTGATCGAAGCGCTCGGCGGCCCCCACATGGCGGCCGCCGGCGCCACGATCCGCTATCCCATGGAGGGGCTGGCCGCGTTCGGGCTGGTGGAGGTCGTCACCAAGCTCGGCGCCCATCTCCGCCTGCTCCGCGCCCTCAGGTCCGACTTCCGGGCCGGCCGCTACGACCTCGTCATCCTCATCGACTATCCCGGCTTTCACGTGCGCGTCGCCGAGGCGGCACGGGAGTCGGGCACCAAGGTGCTGTACTACATTGCGCCCCAGCTCTGGGCCTGGCGCCCCGGCCGGGCCAAGCGCTTTGCCTCGGCGGTGGACCGGCTCGCGGTCGTGCTCCCGTTCGAGCAGCGATTCTTCGGCGGGCTGGGGCTCCGGAGCGAGTACGTGGGCCATCCGCTGGTGGACCGGGCCCGCTGGCCCACTCGCGCCGAAGCCCGCGAGCGGCTCGGCATCCCGGCCGGCAGTCGTGTGCTCGGCATCTTTCCGGGCAGCCGGATGCAGGAGGTGCGGCGGCTATGGGAGCCGTTTCGCGGCGCCGCCACGCGCCTGCTGGCCGAAGGCCGCTGCGACCGTGTCATCGTCGCCGGGACGGCCGGCGGGCGCTACCCCGATCCCGGCCCGCTCGAGATCCTGGAGGGCGATCCCATCGCGGTGTTCGCCGCCGCCGACGCGGCGCTGGCGAAATCGGGGACGACCACGCTGGAGGCCGCGCTGGCGGACGTGCCCATGGTGGTGGCGTACAAGGTGCACCCGCTCACCTGGCTCATGTTCCAGCGGGTCCGCACGGTGGAGTGGGTGAGCCTGGTCAATCTGGTGGCCGAGCGCGAGATCGTGCCCGAGCTGCTGCAGGACCGCGCCGAAGCGGGCGCCCTCGCGGACGCGTTGCGCCCCCTGCTGGATCCGGACGATTCCCGCACCGTCGCCCAGCGTGAAGGGCTGGCCCTGGTCCGGGCGCGCCTGGGGCAGCCCGGCGCGACCACCCGGGTCGTGGCGCTGGCCGACGAGCTGCTCGGCGCGTGAGACTCAAGGTTCCGCCCGGCGCCGCCCGCATCATCGCGGGGCCGGCGATCCGGACGCTCGCTGCCTCGTGGCGCATGCGCACGGTGGATGAAGCCCGGTGGCGCAGCGTGTACGAGGCCCGACGGGCGCATGTCTTCCTGCTCTGGCACGAGGCGCTGCTGCCGCTGCTCTGGCAGCATCGGCAGCAGTCGATCGCCATTGTGGTGAGCGAGGCACGGGACGGACAGTATCTGGCCGACTTCGCGGCGTCGCTGGGCTACCGCGCGGTGCGCGGCTCGAGCACGCGCGGCGCGGCCCGGGCCCTGCTCGGCGCCGTGCGGGAACTGCAGGCGGGGCACGCGGTGGCGTTTACGCCCGACGGCCCGCTCGGCCCTCGGCGGGAGCTCAAGCCCGGTGTGGTGGCGGCCGCCCAACGCGGCGGTGGGGTCATCATTCCCCTGCACGCCGAGGCGGACCGCGCCTGGCGGTTAGATTCCTGGGACCATTTCATGATCCCCAAGCCGGGCGCGCGAGTGCGCATCGTGTACGGACGTCCCTTCGAGGTGAGCGCGGGCGACGCCGGACTCACGGCCGGACTGTCGGACGCGGAGGAACGACTGCGCGAGATCGCGGGAAGCGCGCCATGAGCCGACGAGGAGATACGCACCGGGTCATGCGCTGGCTGTGGACCAGCCGCCGCGCCGACGCCCGGCTCGCCCGGCTGGCGCTGTTGCCGGCCTCCGGTCTCTGGCGGCTCACCATGGATGCCAGACGCGCGGCCTACCGGCGGGGCTGGCTCGCCGTGCGGGACCTGCCGCTGCCATCGGTCGCGGTCGGCAATCTGACGGTCGGCGGTTCGGGCAAGACGCCCATCGCGATCTGGATCGCGCGGCACTACGTCCAGCGCGGGCTTCGACCGGGGATCCTGCTCCGGGGCTACGGCGGCGACGAAACGCTCGTCCATCAGCATTCGGTGCCCGAGGCGGTCGTGATCGCCGACCCCGACCGGGCGGCCGGGGCGGAGCGGGCGTTGGCCAACGGGGCGCAGGTGCTGGTCCTCGACGACGCCTATCAGCGGCTGGATGTGCACCGCGATCTCAATGTCCTGGTGATGAGCGCCGAGACCACCCGGGCGGTGCGCTGGCCGCTGCCGGCCGGACCGTGGCGGGAGGGCTGGGATGCGCTCGACCGCGCGGACGCCGTGATCGTCACCCGGAAGCGCGCGACGTCCGCGGCGGCGCTCGCGCTGGTGCGGGAGCTCGAGGGCCGCGTGCGCGGACCGATCGCGGTGGCGTACCTCGGGCTCCACACCCTCGAGGGTCTCGTGAGCGGCATCCGATGTCCCGCCGACACGTTGGCCGGCAAGCGGGTGGTCGCCGCGTCCGGCATCGCCGATCCGGACGCCTTCGTGGCGCAGACCAAGGCGACCGGCGCCGCGGTGCAGGTGGCCACCTGGAAGGACCATCACGACTACCGGGACGAAGACGTCGCCTGGCTGGCGCACGCCGCCCGCCGGGCCGACCACGTCGTGATCACCCAGAAGGATGCCGTCAAGCTGCGCGACCGGTGGCCCGCCTCCGTGCCGGAGCCGCTCGTGGCGCTGCTGGACCTGAGCTGGGAGGAAGGCGGCGAGCGTATCGCCGCCGTGCTGGACGCCGTCGTCACCCCGATCGACCGCCTGTAACTCACCATTTCGGAGCCACCCGGACCTTCTATGAGCACTACGAGCCGCCCGTCGCATCTCCTGATCCGCCAGGAGAAGGACCCCTTTCTCAACGAGGAGAATCCGTTCGAGGCGATGATGTCCCGCTTCGACTATGCGGCTGAGCGGCTGAGCCTGGATCCCGGCCTGTACAAGGTGCTGCGGAGCCCGGAAAAGCAGATCATCGTTTCCGTGCCCATTCACCGCGACAGCGGCGACGTCGAGGTCTACACCGGATACCGGGTGCTCTACAATACGAGCCGCGGCCCCGCCAAGGGCGGCATCCGGTTCGACCTCAACGTGACGCTCGACGAGGTGAAGGCCCTCGCGGCCTGGATGACCTGGAAATGCGCCGTCGTCAACATTCCGTTCGGCGGCGCCAAGGGCGGAGTGGTCTGCGATCCGCCGAACCTCTCCAACGCCGAGCTCGAGCGCATCACCCGCCGCTATACCTCCGCGATCATCGAAACGCTGGGCCCCGACTCCGACGTGCCGGCGCCGGACGTCAATACGAACGAGCGGATGATGGCGTGGATCATGGACACCTATTCCATGCACAAGCGCCACACGGTCACCGCCGTCGTGACCGGGAAGCCGGTCGAGATGGGCGGCTCGCTCGGCCGCCGCGAGGCCACCGGCCGGGGTTGCATGCTCGTCACCCGGGAAGCGCTCAAGAGGCTGCGCATGCCGGTGGCCGGGACGCGCGTCGCGATACAGGGCTTCGGGAACGTCGGCTCCATCGCGGCGCAGCTCATGGAGGAGCTCGGGCTCACCGTCGTCGCGGTGAGTGACAAGTCGGGCGGGATCTACAACCCCAAGGGGCTCCGCATCAAGGAGCTGCAGGAGCACGTGAAGCGGCACCGCTTCCTCAGCGAGTACAAGGAGGCGGAGCACCTGTCGTACGACCAGGTGCTCACCGTGGACTGCGACGTGCTGGTGCCCGCGGCGCTCGAGAACGTCATCACGAGCCAGAATGCCCGCAATGTGACGGCGCGCATCATCTGCGAGGGCGCCAACGGCCCGACCACGGCGAACGCCGACAAGATCCTGGAGGAGAAAGGCGTGTTCGTGATTCCGGACATACTCGCCAACGCCGGTGGGGTGACCGTGAGCTATTTCGAGTGGGTCCAGGACCGGGGCGGATACTTCTGGGACGAGGACACCGTCAACCAGCGCCTGGAGCGCATCATGGTCCAGTCCTTCGACGAGGTCGTGGCCATGTCCGAGAAGCACGGGATCAATCTCCGGATCGGCGCGTACATGCAGGCCATCGAGCGCGTGGCGGCGGTGCACCGCCTGCGAGGCATGTACGCCTGAGCCGATCCGGTCGTGTGCCTGAGCGCGTGAGCCGCCGGTGGAACTAGTGCTCCTCGGCGTTGGCCAGCTGCGTCCGGGTTTTCGGGCGGTGTGCGACGACTATCTTCGGCGGCTCGGACGTCACGTCAAGGTTCGCGAAGTCGAGGTCCGGGAAGCGAGCCGCGCGCCGACCGTCGCCGCCCAGCGCGCGGAGGAGGCGGCCCGGCTCCGCACCAGGATCCCCGCCGGCGCGCGGCTGGTGGCGCTCGCGCGCCAGGGGTCCGGCTGGAGCAGCGAGGAGGTCGCCCGGCGGCTGGGGCGCTGGCGCCAGGAGAGTCGCGCGGTCGTCCTGGCCATCGGGGGCTCGCACGGGCTGGCCCAGGGGCTCGTCGACGACGCGGCGGACCGCTGGAGTCTCGGGCCGCTCACGCTGCCGCACGAGCTCGCGCGGGTGGTGGTGGCCGAGCAGTTGTACCGGGCGGGGACGATCCTGCGGGGAGAGCCATATCACAAGGGCGCAAGCGAGCGTGGATGACGGAATGGTTCGAGGAGTGGTTCGGTGAGGAGTATCTCCAGCTCTATCCTCATCGCGATACCGCCGAGGCCGAGCGGGCCGTGGCGCTCATCCTGGGACGCGTGGGCTTCGCGGCCGGGTGGCGGGTGCTGGACGTCGCGTGCGGCGCAGGGCGGCACGCGCGCGCCTTCGAGGCCGCCGGCGCCCGGTGCGTCGGCCTCGACCTCTCGGCGGCGCTCCTTCGCGTCGCGCGCGGCGTGACCGCCGCGCCGCTCGTCCGGGCCGACATGCGGGCGCTCCCCGTGCGCTCGGGGTCCATGGACCTCACGGTGAACCTGTTCACCAGCTTCGGCTATTTCGAGCGCGACGCCGAGCATGCCCTGGCGCTGCACGAGATGGTGGCCACCGTCCGCCCCGGCGGCTGGTTCGCCATCGACTTCCTCAACCCGCCCGCGGTGCGCGCGCGGCTCGTCCCGCAAGAGACCCGGCGGCTCGACGGCGGAGAAGTGCGGATCGCCCGCTCGGTCTCGCCGGACGGCCGCTATGTCTGCAAGACGATCCAGGCGCCCCGCGGCCGGCGGTTCACCGAGCGGGTCCGCCTGTTCGGCGCCGAAGAGATCGAAGCCATGCTGTCGGCTGCCGGTGTCACCGTGCGCCATCGCTTCGGGGACTACGACGCCTCGACGCCGGGCCCGGACTCGCCGCGGACGATTCTGCTCGGGCAAGCGGCATGAGCCTGCGCTTCGCTCCCACGCCGCTCGAGCACCCGCTCGAGCCGCCCTCGCCACGGCCGGCGACCCTGGACGACGCGCTGGCCGAGGCATTCGTCGCCTCGCCCACCCGGGACGAGCAACTCGCCAGGCTCCGGAGCCCCGGCGCCCTCGCGGTGACGACCGGGCAGCAGCCGGGCCTGTTCACCGGACCGCTCTATACCATTCACAAGGCGCTCAGCGCCGTGGCCCTCGCGGGTCTGCTCGAGCGGCGCTGGCAGCGGCCCGTCGTGCCGATTTTCTGGCTCGCCGGTGACGATCACGATTTCGCCGAGGCGAGCTCGGCGTCGTGGCTCGCGTCCGACGGGACCGTGGCGACCGCCAGTCTTCCGGCCCGCCCACCCGAAGCGCCACTCACGCCGATGTACCAAGAGCACCTGGGCGAGGGCGTCCGTCCGGCACTGGAACAGCTGGCCGCCGACCTTCCCGTCTCCGAGTTCCGCGACGCCACAGTGGGATGGCTCGAGCGCTACTACCGCCCCGAGGCTACCGTCGCCGCCGCCTACGCCGGAGCTCTGGCCGAGCTGCTCGGTCCATTCGGCCTGCTGCTGTTTGACAGCACCCACGCGGCCGCGAAGCGGGCGGCGGCACCGCATCTGCTGCGCGCCCTCCGCCAGGCCGCCGCCCTGGACGACGACCTCGACCGCTGGGTCGAGCGGCAGGGCGCCACTGCCCGAACCTCGGGCATCACCGTGGGCGACGGGGCCTCGCTCGTGATGGTGGAGGCGTCGCTCGGCCGCGACCGGCTGGTGCGGGACGGTGCAGCGTTCGTCACCCGCCGGAGCCGGGAACGCTTCGACCTGGCGGCGCTCGAACGGCTGGCCGCCGAGGAGCCGACGCGGCTCTCACCCAATGTCCTGCTCCGGCCGGCGGTCGAGAGCGCCATTCTGCCCACCGTGGCGTATCTGGGGGGCCCGGGCGAGCTCCGGTACCTCGCGCTCACCCCGCCGGTCTACGAGCGGCTGGAGATCCCGCGCCAGCGTCCGCTGCCGCGGTGGTCGGGCGTCATCGTGGAGCCCCGGGTGGACCGCGTGCTCGAGAAGTTCGGGGTCTCGCTGGCCGAGCTGTCCGCCCCACCCGGCGCCCTCGAGGCCCGGCTCGTGCGCTCCCAACTCCCGTCCGCGGTGGTCGAGGCGCTCGGCCGCCTGCGTGCGGCCCTGGACGAAGGCTACGGCGTACTGGAGCAGGCCGCGGGCGAGATCGATCCGACGCTGACCCGGCCGGCGCAGGCCGCGCGACAGCAGGCCATCGGCGGCACGCAGGAGATCGAGAAGAAGCTCGTGCACCACCTCAAGCGGCGTCAGGAGACCGAGCTCGGCCAGCTCGCCCGCGTCCGCACGGCGGTGTTCCCCAACGGCAAGCCTCAGGAGCGGGTGTTGACGGTGGCGCCGTTCCTCGCCCGCTACGGCCCGGGGCTGCTGACCGAGCTGAGCGACAGCTTCGAGGGCTGGTACCGCGACGCCCTTGAAGGCTCGCCGGAACCGGCGTAGACTCGACCCATGTCGGTCATCGCGCTGATTCTGCTGGTTGCGCTGCTGATCCCGATCCTGGGCATCGTCGTGGATTCGCCGATCGGGCGGGCGCTGGCGCGGCGGCTCGAAGGGCCGCAACAGACGCCACCCGACGTCGCCGCGCTCGCCAAGCGCGTCGAGCTGCTCGAGGCCGAGGTGGACGACCTCAACCGTGGCATGCAGAGCCTGCAGGACGAGGCGGCCTTTCTCCAGCGCCTGCTGGCCGACCCCTCGTCACGCTCGTCCCTCCCGCCACCGCCCGGCTCCTGACCGCCCCCGCGCGCCGCACGCCCCGTCCGGCGGTGATGGTGGCCGCGGGGATTCTCCTCAGCCGCCTGGTCGGACTGGTCCGAAACCGGGTCTTCGCCCACTACTTCGGCACCTCGGACGCCGCGGACGCCTTCAACGCGGCGTTCCGAATTCCCAACTTCCTGCAGAACCTGTTCGGCGAAGGGGTGCTGTCGGCGTCGTTCATCCCGGTCTACACCGGGCTGCGCGCGCGGGGCGAGGACGCGGAGGCGCGGCGCGTGGCCGGCGCGGTAGCGGCGCTGCTCGCGCTCGCGACGGCGGTGCTCGTGCTGATCGGCGTGCTGGCCACCCCCTGGCTCATCGCGATCATCGCGCCCGGCTTCGACGGTGCCAAGCGCGAGGTGACGGTCCGCCTCGTCCGGATCCTCTTTCCCGGCGCCGGGCTCCTGGTGCTCTCGGCCTGGTGCCTGGGTGTCCTCAACAGCCACCAGCGGTTTTTCCTGAGCTACGCCGCGCCGGTCCTCTGGAACGTGGCGATCATCGCGAGTCTCATCGGATTCGGACGGGCCAGGGGGCAGTACCAACTGGCCGAGGTCGCTGCCTGGGGATCGGTGCTGGGCAGTCTGCTCCAGCTCGGCGTGCAGCTGCCCACCGTGGCCCGGCTCCTCGGCGGCATCCGGCCGCGGCTGCTGTCCGGCTCCGCACCGGTGCGCGCGGTGCTGCACAACTTCGGGCCGGTGTTCGTCGGCCGCGGAGTGGTCCAGATCAGCGCCTACGTAGATACGGTGCTCGCGAGCCTGCTGCCCACGGGGGCGGTTGCCGGGCTGTCCTACGCCCAGGTGCTGTACACATTGCCGGTGAGTCTGTTCGGCATGTCGGTGTCGGCCGCCGAGCTTCCCACCATGGCGGGAGCACTGGGCAGCGAGGCCGAGCGGGCCACCTTCCTCCGGGGCCGGCTGGACGCGGGCCTGCGCCAGATTGCGTTCTTCGTCGTGCCCTCGGCGATGGCCTTTCTCGCGCTGGGCGACGTGGTGGCCGGGGCGCTGTACCAGTCGGGCGCATTCACCCGCGGCATGACACTCTACGTCTGGGGCATTCTCGCCGGCTCGGCAGTGGGGTTGCTCGCCTCCACCATGGGACGGCTGTACGCCTCGACCTACTACGCCCTCCACGACACCCGGACCCCGCTGCGTTTCGCCGTGCTTCGCGTGGCGCTTACCGTAGGGCTGGGATACCTGTTCGCGTTGCCGCTACCGCCCGCTCTCGGACTGGACCCTCGCTGGGGCGCCGCGGGTCTCACCGCGTCGGCGGGGATGGCGGGGTGGGTCGAGTTCGCGCTGCTCCGGCGCGCGCTCAACACCCGGATCGGTCCGACCGGGCTGCCGCGGGCGCTCGCCGTGCGGCTCTGGGGCGCGGCCGCCGCGGCCGCCGGCGCGGGCTGGGCGCTCCGTTTCGCGCTGGGATCGGTGCATCCCATCCTGGCCGCGGTCGTGCTGCTGAGCGTGTACGGAACGGTGTATTTTTTCATCACCGACCGGCTCGGCATCCCCGAGGCCAGGGCGGTGATGCGCCGTCTCCGGCCGCGGGAACCGGGGTCCGGGGCGGCGCGCTGAACGGTCGGCCACGGACCTCATGACGGCACCAGACACTTCGGACCCGCTCCAGCGCAAGCTCGACACGCTCCCCGACGGCCCCGGCGTCTACCTCTGGAAGGACGCGCACGGGGAGATCCTGTACGTGGGGAAGGCCAAGCGGCTGAAGAGCCGGGTCCGGAGCTACTTCGCGACCGACTTCGACGCGAGCCCCAAGAACCGCCTGCTCCAGCGGCTGATCGCGGACGTCGAGACCATCGTCGTGACCTCCGAGGCCCAGTCGCTGATTCTCGAGAACAATCTCATCAAGGAATACCGGCCGAGGTTCAACGTCCGGCTCAAGGACGACAAGAGCTACCCCTCCATCGCCGTCACCCTCGCGGATCCGTTCCCTCGCGTGATCGTCACCCGGCGCCGCGACATTCCCGGCGCGCGATACTACGGGCCCTACACCGACGTCGGCCAGCTTCGGCGCACCCTCGCGATCATCCGGCGGCTCTATACCGTGCGCAGCTGCGCCGACGACCTGCCCCGCGAGCAGCGGGATCGTCCCTGCCTGGACTATCACATCGGCCGCTGCCGCGCACCCTGCGTCGGCTGGCAGAGCGAGGACGACTACGCCCTGATGGTCGAGGATGTCGTGGACTTCCTCGAGGGCCGCACCGGCGACGTGCGCCAGAAGGTGCGGGAAGCCATGGCGGCCGCCAGCGAGCGCGAAGACTACGAGCGGGCCAAGGACATGCGCGACGCGCTCCGCTGGCTCGAGCGGCTGGAAGAGCCCGCCAGCGTCGAAGTGATCGGGACCGGCGACGCCGATATCGTGGGGTTCGCGCACGACGGCGACGACGCGGTCGGCGTGCTCATCCGCGTGCGCGAGGGGCGCGTGGTGGGCCGGGAGCACCGATTTCTCGAAGGGCTCGAGGAGGAGGAGGACGGCGCGGTCCTGAGCGCGTTTCTGGTGCGCTACTACGTGCCGGCCGAGTCGAGGGTCCGGCGGCTCGTGATCCCGTTTCCCCCGCACGATTGGGACGCCCTGCGGGAGCTGCTGCCCGAGACCGAGTGGACGGTGCCCCAGCGAGGCACCGCGCACCGCTGGCTCGAGCTCGCCGACAGCAACGCCCGGCACCTGCTCGAGAGCCTCCGCATCGAGTCCTTCGAGACCGAGGAGCGCGCCGAGGATCCGGTCTACGCCCTGGGCCGCGACCTGGGGTTGAGCGCGGTTCCGCGGTCCCTGGTCTGCATCGACATCTCGCACAATCAGGGCAGGGACACGGTCGGCTCGCTGGTCTGGTTCGAGGCCGGCCGCCCCAAGAAGAGCGAGTATCGCAAGTTCAAGATTCAGGGGCTGGGTCAGCAGGACGATTTCGCGGCCATCCATGAAGTCGTCACGCGCTACCTGACGCGCCGCCGCGACGAGGCGCTGCCAGCGCCGGATCTCATCATCATCGACGGCGGCAAGGGCCAGCTCAATGCGGCCCTCGATGCCATGGACAAGGTCGGCCTCGGGCCCATTCCCATGGTGAGCCTCGCCAAACGGGAGGAGGAGGTGTTCCTGCCCGGACGCTCGGCGAGTCTCCGGCTTTCTCGCCGCAGCCCGTCGCTGCGGCTCCTGCAGCGCGCCCGAGACGAGGCCCACCGGTTCGGGCTCGCCTACAACCGCCAGCGCCGCACGACCCGCACGATCACCTCCGAGCTGCTGGACATCCCGGGCGTGGGGCCCAACCGCCGGCGGCAGCTGCTCGAGCGATTCGGCAGCCTCGCCGGCGTGAGGTCGGCATCGGTCAGCGAGCTGGCCACGGTGCCCGGCTTCTCCACCCGGCTCGCCGAACGGGTGCTCTCGCATCTGAACCGGGCCAAATGACGGCGCCGCCCGCGGACTGGGTTCTCGAATGCTCGAACTGCGACGCCCGGCGCGGTCCCGAAGGCCTGCCCACCGTGTGTGACGCCTGCGGCATGCCCTGGCTGGTGCGCTACCCCACCCGCCGCACCACCCTGGTGGACCGCGCCGACCTGCGCCGGCGACACGGCATGTGGCGCTTCCGAGCGTTTCTTCCGCTCGCGGCAGGCGAGGAGCCGGTAACCCTCGGCGAGGGCGACACGCCCCTGTTGAGCCTCCGACGCACAGGGGCCCGACTCGGGATCGACGACCTCTGGGTCAAGGACGAAGGCGCGAACCCGACGGGGTCCTTCAAGGCCCGTGGCCTCGGCGCCGCGGTCACGCGCGCGGTCGCGGGCGGGGCCAAGCGGTTCGTCCTTCCCACCGCGGGGAATGCCGGTGTCGCCGCCGCCGCGTATGGCGCCCGAGCCCGCGTCCCCGTCCGCGTCTACGCCCCGCGCACGACCCCGCGGACGATCCTCTCGCAGATCGCCGCCTACGGCGGCGACCTCGTGCTGCTGGACGGCCACATCGGGGACTGCGGTCTCGCCGCGCGCCAGTACGCCGAGGAGTTCGGGGCCCTCGATCTTTCCACGCTTCGGGAGCCGTACCGGATCGAGGGCAAGAAGACGCTTGGCCTGGAGCTCGCGATGCAGCTCGGGTGGACCCTTCCGGACGCAATCATCTATCCCACCGGCGGGGGCACCGGCCTGATCGGGATGTGGAAGGCGTTCCACGAGCTGCGCGAGGCGGGCTGGGTGCCAGGGCCGCTGCCCCGCATGTACACGGTCCAGAGCACCGGCTGCGCCCCCGTCGTGAGAGCCTTCGCTGAGGGTGCCGAGCAGTGCGATCCATGGACGGACCCCTGGACCGTGGCGAGCGGACTTCGCGTGCCCGGGCCGCTCGGCGGCCGCCTGATGCTCCGGGCCCTGAAGGAGAGTGGAGGGAGCGCCGTCGCCGTGGAGGACGCCGATCTGGAACGGGAAGCCGCCCTGGCAACGCGGGAGGAAGGCGTAGACTTCTCACCCGAGGGCGGCGCCGCCCTGGCCGCCCTCCGGCCTCTCCTCGAGGCGGGGCACATCGGCGCGGGCGATCGGGTGGTCGCCTTCAATACCGGGGCGGGATGGCTCTATCGGGAGCCGGGGGGTTTGCCTCAGGTCTGAGCCACGGCCATATTTATAAGTCTATGGCTGATGGACGCTTTGCCATCCTCGACCCGGCTGCAGGTGTGAGCGGGGACATGTTGCTCGGCGCGGTGATCGCGGCCGGTGCCCCTCCGGAGTGGCTCAGAGGGCTGCCGGCGCGCCTGGGCGTGCCCGACGTGACCATCGGAATCACCACGGTGGATCGCTGTGGCGTGCGGGCCACCAAGGTGGATGTGGTGCTACCCGGCGGCACGACGGAGCTTCCGGCGGAGCCCGTGCACGAGCATGCCCTCCACGGACACGCGCACGGAGATCATGCGCACGATCAGTCGAAGGGCGCGGACCATCCCCATGAGCCGCACCGCCACGTCGGCGAGCTCATCGCGGCGGTGGAACGCGCGCCCTTGTCCCCCTGGGTCCGGGAGCGTGCCGTCCGCGCCTTCAGGCTGCTCGGCGAGGCCGAGGGCCGGGTGCATGGGGTACCGGCCGACCAGGTGGCGCTCCACGAGGTCGGCGCAGTCGACGCGTTGATCGACATCGTGGGCGCCATCGAGGGGTTCGAGCAGCTGGGCGTCACGCGCATCTACACCCGCCCGGTGGGTGTGGGAGATGGTTGGGTGCGGGCCGCGCACGGGGTGATCCCCGTGCCCGCTCCCGCGACCTCGATTCTGCTGGAAGGTCTCGAAGTCGGACCCAACGGCCCGGTCTCGGGCGAGGCTACGACGCCGACCGGAGCCGTCCTGCTGAGGGTGCTCTCGGACGGCGCGCCGCCGGCGCGCTGGCGGCCGGTGCTCGGCGGCGCGTGGGGCGCAGGGGGCCGAAACCCGAAGAGTTATCCCAACGCCCTCCGGCTCATGCTTGCCGAGCCCGCGGCGGAGGCGGGCGAGGTCGTCCTCCTGTCCACCGACATGGACGACCTGAGCCCCGAGTACCTCGAACCGCTGCGCGAGGCGCTGGTGGCGGCCGGCGCGCTCGACGTGCAGGTGTGGTCGACGCAGATGAAGAAGGGCCGGACGGGTTTCCGGGTCGAGGCGGTCGTCCCGCCCGCTGAGGCCGACCGGGTGTCGGCGGCGTTCTTCCGGCACAGCACGACGGCCGGTGTCCGGCGTCAAGTCGCCGAGCGCGTCACCCTCGCTCGACGGGAGCTGCACGTGGACACTCCCGATGGCACGCGGGTGCGCGTGAAGGTGCTCGAGGGCCCCGACGGGCCGCGGCTGAAACCCGAATACGATGATGTGGCGGCGGTTGCCCGTCGGACGGGGCGCCCCGCACATGAGGTGGCAGGGGACTTGCGTGACAAGGCCCTTCGTCTGGTGAGTCCGGTTGAGGCTGCCCGGCTCGAGACCCCGAACAAGGAGCAGTGACGAGTGAACGCACCGATCGCGTCGGCCTTCATCCTTCTGTCCCTGGGTGCCACGGTCGCAAACGCGCAGCAGCAGCCCACGCTGAATGACCGGGTGGCGAAGTCGATGCCCAACCAGTATCAGGCCGCGAGCTGCGGCATCAAGCCGAATCACTTCAAGGTGGGCAGCGCCGCCGGGTACCTGAAGTCGGCCATCGAGACCGACGTTCCCGAGAGCAAGACCCGCATTCTCGGGCAGGGCGAAAAAGTCGTCCTCGAGGCCATTCATCAGAATGGTCAGGAAAAGAACCCGGCCGCGTGGTACTATCTCGGACGGATCTACCTCACTCAGGGGAACCTCTACCCGGCCGACACCGCGCTCACCAAGGCCGAACAGCTCGCACCCGATTGCGCCAAGGACATCGCCGGGTACCGCCGGAACGCCTGGGTGGCGCTGGTGAAGGCGGGCAACAAGTTCGAGGAGGACAAGAACGTCGACTCGGCGCTGGTCCTGTACCGCCAGGCGGGCGCCATCTATCGTGGATCGCCCATCACGTACTACCAGACGGCCGCGATCCTCAATGACAAGGGACAGGCCGACAGCGCGGCCTACTACTTCGGCCAGGCCGCGGCGGTGGCCGCGAACGCGACCGATACGACCGAGATCAAGTACCGCAACCGCTCGGCGTTCAACCAGGGCGCCTTGCTGCTGAACGGCAAGAAATACGATCAAGCCTCGGTGGTATTCGAGCAGTACCTCAAGTGGGTGCCCAACGACAACGAGGCCAAGCGCGGACTGGCCGCGGCCTATCGCGGGCAGGGCAAGATCGAGCAGGCCCAGGCGCTGGAGAAGGAGCTGGTGGCGGCGGGCGGAGCGCCCGGCGCGGCGGGCGCCCCAGGCGCGGCCGCATCCCAGGACCTGATGACCGCCGGCGTGAACGCGTACAACGACAAGAAGTACGCCGATGCGGCGGCGGCGTTCGAGAAGCTCGTCGCGGCGGAGCCGTTCAACCGCGATGCGCTCTCCAACCTGAGCAACACCTACCTCGCCATGAAGAGCGGCGCCAAGCTGGCCAGCGTCGCCAGCCGGCTGGTGGCGATCGAGCCCCTGAGCGAGACCGCGCTCAAGCTCCAGGGCGAGGGGTACAAGCAGAGCGCCAAGGTGGACGACGCGGTGAAGGCCGCGGAGCAGGTCCTGGCGCTGCCCGCCGACGTCAAGGCGTCCGACTTCACCACCACGCCGAGCGGGGCGACGCTCACCCTCTCGGCCACCGGCCGGGCCGCCCAGACGCCGTCGGGCAAGCCGATCGCGTCCGTGGCGATTCCGATCGTCGTCGACTTCCTGAACGCGACGGGAGGCGTGGTCACTTCGCAGGACGCCCAGATCCCGGCGCTTGCCACCGGAGCGGCCCAGGACGTGAAGGTCGCGGGGCAGGGCAGCGGCATCGCGGCGTGGCGATACAAGCGGAAGTAATGTCGGAGCGGATGTCGAGCGGCGGCCCGGAGGGGGGCGGAGCGGTCATGGCGCGCGTACCGACGGAGCGCAGGGCCGGAGAAGGCCTGACCACCACGCGCGCGCCGTTCATCGAAGCGGCCCAGGCGGAAGGGCGGCTGTACATTCACCAGCCCTATGAGCTGTATTCGGACGCCAACCACGACGCGTGGCGCCGGCTGTTCACCCGGATGGAGGATCGCTGGCGCCGGTACGCCAATCCGCGATTTCTTCAGGGCATCGACAACCTCTGTCTCGACCCCCAGCGGGTTCCGAAACTGGAAGACGTCAACCGATTTCTGAGCCCGCTCACGGGCTTCAAGGCCAAGCCAGTGAGCGGGTACGTTCCCTCGTTTCTGTTCTTCGACTGTCTTCGCAACCGCGAATTCCCGACGACCATCACCATCCGCGACGGCGCCACGCTGGACTACCTGCCCGAGCCGGACATCTTCCACGACATCGCCGGCCACGTTCCGATGCACACCGATCGGGCGTTCGCCGACACGCTGGTCCGCTTCGGCGACTGTGCCCATACGGCGGCCGAGATCGTGGCCGGCATCAAGGACGAGCAGGAGCAGATCCGCCGGGTCACGAGCATCTTCAAGTCGCTCGCGCGATTCTTCTGGTTCACGATCGAATTCGGCCTGATGCGGAGTCCGGACGGGCTCAAGGCGTATGGCAGTGGGCTGCTCAGCTCGCACGGGGAGCTCGCGAACGCGATCGATTCACCGCTGGTGCAGCGCTACCCGATCCAGCTCGAATGGGTCATCAACCAGTATTTCGAGATCGATCACTACCAGCCGCTGCTGTTCATCGTGGATTCGTTCGACCATCTGTTCGATCTGGTCGGCGAGTTGGAGCGGTGGATGCGGGAGGGCCGGCTGGACAATGTCTCGCCGGGGGAGCCCTCGGTGAGCGAGCCGGATCTGCGCAGCTTCCTCGAGGCGTCGGGCGCGAAATAGGACGCATGCTCACTGAGTAACCGGAAGCCCCGAAGTGACTTGACACCGGTGACCCAGGGGCTCACATTCACCTCCGCGGCACGCGGGCGTAATTCAGTGGTAGAATGCCAGCTTCCCAAGCTGGACGTCGCCGGTTCGAGTCCGGTCGCCCGCTCTCTGGAAGCTCATCGCCTGACGTGACTTCGGTCTCGTCGGGCTTTTTTATGTCCTCGCTCGCGCCGGCGGTAGTGTCCTTCCCAGTGTCAGAAGACCTCGTCAGGCCCAACCGTTCGAGCCGATCACCAAGCCGCTCGCGGTGCTGCACGACCCGATACTCCACGACCTCGGCCCGGTGCCGGACATCGCCCAGGTGGGCGTAGATCCGTTTCACCATCTCGTCGGAGCCAGGCCGAGCTCGCGCGCGACCGTGTAGATCGAGACAGGCGCGCCGCGGTCCAGCGTCTGGAGCCGGGCTGCGCAGTAGGTGTGCCGGAAGGCCTTCGAGCGGAGCTCGCCGGCGCCGAGGCCCGCACGCTTCGCAACGCGATCGAGCAGCCGGTGAATGTCCTGGAGCCGCCGCTCGCCCTTCGCGGTCCATGAGGGGAAGAGCAGGGAGCCCCCGCGCTCGAGCCGCGGGCCGAAGACCCAGGCGCGCAGGATGGACTCGAGCTGGGGCCAGAGCGGGATCACCCGGTGCGAGGTCCGGGTCTTCAAGGCCCGCCAGCGGTTCGGCCGAATGGTGACCGTCTTCCGGTCGAAGGACACGTCGTCGAGCTCGAGGCCCGCCACCTCCCGGAATCGGCAGCCGGTGAGCAGGAAGGTGGCCACCAGGACCTCCGCATGGGCCGCGTCGTCGACCGGCAGCGTCGCAGGCTGCTCGCCGCGAAGGATCCGGCCCACCACCACCACGTCCGACACCCCGAACGCGCGCCCAGCGGCCCGCAGCGACGCGTGCCGGCCCTCGTGGCACTCGGATCGGAGTCGCTCCATGGTGTCGGCGTCGAGCGTGGTGCCACCCAGCGGCCGGAGCTGCCGCGCCGCCTCGAGCAGGAGTGCCGCGTCGTGGATCTCGATCCACCGCGCCTCGCGCCTCGGGCCTGCCGGCTTCTCCATGAGCGCGGCCACGGGCTTGTAGCCCGGGAGGACGATCTCTTCTTCCTGGGCGCGGCGATAGAGGTTCGACAGGGCGTTGAGGTGATGCCGGATGGTACCGGCGCCGAGCCGACGCTTGCGCGGCGTTGTCAACGCCTCGAGCCAGATGATCCAGGCGCGAATGTCACTCACGCGGATCTGCCCGAGCTCGCGCTCCCGTCCGAAATAGGTGATCGCCCGCTCGAGGGCGAGGCCGGCGATGGCCAGCCGCTCGTCCGTGATCTTCCCCGACCGCTGCTTCGCCGCGAGGTGCAGGCGCGCGAACGCGTCCAGCTGGGTCTCGACGGCGCGGCCACCCGCGAAGGCCCGGCGCTCGCGGGCCGACTGGAGCTTTGCCAGCCGCTCGGCCGCCAAGTGGGCCGCCAGATCGGGGTCCATCGTCGCGAAACTCTCGCCCGACGCAATCAGGGGCTCGCGCGTGCCGCCGACATCCGCATAGTCGCGCCCGTCGAACCAAACCCGGCGGGCGCCGCCCTGCGCGCGCCAGTAGACGCGGGACTTCCGTTTGCGCGGGGTCATTCCGCCTTCCTCAAGTGTCGCCGAAAGTCTGCGAACGATGTCACCCGGCGCCTTGGCGCGCCAGCGTGACGCTGGCGTTGGGCCCCATCGAATGCCTCAAGCGCGGCCGTGGGGATGCGCCACTCGCGGTCGTGAAGCTTATAGGCGCGGGGGAACCGGCGAGCTTCACACCAGCCGCGGATCGTCGAGGGCGCGCGGCCGTAGCGCGCGCCGATCTCCTCGACGGTAGGGTCCGCAGCCGCATTGTTGCCCATGGGCAACGCGCTCTCCAGCAGCTCGCGCAGCATCCCCGCAGGCACCGGGACCGGGGTGTCGGGCGGGAGTGACTCGGCGAGGGCGCGGAGGCCGGCCAGGGCAGCAGTCACCGTGGACGCCTGCTCGCCTGCGCGGCAGCCCGCGCCTCGTTGCTCTCGCGCTCGAAGGCCGCGCGCTGGTCGTCGGTCCAGGGGTACTTCGCATAGAGCTCATACACCCAGCCGCCGGGCTCGAACCAGCCCTCTTGTTCGCCAACGTCCACAGTGGCCTGGGAAAAACGATCGCCGACGTCCCCAACCGGGCGAAGTCCGTCCGCGCATCTGGCTTGAGACGCCACACGGCTTCAGACCACGCGCCTGGGAACGTCAAGGCGAGCGCCGTGGCGGTGCTGGGGACCGTACCGAGAGCGAAAAAGACGCTTAGGACGGTCAGCCCAAACGGGCGGTCGGCGGACGACATGTCCAAATCTACCGCCCGGGCGAACCCGTTACAGTCAAAACTTGAGCCTACCCCGAGCGGTTGTCTCCCACTGGCCGTAAATCCTGGCCCCAACGACCTTGGACATACGGCCCCGAGGATCACATCGGTCCGCGGGGCGCTCTCGTTTCTCGGGGATTGAGATGCGGCCCATCACCGGCAGCAACACTGCGAGCCAAGGTCGCCACTTCGCCACCCACGGCCGGCTGGTCGTGGACGAGGTGCAGTGCGAGGACGTGCTGCACTACAACCCCCTCATGGGTGCGACGTGGGACCACGATATCGATAGCCCGGTCGGTGGCGGCACGATGAACGTCGATCTGGCGGCCGGTCCGGCCTGACCTCGCCCTGGCACAGCCGCAGCGCTGTCTTGGACGGTCGCCCGCTGTTCGACGCGGGGCGCTATCTCACCCTCCAAACCGCCACGACGCCCCTTGGCTCGCGACCGGACCCGATCGCCTGGCACGCCGTCTTCACGAGCCGGATTGACGACTCCGACCCGGCCGCTGGGGGAGACTCCGACGTCATGACGATCGGCGCCCGGGATACGACGTGCGATGTGCTAGATACGTGGATCGAGGACACGCTCGGCACCCTGGCCGACCCGTTTGGCGACGCCAATGTCGATCTTGTCCTCTTCGCCTTCCTTGAGGCGGGGTTCGGGCCGGTGCAACCGATTCGCCTCGTTACCGACCCCATTCCGGGTCCGAGTATCTTCGTGAAGGGGACCACATATGACCCCGCCAGCACCCTGTTGTATATGCGTATGCTGGCGCTGCTCACCGGAGCGCGGTGGCGGGTGAATGGTGGCCGACCAGTCCTACCGTACCTTGGCCGCCGGCGGAGCGCACGCGATTCAGGAATTGTACTGTAGCGTACCGTTCGCTTGCCGGATGGTCCCTACCTCGCTGCATTCTTGTTAGTTTGAGAAACTGGCCGCGGTAGGTCATCGCTCGCGAACAGAGGGCACATGCCGGAGCCATCTGGTAAGAAGAAGCTGGGACCCTACTCCGCAGAAGAGCATCGCGTTGCTGAGCCAGCCTCCACCTGTCTTCCCGACTACAGTGTCGCCATTGTCGAGACCGTGCGGGAGCCATTGGTGCTCCTCGATGCCGGTCTCCGTGTCCTCGTCGCGAACGCGGCGTTCTATCGCGCCTTCGGCGGTACCCCGGACCTCGTGCGGCGGCGGTCGCTGTTCGATCTCGCAGAGGGCCGATGGGACGCGCCGGACCTCCATGCCGTCCTCCGGGCGCTTCAAGAACGGGATATCGCGTTCGAGAACCACGAAGTGCGCGTGACCATGGGTGGTAAGCCGTATGTCTACCGACTGAATGCCCGCAAGCTCGACGCCTCCGACGGGGACAACTCCACCATCCTGCTCGCACTCGAGGACGTCACGGAGTTGCTGCGCGTGGAAGAGCGGTTGCGCGATCTTGCCCGGATGGAGGCCATCGGGCAACTGGCCGGGGGCGTGGCGCACGAGATCAACAATCAGATGACGGTCCTCATCGGTTTCATGGCATTCGTCACCCGGGACATTCCCCCTGATGACCCGAAACGGAAGGACCTGGTCCACGCGGAGGGGGCGGCGGATCACGTGGTGTACATCACCCGGCAGCTGCTCAATTTCAGTCGCAAGCAGATGATCCGGCGGGAGGTGGTCGATCCTTGGACGGTCGTCCTGAGTATGCAACGGCTGCTCGGGCGACTGCTCGGCTCAGGTGTACAGGTGAACATCGTTCGGAAGGGCGAGATCCGCTGCGTCGAAGTGGATGCGACACAACTCAGTGAAGTGTTCGTGAATCTGGCGTTGAACGCACGCTATGCCATGGGGCGCACCGGCATGTTTGAGATCGCGCTCTCGGCGGTCGAAGCGGAGTCGAGCACCGAGCCGTCGCACGCCGACCAACCGCCCGGGCGCTACGTGCGCTTCGAGGTGAGCGATACGGGCACGGGCATGGATGAGGCCACCCGGAAGCGGATTTTCGAGCCCTTCTTTACCACGAAGCCGATCGGTGAGGGGACCGGCCTCGGGTTGGCGAGCGTCTTTGGGGCGGTGACGCAGAACGGCGGGTCCATCCGGGTGGATACGCGGCTGGGTGAGGGTAGCACGTTCATCATCGACCTGCCGGAGGTAGCGCGGGCGTCGGTGGTGGATCGTGCAGATGCCACTGGCCAGGACCTGCCGCGCGGAGACGAAACGATCATAGTCGCGGAAGACGAGGACGGGGTGCGCCACTGGATCAGGCGTGTGCTTCGGCATTGTGGGTACACGGTGTTGGAAGCGGGTCATGGGGCGGAGGCGCTCCGGCTGTGGACCGAGCACGCCGCCACCGTGCGCCTCGTGCTCACCGATCTCGTCATGCCGGGCGCGGATGGACGCGAGGTAGGCGAGCGGTTGGCTGCGCTCGCCCCACACGTGCCCGTCCTCTACATGTCCGCCTACACCGAGGACGAGATCATGCGCCGAAAGTTGTTATCTCCGACCGGTGTCCTCCTGCAGAAGCCGTTCTCGGCCGCGGTGCTGGCTCAACGTGTGCGGGCCGCACTCGACGGCAGCCCACGGAGGGCCTCAGGAGAGGCCCAACAGCCCTCGTAAGCGGTTCTTAGCGAGGGTGAGGTTCGGGGATTGGTCCGTCATGGTATGTTTCGGTACGATCGATACCTCATGCCACCCTCGGCGCGTCTCTGCCGGGTTCAAGGATACACATGCTACCCCCCGCGCCGAGCCTGAACGACGGCTGGCGCATTCTGGTCACCGACGACAATCCCACCAAGCTCTACGCACTCACGCAGACGCTCCGCGACGCGGGGCATTGCGTGTTCGCGGCGTATGACGGACAGTCCGCCCTTGAGTTGATCACGATCCTGCCCCAACTCGATCTCCTGATCACGAACACCCGCCTCGGAGTGGTCAACGGCCCCGAGCTGATGCGTCGCACACGGGCGCTCAAACCGGACTTGCCCATCCTCCATGTGGCGCACGACCGGGCGCTGGCGGACGACACGCCGCCTGGGGTGCCGACCCTGCGGGAACCGTTCACGCCGAATCAGCTCCTGCTCGTCATCGGCAGTCTCGTGGACAGCAGCTAAATGCAGACGGCGCGGCGCGAAGCGCGACTTCGGCCCGAGTATGTGGCGCTGTACGCCGGCGTACCCGCTGGCGAGTGGAGACTGATCGGCGAACTCCTCGACTGCGTTGCTGCGGCCCGGCTCCGCAGTGGCCGGCCGTCCGGCGAACTGCTGCGGGGCCGGTTGCCGGACGAGCAACATTTCGAGTTTCGCGGAAGTTGGGTGCGGCCCGCTGGGCGCACGGGCACGCGGATGACGGACTTCCATCCCCCTCAACCGTGACGGACGACCGCACCCACATCTGCACTGGTCCACGTGGGAAGGATCACAGCCCGCCCTCGCCTCACCTCAGTACTGTACCCTTAGTACATCGGAACGACCTCTCCACATGGCGAGGGTCTAACAGTCGCGAGGGCCGGGGCTTGGGACTGAAGTCATGAGCCAATCTCAGACGATCCTCGTTGTCGAAGACGAGCCCGCGATTCGGATGCTCTATGAGCGCGTGCTCAAGGAAGCGGGTTTCCAGGTCGTTGCGGCCACGGATGGCATGCAGGGCCTGCAGATGGCCCTCGCCCGCCCGTTCGACTTAGTCGTGACCAACAGCCGGATGCCGATGCTGAGCGGCGAGCAGATGGTGGGCGCACTCCGAAGCCAGCGACCTCACCAGGCGATACTGCACGTCTCGGCGAGCCAAGGCATGACCTCCCAACCCGATCACATGCCGTCCGATGTTCCCACGCTGTGCAAGCCGTTCTCGCCCGAGACGCTAGTGAACGCGGTGCGAGACATGGTACACGCCGCTCCCTAAGGCATGCTGACCCTGGGAAGAATCGGCCCACCCGCCGGCCGGGACGCCGTGTGATTTGGGTCACGGCGACCTCTGAAGGCCACCGTAAAGGTGTCAGCCCCTGGCGTGGACTACGAAACCCGTCCAGGATGACGTGCGGAGGGGCCGGGAGCCGGAATCCCGGTCCCTTCGCCGCGTTCCACGCCGTCCTCCTCGTGGGGAGGGCCGACCGGTAGCCCATGGGCTGCCCGGAGGCCCGAATGCCCCACGGCCTTCTCGCGTGTACCGGGCACGAATTTGAGAACGGTCGGGCAGGCGACGAGGCCGGCGGCCCCGACCCCCCCAGCAGAGCAGCAGGACCCCCACCGCGCTATGACCGGACTCCGTGACCGCCCCCCCGGCGGCCAGCACACCGACGGGGAAGAGCGTCAAGCTTGCAAGCAGAACCGGGACGAAGAGGGCTGGCGATCGGGCCAAGGGCCCAGGCGGTGGTCAACACTGCCTCGGGCAGATACTTGGACATGCCACCTCCCGCTTCGGGGGACTGGCCCAGAGGCAAAAGGGGTGCCCTCCGGCCCTGGCGGCGACGACCGGAGGCGGGCAAGCCGGCGTCCACCCCCGACCCTCGCCCTGGGGCCTGGGCCGTGCTGTGAGCGGTCCCACGGCCATTCCTTGGGGCTCTTCGAGCACCGAACTGCCCCATGGGTCACGGCCTGTCCCACAGGTCGCGTGAGCACGCTCACCGAGGTTGTTCGGCCACTCCCGTACCCTGAGACTACCTCGTAGAGCGGAGGACGATGTGCCGAGACGGGAAGGGCTCCTGAGGCCTGAATTTGGCGAGTGGTACCCGAGCCTGACCCCCGGCACCTGGTGGCCGGCTGATCGGCTGGCGCAGGCCGTCCTCTCGCAGCTGAGCTCGGGCGAGCCGCGGTGGCAGCCGGAGGGCCGGGTCCCAAGCGACGAGCACTTCGAGTTCCGCGGCGGCGACCTGCGGCCGGCAGGGGAGCGCACACGACGGACCGATCCGCCCACCATGAACCCCGACTAATGGGTATTTTACCCGGAGGCGGCCCATCGAGCTCCGGACCTCCGCGGAGGCGGGAGGCAGCATGGCGTTGCAACGCCGCGAGGCACGATTGAAGGCAGAGTTTGCCTCGCTTTACCGTGGGGTTCCCGCCGGCATCTGGGTGCCGGTGGCCGATGTGCTCGACGGTGTCACCGCCTGCCGCCTCCTCACGGGACGACATTCGGGTGACTTCATGCGCGGGCGGCCGCTCGACGAGCGACACTTCGAATTCCGCGGCGGGCGCGTCGGGGGGGGCGAGAGTCACACCCGGGTCACCGACGCCTAAACGCCGACGTCGGCCGCGCCGCCCGCGCTCTCCCGAGGCACAGCGTAACAGCGATGCCGCAATCCGACCTTGAAGCTAGTCCGCCTCCGACGCCCGGCTGGGTGGGACGCACCTTCCCCAGCGGTCTCACGGTGCACGACAGCCTGGGTGAGACGCCTGACGGCGAACTTTTCGCGGCCACGTACCCGACCGGCCTCGAGGTCGTGCTGCTGATTCCGCGGTACCGCCGCGACCGACTGGCGGACGCGGTGGCGCTTGCGGAGATTCGAGAGCGCGTGCTCCACGCCATCGATCTCAAGCACCCCAACGTCGCGGAGGTCTACGCCACCGGGGAGACCGCCGACGGCTGGCTCTACATCGTGCTCGAGTCACTCGACGGCGAGCCGATGTCGCGCATGATCGCGACGCGGGGCACCATCCCGGTGCCGGAGGCGGTCGATCTCACGCGGCAGGCATGCGGCGGGCTCCAGGCCGCGCACGCGCTCGGCATCGTGCACGGCAATCTCTCACCCTACAGCCTGCTGATCGTGCGCGAGCTCGACGGGCGTCCCCGCGTGAAGGTGAGTGGGTTCAGCCTGACACCATCGCCCCCGGGGCGCGCGGCTGACACACTGGAGAAGGCCGGCCCGGATCCAAGATACGCCAGCCCCGAGCGGCTGGAGGGGCGGACGCCCGATCCCCGAAGCGACGTCTACAGTCTCGGGGCGGTCCTGCATCATCTGGTGGCGGGAGTTCCGCCCGGCCCGGCCGTACCGGCGGCCTCGGTGTCCTCCACGATGCGGACGATTCTCTCCCAAGCCCTCGCCCGCGCACCTCTCGAGCGCTTCCAATCCATGCACGACTTCGCCGACGCGCTCGAGCGCGCCGGCCATGGCCTCGATCGGCCCGGGAACCGGTGGGCCGGCCGGAGGTGGTATGGCGTGGCGGCCGCGGTCATCCTGGTGGCGGCGGTCGGGTACGGCCTACTTCGCAGGTCGGATGGGCGCCTCGGTATTGGACCGGCCCAGCAGGGCGTCCAGGAATCGGGCCGGATGGTTGTCGCCGATCGCGATTCGGCGCCCCGCCTGGTCGAGCCGAAGCGGAAGGCTCGGCCGTCCCCGCCTCGCGTCGCCATCCCACCGGCGCCGGAGGCGGCGGCACGTGCACCGGCACGGACCCACTCCATGGCCCCCGCCGCCGTACCGCGCCCCACGCCACCGGCGCCGCCAGACTCCAACACCGTCGTATCGCGCGCCACGCCCGACTCCGCGCCCACCAAGGTGAGTCCGTTCCGGCGCTCGCACCCGTGGGCGGCGGCGCCAGGGGGGAAGTACTACTATCGCAGCAGCTGCCCTGCCGCGCTGCGCCGGCCCGATTTGATCTTCTTCACTACCGAGGCCGAAGCCCGGGCACAGGGCTTCCTGCCGGGACCCGTGGCGGGCTGCTCCTGATCGACCCGCCCGCTTGACTCGGCCTCGGCTCTTGCAGAGACTTCCACCACCCCTCGAGCACGAATCCGGACCGCCGCATTGCTCCGAACGCCCGCTCGGGCCATCTGATCGTGAGCGACACCGGCACCGGAATGGATGAGGCGACCCGGGAGCGGATCTTCGAGCCCTTCTTCTCGACGAAGGAGCCAGGCAAGGGGACGGGGCTCGGCCTGTCCATGGTGTACGGCATCGTGAAGCAGACCGGCGGGTACGTCGACGTGGAGTCCGAGTTGGGCGCGGGGACGACCTTCACCATTCATCTGCCGGTGACCGACGTCGCGGCGAGCAAGCCCAGGCCCGAGCGCCGCCGGCGCCCCCGCGTCCGCGGCACAGAGACCATCCTGGTGGTGGAGGACGAGGACGGCGTCCGGGCGCCGGTGCGGCGCATTCTGCTCGCCCATGGCTACCGCGTGCTCGAGGCGGCCGATGGCCCGGCCGCACTCAGAATCGCCGAGCAGCACGAAGGGAAGCTCGACCTCCTCCTGACGGACGTGGTCATGCCGGGAATGAACGGCGGCGAGCTGGCGCGGGGGCTTCGCCGTCTGCGCACCGGTCTCAGGGTCGTCTTCATGTCCGGCTACAGCGCGGAGGCGGTGGCCACTCACGGAGTGCTGTCACCCGGCGCGGCGTTCCTGCAGAAGCCGTTCAGCGTGCAGGAGCTGGTCGATCGGCTCCGGGAGGTGCTCGAGCGCGAGGAGCCTTGAACCGATCGGCCGGGGTACGGTCTCGCGCGGTTTCGCTCCGCGCCCGGCTGGGGAAGGGGATAGATTCCGCGGGTGCCCGCCCTTCGCCCCACGCCCACTGCTGATCCGAGCACCGCCCTCGAGCGCGCGCTGCACGAGCGTTTCGGCCTGCAGGCCTTCCGGCCGGGCCAGCGCGAAGCCGCCCTGGCCGTGCTCGAGGGCCGCGACCTCGTTGCCGTGATGCCCACGGGGGCCGGCAAGTCGCTCTGCTTCCAGCTTCCCGCACTGCTCCTCGAAGGCACCACGATCGTGGTGTCTCCCCTGATCGCGCTGATGAAGGATCAGGTGGACGGACTCCGCGCCCGCGGCATCGCCGCGGGCGCGCTGCATTCCGGTCTGGCCCACTACGAGCGGACGTCGGTGGAAGATGATCTGCGCAACGGCCGGCTCAGCCTGCTGTACGTCGCGCCCGAGCGGCTTGCCAGCGGCGCCTTCCGGGAGCTGCTCGGCCGCGTCCGGCCCGCGCGCCTGGTGGTGGACGAAGCCCACTGCATCAGCCAGTGGGGGCACGATTTCCGGCCGGACTACCGGCGGCTCGCCGGCTTCCGCGCCGACCTGGGCGTGCCGGCCGCGGCATTCACCGCCACGGCCACGCCGGAGGTCCGGGCCGACATCGCCGTGCAGCTTGGGCTCCGAGACCCGCTCGATCTCATCACCGGCTTCGAGCGCCCCAACCTGACGCTGGCCGTCGAGGGCTGCCGCAGCCGGGAGGACAAGGCGTCCGCACTGGGCCGCCTCGTGGCGGCGATGGGCCCTCCCGGCATCGTCTACGCCGCCACCCGGAAGACGGTCGAGCTCTGGGCCGAGGTGCTTGCCGGCCACGGACTCCGCACGGGGCGGTACCACGCCGGGATGTCGGACGACGACCGCTCGCGGGTGCAGGACAACTTTCTCGCGGGACGGCTCGACGCCATCGCGGCCACGAACGCCTTCGGCATGGGCGTGGACAAGGCGGACCTCCGGTTCGTCGCCCATGCGGAGCTGCCCGGCAGCGTCGAGGCGTACTATCAGGAGGCCGGCCGCGCCGGCCGGGACGGGCTCCCGGCGCGCTGCACGCTGCTGTTCTCGCCCGCCGACGTCCGGACGCAGGAATTCTTCATGGCCGGCGCCAATCCTTCGGCGCAGGTGCTGCACGCCGTCTGGCGGCTGCTCGGCGAGGGGGCCGGCGACGACGATATCGCGGACCGGCTCGGCCACGACGCCGCGACGTCCATGAGCGCCGGTACGGCGGTGCGGCTGCTCCGGCGGGCGGCGGAGGCCGCCGGCGTCGCGCCCGGCGCGGGGCCGGTCCCGGTGGACGAGTCCGTCCGCGCGCTCAAGGCCAGACGGGACCGCGAGCGGCTCGACACGGTGGTGCGCTACGCCTTTTCGCGCGGCTGCCGCACCCGGTTCATCTACGACTACTTCGCCGGCGGGGCCCGCGGCGGAGCGGCCCCGCGCTGCGGGACGTGCGATGTCTGCCTCGGTTGGGGACGGAATGACGGTCGCACGCTGAACGACGCGGAATTCCTGAACGTGCGCATCGCGCTCTCCGGCGTCGGCCGGCTTTCGGGCCGCTTCGGCGTCGAGCGCATCGCCCAGGTGCTCACCGGCAGCCGCGGGCGCGAGATCCTCGACCGCGGTCTCGACCGCATCACCACCTACGGAAAGCTGGCCGGCGTGGCGGTGGACGAGGTGAAGGACCTCCTGAACGTCCTGGCGGATGCCGGCCTGGTGGAGCGCCAGGGCATCGAGGGTGGTCGCCCGGGGGCGTTCGTCCTGGCACTCACCGCGGACGGACGCCGCGTCGCAAGAGGCGAGAGTCGTCCGGAACTGGCCCTTCCTGCCGGTCCACGGGCCCGGGCCTCGAGCGGGCGTCGGACGTCTCGCGCCGCCGGACGGGGGGCGTCGGGAACGGAGGCGCCGTCGGCGGAGCGTTCGCTCGAGCCCTCCGAGCTGATCGACGCCGACCCCGAGCTGCTCGCACGGCTCAAGGGCTGGCGCACCGAGGAGGCGCGGCGCAAGGGCATGCCGCCGTACGTAATCTTCCACGACAGCACGCTGGTGGCGCTGGCCGCGGCTCGGCCGCGACATCGTGAGGAGCTCCGGCAGGTACGCGGGATCGGGCCGGCCAAGCTGGAAGCCTACGGCGAGGCGCTGCTTCAGCTCCTGGCCTGACGCCGGCCTTGAGAAGTCACTTCGCTCACCTGCAGGGAAGTGGTTTCTGGTCTTGAATTTACCGGCGTGCTGAGGCATCTTTCCGGGCTGACGTCCGAGGGAGACCGGAGGAAGGCGCGCACGGATGATACGGGTGACGGCGGTAGCGGCGGAATCGATCGCGGAGGAGCTCGGCCTCACGGTGGGGTCCGAACTGCTCGCGGTGAACGGGCGTGAGCTGGAGGATTTCCTCGACTGGGAATTTCTGACCGCGGAGGAGGAGTTCCTGCTGCACGTCCGCCAGCCTGACGGCGAGGAGATCGAGTTCGACATCGAGCGCCCCCTCGGCGAGTCGATGGGCGTGTCGCTGGAGCCGGCCCGGATCCGCCGTTGCGCCAACCGCTGCGATTTCTGCTTCGTGGACGGCCTGCCCGACGGCCTGCGCGACGTGCTCTACATTCGGGACGACGACTACCGGCTCTCCTTCCGCTACGGCAACTTCGCGACGCTCACCAATCTCAAGCCCCGGGACGTACGCCGGATCATCGAGTACCGGCTCTCACCGCTGTACGTCTCCGTGCACGCGACCGATCCCACCGTGCGGCGCTATCTGCTCCGGAATCCCACGGCCCCGGACATTCTTCCCCAGCTCCGCGAATTCGCCGACCACGGCATTCGGTTTCACACCCAGATCGTGATGTCTCCGGGCGTGAACGACGGGGCGGTGCTGGAGCAGACGCTGCGCGAGCTGTACGAGTTCGGGCCCGAGATCATCGGCTGCTCGGTGGTGCCCGTCGGCCTGACCGAGTACAGCAAGCACCACCTCGTGCGCGAGCCGACGGCGGACGAGTGCCGCGCGGCCATTCGCCTGGTGGAGGCGCGCGCGGCCGTGGCCCAGCGCGAGCGCGGCATTCACTGGGCCTTCGGCGCGGACGAGCTGTACGTGCGCGCGGGCGCGGAACTCCCGCCCGCGGAGATCTACGACGGCTTCGAGCAGGTCGAGAACGGCGTCGGCAGCGTCCGCTGGCTGCAGCGCCAGATCACGAGCGGGGCGGAGTCGCTCGCCGGCTGGGCGGGGCGGAAGATCGGCGTACTCACGGGCACCGCGATGGGGTCGCTCATGCCGATGGTGCTGGAGCCGCTCGCCCGCGCGACCGGCGCGTCGTTCGAGCTCATCCCGGTGGTGAACACGCTGTTCGGCACCTCGGTGACCACGGCGGGACTGCTGCCGGGCACCGCGCTCCAGCAGGCGCTCGGCGGGCGCCGGGATCTCGATCTGGCGCTCCTCCCCGGCGAGGCGGTCAACGACGACGGCCTCTTCATGGACAACATGAGCCTGGCGCTGCTGGCCGCCGCCGTGCCGATGGAGCTCCGCTGCTCCAAGGACTTCATCGACGCGCTGCACGAGCCGGTGGCCGCATGAGCAAGCCGACCGTCGCCATCGTGGGCCGGCCCAACGTCGGCAAGTCTACGCTCTTCAACCGCATCATCGGCGGGCGTCCGGCCATCGTCAGCGACCGGCCCGGGACGACGCGCGATCGGCACTTCGGCGACGCCGAGTGGCAGGGCCGCCGGTTCTGGGTCGTGGACACCGGCGGGCTCGTGCCCGAGTCCGGCGACTCGATGGACCGCGCCATCCGCCAGCAGGTGGAGTTCGCGGTCGCCGAGGCCGACGTGGTGGTGTTCGTGGTCGACGGACGCGAGGGCGTGAATCCGGTGGACAAGGCCATCGCTGAGCTGCTCCGCAAGGCGCGGCGCCCGGTGGTGCTGGTGGTGAACAAGCTCGACGATCTCGAGCGCAGCACGGCGCAGTACGACTTCTATCAGCTCGGCTTCGGCGATCCGATGGGCGTGAGCGCCGCGATCGGGAAGGGGAGCGGCGACATCCTCGACGCCGTCGTCGAACGGCTGCCGCCGTTCGATCCGGCCGAAGCGGAGGAGACCATCGCCGTCGCCGTCGTCGGCCGGCCGAACGCGGGAAAGTCCTCGCTCGTCAACCGCCTGCTGGGCGAGGAGCGGCACGTGGTAGCGCCCGAGGCCGGGACCACGCGGGACGCGATCGACTCGCTCTTGCGATATCAGGGTAAGCACCTCAACTTCATAGATACCGCAGGCTTACGCCGACGTGCTAAAGTAGAAGATGATCTGGAGTTCTACTCCACGCTCCGGACCGAGCGCGCCATCGAGCGGGCCCAGGTCGCCGTGCTCGTGGTGGACGCCACGCTGGGCATGCACAACCAGGACCTCCGCATCGCCACCCAGGCCTGGGACCAGGGTTGCGGCCTGATCGTGGTGGTGAACAAGTGGGACCTGGTCGAGGAGAAGGACGCCAATACCGCGCGGCGGGGACAGGAGGAACTGATCGCCAAGGCGCCGTTCCTCCAGTACGTGCCGTTCGTGTACGTGAGCGCGCTGACCGGCCAGCGGGTGCGCCGGATCCTCGACCTGATTCTCGAGGTGGCCGAGGGACGCGAGCAGCGGGTGCCGACGGCAGAGGTGAACCGGGTGCTGACCACGCTGCTCGAGCGTAATTCGCCGCCGCAGAAGCCGGGCGAGGAGGTCAAGCTGCTCTACGCGTCCCAGATCGCCGTGGCGCCGCCGACGTTCGCCATCGTGAGCAATCGACCCGACGACGTGCCCGACGCCTACCAGCGATACCTCGTGCACGGATTCCGCGAGGTGTGGCCATTCGCGGGCTCGCCGCTCCGACTCAAGTTCACCGCCCGCGGCTCTCGACGCTGATGGCTTCGGCGCTGCCGTGGCTCGTTGCGTCGTACCTGCTGGGCGCCATTCCCACGAGCTACCTGGCCGCCCGCCTGCTCGCGGGCATCGACCTCCGGGAGCACGGCAGCCGAAACCTCGGGGCGACGAACCTCTACCGCGTGCTCGGCTGGCGGTACGCGATTCCGGTCGGCGTCCTGGACGCGGCGAAGGGACTCGTCCCGGTGCTCGTCTTCGCGCCTCGGGTGTCGTCCTCCGAGGTGCTCGCCCTCGTCTTCGGGCTTGCCGCGGTCGTGGGGCACGTGTTCTCGGTGTTCGTCGGATTCAAGGGGGGCAAGGGCGTGGCGACCGCCGCCGGCGTGATGCTGGGCCTGGCGCCTGCCGCGCTCGGCGTCGCCGCGGGGGTCTGGGCGCTGCTGGTCTACCTCACGGGCTACGTCTCGGTGGGAAGCATCGGCGCGGCCGCCGTGTTTCCGGCTGCGGTCTACGCCTTGGACCGCCCGTCACAGCCCGTCATGCTCTGGCTCGACATCGCGGTGGCGGCGGCCATCATCTGGCTGCACCGCTCGAACATCCAGCGGCTGCTCAAGGGCACCGAGAATCGGTTCGGGCGCCGGGCCGCGCCGGCCTCGCGGCCGTGACGCTTGTCGCGGTCCTCGGCGCGGGAAGCTGGGGCACGACGCTGGCCAACCTGCTCGCGTCGAAGGGTGAGCGGGTGCGGCTGTGGGCGTACGAGCCCGAGGTCGTCGAGGCCATCAACCGCACCCGGGAAAACCCGTTGTTCCTGCCCGACGTTCGGCTCTCCGACCAGCTCCGCGCCTATGCCGATGCGCGGGAGGCGGTGGCCGGGGCCGGGGTGATCGTGTCGGTGCCGCCGAGCCACGCGGTGCGGGCGGTCGTCAAACAGGTGGCCGACGTCGTCGAGCCCGGCACGCTCGTCGTCAGCGCCACCAAGGGGATCGAGACCGACACGCTGGCGTTGATGTCGGCGGTGTTCGCGGACTGTCTGCCGCAGGCGCGGTTCGCGGCGCTCTCGGGACCGAGCTTCGCGATCGAGGTCTGCCGGGGCCAGCCGACGGCCGTGGTGGCCGCCGCGCGCGACGAGGCCAGCGCGCACGCCGCCCAGCAACTCTTCGCCACGCCGGGCTTCCGGGTCTACTCCGGGCGCGATGTGATCGGCGTCGAGCTCGGCGGGGCGCTCAAGAACGTGATCGCCATCGCCGCAGGCATCCTCGAGGGCCTCGGCCTGGGACACAACCCGCGAGCCGCGCTGATCACGCGCGGGCTCGCGGAGATCACTCGGCTCGGCGTGCCCATGGGCGCCGATCCGCTCACATTCGCCGGCCTCGCGGGGTTGGGCGACCTGGTGCTCACGACCACGGGCAATCTGAGCCGGAACCGCGCCCTCGGGGTGGCGCTGGCGCAAGGGCAGACGCTGGAGCAGTTCCGGACGGCGCACCGGAGTGTCGCGGAAGGCGCCAACACGTCGCGCGCGGGAGCGGCGCTCGGCGCGCGCATGGGCGTCGAGCTCCCCATCATCCAGAAGGTCTGCGAGGTCCTCTTCAGCGGGAAGCCGGCGCGCGATGCGGTGCCGGAGCTGATGGGACGCGAACTCAAATCGGAGCAGTGGCGATGACCACCACGCGGCCGGTCCAAGAGTTTTATTCCATCGGCGAGGTCTGCGCGCTCACCGACCTGAAGCCGCACGTGCTCAGGTATTGGGAGAGCCAGTTCCGCTTCCTCAATCCGGCCAAGAACCGCTCCGGCAACCGGGTGTACAAGAGCCGGGAGGTGGAGTTGATCATGCTGGTGAAGCACCTGCTGTACACGGAGAAGTTCACGATCGACGGGGCCCGGCAGCGGATCGACCAGTACCGGCGCACGGGCGAGCTGCGGGCTTCCGCGCGGAAGGCGTTCGAGGCCGAGCTCGCGACCGAGGTCCGGGCCGCGATCGAGGACGTCGTGAAGATCCTCGACGGTCGCCCGGACGGCGCACGCGGATGAACATCCTCGTCACCAACGACGACGGCATCCTGGCTCCCGGCCTCGCCCTGCTCGCCGACGTCTGCCGCGAGGTCGGGACCGTCACCGTGGTGGCGCCGGATCGGGAGCAGAGCGGGACCTCGCACTCGCTCACGCTGCACCGGCCGCTCCGGCCGGCCCGGCGGCCCGACGGCGCCTGGCAGATCGACGGCACCCCGACCGATTGCGTCATGCTCGCGCTCCAGGCCCTGATGCCGGAACGGCCCGACTTCGTCTTCTCCGGCATCAATCACGGCCCCAACATGGGCGAGGACGTCCTCTACTCCGGTACGGTGGCCGCCGCCATGGAGGCCGTCACCCTGGGCGTGCCGGGAATCGGGATCTCGTTCTCCGGCCATCATCCCGAGACCATGAGCAGCTACCGCCCGCTGCTGGTGCAGCTCGTCCGCCACATCACCGCCGTGCCCAAGTTCCCGGAGCAGACCCTGCTCAACATCAATCTGCCCAAGGTCCCGGCCTCCGAGGTGCTCGGTATCCAGGTCACCAAGCTGGGCAGCCGCTACTTCTCGGAGTCGCTCACGCGGATGAAGGATCCGTGGGGCAGGGAGATCTTCTGGATCGGCGGCGGAACCATCACGTGGACCGGCACGGAGAATTCCGATCACCTGGCCGTGGCTGAGGGGTACATCTCCGTCACGCCCCTCCATATGGACCTCACGAATTATTCGCTGCTCGAAACGGTCAAGGGATGGTCGCTGGAGGGCTAGGAGGCGACAGCTACGGCGGGTACCGCACCCGCCTGGTCGAGACCCTCCAGGCCAAGGGCATCCGCGACCTCGCGGTGCTCCGGGCCATCGGGACCGTGCCGCGGCACCTGTTCGTCCCGGAGAGCGTCCGCCATCGCGCGTACGAGGACACGGCCCTGCCGATCGCCGGCGGACAGACCATCTCTCAGCCCTGGGTGCAGGCGCGCTACCTCGAGCTCGCGGCCCTGACCGGCCGCGAGCGGGTGCTGGAGATCGGCGCGGGATCGGGATATCAGACGGCGCTGCTCGCGACGCTGGCCGACGCGGTGTTCGCGGTCGAGCGCATACCGGCGCTCGCGCAGAGCGCCCGCGCGGCCCTGGCCGCGGCCGACGTCCGGAACGTCACCGTGCTGGTCGGCGACGGTACCCTCGGCTGGCGGCCGTTCGCGCCGTACGACGCGATCCTGGTGGCCGCCGCGTCACCCGAGATCCCGGCCCCGCTGCTGGAGCAGCTCGCGCCCGGGGGGCGGCTCATCATTCCGCTCGGCGATCGCGGGTCGCAGGTCCTGACCCTCGCACAGCGCGCGGGCGATCAGGTGCGCACCAACACCGTGGCCGACGTCCGCTTCGTCCCCCTTCTCGGAGAGTTCGGGTTCTCTTCATGAGCGCTTGATGCTGACGTCCTTC
The DNA here is from genome assembly GCA_963711915.1 of uncultured Gemmatimonadales bacterium. Taxonomy (GTDB): domain Bacteria; phylum Gemmatimonadota; class Gemmatimonadetes; order Gemmatimonadales; family GWC2-71-9; genus CAVVWJ01. The sequence goes on from CAVQGA010000006.1 coordinate 46,677, forward strand.
TTCCAGTGGCTCGCCGCGACCGTGCTCGCCCTCGGGTATCCGGGAATCGTGGCGCTCATGGCGATCGAATCGTCGGTGCTGCCGCTGCCGAGCGAGCTGGTGATGCCGCCGGCGGGGTACCTGGCGGCCAAGGGCCACATGCACGCCTGGCTCGCGGTCGGGGCCGGCACGCTCGGGAGCGTGCTCGGAGCGCTCATCAATTACTTTCTCGCGGTCCTCGTGGGCGAGCCGGTCCTCCGGCGATACGGGAAATTCGTCCTCATCTCGGAACGCTCGCTCGACCGCACGGAGGCGTTCTTCCGCCGCCACGGCGAAATCAGCACGTTCGTGGGCCGGCTGCTGCCGGTCATCCGGCACCTGATCTCGATTCCCGCCGGGATGTCCCGCATGGCGCTCGGCCGGTTCGTGGCGTTCACCGCCCTCGGCGCGGGCATCTGGTGCGGCATCCTCACGTATCTCGGCTGGCTGATCGGCCGCCATGGCGGCGAGGTGGAGCAGGCGATCGGGCCCTACGTGCACCGCACCCTCGTTCACTATGTGCTGCCCGCGACGCTCGTGCTCGTCGTCGCGTATGTGTGGTGGCGGCGCCGGCAACAGCGCGCCGCCGGATGACGCGCCGGTATCTGGTGGCGGGGGCGGTGCAGGGGGTGGGATTCCGCTGGTTCGTGGCCCGGCACGCGCGCGCGCTCGGCCTGGCCGGTTTCGCGCGCAACCTGGCGGACGGCCGGGTGGAGGTCGTCGCCACCGGGAGTGACGAGGCCGCAATGGTGCGACTGGAAGCGCTGCTCCGCGACGGCCCCGCCCATGCCAGAGTGGACGCGGTCGAGCGTCTGGACGCGCGCGACGACCCGGACCTTCCCATCAGGAGTTTCGACATCCGATGACGATGCTCACGCCGCTCGCCCGCCACGTCCTCGATACGCTCCGACCGATTCCCAACTACCCGAAGCCGGGGATCATCTTCCAGGACATCACCCCCGTGCTCCGCGACGGCCCGCTGTTCCGCACGGTAGTCGAGGCCATGGCGGATCCGTTCCGGGACTCGGAGGTGACCCACGTGGTCGGTATCGAGGCCCGTGGCTTCATTCTGGGCGGCGCCGTCGCGACCAGCCTCGGGGCGGGGTTCGTACCCGCGCGGAAGCCGGGCAAACTGCCATGGGAGCGGGTGGTCGAGACGTACGACCTCGAATACGGCACGGACGCCCTCGAATGCCACCGGGACGGCCTGCCCGCTCCGGCGCGAGTCCTGATCGTCGACGACGTGCTCGCGACCGGCGGGACCGCCAGGGCGGCCGGCCAGCTCGCGAGGACGCTCGGAGCCGAGGTGGTCGGCTGGAGCTTCCTGCTCGAGATCGCGGGTCTCGGCGGTCCGGAGAAGCTGGCGGGGGCGGCCATCCATGTCGTGGCCCGGCGCTGACCCCGGGCTCGATGGGCTTTCGCCTTGTGGTCCATCGGGTTACCATACCGGCCGGCCCTGGCCTCGACGGCGCCCCCGGCACCTCAGAGACTACATGAAGTCGGGATGCTAACTTATTTTGCGGCAATACCCGGCCCCCGTAGCTCAGATGGATAGAGCAGCAGTTTCCTAAACTGTTGGCCGCGTGTTCGAGTCACGCCGGGGGCACTCGACGGTGGGCGACGGGACCATCACCACCTCTCAGTTGGATATCCATGGCGACGACAGTGCAACCGACGACTCGAGAGCGGACCAGCGCGACACCTCCGACGGCGCCTACTCCGTGGTACCGCGACCGGAACCGGCAGCTCGCGGCGGTCGCGATCGCGCTGGCTGTGGTGGCGCTGGTGGCCTGGTTCGTTATCTCTAGCGGGCGGCGCAAGGAGGAATTCGCCGCACGTAACCTGAACCAGGCACGCGCCGCGGCCGAGGCGGGGAACCTGCCGCTGGCCTCGAGCGAGCTTCAGAAGCTGATCCAGACCTACCGGGGCACCGACGCCGCGAGCGAGGCCGTCATCACGCTCAACCAGGTGCGCATGGTGAACGGGCAGAGCGAGCTCGCCGCCGTCGGCCTTCGGGATTTCCTGGCGACGAAGCCCGATCCGAAATACGCCGCGCCCGCATCCGGACTGCTCGGCGCCGCCCTCGAGAATTCGCAGAAGTGGTCGGACGCGGGCGAGGCGTTCGCGAACGCGTCGAAGGCCGCGGACCTCCCGTACCTCAAGGCGCGCTACCTGGTGGACGCCGGCCGCGCCTTCCGCGAAGCCGGAACGCCGCAGCAGGCCATCGCAGTCTACCGTGAGATCATCGAGAAGTACTCCAAGACGTCCAGCCTGACGGAGGCGCAGGTCCGGCTGGCGGAGCTCACCCACGGAAAGATGTAACCCTCGTCCGATGTGGAGCAGGTTACGCGGGGCCGCCACGGTGGGGTCCCGCTTTTGCTTGCGGCCCCCACCGCCATGGCGCGTTCGCGAGCGGCTGCGACATATTGGAGACGTCCCCTCGTGCAAGGGTGCGCCTCGTCGTCCGCATGACGCGGTCGCACGCTCTCCGGGGGCCCGGCGGCACGGTGATGATCGAGGTACCGCTGGAAGTAGCTCACTCGATATTCCGAGAACAGGAGAGAGCAACGATGCGAGCCCTCCACTGGGGCACGGGCGCCGTCCTGATCCTTGCCGGCCTGGCACCGGCGCGCCGGGTCGCGGCCCAGACCGGGTTCAACGGCGTGATCACGTTCATCAGCCACAAGAGCGACGGCACGCAGTCCACCTTCGTCCAGACGACCAAGGGCCGAAAGGTCCGATTCGACGGATTCGGCGGACAGGAGGGCACGATGATCATCGACGGCGACGCCAAGGTGATGATGATCGTCCAGCCCGAGAAGAAACAGTACATGACGATCAGCGAGGAGGACGCCAAGCAGATGCAGGCGATGATGGCGCCCATGATGGAGAAGATGAAGGCCAAGGGGATGAAGAACCCGCACGCCGATGCCGGCAAATACCACTTCGAAAAGACCGGACGGACCGAAGTCGTGGCCGGCACTCGCTGCGAGGTGTGGCACGGCACGTACGCCGACGCGGACAGCACCGAGGAAGGCGAGGCCTGCATGGCCACCGGTGTCGGGTTCGCGCTGGCCGAGCTGACGTACGGCAATCCGATGATGCAGCGGGGCCAGGCGGGCTGGGAGCGGTTCGAGCAGTATCGGGAGCTTACGGAGGGCAACAAGGGCCTGCTGAAGGGCACCCGAATTCGGGACGGCAAACCGTCCACGGACATCGAGGCCACCAAGATCGAGCGCAAGCTCGTGGATGACGGCGCGTTCAAGCCGCCGGCGGGCTTCAAGGAGGTCCGTCTGGCGGACATGATGATGCAAGCGCGGAACCATATGAGGCAGCCGCCCGGGACGGCGGCGCCGGAGATCCAGGACACGGCTCAGGCGCAATAGCGAATCTCGGCCTGAGTCACCCTGAGCGCAGCGAAGGGGGCATGCCGCCGGGCATGGCTCCTTCGCCGCGCTCAGGATGACTCGGGTCTTGATTCATTGGCTGCCGTGACGGCCCCGGTTGAATAGACGACGTATAAGATATGTTATGTTAAGTACGCATGAGGATAACTGTGGGTAACTGTGGAGTTCTCCCCCGCCATCGGTTGTAACTGGTGACGTAACAAACGGATGGACTAGGCTTCCCAGACCGCCCTGAAGACCAGCTTGCCCTCACCGCCCAGCCACACGTCCGACGCCACCCGACCTTCCAGCGACGCCGCCACCCGAAGCTCCTGGCCTCCCCTGCTACGGAACCGGACCGGCAGCTCCGCCTCGCCCTGGGCCGCGAGGGCCACCGCGGCCGCCACCGTGCCGGTCCCGCAGGCGAGCGTCTCGGCCTCGACGCCGCGCTCGTAGGTTCGGATCAGCCAGGGATCGCCCGGCGCCGGGGGCGCCGCGACGAAATTGACATTGGCCCCGGCTGGTCCCAGCCGCGGGTCCGACCGCAGCGCCGCGCCTCGACCCGGGAGATCGATCGCTTCGATGTCGTCCACGCGCATGACCAGGTGAGGCACGCCGACGATGGCGAACCGCAGCCAGCGCTCGCCTGCCGCGCGGCCGAGATCCGGAACCGCATCGGCCAGCTCGAAATCCGGCAGCCGGATCTCGGACCGATCGCCGGTAGGCGGGCAATGGGCGCGCACCACCCCCGCGTCGGTCTGCAGGCAGAGCTCCCCAGGGTCCACCAGCTCGAGATGTACCGCGAGCCGGGCGCTGCAGAGCGCGGCATTGCCGCACATGGCCGCCCGCGAGCCGTCGGAGTTCCAGTACGCCATCCGGACGCTGCCCTGGGTCTCCGGCGTCAGGATGACCAGTCCGTCCGCGCCGACGCCGGTCCGCCGGTCGCAGAGCTGCACGATCCGCCGCGAAGTCCATTCGTCGGGCGTGGTCGAGCGGCCGTCGAGCAGGACGAAGTCGTTGCCGGAGCCGGTCATCTTGTAGACGATCGTGCCTCTCACATGCCCCCCTTCAGGGACTGCAGCCGGAGCCACCACACCATCCAGATCGCCTCCCGGACGATCCGCTTGTTCATCTTGCTCTGCCCTTCGACGCGATCGGTGAAGATGATCGGGATCTCGACCAGCCGAAACCCCTTCTTCCAGGCGCGGAAGCTCATCTCGATCTGAAACGAGTACCCGTTCGACCGCACCTTCTCGAAATCGATCGCCTCAAGCACCTGCCGCCGGAAGCACTTGAAGCCGCCGGTCGAGTCGGTGAGCGGTAGGCCCGTGATCCGGCGGGCGTACTCGTTCGCGCCCACCGAGAGCAACAGCCGGGCGATCGGCCAGTTGATGACGTTGACCCCCGAATGATAGCGCGACCCGATGACCAGGTCCGCCTGCTCGGCGGCGTGGAGGAAATCGGGGAGGAACTTGGGGTCGTGGCTGAAGTCGGCGTCCATCTCGAAGATGAGGTCATAGCCGCGGTCGAGCGCCCACCGGAACCCGGCCAGATACGCCTTGCCGAGTCCGGCCTTGGCGGTCCGGTGCAGCACGTGGATGCGCGGCTCCGCCGCCGCCAGCTCGTCGGCTACCCGGCCGGTGCCGTCGGGCGAGTTGTCGTCCACCACCAGCACCTCCAGCCTGGGATCCTGCTGCAGGATCTGCGGCACGATGAGCGGCAGGTTGGCCAGCTCGTTATAGGTGGGAATCACGACGACTGCCCGCTCAGCCACGGGCTGGACTCCACCGGCGGGCCCAGAGGGGCGCGGCCAGCAGCGCGAGCGTGACCACCAGGGCCGCGAGCGTGACCAGCTTCCCGCGAGCGTAGGCGGCGGAGGCAAAGCTCAGCGACACGTCCCGGGCGCCCGGCGGCAGCACGACGCTCAACAGGGCGTGGTCGGCGCGCTGCAGCGGAACCGCCTTCCCGTCCACGGTCGCGTGCCAGTCGGGATACCAGTTCTCGCCGATGATCAGATACGTCGGCTTGGCCGCGCTGCCGTCGAGGGTCACGCGCATGCGTCCGGGCGCCCAGTCGGCCAGGGTGGCGCGAACGGGCGCGGGCTCAGGCGCCTGCCCGCCGCGGATCGGCTCAGGACGGAGGCTCGCGGTATCGGCATAGAGCGCGATCGCGTTGTAGGGAAAGCGCGGATCGATCACGGTCGGCACGATCTGGTCGTCGGCCAGCTTGGCCGCGCCCGCGACGACGCGCACGTACGCCGGGGTCGTGTCCCGCTCGAGCAGAATTGCCGGCGAGCCCGGCGTCGTGGGCACAGGGCCGAGGACCTGGTGGAACCCGGGCACCGCCTGCGCCTCGGGCAGCAGCAGAAAGCGGACGGCCAGCAGGTCAAGCAGGTTCGGATTCCCGGCGTAGCGCCACTGCCCCTTCCCACCGAGCAGCTCGTCGTAATACCGGATCTCCTGTCCGTGGTAGCCCAGCATCGTCGGGATGTCGTGCGCCATCAGGTACGACCCCTGGTACACGCCGACGTCGAGCACGCGGAACGGCTTCCGCTCCTGGCGCAGCCGGCTCGTGACCGCGTCGTCGCGGAACAGCTCGGCCGCGGGCTCGCGGAACTCGAAGAACTGCCGGTCGATGCTCCAGAGATCGCCCGTCACCACCACCGCCAGGGCGGCAACCGCCGGTACCCCTCGCAGCCGGCCGCTCCACACCGCCCACAGGACGGCGCCGGCCAGCAGCACGACGCTGAGCAGCCTGAGCGCGCCCGTTTGAAGCGCCGGCGCATTCGCCGCCAGGCGCGCGGCCTGTTCAGGCTCGGCCAGCAGGGTCCCGACCGATTGCAGCACCCCGGCGACTCCGAGCAACGCGAGCGCACCGAGGACGGCCAGCGGTGTTACCAGCGCCCGGCGGGGCACGCCGCGGCGCAGCAGCCGATCCACCCCGAAGCCGGCGAATGTCGCGATCGGCAGCGCGACGAGGAAGAAGGCCATCCCGGGGGCCCGGACCTTCTTCATCATCGGCATCACTTCGTACCACAGGCGGTAGAACGGGGTGTAGCCGCCGAACGAGATCAGCAGGAACAGGAGCGCGATCGCCCCCAGGGCCTGCACGGTACGGCGCCGCTCCCGATCGCCCACGCCAATGGCCGCCAGCACCACCACCACGGCGCCGAGATACTCGGTATGCAGCTTGAAAAAATTGCGGCCCCAATAGCCCTCGAGCACCCCGTTGAACTGCGGCAACACGGTGGTGACGAGCTCCTCGGGGGGCATCGAGAAGAGAATGGCGTAGTCCCAACCGCCGCTCGGACCGCCCGTGCCGCGAGGTGAGAACGGAATGTACTGCAGGAATGGGAGCACCTGGATCGCCGCGATGCCGAGACCGAGGAGCACCGCGGCGAAGATCAGCCCGACCTCCGTCGGCCAGCGGAGGCCGGCCGCGCGGTCGGGCGCGAGGAACACCAGGTAGAGTGTCCAGAGCCCCGTGGCCACCAGCAGGTAGTAGGTCATCTGATAGTGCGGGCTCAGCATGCACAGACCCACGATCAGCGCCAGCAGGCCATAGCCACCAGGGCGGCGGTCCCGAACGACGCGGAGCACGGCGAGGAGCGCGAGTGGGGCGAGCGCCGAGACAAACAGCTTGCCGTCGTGGCCCGGGCGGACCAGCGAGGCGACGATGCCCGAGAGCTCGTAGGCCAGTCCCCCAATCAGGGCCCCGGCCCAGGTCGCGCGCAGTGCTCTCAGGAGCGCGTACATCGTCGCGCCCGCGAGCACGATATGGGCGAGGAAGCCCAGGTTCATGGCGGTGTCGATCGGCAGGAACCAGCGGAGCCAGGCGGTCGGGTAGAAGATGTCGCCGTGCTGCGCCGCCACGTAGGGCAGGCCGCCGAACAGGTACGGGTTCCACTCGGGGATATGCCCCGTCGCGCGGAACATCTCGGCGCCGAACAGCCGGAACCCGTAGCCGGCGACGTACTGGTCGTCGCCGAGGAGGAATCGGCCCGCCAGCATCGGCCAGCAGAGCGTGAGCGCGGCGAGAACGAAGACCGTCCCGGCGACCAGCGCCGGGTGCCGGGGCTCGATCGGAGCGGCGTCGGGCTCAGGGTGCGACACGCGCGCTCCGCTGGGAAAGCACGAGGAATGGGACCGCGGCCCCGAGCTCGGTGATGGTGAGCAGCAGGCGCGACGCGAGCGCGAGCGCGGTCGCGGCGCCGATCCCGAGCGGCCCCTGCAGCATGAGAATGAACAGGCCTTCCCTCACCCCGATTCCTCCGGGCGCGAACAGCGCCAAAAAGCCCGCCAGGTACGACGCGGTGAACACCGCCACAGCCAGCTCGGGCCGGAGCCGCACCTCGGACAGAAGTCCTCGCGACAAGCACCAGAGCGCGGCGCCGTACCCGAGCCAGGCGACCGTGTTGGCGACGATCCCGAAGACGATGCCGGCCGCGGCGGGCGCGCCCCGCGCCTCCGCGTCCGGTGCCGCGAGGCGGAGCAGGCGCGTCAGGAACGGGGGCCAGAGCAGCAGGGCTACGCCGGCCACCGCTCCGGCGATGAGGAGCAGCAGCGCCGCCCCGGCGCCCTGGTGCGCCGCTTCGATTGCCGAGCGACCGGTGAGCCCGGCGACCGCCGCCCCGGTCCCGATGGCCAGGACCTGCAGCACGACCGCCGACCCGGTGGCTGCCCACGGTGCGATGCCGGCTCGCTGGGCCATCAGGGCCATACCCGCGACCGCCCAGACTTTGCCCGGGAGATACTTGCCCAGGCTCGACACCGTCCAGATCCGGGCCGCGGTCCAGCCATCGAGTTGCTGCCCCCACCCCGCCAGCATCGTGCGCCACGCCACGACAAGAAGCGCGTACATCGACCACACCAGCAGCGCGCTCAACAGCAGCCAGCCAGGCTGGACCCGCCACTCGAGCGGTTGCGAGGTCAGGTCGGCCCAATTCCGCGCCAGACTGCGTGCCGCGAACACGACGATGGCCAGTCCCGCCAGCCATTGCACCACTCGGACCCAGGGCCTACGCATCGAGCGCCTCGCGATACCATCCTTCGCACAGCTCGGCCACGTGCTCGGGAGCGAGCCGCGCCCGCCAGGACTCGCCGACCAGCTTGGCCACCGCCAGCCGTTCGGGATCCTGCAGCAGGTCGAGGGTCGCGTCGCTCAGGGCTTCGGCCGAGGGCAGCGTGAGCCGGCCGGCGCCGGCTTCGGGCACGACGTCGAGCAGCCCACCGCCGTCCCAGCAGGCGACGACCGGGACGCCCGCCATCAGGGCCTCCGCCGCGGCCAGCCCGAAGCCCTCTTCGCGCGCGGGAAAGAACATCACGTCGGCGCGCTCGAGGAACCGGGCCACCTCGCCCGGCCCGACGGTGCCCACGAAGCGCACGAACGGCGCGATGCCTAGCCGCTCGACCTGGCGCTCGAGCGCGGTCCGCTCGGGTCCGTCGCCGACGACTGTGAGCGGCAGATCGTGGCCGCACGAGGCCAGGAACGCGGTGGTCTCGATCGCGAGGTGGATACGCTTCTGCGCCGTGAGTCGGGCGACGACCACCGCCCCACCGCCGCCGCTCGTCCATGGCCACGCCGAGCTGTCGACCGGCATCGGGTGCACGTTCGCGGTGCCGATGTGGCGGCCGGTCGCGTTCTGGACCCAGTTCGCCAGCTCGCGGGACACGGCGGTGACGACCCGCGCGCGCGCGAACACCGGCCGCGCGAGCCGGCGGGCCAGCCGGGAAGTCCGGAGCAGCGCGGCGTCGGTGCCGTGCACGGTCAGCACCAGGGGCACCCCGGGGGTGCGGCCAGCCCTGCCGGCACCCACCAGTGCGCATGCACCACGTCGGCGCCCGCCGCGACCTCCTCGCGGGCCGCCCGCCGGAGGGCCCGCCAGAGACCGGCAAGGGCGCGCCAACCGCCCGGCCCGCGAAGCGCGGAGGTCATCGTGCCCCGGTACGCCAGGGTCTCGCGCCCGGCCGACGTGTAGCGCACGCGCCGGACCCGCACGCCATCCACCTCGTCTTCGCCACCCCGTCCCTCGTCGCTCGGCGCGACGACCCGCACTTCGACACCGCGGCGCACCAGCGCCGCGGCGAGGGTGCCGAGGAACGAGCCGGACAGGTCCCCGGGCCACCGGGGAAAGTTGTGGGTCAGGAAGACGACCCGCACCGATCAGTCCCGCGGGTCGGGCTTGTCCAGTCGATCGAGCGCGCGGGCGACCGCCCGCGTCTCCTCCTGCAGTCCCGCGACCATCTCACCGAGCAGCCCGAACCCGAAGAGCGCGATGCCGCAGATGACCATCGTCTCGACCAGGTTGAGCAGCGGGCGGAACCCGAAGCCGTAGCCGAAGCGCATCACCAGTGCCGTGAGGCCCGCCAGGAGGCCGATCACGAACAGGGTGGCGCCGGCGATCCCGAAGAAGAGCATCGGCTTCCGGCCGAAGCGCAGCTGAAACCAGACACTCAGCAGGTCGAAAATGCCGACCGGGATCCGGCGCCAGGTGAATTTCGACACGCCGGCGCGCCGCGGGTACAGGGGCACCGGCAGGGACTCGAGCCGGAACCCGTCCGCCGCCGCGATCACCACCATGTAGCGGTGCCAGTCGGGCCGGAGCGGCACTCCGTCCATGACCTCACGCCGGTACGCCTTGACCGAATTGAGATCGGTGACCCGGACGCCGAACAGCCAGCGGCAGAGGGTGTTGTAGACCCCGCTGACGAACGCCTTCTCGTACTTCCCCTGCTTGGTGCCGGTGACGATGTCGGCGCGTCCGTGGAGGATCGGCTCCACCAGCCTCGGAATGTCCTCGGGCAGATACTGCAGATCGGCGGGGTAGAATACGAACACGTCTCCGCGCGCGACGTCGCTCGCGGAACGGAGCGCGTCGGCGATGCCGCGCTGGCGCCGGTGGGTGACGACCCGGAGAAACGAGTGCGTGCGCTCGAGCTCGCGCAGCACGCGGGCGGTCTCGTCCCGCGACCCGTCGTTGACGACCACGACCTCGAACGAGAACCCGGCCGGGACGAGGGATTCCGCGCAGAGCCGGACAAAATCGGTGAGATTGGCGGCCTCGTCCTTCGCCGGAACGAGGACGCTGACGTCCAGCGTCTCGGCGACGGACAGGGTCATACCCGCTTCCGCATGCGCGCCGGCAGGATCCCGAGCTGGTCCCGGTACTTCGCCACCGTGCGGCGGGCGATCTGGATGCCCTGCTCCTGGAACAGGTGCACGATCTGCTGATCGGTCAGCGGCTTCCCGCTGTCTTCCTCCGCCACCATCTTCTGGAGCTTGGCGCGGATCGAGCGCGCGCTGGCGTCCTCGCCCGAGGCGGTGGCGAGCGCGCTCGAGAAGAAGAACTTGAGCGGAAGCACCCCGCGGGGCGTCTGGACGTACTTCTCGTTGGTCACCCGGCTCACGGTGGACTCGTGCATGTTGATGACTTCCGCGACCTCACGCAGCGTGAGCGGCCGGAGGAACTCGATGCCCTTCTCGAAGAAGTCGCGCTGCCGGTCGACGATGAAGTTCATGACCTTGAGCATGGTCTGGCGGCGCTGCTCGATGGCCTGAATCATCCAGTTGGCGCTGTTCATCTTGCTGGCGATGAACTCGCGATTCTCGGGCGTCATCTTCTTCTTGTCGCGGGCGATCTCCTGGTACGAGCGGCTGAGCCGGAGCCGCGGCATGCCGGTGTCGTTGAGGAACACCTGGTAGCGGCCGCCGATCTTTTCCACGATCAGATCGGGGATGATGTAGCCGTCGCTCTGGCTCGCGTGCTTGAGGCCCGGTTTGGGGTCGAGCCGGGCCAGCTCGTCGGCCGCGGCCTGGACCGCCACGGGCTCGACGCCGAACCGCTTGGCGAGATCGTTCCACCGGTGGGCGATGAGATCCGGGAACGCGTCGTGCACCAGCCGGTAGGTGAGCGATTCGGCGTCGGGATGCTCGCCGAGCTGGATGAGGAGGCATTCACGCAGATCGCGTGCACCGATGCCCGGCGGATCCAGCCGCTGGATGATCGCGAGCATCTCCTCGGCCTCGGCGGGGGAATAGAAGGACGGAGAAGACGGAGAGGACGGAGGGGTGCCGCCCGGATCGGCTTCCGAGGCGGCGGCCACTTCTCCGTCTTCTCCGTCCTCTCCGCCTTCTCCGTCCTTCGTCACATGCCCCGCGACCAGCTGATTCACGCTGCCGAGGATTTCCTCGAGTGACGCGGCGAGATACCCCTCGTCGTTGATGTTGCCGAGAAACTCCTCGGCCAGGAGCAGCTGGCGCGGGCTCAGGGTCATCATCTGGAGCTGCTCGCGCAGGTAATCGATGAGGTCCTTGGTCTCCACCGTCACCGGCTCGGTGTACTCCAGCTGCTCGTATTGCTCGCGGGTGCCGCCGACCTCGAAACCGTTGAGGAGGATCTCCTCCCAGTCCATCTCCTCCTCTTTCTCCTTCTGCTCCTTCTCCTGCTCGGCGTCCTTCTGCTCCGGCGCCTCGTCTTCGGGCTCCAGCAGCTCGAGGAAGGGGTTGGCCAGCAGCTCCTGCTTCAGGTGCTGCTGAAGGTCCATCATGGGCATGTACAGCATGTCCATGGCCTGGTAGAGCCGGGGGTTGACCCGCAGCTCCTGCCGCATGCTCGTGTGCTGGGAAAGCCCCGTTCTCATGCCACAGACTCCAGGCGGGCGCGGAGACGCGCGGTGAGGGTGGGGCCCAGGTAGAGCTGCGCCACCCGATCGTCGTACACGAGCTCACTCACTTTGCCGGCTGCCTGCACTTTGCCCTCGAACATGATGTAGGCCCGGTCCACGATGTCGAGCGTCTGCTCCACATTGTGATCGGTGATGAGGACGCCGATGCCCCGGTGGCGGAGGCCGGCCACGATGGTCTGGATGTCGTGGACGGCGATCGGATCCACGCCGGCGAATGGCTCGTCCAGCAGCATGAACTTCGGATCGGTCACGAGCGCCCGGGTGATCTCCAGGCGGCGCCGCTCGCCGCCGCTGAGACTGTAGGCGCGGCTGCGACGCAGGTGCTTGATCGAGAGCTCGTCGAGCATCCGGTCCAGCTGGCGTTGACGCTCCTCGCGGCCGAGGTCGCGCGTCTCCAGGATGGCCAGAATGTTTTCCTCGACCGTCATTCTCCGGAAGATCGAGGGCTCCTGGGCGAGATATCCGATCCCGGCCCGGGCCCGCTCGTACATCGGCGCGCGGGTCAGGTCGCGCCCGTCGAGCCGGACTTTCCCGCCGTCGGGGCGAATCAGCCCCGTTATAAGGTAGAAGGTCGTGGTCTTTCCCGCGCCATTGGGCCCGAGCAACCCGACGATCTCCCCCTGCTCCACCCGGACGCTCACCTGGTTCACCACCCGGCGGCCCTTGAAGCTCTTCACGAGCTGGACCCCCTCGAGCACGCTGGTCGAGGTGCGCGGCGGCGTCGCCGGCTTCGACCGGCCGGCCGCGCGCCGGGCGGCGGCGAGCAGCGCATCGTAGATGACCTGCCGGTCCGCCGCGTCCGCGCCCCACCACGCCACCCGGGGCTGGACCGGATCCCAGCCGGTGTCGGAGGTCTCGAGAATCCACCCTTCCGTGGCCAGCCGCGGAAGCACCGAGCGGCCGAGATGGTCGCGGATCTCGTCGCCGGTGATCTCCTGCTCCTTGATGCTGCCGATCCCCTGGTAGCAGGCCAGGTGAGCTTCCCGGTAGCTCATCAGGAGATCGCCGAACGAGGCCACGTCGTTGGGGCCGGCGGCGCGGGTGATGGCGGCGAGCCCGATCGGGACCGACGGGTCGCGGTCGCCGAGCGCCGCGATCCATTCCGGGGCGCTCATCGGCGGCCTTTCGGAGGACCCGCGCTGTCGGCCGGCGTCGAGGTCGAGTCGGCCCCGGCCTCGAGCTGGATGCCGTCGACCTTGCCGCGGATGTCCACCCGGTCGACCCCGCCGGCCGCCGTGTTCTTCATGGTCACCGTGATGGCGTCCCCGCGGGCGTAGTTGATCGAGGGCCGCTGGGGCGCCTTCGGATTGCGGTCCAGGTGATACGACTGCGCGCCGCGCCGGGCCTCGATACGGCTCAGCACCGCGCGCTTCTTGCCGGCGGAGTCGGACGGTGTGAAGCGCGCGGTCACCGTGTCACCGCGCAGCCAGTCGCGATCCTTGGTGGCGGAGTCCACGGTGCCGCCGAGCCACGCCTTGCCGTAACCCCGCACCTCGCGCAGGAGCTGCCCGGGTGAATCGAGCGCGAGCGAGTCGGCCCGCATCGCGTAGCTCGGGGACACGGCGTACGGCCGCGTCTCCTTGCCCCAGGATCGCGTGTGCTCGAGCTTCCGATCCTTGAGATCGAGCGCGATGGTGTCGGCCGTCAGATCCCAATCCTTGTTGAGCGCGTGGCCCTGGCCCTTGGCGATCACCCGGCTGAGCTCCCGCTCGGCGAGGGCCAGGTCGATGCGCTTCCCCGTCAGGCGAAAGCTGTCGGTTCCGAGCCCGCGGAGAATCGGCTCGCCGCCGACGAGCGTGCCGTCGCTCCCCTTGCCCGTGTCGAGCCGCATCGAATCCGACCGCGCGGCGAAATCGGAGCGGTCGACCGTCACCTTCCCCCCGGCCCAGATCCGGTCGTTGCCCTTGAAGCGGACACGGTCCGCCACGATGAGGTATGGCTCCAGCTTCTTGCCGCCCGCGCTATCGGCCTCGACGTAGTTGATCTTCGGGCGGCCCACCGCGAACATCTCGAGCGTGTCGCGCACGCCCTTCACCTCGCGGAAGTAATCCAGCGACGGGCCGGTGAGCGTCGAGCCGGTCTTCAGATTCTTGGTGTCGACATTGCCGCGGGCCTCCCAGCGCTCGCCGGTCTTGTAGTAGGTGCCGAAGTCGGCGTCCATCGAGATGGACGAATCGCGATACTTCACGTTGCCGATGAACTGGACCACGTTGCCGCCGTAGGCTGCGACGCTGTCGCTGGCCATCGAGATCTGCATGCCGCGGCAGCTCAACCGGACGTTGCCGCCGGCGTAGTAGTTGGTCCCGCTCGGAGTCTCGTTGACCGCGCCCTGCCGGTCGACGTTGTCGATCTGGAAGGTGCAGCGCTGCGACTGGCCGACCGGGGCCGGCTTCGGCTTGGGTTTCGGGCTGACCTGGGCGCGGGCTGCGCCGGCCAGCGCCAGTCCGGCCACGGCCAGCGCGAGCGCGCGCATCCACTCGGCGCCGGCGCGCCGGATCACTTGGGCGCCTCCTGGCCGGGAAGCAGCATGCCGTCTCCGGCCACGCCCCGCGGCTTGTCGGTCACCACGTTCTTGAAGTCGGGATCGGAGCGGAAGCTGTTCCCCTCGAGATGCTCCGTGCCCCGGTCGAAGCTGAAGTGCGTGTTGGTCGAGATCGTGTTGGTCGCGTTGTCGTACTTGAGCGTTTCGCTCCTGAGCCGGCGACCGTCGGGCGAGACGACGAGCACCGAGCCGACGGCGTCCATCGACCCGTCCTGCCAGCGGTAGGTCCCCGTCTTGGCGGTGAGGGTCGAGCCTTCCTCACCGCGCCCGTCGTAGAACACGACGCGGATCTTCTTCAGCTTCGTGATCTGCGTCGGCTCGTAGAAGTACGCCGTATCGGCCTCCACCCGGCTCCGCCGAATGCCGTCCTTGGTCACGAAATGCGAGAACCCCTCGAGGATCTGATCCGCGCTGTCGGTCGCCGTCACGGTGGTCACGGGCTTGGCGCCGGTCTCCTCACACGCGGGCGGAGAGGACGGAGAAGGCGGAGAGGACGGAGAGGAAGCACCTGCTGCCCCACGCTCGTCCGGCATGTGTGGTCACCTCTCCGCCTTCTCCGCCGTCTCCGCCCTCTCCCTCATACCGCCCCCGCCCGCATCAGGTCGTGAAGATGGACCGACCCGACGACTGCGCCGGCCGAGTCCACCACCGGGAGCGCGATCACGCCATGCCGTTCCATGGTGCCGACCGCGGCCGCGGCGAGCTCCTCCGGGGAGGCCGTGCGCGGCGTTCGCGTCATCACCGCGGCCACCGGGAGATCGAGAAAGCCCGCGTCGCGCTCGGCCATCCGTGTGAGGTCGCCGGGGGTCAGCACGCCGGCGAGACGGTTGTTCTCCACGACGATCGCGAGCCCCCGGTCATGCGCCAGGCTCACGACCGCCTGGCGCATCGTCGCGTCGGGCGCCAGCACGTGCCCCGGGTGGACCAGCACGTCACGCACCCGGAGGAGCAGCCGCCGGCCCAGGGACCCGCCCGGATGCAGCGCCGCGAAGTCCTCCCGCCGGAACCCCTTCACCTCGAGCAGTGCGATCGCCAAGGCGTCGCCCAGCGCGAGGGCGACGGTGGTGCTGGACGTGGGCGCGAGGTCGTGGGGACAGGCCTCCTCGTCCACCGCTCCGTCCAGCGTCACGGCCGCCACCCGCGCGAGCGACGAGTCCAGGGCGCCGGTAATGGCGACGATCGGCACACGCATCCGCTCCAGCGCCCCGACCAGGCCGAACAGCTCCTCCGACTCGCCGCTCTTGCTGAGGACGATCGCCACGTCTTCCCGCCCGACCAGCCCGAGGTCGCCGTGCAGCGAGTCCACCGGGTGGATGTACGTCGCCGCCGTGCCGGTGGACGTCAGGGTGGCCGCGAGCTTCCGCGCGATGAGGCCCGACTTGCCCACCCCCGAGACGATGACCCGGCCGGGCGCATCGGCCACCAGGCGGACGGCCCGGGCAAAGCGCTCATCCAGGCGGGACCCCGCCGCGCGCACCGCCTCGGCCTCGAGCTCCACGACCCGGCGCCCGAGCGCGATCAGGCCGGGGACGTCAAACGGCACTGGGTGCCGGCTCCATGAAATATCGCTCGAGCAGCTCGGCCCACTGTCCCCGGGCCTTGAGCAGCACCTCCACGACCTCCCGCACCGCCCCGTGTCCACCGGTCGCCCGGGTGACGTAGCCGGCGGCGTCCTTCACCTCCGCCACCGCGTTGGCCACCGCGATCGGAAGCCCGACCCGCCGCAGCACCTGGAGGTCCGCGAGATCGTCGCCCACGAACGCGGCGTCCTCCCATGCGATGCCGCGCCGCGCGAGCAGTGCGCCGAATGCCTCCAGCTTCCGGGGGCCCGGGACCTGGAGCACCTCCTCGACCTTGAGCTCGCGTGCGCGTGCCGAGGTGGCCTCCGAAAACCGGCCGCTCACCCAGACGACGGAGACGCCGGCCTCGCGCAGCAGGACATGTCCGAGGCCGTCCTGGATGTCGAACCGTTTGAGCTCCACGACCTGGCCGTCGACTGGACCGAGGTAGATGCCGTTGTCCGTCAGCACGCCGTCCACGTCGAGACCGACGAGGCGCACCCGGCGGGCCCGCTCCGCGTCAATCATGGGCGCGGTACCAGAGCTCCAGCGTCCGGCAAACGAGGGCATCGAGGCGGTCGAGCGGCCACTGGGTCGCGGAGTCGCTGTGCGCGCCGGCGGGGTCGGGATGGGTCTCGAGAAAAAACCCGTCGGCCCCCGCGACCGCCGCGGCGGCGATCAAGGCCGGAATGTGCTCCCGCTGGCCGCCGCTGGCGCCGCCGGTGCCCTGCCCCGGCTGCTGCACCGAATGGGTCGCGTCGAACACCGTGGGCGCCCCGGCCGCGGCCCGGAGCCGGGCGAAGCTTCGCATGTCGACCACCAGGTCGCCGTAGCCGAAGAACGTCCCCCGCTCGGTGACCGCCACGTCGGTGCTGCCGCCGCTCCGTACCTTCTCCAGCGCGCCGGCCATCGCCTCCGGCTGCATCCATTGCCCCTTCTTCACGTTGACCGGACGGCCGGTCCGGCCGGCGGCGACCAGGAGATCGGTCTGCCGGCAGAGGAAGGCCGGGATCTGGAGCACGTCGGCCACCTCCGCGGCGGGAGCGGCCTGGGCCGGCTCATGGATGTCGGTGAGCACGGGCAGACCGCTCGTCGCCCGGACCCGCTCGAGCACCCGGAGACCCTCTTCGAGCCCGGGCCCGCGTGCTGCCCCGCCCCGCGCGCGGTTGGCTTTGTCGAAGCTGGCCTTGAAGCAGACCTGGACCCCGCGGGTGGCGGCAAGCTGCGCCAGCACCTCGGCTACCCTCGGGAGGACATCGCCGGGCTCGATGACGCACGGGCCCGCGAGGAGAAACGGCGTCCGGGTGAACGTCCAACCCATCAGCGCGCGATCTCCGCGAGCTCCGCCGGCGCGGGCGCTCGCCCGTCGCCGAGGCGACGCCGGAGGGCGGCGCCGACGAAGCCGGCGAACAGCGGATGCGGGCGGGTCGGCCGCGACTTGAGCTCCGGGTGGAATTGGCATCCGATGAACCACGCGTGGTCGGGCAGCTCGATCGTCTCCACCAGGCCGCCGTCCGGCGATTGGCCCGAGAGCCGGAGCCCGTACTCGGCAAGCACGTCGCGGTAGGCGTTGCTCACCTCCCAGCGGTGCCGGTGGCGCTCGCTGATCTCGGTGGTCCCGTACGCCTGCGCCACGCGCGAGCCCGGCCGGAGCCGGGCGGTGTAGGCGCCGAGCCGCATGCTGCCGCCCATGTTGCTGACATCCCGCTGGGACTGCATCAGCGCGATGACGGGCGTGGCGCAGTCGGGCTCGAACTCGGTGCTGTTGGTCTCGGGCATGCCGCAGACGTCGCGGGCGAACTCGATGATCGCGACCTGCAGGCCGAGGCAGATCCCGAAGAACGGCAGGTCGTTCTCGCGGGCCCAGCGGATCGCCTGGATCATGCCCTCGACGCCACGCTCGCCGAACCCGCCGGGGATCAGCAGCCCGTCGAATCCCGCGAGCGCCCGCCCGGCCGCCGGCTGGTCGGTGAAGCGGTCGCTCGGAATCCACTCGACCTCGACCTTGGCATCGTGCGGGATGCCGCCGTGAATGAGCGCTTCGCTGACCGACTTGTACGCGTCGTGGAGTGCCGTGTACTTCCCGACCACCGCGATCCGCACCTTGTGGGTCGGCTGCAGGATGCGCTCGGTCATGGCCTTCCACCCGCGAAGGTCGGGCTCCTTCGTCTCCAGCCGCAGGCGCTGGCACACCTCGCGATCGAGCCCCTGCTCCAGGAACCGCAGCGGGATCTCGTAGATCGAGCGCACGTCGGGGCTCTCGACCACGCAGCCGAAGTCCACGTTGCAGAACAGCGCGATCTTGCGCTTGATGTCGGCGGAGATCGGCTGCTCGCTCCGGCAGATCAGGATGTCGGGCTGGATGCCGATCTGCATCAGGTCGCGCACCGAATGCTGCGTGGGCTTGGTCTTGAGCTCCCCCGCGGCGGCAATGTACGGCACGAGCGTCAGGTGGATGAAGATCGCGTTGTCACGCCCGACCTCCTGCCGGAACTGCCGGATGGCCTCAAGGAAGGGCATCGCCTCGATGTCGCCGACGGTGCCGCCGATTTCGGTGATGACCACGTCGTGGCCCGGGGCGGTGCGCCGGATCGCGTTCTTGATCTCGTCGGTGATGTGCGGAATGACCTGGACCGTGGAACCGAGGTACTCCCCGCGGCGCTCCTTGTTGATGACGGTCTGGTAGATCCGCCCGGTGGTGATGTTGTTCTGCTGCGAGAGCGAGCGATCGATGAAGCGCTCGTAGTGGCCGAGATCCAGGTCCGTTTCGGCGCCGTCGTCGGTGACGAACACCTCGCCGTGCTGGAACGGCGACATGGTGCCGGGGTCCACGTTGATGTACGGGTCGAACTTCTGCATCGTCACGCTCAGACCGCGCTCCACGAGCAGCCGTCCAAGTGACGCGGCGGCGATGCCTTTCCCGAGGGAAGAGACGACGCCGCCGGTGACGAAGATGTATTTGGTCGCGTTCGGACCCGTGGTCATGATATCACCCCTGTAGTGCATGCCAGTGGGCTTCCGCCCGTCGGAGATCGTCCGGCGTGTCCACGCCGGGACGCGCGGGCTCGGCCAGCCGGGCCACGCCGATCGTGAGACCGCAGTGCAGCGCGCGGAGCTGTTCGAGGCGCTCCGCCCGCTCGGCCGGGCTCGGCGGCGCCGCCACCCAGCGCTCGAGCGCCGCACGCGTGTACACGTAGAGCCCGAGATGCTGCCAGTACAGGCCCTCGGATGGATCGGTCGGCTCGCGTCGATGGGGGATCACCGCCCGCGAAAAATACAGTGCCCGTCCCGCGCCGTCGGTCACCACCTTGACCCGCGCCGGATCGTCCGCATCCTCAGCCGCCAGCGGCGCGGCGGCCGTGCCGATGTCGTCGCCCTGGGCGATCCGCTCGATGGCGCCGGCCAGGGCGTCCCGCGAGACGAACGGCTCGTCCCCCTGCACGTTCGCCACCACGTCGAAGCTCGCGAACTCCGGCCGGCCGGCGGCTTCCGCCACGCGGTCGGTTCCGGAAAGATGGCCGTCCCGGGTCAGCACGGCCCGCGCGCCCGCCCGCTCGACCACCTGGGCGATCATGTGCGAATCGGTGGCCACCACCAGATCGTGGACGATCCCGTGCTCCACGACGCGCTGAATGACCCGGGTGATGAGCGGCTCACCGGCCAGAAGCTGGAGCGGTTTGTTGGGGAGACGGGTCGAGCCAAGACGAGCCGGAATGACACCCAGGACGCGCATCACGAAAGGTAACTGTGGAGGGGGGGCGAGTCAAAAGTCGTGCCGGGGCTGGCTCGGAGCGTTGTCTGGCAGCTATGGCTAGTGTTACGAAAGGCTTACGGCCCACTTCGCAGGCGAAGCTCCCTCTCGCCGCGAGCGGGGGATGCAGTGAAGCAGGCCAGCCTACATCCCCCTGGCCGTGGCTGGGACCGCAGCGGCAAACCGCCCCGCCGCGAGGCGCAGGAAGTTGGCCAGAATGCGCTTTCCGGCGTGGGTGCCGACCGACTCCGGATGGAACTGAACGCCGTAGACCGGCACCTCCCGGTGGCAGAGAGCCATGATCTCATCACCCACCGGCCGGTCGTTCGACCAGGCGGTCACCTCGAGCTCGCCCGGAAGGCTGGCGGACGCCACGACGAGCGAGTGGTATCGCATCGCTTCGAACGGCGAGGGCAGGCCCCCGAACAGCTCGTGCCCGGTGTGGGCTACCATTGTAGTCTTGCCGTGCATCAGCCGCTGGGCTCGAACCACCCGGCCGCCGAAGGCCTCACCGATGGCCTGATGACCGAGGCACACGCCGAGCAGCGGTACGCCCGCGGCGGCGGCGCCGCGAACCAGCGGCACGCTGATTCCCGCCTCGCTCGGCGTGCAGGGGCCGGGCGAAATCACGATGGCCGACGGCAGCAGCGCGAGCGCCTCGTTGACGCTCACGGCATCGTTGCGGCGGACCACCGGGTCGGCTCCGAGCTCGCCGGCGAATTGGACGAGGTTGTAGGTGAAGCTGTCGTAGTTGTCGAGAACGAGGAGCATGATCTCCGAAGCTACTTGTGGCGCAGGGAGTCCGCCATCCGCGAAAGCACCTGGTGGAGCGAGTCCGCGCGACGCTTCCCTTCGGCCCGCAAGGAGTCGCCGAACTTGCTGCTGACGACATGCGCGGCTTCGCGCTTGTCCTGGGCCTCCGACACCGAGTCGGCCACGGCCTCTGCCTTGTCGGCGAGAGATTCGGCGCGTTCGGCCAGGACGTCGGCCGAGGAGCTGGAATCGCTGTCGCGGGCCCATTCGCCCGACTGGAGCTTCTCCGCCAGCGCGTGCGGCAGCAGCAGCGGCACGGTCACGTCGCCCGGGTTGAGGGTCACGGTACCGAACGGCGTCAGAGTCGTGTCGTTCCCGGCGCAAAAGAAGAACGTATGTTCGGCGACCCGCCCGACATGGACATTGACGTCGCCGTGGGGCGCGGTCGAGTCGCTGTCGATATTGGCGGCGAGGCGGCAGCCGGCGAGCCCATGCGCGAGCAGCGAGTCCTCGAGCTTCACCTCGACGTGAATCGAGGACAGCTTCCTGGGAGCCTCGCGACTGATAGTCAGGTGCTCCACGGTTCCCAGCTTGTTGCCGTCCACCTGGAACGGCAGGAAGGCCAGCGGAATGTCGAGTGGCCCGGAGCCGTTCACCACCTCGGTGACCTTGTCCCGGCCTCGCCTGACCATGCTGACGCCGATCATGCCGATGGCGAAGATGGCCAGGGCGCCCGTGATGATTCGCAACCAGTAGCTTCGCATAGGGTTCGGCCTCCAGGGCCGCGCGCAGGGTTCCGCACCCGATGAGGGGGGATATGTTTCAACGAGAGACGTTCACGCGCAGCCGAAAGTTTCACCCGTCGGCCCCCGGAGGGAATGGGCCCGGGGGAGGATCGTGATCCGGGTCGACCGGCTGGAGAAGCACTACGGAGACGTCCCGGCGGTCAGGGGTCTGTCGTTCCGGGTGGAGCCGGGCGAGGTCCTGGGCCTGGTCGGGCCGAACGGCGCCGGCAAGACGACCACGATCCGAAGCATCGCTGGCATCATCGTTCCCAGCCAGGGGACGATCCAGGTCGGCGACTTCGATCTCGCCGCGGAGCCGGTCGCGGCGAAGTCCCTGCTCGCGTTCATCCCCGACGAGCCCCATCTGTTCGAGTATCTCACGGTCGAGGAGCACCTCCGCTTCGTCGGGCGGCTCTACCAGGTGGCGGACGTGGCGGAGCGCATTCCCGAGCTGCTCGGGGAGCTCGAGCTGACCGCCAAGCGCACGGCGTTTCCAGGAGAGCTGTCCCGGGGGATGCGGCAGAAACTGGCCATCGCGTGCGGCCTGCTGCACCGTCCGCGGGCGCTGCTGCTGGACGAGCCCCTCACCGGCCTCGATCCGGTCGGAATCCGTCGGATGAAGGCGACGATCGTCCGCCGGGCCGAAGCGGGAGCCGCGGTGATCCTGAGCTCGCACCTGCTTCATCTGGTCGAGGAGATCTGCACCCGGGTCCTGATCATGAACCACGGACAGGCCGTGGCGTTCGGGACCGTCGCCGAGATTCTGGCGAGCCGGCCGTCGTTGCGCGGTCGCGGGCTGGAGGACGCGTTCCTCGAGCTGATCGCGCCGGAGGAGAAGCCGACCGGATGATCCGCACGTTCGGATACCTGGCGTGGCGCTCGGCGTACAACCGCACGGCCCGGCAGATCCGGCGCCTTCGAAGCCCGCGCTATCTCCTGGCGCTCCTCCTCGGCCTCACGTACCTCTGGATTCTCACGGTCCAGCAACGGCCCAGGAGCTCCGCGTTCGGGCCGGCCGGCGAGCGCTGGATCGAGCTCCTCGGCGCACTAGCGCTCCTCGGGGCCCTGCTGTGGGCATGGGTGTTCGGCGTCGAGCGGCGCGTGCTCCGCTTCACGCCGGCGGAAGTGACTTTCCTGTTCCCCGCACCCGTGACGCGGCGGCAGTTGATCCAGTACAAGCTGCTCCGCAATCAGCTGATCATCCTCTTCAACTCACTCCTGTGGACACTCATTTTCGCGGCGCAGCGGTTCGGAGCGTCCCCGTGGCTCAGAGCGCTCTCGATCTGGGTATTGCTCACCACGCTCTCGTTTCACCGGCTGGGCGCATCGTTCGTGCGAACGAGCGTGGCCGAGCACGGCCGGATCGGCGTGCGGCATCGACTGGTCTCGCTGGTGGCCATTGCGGCGGTGGTCGTGGGGTCGGCGTGGAGCCTTCGAGGCGCGTTACCGTCGTTGGTCGACGGCTGGCATGGGGGCGTCACGGCGTTCCTGGGTGCGCTCGATGCCACCGCCTCCCGGCCGGTGCCGCGCCTGGTATTGATGCCTTTCCGTGCGCTCGTGCATCCGCTGGCGGCCCGCACCCCGCTCGACTGGCTGCACGCCATCGGCCCCGCGCTTCTGCTGCTGGGGCTGCATTACGTGTGGGTAATACGGAGCGACACCGCGTTCGAGGAGGCCGCGGCCGAGACGTCGCTCCGGCGGGCCCGCGCGCGGGGCCGACGCGGCGCACGCCCGGCCGGGTACAGCGCTCACCGGCGACTGCCGGCGCTGCTCCGGCTTGCACCCCTGGGATGGCCCGCGGGCGCGATCCTGTGGAAGAACGTGCTCGCCGTGGTGCGGGCGCGGCGCACGCGCGCCACCGCCGGCGTGTTCCTCGCGGCCGCCGGCGGGGCCGCCATCCTGTCGTTGAATGCCTACCGGGCCTTTGCGGAGGTCGTCGGCTGGCTGGCGGTCACATGGGCGGGGCTGGCGCTCGTGCTCGGGCCGCAGTGGGTCCGGAACGATCTCCGGAACGATCTCCCGAATCTGGGGCTTCTTCGAAGCTATCCGCTGCGTGGGCGATCGATCGTGGGCGCGGAGACCGCCGCCTCGGCGATCGTGCTGAGCGCGCTGCAGCTCGCTCTCCTGAGCATCGCCTATCTCGCCTTCCTGGGCGATCCCGCGTTGGAGCCCGGCCTCCACCTTCGGAGCGTCATCGTGCTCCTGAGCGTGGTGTGTCTACCTGGGATCAACTACCTCGGCATGCTGATCCAGAACGGCGCGGCGCTTCTGTTCCCGGCCTGGGTGCGCGTGGAGACCGCCGAGCGGGGGGTGGAGGCGCTGGGGCAG
Source organism: uncultured Gemmatimonadales bacterium (assembly GCA_963711915.1). Classification (GTDB taxonomy): domain Bacteria; phylum Gemmatimonadota; class Gemmatimonadetes; order Gemmatimonadales; family GWC2-71-9; genus CAVVWJ01. The sequence goes on from CAVQGA010000006.1 coordinate 70,483, forward strand.
AACATGCTGATGATCGTGGCCTATGGCGCGGCGCTCGCCGTGGCGCTCGCCGTGCCGGCCCTCGTGGCGGGCCTTGGGTTCGAGCTGCTGCGCGACGAGCTCGGGTGGTGGGCGGCGGCGCCGGCGGCGGTGTTGTTGTTGTGCGGCATCGCCGTCGAATCCGCGATGGTGCTTCGGCGGCTGGGGACCGTATTCGAGGCCACCGACCCGCCCGCGGCGGGCATCGCGGCCTGAGGGTCGGAGCCCCCAGGCCGCGCCCCGTCAGCTGGGACCCGAGGAGCGTCCGCCCATCGGGCCGGACGTTCGGGTCACCTGGTCGATCCGGTCGCGGAGCCGCTCGAACGAATGATCCACGGCCGTCCGGACATCCTTCCACGAATCCGCGGTGGCGTCGCCGAGCTTGGCGACACTTCCGTCCACGGCCTTGCGCGCACTCCGGATCTGCGCCAGCGCGTCGCCGTTGATCGTCAGCCGGCCCGCGCGCACGTCGTTCGCGATCTGCTCGATCTGACGGTCGGCCTCCTCGAGGCGCCGGTGCACCTCACTCCGGAAGTCTTCCCGCTCCGACCAGGTGAAGCTGTTCAGCTCCCGCATGTCCTGCCGGACGTTGTCGCGGGCGTCGGCGGCGTCTTCGCGCACCTGCTGTCCGACGTCCGTCGCGGCGGAATCCACGCGGCTCGCGGTCTCGTCGCGATCACGGTCCCGGCAGGCGAAGGGTCCCACCATCAGCACCGCGAGCGCGGCGCGCGTCATGTGTGTCACGTCGCTGTCCTCTCTGTCGATCGTATGTGAACGGCTCCCGAGAGACCAAGGTACGGCGACCTTGCTCGCGGCAAGGTGACTGTGGTCACTCACCCGAGGCGGGCGAGATCCCAAAGCGGCCGAACCTGAGCGCGAGCGTGGGAAGAACGAACAGGCTGAGCGCGGTGGAGGTCAGCAGTCCGCCGAGGATCACGATGGCCATCGGGCCCTCGATCTCGCGTCCCGGATCGCCGCTGCCGACCGCGAGCGGCAGGAGGCCGAGGGCCGTGACCAGGGCGGTCATGAGGATCGGGCCGAGGCGTTCGAGCGCCCCGCGGCCCGCGGTCTCGCGTCCCCATGCGGCGCCCTCGATCGCGACGAGGTGCTCGTAGTGCGAGATTAGCATGACCGCGTTGCGGGTCGCGATGCCGAACAGCGTGACGAAGCCCACGAGCGAACCCAGGCTGAGGAGCCCGCCGGTGGCGAACACCGCCAGCACGCCGCCGACCAGCGCGAACGGCAGGTTGACGAGGACCAGGAGGAGCCGGCTCGATTCCCCGAACGCCACCCACAAGAGCATCAGGATCCCCGCCCCCGCCAGCAGGCTGTCGCGCAGCAGCTCCCGCCGGGCCGCGCGCTGCGCCGTGCCAGTGCCGCCGACCTCGGCATACACGCCGGACGGCAGGCCGGAGGACGGCCCGAGCCGCGACTCGAGGTCGCGCGTCACGCTTTCGGCGTCGCGGCCACGCACGTTGGCGGAGACGGTCTGGACCCGCCGCGCGCCCACGTGCGCGATCACGAACCGCCCGGTCGTCCGGGCGACATCGGCAACCTGTCCCAGCTCGACCTGGCGCCCCGCGGACGAGGTGATCGGCAGCGTCTGGAGATCTTCCGGCCGGTCGCGCCTTTCCGGCACGACCGTCACGACAACGTCGGTGGCCCGGCTGCCCTCGTAGACCTGCGCGACGCGCGTGCCCCGGGTGGCAGTCTCGACCGTGGCGAGCACCTCGTCGGCCCGAAGGCCATAGCGGGGCAGCTCGCCCGGCCGGAGCCGGATGGTCACCTCGGGTGCCACGGGCGGCGGGTCGTACTGTATATCCGTCGCGCCCCGGATCCGGCCCAGGGTCTCAGCGACGCGACGCGCCGCGACGTCCAGGCTGTCGAGGTCGTCGCCGAAGACGCGCACGACGACTTCGGCCGTCGAGCCGGTCAGAGTCTCCTCGATTCGTTCGGCGAGAAAGCCGCGGATCGCGAAGTTCACGCCCGGGAACCCCGCGAGAATCCGCCGCAGGTCGTCCTGGACCGTCTCCGCGTCCTCACCGGTCAACGGCACCAGGTCCACCTCGAACTCGGTGTAGTGCGTGCCCCAGGTATCCTCCGACAACTCGGCCCGGCCGATCCGCTGCGCCACCGTGCGCACGCGAGGATCCCGCCGAAGCGCCTCGGTGACCCGCGCGCCCAGACGGAAGGATTCGTCGAGCGACGTCCCCGGCACCGCCGACATGTGGACCAGGAAATGGCCTTCGCGGAATTCAGGAAGGAAGGTGGCGCCGAAGAACGGGAGCGTCGCCGCCGCCGCGAGACAGACGAGGGCCGCCGCGCCGCCGACCGCGCCGGGATGATCCGCGAGCCGCTCCAGCACCCGGGCGTAGCGGCGCTTGAGCCAGGCCAGCACCGGCGCCTCGTGCGCCCGGTGTTCCCTGCCGCCGAGGAGGAGCAGCGTCAGGGCGGGCGTCACGGTCAGCGCCACGACGAGTGAGGCCATGATCGCGAGGATGTAGGCCAGGCCAAGCGGGCGGAACAGGGCACCCTGCACGCCGGTCAACGTCAGCACCGGGACGAAGACGAGCGCGACGACGAAGGTGGCGTAGACGACGCTGCTCCGCACCTCCAGCGAGGCTTCGAGCACGACGGCGGCCGCGCCCCGGGGCGTCGGCAGGCTGCGGTTCTCCCGGAGCCGCCGCGCGATGTTCTCGACGTCGATGATGGCATCGTCCACGACCTCGCCCAGCGCGATCGCCAGGCCGCCGAGCGTGAGGGTGTTGATGCCGAACCCCAGCCGGTCCAGCACGATCAGGGCGGCCAGGAGCGAGAGCGGAATCGCCGTGAGCGAGATGGCCGCGGCGCCCGCATCCGAGAGGAACAGCACCAGCACCACCGCCACCAGCAGCGCGCCGAGCAGCAGCGAGGTGACGATGTTCCTGAGCGCCAGGTCGATGAATTCGGACGGCCGGAAGATGTCCGATCGGAGCGTGAGGCCCGCGGCCCGCATGCCGGGCTCGATCCGCGCCAGCGCCTCCTCCGCCCGTTGGGCGACCACCTTGGTGTTGGCCCCGAGCTGCGCCGAGATCACGATGACGAGCCCGCGCCTGCCATCCACCCCGCCCTCGCCGAAGCGCGGCTCCGGCGCATCGACGACGCGGCCGAGATCCCCGAGGTGAAGCACGGCGCCACCGCGCTCCCGCACCACGGTTTCGGCCAGGTCCGCGGCAGTGGCCGCCTGTCCTTCGGCGCGGACGGTGAGGCGCTGGTTCGGGCCGTCGATCACCCCCGCCCCGCGAACGCCGGTCGCTTCCCGCGCCGCCGCGGCCACCTCGGCGACCCCGAGGCCATAGCGGCGCAGGCGGTCGGGATCGAGCTGGATCTGCAGCTGGCGCACCTCGCCCCCGAACACCGCCACCTTCGAGACGCCCGGCGTCGCGAGCAGTCGCGGCCGGACGACCCGGTCGACAAAGGTCCGCTGCTCCATGAGGGACCGGGTCTCGGACGTCACGCCGACCACGAGCACCGTGCTGGAGGAGGACGTGAGCGGCGTGAGGATGGGCGGCTCGACCGTGGCCGGCAGTCGGCCGGCCACCTCGCCCAGCCGTTCGGCCAGCGCTTGGCGGGCCCGGTAGATGTCTTCGCTCTCGGCGAGGATCGCCGTGATGACCGAGAGGCCCTGGATCGACTGCGAGCGGACGGCGGCGATCCCCTCGACGCCGTTGATGGCGTCTTCGATCGGCTTGGTGACGAGGACCTCGACCTGTTCGGGCGAGAGGCCGGGTGCTTCGGTCTGGATCGACACCTGCGGCGGAGCGAATTCGGGGAAGACATCGAGGCGCGCATTCGCCACGATCCCGGCGCCGTACACCACCAATGCCAGGGCGAGCCCGATGACGACGCCGCGATGCCGGATCGAGCCGCGGACCAGACCCGTCAGCATGATCGCGCCGGCGGCCTCACTCGCCCGACTCGTCGCCCACCGTCACCCGGGCGCGGAATTCCTCGGAGAGCAGCTCCTGAGCGCCGCGGACGACGATCGTGTCGCCGAGCGCGAGCGGCGGTCCGGCGATCCAGCCGCTGCGCGCCGGACGGAGTGTCGGCACGCGCACGCGCTCGAAGCTGTCGGGCGCACGCCGCCGATACGCCCACGCCAAGCCCTCCCACTGCACGACCGCCGCGTCGGGCACCAGCACCCCGGCGATGGAGCTTCCGGACACCGGCACCAGCGCCGTCACCGGCGTGCCGGGGGTGGCCCCGGGCCAGGTCCGCTCGGCGCGGAAGAGATAGGCGGGCCGGCGCGTCACCGGGTCAGCCTCGGGAGCCGGCCCGACGAGCCGCGCGGTCACCCGCGTGGCGCCCTCGTCGGGGCTCAGCGAAATCCGCGGGCGCGGCGCTCCGCCGGCGGACTCGAGCCAGGCCACCCGAACCAGCGGATGACGGTAGTCGGCTACCTCCAGCAGCGCCTGGCCGGCCTCGACGATGGCGCCGGGCTGCGCGCCCACTCGAGTGACGATCCCGGAGATGGCCGATGCCAGCGGCCGTGCGTCCGAGACCTGGGCGATCGGTGTCCCGGCCGCGACCCGTTCGCCGAGCCCGGGCCAGTGGGCGCCCCGGGGCAGGGTGAACCGTCCGGCCACCGGTGCGCGCAGCACCGTCGCACGCTCGGTCTCGACGACGACCTCGCCAGGCAGCGAGGCCTCGAGCGCGCCCGTGATGGGATGGAGGGCCGCGACGGCGAGCCCGATCCGTTGCCGCTCCGCCGAGTCCAGCGTGACGATCGCCGTGCCATGCTGGTCACGCACACGGCTCGGCGCCACGAGCGGCGCATCGCGCCCGGCCTCCGCGGCCACCTCGCGCCGATGCTGACGGTAGAGCAGCACCAGCCCCGTGGCCAGGGCCGCGGCGAGCGCGATGGGCGCCACGCGTCGGATCGCACCACTCATGGCGAGCCGCCTTCCGTCAACTCATCGTTCCGGGGATCGGGCCAGCGGGCCGAGCCGGCCGTGCCCCAGACACCGGCTGCGGCCTCGAGCGCCTGCCCGGCCGACCGAGCCCGCGCGTCCGCTGCCGCGCGCGCGCGCTCCGCTCGAACTCTCGTCAGGTCCGCGAACGCGGGCTCGAGGCGCGAGGTCTCGCCTCGAGCGTAGGCGGACCGGGCGAGCGCGGCGGCACGCTCGGCCGCCGTCACCACGGAGTCGGCGGCCGTGCGCTCGAGGATGATTCCGCGGCATCGGCTGGCGGCGAGCTCGACGTTCGCGAGCACCTCCTCCTGCACCTGGCCGACCCGGGCGGCGGCAGCCGTCCGGGCCGCGTCCGCCGCGTCGACGGCGGCGCGATTCCGGAAGCCGAACAGGTTGGGCAGCGCGAGCGCCAGAGTCCAGCGCTGCACCCCCTGATCCCAGATGAACCCGGGCCCGATGTCCAGGTCAGGGTACTGCCTGGCCACCTCGAGTCGCAGATCGGCTTCGGCGATGGCGTATTCGGCCAGCACGCGGCCGATCTCCGGCCGCCGGGTCAGGGCCATGGACGCCAACGAATCCGACCCCGCGGACGCGAGCATGCCGCAGCCGGCGCTCGAGTCGGCGGCGACCTCGATCGCGTCAACGGCGCGGGCCGGCACGGCGAGCGATCCGGCCAGCGCGGCCCGCGCCTCGAGGACCGCCGCCTCGGCCGCGCTCACCTGCGCCCGGACCGCCTGCACCTCCGAGCTGGTCCTGGCAAGCTCGGCGCCGGTGAGCGAGGCCTCCTGGTACCGCACCTGCTCGAGCGTCTGCACGCCCATGAGCGCCGCGGCCTCGCGGCGAGCCTGCATCAGGTCGGACTCGGCGGCGGCGAGGGCGGCTGCCGCGACGCGGGTACTGCTGAGGATTCCCCACGCCGACAGGCCGAGCTCGGCCTCCGCGACCGCCGTGCGCGCCCGCGCGCGCTGAAAGCGCGCGCCGCGCTTTCCACCGAGCTCGACCGCGAACACCCCACCGAGCGCGACCACCCACGGCGCCTGGCCCTCGCTCCCGGCCACGGCCCGCTCGACGCCGAGCTCGGCGCCGGGCGCGGGGCGCACGCCGGCCGACCGCTCGCCGGCAGCGGCGGCGCGCCAGTCGGCGCGCGCGCGGGGCAGCTCCGCCCGAAGCCCGAGCGCGGCGACGGCGAGCTGGCGATCGGTCCAGCGGCCGTGCTCGGGCCGTCCCGCCCAGCGCTCCACCCACGCGACCAGCGCGGCCTCGTCCAGTCGCCGGGCGCGATACTCCTCCACGTGGGCCGCCGGCTGGATCGGCCGCGCAACGTAACGCGCGCACGCGGCAAGGGCGAGCGCCGGAAGCCACAGGAAGGCACGACAGGGGCTCCGGGCGGCACCGCGGCGGGCGCGCCTGAGGACCGGGCGCCCCGCGGCATGCACGCCCACCGCCATGCTACCCACGGGGATGGAACTGCTTGTGGACCGACCGCAGATACTCGCGGTCGACGTGGGTATAGATCTGCGTCGTGGAGAGGTCGGCGTGCCCCAGCATCTCCTGCACCGCCCGGAGATCCGCGCCGCCCTCGAGCAGGTGCGTGGCGAAGCTGTGCCGGAGGGTGTGCGGCGTGACCCGCTTGCCGATGCCCGCGCGTGCCGCGGCGCGCTTGACGATGCCCCACGCCCCCACCCGCGACAACGGCTGCCCCCGCGCGTTGAGCAGCACGCGGCCCGCGCTCCGCCCGCGATCCAGCTCGGGCCGGAGCTGGTGCAGGTACACCGAGGCGGCGCCGATCACACTTCGGCCGATCGGCACGAGCCGTTCCTTGCCCCCTTTGCCGAAGACCCGGACGAGATTCTCGGTGAGCAGGAGATCGGTGGTGACGAGGCCGCAGATCTCCGACACCCGGAGACCGGCCCCGTATCCCAGCTCGAGCAGCGTGCGGTCGCGCCAGGCGAGCGGCTGGTCGACGTCGGGGGCCGCGAGCAGCGCCTCGACCTCGCGCACGCTGAGAGTATTAGGAAGGATGCGGCCGCGCCGCGGTGATTCGAGGCGATCGCTCGGATCGTTCGGGACGCGCCCTTCGCCCACGAGGAAGCCGTAGTACGTGCGGATGGCCGAGACTTCGCGCCGAATCGTCGCGCGCGCTCAAGCCGAGGTCCTTGAGCAGGTAGACGAAGTCGCGCAGGAGGGTTCGGGTGACCTGTCCTGGATCGCGTACGCCCCTGGAAAGCGCGAACTCCGCCAGCCGCTGCAAGTCGCCGAGGTAGGCGACGACGGTGTTCTCGCTGTGACCCGACTCGAGCGCGAGGAAGTCGCGGAAGCCCTCCAACCCGAAATCGCGCGCGGCGCGCTCGCGCACGTCGGTGACCGTCACGCGCCGCGCTGCGCCTGAAGCCGCCGGGACACCTCGGCGAGGTCGGTGGAGCGAAGTCCCAGCAGCTCGGCGGCCAGATGCATCAGCCGCTCCTCATGAGCGCCGATGGCGCCATCGGCGAACGCCACGGTCCAGAGCCGCTCGACCAGCTCGAGCCGCTCGGCGCGGCCGACCGCCTTCCGCAGCCGGCGCGCGTAGCCCGCGAAGCGCGTGCGACGCTCCTCCTCCGCGGGAGGCGCGGGGGGCTTCCCGGGCGGGGCCAGCCCCCAGCGCTCATGGAGATGCTCGGCGATCAGCGCCCGCTCGTCCACCGTGAGCACCGGGTCGGCATAGGCCAGCTCGAGCACGAGCAGCGCGGCGGCCTGGCGCGCCGAGCCTTCGGCGATCTCGGTGCCGGCCAGGAAGGACGGGGCCGCGGGGTCGAGCGCGTCGCGGGTGGCGTGCCACACGCGCTCCTGCCGGCGCTGGCGCGTGCGCAGGAAATACCACACCGCACCGACGACGGCCAGTACGGCCGCCGCGATGGCCAGCGTCCGATTCACACCGGCGATGATCTCCGTGATCCGCCCCCACTCGGCGCCCACGACCGCGCCGAGAATCGTGATGCCCCCGTACCAGAGCGCCGAGGCAATGCCCATCGGCAGAAAGGTGCGCGGCGCGCTCAGCCCTACCAGGCCGGCGAAGGGGGGCACCACGGCGCGGATGCCCGGCAGAAAGCGGCTGATGAAAATGCCGACTGTCCCGAAGCGGAGATACTCGCGCTCGATCACGGCGAGCGAGCGCGGCGTCAGCAGCCGCCGACCCGTGGGCGAGGCGAAGAGCCGGCGGCCGTAGCGCCGCGCGGCGAGATAGACGCCGGCCGCGCCAAGCAGGTTGGCGATCCAGCAGACGAAGAAGACGGCGAGCGGCGTCGTGACGCCGCGATGGGAGAGGAATGCGCCGAGCGCGACGGCCGCGTCCGAGGGCACGGGCGGCAGCACATTCTCGACCGCGGCGAGGGCACCGAGCACGGCGTACACCGCCGCCGGGGGAAGTTGGGAGGCCCAGTCCAGCAGGGACTCGATCAGCGGGCCTCCAGCACGACGACGGCGATCACGGCCAGGCCCTCGCCGCGGCCAATGAATCCCATCCCTTCGTTGGTCTTGGCCTTCACGTTGATCGCCCCCGGCTCGACGCCGAGCCGTTCGGCGAGCGCCGCGGCCATGGCCGCGAGGTGCGGGCCGAGCTTCGGGCGCTCGGTGATGATGGAGCAGTCGGCCTGCGCGAGCGCCAGGCCGCGGCCCTGGACCAGCTCGTGGGCCGTACGCAGCAGCTCCATCGAGTCGGCGTCCTTCCACTGCGGATCGCTGTCGGGAAAGAGCTGGCCGATGTTGCCCGCGCCGGCCGCGCCGAGAATGGCGTCCGACAGCGCGTGGGCTACCGCATCGGCGTCCGAATGACCCGCCAACCCGTGCGAGTGGGGAATGGCGACGCCGCCCAGGACGAGCGGGCGGCCCGCGACGAAGCGGTGGGAGTCGTAGCCGATCCCCACGCGAGTCACGCCGCGACCGGCTCCTCGATCACGCTGTAGTCCTGGCGCCGGCGCATCGGCCGGTAGCCGGCGTCGCGAATGAGACGGTCGATCTCCTGCAGGGTGGTCCGATGCGTCGTCCCGGCAGCCGACACCACGTTCTCCTCCATCATGAGGCTGCCGTAGTCGTTGGCACCGAACCGCAGGGCGATCTGGCCGACCTTGTGACCCATGGTCACCCAGGAGGATTGCAGATTGGGCACGTTGGCGAGGACGATGCGGCTCATCGCCAGCATCCGCAGGTACGTCACCGCGTCGGTCTTCTCGTAGTGCGACATGCCCGGCGTCCCCTCGGGCTGGAGCGGCCAACAGATGAACGCGGTAAACCCGCCGGTGCGCGCCTGCACCTCGCGGACGCGGAGCAGGTGCTCGATCCGGTCTTCGTCGGTCTCGCCGAGGCCGTACATCATCGTGACGGAGGTCTTCATCCCCTGGCGGTGGGCCTCCTCCTGTACCCCGAGCCACTCCTCCGTCTGGGCCTTCTTCTTGGCGACGCGCTCGCGAATCCGGTCGACCAGGATCTCGCCCCCACCGCCGGGAATGCTGTCGAGCCCCGCGCCCTTGAGCTCGCGCACGACCTCGGGCACGGAGAGTCCGAACCGCTCGCTGAAGAAGACGACCTCCGACGGCGAGAACCCATGAATGTGGATCGGATGGTTGCGCTTGATGTAGCGCATGAGCTCCAGATACCACTCGAACGGGATGTAGGGGTTGTGGCCGCCCTGCAGCAGAATCTGCACGCCACCGATCGCCTTACACTCGTCGATCTTGGCGCCGATCTCCTCGAAGCTCAGCACGTAGCCCTGTCCGTCCTTGGGCCGGCGGTAGAACGCGCAGAACTGGCAGTCCGCGACGCAGACGTTGGTGTAGTTGATGTTGCGGTCGATGATGTAGGTGACGACCGGTTCGGGGTGGAGCCGCCACCGCTCCCGGTCGGCAAGCTGGCCGAGCTCGAGCAGCGGGGCCTGCTGGTAGAGTTCCACAAAAGCTCTGAACTCACTTGAAGTGCGATCTACAACACTCATTGTCACAGCCTCTTAGGTATTGATCTCAAGAAGTGTCGACCGGACCGCTCCGGGAGTCCGTCCCCGCCGCTGGCGGGCCGGACACTACGCTGCCGCGATGAAGGACAGCGAGCCGTCCGGCACCAGGCCCTCCTGGGCCAGCCGGCGGAAGAAATCCGTGAGGCCGGCGAGATGCCGATAGGACAGCGCATAGTCCAGGTCGCCGAGATACGCGCGACACACCTCAGCCTGTACGCCCGTGCGGCGGGCCGCGTCGGCGGCGAGGTGGTCGAGGTGCGCGAGCCCCCAGGACCGCGACTCGAGCAGCCGCCCGTGCACCGCCTGCACCGCCGCGAGACTCGCCTCCCGCCGGGCGGCCCAGACGGCGAAGACGAACGGCAGTCCCGTCCACTCTTTCCACTCGGCGCCGAGATCCACGCGCACCGGATAGCGCTCCTGCGCCGCGAGCAGCAGTGCGGCGTCGCCGATGACGAGCACCGCCTCGTGCGGCAGCCCGGCGAGCGAGGCGAGGTCGGGGGCTTCGGCGCGCGCGGTCGCGTAGCGCGGCCGCACCCCCCAGCGGTGGCGCGCGAGAAGGTCGAGCAGCAGCACCGAGGTTCGCGACGAGGCGGTCCGGAGCACGGTGCAGCCGTCGAGCTGCCGCGCCGGGCGGCGCGAGAACAGCGCCACGCTGTGCACCGGGCCGTCGCAGGTGATCGCGAGGTCGGGCAGCAGATGGTACGCCGCGGCATTCCGCGCGTATTCCACCGCCGACACGACGCTCACCTGCAGCTCGCCGGCAGCGAGCAGGTCGTTCAGCTCGGAGGCCGTACCGGTGACGAGCTCCGCGGGCACGGACACCAGCCCACGGTCGATCGCCCCATAGACCGGGTAGCAGTTGATCCACGGAATCCGGCCGAGCCTCATGCCGCGTGCACCACAGGCAGCGAGCCGCTCCGGCCGAGCGACGGCTCGGGCGGCGGATCGTCGAACTGGTCGCGGACCGCCCGGTAGAGGCTGTCGCGCTCGACCGGCCGCTTGCCGGCGCCCCGGATGAGCCGAACCAGGTCGAGATAGTGCATGTGCATCTGGGTGTTCGCCCCGGCCTCGTGGTAGACCCGCTCGTACACCACGGTGCCCTCCACGTCATCGCAGCCGAAGCTGAGTGCGATCTGGGAAAGGAACGGCGTAACCATCGGCCAGTGGGTCTTCACGTGCGGCACGTTGTCCAGAAACAGCCGCCCGATCGCGATGTTTTTCAGGTCCTCGTAGCCGGTCGTCGCGGTCCCCACCCGGCCGAGCTCCTCGCCCAGCTCATTGTGGTCCGGGTGGTACGCGAGCGGGATATAGGTGAGGAAGCCGCCGGTCTCGTCCTGCAGCGAGCGCAGCATCGAGAGGTGCTCGACCCGGTCGGCCGCCGTTTCGACGTGGCCGTACAGCATGGTGCAGTTGGTCGGGATCCCGAGTTCGTGCGCGGTGCGGTGCACGCGGATCCACTCCTCGCCGGTGAGCTTCCGCTCGGCGATCGTGGCGCGGACGGCGGTGCTGAACACCTCGGCGCCGCCGCCGGGCAGGCTCGTCAGGCCGGCCTCCTTGAGCGCGAGGAGCACCTCGCGCTCCGAGACCCGCTCGATTCGCGCCAGGTGCGCAATCTCGACCGCCGTGAGCGCCTTGATGTGGACCTCGGGATGGCGCTCCTTGAGGCCGCGCAGCATGTCGGTGTAGTAACTCAGCCGGAGCTTCGGATGCAGCCCGCCCACGATGTGGAACTCCCGCGTGGGCATCCCGCGCGCCTGCTCAGCCTCGTGGTAGACCTCTTCGAGGGAGCGGGTGTAGGCCCCCTCCTCTTTCGGCATCCTGGCAAACGAGCAGAACACACAGGTGTTCCGAAGCACGCAGACGTTGGTCGGGTTGATGTGCTGGTTGGCGGAGAACAGCACCCGATCGCCGTTGCGCCCGGCGTTGGCGTACTCGGCCATCCGCCCGAGTCCGAGGAGGTCATCGGTGGCATACAGCGCGAGGCCATCGGACGCCTCCAGCCGGGTGCCGGACAGCACCTTCTCGGCGGTGGTACGGAGGCGCGGGTCCCGCAGCTGAAAGAGGTCGGTCCCTTCCGGCATGCTATCTCCTTGGGAGAGCGCGGGTAAGACAGTGCAAATCTAGCAGGCGTTCGCCCCGTCGGGCCAGCGTTCAACGGATCGGGTTTCGTGCCCAGCGATTGAGCCTGCCCGACCCGTGCGCAGAATTCTGCCGCTCACACCGCCTCGCCTTCATGCCGGGCGGCTGTCCGCCACGCCGCTGGACGCCTCCGGCATCCGGTTTGAGCAATCCGATGGCCTCGCGAGGCCCGCCCCGAGCGGGCAATAGGGGTTCGGCCTGCGCCATCGAGAGCGGGGATGCCACGTCGGCACGCCGGATCAAACGCCTCCCCACCGCCCGCACCTGTTGGCCGGCGTTTGGACATGTTTGTGGACGGCGATGAGGGGACGACAAACGCGCGCTCGGCGTTTGTTTGCATTTGGCGCGTACGCATGGGTTCAGCGCCCTACCTGGCATTCCCCGCTGACAGTTTGATTTATGCACACCGATCCACATCGGCATCCGGAGGCGTTTTGTTTGCTAACAGTCATCCACAATGCTTGCAAGCCAGTTGTAAACGCCTAGATTGGTAGATCTCTTGCGACGAGGTGGCGGTGGGGTCCGAACCCGACTACTCGCGCGCGGGCTTGGCGCGGTTCATCGATTTCGTGGTGGAAAAGGGGCTGGTTCACCCAGCCACCGCCCAGGGCTGGCGGGTGGCCACGACAAAGGTGCTCGACCAGCTCCCGCCCTCCGAGTCGGCGGACGTGCGCCGAATCGAGCTGGAGCCGACATTTCGTGACTTCCTGAATCGGAACCCCGGCCGGCTCTCGCCCATTTCCGTGGGCGAGTACCGCCGGCGGGTAGGCCGGGCGATCGAGGAGTTCGTGCGGTGGGTAGAGGACCCAGGGAGTTACACCTTCCGGGCGCCGCTGCGCGCGGCCAGAAGTCAGCCGACGGCCGGCAGATCGGGAAGTCCCGCGGGGGGATCCCCTCGGGTCCCGGCGCGGCGCCTCCCGCCGGAGGCGCCCGGTGCGGATGAGTCGAGCGGTGCGTTCGGCGGTCAGATCGCGGGCGGCGGCATGGCGCTCGGCTACCCGCTCCGGCCCGGCCTGCTCGCGCAAGTCGTCGTGCCGCAGGACATGACGGTGGAGGAGGCCCGACGCATGGGGGCCTTCCTGGTGACGCTCGCCGTGGACTTCCGCGCGCCGAGCGCGGGCTAGGCACGGCGGGCCGGGGTGCACACGTCGCCGGAAACGACCCAGCCGGCGGCGCTCGCGGCGCGGCCGGCTGTGATCGCCTCACTCTCGAGCGGTTGCTAGGGCTCCCACCGCCTCACGGCCAGCGTGACATTGTGTCCGCCGAAGCCGAACGAGTTCGAGAGCGCCACGTCCACCGGGCGCTCGACCTTGTGGTTGGGCGCCGAGTCCAGGTCGCACTGCGGGTCGGGCGTGAACTGGTTGATGGTCGGCGGGATGACACCGCAGGTCGAGACGAGCAGCGAGACCGCGAACTCGAGCGCGCCGGCCCCGCCGAGCAGATGCCCCGTCATCGACTTGGTGCTGCCGAACACCAGCTTCCTCGCCTGTTCCCCGAACACGGCCTTGACGGCCTCGGTCTCGGCGATGTCACCCTGCTCCGTCGACGTCCCGTGGGCGTTGATGTAGCCCACGTCCGTCGGATCGATCCGGCCGTCCGCCAGGCACAGACGCATCGCCCGCTGGGCGCCCTCGCCGTGCTCGGCGGGCGACGTGATGTGATAGGCGTCGCCGCTGAGGCCATAGCCCAGCACCTCCCCCAGGATGCGTGCCCCGCGCCGCTCGGCATGCTCCAGGCTCTCGAGCACGACCATCGCGCCGCCGTCGCCCAGAACGAACCCGTCGCGATCGGCGTCGAACGGACGGCTGGCCGTCTCGGGCGAGTCGTTCCGCGACGACAGCGCCTTCATGTTGGAGAACGCGGCGACGGTGAGGCCGGTGATGGCCGCCTCGGACCCGCCGGTGACCATGGCGTCCGTCACGCCGTTCCGGATCATGTGGAAGGAGTCGCCGATGGCATGCGCCGAGGAGGCGCAGGCCGAGACCGTGGCGTAATTGGGTCCCTTGAGGCCGAAGCGGATGGAGACGAGGCCGGCGGCGATATCGGGAATGAACATCGGGACGAAGAACGGGGATACCCGGTCCGGCCCCTTGGTGACGTAGGCGGTGCAGTTGTCCTCGTACGTCTGCATCCCGCCGATGCCGCTCCCGATGATCACGCCGGTGCGCTCGGGCGACGGAAACTTCCCTTCCAGGCCGGCCTGGGTGACCGCCTGGTGGGCCGCGGCCAGGGCGAACTGGGCGAACAGGTCGTAGCGCCGCGCTTCCTTGCGGTCGATGTAGCGCAGCGGGTCGAAGCCCTTGACTTCGCAGGCGAACCGCACCGACAGCTTGTGCGGATCGAACTTCGTGATCGGGGCCGCACCGGGGGTGCCGGCGAGCAGCGCGGTCCAGGTCGATTCGACGTCGGTCCCGACGGGAGTCACCAGCCCCAGGCCGGTGACGACGACACGGTGCGGCAAATTACTTCCCGATCTTCTCGTGGAGGTAATTCATGGCGTCGCCGACGGTGCGGAGCTTCTCCGCGTCTTCGTCCGGGATGTCGATGTCGAACTCCTTCTCGAACGCCATCACGAGCTCGACCGTGTCCAGGCTGTCGGCGCCGAGGTCCTCCATGAAGCTGGCCTCGCTGGTGAGCTTCTCCCGCTCCACTCCCAGCTCCTCGACGATGATGTCCTTGACCTTCTCTTCGACGTTGCTCATGTCGTCCTCGATTGGAGTTGCCTGCACGCGGTCAGATGACCATCCCACCGTCGACCACCAGCACCTGGCCGGTGATGTACCCGGCCAGGTCGGAGGCCAGAAACAGCACCGCCCCGGCCACGTCCTCGGGTCGCCCGAGGCGGCCCAGCGCAATGTCCTGTAATAATGTAGCCCTCGCCTCATCGGGCAAGGCGGCCGTCATGTCGGTCTCGATGAAGCCCGGCGCGATGCAGTTGGCCAGAATGCCCCGGCTGGCATACTCCTTGGCGACCGACTTGGTGAACCCGATCAGGCCGGCCTTGCTCGCGGCGTAGTTGGCCTGACCCTTGTTGCCGGTCAGGCCCACGATGCTGGTGATGTTCACGATGCGCCCGGCGCGCCGTTTCATCATCCCCTTGATCACCGCGCGGGTGGTGTGGAACGCTCCCTTGAGATTGGCGTCCAGCACGGCGTCCCAGTCGGCGTCGGTGAGGCGGAGGAGCAAGTTGTCCCGCGTCAGGCCCGCGTTGTTCACCAGGATCTCGATGGGGCCGAGGGCGCGCTCGGCCGCGGCGATCGCGGCCTCGACCTGATCCGCCCGGGCCACGTCGCATGCCACCCCCGCGGCGCGCTCGCCGAACCCGCCGGCGACCGCGGCGGCCTTGGCCGGCTCGCGGCCGACGATCGCGACCTTGCCCCCGGCCGCGTGCAGCGCCCGCGCGATGGCGAGCCCGATGCCGCGCGTGCTGCCCGTGACGAATGCCGTTTTCCCGGCGAGATCGATCGCGGTCATCGGCCCGGCGCGCTCACGCGAGGAAGCCTTCCACCTCGGCCGCAGTCCCGAGCGTTACCGTGGATGCGCCGGGCACGATCCGCTTGAGCAGTCCCGAGAGGACGCCGCCCGGGCCGATCTCGATGAAGGTGGCCGCGGGCGCGAGCGCCGCGGCCGCCTGCATGCATGCCACCCAGCGGACCGGCGCGGTGAGCTGATCGACCAGCAGCCGCTTGGCATCCGCCCCGGTCCGCACGGCCTCGCCGCTCGCGTTGGCGATGACGGGGAACGCCGGATCGGCGAAGTCGATGCCGGTGAGCGCGTCGTGCAGACCGTCCACGGCCGGGGCCATGAGCGGCGAGTGAAACGCCCCGCTCACCTTGAGCGGCAGCACGCGCTTGGCGCCCCGCGCCTTGCAGCCGTCCCCCGCGCGGGCGACGGCCGCGGGGTCGCCGGAGATGACCGTCTGGTCCGGCGCATTCAGGTTCGCCGCGACCGCGACGCCGTCCTGCCCGGACGCCTCGTTGCAGGCCTGGTCCACGTGCTCGGTGGTGAGTCCGAGGACGGCGGCCATCGCGCCGGGGCGGGCCCGGCCGGCCGCGTACATGAGCTCGCCGCGCCGGCGGACGAGCCGCGCCGCGGTCGTGGCCTCCAGCGTGCCCGCGGCCACGTGGGCGCTGTATTCGCCCAGGCTGTGGCCGGCCGCGGCGCCGACGGGGCGCAGCCGATCGTGTACGACGGCCCAGACGGCGGCAGAGTGGGCCAGGATGGCGGGCTGGGCATTGTGCGTGAGGGTGAGCTCATCCTCGGGCCCCTCCCACATCAGGCGTGACAGCGCCACACCCAGCGCGTCGTCGATCGCCGCGAAGGTGGCGCGGGCCGCGGGAAACCGCTCGGCGAGATCGCGTCCCATACCGACACGCTGCGCGCCCTGCCCCGGGCACATCAGCACGCTCACCACCGGATCACCGCGCTGCCCCAGGTGAAGCCGGCGCCGAAGGCCACGAGCAGGATGACCGAGCCCGCCGCCGCGCGTCCCTCCACGATCGCCTGGTCCAGCGCCAGCGGAATCGAGGCCGACGAGGTGTTGCCGTAACGGTCCACGTTGACCATGACTTTGGCCATCGGGATGCCGGCGTGCCTGGCCGTCGCTTCGATGATCCGGAGATTCGCCTGGTGCGGCACCAGCAGGTCCACCTGATCGGCGGTCACTCCCGCGCGCCGGAGCGCCTCATCGCAGGCGTCCGCCATGGCCAGGACCGCGGCCTTGAACACCTCCCGGCCCGCCATCTTCATGTAGTGCGACCGCTCGCAGACGACCTTCTCGCTGATCGGATCCGCCGCACCGCCGCCCGGGCGGTACAGGAGCGGCGCGAGCCGGCCATCCGATTTGATGAACGTCGAGAGGATGCCGCGACCCGGACGGCCGGAGCGGCGCACCACGGACGCCCCCGCGCCATCCCCGAACAGGATGGCGGTCGAGCGATCCTGGAAATCGGTAATGGTGGAAAGCTTCTCGGCCCCCACCACCAGAACCGTCTCGCTCTGCCCCGAGGCGATCAGGCCCTCGGCCACGGTGAGCGCGAAGATGTAGCCGGGGCATGCCGCGCCGATGTCGAAGGCGGCCGCGTTCTCGGCGCCGAGCAGCGCCTGCAGGTCGCAGGCGGTCGAGGGCAGCAGCCGGTCGGGGCTCGCGGTCGCGAGCACGATGGCGTCGAGCTGGCCGGCGGTGATTCCGGCGGCCGCCAGCGCCAGCTCGCTGGCCTCGCGGCTGAGCATGGCCACGGATTCGTCGGCCCGGGCGATGTGGCGCTCGCGGATGCCGGTGCGCTCGACGATCCACTCGTCGGACGTCTCGAGCATCCGGCTCAGGTCCACGTTGGTGAGCACGCCGGCGGGCACGGCCACGCCGACGCTCGCCACCTCGGCGAACGGACGTGGGATCATGAGCGCGCCGCGGGCTCGCGCTGCGCGAACTCGGCCGCGATGTGCGCGTTGAGGCCCGAGCTGACCGCCTGCAGGGCCACCCGGATCCCGTTCTTGACGGCGGTGGGGCTGGAGGAGCCGTGGCAGATGATCGACACGCCCCGCACCCCCAGCAGCGGCGCGCCGCCGTAGGTCGAGTAGTCGAGCACGTTCGCGAGCTCCCGGAGGGCCGGTCGCTCGAAGACGTCGGGCGCGCGCTCCATGATCAGCCCGACGAACACGCGCGCCGCCGACTCGTAGAACTTGAGCACGATGTTGCCCACGAACCCGTCGCAGACCACCACGTCCACATGGGTGCGCCGCTGGGGGCCCGGGAGAATGTCCCGGCCCTCGATGTTTCCGGCGTAGTGCAGGCGGGGCGCCCGCTTGAGCATCTGGTGGGTCTCGCGCACCACGGCGGTGCCCTTTTCCTCCTCCTCGCCCACGTTGAGGAGCCCCACGACCGGATTGGGCC
This sequence comes from uncultured Gemmatimonadales bacterium, assembly GCA_963711915.1. GTDB lineage: Bacteria > Gemmatimonadota > Gemmatimonadetes > Gemmatimonadales > GWC2-71-9 > CAVVWJ01. Next base: position 88,466 of record CAVQGA010000006.1, read on the forward strand.
GGCCCACGATGTCCCGCATATAGACGGTGCCGAGGTAGGCGAAACCCGCGAGCTCCTTGGCGGAGCAGTCGAGGTTGGCGCCCCCGTCGAGCACCAGCACGGGCTCGCCGCCGGTCGGGAAGAGCGTCGCCACCGTGGCCCGCTCCACCCCGTCGTGGAGCCCCAGCAGCACGGTGGAGGCCGCCAGTGTGGCGCCGGTGTTCCCGGCGGACAGGAACGCGTCGGAACGTCCCTGCTTCTGCATGGTGAGGCCGACGACGACGCTGGACTTGGGCTTCTTCCGGACCGCGGCGAGGGGCTTCTCGGCCATCCCGATAACATCAGCCGCCTCGTGGATCTCGAGGCGGCTGCGATCGACGTCCGCGTGTTTGGCGAGCTCGGCCTCGATGACGTCGCTCCGCCCCACGAGCTGCACCACAAACTCGTCCGGCAGGCTCGCCAGCGCTTGCAGCGACCCGGCGATCTCGGCCTGCGGGGCCTTGTCGCCCCCCATCGCGTCCACGGCGACGCGAATCACGCTCAGGCGTCCTCGACCTCGACCTGCTTCTTGCCGCGGTAGTATCCGCAGGAATCACAAACGCGGTGGGAGAGCTTGGGGGAGCCGCACCGGGGGCACGCCTGCGAGGCCATGCCGGCGCCCGAGTGGTGGCCACGCCGCAGACGCTTCCGGGACTTCGAGGTCCGACGCTTGGGAACTGCCATGGTATCCTCAAACGGGTTCGGCAGGGGTGGTGTGGCAGGCACACGGCCCCGCGTTCAGGTCCGCCCCGCACTTGGGGCAGAGTCCGGCACAATCGTCCCGGCAGAGCAGGAGGTCGCTCACCGCGGCGAGGGCCAGCTCCTCGCGCACCACATCGGTGACGTCCACACTGTTGGCGCGCTCGGGCAACGGATAGAAATCAGGATCGTCGGCCGCGTCGGGGTCGGCCGAGAAGACCGCCGCGGCCACGTCGATGTCCACCTCGTCCAGCACCTCGGCGAGGCAGCGGCGGCATTCGCCCCGCACCACGCCATGGACGTGCCCTCGCCAGAGGTATTCCCCGTCACCGGTGGCCTGAAGCTGCCCGCTTACCGCCACCGGGCCCGCCAGGCCGAGGTCCAGCCCTTCGAAGGCCTTGTCCTCGGGGGCGAGCCGCCCATCAGTCCGCACCGGTCCTCGCTGGAGGTCCCGGATGTCCACTCGCAGCATAGCCGCTTAGAATAGCTGGGACAACGACTTGGGTCAAGCCGCGGTCGCCGGGATCAACCCCTGAGCGCCGCCAGCTCGCCCTCGGAAAAGAAGAACCCGACCTCCCGCGCCGCGTTCTCGTCGCTGTCGGAGGCGTGGATGGCGTTCCGGCCCTTGGACTCGGCGTAGAGCTTCCGGATCGTGCCCGGCGCCGCCTCGGCAGGGTCGGTGGCACCGATGACCGCGCGGAGCGTGCCCACCGCGTCGTCCCGCTCCAGGGCCATCGGCAAACAGGGTCCGCTGGTCATGAACGCAACCAGGTCGGCGAAGAACGGGCGCTCGCGGTGGACCTCGTAGAAGGCCCCGGCCTGGGCCGGCGTCAGGCGCACCAGACGGGCGGCCCGGAGCGCGAATCCCGCGTCCTGCACATGGGCCACGATTCTCCCGGTCTTCCCGGTGGCGACGGCATCCGGCTTTACGATCCCGAGCGTCAGCGACACGGCCACGACTCCTCCACTTGCTTGAGATGGTTACCGGCCGCCGAGCAGCCGGCGCACGAGGTCGGCCCGGGTCACGAAGCCCCGGAGCACGCCGTCCTTCACGACCGGCACCCGCTCGACGTCCTTGGTCGCCAGCAGATGGGCGGCGTCGGCCAGCGACTGGTCCTCGGAGACGCAGAGGACGCTCCGGGCCATTGCGTCCCGCACGTGGGCGGCGCGCGGGTCGGCCGAGGGCCCCCCCGCGGTCACGCGCTGCAGATATGCCGGCACCAGCAGGCGGAGCAGCTCGCGGTGCGAGAGCAGCCCCACCAGCTGGTTCGACTCGCCGACCACCGGCAGGGCATCCACCCCGTGCTCCTGCATCAGGCGGGCGGCGTCCACCAGCGAATCGTCGGGCCGGAGCGAGACCATCTGCTCGCGCATCAGGTCGCGCACGAGCAGCTGGCCCTCGAGCTCGACCTCGCGCAGCGCCGGCAGCGCCAGGACCTCGGAGGGCTGGCGCGCGGCGAGCATCGCCTCGGCGACATTGGGGCGAGCCAGCACGCGGGCGAACGCGGCGACGGTCTGGAGGTAGCGGGCGTTGTCCCGGGGCGGCGCCACGATCATGAGGATCATGCGCGGGTCCGTGCCCTCACGCCCGTCCGCCTCGCGCCCGCTCCCCGCGATCGGCGCCTCGGCAATGCCCAGCGCCACGACGAGCGCCGGCACCGCGTCGGTGCGGAAATGCGGCAGCCATGCGTGCGGCCCGAGACTCATGCTGTCCTCGGGCCAGCTCTCCCTCACCGCCTGGTCGAGCCGAAGCGCGTCGCTCACGCGCCCGTCGGCGACGCACGCGTCCATCAGGACTCGCATTCCCTCCTCCAGCGTGGCGGCCGGCAGCGGCACGACCACGCGGCGTGGACTGAGGAGGTCGGCGAGCTTCACATGCGCGACCGCAGCAGCTCGATGACCTCGAGGGGCCGCCGCATGATGCCGATCCCGGCGGCCTCGAACGCCGCCAGCTTCTCCTCCGCCGTGCCCGACGAGCCGGAGATGATGGCGCCGGCGTGCCCCATCCGGCGGCCCTTGGGAGCGGTCTGTCCCGCGATGAATCCCACGACCGGCTTGGTGACGTGCTCTCGCACGAAGGCCGCGGCGTTCTGCTCGTCGGTGCCGCCGATCTCGCCGATCATGACGATGGCGTCGGTCTCGGGGTCGTCCTGGAACGCCCGGAGGCAGTCGATGAAGTTGGTGCCGATGATGGGGTCGCCGCCGATGCCGACGCAGGTGCTCTGGCCGATGCCGGCGCGGGTGAGATGGTTCACGACCTCGTAGGTGAGCGTGCCGCTCCGGGACACCATGCCCACCCGGCCGGGGGCGCAGATGTTCCCCGGAATGATGCCCACCTTGGCGCGGGCGCCCGGGCTGATGAGTCCGGGGCAGTTGGGGCCGATGAGGCGCACACCCCGGGTCCGGACGAACGGCATCGCGCGGCTCATGTGCATGACCGGGATGCCCTCGGTGATGCAGACGATCAGCGGCAGGCCGGCGTCGGCCGCCTCGATCACCGCCGCCGCGGCGGCCATCGGAGGCACGTAGATGACCGCGGCGTTCGCGCCCGTGGCCTCGACCGCCTCGGCCACGGTGTTGAAGACCGGCACCTTGCCCTCGAACGTCTGGCCGCCCTTGCCGGGCGTCACCCCGGCCACCAGCGCCGTGCCGTACTCCAGCATCTGGCGGGAGTGGAACGAGCCTTCGCGCCCGGTGATGCCCTGGACCAGCAGCCGCGTGTGCTTGTCGGCGAAGACGCTCATGCGGCCGCCCGCGCCAGCTGGACCACCTGCTGCACCGCCTGATCCATGTCGCTCAACGCCCGCATGCCGACGCCCTCGAGGATGCGGATGGCCTCGACCTCGTTGGTGCCGGTGAGGCGGATGACGATCGGCACGTTCACCTTGAACTGGCGGGTGGCCGCCACGATGCCGTTGGCGACATCGTCGGTCCGGGTGATCCCGCCGAAGATGTTGAACAGGATCGCCTTCACGTTGGGATCGGCGGTGATGATCTTGAGGGCGTTGATGACCTTCTCCGGGCTCGAGCTGCCGCCGATGTCGAGGAAGTTCGCCGGATCACCCCCGTAGTACTTGACGAGATCCATCGTGGCCATGGCGAGGCCGGCGCCGTTCACCACGCAGCCGACGTTGCCATCGAGCTTGATGAACGACAGGTTGGCGCGCCGCGCGGCCGCCTCGCTCGGCTCCTCGGCCGAGTCGTCGCGCAACACCCCCAGGTCGGGCCGCCAGAAGAGCTCGTTGTCGTCGATCACGATCTTGGCGTCGAGCGCAAGCACCCGCCCGTCCGGCGTGGTCACCAGCGGATTGATCTCGGCCAGCGACGCGCCGTTGTTGACGAAGGCCGAGTAGAGCTGCTCCATGATCTTGGCCGTGGCCTTCACCTGGGCGAAGTCGCGGTAGAGCACGAATGCCAGCCGCAGGGCCTGGTGGGGGAACAGCCCGTAGGTGGGGTCGACGGCCAGGCGCACGATCTTCTCGGGCGTCTTCGCGGCCACCTCCTCGATGTCGACGCCGCCCGCCGAGCTGACCATGAAGACCGGCCGCTGGGTCTCCCGGTCCATGATGAGCCCGACGTAGCTCTCGGTGGCGATTTCGGCGGCCGGGACGACGAGCACCTTCTGCACCGTCAGGCCCTTGATGGTCATGCCGAGGATCTGCGCCGCCTCGTCCATGGCCTCGGCGGGATTGCGCGCGATCTTCACGCCTCCCGCCTTCCCGCGGCCGCCGGCATGGACCTGCGCCTTGACGACGACGGTGCCGCCGATTCGGCGCGCGATCGCCTCGGCCTCGGTCGGCGTCGAGGCGACGTCACCCTCGAACATGGGAATACCGGCGGCCTTGAGCAGGGTGCGCGCCTGATACTCGTGCAGATTCACGGGTCCCTCTCGATGGTCGTTCCGGTCTGGCCGCGAAGCGCGGCCGGCCCGTCACTCAACCGGGCGATGATCGCCCGGCCCCCGATGCTGCGGGCGAAGGCGGCGGCGGCCTCCACCTTGGGCCGCATCCCCCCCTCGTCGAGGCCGCCCCGCGCCATGAGCGCCTCCGCCTCGGCGACCGTCATCCGACGGATCGGCCGGGGGTGGGGCGTGCCCCAGCCCTCGAAGACCGCGTCCACGTTGGTGAGGATCATCAGCACTTCCGCCTCGAGCTGCTGCGCGAGAACGGAGGCGACGCGATCCTTGTCCACCACGGCGTCGACACCCTCGTAGCCCAGGATGGGATCCAGATACACCGGAGCGCCACCCCCGCCCGCCGCGATCACGATGGTTCCCTGCTCGATCAGGCGCCGGACGACCGGAAGCTCGACGATGCCCAGCGGCGACGGGCTGGTGGCCATGCGGCGCCAGTCCCCCGCCCCGTCCCGACCCACCGATCGGCCGGCCTCCCGGAGCCGCGCCACCTCCGCCTGGCTGAGCGCATGGCCGATCGGCTTCGTGGGCCGACCCAGCGCGGGGTCGTAGCGATCGACCAGGGTCTGCGTCACGAGCGTGACGACGTCCCGGGTCACCCGCGCCGACGCGAGCGCGTTCTGCAGCGACTGCTGGAGCATGTAGCCGATCCAGCCCGCGGTCTCCGCCACCAGGACGCCGAGCGGCAGCGGCTCGACCCAGGCGTGCGCCGCCTCGTTCCGCCGCAACTCGTCGCCGACCTGGGGGCCATTGCCGTGCACCAGCACGATCTGCCAGCCGCCACGGGCGAGCTCGACCACCATGGCCATGCTCTCGCGCGCGTGGCGGAACTGGTTGGCGATCGTGGGCGGCTCGTCCGATCGCGCCAGGGCGTTTCCACCGAGCGCCAGCACCGCCGCCTTCACGCGACGCTCCCCGGGCAAAAGCCCCCGAAGGTAGTCCCGGCCCCACGACCGATCAAGCTCACGGCGCGCCCGAATCCGAGGGAAGGCCAAGACTCCGCTGCAGACTCGACCACGCCCGGCCGAAGCCGTCCCAGTCCGCCGAGCGCAGGGCGGAGTCGGCGCGCAGCAGCCAGCGCCGCGCCTCCTCGAGCCGGGTGGTCTCCGCCTCACCCGCGAAGGTCGGCACCGAGGCCCCGAGCAGGTTGCTCCATGCTTCCCGCAAGGTGCGTCCCGCCCCCTGGCGATCGCCGGTCGCGAGCGTCACCCACACCAGCACCGGCCGCCTCGCGAGGGACCCCCCGAAATGGGACTGATACGCGACGAGGCCGTCGTCGTCGAGATCGAAGCGCACCGGTCCCCGCTCGAGGCGACCCCCCTCGTCCCGAATGGAGTCTCCCAGGGCATCGTATGAGGGGAAGCGGGCCCACCGGCTTTCGAGCGCCGCGCGCGAGGGCAGTGCGGACGCCGAGTCGACGCGTGCGAGCAGCAGCTCATCGGCCCCATCGTCGTGGCGGGCCACGAGGAGGGCGCTCAACCGGCGTTCGTCGGCTCGCTCGTACGCGGCAGTGAGGCCGGGCCCGGCGGTATCTCCCGACCAGGTCACTTCGGGTCGCGGCAGGTCCGCCGCGTCCGTGTTGGTGCGGCCGCTCAAACTGCCGAGTTTCCGGGACGGGCGGTCGAGCTGCCGCGCCTGCACCTGGAACAGCTCGGCCGGGTATGGCGCGGCCCGCCACACGGCATCCGGAATGGACGCGGCCGGCTCGACGACGCCTTCCGCGATGGCGGCCCACGCGGAGGCCAGTGCATCGCTGCCGGGCCGGAGGTAGACGTGGGGCACTCCGCTCTGGGCGGAGACGACGCCGACCAGTGCCCCGCGCAGGCCGGCGACCCGGCGGCGACGCCAGTCCGCCCGCGGGGCGAGGGGAAACGCGGCCGCGGGCAGGTACCCGTCCACCATCCAGAGCAGCTCGCCATCGACCAGTCGCGCCACCGGCTCTCCCCAGGCGGCGAACGGCGCGAGCTGTTCGAGGCGCTGGGCCGGCGTGAGGGCCCAGTCTACCCGCGCACCCCGAGGGAGCGAGCCCAGCAGATCCGGGGCTTGCAGTGCCCACGCGAGCACGACGCGCTGGGGCCACCCGTCAAGCGCCGCGCCCGGCCCATCGTCGCCGCCGATCCTGTAACCCGGCGCCCGGCCGTGGAACGTGCCGGGACCGAGGTCGAGCAACGGGGCAATGAACGGAACCGCGACCGAATCCTGCGGCCGATAAAACAGGGCCTCGCCGCCGGGCCCGGTCCGGTCGTCGGCCAGAGCGCTCACGACCAGATGTCCCCCCGGCAGCGCTCGCGTGGCCAGCCACACGGGGCGGCGTCGCCCGCTCACCGCGATCAAGGCCGGGTCGACCGACACCACATCGGTCGAGTCCGACGCGAGCTCTCGCTTCACCATCTCCCGATTCCAGAGAGACGGCACGCCGGGGGGCGAGCTCCGGGCGGTGCGGGGCGCCGGCATTTCGCTCAGCGTCTCCAGGCCGTAGGCGAGACGCTCGAACTGATCGAGGGTGCGCTGGTCGGTGATCGGCTCGCCCTCGCCGCCGAGGGTGGGCGGAACCATCCAGTGGCCCAGCAGCGACGCGAGCGGGAGGATGATCCAGGCGGCGGCGGCGAGCGCGTGGCGCCCCCGGAGGGCCCACGCGATCGAAAGCAGCGCGGTCGCGAGCGCGACGCCCGCGAGCAGCGGCGCCACCAGCGTGGTCGCCCGCCACACTGCCCGGTCGGGCATCCCGTCCATGCCCGCCACCAGCTCGAACGGCTCGAGCAGGTATCCCCACATCAGCGTGAGCGCGAGCGCGGCGAGCAGCCACCCCAGATGCACCCGGGCGTGGTTGTTGATTGCGGGACGCCCGTCCAGCCAGCGCAACGCGCCGACCAGGATGTACAGGCCGAACACGAGGCCCAACCCCAGGATGACGAGCAGGAAGGCGAAATCGTAGGCGATCCGCCATAGCGGCACCTGGGCCACGTAGAGGCCGACGTCGTGCTGGAGCAGCGGCTCGACCAGCCCGTAGGTCACGCCCTGCCACGCCAGCGCGACCTCCGCCGCGCGCTGCGAGAGCCCGCCCCCGACGAGGAGGCCGAGCAGGGCGCCGGTTCCGACCGCGGCCGCCAGCAGCGAGCCCGGCGTCAGCATCTCGCGGAACTCCAGGTTGGCCACGTTGCGGCGCACCTGGACGGAGCCGACCGCGCGATAGACCACCAGCAGGTGCCCGACGAACCAGGCACCGGCGACGGCGATGCCCGTCAGCTTGAGGATGGCGCGCAGGAGGTCCCAGTCGGTGAGGAACGTGACGGCGGCAGGCGAGATCTCGGCGGCCCACCAGCGGTCCGCCAGCAGGCCGGAGGCCCAGCGCCCGCCGAAGAGCAGCAGGACGAGACCGGCCACCAGCACGGCGAGCCGGCGCCGGTGACGGGTCATGGCGTTACGCGCTGACGCCCTGCCCGGCGAGCCAGCCGACGACTTCGCTCCGGGCGGCGTCCAGGGACTGAGGGTCCGATGCCTCGAACCGGAGGACGAGAATCGGCTGGGTATTCGACGCGCGCAGCAGTCCCCAACCCCCCGGGAACGTGATCCGTACCCCGTCGATCGTGTTGACCGGGTACTTCGTCGAGAAGTGGGCCACGGCCTGCTCGACGATGGCGAACTTCCGGTCCTCGGACACATTCACACGGATCTCGGGCGTGGCGATGGTCCGGGGCAGATCCGCGAGCAGCGAGGCGAGACCGTACGGCCCCCGGCTCACGATCTCCAGCAGCCGCGCGGCCGCGAAGAGCGCGTCGTCGAATCCGAGGTAGTCGCCTCCGAAGAACATGTGCCCGCTCATCTCGCCCGCGAGGGGCGCCCCCAGCTCCTTCATCTTGGCCTTGATCAGCGAGTGGCCGGTCTTCCACATGACCGCCCTGGCCCCGGCCGCGGTGAGGGCGGCGGGCAGCACCTCGGAGCACTTGACGTCGAAGATGACCGGCGTGCCCGGCCCGAACCTTCGAACGGCGTCGCGTCCGAGAATCACCAGCAGCTGGTCGCCGTAGATGATCTCTCCGGTCTCGTCGACGGCGCCGATCCGGTCGGCGTCACCGTCAAAGGCAATGCCCAGCTCCGCGCCGGTCCGCCGGACCTCGGCCTGGAGGTCCCGGAGATTCTCGGGCACCGTGGGATCGGGGTGGTGGTTCGGGAAGGTGCCGTCCGACTCGCAGAAGAGCGGCGTGACCTCGGCACCGAGTCCGCGGAGGGTGGAGACCGCCACCAGGCTCCCCGCACCGTTCCCGCAGTCCACGACCACCGTGACCGGCCGGGCGAGCCGGTGCCGGGTGAGGATGCCCTCGCGGTAGCGCGACAGCACGCTGCCGTCGCTCGTCTCGCGACCGGTGCCGCTGCGCCAGCGCTCGGCGACGATGATCTCCCACAGCGCGACGAGCTCGTCGCCGTGGAACGACTCGCCGGCGAGGACCAGCTTGAAGCCATTGAATTCGGGAGGATTGTGCGAGCCGGTGACCTGGATTCCGCCGTCGGCCTCGAGCGCGGCGACCCCGAAGTAGAGTCCGGGGGTCGGCAGCACCCCGACGTCGACCGCAGTGCCGCCGGCGTCGGCGAGGCCCCGGCGGACGCCGGCCGCCAGCGCCTCGCCGGACGGCCGGTTGTCCCGTCCGACCGCGATCGTGGGTGCCCGGCCGAACCGGTCCCACGCGACGGTGGCGAACGCCCGTCCCAGGCCTCGCGCGAGCGCGGGGGTGAGCTCCGTGCCCACCAGGCCCCGAACGTCGTACTGGCGGAAGATGGACCGGGTGACGTTCATGCGATGCTTCCCGTCATCCCGAGCGGAGCGCAGGATCCTTCGCGGGGTCTACCCTGAGCGCAGCGAACCGGCTCAGGATGACGCAAGCGGCCGCTCCGCCCGCGTCGCTCACGGACCGGCGAATGGCACGCCGGTCTGCGTCAGCGTCGCGGCGCTCCGCGCGGCGAGGTCGAGGAGGCCGCCGGGCCAGACGCCGAACAGCAGGACCGCTCCGACCGAGAGCGCGATGGCGCCGAGCGCGGCCGGGGCCAGCCGCAGTCCGGCGTAGCGATCGGCACTCGGGGCGGGCCTCATGTACATCGCCATGACCACGGGTAGATAGTATCCGGCGCTCACGACGCTGGTGAGCACGAGCACGACCGGCAGAATGTAGTGCCCTTCCGCCACCACCGCGGCCAGGATGTACCACTTGCCGATGAAGCCGAAGGTGCCGGGAAAGCCCAGCAGCGACAACATGCACACCGTCAGGCCCAGGGCGATCCAGGGACGGGTGGCGGCGAGGCCCGCGATGTCGTCCAGCCCCACGTCGCGCTCCCCGCCCCGGCCCAGCACGGCGAGGAATCCGAAGGCCGCCAGGGTGGTCAGACTGTAGGCCAGGAGATACAGCAGCACCGCGCCGGCGCCCGCGGGCGTGCCCGGCCAGACGGCGGTGAGCAGATACCCGGCATGCGCGATGGAGCTGTAGGCCAGCATTCGCTTGAGCGGGCGCTGCGTGAGGGCGACGAGGTTGCCCAGCACCATCGAGGCCATCGCGAGCCCGGCGACGATCGGCTGCCAGAGCTGGATCGCGCCGGGGAACGCCTCGTACAGCACGCGCACCAGCGCCGCGAATGCCGCCGCCTTGACGCCCGTCGCCATGAAGCCCGTCACCGGCGTGGGCGAGCCGTCGTAGACGTCGGGCGCCCACATGTGGAACGGCACCGCGGCCACCTTGAACCCGATGCCGATGAGCAGGAGTCCAAGCCCGAGCGCGGCCATGAGCGGAAGCGGCTTGCCGGACAGTTGCGCGCCCACCAGCGACAGGTTGGTGGTGCCGGTGGCGCCGAACACCAGCGCGATCCCGTAGAGCAGAAACCCCGAGGCGAACGCGCCGATCAGGAAGTACTTGAGCGCCGCTTCCGAGGAGGCGGCGTTCCGGCGGTCGAAGCCGGCGAGCACGTACACCGCGACCGACATCACTTCGAGGCCGAGAAAGAGGACGATGAGGTCCTCCGCCCCACCCAGGAACATCATCCCGGCGGTGGCCAGCAGGATCAAGGGGTAATACTCCGGCGCCAGCAGCCGCTCGCGCTCGAGATAGCCCAGCGAGAGCAGAATCGTGGCGCCCGCCGACACCAAGGCGATCGCGGCCGCCGCGTACCGGAACGGATCGAGTGCGACCATCTGAGCCAGTCCCTCGGCGCCCACCCCGTTGCCCCAGAGGGCGGCCAGGCCCGCGCCGCTCAGCACCACCCCGGCGAAGCTCAGCCATCCCGCGAGCCGGCTGTCCTCCGCGGTCTCGTGTCGCCAGCTCACGACCAGCAGCACCACCAGCGCCCACGCGCAGAGCAGGACCTCGGGCAACAGCGCCAGCGTCACGCCGAGGGGGGTGCTCAGATCGAGGCGGTTCATGGGCGGTCCTGGGCCGGCCGAACCCAATCGCCGAGCGCCGCGGTCGCGCCGGCCGGGGGGCCGCCCTGGGTCGTGACTTCGAGATAGCGCCGGGTGGCGGGCTCCATGCGCCGGAGCACCGGGGCCGGGTAGAGCCCGAGCCAGACGATGCCGGCCACGAGCGGCAGCATGACCGCGAGCTCGCGACCCGTCAGGTCGCCGAGATGCTCGTTCTCGGGATCGTCGAGCCGGTTGAAGATCAGCCGCTGCAGCGCCCACAGCAGGTAGGCCGCCGCGAAGATGACCCCGGTCGTGGCGAGGCCGGTGGCCCAGGGAAACGCCGTGAAGCTTCCCAGCAGGACCAGGAACTCGCCCACGAACCCATTGAGGCCCGGCAGCCCGATGGACGACAGGGCCACCACCGTGAGGATCAGGCTGAACACGGGGATCGCGCGGGCGAGGCCGCCATAGTCCTCGATCAGGCGGGTGTGGCGGCGCTCGTACAGCATGCCGATCAGCAGGAACAGCGCCCCGGTCGAGAAGCCGTGGCTGATCATGACCATCAGCGCGCCCTGCACGCTCTGCATGCTGCCGCCCCAGATGCCCAGCATGACGAACCCGAGGTGGCTCACCGAGGAATAGGCCACCAGTTTCTTGAAATCGGGCTGCACCAGCGCGACGAGGGCGCCGTAGATGACGCCGATGACGGCGAGCGTGATCATCAGGTTACTGACGAACGGGCTCATCGCCACCTGCGGGAAGAACGGTACGGCGAATCGCAGGAACCCGTACGTCCCGATCTTGAGCATCACGCCCGCCAGCAGCACGCTGCCGGCGGTGGGGGCCTCGACGTGGGCATCGGGCAGCCAGGTGTGGAACGGGAAGATCGGCACCTTGATGGCGAACGCGAGCGCGAAGGCGGCGAAGAGCCAGGGAGCCGCGGAGCCGACGGCGGACGCGTTCCGCAACAGGTGGTCGTACGAGAACGACAGCAGTCCGGTGGCGCTCTGGACCTTCCACACCATCGCGACGATGGCGACGAGCATGAGGAGCGAGCCGGTCATGGTGTAGACGAAGAACTTGATCGCCGCGTACAGCCGGTTGCTGCCACCCCAGATTCCGATGATGAAGTACATCGGGATCAGCATGACCTCGAAAAACACGTAGAACAGGAACATGTCGAGCGCGAGGAAGACGCCGACCAGGCCCGTGAGCAGGGTCAGCATCAGGGCGTAGAAGCCGCGCTCGCGGGTGGTGATGTAGCGCCAGCTCGCGAGCACGCTCAGCGGCATGAGGACCGTCGTGAGCAGGACCATGACGAGCGAGATGCCATCGATCCCGACCCGGTAGCTGATGCCCCAGCCCTGGATCCAGGGCACGGAGGTCGTGAGCTGCATCGCCCCCACGCCCGGCTCGAGCGCCCACCAGAGGCCGAGCGACAGGATGAATTCCAGGGTGGTGACGACCAGCGCCGTCCACTTGGCCGAGCGCTCGTCGCCGAGGAGCACGGGGACGACGCCGATGAGCGGCAGCGCGATGAGGGCGTGCAGGATCCACTGCCCGTAGCCGATCGAGTGGAGGAAGGCGGTCATCGGCCGGTCACCGGATCACGGCGCGCAGGATCCAGAGCGCGCCCACGAGGAAAAGCACGACGTAGACGCCCACCTGCCCCGTCTGCAGCAGCCGGAGCCCGCCGCCGGCCAGGCGCGACACCCACGCGGCGCCGTTCACGCCCGCGCCATCCACGACGCCCTGGTCCACCCCGCGCCAGAGGACCACCCGCGACAGCCACATCAGCGGCCGGACGATCAGCGCGTCGGACAGCTCGTCCACATAGTACTTGCGGTTGAGCACCAGGGCGAAGCCGGTGTCCGCCGGCGCCTGCCGGGCCGGCAGGATCGGGCGGCCGAGGGTGGCGCGGAACCCCAGCAGGAGACCCAGCGCCCCGATGGCGACGGCGGCACCGACCAGGAGATACTCGGTCGATCCTTCCGGCATGACGAGGTGGCCCAGACGCATGCCCGGTTCCACGACCGGCGCGAGCCAGCGCTCGAGTGCCGCGTGGCCGCCCACGAGGTGCGGCAGATTCAGGGCACCGCCCAGCAGGCTCAATGCGCCCAGCACGACCAGTGGGCCGGTCATGATCCAGGGCGCGTCGTGCAGGTGCGCGCGCTCCGATTCCCCGGTCCGGTTCTGGCCCATGAACGTCATGGCGATCAGGCGGGCCATGTAGAAGGCGGTGAGCAAGGCGGCCACGACACCCATGCCGTAGAACAGGTAGTAGACGGGCGTGTCGCCCCCGCGCGCGAAGGCCGCGGCGAGGATCTCGTCCTTCGAGAAGAAGCCCGAGAACGGCGGGATCCCCGAGATCGCCAGGGTCGCGATCAGCATGAGCCCGAAGGTGACGGGCATGTACTGCCTGAGGCCGCCCATGTTGCGCATGTCCTGCGCGTCTTCGTGCGAATGGGTGGCGTGATAGGCGTGGTGCATCGCGTGGATCACGCTGCCCGAGCCGAGGAACAGCAGGGCCTTGAAGAAGGCGTGCGTGGCCAGGTGGAAGATCCCCGACACATAGGCCCCGGTGCCGACGCCCAGGAACATGTACCCGAGCTGGGAGACGGTCGAATAGGCCAGCACCTTCTTGATGTCGTACTGCCGGAGCCCGATCGTCGCCGCGAACAGCGCCGTCAGCGCGCCGATCCCCGCCACGACGGTGCTCGAGAGCGGCGCCAGGGCGAAGAGCACGTTGGTCCGGACCACGAGATAGACGCCGGCCGTCACCATGGTGGCCGCGTGGATCAGCGCGGACACCGGCGTGGGACCGGCCATGGCGTCCGGCAGCCAGGTATAGAGCGGGATCTGCGCGGATTTGCCCGTACAGCCCAGGAAGAGGAACAGCGTGATGGCGGTGACCGTCGCGCCGCCCGCCTCGAGCATCACCGGCGCATGCTCGGCCACGTAGGCGAAGTCGAGGCTGCCGAAGGTGCGCCAGAGGAAGAACATCGCCACCAGGAACCCGAAGTCGCCGATCCGGTTCATGATGAACGCCTTCTTGCCGGCGTCGGCGTTCGCCTTCTCGCTGAACCAGAAGCCGATGAGCAGATAGGAGCAGAGCCCGACGCCCTCCCAGCCGATGAACATCACCGGAAAGCTCGAGCCGAGGACCAGGACCAGCATGAACACGACGAACAGGTTCAGGTAGGAGAAGTACCGGGCGTAGCCCGGGTCCTCCCGCATGTAGCCCACGCTGAACAGGTGAATCAGGCTGCTGACGCCGGTGACGATGAGCAACATCACCGCCGAGAGCTGGTCCACCTGGAAGGCGATGTCGATCTGGAGCCGCTCGACCGGGAGCCAGGGCCAGAGCGTCACGATGATCGGGGCCGCCGGTGCCGCCCGCCAGAGCTCGATGAAGACCCCGGCCGACACCAGAAACGCCCCGACGAGGACGCCGGCCCCCACGACGGACACGAGCCCCGTGGCCCGGGGCCGCCAGAGCGCGAGCGCGCCGTTGGCCAGGAACCCGGCCAGCGGGAGCGCGACGGCGAGCCAGACCGCGTGTGTGAAGGTCATCAGCCCTGCAGCAGGTTGATGTTCTGGAGGTCGACCGACCGCGTGTGCCGGAAGATCGCGAGGATGATCGCGAGGCCCACGGCCGCTTCGGCCGCGGCGACGGTCATGACAAACAGCACCATGATGTAGCCCGCGGCGCCGTGGAGCTGGGCCAGCGTGACGAACGTCAGATTGACGGCGTTGAGCATCAGCTCGATGCACATGAAGAGCACGATGGCGTTCCGGCGCAGGAGCACGCCGGCGACACCGAGGCTGAACAGGATGGCCGACAGGCCCAGGGCGGGCCCGAGGAAGGTCCGGTCCGGCATCAGATCCTCCGCTTGGCGAGCACGACGGTTCCGACGAGCGCGGCGAGCAGCAGGACCGAGGTGATCTCGAACGGCACGAGATAGATCTGGAACAGCGGCGCGGCGAGCCCGCCGACCACGCCCCGCCCCGCCGCCTCCTGCCGGCTCAGCTCACCGGCCATGAAGGCCGTTGCGGGATCGGCGAACGCCGGGCCCTGCGCCAGGTCCGAGGCCAGCCGGCGCGGCGTATAGCGCCAGAGCGCGAGCAGCTCGGTCAGGAGCAGGCCGATGACGACCACCGTGGTCGCCAGGGCGCCGGGGCCGCGCATGTCGGGACTCGAGCTCGACATGTTGAGCAGCATGATCACGAACAGAAACACCACCATGATCGCGCCGACGTACACCAGGATCTGGAGAATGCCGATCAGCTCCCCGCCGAGCAGCACGAAGATGGCCGCGAGCGAGAACATCGTGGACATGAGCCACATCGCGGAGGCGACGGGGTTCCGGTGCAGGATGCAGAGCGTCGCGCCCAGGACGGCGGTGGTGGCGAAGAGATAGAAGACGAATTGGGTCATCTATTCGCCCAGGGGGTCGGTCGGGTCCCACAGGGTCGAGACCGGGTGGGTCTGCGACTGGAGCCGCTCGAGGTCGTACACGAAGCGCCCGCGGCTGTACTCGGAGTTCTCGAAGTGCACGCCGACGTGAATCGCCTCCTCGGGGCAGACCTCCTGGCAGTAGCCGCAGAACACGCAGCGGAACTCGTCGATCTCGTAGATCAGCGGGTAGCGGTTCCCTTGCTCGTCCTCGCCCGGCACCAGCTTGATGCAATTGGCGGGGCAGATCTGCGGGCAGAGGCCGCAGGCGACGCACTTGGAGCGGCCCTGCTCGTCGGTGAGCATGCGGTGGGTGCCCCGCCAGCGCTGGGAGATGCTCCAGTCGGTCGTGCTCTTCTGCTCGGGGTACTGCATCGTCACCTTCGGCTCGAACATGTGCTTGAAGGTGAGCGCCATCCCCTTGAGCGTGGCCCGCACATAGCTGACCTCGCGCTCGGGGCGCTTCAAGACCTTGACGCCGATAGCCATCAGCCCGTCACCTCTCGCGGTTGCTGCTGCCGCCGGTTGGACCCCTTGATGAAGGCCCCGCTGTCCACCAGCCCGAAGACGAGGAACGCCAGCACCACGTTCACGCCGAAGAGCGCGAGCGACCGGAGCGTCGGGTCGGTGATGCCGGCGAGGTGCTCGATCCCGTAGATGGCCGTGCAGACGATCATGATGTACGCCAACGCGAGCGGCATGAGCACCTTCCAGCCGAGCGCCATGAGCTGGTCGTAGCGGAAGCGCGGCAAGGTCCACCGGATCCACATGACGAAGAAGATCCAGAACATCACCTTGAGGAAGAAGAAGCCTCCGGTGGCGATGGTCTGCAGGATCCCGCCCCGCTCGTCCCAGCCGCCCGGAATGTCCCAGCCGCCGAAGAAGAGCGTGCTCACCATGGCGCACACGGTCACCACGTTGGCATACTCGGCGATGAAGAAGAACGAGAACTTCATCGCGCTGTACTCGGTGTGGTAGCCGGCGATCAGCTCCGACTCGGCCTCGGGGAGGTCGAACGGGAGCCGATTGGTCTCGGCGAACCCCGAGATGAGGAAGATGAAGAACGAGAAGAACAGCGGCAGCACGTACCAGAGCCCGGTCTGCTGCTCGCGAATGATGGCGGCGAAGCTCACGTTCCCGCTCATGAGGAGCACGGGGATCAGGCTCATTCCCATCGCGACTTCGTAGGAGACCATCTGCGCGCAGGCGCGGAGCCCGCCGAGCAGCGCGTACTTGCTGTTGGACGACCAGCCCGCGAGCGCGATCCCGTAGACGCCCATGGAGCTGATGGCCAGCACGAACAGGAAGCCGATCGGCAGGTCGGCCACGACCATCGGCATCAGGCCGTGGTGAACCCAACGGCCGAAGTCGATCGGGAACAGACCGAGAAAGCTGAACCGGACCGTGAAGTCGAACTCCACCGGCAGCGGCGCCGCGAACGGGATGACCGCCGAGAGCAGGAGCGCCGGGATGAACGAGAGCGCGGGCGCCAGCAGAAAGAGCCACCGGTTGGAGAGCGCCGGGTAGGTCTCCTCCTTGAGGATGTTCTTGACCCCGTCCGCGGCCGGCTGGAGCAGCCCCGCCCAGCCCACCCGGTTCGGGCCGCGGCGGTTCTGCATCCAGGCGCTGACCTTTCGCTCCATCAGCGTGAGCAGCGCGACGCCGATCATGATGACCGTGAACACGAAGAGCATCTTGATGACGGTGAGGAGCAGGAAGCCCTTCAGCTCCGGCGTCATCGGGCGGCCTCGCTGCCGCTCAACGCCGGGGCCGGCGCGTGGCCCAGCACCCGGCCGGTAAAGCCGAGGTCCGCGTGGCTCAGCCCGGCGAACACGGGCCAGCGGTCGGCCAGCAGCAGAAACGCCTCGGCCGCCGTCGACGGCGCGTCCACGCTCGGTCCGGGCCCGGCGAGCACCTCCCCCGCGATCCACCAGGCCGGCCGCGCCATCCCGGGCTGCGACTTGGCCTGCTGGTAACGCTGGAGCCGGCGGTCGCGATTGACGTACGTGCCGTTCTCCTCCGCCATCGTCGTGACGGGCAGCACCAGCTCGGCGTCCCGAAGCGAGTCGACAACCACGCTGCCGAGGACGATCACCATGCCGGCGGCCGAGGCCAGTGCGGCCTCGTCGGCCGGGCTCAGGTCGGCGTCGAGCACGAGGACGACGGCCGCGGAGAGCGCCTGTCTCAGCGCGGCCTCCCACTGCCGGGTGTAGCCCAGCAGCTCGCCCGGCAGCAGCGTTGCCTCCCGCCAGCCGAGGTCGTGCACGACCCAGGTCCCCTCCGGAACATCGGCGGAGCGAGAGGCGACGACCTGTCCGACCGCCCCGCCGGTCATCGGCTCGCCGACAGCGAACGGCGGCACGTAGGAACGAACGTCGTTCATCCGCCCGCGCATGTACGGGTCGACCGAGACGAACGCGTTCCGGACGAGGATCTCCCCGTCCACGGGGTCGGGAAGCGCGACCTCGGCGAGCTCGAAGTCGCTCGGCTCGGGCATGCCACGCGGACGGGCGGCAAGCCTGATCTCGCGTGACCGCAGCGGCACACGCGGATCCTACGCCCGCGTGCGCTCAATCCGCGCGAGTGCGCGCGCGACTTCTTACGAAATCTTCTCAGCCCGTTGCTACCGTGCCGCGCGGCTTTTGCATGCCTCACGCCGGGCTGCTCCGAGCGGGGCTCGGCGAGGAAACCTATGTTCGTCGCCGAAGGGAGCTCGATGCGCCGAATCACACTCATTCTCACCCTCGCCGCGCTTGGCTGCTTCGCGGGCTCGCGCTGGTCGCCGAGGCGTCCGCCGGCGACTTCGCCGACGGGGCGTGCACCGGCGACGCGACCAAGGTCTGCCCGGTCGCGACCACCGGCCAGTCCTACTCCGTGGAGTTCACGCTGAAGGAGCCCGGCGACGCATGTCCGACCTTCGCCGTGACCTCGGGGGCGCTTCCGCCCGGTCTGTCCCTCGCGTCCGACGAAGGTGTCGCGAGAGGCACGCCGACACAGGCCGGGAGCTACACCTTCTACGTCACGGTCCGTATACGTGTGGAGTGGGAGGCAAGGGGCCGGGTCTTCTCCGACCAGCAGTTCACGATCAACGTGAACCGGGGGCGGCGCACCGCCTCCTGCGCCGACGGTCGCCGTCACGACGGCGTCGTTGCCGGACGCGAACGTCAACCAGCCGTACACGTCGCCGGGCCTGACGGCGACCGGCGCGACGGTGACGTCGTGGACGCTCGCGGCGGCACGTTGCCGGCCGGGCTGACCCTCGGCGCGAACGGCGTCATCACGGGCACGCCGACGCAGAGCGGGACGTTCGCGATCAAGGTGCAGGCGAACGCGAGCGGTGGCAGCGCGACGAAGGACCTGTCGCTGTTCGTCCTCGCGCCGCTCGGGATCCAGACGCTGGTCGACAAGACGCCGCCGGAGACCGGCTTGACGGCAAAGCGGCTCGTCGGCCAGGCTCTCGCGACGGGCGTCAAGGCCGTCGGCGGGCGGGGGCCGTACACGTTCAGCACCGAGGGTGACGTCCCGCCCGGCATCACCGTCGATCCGGCATTGGGGACGATCACCGGCTCCGGCACCACCGCCGGCCGGTACGCGTTCACGGTCACGGTGACGGACGCCACCGGCACGAAGGCGTCGGTCCCGTGGAACATCACGATTCTCCCCCTGCTCGACTTCACGAAGGGCAAGGGCCTGCCGATCGCTCACGTCAGCAAGCGCTACTCGGCGCGGATCCCCGTCAAGGGGAAGGACTCGGCCACGGCAGAGTTCGCGATCGCCGGCAAGATCCCACCCGGCCTCGAGGTCGACGACGGGGCCGGCTCGTCGGGACGCTGCTAAAGACCGGCACGTACAAGATCCGGGTGTACGCCTTCTCCGGAAGCGGCGCGCCGATCAGCAAGCAGTTCACGATCCGCGTCCGCGCCTGACGGACACCTCTGCGTCATTCTCGCCCGCCCGGCAGCATCCGGGCGGGCGAGAATGGCGCGATGCGCTCGCTCCGCGGACAGCTCCTCGTCGCCGGGCCGTCGCTGCTCGACCCGAACTTCCGTCGGACGGTCGTCCTCCTCGGCGAGCACGGCGAGGACGGTGCGATGGGCCTCGTGCTCAATCGCGTGTCCGAGGTGACAGTGGCGGACGCCGTGGCGCCGATCGCCGACCTGGTCGGCGACGGCGAGCTGGTGCATGTCGGCGGGCCCGTGCAGCCGCAGGCGGTCGTGGTCCTCGCGGACTTCGTCGAGCCGCACCGCGCCGGCGCGCTCGTGCTCGACACGATCGGCTTCCTGCCGGGGGACGTCGACGACGAGGCCGACCTCGGCGAGCTCCGCAGTGTCCGGGTCTATGCCGGCTACTCGGCTGGGGGCCCGGGCAGCTCGAGGACGAGCTCGAGGAACAGTCCTGGGTGGTGCTTCCGGCGCGGGCGTCAGACGTCTTCACGACGGCTCCCGATGCTCTGTGGTCGGAGGTGCTCCGTCGGCAGGGCGGCGCGCTCGGCGTCCTCGCGCTCCTCCCAGAGGATCCGCACGTGAACTGACGCGCCATAGCTGCGCAGGGCCGCTCCAAACGTAAACAATTCGTATGGAACCACGCCCTGGGAATGACAGCGGGCGTCCAACCGTTCACACTATTCGAGCGCGCCGAAGCGCACAGCATTGCTGCTGCGCGCGGCGTCGACCTCCGGACACACCAACGACCGTGCGGGCCCGTCTGCGCCGCACGTCTGAACACGAAAGAGAGAGACTTGGAAACCAGCATCATCGAGATTCCCGCAGTTGACGCGTTCGCCGCCGAGGCGGAGGAGCGCGGCAAGGTCGAGGCCCACGAGCTCGACGCCCTCGTGCTCGAGCACGACCTCGACGAGGAGGCCGTGACTGCCCTTCGCACGCTGCTGACGGAGCGCGGCGTCGAGCTGCCCGCCGTCGACGAGGACGACCTCGAGCTCGACCTGACTCCCGGGAGCGGCCCCGCGACGACCGACTCGCTCGGCCTGTTCCTCTCGGAGATCGGCCGCTACCAGCTGCTCACCGCCGCCGACGAGATTGCACTCGCGAAGCGGGTCGAGCGTGGTGACCGGGCCGCGAAGGAGCGGATGATCAACTCGAACCTCCGCCTCGTCGTGTCGATCGCCAAGCGCTATCGCGGCCACGGCGTGCCGTTCCTCGATCTGATCCAGGACGGCGGTCATCGGCCTCAACCGCGCGGTCGAGAAGTTCGACTACCGGAAGGGGTTCAAGTTCTCGACGTACGCGACCTGGTGGATCCGCCAGGCGTGCCAGCGCTCGGTCGCCAACCAGTCGGCGACGATCCGGGTGCCGGTGCATGTCCAGGAGCGCCAGCAGAAGCTCAACCGTGCGCGGGCAGCGCCTCGAGGTGAGCCTCGGCCGGCAGCCGACCGTCGAGGAGCTCGCCAAGGCGACGGGACTGAAGCTCCACCACGTCCAGGAGGCACTGGATGCGGTCGAGGCATCGGTCTCGCTGAACCAGGCCGTCGGCGCGGACGGTGACGGAGAGCTCGGCGACCTGTTCGCCGACCGCACCGCGCCGGACCCGGTCGAGGAGGCCGACGAGACGTTCCAGCGCGAGCGCGTCCGCGCGGCCCTCTCGGGCCTGCCGGAGCGCGAGCGCCGCGTGCTCGAGCTGCGCTTCGGCTTCGGCGGCCAGGAGAGCCTGACGCTCGAGGAGATCGGGCGCGTGCTCGAGTTGACCCGCGAGCGGGTCCGCCAGCTCGAGAAGTCGGCTCTGATCCGTCTCCAGCGCGCGCTCGACGACGACCCGCCGCCGCTTTCGCGGCGGCGGGACCTGGCAGACGCGGGCTAGGAAGTGCCGTGGGGAGGGGCCCCCGGGGGCCACCCTAGGAATGATGCTCCGTGCCGATCGATCAACCAGGACGAGGTACCGGTCGTGCGTCTCTGCATCTTCCTGCCCGTTCGTGAGTACTTGGCGAAGGAGGTGTTTCAACAGATGGCAACCGGAACCGTGAAGTGGTCGACGACGCCAAGGGAACGGCTTCATCACCCCGGACGACGGCGGCGAGGACCTCTTCGTTCACTTCAGCGGCATCGCGGGCGAAGGCTTCAAGACCCTCCAGGAGGGCGCGAAGGTCGAGTTCGTACCTGAGCAGGGCCAGAAGGGCCCCCAGGCGACGAACGTCGTCATCGCCGGCTGACGCGTTGACGCACTCGGGGCCCGGACGCGCGCTCCGCGCGCTCCGGCCTCTTTCGTGTCCGGGCGACGGAGCCGCGTACGCTCCGGATGTGGACACGATCCCACCCATCCTCTGGGCTCCCGACGAGGC
>CAVQGA010000007.1:0-315000 GCA_963711915.1 uncultured Gemmatimonadales bacterium
ATAGTGCGACGGGCAGTTCATGGGCTTGAGCGAGGCGTCGGCCTCGCCGGTCTCCTTGTTGAGCACCATGAACATGTTCTCGCGGTATCTTACCCAGTGCCCCGACAGCTCCCACAGCATCTTGTTGAACATGAGGGGCGTCTTGATCTCCTTGAACGCCCCGGCCTGGCGCTCGCGCACGAACTCCACCAGCAAGTTGTAGAGCGTGGTGCCCCGCTCGGTCCAGAACGCCGCGCCCGGCGCCGATGGGTGGAACATGAACAGGTCGAGCTCCTTGCCGACCCGCCGATGGTCGCGCTTGCGCGCCTCCTCCAGCCGGTGATAAAGGCGTCGAGCTCGTCCTTCTTGAACCAGGCGGTGCCGTAGATCCGCTGGAGCATCTGGCGCCGCTCGTCGCCGCGCCAGTACGCCCCGGCCACCGAGAGCAGCTTGAAGTGCTTGAGCCGGCCGGTCCGCGGGATGTGGGGGCCCCGGCAGAGATCCTGGAACGGGCCGTCGGTGTAGACCGTGATGGTCTCATCGTCGCGCAGCTCCGAGATCCGCTCGAGCTTGAGCGGGTCGTCGGCGAAGCGCCGGTTGGCCTCGGCCCGGTCCACCACTTCCCGAACAAACGGGTAGTCGCGCGCCGCCACCTCGGCCATCGCGACCTCGAGCCGGGCCAGATCCTCGGGCGTGAACGGCCGGTCGACCTGGAAATCGTAGTAGAACCCGTCCTCGATCGGCGGGCCGAATCCGATGCCGGCACCCGGGAACAGCTCGCGCACGGCCGTGGCCAGGATGTGAGCCGACGAGTGCCGCAACACCTCGAGCGCGTCGGGGTCCCGTTCCGTGAGGATGGCGACGGTGGCGTCGGCGTCGAGCGGGCGGCCGAGATCCCAGATGGACCCGTTCACCCTGGCGGCCAGCGCGGCGCGGGCGAGGCCGGGGCCGATGCTCTCCGCGATCTGCCCCGCGGTGGTCCCGGCCGGCACCTCGCGAACGCTGGCGTCGGGCAGCGTGATCCGGATCGTCGAGCTCATCGTGGTGCTCATCGCTCCTCGTGCGCCGCCGGCGGCGCGGGCGGCGAGCTGGCCGGGCATAGATGAAGTAGAGCACCAGCCCGACCAGCAGCAGCGCGCCCACGAGCAGCCAGCGGCCCAGCTCCGGACCGCGGGCGGACGGACGTTCCTCGCTCATGTGGAGACCTTCGAAGGGGCCCGATTCCTGCGTTTGACCGCCGAAAATGTTAACTTAACCGCATTCGGAATCTTCACGTAAGAGGACACGGCGTGCGCCAACAGCAGCGGCTCAGCGGGTTACAGATCCTCCTCTGGAGCGGCCTCGGTCTCGGGGCCGGTCTGGCGGTCGGCTTCACGCTCAGTGAGTGGATCGGCGACGTGAACCGGGTGCGGGTGCGGGGCGTCGCCCGGCGCCTCCGCGAAGGGCCGCGCGCCCGGCTCACGTCGTCGGCCACCGGCCGGGCGGTCGAGGCGGCGCTCCAGGCCGAGGCGCGACTGGCCGACATTCCGATCGAGGTGATGGCCGTCTCCCGCGGCGTGGTGGAGCTCCGCGGCTGGGTGCCGACC
Source organism: uncultured Gemmatimonadales bacterium (assembly GCA_963711915.1). Taxonomy (GTDB): domain Bacteria; phylum Gemmatimonadota; class Gemmatimonadetes; order Gemmatimonadales; family GWC2-71-9; genus CAVVWJ01. The sequence goes on from CAVQGA010000007.1 coordinate 1,566, forward strand.
CGGGCCGCGCGCGCCATCGCCGGGCGGACCGCGCTCGCCGCGCCCGGCATCGAGAGCGTCATCAACAGCCTCCTGGTGCGTGGCGAGGACGACCTCACCCGCGCCAAGGGCTCGCGGGCCACCGACCAGAGCGCATGACCGAGCCGCTCGCCCCACAGTACAATCCGTCCGCCATCGAGTCCGCCCTTTACGCCTGGTGGCAGGAGCGCGGGCTGTTCGCGCCCGACGCCGGGCCGGGCGGCCGCGCGGCGACCCCCTACGTCATCATGATGCCGCCGCCGAACGTGACGGCGGTGCTGCACATGGGGCACGGGCTCAACAACACCGTCCAGGACGTGCTGGTGCGGTTCGAGCGGATGCGCGGCCGCCGGGCGCTCTGGCTCCCGGGCACCGACCACGCGGGCATCGCCACCCAGAACGTGGTTGAGCGGATCCTGGCCAAAGAGGGACTCACCCGGTTCGACGTAGGCCGCGAAGCGTTCGTGGAGCGGGTCTGGGCCTACGTGCGCGAGACCGGCGCCGCCATCCTCGAGCAACTCAAGGCCATCGGCAGCTCCGCCGATTGGTCCCGCACCTACTTCACCCTGGATGAAGGGCTCTCACGCGCCGTGCGCGAGGCGTTCGTCCGACTGTACGAAGCGGGCCTCGTCTACCGCGGCCATTACATCATCAACTGGTGCCCACGCTGCCTCACCGCCCTCTCGAACGAAGAGGCGGAGAAGCAGGAGGTCGACGGGAAGATCTGGCACCTGCGCTACCCCTTCGCCGATGGGAGCGGGCACGTGACCGTGGCCACGACCCGGCCCGAGACCATGCTGGGGGACACCGCGGTCGCCGTGCATCCGGAGGACGAGCGCTACCGGCACCTGATCGGCCGCGAGCTCCGCCTGCCGGTCGTCGACCGCACGATCCCAATCGTCGCCGACGAGGCGGTGGACCCCGCCTTCGGGTCGGGCGCCGTGAAGGTGACGCCGGCACACGACCCCGCCGACTACGAGATCGGCCGGCGGCACGAGCTGCCGGTGATCGACGTGATGACGCCCGACGCGCGCATCAGCCTCGCCGCCCCCGATCGCTACCAGGGACTGGACCGCTACGAGGCCCGCGCCCGGGTGGTGGCGGAGTTCGAGTCCGCGGGGCTGCTGGAGAAGGTCGAGCCGCACCGGCACGCCGTGGGGCACTGCTACCGGTGCGAGACCGTCATCGAGCCGCGGCTCTCGGATCAGTGGTTCGTCCGAATGGAGCCGCTTGCCCGGCCCGCGCTGGAGAAGTACCGGGACGGGACGCTGCGCTTCATTCCGGAGCGGCGGGGAGACGACTACACCCAGTGGCTCGAGGGCATCCGGGACTGGTGCATCTCGCGCCAGCTTTGGTGGGGACACCGGATCCCGGTCTGGTATTGCGGGTCCGAGCGCTGCGGGCGCACGACCGTGAGCCGCTCCGAGGTGGACGCCTGCCCCGTCTGCGGCGGCCCGGTGCGCCAGGACGACGACGTCCTCGACACCTGGTTCTCCTCGTGGCTCGTCCCGTTCACCAGCCTCGGCTGGCCCGAGCCCACGCCCGACCTGGCCACGTTCTATCCCGGCCACACTCTGGTCTCCGCCCCCGAGATCCTGTTCTTCTGGGTGGCGCGGATGATCATGGCCGGTCTCCATTTCATGGGCGAGGTCCCGTACACCGACATCTACCTGCACGGCACCGTCCGCGACACCCAGCATCGCAAGATGTCCAAGTCGCTCGGCAACGGCATCGATCCGCTCGAGGTCGTGGAGCGCTACGGCGCCGATGCGCTCCGCTACTCGCTCGTCTCGGGCATGTCGGTCGGGACCGACGTCATCCTCGACCCGACCGATCTCGAGAGCTCGTTCGCCGCCGGCCGCAATTTCGCCAACAAGTTGTGGAACGCCGGCCGCTTCATCCTCTCCAACCTCGACGGTCCCGCCCGTCCACTCGCCGGCGCTCGGACGGCGGTGCGGCGGGAGGAGCTGACGCTGGCCGACCGCTGGATCATCGCCCGCTGCGAGGCCAGCGTCCGCGAGGCCACCGAGGCCTACGAGAAGTTCCGGCTCAACGAGGCGGCCGCCGCGGTCTACCGCTTCCTCTGGAGCGACCTCGCCGACTGGTACATCGAGCAGATCAAGCCGCGGCTCTACGGTGACGTGCCCGGCGGCGACGTGGCGCGGGCCGTGGCCGTACAGACCTTCGACGTGGCGCTCCGGCTGCTCCACCCGGTCATGCCGTTCGTCACCGAGGCGCTCTGGCGGCGGTTTCCGGGACGGCCCGCGGACGCGTCGATTTCGGTGGCACCCTGGCCGCGGCCCGATCGGCGGGCCGAAGACGCGGAGGCGCTGGCCGAGTTCGGGCTGGTGCAACAGGTGGTGGGCGCGATCCGCGGGATCCGGGCCGAATACGGCGTGCAGCCGGGACAGACCGTCCGGGCGTTCGTGAGCCAGGACGGCCGCGCTCCGTCCGCCGCACTCGAGCGCGAGCGCGGCACCATTCTGCGCCTCGCCAAGCTCTCCGACCTCGTCCTGGCCGAGAGCACCGCACGGGTCGGCGGGCACGCGGTCCTCCCCGACGGCACGTCCGTCTTCGTGTCGCTCGGCGACGCGATCGACGTCGGCCGCGAGTGCGGCCGGCTCGGCGCCGAGGCCGACCGCCTCGGCGGCCTCCTGTCCTCGCAGAAAAAGAAGCTCGACAACGAGCAGTTCGTCTCCCGGGCCCCGGCCGAGGTGGTCGCGCGCGAGCGCGAGAAGCTCGCCGCCTGGGCCGAGCAGCGCGAGGTCCTGGTGCGGAAGCGGGAACTGCTGGGGTGCGGGTGACGAAGACGGAGACGGCGGAGAGGACGGAGAGGACGGCGAGGCGCGTGACGCGAGCTCACTCCGTCCTCTCCGTCCTCTCCGTCCTCTCCGTCCTTTCCTGCGCCCGCATCGAGCCCCCGCCCGGCGGCCCGCCCGACGCCGCTCCGCCCCGCGTGGTCTCGACCCGGCCGGACTCGCTCGCCCAGCTGCCGGGCTTCAAGGGTGAGGTGGAGTTCAGGTTCGACGAGGTCGTCTCTGAGGGTGGCTCGCCGAATCAGGGGACCGGTACCGGTGATCTCGAGAAGCTCGTCATCCTCTCCCCGACAAACCGGATCCCCGACGTGACCTGGCGCCGGAACCGGATCACCGTCCGCCCGAGCGAGGGCTGGAAGCCCGACCGGGTCTACCGAGTCGAGCTGCTGCCGGGCGTAACCGATCTGCGCCGGAACCGGGCCCGCACCGGCACGACGCTCACCTTCACGACCGGCGCCGCGCTGCCCAGCACCGTGCTCGACGGGACCGTCGTGGACTGGACCACCGGCCGCCCGAGTCCCGCGGCCCTGGTCGAGGCGCTGCTGCTGCCCGACAGCCTCCCCTACCGCGACCTGTCGGACTCCACCGGCCGCTTCTCGCTCGGCCCGGTGCCGGCGGGCCAGTACCTGGTCCGCGGCGTCATCGACGAGAATCACAATCTGCGCGCGGACGGCCGCGAGGCGTTCGACAGCCTGCGCCTCGCGCCCGGCAAGACCTCGGCGGGGGAGCTGTGGGCCTTCGTTCACGACACGGCGCCTCCCCGGATCCGCGAGGTCACCGTGGCCGACAGCACATCGGCGGTGATCCAGTTCAGCCAGAACCTCGACCCGCGCCAGCGCCTCACGCCGGCGGACGTACTGTTGCGGTCGCTGCCCGACTCGTCGCCGGTGAAGGTCGCGTCCATCCTGCCCAAGCCGCTGGACGACAGCCTCCATCGTCCGGCCCCGGCTCCGACCGACACGACGGCCGACACCACCGGCAAGGTCCGGCCCGGCATCGTCGAAGTCGCGCCCGCAGTGCCTGGTGCCGCGCGCGGCCGCGCCCCGGCCGAGCTCAAGCCGCTGACCAGCCGGCCTCCGCTCAACGACCGGCTGGTCCTCCGCGTGCCACAGCCCTGGACGCCCGACGGCAAGTACGAAGTGGAGGTTCGCGGCGTCCGCAACGTCACCGGCGTGGCCGCCGACACGAAAGGCGCGCTGACCGTCGTAAAGGAAACGGCCAGGGATTCGACCAGGCGCGGGGCGCGCCCCGACTCGCTCAAGCTCGGTCCCGACACCCTCAAGCGGCGGCTACCGAAGAAGACGCCATGACCGACCGCCGTCGCGAGCTGCCGTCCGTGGACCGGCTGCTGCATGAGCCGGAGGTGGAGCTGCTGCTTCGAGCGAGCTCCCGGACCGCGGTGGTCGCGGCCATTCGCGAGACCCTCGCCGCCGCGCGGCTTCGGCGCGCCGGGCCGCCCGACGACTGGGCCACGGAGATCCGGGAGCGCCTCGAGGAACGCCGGCGGCCGGGACTTCGATCGGTTCTCAACGCAACCGGCGTCGTCCTGCACACCAACCTCGGCCGGGCCCCGCTGGCCGAGGCCGCCATTCGCGCCATGACGGCCATCGCCGGCGGTTATAGCAACCTCGAGCTCGAGCTCGAGACCGGCACCCGCGGGAGCCGCACCGACCATTGCCGCGAGCTGCTCCGGCGGGTGACGGGGGCGGAGGACGGGCTGGTGGTCAACAATGCCGCCGGCGCCCTCGTGCTGGCGCTCAATGCGTTCGCCGCGGGACGCGAGGTGCTGGTTTCCCGCGGCGAGCTGATCGAGATCGGCGGCTCGTTCCGGATCCCCGACATCATGGCCCGGAGCGTCGCGAGCGCGGCGGGCTCGGGCGACGCGACGAATCCGCGCTGCTCGAAGTTCGAGCGGTGGACGGTGAGGATCATCGCGACGCCGTCGCCGAGCGCCCGTCGATAGTCCTCGAGGTGGGTGCGGTTGGTCGTTCCCACCTCGCGCAGCCGCGCGCCGCTCCGGGCCATGATGTCGGGGATCCGGAACGAGCCGCCGATCTCGATCAGCTCGCCGCGGGAAACCAGCACCTCGCGTCCCGCGGCGAACGCATTGAGCGCCAGCACGAGGGCGCCGGCGGCATTGTTGACCACCAGCCCGTCCTCCGCCCCCGTCACCCGCCGGAGCAGCTCGCGGCAATGGTCGGTGCGGCTCCCGCGGGTGCCGGTCTCGAGCTCGAGCTCGAGGTTGCTATAACCGCCGGCGATGGCCGTCATGGCGCGAATGGCGGCCTCGGCCAGCGGGGCCCGGCCGAGGTTGGTGTGCAGGACGACGCCGGTTGCGTTGAGAACCGATCGAAGTCCCGGCCGCCGGCGTTCCTCGAGGCGCTCCCGGATCTCCGTGGCCCAGTCGTCGGGCGGCCCGGCGCGCCGAAGCCGCGCGGCGGCGAGGGTCTCGCGAATGGCCGCGACCACCGCGGTCCGGGAGCTCGCTCGAAGCAGCAGCTCCACCTCCGGCTCATGCAGCAGCCGGTCCACGGACGGCAGCTCGCGACGGCGGTCGGTCATGGCGTCTTCTTCGGTAGCCGCCGCTTGAGGGTGTCGGGACCGAGCTTGAGCGAGTCGGGGCGCGCCCCGCGCCTGGTCGAATCCCTGGCCGTTTCCTTTACGACGGTCAGCGCGCCTTTCGTGTCGGCGGCCACGCCGGTGACGTTGCGGACGCCGCGAACCTCCACTTCGTACTTGCCGTCGGGCGTCCAGGGCTGTGGCACGCGGAGGACCAGCCGGTCGTTGAGCGGAGGCCGGCTGGTCAGCGGCTTGAGCTCGGCCGGGGCGCGGCCGCGCGCGGCACCAGGCACTGCGGGCGCGACTTCGACGATGCCGGGCCGGACCTTGCCGGTGGTGCCGGCCGTCGTGTCGGTCGGAGCCGGGGCCGGACGATGGAGGCTGTCGTCCAGCGGCTTGGGCAGGATGGACGCGACCTTCACCGGCGACGAGTCGGGCAGCGACCGCAACAGTACGTCCGCCGGCGTGAGGCGCTGGCGCGGGTCGAGGTTCTGGCTGAACTGGATCACCGCCGATGTGCTGTCGGCCACGGTGACCTCGCGGATCCGGGGAGGCGCCGTGTCGTGAACGAAGGCCCACAGCTCCCCCGCCGAGGTCTTGCCGGGCGCGAGGCGCAGGCTGTCGAACGCCTCGCGGCCGTCCGCGCGCAGGTTGTGATTCTCGTCGATGACGCCGCGGACCAGGTACTGGCCCGCCGGCACCGGGCCGAGCGAGAAGCGGCCGGTGGAGTCCGACAGGTCGCGGTAGGGGAGGCTGTCGGGCAGCAGCAGCGCCTCGACCAGGGCCGCGGGACTCGGGCGGCCGGTGGTCCAGTCCACGACGGTCCCGTCGAGCACGGTGCTGGGCAGCGCGGCGCCGGTCGTGAAGGTGAGCGTCGTGCCGGTGCGGGCCCGGTTCCGGCGCAGATCGGTTACGCCCGGCAGCAGCTCGACTCGGTAGACCCGGTCGGGCTTCCAGCCCTCGCTCGGGCGGACGGTGATCCGGTTCCGGCGCCAGGTCACGTCGGGGATCCGGTTTGTCGGGGAGAGGATGACGAGCTTCTCGAGATCACCGGTACCGGTCCCCTGATTCGGCGAGCCACCCTCAGAGACGACCTCGTCGAACCTGAACTCCACCTCACCCTTGAAGCCCGGCAGCTGGGCGAGCGAGTCCGGCCGGGTCGAGACCACGCGGGGCGGAGCGGCGTCGGGCGGGCCGCCGGGCGGGGGCTCGATGCGGGCGCAGGAAAGGACGGAGAGGACGGAGAGGACGGAGAGGACGGAGTGAGCTCGCGTCACGCGCCTCGCCGTCCTCTCCGTCCTCTCCGCCGTCTCCGTCTTCGTCACCCGCACCCCAGCAGTTCCCGCTTCCGCACCAGGACCTCGCGCTGCTCGGCCCAGGCGGCGAGCTTCTCGCGCTCGCGCGCGACCACCTCGGCCGGGGCCCGGGAGACGAACTGCTCGTTGTCGAGCTTCTTTTTCTGCGAGGACAGGAGGCCGCCGAGGCGGTCGGCCTCGGCGCCGAGCCGGCCGCACTCGCGGCCGACGTCGATCGCGTCGCCGAGCGACACGAAGACGGACGTGCCGTCGGGGAGGACCGCGTGCCCGCCGACCCGTGCGGTGCTCTCGGCCAGGACGAGGTCGGAGAGCTTGGCGAGGCGCAGAATGGTGCCGCGCTCGCGCTCGAGTGCGGCGGACGGAGCCCGGCCGTCCTGGCTCACGAACGCCCGGACGGTCTGTCCCGGCTGCACGCCGTATTCGGCCCGGATCCCGCGGATCGCGCCCACCACCTGTTGCACCAGCCCGAACTCGGCCAGCGCCTCCGCGTCTTCGGCCCGCCGATCGGGCCGCGGCCAGGGTGCCACCGAAATCGACGCGTCCGCGGGCCGTCCCGGAAACCGCCGCCAGAGCGCCTCGGTGACGAACGGCATGACCGGGTGGAGCAGCCGGAGCGCCACGTCGAAGGTCTGTACGGCCACGGCCCGCGCCACGTCGCCGCCGGGCACGTCGCCGTAGAGCCGCGGCTTGATCTGCTCGATGTACCAGTCGGCGAGGTCGCTCCAGAGGAAGCGGTAGACCGCGGCGGCCGCCTCGTTGAGCCGGAACCGCTCGTAGGCCTCGGTGGCCTCGCGGACGCTGGCCTCGCAGCGGGCGATGATCCAGCGGTCGGCCAGCGTCAGCTCGTCGCCGCACGCCGTCAGCGCCGGCGAGTGGACGGGCGGGACCGTCGAGGTTGGAGAGGATGAAGCGGCCGGTGTTCCACAACTTGTTGGCGAAATTGCGGCCGGCGGCGAACGAGCCTCGAGATCGGTCGGGTCGAGGATGACGTCGGTCCCGACCGACATGCCCGAGACCAGCGAGTAGCGGAGCGCATCGGCGCCGTAGCGCTCCACGACCTCGAGCGGATCGATGCCGTTGCCGAGCGACTTGGACATCTTGCGATGCTGGGTGTCGCGGACGGTGCCGTGCAGGTAGACGTCGGTGTACGGGACCTCGCCCATGAACTGGAGGCCGGACATGATCATCCGCGCGACCCAGAAGAACAGGATCTCGGGGGCGGAGACCAGAGTGTGGCCGGGATAGAACGTGCCAGGTCGGGCGTGCGCTCGGGCCAGCCGAGGCTGGAGAACGGGACGAGCCACGAGGAGAACCAGGTGTCGAGCACGTCGTCGTCCTGGCGCACCGGGCCGCCGCAGACGGGGCAGGCGTCCACTCGGAGCGGCTCACGGTCGTGCGCCCGCAGCGCTCGGACCCGCAATACCAGACCGGGATCCGGTGTCCCCACCAAAGCTGGCGCGAGATGCACCAGTCCCGGATGCCCTCGAGCCACTGGGTGTAGTCGTCTCCCCGCCGCTCCGGAATGAAGCGCAGCGTCCCGTCCCGGTACTTCTCCAGCGCGGGCCGGGCAAGCGGCTCCATTCGGACGAACCACTGATCCGAGAGCCGCGGCTCGATGACGGTCTCGCACCGGTAGCAGTGCCCCACGGCGTGCCGGTGCGGCTCGACCTTCTCCAGCAGCCCCGCGGACTCGAACTCCGCCACCACCCGGGCGCGGGCCTCGTAGCGGTCCAGTCCCTGGTAGCGATCGGGGGCGGCGAGGCTGATGCGCGCGTCGGGCGTCATCACGTCGATCACCGGCAGCTCGTGCCGCCGGCCGATCTCGTAGTCGGCGGGGTCGTGTGCCGGCGTCACCTTCACGGCGCCCGACCCGAAGGCGGGGTCCACCGCCTCGTCGGCGACGATTGGGATCGTGCGGTCGACGACCGGCAGGCGGAGCTCGCGGCCGATCAGGTGCCGGTAGCGCTCGTCCTCCGGATGCACGGCGACCGCGGTGTCCCCCAGCATGGTCTCGGGCCGGGTCGTGGCCACGGTCACGTGCCCGCTCCCATCGGCGAAGGGGTAGCGCAGGTGCCAGATCTTCCCGTCGACCTCCTGCTTCTCCGCCTCTTCGTTCGAGAGGGCGGTGAGGCAGCGTGGGCACCAGTTGATGATGTAATGGCCGCGGTAGACGAGGCCCGCTTCGTACAGTCGGACGAACGCCTCGCGCACGGCGCGTGAGAGCCCTTCATCCAGGGTGAAGTAGGTGCGGGACCAATCGGCGGAGCTGCCGATGGCCTTGAGTTGCTCGAGGATGGCGGCGCCGGTCTCGCGCACGTAGGCCCAGACCCGCTCCACGAACGCTTCGCGGCCTACGTCGAACCGGGTGAGTCCCTCTTTGGCCAGGATCCGCTCAACCACGTTCTGGGTGGCGATGCCCGCGTGGTCGGTGCCCGGGAGCCAGAGCGCCCGGCGGCCGCGCATCCGCTCGAACCGCACCAGCACGTCCTGGACGGTGTTGTTGAGCCCGTGCCCCATGTGCAGCACCGCCGTCACGTTCGGCGGCGGCATCATGATGACGTAGGGGGTCGCCGCGCGGCCGCCCGGCCCGGCGTCGGGCGCGAACAGCCCGCGCTCCTGCCACCAGGCGTAAAGGGCGGACTCGATGGCGGACGGATTGTACTGTGGGGCGAGCGGCTCGGTCATGCGCTCTGGTCGGTGGCCCGCGAGCCCTTGGCGCGGGTGAGGTCGTCCTCGCCACGCACCAGGAGGCTGTTGATGACGCTCTCGATGCCGGGCGCGGCGAGCGCGGTCCGCCCGGCGATGGCGCGCGCGGCCCGGGTCGGCACCCAGCCGCGGAGCTCCACCACGCCGCGGGAGACGGCCATCACCTCGATCGGAATGTCGGCCAGTCGCGCCTCGGCCTGGAGCGCCGCCTCGACCGCCCGGCCGGTGGCCGACGACGTGAGCCGGGCGCGCGGCCCTTCGCGGAGGCGCCGGGCGACGCCCCGCACCCGCACCCGGTTCACGTCGCCGATCCACTCACTGAGCGTGAAGCCGACCGCCAGACCGGCCCCGAGACCGAGGCCGCTCCAGAGGAGGATCTGTAACCCGCTGAGCCGCTGCTGTTGGCGCACGCCGTGTCCTCTTACGTGAAGATTCCGAATGCGGTTAAGTTAACATTTTCGGCGGTCAAACGCAGGAATCGGGCCCCTTCGAAGGTCTCCACATGAGCGAGGAACGTCCGTCCGCCCGCGGTCCGGAGCTGGGCCGCTGGCTGCTCGTGGGCGCGCTGCTGCTGGTCGGGCTGGTGCTCTACTTCATCTATGCCCCGGCCAGCTCGCCGCCCGCGCCGCCGGCGGCGCACGAGGAGCGATGAGCACCACGATGAGCTCGACGATCCGGATCACGCTGCCCGACGCCAGCGTTCGCGAGGTGCCGGCCGGGACCACCGCGGGGCAGATCGCGGAGAGCATCGGCCCCGGCCTCGCCCGCGCCGCGCTGGCCGCCAGGGTGAACGGGTCCATCTGGGATCTCGGCCGCCCGCTCGACGCCGACGCCACCGTCGCCATCCTCACGGAACGGGACCCCGACGCGCTCGAGGTGTTGCGGCACTCGTCGGCTCACATCCTGGCCACGGCCGTGCGCGAGCTGTTCCCGGGTGCCGGCATCGGATTCGGCCCGCCGATCGAGGACGGGTTCTACTACGATTTCCAGGTCGACCGGCCGTTCACGCCCGAGGATCTGGCCCGGCTCGAGGTCGCGATGGCCGAGGTGGCGGCGCGCGACTACCCGTTTGTTCGGGAAGTGGTGGACCGGGCCGAGGCCAACCGGCGCTTCGCCGACGACCCGCTCAAGCTCGAGCGGATCTCGGAGCTGCGCGACGATGAGACCATCACGGTCTACACCGACGGCCCGTTCCAGGATCTCTGCCGGGGCCCCCACATCCCGCGGACCGGCCGGCTCAAGCACTTCAAGCTGCTCTCGGTGGCCGGGGCGTACTGGCGCGGCGACGAGCGGCGCCAGATGCTCCAGCGGATCTACGGCACCGCCTGGTTCAAGAAGGACGAGCTCGACGCCTATCTCCACCGGCTGGAGGAGGCGCGCAAGCGCGACCATCGGCGGGTCGGCAAGGAGCTCGACCTGTTCATGTTCCACCCATCGGCGCCGGGCGCGGCGTTCTGGACCGAGCGGGGCACCACGCTCTACAACTTGCTGGTGGAGTTCGTGCGCGAGCGCCAGGCCGGGGCGTTCAAGGAGATCAAGACGCCCCTCATGTTCAACAAGATGCTGTGGGAGCTGTCGGGGCACTGGGGGAAGTACCGCGAGAACATGTTCATGGTGCTCAACAAGGAGACCGGCGAGGCCGACGCCTCGCTCAAGCCCATGAACTGCCCGTCGCACTATCTGCTGTACTCGGCGAGGAAGCACTCGTATCGCGAGCTGCCGCTTCGCTTCGTCACCTTCGACGTGCTGCACCGGAACGAGGTGACGGGGGCGCTCTCCGGCCTCACCCGGGTCAGGCAGTTCGCCCAGGACGACTGCCATGTGTTCCTGACCGAGGGCCAGATCGGAGCCGAGGTGAAGTTCCTGATGGACTTCATCCTGGGGTACTACCGCACCTTCGGGCTCGAGGCGAGCCTCAAGTTCGCCACCCGGCCCGAGGTGCGGATCGGCAGCGACGAGTCGTGGGATCGGGCGGAGGCGGCGCTGCGCTCCGCGCTCGAGGCGACGGGCATGCGGTACGAGCTCAAGTCGGGCGACGGCGCCTTCTACGGACCCAAGATCGACTTCGACGTGACCGACTCGATCGGCCGGAGCTGGCAGCTGGGCACGATTCAGCTCGACTACGCCGCGCCCGAGCGCTTCGATCTCATCTACGTCGGCGACGACAACAGCGAGCACCGGCCCGTCGTCATCCACCGGGCGGTGAGCGGGTCGTTTGAGCGGTTCATCGCCATTTTGATCGAGCATTTCGCCGGCGCGTTCCCGGTGTGGCTCTCGCCCGAGCAGGTGCGCGTCATTCCGATCTCCGACGCCCAGACCGAGGCGGCGCGGCGCCTCACCGACCGGCTCCTGGCCGCCGGCATACGCGCGCACCTCGACGACCGGAGCGAGACGCTCAACTACCGTATCCGTGAGGGCGAGGTCGGCAAGGTGCCCTACATGGCCATCGTCGGCCAGCGCGAGGCGGACAGCGACAGCCTGGCGCTGCGGGTGCGCGGGGCGGGGAAGAAGCAGGAAGTGATTGCCGCCGACGCGTTTCTGACGCGTATCACCGACGAGGTCCGGACCCGCGCGCTCGTTCCCTGAACCTCACGTTCGGGGCCGCGCGCGACTGGAGCCGGTCGGCGGGGCGGATTATCTTGCCGACGGCAGACGACCCCAACTGGAGCGGCACCCGTGAGCGACAGCACGACCCCCGTCATTCTCTCCGCCGTACGCACGCCGATCGGGCGTTACCTCGGTGGCCTGTCCGGCTTTACCGCGCCGCAACTGGGCGCGATGGTTATCCGGGACGCGGTGGCGCGCGCGGGCGTCGACGGCGGCGCGGTCGAGGAAGTCATCATGGGCCAGGTGGTGCAGGGCGGCTCGGGCCAGGCGCCGGCGCGGCAGGCGCTGATCCACGCCGGCCTTCCGCCCGCGATCCCCGCGCTCACGATCAACAAGGTCTGCGGGTCGGGACTCAAGGCCGTCATGCTCGCCTCGCAGGCCATCAAGGCCGGCGACGCCGAGTGCATCGTCGCCGGGGGTCAGGAGTCGATGTCGAGCGCGCCGCACTACGTATACGGCATGCGCGGCGGCATCAAGGCCGGCAATCAGACCATGGTGGACGGGATGATCCACGACGGCCTGTGGGACTCGTTCGGCTGCTGCCACATGGGCGAGTACGCCGAGTACACCGCGGAGAAGGCGGAGGTCAGCCGGCAGGATCAGGACGCGTTCGCCTACGACAGCCACCGGAAGGCTCTGGCCGCCCAGGAGGCCGGGAAGTTCAAGGCCGAGATCCTGCCCGTGCAGGTGCCGGGCAAGGGCGGCCCCGCCACCATCGCCGCCGACGAGTCGCCCCGCCGGGACACCAGCCCGGAGACGCTTGCCAAGCTCAAGCCGGCGTTCCGGAAGGACGGCGGGACCGTGACGGCGGGCAACGCACCCGGGCTCAACGACGGGGCGAGCGCGCTGGTGGTCGCCTCGCTGGCGTTCGCCAAGGCGCACGGCCTCACGCCGCTGGCCAAGGTGACCGGTTACGCCACCGGCGGCGGCGAGCCGCGCGAGATCTTCTTCGCCCCGGTGCTGGCGGTGCGCAACCTGATGGGCAAGACCGGCGCGGCGATCGGCAGCTACGATCTCATCGAGGCCAACGAGGCGTTCGCCGTGCAGGCGCTGGCCGACGGCCGCGCCCTGGGCTGGGACTGGGACCGCGTGAACGTGAACGGCGGGGCCGTGGCGCTCGGCCATCCGATCGGCGCGAGCGGCGCACGGGTCCTGACCACATTGCTCTATGCCCTGAGGGATCGTGGGGGCACGACCGGGCTGGCTACCCTGTGCCTCGGCGGCGGCAACGCCGTGGCGCTCAGCGTGGAGGTCGTCTGATGGCATCCTCGTATGAAGTGACCAGCGGCGCCGAGCGGCCGGCACGCGTCGCCGCGGGCCGCCGGCTGATCGCGATCGCCGTCGGCGCGCTGTTGGTCGCGGCCGCGGCGCAAGTGGCAGTGCCGGTCCCATTCAGCCCGGTGCCCATGACCCTCCAGCCTCTCGCCGTGCTGGCGGTCGGCGGTCTGCTTGGCGCGGCCGGCGGCGTCGGGGCGCTCCTCACGTACCTGGCGCTGGGCATGGCGGGCCTGCCGGTGTTCGCCGGTGGCGCCGCGGGCGCGGGCCACCTGCTGGGCCCCACGGGCGGCTATCTGCTCGCGTTTCCGGTGGCGGCCGGCGTGGTCGGGGCGCTGATCGGCCGGTCGGCCGGCATCCTCCGCGTGTTGCTCGCCTGCGCGCTGGGCATGGTGGTCATCCACGTGGGCGGCGTCGCGCAGCTCGCCGTGCTGGGCGGCGATCCCGCGCTCGCGTTCCGCGTCGGGTTCGTGCCGTTTCTCACCGGTGACCTCCTCAAGATCGGCCTCGCGGCCGCCGTGATCCTGGGCCTTCGCCCGAAGGTCCGCGGGGCCAATTGACCGATCCGACGCCGGCCCCGCGCCCACGGCCGATCCTGCGGGCCGTCGGCGCCGTGGCGTCGTTCTATTTTCTCGGATCACTCCTCAGCGGGCTCCTGCTGCTGCCAGTCTCGCGCCAGCTCACCGCCGGCTCCACGCCGGCGGAGTTGGCGGACGCACCCCACGCCGCTGTTCGCGCTGTCCCAGGGCATGGTGCTCCTGCTGGCGTTTGCCGCCGCCACCTGGGTGGTGGGCATCAAGGCCCTCGGGCTCGACGTGAATGCCCTCCGCTGGCGCGCGCCCCTGGGATGGGCCAGAGGACTCGGTGCGGGCCTCGCGTTCGGCATGGTGCCTGCCGCGGTCGCGATGGCCCTGGGCGTGTTCACGGCCGGCGCGAGCTGGACCCACGATGGCGGGTCACTGCCCCAGTGGGTGACGCAGGTCGGGAAGACGGTTCTCATTCTCCTCCCGGCCGCGCTGGCCGAGGAGGTGATGTTTCGGGGCGTGCCCCTGATTGTGACCGCCCGCGCGATCGGCCGACCGCGCGCGGTGCTGCTGCTGTCCCTGCTCTTTGCGCTGGCGCACGTCCGGAACCCCGACGTCACGGCTGCCGGCCTCGCCAACATCGCGCTCGCAGGCATCTTCCTCTCGCTCGCGTTCTTTTCACCAGGCGGAATGTGGACCGCCGTCGGCGCGCACCTGGGTTGGAACGCCACGCTCGCGGCACTCGCGGCGCCGGTGAGTGGCCTCCCGTTCGACATTCCCTACATCGACTATCGCGGCGGGAGTCCGGGCTGGCTCACCGGGGGCGCCTTCGGGCCCGAGGGCGGGCTGCTGGCGACCGTCACGCTGACCGCGACCGCGGCCCTCGTAGCCCGGTGGATACGAAAGGATGCGACATGAGCCGCGCCGCCGTCATCGGGGCGGGTACCATGGGTAACGGTATCGCCCATGTTTTCGCGCAGCACGGGTGGTCGGTGGCGCTCATCGACAGCGTCCCAGCCGCCCTCGAGAAGGCCACCGGGACCATTCGGGGCAACCTCGACCGGCAGGTGAAGAAGGGGACACTCCCGCCCGAGGCCCCCGCTGAGGTGCTGGGCCGCATCGAGACCGCCACGGCGCTCGACGCGGCCGCGGGTGCCGCTCTCGTGGTCGAGGCGGCGAGCGAGAACCCGGCGGTCAAGTTCGCCGTATTCGAGCAGCTCGACCGCGTTGCCGCGCCGGAGGCCATCCTCGCCACCAATACCAGCTCGATCTCGATCACCGAGATCGCGGCCCGCACGCGCCGGCCGGGACAGGTCATCGGGATGCACTTCATGAACCCGGTCCCGGTGATGCAGCTCGTCGAGGTCATCCGCGGCCACGCGACCACCGACGCCACGACGCGAACGGTGATGGAGACCGCGTCGGCGCTCGGGCAAGACGCCGGTCGAGGTGAACGATTATCCGGGGTTCGTCTCCAATCGCGTCCTGATGCCGATGATCAACGAGGCGATCTTCTGCGTCATGGAAGGGGTGGCCGAGCCGGAGGCGATCGATACCGTCATGAAGCTCGGCATGGCGCACCCGATGGGCCCGCTGGCGCTGGCCGACTTCATCGGCCTCGACGTGTGCCTGGCGATCCTGGAGGTGCTGCAGAAGGGGCCTCGGCGACGACAAGTACCGGGCCGCGCCGCTGCTCCGGAAGATGGTCGCCGCCGGCTACCTCGGGCGGAAGAGCGGGCGCGGGTTCTACGAGTACTCGAAGTGATCGGGCGCACCCGCGAGTCATCCTGAGCCCGTTCGCTGCGCTCAGGGTAAACTCCGCAAAGGAGGCACGAGCGGACGCATGCCCCCCTGCCCTCAGCTCAGGGTGACTCGGCGTCGGCAGGGCTCACATCTCCGGAGATCCGATGGACATCCTCGCCTCGATGCACGCGTTCGGGCCACGAGCAGGTGCTGCTGTCGCACGACCCGAGCTGCGGCTACTTCGGCATCATCGCCATCCACGACACGACGCTCGGGCCGGCGCTCGGGCGGCACCCGGTTCTGGCAGTACGCCTCGACCGACGAGGCCATCACCGACGCGCTGCGGCTCGCGCGGGGCATGACCTACAAATCCGCCGTCATGGGCATCAACCTGGGCGGCGGCAAGTCGGTCATCGTGGGCGACAACAAGCGGGCGGACCGCGAGGCGCTGTTCCGGGCCCACGGCCGGTTCATCGAGACCCTCGGCGGCCGGTACATCACGGCCGAAGACATCGGCACCAGCCCGGCCGACATGGAGTACATCAAGCTGGAGACGGACCACGTGGCGGGCCTGGTCGGGCCTGAGCGGCGACCCGTCGCCGGTCACGGCCTACGGGGTGTACGTCGGGATGAAGGCCGCGGCGAAGGCCAAGTGGGGCAGCGACAGCCTCAGCGGGCAGGACGGTGGCGGTGCAGGGATGCGGCAACGTCGCCACTCACCTCTGCCGCCACCTTCACGCGGAGGGCGTCAAGCTGGTGGTCACCGACATCGATCCGGAGAAGGTCCGCCGGGTCGTGAGCGAGACCGGCGCCACCACCGTGGCGCCCGAGGCGATCTACGACGTCGCGGCCGACGTCTACGCGCCCTGCGCCCTCGGCGCCACGGTCAACGACGACACCCTGGCGCGGCTCAAGGTGGAGGTCATCGCGGGCGGCGCCAACAATCAGCTCGCCGAGGACCGCCACGGCGACCTGCTCGAGCAGCGCGGCATCCTGTACGCACCGGACTACGTCATCAACGGCGGCGGGGTCATCAACGTCTACGGCGAGATCCACCGCTGGCCCCACGAGCGCTCGAAGAAGAAGGCCGGCGAGATCTACGATACCCTGCTCAGGATCTTCGAGATCGCCAGGCGCGAGCGGATCCCGACCTACCGCGCGGCCGATCGGCTGGCGGAGGAGCGGATCGCGGCGGTCGCGGGGCTGGACCGGATGTGGATGGGTGGGGAAGGACGGAGATGACGGAAAGGATGGAGTGGACGGAGAGGGACAGCCGAATCTGGAACCGCCGTCCTTTGCCGTCCTCTTCATCTTCTCCGTCTCCCCCCCTTGCGCCAATTCTTATACATTAGACCCAGATGCCTGAAGTCATTCCCATCGGATCGGACCATGCTGGCGTGGAGCTGAAGGCGCGGCTGGTCGAGGAGCTCCGCTCGCTCGGGTACGAGCCGCTCGACCTGGGCACCACCGGTACGGCGTCGGTCGATTATCCCGATTTCGCCCATGACGGTGGCGGGACGTGTGGAGCGCCACGAGGCTGCGGCGCGGGGTGCTGCTCTGCGGCACCGGCCTGGGGATGGCGTACGCCGCCAACCGGCATCCGGGGGTGCGCGCGGCGGTGGCCTGGAGCGCCCGAGATCGCGCGGCTGGCGAGGGAGCACAACGACGCCAACGTGCTGGTGCTTCCCGCCCGGTTCGTGAGCGGGGATGAGGGGATCGAGATCCTGAAGACGTGGCTGGCGACCGAATTCGCCGGCGGGCGCCATGGCCGCCGAGTGGCAAAAATCGACCAGGAGCAGGGATGAGCCTCGATCACAACGCGTCGCTGCGTGACGCCGATCCCACGGTGGCCGGCCTCATCGACCGGGAGCTGCGGCGCCAGCAGCACGGCCTCGAGCTGATCGCGAGCGAGAACTTCGCCAGCCGGGCGGTCATCGACGCCATGGGCACGCCGCTGACCAACAAGTACGCCGAGGGCTATCCCGGGCCGGCGCTACTACGGCGGGTGCGAGGTGGTGGACGAGGTCGAGCAGCTGGCCATCGACCGGCTCAAGCAGCTCTTCGGCGCCGAGCACGCCAACGTGCAGCCGCACTCCGGCGCGCAGGCCAACTTCGCCGCGTTCATGGCCGTCATCAAGCCGGGCGACACCATCATGGGGATGTCGCTCCCGCACGGCGGGCACCTCTCGCACGGCGCGGCCGTGAACCACAGCGGCGTCATCTGGCACGCGGTGCACTACGGCGTCGATCCGGCCACGGGTCGGATCGACTACGACGTCGTTCGCGAGCAGGCGCGCGCGGGAGCGGCCCAAGCTGATCATCGCCGGCGGCAGCGCGTACGCGCGGATCATCGACTTCGCGGCGTTCCGCTCGATCGCCGACGAGGTCGGCGCGATCTTCCTGGTGGACATGGCGCACTTCGCCGGCCTGGTGGCCGGTGGGGTGTATCCCTCGCCGGTGCCGCACGCGCCAGGTGGTCACCAGCACCACCCACAAGACGCTCCGCGGTCCGCGGGCCGGGCTCATCCTCTCGATCGCCGAGCACGCCAAGGCCATCGACAAGTCGGTGTTCCCCGGCACCCAGGGCGGCCCGCTCGAGCACGTGATCGCCGCCAAGGCGGTCGCCTTCGGCGAGGCGCTCACGCCCGATTTCCGCGTCTACGCGCGGCGAGGTCGTGGAGAACGCCGAGGCGCTCGCGGATGCCCTGGTCGAGCGCGGGTTCGCCATCGTCTCCGGGCGGGACCGACACTCACCTGATGCTGGTGGATCTTGCGCCCCAAGGGGCTCACCGGCAAGGTGGCGGAGAAGACGCTCGACCAGGCCGGCATCACGGTCAACAAGAACACCATCCCGGACGACCCGCAGTCGCCGTTCGTCACCAGCGGCATCCGGCTCGGCACGCCTGCGCTCACGACGCGCGGCATGGGCAAGGCCGAGATGGTGCGGGTGGCCGAGCTGATCGACCGCGCGCTCACCCACCCGGACGAGACGACGCTCGGCCGGGTCAAGGCGGAGGTCGAGGAGCTGACCTCCACCTTCCCGCTGTACGCGCCCGGCACGCCCGCGGGCCGCGTACGGCGCCCCGCCCGAGCTCTGGAGCCGGCGTCCGCGTGAACGAGCTGCAGTTCGCCGACGACGTACTCGCGCGCATCCGGGCGCGCGGCGGCCCGTATCACGAGCGCGGCTTCCTGTTCGTGCTCGCCACCATCGAGTACCTGCAGTCCCGTCTGGAGGCCCGGCGCCACATCACGGGCGCCGAGCTCGCGTGGGCATGCCGGGACTTCGCGCGCGAGCAGTTCGGTCTGCTGGCTCCGCACGTCCTCGCGCACTGGGGCATCTCGCGCACCGAGGACTTCGGCCGCATCGTCTTCACGCTGGTGGAGGTGGGACTGCTGGTCACGCAGCCGGGCGACCAGGAAGGGGATTTCGAGCGGGTGTACGACTTCGCCGACGCCTTCGGCGACGTCTACCAATGGTCTGGCGTGCGTGGCGCCTGACCGGGGACGGGGTCAGTCATCGGGGGGGCACATGGACAAGACCGAGTGGCCGGCATGCAAGAAGTGCTCGCAGGGAACCCTCATTCCGCTCTCCGACTACGGCCGCGAAGGCGCGCCGATCACCTACAAGGCGTGGGTCTGCACCAATCCCGAGTGCGGCTTCAATCTCCGCATCGATAACGGCGAGATCTCCTTCGGGCGGGCGATCGGACAGAGCTACAAGTAGCGCGGCGGCCTCCGGGCCTCCGCTCCCCACCGATGCCGCTCCTGCCCGTGCTCTCGCCGGAACAATCCGCCGCCTGGGACGCGACCGCCGTCTCGGGCGGCGTCGCGCTCGCGACCCTGATGGAGTGCGCCGGCCGCGCGACGGCGGCGGTGCTGGCGTCGCGCCACGCGCACCGGCTTCGGGACGGCGTGCTCGTCGCGGCGGGCCCCGGCCACAACGGCGGCGACGGGTGGGTGCTGGCGCGGGCGCTCCACCGGCTCGACGTGCCGGTGTGGGTGACGGGGCCGCCGGGACCAGGCGCCGAGCTCCGCGAGCAGATGGCCGCGCGCGCACGCGGCGAAGGCGTGCGGGAGCTGGCCCCCGACGGGCCCTGGCCCAGCGTCGGCGTGGTCGTCGACGCGCTGCTCGGCACCGGCGCGCGCGGCGCACCGCGGGCGCCGATGGCGGCGCTGCTGGAGCGGGTCCACGACCTGGACGTTCCGCTCGTCGCGATCGACGGCCCGACCGGCGTGGATCTCGAATCGGGGATCGTCCACGGCGCGCCGAGGGCAGACCTCTCCGTCACCTTCGGCGGTGTGCGCCGGGGCCATCTGCTGGCGCGCGACGAGGTGGGCGAGATCGTCGTGGTCGACATCGGACACCCGGCGCCCGATCCGGGCTGGCCGGTGCTCGTCACGGACCGCCAGGCCGCGGAGTGGCTTCGCCGGCTTCGAAGCCGCGATCACAAGGGGGAGCGCGGCCGGGTGGTCGTGCTCGGCGGTGATCCGGGCATGGTCGGGGCGGCGCGCATGGCGGGGCGGGCCGCGTTCGGTGCCGGTGCGGGCCTGGTGCACGTTGTCGCGCCTCCCGAGTCGGTGGCCGCGCTGCGGCAGACGGAGCCCGACCTCCAGACGTTCGCGCATCCGCTCGACCAGGAGCCCACCGCGGCGCTGCTCGAGCTGGTGGCGCGCGCCGACGTGCTCGTGGCGGGCCCGGGCCTGGGCGCGCGCCCGGACGCCGCGCGCTGGTGACGGCGCTGCGCGCGAGTCGCGAAGGCGGTCGTGCTCGATGCCGACGCGCTGGTCGCCTTTCAGGACGCCATGGACGAGGTGAACGCGCTCGCCGCCGGACGGCCGATGGTGCTGACGCCGCATCCGGGCGAATTCCGCACGCTGTTTCCCGATCTCGCGCCCGTGCGTGAGCTCGATCCCTGGGCGGCGGCCGTGGCCGGGGCGGAGCGCGCGGGCGCGGTGCTGCTGCTCAAGGGCGTGCCGACCGTGGTGGTCCGCGCCGGCCGCGCGCCGCTCACCGTGGCCGCGGGCAACCCTGGCCTGGCCACCGGCGGCAGCGGCGATGTCCTCAGCGGGCTCGTCGGCACCGCCCTCGCGCAGCAGCTCGCGCCCGAGATCGCGGCCGCGTTCGGCGCCCAGGCGCTCGGCCGCGCCGCCGATCTCGCCGCGCGGCGGTCGAGCGCCCGGACGCTCCGCCCCATGGACGTCGTGGCGGCGCTGCCCGATCTCTGGCGCGAGTGGGAGGTGCTCCGTCTGGCGCCGCCGGTCGCGCGGCCGCCACTGCTGCTCGAGCTCGCGCGGCCGCAGACGGTCTGATGCGGCTCAGGGATGAAGGTTACGACTGACAACATGCCGGTAACGAGCGCCCGTGATGCCCATCAGTGGTTCGACGCCGCGCGCCTGACGCTGCCCCTGCTTCCACGCCCCGGTACACTCCATTCTCCGGCCGGGTAGATTGCCCCTCATGCGTCCCGTCCTGTCGGGTTTCCTTCTCGCGTCCCTCGCGCTGCCGGCCCAGGCCCAGGCCCCGAGTCGAGACTGGCGGCCCGAGGATCGTACCGTCATCGGCGATTTCACCCGCATCACCTCCGTCGCCGCCGCGATCGACCGGGTGTACGCCAGCTCGCCGAGCGCGGTGCTCGTCTGGAATCCGCAGTTCCACCAGTGGCAGGGTCCCTACGATCCGCCCGACCCGGCGATGCTCGCGCAGGTCACCAGCTCCCTGATCGACCCGCTCGACAATTCCCTCTGGCTCGCACGCTCCGACGGCTGGGTGCACTTCCAGCCGGAGCTCCAGCTCTGGGACCAGGGCGTGGTCCCGGGCGGCGTGCTCGCCATTGCGTTCGACGGCAACGATCCAACTCCGGGCCTCTACATCCGGAGCCGGGCCGGCTGGCTGCTCCTGCCGCGCGGCGGCATCGCGCCCTCGCCGGCGCGCGCGCCCACGCGCCCCATCGCGCCGGCGCGGGTCGAGGACGTGCTGCGGACCAATCCGGCGCTCCAGGCCAACGCGGCCCAGATCCTGGTCGACGCGCGCCTCGGCGTCGCGCGCTATACCTCAGCCGCCAGGTCGGCCGACAACCTGGGGTGGTATCTCGGCACTTCCGGCGTTGGGCTGCTCTTCGTCCCGGAGGGTGCCGGCCTGCCGGAGCGGCTGCCGTTCGGGCTGCGGTCGCCGGTCGTCGGGGCGGTGTTCTCGTGGCCGGACGGCGTCTGGGCCGCGGGCAATCGGACGGCGCAGTCCGAGGCCGCGCTCACATTCGTCGAGCGCGATCTCAAGGAGTTCCGGAGCCTGCAGGGGTTGCCCGCGATGGGGCTTCCGTTCGCGGCGGTCCGGCGGCTGGTGGGACAGGGGACGGCGCTCTGGGCCGCGACCGACCGCGGGCTCGCCCGCATCGCGACCGCCGACGGCCGCGTGGACCTGCTGGACGAGAGTCGCGGGCTGCCCGACAGCCGGGTCTACGCGGTGGTCTCGCGCCAGGGCCGCCTGACGGTGGGCACCCGCCGCGGTCTGGTCCGGGTCGACGACTCGCTGGGCGTCGAGCGGCTGGCGCCGCGGTTCGCCGATCCGGCGCTCGCCGTGCTTCCCACCGGCGACTCGGTGTGGGTCGGCACCCAGCGCGGCGTGCTGCTGGCGCTGCCGGGGCAGCAGGACCTCGTGCGTCCGCAGGGACTGGCCTCGGCATCGCTGCAGGCGCCGGTGATCGCGCTCTCCTCGCTGGCCGACACCGTCGTCGCGCTCACCCGCGACGAGATGCTCTGGCTCGACCCGCGCACCCACGGCTGGACCCTCGGCCCCAATCTCAGCGGCATCCTCGGCGGCCTGGTCGCGTTCACCCCCGACGGGCCCGGCTTCTGGGTCGCGGGGGACCGGGGCGTCGCGTTCGCCCGGCTCTCCACTCCGCCGCTTCGCCCGCTCCGGGCGGGCGACCTCCCCGGGGCCAGCAACGATCTCGCGGTCGATCACGACTACCTCTGGGTCGCGAGCGACGCCGGCCTGGTGCGCTTCCGGCTCGACGCCATCCGGCCGTGACCTCGCCGCACCTCCCGGGACAGTCGAGCGCGCTCGGCCCCGGACCGGAGTTCGATCGCGTGCGCCGCATCGCCGCCGCGCTGGGCCAGCGGGCCAGCGGACTGGGCGACGACTGCGCGGTCCTCGTCCCCGCCGACGCGCTGCTCGTGGCCAGCACCGACGTCAGCGTCGAGGGCGTCCACTTCCGAAGAGACTGGCTGTCGCTGGAGGAGATCGGCTGGCGCGCCACTGCCGCCGCGCTCTCGGATCTGGCCGCCGATGGCGCCGAGGCGGCCGGCGTGCTCGTCGCGCTCACCGTGCCCGACGACGCAAGTGATGACGACCTGGTGGCCGCCATGGCCGGCGCCGGGGCGGCGGCGGCCGAGGTCGGCGCGCGGGTGGTCGGCGGCGATCTCTCCGCTGGCGCGGTCTGGAGCCTTGCCGTGACCGTGCTGGGCTGGGCCTCGGCGCCGGTGACGCGCGCCGGCGCCCGGCCCGGCGACGGCCTCTGGGTCACCGGCGCGCTGGGCGCCGCGCGCGCCGCGCTCGAGGCCTGGCAGCGGGGCGACCGGCCCGGCGACGAGGCGCGCCGGGCGTTCGCGCATCCGGTGCCGAGGATCCACGCCGGGCGCTGGCTCGCGCGCCACGGCGCCGGCGCAATGATCGACGTGAGCGATGGCCTCGGTGCCGACGCGGCTCACCTGGCCGCGGCCTCCGGCGCCGCCATGGCCCTCGAGCTCGACCGGGTGCCCGTCGCGGCGCCGGCCGAAGCGGAAGCTGGACGGCTCGGTGTTCCGCCGGCGCAGTTCGCCGCCGAGAGTGGCGAGGAATATGAGCTGCTGGTGGCGCTGCCCGAGTCCTTCGTCGCCGAGGACGCGCTGGCGTTCCGGAGCGTGACCGGTCTCGACCTCACGCGCGTGGGTCAGGTGCGGCGCGGCGCGGGCGTGCAGGCGACACTCGCGGGCAGTTCGGTGGCGCTGGCGGGCTACGATCATTTCTCGCGCCGGCGTCGTTGACGAGGTCCACCGCGTCCGCTAGGTTGCGCCCGTTTCCCAACCAGAGGAATCATGAGCACGATCATCGAGGTGCACGCCCGCGAGATCCTCGACAGTCGAGGCAACCCCACCGTCGAGACCGACGTGGTGCTGTCGAGCGGCGCGCAGGGCCGGGCCGCCGTGCCGAGCGGCGCCTCGACCGGCGAGCACGAGGCAGTCGAGCTGCGCGACGGCGACGCGCGCCGCTATCTGGGGAAGGGCGTGGTCGAGGCCGTGCGCAACGTCAACGAAGTGCTCGGGCCCCGGCTCGAGGGCATGGCCGCGGCCGACCAGATCGCCATCGACGCCGAGATGATGGACGCCGACGGCACGCCCAACAAAAGCAAGCTCGGCGCCAACGCGATCCTGAGCGTATCCCTGGCCGTGGCGCGCGCGGCCGCGCAGGACTGCGGCTTGCCACTCTATCGCTATCTCGGCGGGCCGATGGCGCGGGTGCTGCCGGTGCCGATGATGAACATCCTGAACGGCGGCGCGCACGCCTCCAACAACGTGGACGCGCAAGAGTTCATGGTCGTGCCGATCGGGGCCGAGACCTTTCCGGAGGGCCTTCGCATCGGCGTCGAGGTGTTCCATACACTGAAGAAGGTCCTCGGCAAGATGGGCCTCTCGACCGCGGTCGGCGACGAGGGCGGCTTCGCCCCGATGCTGCCGTCGAACGAGGCCGCGCTCGACGTCGTCATGCAGGCCATCGAGAGCGCCGGCTACGAGCCGGGCAAGGACGTGGCGATCGCGCTCGACGTCGCCGCGTCGGAGCTGTATCAGGATGGCGAGTACGTCTTCAAGAAGGGCGACGGCAGCCGGCGCGCCGCCGAGGCCATGGTGGATCTCTACGCCGGCTGGGTGGACCGCTACCCGATCGTCAGCATCGAGGACGGCCTGGCCGAAAACGACTGGGCCGGGTGGGCGCTGCTCACCGAGCGCCTGCACGAGCGGGTCCAGCTCGTCGGCGACGACATCTTCGTCACCAACGTCGACCGGCTCGGCCGCGGCATCGAGGAAGGGGTGGGGAATGCCGTCCTCGTGAAGGTGAACCAGATCGGCACCCTGACCGAGACGCTTCAGTGCATCGAGCTCGCCAAGGGCAGCGCCTACGGCGTCATCATCTCGCACCGGTCCGGCGAGACCGAGGACACCTTCATCGCGGACCTCGCGGTGGCCACCGGCGCGGGCCAGATCAAGACCGGCAGCGCGAGCCGCTCGGACCGGATCGCGAAGTACAACCAGTTGCTCCGCATCGCCGAGGAGCTGGGCGACCTGGCGCACTATCCGGGACGGGATCTCTACCCGCTGTGAGCCGGGCGGGCTGGGCCGCGCTCGCAGCACTTGCCTTCGCGCTCTACTTCGCGGTGCAGGGTGGCGAGTACGCCACCACCGACCTGGTCGCGCTTCGCCGCCAGGAGGCCAGCGAGCGCGACCAGGTGCAGCGGCTGCATCAGGTGGTGGACTCGCTGGCGCGGGACGCCGCGGCCATCGAGCGCGACCCCCGGGTGCAGGAGCGGGTCGCGCGCGAGCGGTTTGGGATGATTCGGCGGGGGGAGCTGCTGTATCGCCTGGTGCCGCCGGACAGCACCGCGCCCTGACGCCAGTGTCAGGTCTGCGGTCCAGACGCGAGGCGCAGGTGGCGCGGGCGCAAATGCGGAGTTAGAGTTCGGCGCGGTTGGGGCAGGGTAGCTCAGCTGGTTAGAGCACGGCACTCATAATGCCGGGGTCGCGGGTTCGAGTCCCGCCCCTGCTATCTTGCGAAGCCTCGCGCTCCCATGGAGTTGCGAGGCTTTCTTCATGTGGGTTCTGAAGATTTCAGCTGCGGCGGCACCCCCAGTGGCACCCCAAGCCGGCCATTTTTCCGCGTCGCGCGGCGCGGCGATTTTCTCCCAGCGACCACGCTCTTCCGTGTCCGGCTTGAGCGACCGTAGACCTTCGCCACCACCGCCACGTCGTGGTGCCCGAGCAGCCGGGCGATGAGCTCGAACGGGGCGCCGGCGCGGGCCATCCGGACCGCCGAGTGGCGGCGCGCATCATGGAGCCGGTAGCCCTCGAGCCCCAGCGCGCGAAGCCGCTGCCGGTGCGCTTCGCGGACCGCCCACCGATCGAGCCCTGTGATGATCCCCAAGTCTGCGGGGCCCGATTTGCGGGTACCACCGAGCACGGCAAGAAAGCCTGGGTCAGACGGGCCGAATACCAACTATCTCGTCTGCTGCCTGAAGGGGACATACGGTAGACCTCAACAGCACCGAGATTCGCGGTATCCCGGACAAGCAAGCGCTGCGGCCCAGCTCTGGTGAAGATGCCTTCTCGGAGGTGCTCGCGGAGGGCTGACGTGGCGTCCTTGATCCCCTCAGCCTTGTCATCTCCGCAGGGGCCTGCGGTCGTTTGGGTCTTGAAGCCATCCCATCGGCCCGTCGGTGGGCCATGTTATTGGACGGGCCCAGACCGCCTGGAGCCGCTCAAGGACAGGTCAATCAGAGTGACTTCCGCTGTGCTCCTGGCTCTCGAGGAGCCGGGAGACGGCGCTGAGCAGCGCGTCGGGTTGGAAAGGCTTGGAGAGCACCTCCCCCGGCACATCCGGGTCGGTAAAGCCAGAGACGAACAGGATGGCGGGAGAGCGATTCAAGCGCGCCAGGTGTGCCGCCAAGGCCGGGCCGGACAGCCCAGGCATGCGCACGTCGGTGACCACTACCCGGATGATCGGACCCCAGGCCTCGATCACGTTTAGCGCCTCCAAGCCGTCGGCCGCGGTGAGCACGTGATAGTGCGGTTCCAACGATCGTTGGAGCACCGCCAGCGCCACCGGCTCATCGTCCACTACGAGCACAACAGGTCGCGCCGAGCTGATTGGGGAAGAGGCCATACCGCCTTCTTAGGTTGACCACGGTGGCATTCGTTCGACTGGCCGTAGGCGAGGAAAATGCACCGCTGATCGACTCGCGCCAAAGGCCGACGACGAGCACTCAAACCTTTACGCTCTCCACCACCGAGAGGTGAGTTTCGGTGGGAACGACGCGGCGAAGCCTGAACCCGGATCGCTTCAGCAGCTCCCGGAACTCCGCCAGGGTACGCTCTCGACCACGTGGTGTGAGCACCAGCATCTCAAGATCCAGGAGCTTGCCGAAGTGTGCCCTGTTGCCGGGCGGGATGACCGCGTCGACAATCAGCAGTTTCCCGCCGGGCCGGAGCGCGCGGTGGCAGTTTTGGAGGATCTGACTTGCCCGATCATCATCCCAGTCGTGGATGATGTGCTTCATGATGTAGGCATCGCCCCCCTCCGGAACGGACGCAAAGAAGTCGCCACTGACAATTTGGCAACGGTGGGCCACGCCCAGCCTCTGGAGCAACGCGGACGCCCCAGCGGTCACATGCGGCAGGTCGAACAGGATCCCGCGCATCCTTCTTTTCGCTTTCAGAATGGTCGCGATCATGAGGCCGTGTCCGCCGGCTACGTCCACCAGCGTGTTGACCCCGGCAAAGTCGTATCCGGCAACCACAGCCTTTGACTCTAAGGTGCTGATGGAGGTCATCGCCGCGTCGAACACCGCTGCAGATTCTGGCGTCTTCGCGTAGTACTCGAAAATGGGCATGTCAAACACATGGTCGAACGCGGGCTCACCGGTCCGCACGCTATGCCGAAGCTCGCCCCACGGGCGCCACGTGCTCTGGTCCCCCGTGAATCGCGCATAACCCCCGAGCGCCTGGGACGAGGCTCTGCGGAGTAGTCTGCCGAGGGAAGTGAGCCGGAATCTCCGGTTTCCGGTCTCGGAGAAGAGTCCAACGCTCCCGAGGGCGCGGAGCAGCCGATAGACACCGTCCTCCGAAGCGTTCACCGTCCGCGCAATGTCGGCGGCGGTCCTGTTCCCGTCCTTGAGGAGGTCTGCAATGCCAAGCTCGGCAACGACCGCGATCGCCTGACTAACCCATTTGCCGGCAGTCAGGTTCATCAAGGTCATCTGATCGGAAGGCCTTTTCGCTGGGGCCGGTCTCGGTTTCGCCATAATTTCTCACTTTGAGCGGCGACGCCGCTCACGACTCACCGGTTGGGTCCTTCGCAGTGCGCTGCACTGACAACACTCGCGGCTGATCACGTCGTCCGCCGAGTACTTTGCCTCGCACGCTCGAGACGAAGCTCGGGGGGAATCTAGGGGCCGTCTGGCGGTCCGATAGGGGCCGATGCGACGTAACGGTCACGGCCGGTGAAACAGTGCACGGCGATGTCATCCGACACAAATGCAAGCACGCAATCCTTTCATACACCAGGGAGGCCGGTAGCACCCCTGCGCGGCGCAGTGACGTTCTCAGTGACAAACGAGCCAGCGCAGGCTGGGGCTGGCCAGCGGGGAAGGGGGCGCCATGGTTAGGGTGCGCTCGTGGAGAGCTGGACATCGGCGGGTCAATTGCTGGGCACCTCCCTTGGCACCGTCGACCAGCAGGCTTCCCGGCGCAGCGTGGCGCACTACGGCGCTTCCTCCGAGGGAGGGCCCGAATCTGCGAGGGAGTCGCCCGAACTCACAATGCCGGGTCCGCAAGCTCGAGTCCCGCCCACGCTATCTTGCGAAGCCTCGCGCTCCAATGGAGTTGCGAGGCTTCCTTCATCTCGTTTATTAATGGTCTTCTGCGCTCTCTCCCAAGGGCGTTCGGCGTTCGGTCACGGGCCGCCGGCTGGATCCGCGCGTGGTGGTGACTCGACCCCCTGTTCGACGAAGTCGCCGAGACGTTTCCGTGCGTTGTGCGGAGGAGGGGGACGCCGCTACGCTTGAGGTGCGTCCGCTCCGCTCCCACGAGTGCTTCCAATCGTATGCCTCCATGCGAAGGCCAGGACGGATGACTGAGCTCAGTGCCACGCCGCCACCGATGCCCCGGCCGGATCGACCGGAGCAGCACAGACTCGCGCGGACACCCCCGCGGCCGGTGCTCAGGTACCTCGTCGCGGCCCTCGCCCCCGCCGTCATCATCGTCGCGACCAGGACGATCCACTGGATAGCACCGACCGCGGTGCCGCCGTTCAGTCTGGCCGTGGCGGTCGCTGCGCTCTACGGCGGTTGGGGGCCGGGCGTCCTCGCATCGGTGCTGAGTGCGCTGGGATACGCGTTCTTCCCGAACCTGCTCACCGGTGCCGCCGGCCTCACCCGGATGAGCCAGTTCGTGGTGCTCGCGACGGCCCTCACCTGGGTCGCAGGCTCGGTGTACCGGCAGCGCTGGCGCGCTGAGCGGCAGGCCGAGGAAAACGCGCGCCTGCGAGCCCTGGCCGAGCGGGCGGCCGTCCGGGCCCTGGAGGCCACCGCGCTCGCGGAAGGGGAGGCGGTGAAAGCGGCGGCGGTGGCGGCGGGGGCGGAGGTCGCGGCGAAACACATGGCCGAAGCCAAGGCCCGCTTCGCCGCGATCATCGACTCCTCGACCGATGCGATCATCGGCAAGACGCTGGACGGGGTGGTGACGAGCTGGAACCCGGCGGCCGAGCGGATCTTCGGCTATGGGGCCGAGGAGATGGTCGGCGAGTCCATCTTCCGCTTGATTCCCGACGAGCTCCGGTCCGTGGAGGAGAACATCCTCGATCGCCTGCGTCGAGGTGAGACGGTCGAGTACCGCGAGGCCGAGCGGCTCCGCAAGGACGGACGCCGGATCTGGATCTCGCTCAGCGTCTCACCCGTGCGGGATGCCTCGGGAGCCATCACCGGCGTCGCTTCCATCAAGCGCGACGTGACCGAGAAGAAGCTGGCCGGCGAGCGGCTCCGCGACACCGAGCGGCAACGGGCCATCGGCCAACTGGCCGGCGGCGTCGCTCATGAGGCGAACAATCAGATGCTGGTGATCCTGGGCGCCGCGCACTTCTTGTTGAAGCGCGGGGACCTGTCGGAGCGGGCGCGCGAGGATCTGGAGTCCATCCGCCAGGCCGCGGAGCGCACCGCGTCCGTTACGCAGCAGCTCCTGGCGTTCGGGCGCCGCCAGGCGCTTCGGATCGAAGACGTCGATCTCAACCGTCTCGTCGAAGGCTTCGCGCCGGTGCTTCGCCGCCTGCTCGTGGAGCACCATGAGCTCGTGCTGGAGCTCGAGTCACAGAGCCGCCGGGTGCGCGCGGATCCGCGGCAGCTGGAGCAGGTACTGCTGAACCTGGCGCTCAACGCCCGCGACGCGATGCCTCAAGGCGGGCGCCTCACCATCGCCACCGGGGATGCCAATGACCCGGCGGCCGAGCGCCCGACGCCGTCGGACGGTTCCGATCCGTCCGGCTATGTCCGGCTCGTGGTGAAGGATTCCGGTCACGGCATGGATGCGGCCACGCTCGAGCGCGCCTTCGAGCCGTTCTTCACGACAAAGGACATCGGCTTCGGAAGCGGCCTCGGACTCTCCGTCGTCGATGGCATCGTGAGTCAGAGCGGAGGGTTTCTTCGCGCCGCCAGCGCGCCGGGGAAGGGCGCAACGTTCTCGCTCTACTTTCCCGTGGCCTCTGACAGGCTCCCGGTCGACTCCTCCAAGGTCGACGACTCGTCGGCCAACGGTGCGGGCCGGGGGGTACTGATCGTTGAGGACGAGCTCACCGTCCGGGCCATGGCCGCCCGTGCCCTGGCCGGCGCGAAGTACACGGTGCTCGAGGCGGCCCACGGAGAGGAGGCGTTGAGGTTGCTCCGCGCTCACTCCGGGCGGGTGGATCTCGTGGTCACCGACCTCGGCATGCCCGTGCTGGATGGATATGAGCTGGCCCGATGCCTGAGCGAGGAATGGCCCGACATCCCGGTCCTGTTCATGTCGGGCTACGGCGAGGCGGGGAAGGTGAGCCCGTTTCTGCAGAAGCCCTTCGGACCGGACCAGCTGGTGAACACCGTGAGCTCGATGCTCGAGTCGGACAGGGGCCAGTCCCGGCGTAGTTGAGCGCGCCGAGAGCAGGCCGCGTGGCGCGCCGGTCGGCGCGGATGACGCGCTCATGGAATGTGGGTCTGCCGGAAGCGAGTCGCATACCGGTCGGGAACCGGGCCGCGCTCAGCTAGGGCTGGTTGCCCTAGGGCTGGTTGCCCTTCCCGCCGCCCTTCCCGTTGCTGCCATTTCCGCCCCCGTTGCCGTTGCCGTTCCCGTTGTTGCCCTGACCGTTCCCGCCGCCGTTGCCGTTCCCGTTGCCGTTCCCGTTGCCGCCGTTATTCCCGCTGCTGCCGCCGCCGTTCGCATTCCCGTTTCCGTTGCCATTCCCGTTCCCACCATTTCCCTGACCGCCCCCTGCGTCTCCCGCCGTCCCGCCGCTGCTGGTGCCCGGACACGAGGACGCGCTCGAGGTGTAACCGCAGCCCTCGACCTGGCCGACAGTGTTGCTGGCGCCGTCGTAGACATTGCCGGCGGCGTTGCGGAGCGTAAGCAACACCGCCATGAGCGCGACAGCCACAATGGACATGATCAGGGCGTACTCGACGAGGCCCTGGCCGGTCTCCGACAACCGCCAGCGGCGAAGCCACTTAGCCATGAAAGCGCGCATCCGGGTCAGGGGGGTCGAGGAGCCGCGCAGCCAGTGCAAGGACCGGCCGCGGTCGGCGACATGGGCAATAGCCGGGCCCGCGGAGCCACTTCCCGACTGCTTCGTACCGGCCGAGATTGCGACCCATGCCCCGCCCGCAGTCCCGCCTCCATCGACGCACCCGCGGGCGTGCCGCGCGCCTCGCGCTGTCGGTGCTTGCGCTTTCGGGCTGCGCGGCGCGCATCATTCCAGCCACTGCCGCCGCGCCAGCCGCCACCGGCGAGATCAGCGCGACGGTCCTGCTGATCGGCGACGCGGGTGCGCCCAAGGCTCAGGGCGAGCCCGTGCTTCAGGCGCTCGACCGCATCCTCGCCCACCATCCGGATTCCACCGTCGTGTTGTTCCTCGGCGACAATGCCTACCCGCTCGGTTTGCCCGACAGCGCCGATCACACCTTCCCCGAGAGCGCGCGCCGGCTCCGTGCCCAGGTGGACTTCGCGCGCCAGGTGCGCGTCGTATTTATCCCGGGCAATCATGACTGGCATCGCTCGGGGCGCGAGGGGCTCGTACGCGTCCGCCGCGAGGGCCGGTTCGTAGAGCGCGAGAGCGCGGGCCACGCCCGGTTGCTGCCGTTGGATGGCTGCCCCGGACCCGAAGTGGTGGATGTCAGCGCCGGCCTGCGTCTCCTGGTGCTGGATACCGAATGGTGGCTCTTCCCGCACGAGAAGCCGGGTGAGGACTCGGCATGCCCCACACGGACAGCCTCACAGGTCGAGACCCGGCTCGCGGAACTGCTTCACGAGTCGGCGGGCCGGCAGGTGATCGTCGCGGGCCATCATCCGCTCCTCTCCGGCGGCCCGCACGGGGGTTACTTCTCCCTTCTCGATCACCTCTTTCCCCTGCGCTACGTGAATCCGGCCTTGTTCGTGCCGCTGCCCATCCTGGGCTCGGCGATGCCGGTGGCACGGAGCTTCGGCGTGAGTGCAGAGGACCTGAACGGCGGTCCCTATCGCCGTCTCCGCGCGGCGCTCGACTCTGCATTCACCTGCGCGCCGCCCGCGATCTATGCCGCCGGCCACGAGCACGGCCTCCAACTGCTCGATCGCGGGCGGCCGCCGCTGCTGGCCGTGAGCGGCGCGGGGATCTATGGCCACGAGAGCGCGCTCCAGCGGCTGCCGGAGACGCGCCTCGCCTTGGCGAAGGGGGGATTCATGCGCGTGGATCTGCTGCGCGATGGGCGGCTCCGGCTCGGCGTGATCGAGGCGAGCCGGGCGGGGGAGCCGCGGGAGGTCTATGCGGAGATGCTGCCGGCCGCGAACGCAGTGCCGCCGTGCGTCGCTAGTGCGCCCGCGGATAGACGGTGAGCGTCGCGCGCTTGCCGCTCGCCTCGTCGCCCACGAGCAGCGCGCCGTCGGCGGCGAAGGCGAGCCCTTCCGCCTGGCGGTGCAGCGAGTGCCGCAGGCGGCGCACGTCGGCCACCTCCCCGGCCGCGGTGAGCTCGACGATCGCGTGCTCGCGTGACGCGACGATCAGGTAGTGCCCCGACGACGGATCGCGGGTCAGGTCTGAGGGATGCAAGGTCGAAGCGCCGAGCGCGCGCGTGATCCGCGAGACCGGCACGAGCAATGCCGGAGCCGTCGCCAGGGCGCCCCGCTCGAGCGACCATGCGAACACCGCGACCCGCCCGCGCAGCGACTCGATCCGCGCGAGCTTGCACGCCAGGAGCAGCGACCGGTTGGTCGGCTCGTACGCCAGCCCTTCCACCTCGCACCGGCGGCCGACGCGGGTATCCCGGACGGTGTACGGCACCGCCTCGCCGTCTGCGCCTTCGCGGCCCAGATACAGCACCCCGTCGCTGGTCGTCAGGACGAGCTGGTCGCCCGCCACGGCGATGCCTTCGAAGTCGCCGCGCGGGGCGGGCCGGCCGAAGGCGAAGCGCTTGACGACACGGTGGGTCGCGGGATCGAGCTGGTAGATGATCGCGCGCTCGTCGCCGTGGGCGAACAGCCGCCCCTTGGAGTCGACCGCGAGCCCGCTGATCTCGTTGAGCTCCTTGGGCAGCTCCCAGCGGTCGCCCGGGGTCGTGAGATCGTAGTGCGCGAGCACACTCTCGGACGCGCGGGCCGGGGCGGCCGCCGCGATCGCAAGCGCGAGGAGCGCGCCGCGGATCACGTGGCCTGCACGGCGAGCACCCGCGGGCTCGCGTCCACGAGGTGCGACGCCGGCGCCTCTATGTTCGTCTCCCACCACTCGCGCGCCCGGTCGTGTGTCCACGACGGGGCGAGGTCCAGGCCCTCGAGCGCGGCCAGGATGTCGTCGGCCGAGGCCGGACGCCGATCGGCATCCTTCTCGAGGCAACGCAGGACCAGCTGCTCGAGTGCCGGCGGCATCGTCCTGCCGCTCCGGACGCTCGGCGGCACCGGCGGCGCCTGAATGTGCTGAATGAGCATCTTGAGCGGGCTCTCGGCCTCGAACACCATGTGGCCCGTGAGCAGCCAGTAGGCCACGCAGCCGAGCGCGTAGAGGTCGGCGCGCCGATCCACCGGGTCGCCGTTGGCCATCTCCGGGGCCATGTATGCAGGCGTGCCGGTGGTCAGCTCCGAGGTGGCCTTGACGGTGTCGAGGATCGACTGGTCCCGGTCGTACTTGACGAGCCCGAAGTCGAGCACCTTGACGAAGTCGTACTCGCGGCCGAGGCGGCAGAGGTAGATGTTGGCGGGCTTGACGTCGCGATGGATGAGTCCGCGCTCATGGGCTTCGCCCAGCGAATGGCAGGCCTGCCGGAGAATGTGCACCACGCGCTCGGGCGGGAGCGAGCCGAACCGCCGGACCAGGGTCTCGAGGTCGAGCCCGTCGAGCAGCTCCATCACGAAATAGAACGTGCCGGCGCGGGTCTCGCCGAAATCGTATAGCCGGATGGTGTGCGGCGATTGGAGGAACGACGCCGCCTCCGCCTCGCGGCGGAACCGCTGCACCACCACGCGGGCGCCATTCGCGCCCGGCGCGCCGAGGATCTCCGGCTTGATGAGCTTGATCGCGGCGGGCCGGGCGAGCATCCGGTGCGTGGCCCGCCAGACCTCCCCCATGCCGCCGCGCCCGATCATCTCCACCAGCCGGTAACTCCCCAGCTCGCGGGCGCGCTGCACCTGCCGGCCCAGATGGGCCATGATCTTGGACGGGATCACGGCGATGAGCGCGCAGACGTAGTTCGGCAGGTAGTTCCAGAGGATCACCGCGAGCGTCGGGATCTCGAGGCCGCGCAGGTGGGCCACGACGAGACCCACCGGATCCATCGACGCGGCGGCGAGCGACGCGATCAGCGTCCGCCTCGGCGTGTTGGGCACCAGCATCGGAAACAGCAGCACGAGCACGCAGATCCACGAGAGCCGGCCCGCCAGCACCCGGTGCGGCTGCCATTGGTTGACGATCCCGATGCCGAAGGCGAGGAGCACTTCGTAGGGGAGCGCCAGGTCGAGGGCCAGGCGCGGCCGGCAGGTGAGCCGCCGGGTGTAGCGCCAGAGCCAGAGCGAGACGCCGATACTCAGCACCGCGACAACGTCGGCCGGCCGTCCCCAGGGGATCAGGTCGCGCATCGGCAGGTCCACCAGCGGCGCGATCACGTCGTTCATGAGGATGCCGATGGCGAACATCCCCGCCCAGACCAGCGCGAGAATGCCGAGACGCTGGGTTGCCTCGCGGAGCAGGTCGTCGGGCAGCTCGTCGGCGGCCGCGGCCCGTGGTCGCCCGGCCGGGCTGGCCGGCACCCGGGTTTCCAGCAGCGCAGGATCGCTCATCCGCGGGCTCCCTAGTGTGGCGCAAACGCTCGGTTCATCACAGTTTAGTGGTCAAAGGCTAACACAACGAGAGGGTCCGTCAATGTCGGCCTGACGGGTCCGGGCAATGAAGACGGAGGGGCCCGATGGCCACGATTCGCACGACCGGCACTCTAGGCCGCCTGGCGGACAGCGCGATCGTCAGAGTCATCGCCTACTACGTGCTCCTGTTCGGGGCCGCCGCGCTGTTCGTGCAGCTGGTGCCGGGCGCGGACCGGCTGGTCATGGGCGGATTCCAGCCCTCACCCGAGCTGGACGCCGGGGTGCAGTCCGTCATCACCGGCGGCGGTGAGCCGACGCCGATCTTCAGCGCCCCGGCAGGCTTGCCGCTGTCCGAGGTGTTCGCGATGGCGTCGGCCTTCGCCCTGATGCTGCCCGTGGCCTGGATCTACATCATGACCCGCCAGCGCAAGGGCTTCCGGCAGTCCGTGGTGCAGACTCTCGTGATCCTGCCGATCGTGGTGGCCGGCGTGGTCTTCATGGTGAAGAACAGCCTCGCGCTGGCGTTCAGCCTCGGCGGGATCGTCGCCGCGGTGAGCTTTCGCAACACGCTTCGCGACACCAAGGACGCGGTCTACATCTTTCTCGCCACCGGCGTGGGACTCGCCGCCGGCATCCAGTCGGTGCCGTTCGCGGCCGCGCTCTCGATCACGTACAACATCGTGATCCTCATCCTCTGGTACACCGACTTCGGTCGCAGTCCCGCCGACCTGCAGGGCCCGCCCGCGGCCCGGCGGCTCGAGCGGGCGCTCGCGCTGTCCAACCGGACCAGCGCCTTCGTCTCGCTGGTGGACGACCAGATCCTCAAGTCGCTGACGCCCGACCAGCTCGATGCGCTGTCCGAGCGGGCGCAGCGCCGGCGCGGTCGCTCGCCGGCCGCGCCGGCGGAGCCCAAGCGGCCGCCGGAGTTCCGCACCCTCGAGCTCCGCGTGACCGGCGCGGTCGACGGCGCGCGGCGCGCGGCGGAGACCGTGCTGGAGGAGTCGGCGAAGCGCTGGGAGTTCGTGCGCGCCGTCCCGGGCGCAAACGGCGAGCACCGGTTGCACTATCGCGTGCGGCTCAAGAAGAGCGTGCCGGGCGATGGCCTGGTGCAGAGCCTCCGGACGGGCGGAGCGCCGCACGTGATCGGTGTCGACCTGGCCGACGGGGCATCATGAGCGATCTGATCGATCGGCTCCGGGGCGAGCTGCGCGACCGCTACGTCCTGGAGCGCGAAGTCGGTCGCGGCGGTATGGCCGTGGTCTACCTGGCGCGCGACCGCAAGCTCGGCCGGGAAGTCGCCATCAAGGTCCTGAGTCCGACCGTCCTGACCGCCGTCGCCGGCGAGCGCTTCCTGCGCGAGATCCGCATAACCGCCCAGCTCCAGCATCCGAACATCCTCCCGCTCATCGACTCGGGCGAGGCCGCCGGCCTGTTGTACTCGGTGATGCCGTTCGTCGAGGGCGAGACGCTCCGGGAGCGGCTCCTGACCGACTTGCTCCCGATTCCCGAGGCGCTCGTCCTCGCGCGCGAGGTCGCCGACGCGCTGGACTACGCCCACCGCCGCGGCATCATCCATCGCGACATCAAGCCCGAGAACATCCTGCTCTCCAACGGCCACGCCATCGTCTCGGACTTCGGCGTCGCCCGGGCGATCGGACTCGCCGGCGGCAGCTCGCTGACCGGCCGGGGGCTCCCGATCGGCACCGCGGCATACATGAGCCCGGAGCAGGCGCTCGGTTCGGGGACCAGCGATGCGCGCAGCGACGTCTACAGCGCGGGCTGCCTGCTGTACGAGATGCTCACGGGGCGGATGGCGTTCGGCGGCACCAACCTGCGCGAGGTCCTGGCGCGCCAGGCCACGGGTGAGCCGACCCCCATGCGCGACCTGCGCGCCGAGGTGCCCGAGGAGGTGGCGCACATTGTCGCGAAGGCGCTCGCCAAGCGGCCGGAAGAGCGCTACCAATCCGCCGGCGAGCTGGCCGCCGCCCTTCGCGCCGCGCTGGGCGAGGCGGCGCGCGTCAGCACCCCGATGCCCGTGCCACCGGACATGGCGCCGCTGGCCGAAGCCGGCCCCTCGCTCTGGGGGCGCGGCCTGCTCGTCGCCGCGGCGCTCGTGATCCTCGCGCTGGCCCTGTCGCGCTCCCTGCCGTGGCGTCGGAGCGACGGGTCGCTGCAGCCTCGGGGACCGATGCCGTCGGTCGCCGTCCTGCCGCTCGCGACCGCGAGCGCGAACAGTGAGGACGAGTACCTCGGCGAGGGCTTGAGCGAAGAGATCATCGGCCGGCTGGCGCAGGTCGAAGGGCTCAAGGTGATCTCGAACGCCTCCACCGTCGCCCTCAAGGACCGCCACCTCACCGCGCGCCAGGTCGCGGATACTCTTGGGGTCCGCCACGTGCTGGACGGCAGGCTCGAGCGAACCGGCGACAGCATCGAAGCCAGATTCGAGCTGGTGGACACGCGCCGCGACACGGTCATCTGGCACCAGAGGTACACCCTCGCCGCGAACGACGTGCTCCGGCTGCAGGACCGGATCGCGCGCCAGGTGGCGGGTGCGCTGCTGGCCACCGAGGACGTGGCCGCCATGCCGGACTCGCCGGTGCGCACCGACCGGATGGGGGCGTACGAGGCCTACCTCAAGGGCACCTACTGGCTGGAACGCCGGACGCCGGAGGCCCTGCAGCAGGCGATCCGCTCGTTCGAAGAGGCGGTGGCGCTCGATTCGGCGTACCCGCAGGCGCTCGCCGGCCTCGCCGCGGCCCACACCAATTCGGTGGTGTACGGCTGGCGGAACGAGGCGGATCCCTATACCGAGTTGGCGCAAGCGCTCCGGCTCGCGGGCCGCGCCGTCGCCCGCGACTCCGCGTCGGGCGACGCGTATCGGGCGCGGGCCGACGCGCGCTCGATCGCCTTCTACCCGGATGAGGTGGTTCGCGCCGACGTTCTCCGGGCGCGACGGCTGCTGCCGAATTCGGCCGACGTCCGGATGGCGTACGCCTGGGCGCTGTTCCGTGCCGGCGCGCGCGACTCGGCCCTGGGGCAGGCGCGCCGCGCGGTCGCGCTCGACCCGCTGGCGCCGGGGCTGCGGCACTCCCTCGTGGCGCTCGCCATCGGCATCCGCCGCTACGATGTCGCGCTCCGCGAGGCGCGGGCCGGCAACTCGGGGGCGGCCGACGAGCGGGTCACCGCGGTGCTCAAGGCCTACGCCCAGCTGCTCTCGGGACAGGCGGCGCGCTGCGCCGAACGCGACCAGGGTCCCTGGGTCGCGGTGCGCGCGATGTGCCTCTCGGAGCTCGGGCGCAGCGCCGAGGCCGCCGCCCTCACCGACTCGCTCGGGAAAGAGCTCGACCAGGAGCACTACGCGTTTCTTCACCAGTACGCCGACCTCGCCGCGTACTACGCCTGGCGCGGGGACGCCGTGCGCTCGGTGCACTGGCTCGAGCGCTCCATGGCCCACTCGCCGATGCTGCATCGCTGGCAGCTCCAGTCGGGCCTGTTCGACCGGGTTCGCAACCGGCCCGAGTTCCTGTCGGGGTTCGCGCGCGCGCGCGCGGCGGCCGAAGAGCGCCTGCGCGCCCGCCGCGCGGCGCTCGGGGACTGAGCCGTGCCGCGTCCCGCCGAGTTCCGCTGCGACGTGTCCACGCCCGAGTTGCTGGCGGCGCTGCTGGCCGAGCCGCTCCCGCTCGGGCTGGTGGTGCGGAAGCTGGAGCGCACGCTCTCCCGCGACGTCTACGTCGACACGGCGGACAAGGCGCTCGCGGGGCGGGGGATCGCCTGCCGGATCCGGTATGGCGCCGATGACCGCCGCACGATCACCCTCGGCCTGGCGGAGCCCGGGCTGCCGGTCGCGGGGCCGAGCGAGCAGTTCGAGGCCGAGACCCCCGCGCTCGACCTGGCCGCCATTCTTGCAGGCGACAGCGAGCCCGCCCGGAGGTTGCGCGGGCTGGTCGACCCGTCCCGTCTGGAGCCGCGGCTCGAGCTCCAGATCGATCGCGTGGCGCGGATCGCCACCCGGTCCTGGCACCTCCCGGGGCGGGTCGCGTTCCTGTACGACCGGGTGAGCGTCCGGAGCGGCCGGCTCACGCGCGAGTTCCAGGAACTCAAGGTGCGGCGGCTCTCGCCCGGACGGCCGCACCTGGAGGAGCTGGCGCGCGCGCTCGAGCAGGCCCACCAGCTCCGGCCCTCGCTCCAGACCAAGCTCGCGCGGGCGCGGACCCTGCTCCGGCAGATGGGCCAGGAGAGCGTGATTCGGGATCTCGACTCCGGTCGCGCCGTCGCCGTCATCGCGCTCGACGAGGGCCGGGTGGCCCTGCTCGGCCACGGCGGCGCGCCCGGGCTTCCCGTCAGTCCGGGGAGCGGGGAGCAGGCTGTGCGGCATGGACTGGCGGAGTGGCTCGGATCCAAGGTGGCCGACGTCGTCCTGTTGGGCCGCACACCGCCGACGCTCGAGCAGCCCAGCCTCGAGGTCTGGCTCGCCCGGCGCCTCCGCCGCGGACAGTCTCCGCCCGGCGCTCCCGCGGTCGAGTGGATGCCGATGCGGGAACTGGCTCACGCCGTCCGCACTTCGACGATGCGGGACCCGGCCACCCTCGCCGCGTTCGCCGTCGCCGCCCGCTCGCGGCTCCTGCCGGAGTGGTCGTTGGCGACAGACCCCGCCCAGGCGACGCCGGCGAGCGCGCGCGAGACCGCCCCCGATCTGCTCGATCCGACGCGGAGCCTGGTCGAGTTCAACGTGCGCGTGCTCGCGGTCGCCGAGGACGTGCGCACCCCGCTGCTCGAGCGCCTGCGCTATCTCGCGATCGTGAGTGCCAATCTGGATGAGCTGTACATGGCGTCCGGCGGGGATGTGGACGAAGCGCGGGTAGGCGAGCTGCTGGCGCGGATGCAGGCCTGCATCGGCGACTGTCTCGCGCGCCTGGCGGAGCAGGGATTTCCGGTCAGGTCATGGGACCATCTCACGCCCGAGGAGCGTGAGGCGCTGAAGGTCCGATTCCGGCGCGAGCTCTTTCCGCTGCTCACGCCGCGGGCCATCACCCAGAGTCCCGGCCACCCGTTTCCGGTCATCCCCGCGCTCACGCTTTCGGTGGCCGTGGCGCTGCAGGACGAGCGCACCGGTCCGATCCACTTCGCCTACCTCCGCCTGCCGTCCGACCTGCCCCGCTTCGTCGAGTTGCCGGCCGCCGCCGGGCACGTGCCGGTCGAACAGGTCGTGCTCGCCAACCTCGCGATGCTGTATCCCGACCGCACCATCGAGGAGGCCGGACTGTTCCGGGTGACGCGGAAGGGCGACCTCGACATCGAGGAGTCCGCGGCCGGGGACCTGCTTCAGGCGCTCGAGGAGGAGCTCGACCAGCGGAGCGTCAATCCGGTCGTTCGCCTGGAGCTGCAGCAGGGCATGAGCGACCTCCTGCGCAGCATGCTGGTCCAGGAGCTCCGGTTCGGCGGCGCGCACGGCGTCGCTGCCTCCGTCGCCGATCTCGTGATTCACGAGACGGCCGGGCTCATGGCGCCCGGCGGCCTGCGGGACCTGACGGGCCTGGCCGTTCCGGGCGGGCTCTTCCCGCCCTTCGCGGGGCGCGACCCGTTTCGACCCGATATCGCGGTGTGGGACCAGGTGGGCGCGCGCGACAGGCTCGTCCATCATCCCTATGACGACTTCTCCGCCAGCGTGCTCCGGTTCCTCGAAGAGGCCGCGGCGGATCCGGCGGTGGTGGCCATCAAGATGACGCTCTACCGGGCGGGCGAACGTTCGCCGGTCGTGGACGCCCTGGTTCGCGCGGCGCGGTCGGGCAAGCGGGTGGCCGCGTTCGTGGAGCTCAAGGCCAGCTTCGATGAGGCGCGCAACATCGGCTGGGTGAAGCAGCTCGAGCGCGCCGGGGCGGAGGTCATCTACGGGCTGGTGGGACTCAAGAATCACGCGAAGGTGGCGCTCGTCGTTCGACGGGAGGGCCAAGCCATCCGGCAATACGCCCACTTCGGTACCGGCAACTACAACCCCGGCACCGCCCGGGTCTACACCGATCTGGGCCTGTTCACGGTGGATCCCGCC
This sequence comes from uncultured Gemmatimonadales bacterium, assembly GCA_963711915.1. Classification (GTDB taxonomy): domain Bacteria; phylum Gemmatimonadota; class Gemmatimonadetes; order Gemmatimonadales; family GWC2-71-9; genus CAVVWJ01. Next base: position 42,481 of record CAVQGA010000007.1, read on the forward strand.
ATGGGTGACGACCTCGGTGACCTCTTCAACCAGCTTACGGGCACCTCGGGTGCCCCGACGGCCGCGCTGCGGCAGGTGCTCGTGGCGCCGGAGCACCTCCTGCCGGGACTGCTCGCGCGGATCGCGCGCGAGAGCGCGCATGCCCGCGCGGGCCGGCCGGCGAAGATCCGGGCCAAGCTCAACGGGCTCGACGATCCTGAGGTGGTTCGGGCCCTGTACGCCGCGTCCGAAGCGGGCGTCGACGTGGACCTCGTGGTGCGCGGCCTCTGCACCCTCAAGCCCGGTGTGTCCGGGCTCTCGAGTCGGATTCGCGTACGGAGCCTGATCGGACGCTTCCTCGAGCACGCCCGCATCTATCACTTCGCCGACGGCGGGGCCGATGAGTATCTGATCGCCTCCGCCGACTGGCGCACGCGCAATCTGCGGCGTCGCGTCGAGGTCGCCGCCCCCGTGCGCGATCCGGCGTGCCGCCGGCGGCTCGACCGCGTGCTGACCCAGGAGCTGGCTGACCCATCCGCCTGGCAGCTGGACCCGGACGGGCAGTATCGCCAGGAGCGAAGTCTGCCCGTTGGCGACCCCGCCACCGCGCAGGCCCAGGCGATCGCGGCAGCGGTTCCCCCGGAGGAGGAGGCCGTATGGGCTGGTTGATCCGAGCGCACGGCGGCAGCGCGGCTCTCGCGCTCAGTATGGCGGTCGCGCGGATCCCCGCCGCGCAGACGCCGGGCGACACCGTCGTGGTCACGCCCGGAGCCCACTACCGGTCCGGCGGCCTGCACGCGCTCCTGTTCGGGCGGCACTACCGGGACCTCTGGACCACGCCGATCCGCGTCGAGGTCCTCGACCTCCGGCGCTTCGCCGGCGGCCTCCACCCGACCCAGCGCGGCGGAGGCAAGCAGACCCGCTCGCTCCGCTTCCAGAGCGCCAATGGACCCGAGTACCAGTTCCGCTCGCTCGATAAGGATCCGTCGCCGCTCCTGCCCGAGCCGCTGCGCCGCACCCTGGCGCAGCGGATCTTCCAGGATCAGATCAGCGCGGGCCATCCCGCCGGGCCGCTGGTCGTGAGCCCGATCCTCGACGCGGCCCACGTGCTCCACTCGGCGCCGCGGCTGGTGCTGCTCCCCGACGACCCCGCGCTGGGCGAATTCCGCACTGAATTCGGCGGGCTCCTGGGGATGCTCGAGGAGCGGCGCCCGGCAGCGCCTGAGGGCGACCCCGGCGCCTTCGGCGCCACCAAGATCGTGAACACGGACGACCTGTTCGAGCGGCTCGAGAAGCACCAGGACGAGTCGGTGGACGCGCGGGCCTTTCTCACCGCCCGGCTGGTGGATCTGTTTCTGGGCGACTGGGACCGCCACCAGGATCAGTGGCGCTGGTCCCGCCCGGCCGACGCCCGCGCCGAGCCCTGGGTCCCCATCCCCCGCGATCGGGACCAGGCCTTCGCCCGGTTCGACGGCCTGCTCCTGAGTCTGGCTCGGCTGAGCGTGCCGCAACTGGTCGAGTTCTCGCCGACGTATCCCAGCATGGTCGGTCTGACCTGGAACGCGCGAGTGCTCGATCGCCGCCTCCTGAGCGGACTCGAGTGGCCGGCCTGGGATTCGGCCGCGACGGCGCTCCAGGATCGGCTCACGGATTCGGTCATCGACGCCGCGGTCGATCACCTCCCGCCCGAGTACAAGGCCAGCAATGCGGCCTGGCTCGCCGGCGCGCTCGAACGCCGCCGGGACGAGCTGCCGGTCGCGGCGCGCCGCTTCTACGACCTGCTGGCCGCCGAAGCCGACGTCTATGCCAGCGACCAGGCGGAGCGCGTCGAGGCGATCCACGCGGCGCCGGGTGTGCTCGATCTCGCGATCTACCCCGCGGAGGGCGAGGCGGCCACGGCCCCGCTCTTCCACCGGAGGTTCGACGCCGACAACACCAAGGAGATCCGACTCTATCTGCACGGGGGCGACGACGCCGTGCTGGTGAGCGGCGCGGAGCGCGGCGGGCCGCTCCTGCGGGTCATCGGCGGCGGCGGGGACGACCGGGTGACGGATTCGTCGCGCGGCGGCCGCACGCGTTTCTACGACGCCCGCGGCGCCAATGTGGTGAACGGGACGCATCATGTTCCGACCGACACTCGGCCGTTCGCCGACTTTCGCCTGACCGACTCGACGCGCTATCCCGAGCGCGACTGGGGCGGCTTCTGGCGGTTCAAGCCCTGGGTGAGCTCGGGGCCGGAGGTAGGGTTCTTCTTCGGTGGCGGGCTGGTGCGCTACAACTTCGGGTTCCGGAAACGCCCGTGGCGCTCGCGAATCGGCGCCCGGGCCGGGTACGCCACCGACGCGAACACCTTTCGGGGCGAGTTCCTCGGCGAGTTTCAGCGGGTCAACTCGCGCATCCGGACGGCGCTGCTGCTCCGCGGCTCCGGCATCGAGCTGGTGCGATTCTTCGGCTTCGGCAACGAGACGCCGCGCACCGATTCGGACTTCTTCTACCGCGTGCCCCAACAGCAGTATCTCGTCGCGCCCTCGATCGTCTTCCTTGTCGGTGAGCGCGGCTCGTTGGCGGTCGGGCCGAGGCTCAAGTATGCGCACACCGATCTCGAGATCGGCCGCTTCATTACCCAGCTCCAACCCTACGGCGTCGGGTCGTTTGGCGAAGTCGGCGCCGCGGCGGAGTTCGACTGGGACCGCCGCGATGGCCCCGCGGCCACGCGCGGATTCCGGCTCGTGGGTGGCGGCAGCGCCTATCCCGCCGTCTGGGACGTGACCGATGCCTTCGGCGAGCTGCACGCGGAGGCGAGCACCTATCTGACGCCCGGCCATTCGTTCGGCCCGACGCTCGCGCTCAGGGCCGGCGGCAAGAAGGTGTTCGGGGGCACGTTCCCGTTCTTCGAGTCGGCCTTCGTCGGCGGCGCGAGCACCGTGCGCGGCCTCCGCGAGCAGCGCTTCGCCGGCGACGGCGCGGTCTACGGCAACGCCGAGCTCCGTCTCCGGCTGGGCCGCTTCTTCGTCTTCCTGCCCGGTGACTACGGAGTATTCGGGCTGGCCGATGCCGGCCGCGTCTTCCTCGACGGCGAATCATCGGACGTGTGGCATACCGGTTTCGGTGGGGGGGTCTGGTTCGCGTTCCTCGAGCCGGCGAATGCGGTGACGATCGCGTTGGTGCGCGGCGACGACCGCACGGCGCTCTATCTGCGGGCGGGATTCGCCTACTGAGGGGCAGCGAACTTCCCGCATCCAGACCGGGCTGCCGCCGGCGCGGGCGATCGGGGATGACATCCGGCGAAACGGCCACGGCGTGCCGCGCGCAGCGCGACGGCCCGGGGCCGGATGATCGGCATGGCGAACGCGCACCCGAGCCGTGCCTCCCGACGTCGCCAAATACACAAACATATACCGCGCAGGTGATTAAGCTGTCTGACTTCGAGTTGTTTAGAGGTTTCGCCGCGCTGCGGCAGTCGGTGAAGCTCCGCCTCTGCGAGCGGCGTCTCTCCCGCCATTGCCTTCCAGGGTGTAGGCTTCAGCGATCGAGGCCCGTAGGACCTTCCCACACCCAAGTGCCTTCTCGGATGATCCGTCACCTCAGCGGTCGCTGGAGCTTGTTCGCCCTCTGCGCGCTCTGCTCGTGCGCACGCCACGTCGCCCCCCAGCCGGTGTCTCCGCCGTCCGATGACGCCGCCGGCACGGGCGACACGCGACCGGCGGACCTGACGCTCGATTCGATCGTCGGCCCGCCGCGGCCGGAGGAGCATGCCGAACTGCCGCCCCGGTCGAATAGCGATCTGATGCGCGAACCGGACCTGAATCAGACGCTGACGGATGCCCGGCGGCTGGGCCTGATCGCGGGATTCCAGGAGCTCCGCCGGGGCGTGCTGCGGCTCAAGGCGGGCCCGGGGTTCGCCCGGGGAACGTCAGTGAGCTACAACTTCAGCCGCCTGCGGAGAGCGTACCGGAAGTCGATCGATTACTACGGCGATGGCATCCTCGAGATCTGGGACACCCGGCGGAAGCTCGGCGAGTATACGGTGGACGGCCTCTTTCTCGGTCCCGACTTCAGCCAGCCTCGTTAGTCCAGGTCACGGGCCAGCGCCTGCTCCACGGCGTCGAGGAGCCCGGTGAGGCTGAACGGCTTGGCCAGGATCTGCGCCGACCCGTGCTCCACCGACCGCCCGCGCTCGTCGCCGTAACCCGACATCAGCACGATGCCCATGCGCGGGTACACCTTGGCCACGACGCTGGCGAGCTCGCGCCCGCTCATGCCCGGCATCGTTTCGTCCGTGATGAGCGCGCCCACGCGTCCCGTGTGCGTCCCGAGCTGGACAAGCGCCGCCTCGGCGCTGGCGGCCTCGAGCACCTCGTAGTTCTGCTTCCGCAGCGACCGGACGATGACGTCGCGCACCATGCGGTCGTCGTCCACCACCAGGACTACCGACGGGGCGCTGGATGGCAACGGGTTGGCGTCGAGTGTCGCGGCCGGACCGAACCTGGGCATGGCGCTCTCGCGGAGTGTCGGAGTCACCGTCCACCTCTCCCGGTACAGTGTGAGCGTTCCGGCGTTTTCGGAAGGGGTGCCTCGTTGCGCCGGGCCCCGGCCCGCTGCACCTTGTGAACGCCTCTCGGTGACAGGTAGCTGCATGTATCCCGGTGTCCGCGCGTCCGCTCCCGCCCATCGCCCGCTGCGATGACGCTCCTCGACGAGTTCCGGCGTCAACTCTCCACGCTCCACCTGCCGGGCGGCCGTGCACTCGTCGCCGTGTCGGGCGGCCCCGACTCGGTCGCGTTGCTCGACCTGATGCACGCGACGAACGACCTCCACGGACTGGACCTGGTCGTCGCCCACTTCGATCACGGCATCGATCCGGGGAGCGCGCGTGTGGCCGCCGGCGTGCGGGCGCTGGCCTCGAGCTACGGTCTGCCGTACGAGGAGGGGCGTGGCGCACTCGGACCGGCCGCGGGTGAGACCGTCGCCCGCACCGCCCGGTATGCGTGGCTGGAGGCCACGAGGCTCCGCACGGGAGCGGCCCTGGTATTGCTGGCGCACCACGCGAGCGACCAGGCCGAGACGGTGCTCATGCGCGCGCTGGCCGGTTCCGGGCCCGCGGGGTTGGCGGGCATGGCGGCCCGGCAGGGTGCCCTGGTGCGGCCACTGCTGCCGTTCCCGCGCGGCGTTCTCCTCGGCTACGTCCGCGCCCGGGGCCTCGCCGTCTGGCTCGATCCCGCCAACCAGGATTCCCGGCATCTCCGATCGTGGCTTCGCACCGGTGTTCTGCCGATGCTTCGCACACGCCTCACTCGCGTGGATGACGCGCTGCGCTCGCTGGGCCGTCAGGCCGCCCGCGACCGCGCGGCGTGGAGCGCGGCGCTCGACCTCCTCCCAGGCCTGGATTTCCGCCTCGAGCGCGACGGCTTTTCCGTTGCTGCTCCTGGGCTCAGCGGATATGATTCAGCCTTGGGAGAGACCATCCTCATGGCCGCCGCGCGCCGGGTCGGATGCCGGCTCGGTCCGGCGCGTGCGGTCCGGGTGCTGCGGCTCGCCGCGCGTGCCGCGAGCGGAAGCACCGTGCCGTTGGGGAACGACTGGGCCGCCGAGGTTGCGTTCGGCCGGCTCACCGTGGCCCGAACCGCACTGGTGGACGCACCACCCGCCCCCTGGCCGATGCGGGGACCACGAGGCGACGGCGCGTGGGGCCGCTGGCGTCTCCGATGGTCGGTCGAGGCCGCGCCCGAGCGGCAGGATCGCGGTGGAATGACCGCCTGGGTGGCGCCGGCGCCGCTGGTCGTCAGGCCCTGGTCCGCGGGTGAGCGGCTCCGTCCGCTGGGCGGCACCGGCCGCCGGCTGCTGGTCCGGTGCTTCCAGGATGCCCGCGTCGCTCGCAGCCGCCGCGCCGGATGGCCGATCCTCGCCGGGCCGGACGGCGTGGTGTGGGTGCCGGGCGTCTGCCGCTCCGACGCCCTTCTGCCGGATGCGGGAACGGAGGCTGTGCGGATCGATGCTGAGTACGCCTGAGGTCCTGCGCCGCACCGGCGGCCGATCCGTCAAGTCGATCGTGTTCGACGAGGCCACCATCGCCGCGCGCGTGGAGTCGCTCGGGGCCGAGATCACCGACGCCTACCCCGACGGCGAGTTGCTGGTGCTCGGCCTGCTCAAGGGCAGCTTCATCTTTCTCAGCGATCTGGTGCGAAAGATCGAGCGCCCGATGCAAGTGGACTTCCTGGTGGCGAGCTCCTACGGTGCGGGGACGACCTCGAGCGGGGTCGTCCGGCTGGTGTACGACCCGGAGACCCGCCTGGAGGGGAAACATATTCTGCTGGTCGAGGATATTATTGATACGGGGAAGACCCTGCGGCGCCTGATGACCCTGCTGGGAACCCGTCGGCCGAGAAGCCTCGCGATCTGCGCGCTCCTCGACAAGCAGGTGGCCGTGGAGCAGCGCCCGGAGCTCCGATTCGTCGGGTTCCGGGCGCCGCCGGCCTTTCTGGTCGGGTATGGACTCGACCACGCCGAGAACTATCGACACCTCCCGTTCATCGCGGACTTGGAATAAATGGCAGACCGACTCCCGACTCGTCCCCCGCGCACCAACTGGGGGAACCTGAGCAAGAATCTGGCGCTCTGGCTCCTCGTGGGCCTGCTGGCCCTCGCGCTGTTCCAGATGATGAGCCGCCAGCGCAACCCCACGCAGGAATTCTCCTACACCGAGTTCAGCCGGCAGCTCGACCAGGGCAACGTCGCCCGGGTCGAGGTCTACGACGGCAAGCGCCTCGAGGGGGACTTCCGCAATCCCGTCACCCAGGACAACCGGACGGCCAAGAGCTTCCAGGTGCTCCTGCCGGTGGCCAACAGCGAGGTCTTCATCAAGCGGCTCGAGGACGCGGGCGTGCCGATCCTCGCCAAGGAGCCCAAGGGCGGCCTCACGGCGATCATCATCGCCGCGCTGCCCTGGATCGTGATCCTCGGCCTCTGGTTCTTCCTCCTGCGCCAGCTCCAGGCCGGCGGCAGCCGCGCCTTCGCGTTCGGAAAGTCCAAGGCCAAGCTGCTCGCCGGCGATACCCCCAAGATCACGTTCGCCGACGTCGCGGGCGCGGACGAGGCCAAGGTCGAGCTGCAGGAGATCATCGAGTTTCTGAAGGATCCGCAGAAGTTCACCCGGCTGGGCGGTCGGTTGCCCAAGGGCGCGCTGCTGGTGGGCCCGCCGGGCACCGGCAAGACCCTGCTCGCCAAGGCCGTGGCGGGCGAGGCGGGGCGGCCGTTCTTCTCGATGTCGGGCTCGGACTTCGTCGAGATGTTCGTCGGCGTCGGCGCGAGCCGGGTGCGCGACCTCTTCGAGCAGGGCAAGTCGCACGCGCCGTGCATCATCTTCATCGATGAGATCGACGCCGTGGGCCGGCACCGCGGCGCGGGGCTGGGCGGCGGGCACGACGAGCGGGAGCAGACCCTCAATCAGCTCCTGGTCGAAATGGACGGGTTCGAGTCGAACGACGGCGTGATCCTGATCGCGGCCACCAACCGGCCGGACGTGCTCGATCCGGCGCTGCTGCGCCCCGGCCGGTTCGATCGCCAGATCGTGGTGGACGCGCCCGATGTGCGCGGCCGCGAGGGCATTCTCCGCGTCCATACCCGGAAGATCCCGCTCGCGTCCGACGTGCGGCTCGATGTCATCGCCAAGGGAACGCCCGGCATGGCCGGCGCGGATCTCGCCAACCTGGTCAACGAGGCGGCGGTGCTCGCGGCGCGGCGCAACAAGACGCTGGTGGACATGCACGACTTCGAGGACGCCAAGGACAAGGTGATGCTCGGCGTCGAGCGCCGGAGCCTGGTCCTGACGGAGGCGGAACGGAAGCTGACCGCCTATCACGAGGCCGGGCACGCCATCGTCGCGATCAAGATCCCGGGGAGCGACCCGATCCATAAGGTCACGATCGTCCCGCGCGGACGCGCCCTCGGCCTCACGGCGTCGCTGCCCGAGGTCGACCGCCACAACTACACCAAGGACTGGCTCATCGGCAGCCTCGCCATGTTCTTCGGCGGGCGCGTGGCCGAGGAGATCATCTTCGGTGCGGACAAGGTGACGACCGGGGCGGGGAACGACATCGAGCGCGCCACCGGGCTGGCCCGCCGGATGGTGACGCAGTTCGGCATGAGCGAGCGCATCGGCCCGCTGGCCGTCGGCGACAAGGAGCAGGAGATCTTCCTCGGCCGCGAGTTCGCCCAGCGGCGCGAGATCAGCGAGCGGACCGCGCAGATGGTGGACGACGAGGTCAAGCGGTTGGTGGATGAGGCCTATGCCCGCGCCACCGCCATCATCGCGGACAACCGCGAGTTGCTCGACCGGATCGCCGACGCGCTGCTCGAGCGCGAGACCATCGACCGCGACGACCTGGACCGGCTGGTCCGGAACGTCCCGCTGCCTCCGCGCGACCTGCCGCCGGCCGAAGCGCCGGCACCGCAGGCGAGCGCCCCGACGAAGCCCGGCGCGTCGCCGGCTCGCGCACCTCTTCTGGGCACGCCGCCGGCCGAACCCGCCGGCGCGTGAATGTCACGCCGCTGGCGCTCCACTCGCCGCGCGCGCTGCGGGACACGCTCCGCGCGCACGGGTGGGACGATGGACAGGCCGCCGGCGCCGCCACCGGCATCCACCCACTCGCCTTCGACATAACCGGACTGAACCAGGACTCGCTCGAGGCCCTGGTCCGGCACGCCGGTGCGCTCGGTCTCGAGGTCCTCACCGGGGAGGACTGGGCCGTCCTGGCGGGCAGCCGGTCGCGGTTGAGCGCGTTCGCGCGCCCGTGGCTCGCGCCGCCCGCGCTCGCCCAGATCGCGCTCGACCTCGGCCTCGCGATGCCGGCGGAGCCCGCGCTGGTGTGGGAGACCGCCCGCGGCCCCGTGGCGCTCGACCGTCCCGTCATCCTCGGCATTCTCAACGTCACGCCCGACAGCTTCAGCGACGGCGGGCGCTTCACCGGTATCGACGCGGCGCTCGCGCAGGCGGATGCCCTGCTCGAGGGCGGTGCCGCGATGCTCGACGTCGGTGGCGAGTCCACGCGCCCCGGCCGGACCGATCCGGTGCCGGTCGAGGTGGAGCTTCAGCGGGTGCTGCCCGTGGTCGAGGCCCTCGTCCGGCGCCACCCCGCGCTGCTGCTCACGGTCGACACGGTCAAGTCGGAGGTGGCGCGCGCGACCCTTGCGGCGGGCGCGGCCGCGGTGAACGACGTGTCGGCGCTCCGGCTCGATCCGGGGCTCGCCGGCGTCGTGGCCGGGGCCAAGGCGGGCCTGGTCCTGATGCACTCGCGCGGGGGGATCCTCGAGATCGCCTCGTACGAGCACGCGAGCTACCGCGACGTCATGGGCGAGGTAATCGCGGAGCTCCGCACCGCGCTCGGCGTCGCGTCGGCCGCGGGCGTGGCTCCGGACGCGACGGTGATCGACCCGGGCTTCGGCTTCTCCAAGACCGCTGAGCAAAATATCTTGCTGTTCGACCAGCTCGACGCCCTGCAGGCGCTCGGCCGCCCGGTGCTGGTCGGACCGTCCCGCAAACGATTTCTCGGCGCCGTCACCGGCCAGCCGCTCGACGCCCGCGACCGCGCCACGGCGACCGCGTGCGCGCTCGCCTGGGAGCGCGGCGCCCGCCTCTTCCGGGTGCACGACGCGGCCGCCGCCCGCGACGCCCTCACCCTCGCGCAAGCGATCGGAGGCCCGTAGTGCCGCTCGGGCAGCTGCCGTTCCCCACGCCGGGCTGGCGGGACCTGCTCGAGATTCTCATCGTCGCCTACGTCGTCTACGCCCTGCTCCGCTTCCTCGTGGGCACGCGCGCGCTGCAGATCGTGTTCGGCCTGCTGGTCCTCGCCGTGATCTACCTCGTCGCCTTCCTGCTCAAGCTCTCGATGATCACGTACCTGCTCGGCGTGGTCTTCACGTACGGCGTATTCGCCGCGCTGGTGGTGTTCCAGCCCGAGCTCCGTCAGGCGCTCGCGCGACTGGGGCAGACGCCGGTCTTCCGGCTGTTCGGCGCGGGGCCGGGGCCCGCCGTCGCCGAGGAGATCGCGCGCGCGGTCGAGCGGCTGAGCCGCAATGCGACCGGAGCCATCATCGCGATCGAGCGCGAGGTCCGGCTCGACGAATACCTGGAGTCAGGTACCGCGATACGGGCCACCGTGTCGGCCGACCTGCTGGCGACGATCTTCAGCCCCTATTCGCCGCTGCACGACGGCGCGGTGCTGGTCCGGGGCGACGAGATCGTGGGCGCCGGGTGCATTCTGCCGCTCACGCAGAACCCGGTCAGCGACCGCTCCCTCGGGACGCGCCACCGGGCGGCGCTCGGGCTCTCCGAGGAAAGCGATGCGCTGGTCCTCGTGGTGTCCGAAGAGACCGCCATCGTCTCGTTGGCCCGGGGAGGCACCCTGCTCAGGGGGCTCGACGCCGATCAGGTCTCGGCCGCGCTCGGGGGACGGCCTGCCGGACCGCCCGCGGCCGCGCCGGCGCATCCATGAGCGAGCCGGCGCCGGGGCCGCCGTACCGGGCGGCGATCGCCGTGACGCTCGCCGTGCTCGCCGGGTACGTGCTCACCCTGGCGCCCGGGGTGACCTTCTGGGATGCGGGCGAGTTCATCGCCGCCGCCCGGGTGTTGGGCATTCCGCATCCGCCGGGCACGCCTCTTTTCGTGATGATCGCGCACGTCTGGGCCATGCTGCTGCCGGTCGGCGAATACGCCGTCCGGACCAATCTGCTCAGCGCGCTCTTCAGTGCCGCCGGAGCGGGCTGCTTCTTCCTGGTCGCTCACGAGTCGCTCCGGGCCTTCGAGCCGCGGCTCCGCCTGGCGGCCGCCGCCGCGGGTGCGCTGCTCGGCGCCTTCACCTTTACGAACTGGCAGAACTCCAACGAGACCGAGGTCTACGCCGTCGCCACGTTCACCATCGCGGCGATGTCGTGGACCGCGCTGCTGTGGCGGCGCCGGCGCGGGGAGCCCAGGGCCGGCCGGCTCCTGCTGCTGGTGGTGTACTTCGGCGGGATGTCCATCGGCAATCATCTGCTGGCGCTGCTCGCGGGCCCGGCGCTCGTCGCCTTCCTCGCCGTCACGCTCCGAACCGAGCCGGCGGCCGAGCCGCGCGTGCGGCGCGAGGAACGGGGGCAGGTGGCGGTGGTGGCGGGACTCTGGGCGCTCCTCATCGGGACCGGGCTCGGCAGCACGACGCTGGTCGTGCTGGGGGCGATCGGCTTCGTGACCGCCGCGGTCTACGCCGCGCGCGGGGGAGCGGGACTGTTCGCCCTGGCGAGCCTCCTCATCGCCGCGATCGGGGTCACGCCCTACCTCTACCTCTACATCCGCTCCGGCCAGCACCCGCCGATCAACGAGGCGGCACCGGCGACCTTCGACGCGCTCCTGGCGGTGATCCGGCGCGCGCAGTATCCGCCTCGCACGCCGCTGGACGATCCGACGCTGCCGTCCGGCGCCACGAATCCCGGCCGCTCGCTCAGCCTGATGCTGTTCCAGCTGCTGGACTACACCGTCTGGTTCGACTGGCAATGGGCCAAGGCGCTGCGTGGCACGCTCGGCCCCGTGCCCGTGCGGACGCTGGTCACGCTCGCGTTCGCATCCCTCGGGCTCCGAGGCCTGTTCGCGCAGCGGCGGAGCGATCGCGCGGCGTGGTGGCTGCTGTTCGTGCTCTGGCTGGTGACGGGACTCGGCCTCGTCCTCTACATGAACTTCCGCCCTGGCTACGCGCGCTGGTTCGACGTCTGGCCCCAACCGGCCGACCACGAGGTCCGCGAGCGTGACTACTTCTTCGTGGTGAGCTTCATCGTCTGGGGTATCTGGGCCGGCATCGGACTGGGGGCGTTGGTGCGGTCGGTCGCGAGCCGGAGCGGAGCCATCGCGCGCGCGGCACCGGCGCTCTTCCTCCTCGCCGCCGTCCCGCTCGCGCTCAACTGGCGGGAGGCGTCCCGCCGCCAGGGCGCGGATGCGCGGCTGCCCGCTGACTTCGCCTACGATCTGCTCAACAGCACGCCGCCGTACGGGATCCTGTTCACCTACGGCGACAACGACACGTTTCCGGTGTGGTGGGCCCAGGAGGTGGGCGGCATCCGGCGAGATGTCACGGTCGTCTGCCTGGCGCTCGCCAACACCGATTGGTACATGCGCCAGCTGCGCGACGCGCCGGCCCGACCGCTCGACGAAAGGGCGTTGCCCGCGGTGTGGCGGGGTCGGATCATTCCCCGGCCCACCGGGCCGCTGCATGGCATGACGGATTCGATGGTGGCCTCGGCGATGACCGGATTCTACGTGCGTGCGCCACAGCAGATCGCGCTGGGGCCCATCGCGCGCACCCTGACGCCCGGTACCATGCTCTATCCCAGCGACATTCTCACCCTCAGCGTCATCCAGCAGAACCTCGGCCGGCGCCCGATCGTCTGGGCGGCCACCGCGGGCCGGAACTTCGCCGGCCTCGGCGACTACGTGGTGCAGCGCGGTCTCGGATTCGAGCTGCTGGCGGCCCGGCCCGACACGATCTCACCCCAGTTCGACCTGCACCGCTTCGGCGGCGTTCCGCTCGACATCCCGACCACCGAGCGGCTGGTATTCGATACCTATCGCTACGCCGGGCTGCTCGAGCACGGCGCGGGCGGGCTGGAGACCACGAGCACGAGCGTGGCAGCCACGCTCGGGCTGCCGCCGGCGTTCCTGGTCTACGCCTACGTGGGACGGGCCGACCGCCCCCGGATGGAGCGGGCGCTCGCCCTGGCCGCCCGGCTCTCTCCCAATCCCGACGTCGGCACCGCACTCCGTTCCGTCGTGGACTCCGCCGCTCCCGACCCGGGGCGTCCCGCTCGCTGACCGAACCGGTCCCCTGCAACAACGGCTCAACCTCAAGTAAATTCCAAGGCTATGGACTTCCCGGCCCTTCCGAGCAACCTCGCCCGGGTGCGTGAGACCGTGGCCAGGCACCAGGCGGTCGGGGGGTGGACCCATGCCGTGCGGGTCGTCGCGGTCACCAAGACCCATGGTCCCGACGCAGTCCGGGCCGCCCTCGCCGCGGGGTTGGCCGATGTGGGCGAGAACCGGGTCCAGGAGGCGCTCCAGAAACAGGACGCGCTCCCGGGCCTCGCGGTCGCCTGGCACCTCATCGGGACCTTGCAACGGAACAAGGCCAGGCACGTCGCGGGGCGGTTCGCGCTGATTCATTCGGTGGACCGGCCGGATCTGGCAGCTGAGCTCGATCGCCGCACATCCTCGGACACGCGGCAGCGGGTGCTGGTCCAGGTCAACTGCAGCGGGGAGCCGCAGAAGGGCGGGGTCGAGCCCGAGGGCCTGCCGGCACTGCTCGATGCGCTGGCCGGGCTGGCGCGGATCGAGATACGGGGCCTGATGACGATGAGCGCGCTGACCGACGACACCGGTGAGCAGCGGCGGGCATTTCGGCGCCTGCGGGAGCTCCGCGACAGCGCCGGGCGAGGCGGCCACCAGCTGCCCGAGTTGTCGATGGGAATGTCGGGTGACTACCCGGTGGCCGTCGAGGAAGGGGCCACGATGATCCGGCTGGGCACGGCGCTGTTCGGCGAGCGCGCATGAGCGGCTTCGGATCGAGACCGCGCGGTGCCGCCGCCGGCGGCCGGCGGATGAACGAAAGGAACGCGCGCGCGTGACCATGGTGACATCGCTGTTCGATCGAGTGCAGGCTGCCGCCGGCGTCGTGCGGTCGCGCAGCACGGTCGCGCCCGAGGTCGCCATCATCCTCGGCACGGGGCTGGGCGGGCTCGCGCGCGAGATCGCGGTCGAAGCGGAGGTGCCGTACGAGCAGGTCCCGGGCTTTCCGCTGTCCACGGTGGAGACCCACGCGGGGAAGCTGCTGCTCGGCCGCCTCGCGGGCCGGCCGGTCGTGGCGATGCAGGGTCGGTTCCATCGGTACGAGGGGTACGATCTGCAGCAGGTGACGTTTCCGGTGCGGGTGATGCATGCGCTCGGCGCGCGGACGCTGATCGTGTCGAACGCCTGTGGCGGGATGCATCCGCTCTGGGCGCCGGGCGATCTCGTTCTCCTCAGCGACCACATCAACCTGCTCGGCGACAACCCACTCGTGGGGCCGAACGACGAACGGCTCGGGCCGCGCTTCCCGGACATGTCGGCGCCGTACGACCCCGAGTTGCGCGCCCTCACCCGCGGGCTGGCCCTCGAGCTGGGCATCGGGCTGCGGGAAGGCGTCTATGCCGCGGTGGCCGGCCCGAACCTCGAGACCCGGGCGGAGTACCGGATGCTGCGCGCGATCGGCGCGGATGTCGTCGGCATGTCCACCGTTCCGGAGGTCATCGTCGCCGGGCATCAGGGCATGCGCACGGTGGGCATCTCGATCATCACGGACCAGTGCCTGCCGGACGCGCTCGAGCCCGCGGACATCGGTCGCATCATCGAGACCGCCGGCCGGGCCGAGCCCGAGCTCACCCGGCTCATCACGGCCCTGGTGAGGAGGCTCGCCTGATGGGCTACCCCTCATGGCCCGACGTGACCCCCGACAAGCTCGAACAGCAGCTGCTCGCGCAGTGGAAATCGGAGGGCCTGTTCCGGCGCACGCTCGCGGCGGGGAAAGGCGGTCGGCCGTTCGTCTTCTATGAGGGCCCGCCGACGGCCAATGGCCGCCCGGGCATCCACCACGTGTTCGCGCGCACGATCAAGGACCTGATCTGCCGCTATCACGCGATGCAAGGCGAGGAGGTCACACGCATCGCCGGGTGGGACACCCACGGGCTGCCGGTCGAGATCGAGGTCGAGAAGGAGCTCAAGCTCGCCGGCAAGCGGGACATCGAGCGCTTTGGCGTGGAGGAATTCAACGCCCGTGCCCGGAAGAGCGTCTTCCGCTACCAGTCCGACTGGGAAAACCTCTCCGACCGGATCGGCTACTGGCTCGACTACGAGCACCCATACGTCACGTGCAGCAACGAGTACATCGAGACCGTGTGGTGGCTGCTGCGGCGGCTGCACGAGCGCGACCTGCTCTACCGCGGGCATCGAGTGCTGCCCTACTGCCCGCGCTGCGGCACGGTGCTGTCGAGCCATGAGCTCGCCCTCGGCTACGAGGAGGTCACGACCAACTCGGTGTACGTCACGTTCCCGCTCGCCGATGACCCGTCGCGCCAGCTGCTCATCTGGACGACCACGCCGTGGACGCTGCTCTCGAACGTGGCCGTGGCCGCCAGCCCCGAGCTGGAGTACGGCGAGTACCGGGTCGGCGACCGGCGGCTGATCCTCGCCACGGCCCGCGCCGCCGCGCTGCCCAGCGGCTCGGCGAAGGGAGCCCCGACGTTCGCCGAGCTGGGCGCCGTGCGCACGTTCCCCGGACGGGAGCTGGCGGGCGTCCGATACCAGCGGCCGCTCGAGGCGGTGCCGCTGCCCGAGGACCGCGCCAGCCGCGTGGTCGTCCTGGGCGACTTCGTGACGGCCGAGGATGGATCGGGGCTCGTCCACATGGCGCCGGCCTTCGGCGCCGACGACTACCAGGCGGGTATGGAGCACGGACTGGCGCTGGTCCGGCCGGTGGCGGGCGATGGCACGTTCACCGGCACGACCTGGCCGGAGATTGAAGGGCGGCTGGTGACCGGTCGCGAGACCAACGATCTCATCATCCAGCGCCTCAAGCAGGACGGCCGCTGGCATCTGACCCAGCCGCACACGCACACGTATCCGCACTGCTGGCGCTGCGCCAGCCCGTTGATCTACTACGCGCGGGACAGCTGGTTCGTCCGCACCTCGGCGGTCAAGAACCGGATGCTCGAGCTCAACCGGCAGGTTGAGTGGCATCCGCCCGAGGTGGGTGCGGGGCGGTTCGGCGAATGGCTGGAGAACAACGTCGACTGGGCGCTCTCGCGCGACCGCTACTGGGGTACGCCGCTTCCGGTGTGGGTGTGCGACCGGGACGCATCGCACGTTGACGTGGTCGGGAGCTATGCCGATCTCGCGGCCCGCTGGGGGCAGCCGCTACCCGAGGGATTCGATCCCCACAAGCCGTTCATCGACACCTACAGCTGGCGGTGCGAGTGCGGCGGCCTCAAGCACCGCGCGCGCGAGGTCATCGACACCTGGTTCGATTCGGGCGCCATGCCGTACGCCCAGTGGCACTATCCGTTCGAGCACGAGGTCGAGTTCCAGGCGCACTTCCCGGCCGACTTCATCTGCGAGGGCGTGGACCAGACCCGCGGCTGGTTCTATTCACTCCTGGCCATCGCGACGACCGCGTTCGACAGTCCGGCCTATCGGAACGTGATCGTGAACGAGCTGGTCCTCGACGCCGAGGGCCAGAAGATGTCCAAGAGCAAGGGAAACGTCGTCAACCCCTGGGACATGATCGAGGAGTTCGGCGCCGACGCCGTGCGGCTCTACCTGCTGGCGTCGAGCCAGGTCTGGCTGCCCAAGCGCTTCGACCGCGCGACGATCAAGGATGCGGCAGGAAAGTTCTTCAACGCGTTGCGGAACAGCTACGGGTTCTTCGCGCTCTACGCCGGCGAATGGGCGCCTGGGGCCGCGCCCGCACCGGACCGCCGGCCGCTGGTGGACCGGTGGCTGCTCAGCCGGCTCGAGGCGACGGTCGACGGCGTCAACGCGGCGTGGGCGAGGTACGACCCGACCGACGGTGTCCGGGCGCTGATGGCGTTCGTGGTGGACGATGTCTCCCAGTGGTACGTGCGCGTCAACCGGGCCCGGTTCTGGGCGGTGGATGCCACTCCCGACCCGGCTGCGCTCGCCACGCTGTCCGAGGCGCTGGTCACGGTGAGCCGGCTGCTCGCTCCCGCCGCGCCGTTCGCCAGCGACTGGCTTCACCGGGCGCTGGAGGGAACTTCGGTGCACCTTGCCCGGTTTCCCGTGGTCGCCGGACACCGGGAGCCGGCGCTCGAGGGGGCGATGGACGCCGTGCGGCGGCTGGCCTCGCTGGCCCACGGAGCGCGCCAGGAACGGAGGCTCCCGGTGCGGCAGCCGCTGGCCCGGATGCAGGTGGCGGTGCCGGCGGCGGTCCGCGGCGCGGCGTTCGACGAGCTGCTCGAGCTCCTCCGCCTCGAGGTCAACGTCAAGGCGGTGGAGGTGGTGGGCTCGGACGCCGATCTTGTCCGGCTCCGCGCGCGGCCCAACTTCCGCTCGCTCGGCAAGCGCTACGGCAAGCGCACGCCCGCGATCGCCGCCGCGGCCGCGGCACTCACGGCCGAGCAGTTGCGCGGGCTCGAGCAAGGCGGCACCGCCACGCTCGAGGTGGACGGCGAGACCGCGAGCTTCCTCCCGGAGGACGTCGTCGTGGAGCGCGAAGTGGCGAGCGAGTGGATCGTGGCCAGCGACGGCCCCTTCGTCGTGGCGCTCGATCCCGTGCTGACCGACGCGCTCCGCCGGGAGGGCACCGCGCGGGAGTTGGTGAACCGGATCCAGCGGCTCCGGAAGGAGGCCGGTTACGACTACACCGACCGCATCCGCGTCTGGATGGACGGCGACGGATCGGTGCTCGACGCGGCGCGCCTCCACGCGGAGTTCATCCGCGGTGAGACGCTCGCCCGCCGGCTCGAGGCCGGGGCGCGCGCGCCGGCGCCGGACCTGCAGCAGGAGGTCGACATCGACGGGCATGCGGTAGTGATCGG
Source organism: uncultured Gemmatimonadales bacterium (assembly GCA_963711915.1). Taxonomy (GTDB): domain Bacteria; phylum Gemmatimonadota; class Gemmatimonadetes; order Gemmatimonadales; family GWC2-71-9; genus CAVVWJ01. The sequence continues at coordinate 60,064 of CAVQGA010000007.1, forward strand.
AGTGCAACGCGACAGGGACGGCCGGGCCGGCAACGGCCCTCAACCCACGGACAGGGCATGAACAAGAAACAGCTCACCCATCTCGAGAAGCGTCTCCTGGAGGAACGGGCCCGCGTCATGAAGGAGCTGGGCTACTACGACGAGTCGTTCAACGCCACGCTGCAGTCGGCCGACGGCGATCTCTCGTCGTACTCCTTCCATATGGCGGATCAGGGCACCGACGCGATGGAGCGGGAGAAGCAGTTTCTCTTCGCCTCCCAGGAAGGCCGCTACCTCTGGCACGTCAACGAGGCGCTTCGGCGCCTGTACGGCACCCCCGACAAATTCGGGCATTGCCATCAGTGCGGGCAGGAGATCAACTTCGAGCGACTCGACGCGCTGCCCCACGCGCGCCTCTGCATCACCTGCAAAGAGAAAGAGGAAGATGGCAAGCGCCGTTGACGGTGAGGCCCCCGGTGTCGAGCGCCGGGTGTTCTGGACGGCGGCGGTGGTGACGGTCGTGCTGGACCTGATCACCAAGCTCGTCGCCGAGGCGACGCTGCTCCGGACCCCGGGGATCTCGGTCCTCGGCGACTGGTTCCAGCTGCGCCTGGTGTACAACCAGGGCGCGGCCTTCGGCCTGCACGTCGGCCCGTACTCCCGCTGGATCTTCTTCACGGTCGCCCTCGTGGCCGTGTTCGTGCTGGCGCGCATGTCCCGGAGCGCCCCGGCCGGCGACCGCTTCCGCCAACTCGCCCTGGGGCTGGTGGCCGGCGGCGCGGCGGGCAACCTGATCGACCGGATCCGGAGCGGCCGGGGCGTGGTGGACTTTCTCGACGTCGGGATCGGCGCCCTCCGCTGGCCGACGTTCAACGTCGCCGACATCGCGGTGAGCTGCGGCGCCATCGCGCTCGCGATCTCGCTCTGGCGGGAAGACGCCCGGCGACCCGAACCGGAGTCCGCCTCGGCTGCCTGAGCTGAGCTTCACGGTTTCCGCCGAGGCCACCGAGCGCCTCGACCGGTTCCTCGCCGACCAGCTTGGCCTCTCCCGCACCCAGGCCGCCCGGCTGGTGGCCGACAAAGCAGTGTTCGTCGAAGGCCGTCCCGCCCGCGCCTCGCGCCTCCTCGCCCGCGGCGAGCGCGTCACCGTCCGAATCCCCGACCACGAGCCGCCCCGCACCCTCCGGCCCGCCGCCATCCCCCTGACGGTCGTCTTCGAAGACGAGCACCTGGCCGTCATCGACAAACCCGCCGGCCTGGTCGTGCACCCGGCGCCCGGACACTGGGACGACACGCTGGTCAACGCGCTGGTCGCCCGGGGGACCACGCTTTCCGGCGGCGCCCAAGGCCGGCCGGGCATCGTGCACCGCCTCGACCGCGATACCTCCGGGCTCATGGTGGTCGCCAAGACCGATCTGGCCCACCGGCGGCTCGGCGCCGCGATCGCCGCGCGGCGGGTGCGCCGGAGCTATGCGGCCCTCGTCTGGGGACACCTCGACGAGAGCCCCACGGTCATTGAGGCCCCGGTCGCCCGGCATCCACAGAACCGGAAGCGGATGACCGTCGCACCGGGCGGTCGGGTCGCGCGGACCGACGCGTACGTCGTGGGCCGGTTCGGGGTCGCCGATCTCCTGCGGCTCGAGCTGCACACCGGCCGGACCCACCAAATCCGGGTCCATCTGGAACATATCGGCCACCCGATCGTCGGCGACCCGGTCTATGCCGGGGGGGGCAGCCGCCGGATCTCGGGCCCGGCTCGCCGGGCGGCCGGCGCGTTGGAGCGCGCCACCCCAAGACAGGCATTGCACGCGGCGGCTCTGGCATTCCGCCACCCCGCCTCCGGCGAAGCGCTCGAATTTCATTCGGAATGGCCCGCCGATCTGGGCCCCGCGCTGCTTGCATTGGGTGCCGAAGAACTGGTTGCTCGCCCGGACCCCCTTGGCTATCTTGTTTTCTTCAATAGAGATGGCTAACTCACCTACGCTCCACGCCGTCATTTTTCGCATCGGTGCGCTTATTTGCGCGGCGCCGGCAGGGATCGTGCGGGAGATCCTCCCGCGCCTCCCGGCCACGCGCATACCAGGCGTGACCGAGGCGATCGAAGGACTGGTCAACGTCCGGGGAACCCTCCTTACCGTGCTCGATGGCCACGTACTCCTCCAGCAATCGCGCCAGGCGGGCGACGAGGGGGCCATCGTGGTGGTCGAGGTGGCGAGCCGGCGCTACGGACTGGGAGTCGGGCAGGTTCTGGACTTCCTCGAGGTGCCGGCGCACTCGGTGGCCCAGCGGGCGGACTTGCCGGGCATCGACCCCAGGCTGGTCAAAGCGGTGGGGATACGGGAGGGCCAGCACTTCATCCTGCTCGACATCGACGCGCTGGTAGCACCGATCATCGGCAGCTGAACGCGGCGCCGACGCCGTCGTGACTGTCGCTAGTGTCCGAGGCACGAATCACCCGGAACTGCACGGAGGGGGTCTGTGAGCCATACAGTGCTCGTCTGCGATGACGCCATCTTCATGCGCACCATGATCAGCGACATCCTGACGCAGGCCGGGTTCGAAGTCGTGGGTGAGGCCGAATCGGGCAGCCAGGCGGTCCAGAAGTACCACGTCCTGAAGCCCGATCTCGTCACGATGGACATCGTCATGCCGGACATGGGCGGCATCGAGGCCGTGCGCGAGATCTGCAAGACGGATCCCGAAGCCAAGATCCTGATGTGCAGCGCGATGGGGCAGCAGGCGCTGGTGGTGGAAGCCATCCAGGCGGGGGCGAAGGACTTCGTGGTGAAGCCGTTCCAGCCCTCCCGCGTGCTCGAGGCGGTCCAGCGCGTCCTGGGTTGACGGGTGGACCTGTCGAAGTACGCCGCGCTGTTCCTGGCCGAGAGCCGGGAGCACCTGAGCAGCTGCAACCAGCTGCTGCTCCAGTGGGAGCGCGAGCCCGCGGCGACCGAGGCCGTGGGAGGGCTGTTCCGGTCGATCCATACGATCAAAGGCATGGGCGCGACGATGGGGTTCACCGGCGTGGCCGAGTTGGCCCACCGGATCGAGAGCCTCCTCGATGCGCTCCGCCATGGCCAGGTCTCGGTGCAGCCGGCCATGTTCCAACTGCTCTTCCGCGGCGTGGACGCCCTGGAGCGCGCCGTGGACGAGGCTGCCGCGGGGCGGGATGCCGCGCCGGACGCGATCCTGGCCGCCGCCCTGGACGCGGCCACCGGTGGCGGCACCTCGGGACCGCCGGCCGAGGCGGCGAACCCGGCGGCGCCGCACCGCCGCCGGGCGGCGGATGCGCTGCGAGGGCGCTCGGTGCAGGTGGTCATCCGGGCCGACGCGGCCATGCGGGGGGCTCGCGCGGTGCTCGCCGTGCGGCGGGCCGAGGTCCTCGGGCTGGTGTCGGGGCTCCGGCCGTCCGTCGGGCAGCTCGAGCGGGAGGAGTTCGACGGGCGCATCGGCTTCCGGATCGAATCGCGCGCCACCGACGAGGAGCTGGCCGCGGCCATCCGGAGCGCCGGTGAAGTCGACGCCGTGGGCTTCGAGGAGTTCGCTCCCGCGGACGCGGGCGGCGCCGAGCGCCACCGCCAGATCCGGGTGGATCTCCGCCGGCTCGACCGCCTCATGAAGCAGGTGGGAGAGCTCGTGGTCGCCAAGAACCGGCTCGGGGTGATGGCGGCGGTGGCGGACGATCCGGGGCTGGCCGAGCTGAGCGATCGCATCTCGCGCCTGGTGTCGGGAATGCAGGGTGAGGTGATCGCCGCCCGGATGACGCCGGTGGGCGAGGTGTTCGAGCGCTATCCGAGGCTCGTGCGTGACCTGGCCCGCGACCTGGGCAAGCGTATCCGGTTCGACGTCGAAGGCGAGGAGATCGAGCTGGACCGCTCGATCCTCGACGAGATCGGCGACCCGCTGCTACACCTGATCCGGAACGCTGCCGATCATGGGATCGAGCCACCCGACGTCCGCGTCGCGGCGGGGAAGCCGGCCGAGGGGCGGATTCTGTTGGCGGCCACTCGCGAGCGGAACAGCGTCACCCTCCGCGTGAGCGACGACGGGCGCGGGATTGACCGGACGGCCATCCTCGCCAAGGCGCGGCGCGAGGAGCTGCCCGAGACGGGCGCGGATCTGGCGGCCGACGATGTGCTCCTCCGGGTGATCGCCCGGCCCGGCTTCAGCACCGCGGAAACGGTGAGCGGGGTCTCGGGCCGCGGCGTGGGGGTCGACGTGGCCATGACCCGGGTCCGGCAGCTCGGCGGCACGCTGGAAATCCGGTCCGGGGTGGGGAAGGGGACCACGTTCCTGATCCGGGTGCCCCTGACCCTGGCCATCGTGCGCGCGCTGCTCGCCGACGCTGGGGGCGAGCGCTACGCCGTGCCGCTGGCGTACGTGGCGGAGACGGTCGAGTTCGATCCCCGGTCGGTCACCGCGCTCCGGAGTCGCGAGGCGCTGGTGGTGCGCGAGCAGGTGATCCCGACCGTGCACCTGCGCGATCTGGTCGCGAGCCGCGCGACGGCCGCGCCGGCACGCCGCCCGACCGTGATTCTCGAGGTCGGCGAGCGCCGCACCGCCCTGGTGGTGGACGCGCTGCTCGGCCAGCAGGACATCGTGATCGCAGCGTTCGACGCCCCGCGCGGCATGCCGCCGTACGTGGGCGGGGCGACGATCCTCGCCGACGGCGCCCCGGCGCTGGTCCTCGACGCCGCCGCACTGCTGTAGGGGGAAAGCACTCATGGAAGACGTGCGGGGCCTGAAGGAGCTGCAGCTCGACGCATTGCGCGAGGTGGCCAACATCGGCGCCGGCCACGCCGCCACCGCGTTGTCCCAGATGACCAACCGCACGATCATGATCGCCGTGCCCGAGGTCAACGTGCGGCCGCTCGAGGAGGTGACCGACATGGTCGGCCGCCCCGACGAGGTCGTCGCCGCCGTGCTCATGCACATGATGGGCGATCTTACCGGCCGCACCCTGGTCCTCTTTCCCGAAGGGTCGGCTCGAACGCTCTGTGATATACTGTTCAGGCGGAGTGCCGGGACGACCGGCGAGTTCGGCGAGATGGAGCAGTCCGGCCTCAAGGAGGCCGGCAACATCCTGGCCAGCGCCTACATGAACGCGCTCAGCGATTTCATGGGCATGATGCTGGTGCCCTCGGTGCCGAGCCTGGTGATCGACCTGAGCGGGGCCGTGCTCACGACCACGTATCTCAACTTCGGCCACGACCGCGACTACGTCTTCTGCGTGGAGACGTCGTTCCGGGTGGAGGGCGCCATCGAGCCGCTGCGCGGCCACTTCCTGCTCCTGCCCGATACGCCGTCGCTCCGGGCCATCTTCGACGCCATCCGACTGCCCTGAACCGATGCCCGGTCCCGCGCTGTCGGAGCGCGATCTCGCCGTCCTGCGCTCCTTTGCCCGCCGGATCGACCCCTCCGATGCCGGCGCCCACAACAACCTCGGGGTCCTCTACTATCAGAAGGGCCTGACCGAGGACGCCATCGCCGAGTTCGTCCGCGCGCTGGAGCTGGATCCGCGGATGCAGGTGGCCCAGAGCAACCTCGACATCGCCTACCGGGACAGCGGCCACTACGACCGCCGGATCACCGACCTGCGCGACCGGGTCCGGCGGCATCCCGAGGACCGTGACGCCCGCTGGGAGCTCGGCCGCGCCCACGCCGCGCTCGGCCGCCACGCCGAGGCCATCGCCGAGTTCCAGGCGCTGCTCGCCTGGCGGGCCGACGATGTCCCCGCGATGCTCCAGCTCGGACTCGCGGAAAAGGCGCGCGGCAACCTCGACATCGCCACCGAGTGGCTGGCCCGGGCCTGCGCCCAGGATCCCGCCAGTGCGGTGGCGCGGTTCTACCACGGCGAGGTGCTCTACAACCGGGGCCTGAACGAGCCCGCCCTCGACGCCCTCCGCGAGGCCATCGCCCGGAATCCCGAGTACGCCGAGGCGCACTATCTGCTGGCGTTCGTGTATGGCGACATGGGCCGCCACGAGGAGGCCCGCGAGGCCACCAAGCACGCCATCAAGCTCAATCCCACGCTCGCTCGCGCCCAGGCCAACCTCGCGCTCGAGCGCTACGGAGGTCCCGCGGAGTCGGGCGCCAACCCCCGGCGGCCCCAGATTGTCGAGGGCGGCGCGCTCGCCCACTACAACCTCGGCCTCGCCTTCCGTCAGAAGGCGCTCCACGAGGAGGCGCTCCGCGAGTACCGGCTGGCGCTCGAGGCGGGCGAAGATCGGCGCATGACGCTCCAGGCGATGGCCGAAGTGCACCTGCTCAGGCGCGAGCTGCCGGCCGCGCTCGAGCTGTACGATGCCCTGGTGGCCGAATTCGCCGACTCGCCCAAGCTGTGGAACGAGCGCGGCGTCTGCCTGCACCAGTCCGGCCGCCGCGCGGAGGCGGTTGAGGCGTACGAGCGAGCGGTAGCCGTCGACGGGGCGTACCGGCTCGCGTGGAACAACCTGGGGGTGATCCGCGCGGGCGACGCCTCCGATGCCGGCGAGGCGGCCATCGCCGCGTTCCGCCGGGCGCTCGACGGGGAGGACCCGCTGTTCGCCGCGCGGCTCAACCTCGGTCTGCTGTTCCTCCAGCGGCACCAGCTCCGGGCCGCGCTCGACGAATATCAGGGCGCCCTGAGCGAGCAGAGTGGGAGCGCGGTCGCCTGGAACGGCGTGGGCCTCGTGCTGATGGAGCTCCGGCGCTTCGAGGACGCGCGCAACGCGTTCGGCCGCGCGGTGGACGCCGACCAGGCGATGGCCGGCGCCCACTACAATCTGAGCTTCGTCCTGAGCCAGCTCGGCGACTTCGACGGGGCGCTGCGGGAGACCCGGCGGGCGCTCGAGCTCGAGCCGCTGTACGTGCCCCAGAAATTCTCCCTGACCATCGACCTGCAGTACGAGGATCCCACGATCGCCATCGCTCCCGAGCTCGGGACCGAGGTCGACGGCGGGCTCCTGGCCGGCGAGTTCGCGTTCGATCCCCCGGCGCTCGACCAGCTCTTCGCCGAGCTCACACCCGAGGCGCCCCAGGCGGCGCGGAACGGCGGGGCGGGCACGGCGCTCGACCTGGCGCGCGACTACATCGCGAAAGGGCTGCTCGATCTCGCCACGTCCGAGCTGAGCCGGGCCATCGGCCGCGGCGCCCCGCGGGGGGCCACCGCGGTCCTGCTGGGGGACATTTTCGCCAAGCGCGGGCTCTATGGCGAGGCGCTCGAGCGGTACCGCGAGGCCCGCACCCTCGCGCCGGACGATCCCGACGCGACCCTGGGCGAGATCCGGGCGCTCCTCTCCCTCGGCTGGGCCGGCGATGCCGCCCCGCTCGCCGACGAGTTGGCCCGCCGGGTTCGCGGTGACGTCGAGGTGCTGGTCGCGCGGGCCAGGGTCCGGCTCGCGGTGAACGACGCGCTCGGCGCCCTCGACTGCATCCGCGAGGCGCAGACCCTGGCGCCCGGTCGGCCCGACCTGTTCCACCTCCAGGCCCAGGTCTCTGCCCGCCTGGGCGACCGCTCGGCCGCCCTCGCCGCGTTCAATGCCGCGCTGCAACTGGACCCGTCGCTCGTACGGGTCTGGTTCGAGCTCGGCGGCATCGAGGAGGAGCGCGGCAACTGGGCGGCGGCGCGGGCGGCCTACGAGCGCGCGCTCGACCTGCTCCCCACCTACGGTGCCGCGGCGCGCGGCCTGGCCGACCTGCTGCGTCGGACCGAGACGCCCCGCGCCGCCGTGCAGGTGCTCGTGCGGGTGCTCGAGGCCGACCCGTACGAGCTCGAAGCGCTCACCGCGCTCGGGCGCGCTCTGCTGGAAGACGGCCGGACGACCCAGGCGCTGCAGGCGTTCGAGCGCGTGCTGCGCTTCGATCCGGAGCACGCCGGCGCGCTCTACTTCCAGGGCGCGGCGCTGGCACGCCAGCGCCAGTTCGACCAGGCGGTCGAGGCGTGGGAGCGCGTGGTCCAGCTGGATCCGGCGGGGCCCTACGCGTCGCAGGCGCGGACGCGGGCCCGCTCGGCCCGCGATCTCCAGCACATCTTCGCCGCCTCCGCGAGCTAGCCGTGGCACTCGAGGGCCCACTCAAGGATTTGCACATCCAGGACGTCTTCCAGCTGCTCGACTTGGGCCGGAAGAGCGGAGTGCTCCGGGTGACGTCCGAATTGCGCCAGACCGCCGGCACCGTGTGCTTCGACCGCGGGGGGGTTGTCGCCGCGGCGGTGGGCAGTGATCCCCAGCCGCTCGGGGCCCGGCTGGTCCGGACGGCGAAGATCACCGCTGCCGACCTCGATCGCGCCCGCAGCATGCAGAACGGCGGCGACGACCGCCGGCTCGGCGATATCCTCGTGGGCCTCGGCGCCATCTCGCGGCGCGAGCTCCACCGCCAGCTCAAGGCGCAGATCGAGGAAGCGGTCTTCGAGCTGCTGCGCTGGTCCGAGGGCTACTTCCGCTTCGAGGAGGGCGCGGTCTGCCAGGCGGCGGTCGAGGCGCCGGTCCGCTTCCCGACCGAGGCGCTGCTCATGGAGGCGGCTCGGCGGATCGACGAATGGTCACGCATCGGCTCGAAGGTCTCACACCTGCGCCTGGTGCCGCGGCTCCCGTCCGCGGAGGCCCAGAGCACCGAGATCCTGGATCTGGTGCCGTTCGAGTGGGAAGTCCTGGCGGCGGTCGACGGCTCCCGAGACCTCCACTCCCTGGCCGAGGTTCTCGGGCGCTCCGAGTTCGAGGTGGCGCGTACTGTCTACGGCCTCACCAACGCCGGCATCGTCGTGCTCGACGATCCCGCTCGCCCCGGCGAAGAGGCGGAGCCCGGCCGCGATCTCGCGGCGCTGCTGGTCCCCGCGCGCGAAGCGCTGGGACAGGGACAGTACGACCTGGCGGCCGGCGCGCTCGAGGAGCTTCTACGCGTCGATCCGCTCATGCCCGAGGCCCGCCGGCTGCTGGGCGTGTGCTGTGCGGCACTCGGTCGCCACCGCGAGGCGCTCGACTGCTGGGCCGCGTGGAGCCGCCTGGACCGCACGCCGGGCGAGGAGTCGGAGGCGCCCAACGTCGAGCGCCTGCGCCAAGCGGCCGAAGCCATCATGAAGGAGCTGGAGCGCTATCGTGACTGACGACATCCGCGCACTGACCGCGCGTCTCGCCGACGAGCCCGGGAGCCTGGCGTTTCTCGAGCTCGCCGAAGCGCTGCGCCGCCGAGGCCAGCTCGAGGCCGCCGGCAAGGTGGCCCGCGGCGGCCTGGCGCGGTATCCCGGACTGGCGGATGCCCACGACCTGATGGCCCGGGTGCTGAGCGACCAGGCCGATCTGGCCGGCGCGTTCGACGCCTGGTCGTCCGCGCTGCAGCTCGACCCGATGCGCACCAGCGCGCTCAAGGGCATCGCGTTCCTCTATTTCCGCGCCGGCGATCGGGCCGCCGCGATGGACCATCTCCAGCGCGCGCTCGACGTCGATCCCGACGACCGGGCCATCGCGCAGGCCATTGCCCGGCTCGGGGCGGACCGCCGGGACGAGCCCGCGCGCGCGCCGGCGCCGGCACAGCCACCAGTGGACGCCCTCCAGGCCGCTCCCGAGCGGGGCGTCTTCGATGATCTGGACGACGGCGAGCGCGGGGTGCTGCTGGTGGATGCCCAGGGGCTCCGGGTCGGCGGGCGGCTGCCGGGGCGGGACGGCGCGGACGCCGGCGATCGGGTCGCGGCCCAGCTCGCCGGGCTCTCGCGCGAGGCCGGCCGGGCGACGCGGCTCCTGGGACTCGGCGCCTGGCAAGCCATCACGATCGAGTCTCCGGACGGGCATCTGGTCCTGGCGCAGCCCACCCCCGACACCATTCTGCTCGCCGCGCGGGACGCCTCGCTGCCGATGGCGCGCGTGGGCCTGCTCGCGGAGCGCGCGACCCGGGCCGCACGCGCGTGGCTCGAGGCGCAGACATGACCGCCACCCAGACCGCGCTCGACCGGGTCACCCGGGTTCCGGGGGTGCGGGGCGCGCTCATCGTGTCCGCCGAGGACGGTTTGGTCGTCGCCGAGCAGCTCATGGATGGGGTGGACGGCCAGGCGGCGGCCGCGCTCACGGGCAGTCTGCTGGGGCGGCTGGTGCGGGCGACCGAGAGCGCCGGGATGCATCGTCCGGCCTTCGTGCAGCTCCGCGGGGACGGCGGCAGCGTGCTCGCAGCGCCGGGGCCCGGCGACCTGCTCCTGGTCGCGGTCGTAGGCCCCAATGCCAACCTCGGCCTGGCCCGGCTCGAGATGATCGAGGCGGCAGGGCGCCTCGCCTGATGAAGGCGCTCGAGCCGTGGGTGGTCGCGCCGCTGGAGAGCTTCCTCGCCGAGAGCGCGGCCCGCCTGACACTGCTCATGACGTCCTCGGGACAGGTCGTGGCCCAGCACGGGTTCTCGCGCTCGCTCGACGTCATGACGGCCGCCGCCCTCGGCGCCGGGATCGTGGCGTCCACCGAGGAGCTCGCCCGGCTGATGGGGGCCAGCCGGTTCGAGGCGATCGTCCACAACGGGCAGCGCCAGAGCTGCATGCTGGCGTCGTTCGCGACGCCGCGCGGACGGTGGATCGCGCTGGTGGTGTTCGGCCCCGAGACGTCGGTGGGGATCGTGCGGCTGTTCTTCGATCAGATGGTGCAGCAGCTCTCGTCGGCGGCGCCGCGCGAAGCCGCCCAGCCGCCGATGCTGGCCGAGAATTTCGAGACCGAGCTCAACGCAAGCCTCAAAGCGCTCTTCGGGCGGTAACCGGCATGTCCCTGGTCAACTTCACGGCGCGCGAGATCACCTGCAAGATCGTCTACTACGGACCGGGCCGGTCCGGGAAGACGACCAATTTGCAGTACGTCTATGGACGCGTGCCGGAGAGCCGGCGAGGGCGGATGGTGTCGCTCGCCACCCAGACCGATCGGACCCTGTTCTTCGACTTCCTGCCCCTGGAGCTCGGGAGCATCTCGGGGTTCACGACCAAGTTCCAGCTCTATACCGTGCCGGGGCAGAGCTACTACAACGCCACGCGGAAGCTGGTGCTCCAGGGCGCCGACGGCGTCGTGTTCGTGGGCGACAGCCAGGCCCGCCGGTTCGACGACAACCTGGAAAGCCTGCAGAACCTGCAGGACAACCTGCTGGCCCAGGGCGTGGACGTCCGCCTGCTGCCGGTCGTGTTCCAGTACAACAAGCAGGACCTGCCCGGCGACCTGATCCTCTCGCACGAGGAGATGGACGACGCGTTGAACTTCCGCGCGGTGCCGAGCTTCGCGGCTGATGCGCTGCACGGCGGCGGCGTCTTCGAGACCCTTCGCGGTGTCTCGGAGCTGGTGCTCAAGCGCCTGGCGGTTGGGAGTCCGGTGGCGTGACCGTCACGCTCAATCCGCTGTACCGATTCGATACCCTCGTGGTGGGCGCGGCCAACCGGCTGGCCGTCACCGCCGCCAAGGCGGTGGCCGAGTCGCCGGGCACGGTGTACAACCCGCTGTTCGTCTACGCCCGCCCGGGACTCGGGAAGACCCACCTGCTCATGGCCATCGGCCACGCGGCGCGGGCCATCAATCCACGGCTGGCCGTCGAATACCTGACGCTCGACGAATTCGTCGAGGCGTTTCACGCCGCCATCGCCGCCGGTCACGGCGAGGCGTACCGTAAGCGGTTCCTCGACGTCGACCTCCTGTTGGTGGACGACGTGCAGTTCCTGACCCATCGCCGGGAGATGCAGGCGGAGCTGCTCCGGCTCACCGACGCGCTCCAGACCGCCAGCCGCCAGATCGTGCTCACCAGCGATCGCCCGCCGGCGGAGATCGAGGCCCTCGACGAGCGGCTCATCCGGCGATTCGCCGGCGGGCTGATCATCGACGTCACCGCTCCGGACTACGAGACCCGCGTCGCCATTCTCCGCCGCAAGGCCGAGGAGCGGCGTGCCGCCTTCGGCGACGGCGTGCTCGAGGCCGTGGCCACGCTGGAGATCGACAGCGTCCGGGAGCTGCTCGGTGCGCTCAACCGCCTGATCGCGTTCCAGGCCGTGAGCGAGACGCCGCTGACGCCCGAGCAGGCCCGGATGCTCGTGGGCGGCGAGGTGGTGGAAGGGACCGAGAAGGCGGAGGCGACGGAGAAGACGAAAGGACCGTCGGAGAAGATCACGGCGGCTGTCACGGGCGTCGCGGACGGCACCACCTCTCCGTCCTCTCCATCTTCTCCGTCTCTCCAACCTTCTGAGTTCGACGACTTCCTCTCCGAGATCTCCGCCACCGTGGCGCAGCAGGTGGATGCGTGGCGCGGACGCGTGAGCGCGGCGGTGCTCCGGTGGCAGGGCGAAGGCTTCCGCACGACGCAGCTCGAGGCGCTGCTCGAGCAAGAGATGGTCAACGATCCCGAGCGTGCGCTCCGGGAGTACGAGGAGGACGTCGAGCGGCTGCTGACGCTTCGGCGCGAGGCGGCGGCCCTCGCGCCCGAGCTCGCCGGGTCGCCGGCCTTTCGCGATCCCGCGGATCTTCCCGCGGCCGAGGAGGCGCTCCGGCAGGCGCGCGAGGAGGGGTTGCCGCCGCCCGCTCCCTCACCACTCTGGCGACTCGACGGCGTGGTCGAGACGCCGGCGAATCGGGTGGTGCTGGAAGCGTTGCGCGCCGTGGCGAGCGAGCCGGGCGAACGCTACAACCCGCTCGTGCTCGTCGGGACCGGCGCAGTAGGAAAGACCCACCTGCTCCACGCCCTCGGCAATGCGCTCGGCGAACATGGAGGGCCGGTGGCGTGCTTGAGCGCGCCGGAGTTCACCGGCGAGCTGATCCAGGCGATCGACCGCGATGCCGTCACCGGCTGGCGCGGCCGCTATCGCCGGGCCACCGCGTTCCTGCTGGATGACGTGCACCTGATCGCGGCCAAGGACCGGACGCAGGAGGAGCTGTTCGTCCTGTTCAATGTCCTCATGGATGCGGGGCGACAGCTGGTCTTCACCTCGGCGGCGCCCCTGGCGGAGCTGACCGGCGTCGAGGCCCGGCTCCGCTCACGCCTCGAGGGCGGGCTCGTGGTGGAGCTGCCGGCGCCCGACGCGGCGGTCCGCGAGCGCGTTCTGGCGCGCGAGCTCGAGGCCAAGCTCGGCACCCCCGACCCCGAGCTTGCGGCCTACCTTGCCGCCCGGCCGGCCGACTCGATTCGGGCGACGCAGGCGCTGCTCGAGCGGGTGCTGCAGACCGCGACCGCGCGCGGCGTACCGCCCGGGGCAGCGCTCGCCCGAGAGGTGCTGGAGCCGCCCGCGCCCCCACCCGCGCCGGCGCCGGCGCCCAAGCGGTCGGCCGCTCGCTCGAGCGGGGTGCTCGCCGCGGGACCGGGGGCGGCGCGGAGCCGGGAAAAGATGGTGTGGGAATGGCCCGAGGTCGGCGACCGCGTCATCGAGGAGTGGCGCTGATGGCCATCAAGGGCAGCCTCAAGGAGGCCAGTCTTCCTGACGTCATCCAGCTCCTGTTCCTCGGCCGGCGCACGGGCTGCCTCGCGCTGGCCGACCGGCACAACTTCGGCACCGTCTACTTCGAGGAAGGCCACATCGTCTACGCGGCGATCGTGAACCGCCGGGATCGCCTGGGCGACATCCTGCTCCGGAGCGGCAAGATCACCACGGCGCAACTGGAGACGGCGATCGCGCGGCAGGTTGGCGACCGTGAGCACAAGCTGGGCGAGATCCTGCTCGAGCTCGGGGCCCTGGGCCGCGAGGAACTCGAGAGCCACATGCGGCTCCAGATCGAGGAGGCGGTGTACTACCTGTTCACCTGGACCTCTGGCACGTTCAACTTCGAGGCCGGCGTGCGACCGGAGCAGGAAGATTTCCTCGTCCGGATCAACCCCGAGTTTCTGCTGCTCGAGGGCGCGCGGCGGGTGGACGAGTGGAGCCTCATCGAAAAGAAAATTCCGTCGTTCGATCTGATTTTCTCGGTGGACCCCAGCCACATCGGCGAGTCGGCGCCCGAGCTCTCGCCCGAGCAGCGGCGGCTGGTGCCGCTGCTCGACGGCACGCGCGACGTCCAGGCCGTGATCGACGGGTCGGGCCTGGTCGAGTTCGAGGTCGGGAAGGCGCTGTACGGCCTGATCACCGCCGGCTTCGCCCATCGCGTCGGGACCTCGGCCGCGGCGGCACCGAAGGTGAACGAGGGCCGGGTGGATGAGCACCGCAATCTCGGGATCGCCTTCTACAAGGCCGCCATGCTGGACGAGGCGTTGCGTGAGTTCCGCCGGGTGGCCGAGCTCCGGCCTACGGACGCCAGCGCACCGTTCTTTCTCGGGCTCATCGCGCTGCGGCAGGCCCGGTGGGAGGACGCGGCCGCCGCATTCAAGCAGGCGGCGGGCGGAGCCGTCGCGCGCCCAGCCGCGCTCCACAACCTGGGGTACGCCCTGGAGCGGCTCGGGCAGCTGGAGGAGGCGGAGGCGGCCTACGGCGACGCGGCGGGGCGCGCCCGGGACGACGCCCGGGTGATGCTCGGCTGGAGCGTGGTCGCGCTCAAGCGGGGCGAGCATCAGGTGGCCCAGGGCCGGCTGGCGCGCGCGCTGGAGCTGCTGGGCGGGAAGCCGGCGCCCGCGCTCTGGTACTGGGCGGCCACCTTGGCGGGCGCGGGACTCGACGATGGACCGGGCGCGCTCCGTGCCGCGCGCGCCGGGGCCGGCGCGTACCCCGCCCATGCGGTGCTGCAGAACAACCTGGCGGTGTTGCTCGAGCTCACCGGCGACATGGCCGGCGCCGAGGCGGCGCTCCGGGTGGCGCTGGCCGAGGATCCTTCCCTGCCGCAGGTCTCGAAGAATCTGGCCGACGTCTTGTACCGGAACGGGCGCTATGACGAGGCGCGCGAGGCCTACGAACGCGCCGCCAAGCTCGCCCCCGACCTCGGCGATGACCTCTACTTCAAGCTGGGCAACCTCGCGTACAAGCGCCGGGACAAGGCGCTGGCGCGCGAGAGCTGGGGCCGTGCCACGACACTCAACCCGGCGCATGAGCTCGCCCGGGCCAATCTCGAGATGCTGGACATGGCCCCATGAGCGCCGACGACCTGGCCTTCGCCGAGCTCGCCCGGCAGATCGTCCGGACCAGCGGCTTCGCGCTCGAGGCCTACAAGGACAAGTGCATTCGCCGCCGCATCGCGGTCCGGATGCGCGCCTGCGGGGTGCACACGTACGACGACTACCGCGCGCTGCTGGACCGATCACCCAACGAGTACGAGCGGCTGCGGGACGCGCTCACGATCAACGTCACCCGCTTCTACCGGAACGCCGAGACCTGGAACCTCCTCCGGCGCGACGTGCTGCCGGCCATTCTCGACTCGCCGCGCCTCGAGGTCAAGGTGTGGAGCGCGGGGTGCGCCTCCGGGGAGGAGCCCTATACGCTCGCCGTGCTGGCGGCCGACTTCCTCGACCGCGCCGGACGCAGCGAGGGACTGAGCCGGCTCGCCATCGACGCCACCGATATCGACCGCGCCAGCCTGGAGCGGGCGACGGCCGCGTGTTATCGGAGCGAGGGACTCACCGAGATGCCGGACGATCTCGCCCGGCCCTACTTCGAGACGGTGGGCACCGAGCGGCGCGTGATCGACCGGGTGCGCCGGCGCGTGCTGGTGCGCGCGCTGGACCTCAGCCGCGAGCCGCCGCTTCGGACTGACTACGACCTCATCCTCTGCCGCAATGTCGTGATCTACTTCGACCGCCAGATGCAGGAGCGCCTCTTCCAGACGTTCGCCGACGCGCTCGTGCCCGGCGGCTACCTCGTGCTCGGCAAGGTGGAAACGCTGTTCGGGGCCGCCCGGGACCGCCTGACCCTGGTGGACCCGCGGGAGCGCGTCTATCGGCGGCCGCTGTGAATCGCGCGGAGGTGATCGTGCGGGTCGCCGATCTGCGGACGGGCACCGGTCAGGACATTCTGATGACGGTGGGACTCGGGAGCTGCGTGGCCATCATCCTGTACGATTCCGTGGCCCGCGTGGGCGGGATGGCGCATGTCCTGCTGCCGTCGCCCGGACTCAGCCGTCAGGACGACAACCCGGCCAAGTTTCCCCAGACGGCGGTGCCGCGCTTGCTCGAGCTCATGGGGCAGGTCGGCGGCAGCACCCGGCGCATGACCGGGCGACTGGTCGGCGGCGCCAGCATGTTCGCCGGCCTCGCGGCGCCGGGCACCATCCACATGGGCGAGCGCAACATCGTGGCCAGCCGCCAGGCGCTCTACCAGCACTCCATCGCGCTCGCCGGCGAGGCCACCGGCGGCGACTACGGCCGAACGGTCCGGCTCTGGGTGTCGGACGGGCGGGTCGAGGTCTCTTCCGTGGCGCACGGTGTCCAGAACCTCTGACCCGCGCACGGTCCTCGTCGTGGACGACAGCCCCTTCTTTCGGCGGCTGTTGAGCGACGTCGTGGACGGAAGCGGCGAGTTCCGGGTGATCGGCACCGCGCGGAACGGCATGGATGCGGTGCAGAAAGTGCACGAGCAGGCGCCGGACCTCGTGCTCATGGACCTGGAGATGCCCGAGCTCGATGGCCTCGGCGCCATCGGCTACATCATGTCGGAGTCGCCGCGACCCATCGTGGTCGTGAGCTCGTACGCCGGGCCCGGCACCGCCGCCGCCATCCGCGCCCTCGAGCTCGGCGCGGTGGATCTGGTGGCCAAGGCGGAGGACCGGAGCGACCACGCCATCGCGCGCTTCGGGGAGCGCCTCCTCGGCGTGCTGCGGACGGTGCGGAGCGCGGCCATTCTCCGGATGCCGGTGCTGGCCCGGCCGCCGCGCGGCGCCCACATGCAGGCCCTGTTCGCCCTCCCGGGGCGTGCCCGCCAGTGCGCGGCCATCGCCGCCTCCACCGGGGGACCGCGCGCCCTCGCCGAGGTCGTACCCCAGCTGCCGACCGGACAGCAGGCGGCAGTCCTGATCGTACAGCACATGCCGCCCAAGTTCACTCGGAGCCTGGCCGAGCGCTTGGCGGCCCAGAGCCGCCTCAACGTGGTGGAGGCGCAGCACGGTACGCCGCTGCTCGCGGACACAGCCTATGTGGCACCGGGGGATTATCATATGCGCGTCGTGGCTGCCGCGGACGGCCTGCGTCTGGAGCTCGACCAGCAGCCCAGTGTCTGGGGCGTGCGTCCGGCCGCCGATCCGCTGTTCCGGAGCGTCGCCCAGATCTTCGGGCCCCGCGCGGTCGGTGTGGTGCTGACCGGCCTGGGCCGCGACGGCGCGGACGGTTTGCGGGAGATCCGCGACGCTGGCGGCATCGGTATCGCCCAGGACCGGGACACGGCGACCATCTTCGGCATGCCTGGCGCCGCGGTGCAGGCCGGCGGCGTGCACCACGTCCTCCCGATCGGGCGGGTGGCGGCGCGGGTCGCCGACGAGCTCGGCCGAATGGCCCGCCCGTGAGCGGCGGGGCGGGGCACCTGCTGGTGCGGGCGCGCCAGCGCCTCGTCGGCCTGCCGCTGGACCAGGTCGTCGAAGTGCTGGACCCGGGGGCGGCCTTCTCGGTCCCGTCGCGCGAGCCGTCGATGCGGGGAGTCGCCATCGTTCGCGGGCGGATTCTCCCCCTGGTCCATCTCGGCGCGCTGCTCGACGGTGCGCCCTGTCCCGTCCAGCGGAGCGAGACCGCGGTCCTGGTGGAGCTGGCGGGCCGCCGGCTCTGCCTCGAAGTGGAAGACGCGGAGTCGGTGCTGTACGAGCCCGGCCTCCCGGTCCCCCCCGGCAGCACCCTGCCCTGGGCCGCCGCCGTGGCGCGGACCGAGGCGGGACTGGTGCCGTTACTCGATCTCGTCGCCCTCGGGTCACGCATCTCGGAGACGCCAGCCTCATGACCACCAGCGGCGATGACATCCAGCTCGTGAGCTTTCGGGTGGGCACCCAGGAATTCGCCTTCGACATTCTGCAGGTCGAGCGAATTCTCCGGCATGTGGCGCCGGCGCCGCTGCCCAAGGCCCCAGGATTTCTCGAGGGCGTCGTGCCCTACGAGGGTGGGGCCGTGCCGGTCGTCGATCTCCGGAAGCGGTTCGATCTCGACGCGCCGATCCGCGAAGAGACCCGGCTCATGATCGTCGACCTCGGCGAGCAACGGGTCGGCGTGCTGGTGGACGAGGTGCGAGAAGTCATGCGGGTGGACAGCACGACCATCACGGCACCGGGGCCCATGGTGAGCGGGCTCGCGGCGGCCTACATCGCCGGGATCGTCACCCGGCCGGAGCGGACCATCATCATCCTGAACGCGCGCAAGCTGCTCTCCTCCAGCGAACGGACGGCGTTGACCGGGATCGGGGGCGGCCAATGAGCGAGCCATGGCTCGCGACCCTGCGGGGTCAGTACCAGGCGATCGAATCACGCCTCGGGACCACCCAGCAGGGCGACCGGGAGGCAGTCAAGCGCGATATCATCGCGCTGTTCAAGCGGGTGGACGCGTCGCTGTCCGATCTAGGCCAGTTGAAGGAGGATATCCGCGGGCTGGTCGAGCGCTACAAGCAGGGCGCGTCGGCGGAGGTCGCGACTGCGCCGCAGTTCACCGGCGCGCGCCCTGCCATTCATGCCGATCACCTGGGCGCCTCGACCTACATCGAGAAGGGCTGGAGCCTGATCTCCCTCGGCGACTATGCCGGCGCCATCCAGTCGCTGGAGAAGGCGCTGTCGCTGTCGCCCGGGGACGTGCAGGCGCAGTCGCTCCTCGGCTGGGCGCAGATGCTCCACGAGGACTACGACGACGCCCTGGGGACCTTCTCCCGCGTCCTCATGAAGGAGCCGGCCAACGCGCTGGCGCGAATCAACGTCGGCTACATCTGTCTCAAGAAGCGGATCTTCGGCGAGGCGATCGAGCACCTCTCGAAGGCCATCCGGCTGGACAACGACCGGAAGGCCACACTCTACGCGCATTACTATCTGGGGCTGGTCTATCTCGAGCGCGAGATGTTCGAAGACGCCGAGACCTTCTTCCGGAAGACGCTCAAGCTCGGCCCTAATCTCGTCGAGGCCTATTTCGAGCTCGGCCGCGCGCTCTGGTTCGCCGGGCAGCGCGACGAGGCGATGCAGACCTGGGCCGAGGGTCACAAGGCCAACAAGTTCAATCCGTGGGCCAAGCGCTGCAAAGAGATGCTCGACCTGGCCGCGGCGGGAGGTGAGGTCCCGCGCAGCCTGGTCTCCTAGTCCTCGCCTTCCTCCTTCAAGGAACGCCCACGGCCGTGCAGGTGGGGCGGGTCACGGCCGTGGCCTGGCCCGCCCAGCGCGCCGTCGCGGCCGAGCTGGCCGCGATGGCCGCGCAGCCGGCAACATGGCCCGGCCTCGGTCTCCGGGACCCCGGCCCGCTCCGGCTGATCGTCGTGCCCGACGGCCGCCTGTTCGACTCACTCACCTCCGGCCGCGCCCCTTCGTGGGGCGCCGGCATCGCGCTCCCGGGAGCCCGGACGATTCTGCTCCGTGCCGACCAGGGCGATCTCGTCCGCACGCTCCGGCACGAGCTGGCGCATCTGGCGCTCCACGAGGCGGTACCCGTGCGGGTGCCGCTCTGGTTCGACGAGGGCTACGCGTCCTGGGCCGCGGGCGAATGGGAGCGCTTCGGCGGGCTCGAGCTCAACCTGACCGTGGTGCGGGGCGCGATCCCGAGCCTCACCGCGCTCGATGGCGCGCTCCGGGGCTCGGCCTCGAGCGCGGACGCCGCGTACGCGCTGGCCGCGTCGGCCGTCACCGAGCTGGCCCGCCGGAACCCGACCGGAACGCTCACGCCCCTCCTGCAGCGGCTGCAGGCCGGCGAGGACTTCGACGCGTCGGTGCTCGCGACCACCGGGCTCAACCGGAGCCGGTTCGAGCAAGCCTGGCAGCACGACGTCCGGCGGCGATACACATTGGGCAACTGGATGGTCGCCGGCGGCGGCTGGCTGGTGATCGCTGTCCTCATTTTGGTACTGGTGCGTCGCCGGCGGCGGACGGACCGCGCCCGCCGTGCCGCGCTCGATGACGGCTGGGACGTGGAGCCGGAAGCCGAGGATGGGCCTGAACTTGACCCGACCCCGAAATCGTGGTAGGCTCCACTCTTATGCCTAGTTTGCGCCCTTCAGTGACTCCAGCGGTTGGCGCCCCGGCCGGCCGGCGCTCCCTGCTCACGCGTCGCAATCTCATTATCCTTGCCGCCGCTCTGGTCGTCCTGGCGGCGGGGTACGTCACGTTGTCTGCGGGGCATCCCGGCGCTGCCGCGGTCCTGCTGGTGGTGGGCTATTGCGTGCTGTTCCCGATCGGAATCGCTCTCTAGGAGCGTGTCGGCCGTCACGGCACGGTCCCTGCGTTACGGCCTATTTCCGGTTCCGGGTTTCGGGCCGCACGTCGTCAGGGGCGAATAGCTCAGCTGGTTCAGAGCGCCTGCCTTACACGCAGGATGTCGGGGGTTCGAATCCCTCTTCGCCCATCTCACATCCGCGCGTTCGCGCGGCCGTCGCTGGTCCTTCGGGACCGATCTCTCGTGGAGGTCATGGAATGCTTCTGTTCCGTCTCGTGAGTGTGGTCGTGGCCGGTGGGGCGCTGGCGGCGCCGCTCGCGGCGCAGGGCATCCCCCGGGGCGCGCGGACATCGTCCACCGCAGTCGCCGCTCCTCGCTTCATGGTGGCCAATCCGTTCGCCTTCGCGCCGGCAGACTCGGCCCCAGCGGTCAAAATCGGCACGGCGCTCCGCGAAGAAATGAAGGGCATGGTCGGACGCGACTACCAGGTCGTCGAACAGAGCCAGATGAACGAGGCCCTGAAGCAGTACGGCTATCCGGTCGACGCCATCCTGAGCCCGGCGCTGGCCACGACCCTCGCCAAGAACATCCAGGCCCGGTTCGTCGTGAATTCCACCATGGCCAAGGGCGAGGGCGGGCGGTACACGGTGACCGCCCGCCTGCTTGGTGTGAGCGACGACGCCGGGAACGTGGTGACCCTCGCGCAGAACGCGGGCGAGACCCCTGAGGCGTTCGGCAAGCGCATCGCCGCCGCGCTCGCGCCCGCGGTGAAGTCGATCGCCGACGCGAAAGCCTGTGTCGACCAGCGGAAAACCAAGCCGGACAAGGCCATCGAATCGGCCAACAAGGCGATCAAGGGGGTGCCGAACCATGGTCTGGCCGAGTATTGCCTCGCGCTCGTTGCCATGGACAAGAAGGCGCCCAAGCCGGAGGTCGAGAAACACCTCCAGGCATCGGCCAAGGGGGACCCGCTCAGCCTGCCGGTATGGACGGCGCTCGCCACGCTGTACCAGCAGGCCAACGACACGGCCAACACGCTGGTCGCCTTCAAACAGATGCTCCGAGTCGCGCCGACCAACCAGAAGCTGCGCCAGGAGCTCTTCAAGTACTTCCTGCAGTCCGGGCACCCGGAGACGGCGCTCGACGTCGCCGACGAAGGACTCAAGATCGATCCGTACAACGCCGACCTGTACGACCTGAAGAGCAACGCCTGCCTCTTCCTCTCCAACTTTAAATGCGCGGTGGACGCGCTCGAGACGATGTACGCCACGGACAGCACCAAGGCGGACACGCTCTTCTTTACGAAGATCTCGGCCGCGGCGGCGGAGGGTCAGCAACTGGATACGGTGGCGGCGTTCAAATCGGCAAAGACTACGGCCGATACGCTCAAGATCAGGCAGCAGGCCGCCGAGGGTGGGCAGGCCGATACCGCGCGGCTCAAGAAGTGGGCGCAGGCGGGGGTGCGGAAGTACCCCGACAACCCGACGCTCCTTGGCTACCTCAATCGGGCATACGCGCTCACGGGCCAGACCGACAGCGTGGTGTCCGTCACCAACCGGATCATCGCGAAGGACACGACGGCGGTGGTTCCGGCGCTGTCGGCGGCCAAGGCGCTCATCGAGGGCACCAAGCGGACCGGGCCGGCGCCCGCGCCGGCTCCTGGCGACACGACGGCCAGGGCTCCTCAGCCCGGCGATTCGATGATCAAACGGCCGAAGGAGGCGCTGCCGTTCATCGACTTCGCAATCAAGCACGGCGATCCTCAACAAAAGGAGAACGCCGCAGCGCTGCTGTATCAGGGTGGGGCCTCGCTCCTGCAACAACCGCAGGACCTGGCTGGCGCCGCCGAGCTGCTCCGACAGGCGGTCACCACTGCGAATCCGAGCGGGAAGGTCGCGCCGGCCGCCAACTATCTCCTGGGCCTCGCCACGCTCTTCCAGGTGCCGCAGATCGACCCCCAGGCCGAGAAGCAGAAGTCGTGCGATCTCGCCAAGCAGGAAGGGACGCTGCTCGGCGAGGCCGAGACTGCGCTCACGGCCGGCCGCGGCGTCAATCAGGAGGCGGTGGACAAGAACCTGGGCATCATCAAGAAGTACAAGCCGCGTGTGGCCTCGATGCTCAAGGCATACTGCAAATAGGGGGTTCCATGCGGGGAGTGGGCGACCTATATTCACCCCGCCGTTCCAAGGGGCTGTAGCTCAGCTTGGTTAGAGTGCCGCACTGTCACTGCGGAGGTCGCGGGTTCGAGCCCCGTCAGCCCCGCTCCCTCTGTTGAACGTGCCACCCCGTCCCTGCGGACGGGGTGTTTCGTTTTCCCGGCGCCGGACATGACCGACTCCAGCATCCCCGTGCACGTTCCGGTACTGCTCGCCCCGGTGCTCGCCGCCGCCGAAGGCGCGCGCCGCGCGGTGGACGCGACAGTCGGGGACGGTGGTCATGCCGAGGCGCTCAGGCGCACCGGTGCCGAGGTGCTGGGGATTGACCGCGACCCTGCCGCCATCGCCGTGAGCCGCCGCCGGCTGGGGGACGAGGGAATGCGCTATCTGCGCGCCGAGTACGCCTCGGCTCAGGCGCTCGACATGGTGGCGGGGTTCCATCCCGATTTCATCCTGCTCGACCTGGGGGTGTCGTCCCGGCAACTGGACGAGGCGGAACGCGGCTTTACCTTCCGACCGGGCGCCCCGCTCGACATGCGTATGGGCTCGGCGGGGATGTCAGCCGCGGAGTTCCTCAACCAGACCGACGAAGCCGAACTGGGCCGCGTTTTTCACGACTATGGCGATGAGCGCCAGGCGCGGCGCCTGGCTCGCGAGATAGTGCGGCGGCGCGAGAACCGGCCGTTCACGGTCAGCGACGACCTGGTGAATGCCGTGCGCGCCACGCTCGGCGCGCGGGCAGGGCCCCCCGACTTCGCGCGGCTGTTCCAGGCGGTCCGGATCGCGGTCAACGACGAGCTGACCGGGCTCGCCACCGCGCTGCCGGTACTCAGGGACGCGCTCGTGCCCGGCGGCAGGCTGGCGATCATTACGTATCATTCGGGCGAGGACCGGTTGGTCAAGGTGGCGTTCCGGGAGTGGGCCAGCGCCTGCATCTGCCCGCCGCGCCAACCGATCTGTACCTGTCGCGGCCACCCCCTCGGCCGGCTCACGCCGCGCAAGCCGATCGTGGCCGACCCCGAAGAAGTCTCGTCGAACCCCCGCGCGCGCAGCGCGCACCTCCGGATCTTCCAGGCGGGCGATGCGTCTTAAGGGACGGCACTGGCTCATGCTCTGGCTCCTGGTCTTCCTCTGCGTGCTGATCGCCATCACCACGCGGCAGACCGCGGGCTTCCGCACGGCCCGGCGGCTGCGCGACCTGCGGGAGGAACGCCTGGCGCTCGAGGCCCGCCGGGCGGACCTGGAGCGGCGGATCCGCGAGGCATCGAGCCGCCAGGTGCTGGTGCCGATCGTGCAACGGGCGCTGGGACTGCACGAGCCGGCGGACTCCGAGTTCGTCCTGTTCGCGCTCCCGCCGGCTGGCCCGTCCCAGCGCTGATGGCCAAGCCCACCGCCCGCATCGCCGCTATTCAGTTCGGATTCGCTCTGGGCATCCTCGCGCTGCTCACGCGCGCGGCGCAACTGCAGATCGTGGATGCGGAGCGCTGGGAGTCGGAGGCGGCGCGCCAGCGGACGGAGAAAGTGGTCCTCCCGGCACGGCGGGGCGCGCTGTACGACCGGAACGGCATCCCGCTCGCGATCACCCAGGAGTTCTATCACGTCGGGGTCGCGCCCAACGAGCTCGAGGACGTGCGCGCCGCGTTCGTGCTGCTGGTCCGGAACCTCGGCGTCTCGGCGCCGGCGCTCAATCGCGAGTTCCAGGCGCGGAAGCGTTGGATCTATCTGCACGGGCCATTCAACGCGACCCAGGTGCAAGCGCTTCGGCGGGTCAACGGTATCCACCTCACCGGCGAATTTCAGCGCTTCTATCCGTCGCGCGAGCTGGCGCGGCCCATCATCGGCGCGCTGTCGCCCGATCGCCCGGTGGGCGCGGCCGGCCTCGA
Source organism: uncultured Gemmatimonadales bacterium (assembly GCA_963711915.1). Taxonomy (GTDB): domain Bacteria; phylum Gemmatimonadota; class Gemmatimonadetes; order Gemmatimonadales; family GWC2-71-9; genus CAVVWJ01. Next base: position 84,221 of record CAVQGA010000007.1, read on the forward strand.
GGGGGCGCTCGACTCGCTGCTCACAGGCCGGCCCGGCGAGGCGGTTTTGCTCAAGGACCGCGCCGGCCGGCGCTATGACTCGCCGGGCCGGAAGACCCGCGATCCCATCGCCGGCAACGACGTCACGCTCACGATCGACGCCGAGTTGCAGGAGATCGCCGAGCGCGGCCTGGACGACGCCATTGGCCAGATGGAGGCGGAAGGAGGCGACGTCGTCTTCCTCGACCCGAACAGCGGGGAGCTGCTCGCGCTGGCCTCGCGCCAGGCGGCGGCCGGCGGGGCGCCCAGCGCGTCGACCTTCACCGACCCGTTCGAGCCGGGTTCGACCGCCAAGCTGTTCACGGCGGCCGCGCTCCTGGCACACGATCGGGTCACGCTGACCGACGCGGTCTCCGGCGAGAACGGCCTCTGGAACATGCCGACGACCTCGACCGGAAAGACCCGCGCGATCACGGACGCCCACGCGCAGCGCGGCAGCCTGACGCTGGCGCGCGCGATCCAGGTCTCGAGCAACATCGCGATGGCCAAGTTTTCCTCCCGGCTGCGCCCGGAGGAGCAGTTCGAGATGCTCCGCGACTTCGGCTTCGGGACCCCGACCGGCGCCGAATTTCCGGGCGAGTCCCGTGGCATCCTGGCCCTCCCGCATCGGTGGCAGCCGATGTACACCCGGGCCAGCGTCGCGATGGGGTACGAGTTCGGCGTGACGCCGGTGCAGCTGGCGGCAGCCTACGCCGCGATCGCCAACGACGGCGTGCTGCTCGCGCCGACGCTCGTGCGCGAGGTGCGCGATCCGGCGGGCGAGGTACTGTACCGCCACCAGCCCGAGCCGGTGCGGCGGGTCGTGAGCTCGGCGATCGCCTCGAAGCTCCGGGAGTTCCTGCGCGAGGCCGCGGGCGAAGGCGGCACCGGCGAGCAGGCCCAGCTCACCAACTACTCGGTGCTCGGGAAGACGGGCACCGCGGTGCGTTTCGTGCGCGGCCAGTACGTGCACGGGCAGTACACCGCCTCGTTCGCGGCCATCTTCCCGGCCGATCATCCCCAGCTCGTCGTGATCGTGAAGATCGACAACCCGCGAGGCAAGTACTACGGCGGGTCCACCGCCGCGCCGGTTACCCGGATGATGCTGCAGCAGGCGCTCGCCTCGCGCCGGGTCGCGATCGATCGGGGGCGCCTGGCGGCACGCGACAGCGTCGAGCCCGGGAGCGCGAGGCCCTTGGCCGAGGCGTCCGCGGGGCCGCCGCCTGTGATCGTGACGCTCCCGTACCGCGCTTCCCCCGGGACCGATGCTCCGCGCCCGGTGCCGGACGTGGCGGGCCGTTCCATTCGCGAGGCCGCGCTGGCGCTGCACCGGCGCGGCTTCCGGGTGAGCCTCCGCGGCCTCGGCCGGGTGGTGCGCACGATTCCGGCGGGCGGCGAGGCGGCTCGGCCCGGCTCCTCGGTCATGGTGCTGGCGGAGTGAGGGCGCGGATGGCGTGTCATCCTGAGCCCGTTCGCTGCGCTCAGGATGACGTGCTGCGCTGCTCTCCAAGGTTGACCCGAACCCATCCAGGAGTCGTGTAGATGGCACTCGCCTGGACCGACCTGCTCGACGAGCTCCGGCGTGCGGACCTGCTCGTAAGTGCGCCGGCCGACGGCCCGACACCGGCGTCGATCGGCATGGACAGCCGCACCGTGCGGCCCGGAATGGCCTACGTCGCCGTACGCGGCTCACAGGCCGACGGGCACCGGTTCGTGGCCGACGCGGTGCGCCGCGGCGCGGTGGCGGCGGTCGTCGAGAGTCCGCAGCAGTCGGGCATCGCCGAGATCGTGGTTCGGGACGGCCGACGTGCGGCGCTGGCGCTCGGCCTGGCCTGGTTCGGCCACCCGGGACGCCGGCTGACGCTGGTGGGGGTGACGGGCACCAACGGGAAGACCACGACGACCGGCCTGCTCCGCCATCTGTTCAACGCCACGGAGAGCGCTGGAAGCATCGGCACCCTCGGTGCGTTCGACGGCCGGGGCGAACCGGTGTCCTCCACGGCCGGGACCCTGACGACGCCGGGCCCCATCGATCTCCAGGCGACGCTGGCCGATCTGCTCGCCCGCGGCACCACGCATGTCGTCATGGAAGCGTCGTCACACAGCCTGGACCAGGGTCGTCTCGACGGCCTGGGCTTTGCCGGCGCGGTGTTCACCAATCTCACCCGCGATCATCTCGATTATCACGAGACCATGGAGGCGTACCTCGCCGCCAAGCTCAAACTCTCGGCGCTGCTCAACCTGGGCGGTGTGGAGGTGATCAATCTCGACGACGAGGCGTGGAGCGGCATGGCCGCCCGCGCTCCGCGGGTGACCTTCGGCCTGCATCCGGCCGCCGACGTCCGCGCCACGGGCATCATTCTGGACGCGTCGGGCAGTCGGTTCCGGCTCGAAGGTCGATACGGCTCCGCCGAGGCATCCCTGCCGCTGCTCGGCGATTTCAACGTGAGCAACGCCCTGGCAGCCGCGGCCTGTGCGCTCGGTCTGGGCCGGCCGCTCGACGATGTGGTCCGGCGGCTCGCGGCCTCGCCTCAGGTGCCCGGCCGGATGGAGCGGATTTCGGACCTGCCGTGCATCGTGCTCCGCGACTACGCCCACACGCCGGACGCGCTCGAGCGTGCGCTGGCGACGCTCCGGCCGCTCAGCCGCGGCCGCCTCATCGTGGTCTTCGGGTGCGGCGGCGACCGCGACCGCGGCAAGCGGCCGCTCATGGGCCGGATCGCCGCCGAGGGCGCGGATCTCGCCATCGCTACCTCCGACAATCCGCGCACCGAGGACCCCGGCGCGATCATCGACGACATCGAACAGGGGATGGGAAGCGTCCCGCACCTTCGTTTCGTGGACCGGCTGGCGGCGATCCACGCTGCGCTGGAGGAGGCGCACGCCGACGATACCATCCTGCTGGCCGGAAAGGGCCACGAGACCTACCAGGTGCTGGGCACCGAGAAGGTCCCGTTCGACGAGCGCGAATTGGTCCGCGCGGCGACCGGAGACCGCTCGTGAGCCGTTGGACCGCCGCCCGCGTGCGAGAGGCCGTCGGCCTGCCCGAGGGACCGAGCGGGGATGTTCAGTTCACCGCGGTGCTGACCGACACCCGGGCGATCGTGCCTGGAGCGCTCTTCGTGGCGCTCGCCGGCGACCGCTTCGACGGGCACGACTACCTGACATCGGCCGCCGAGGCTGGTGCCACGGGCGCGGTGGTACGCGCGGGCACGGCGCTGCCGCCGGGGATGGCCGGATTCCAGGTCGAGGACACGCTCCGGGCGTACGGCCGGCTGGCCCGGTCGCGCCGGCGGGAGCTGGTGGGACCGGTGATCGCCGTGACCGGCACCAACGGCAAGACCAGCACCAAGGAAATGCTCGCGGCCGTCCTGGGGACCCGGTACCGGGTGCACGCTACGCGCGCCAACCTCAACAACCTCGTCGGCGTCCCGCTGACCATTCTCGAGGCCCCGGACGAGACCGAAGCGCTCGTGGTCGAAGCCGGCGCGAATCTGCCGGGTGAGATCGCCCGATACCGGGACATCATCGAGCCCGCGCTCGTAATCGTCACCAACGCAGTGGCGGGACATCTCGAAGGTTTCGGCTCACTGGCGGGAGTGGTTGAGGAAAAGCTGTCCCTGACCGAGGGCGTGCCGCTCGCCATCGTCGGCACGGATCCGCCCGAGCTGGCGGCCGGCGCCCGGCGGCGCGCGCGGGCGGTTCGGACCGCGGCACTCGAGCGCGCCGACCTCGTTCCCGACCAGGTGCGGCTCGGACCGGACGCGCTCCCGGTCATGACCTTCGGCGGGGTGACGTTCACCCTTGCGGCGCGCGGCCTGCACCAAGCGGACAACGCGACCCGGGTGTGGGCGGTGGTCGAGGCCTTGGGCCTCGAGCGGGAAGCGGCCGCACGCGCGCTGGAACGGTTCGCGATCCCCGGCGGCCGCGGCGAGGTGGTGGAGACCGGCAGTCTGTTCATTCTCAACGACTGCTACAACGCCAACCCCCAGAGCTTCGGGGCGGCGATCGCCACGGCCCGGGCGCTCCGTCAGGGCCGTCGGCTGGTGTTCATCGCGGGTACCATGCGCGAGCTCGGAGCCGATTCGTCCGCGCTGCACGCCCAGATCGCCGCGGCGCTGGTGGAGCTCGAGCCGGACCTGCTGGCCGCGGTCGGCGACTTCGTGCCCGCGCTCGCGCCGCACGCCGGCCGGCTCGGCGAGCGGCTGGTCACCGCCGGGGATCCTGTCGCGCTGGGGCCGCTGGTCGCGGCCAGGCTTCACGGGGGCGAGCTCGTGGTTCTGAAGGCATCCCGCGGAGTGGCGCTCGAACGGATACTTCCAGCGCTGACGGGAGCCGTACAGAAGTAGCACTTTCCTCGGAGAGGGCCTGGGCACCGCCTTCGATTGCGATGGGGTGACGAGCTGGCAAACGGAAGTTCAGAACGACGAGGGGTTCCGCCTGGTACCGGACGAGTTCCCAGTGAGCGCCCGTGCACTCTTCACCGATCAGGGCAACTCCCAAGAGGTTCTTGTCGAGCGTCACCTATGGCGAGTGGGTGAACCCCTCACGCTCTCATGCCCGGCCTTTGCCCCGGGTGTAGCGTCCCGCGCAAAGGGGCATTGGCGAGCGGGCGTGCGGCCCGTGACGGCACTGGGAAGTTGCCGGGGCGCAGATGCGACTGGATAGAATAGGATCGCGAGGTGTCGGGCTCGCGCTCACGGCGGCGCTCCTCTTTGGCGCCGGTGCGCCCGTTGCGAAGGGACTTCTACGATCGGTCGGTCCGCAGCTCCTGGCCGGTCTGCTCTATCTTGGCTCTGGCGCAGGGCTCCTGCTCCTGTGGCTTGCTCGCCGACGGTCCGGACTGGCGGCGCGGGGCGCCCATGAGGCGCCGATTGGTCGTACGGATCTGCCATGGCTCGCGGGTGCGATCCTGGCGGGCGGAGTGCTGGGTCCCCTGCTGCTCATGCTGGGGCTCGCGCGCACCCCCGCATCGGGTGCATCGCTGCTGCTGAACCTGGAAGGCGTGTTCACCGCCGCGCTGGCGTGGCTCGTGTTTCGGGAGCACGTGCACCGGCGCATCGCGCTTGGCATGGCCGCGATCGTTGCCGGGAGCGTCCTCCTTTCCTGGGAAGGCCGCCTCGCGTGGGGCGGGCTCATGGGCCCTCTCGCGGTTGCCGCGGCTTGCCTCGCCTGGGCGGTGGACAACAACCTCACGCAGAAGGTCTCCGCCAGCGATCCGGTCCAGATCACGATGCTCAAGGGCCTCGTGGCGGGCGCGACAAACTCCATTGTCGCACTCGGGCTCGGCGCGCGGTGGCCGTCGGGGTCGGTCCTTGCTGCCGTGGCGGTGGTGGGATTTTTCGGCTATGGGGTGAGCCTCATACTCTATGTCCGCGCCTTGCGGGAGCTCGGCACGGCCCGCACCGGCGCCTACTTCTCGCTGGCCCCGTTCATCGGCGCGGGTCTCGGCATCCTCCTCTGGCGTGAGCCGGTTACGCTCACCTTCTTCGCGGCCGCGGCACTCATGGGCTTCGGCCTCTGGCTCCATCTCACCGAGCGCCACGCTCATGGGCACACCCACGAGGGGCTGGAGCACGCCCACGCGCACGTCCATGACGTGCACCACCAGCACGTTCACGGCCCCGACGACCCCGTTGGTGAGCCGCACACGCACCCGCACCGGCACGAGCCGTTAACACACCGCCACCTCCACTATCCCGACATCCACCACCGGCACTCTCATTCGTGAAGCCACGGGCTGCTCGGACGCCGCGCAGCCCGACCTTCCGCCGAAAAGCCGTCAGGGCGCTATGAGGCGAGCCGGTGCACGGCCTTGATGATGAGCGCGCCATTCAAGGGGTGACCCAGCGCTCGGGGGCTGGGAAAGCGATGCGGCGCCTCGGGATCTGTCGTGAAGCCGGAATTCCAGACCACGTACAGATCGTCACCGACGACCCGACTCCAGTGGAAGCGCAGGTTGAAATCGATGCGCTGGTCCTCATTGTTGACCTGCACGAACCCCTGAAGGCTCGTGCGCGTGTCGAATGCGTACTCAGCCCGGGCGCTCGCCTGGAGGGCGTGAAATCGACGGAGCGGAAGCCGCACTGCGCTGGCCGCGACCTCGGCGCCGATCGAGACGTGCCCGCCGTGCCGCCACGTCGCGCCGACGCTCGTCTCCGCGTTCGCGCCGTCGTAGAAGCCGCCGACTCCCACCAGCGATGTCACGCTCAGCGCGTGCGCGGGGGAGCTCGTGAACTGTACCGCGCCGCGCGTCCACCAGTAGCGACCCGGCGCCACCGAAGTGCCGCGAAAGAGCTCGAAGGTGTCGGCGGGCGTGTCGAGGACCCGCTGGAGGCTGATGGCGAGGCTCGCGCCGGACTCGAACGTCGCCGCGAGCGGCAGCAGCTCGAATTGCGCGGTCTCCCAGGAGGCCGGCCGGAGAATGGATCCCCCCTCCACGGCAATGATGTCCCAGTCCGGCACCTCGAAATCCATTTGCCGGATGCCGAGGACGTGGGGACGCGGCAGGAAGTCCACGTGTCCGGTGGTCTCCCAGATTCCAGTGCGACGCACGAACCCGAGCGCCGGCGCGAAGCCGCGGTCGATGCGGTAGACCGAGATGAAGGTGTCGAACAGGTCGTTGGGGAAGTCGGTCGAAAGCCTCCACGCCAGGGGCGTCTCCCCCTGGCCCGCGGCACGGGCGCCCGCGATCCAGAACGCCGGCACCAGGTTTTGCCCACTGACAACGAGCGGAAACTGTCCGTCCAGGCCGGCCGACCAGTCCGACCCTACAGGCCGGCCCCGGTCCGCAGCGTGGCCACCGCACCGACCGATGACCGGTCGAGCAGATCGTGCTTGACCCTGACCGCCAGGTTGTTCGTCTCATCCCCGCTTCCGGTCCGGGCATCCAGGACGCCGAGCGTCCAGAGTCCGGCTTTGCCGTACAAACGCGCGCCCGCGAGGATCGGCACCGGCACGTTGTCCCTCAGCCCGATCCGCCGCGAATAGAAGACCTGGGCCCTCTCCGCCGTGCCGAAGTCGAAGATGCCGCTCGACTCGAGGAAGAACTCGCGCTTTTCCGGGAAGAAGACCGGGAACCGGGTCAGGTTGATGACCTGACTGTCCGCCTCGACCTGGGCGAAATCGGTATTGACGGTGAGGTCGGCCGTGAGCGTCGGAGACACCGCCAGCTTCGCATCGAGGCCCGCCTTGACGGAGGCCCCACCGCCACCGAGCGAGGTACCCAGGGGGTCATGGTCGTCGGTGGTCGCGCGCGCGAGGGCATACGGGTAGAGGTCGAGACCGCGCTCTCGGCCGACGCCGCCCAGCTCGGCGAGCTCGCCCTCCTCGGTCAACTGGAGCAGTCCCTGCGTCCGGCGGAACGAGCGCCAGAGCGCCTGCTCGTTCTTGCGCCGAATGAACCGCTCCACGTTGAAGCCCAGCGTCGCGCCCCCGTGAAAGCGCAGTGTACGGAAGGGAATGCGGAACTCGGCCGTCCAGCCCGTCGAGTCTCGGGCCACAGCGACGTCCCAGATGCCGTTCCAGTTCTCGTTCAGGTCGTCGAAGCCATCGAGCTGTGCATCCCACATGGCGCCGTTCGGGTTGGTGCGGAACAGGAAGGCGCTCCGTCGGTCGTGGAAGCTGTCGAGGAGCAAGGTGACGTAGTCGTCCACGGTGAGGTCCGCGTCGCGGCGGAGCTGGCTGGCCCGTATGAGCGCGGCAGACCGATCCTCGGCGCGCACACCAACGAACAGCGCGGTCCGGGTCCGCAGCACGCGGACGACCGTACGCTCGGTTGATGGGCCGCCCTCCCCAGGCTCGCGCTGGGTCAGGGAAGTGACGGAATCCGCCGTGGCCCAGGCAGGGTCGTCGAGCCGCCCGTCCAGGCGGATCTCTTCAGCCGGCCGCACGGCGAGGGTTGTGGAAGGCGGAGCGATGGCCGGAGCGGTTGGTGCCGGTGACTGAGCGCGGAGAGCGCCCAGCGCCATCGCGTGCGCGACGAGCCCGAACAGCATCCAGCTCCGGCCCCGCAGCCGCACGTGATTCAAGCCGCGACCTCCGTCAGGCGCCGCTCCCGGTGATTCCCTCTGAGGCTGGGACAAGATACAACCCGCGCCGGGGGTTCATCCCCGTCCCGTGAGCCTAACAGGCGGCCTGAAGGGCAACGGACAACACGCAGGCAACCACTGCCGTCGCTCGCCGGGGTTGCGGTCGATGTAACCGTGGTTACTGTTCCGACCATGGCCCCGATCCGGTGGGTGCTCCTCTCCTCTCGGCTGCCGCGCGCGCCGAGTCGCCTTCGTCTTGGCGTCTGGCGCCGGCTGCGCCGGCTGGGCGCCCTGTTGCTCCACGATGCGGTCTGGGTCCTGCCGGCGGACGCGAAGACCCGGGAGGCCTTCGAGTGGCTCGCGGATGAAATCAGTGAGCAGGGGGGGACCGCGTTCGTCTGGGAGGCGCTGAGCTTGGATGAGCCGCAGAATCGGGAGCTGGTCCGCCGGTTCCGGGCCGAGGGAGACGCCCGCTATGCGGCAGTGGCGCAGTCGGCTCAGAGGATCGGGCAGGCAGTCCGTTCCCGCCGGGGCCGCCGCGCAGGGATTGATCCCCGAACGGCGCTCCGCCAGCTCAAGGGACTCGATCGCGCGCTCCGGCTCGAGCGCCGGCGTGACTACTTCCGCGCACCCGGCCGGGTACACGCCGAGATCGCGGTCGCAACCGCCATCGCGCGGGTCGAGGCGCCACTTGCGGGGGCTCGGCCCCCAGGAGACGAGCATGCTCTGGATCACCCGGCCACATCCGCACATTGACCGCACCGCGTGCGCCTGGCTTCTCCGGCGCTTCGTGGACCCCGGGGCGGAGTTCGCCTTCGCGGCGGATGCGGAGGCGGCGGCCGCCTCGGCGGCACGCCGTTCGACATGCGCGGTGTCGAACTCGGCCACCACGAGAGCCGATGCTCGTTCGAGACCATCCTGGCCCGCTACCAGCTGACCGATCCGGCGCTCCACGAGATCGCCGCGATGGTCCACGATGCCGATCTCGACGACGACAAGTTCCGCTCCCCCGAGGCGCCCGGCCTCGACGGCCATCGTTCGCGGCCTCGGCCTCGTGATGCCGGACGATCACGAGCTCTTGCGGTTCACCGGACGGGTCTATGACGGGTTGTACGCATGGGTCCAACGCCTGACGCAGTAGCCGAGTCGGCTACGCCCGTGACAGAAGCGACGCCCGCGAGCCCGCCCGGCCGGCTCGGCCGCGTGCGTCACCTGCTCGCGCTCGAGCGGAACACGCTCGCGGTGGTCGGCGCTATGTTCCTCATGGCGCTCGGGGGAGAACCTCTGGCGGCGCTTCCTGCCCAAGTACCTCGAAGACGTTTGAGGCCCCGATCCTCGCCCTATCGGCGCCTATGGCAGCGTCGAGGACGCGCTTGACGGCCTACTACGAGTACCCTGGCGGCTGGGCCAGCGACCGCGTACGGCTGCCGGCACGCGCTCCTCCTGTTCGTGGCGCTGGCGGGCAGTGGGCTACGGCGTCATCGCCGGGGCGTCCGCCTGGCCCGTCGTCGTTCGTGGGCCTCCTGTTCATCATGTGCTGGACGAGCATGGCGAGCCCGACGCTCTTCGCCGTGGTAGGCGACGCCTTGCCGACAGGGCGTCGGTCTGGTCGGGTTCTCGGTCCAGGCGATTCTGCGCCGGCTGCCGATCCTCGTGGCTCCGGTGCTGGGCGGGGCGCTGATCGCGGCGGCGGGGGTCCGGGCGGGCGTGCGCGCGGGCCTCATCGCCTGCGGGTGACGCTCGCTCTGGTGACCCTCGCGGTCGTGCGGCGCATGCGGCTCGACCGGCCAACGGCTCCGCCGCCGGGCGACATCCGGGCGGTCTGGCGTTCGCTCCCGGCGCCGCTCCGGCGCCTGCTCGTGTCGGACATCTGCATCCGCGCCTGTGACGGCATGGTGGACGTCTTCCTGGTGCTTTATGCCGTAAACGTCGTCTGCATCAGCGCGCCGGCGTTCGGCGGCTTGATCGGGGTCCAGACGGCGACGGTCATCCTGTGCTTGCGCTTGGCCGCGCACCTCGCCGATCGCGTCGGGCGAAAGCCGTTCGTGATCGCTCACGTTCGTCGCTTTCGCGAGCTTCCCGCTCGCGGTCATTGCCGCGCACTCGCCCGCTGGGCTCGTCGCGGCGTTCGTGGTGGGCGGCCTGCGCGAGATCGGCGAGCCGGCGCGCAAGTCGCTCATTCTGGATCTCGTGCGCCCTGATGTGCGCGCCCGGGGCGTCGGACTTTATCACCTGCTTCGAAGCCTCGCCATCGCGCCAGCCGCGACCGTCGGCGGGCTGCTCTGGGAGGTGTCACCCACGATGCCGTTCCTCATGGCGGGCGCGATTGGCGCCATTGGCGTACTGCTCTTCACCGTAACTGTTGACGAGCGGCATGCGGGCTGAGAACGGCGAGCCATTCCCGATCCGGGCGGCACCACCTTCCAATGGCGTCAGAAGACATGGCCGCAAGGTTCCCCCGTACCCCCGCGTGACGGCCAGCTCGCCCCCCAACCACCGTTGATTTGACCCAGGAGAACTCCTGGTCTATGCCGCATGACATTCGACTCGCGTTCGTTGCCGGCTCGGTTCGGCATTTTCATCATCCTCGCTGGCGGTGGGGCCTCCCGGTGGCGGCGGCGGCGCTCGCCGTGGCGGCGCATCCCGGCGTGGGCCGCGCGCAGGGCGGCGCCAGGGCCGGCGACTGGTCCGCGGTCGATCGTGCTCTCGGCGAGCTGGGCAAGGCGCAGCCCGGCGAGGTGCAGAAGTACAGCTTTCCGCGAAGCGATCTTCACGTCGCGGTAGGCGACGTGACCGTAAAGCCCGCCCTCGCGCTCGGCGGCTGGGTCGCCTTCAAGCGCATGGGCGGAACGGACGGCCACGCGATGGCGATGGGGGACCTCGTCCTCACCGAGGCCGAGGTACCAGCGGTCATAGCAAAGCTCCAGGCCGGGGGCGTCCGACAGACGGCGTTGCACAACCACCTGCAGCACGAGACGCCGCGGGTCATGTACCTGCACATCAAGGCGCGGCGACCCGGCCAAGCTGGCGGCGGTGATCCACGCGGCGCTCGAGACGACCAAGACACCCGCCGCAGCCCCGGCGGCAACGGCCCAGGGTGCGCCGTTCACACTCGATACGACGGCCCTGGCACGCACCCTTCAGCGCACCGGCGCGGTGACCGGCGGCGTCCTCCAGGTGAGCGTGCCGCGGGCCGAGCCGATACGGATGGAAGGCATGGCCACCCCGCCCGCCATGGGGGTGGCCACGGCAATCAACTTTCAGCCGACCGGAAGCGGGAAGGCCGCCATCACGGGTGACTTCGTCCTCACGGCCGAGGAGGTGAACCCGGTGCTCCGGACCTTCGAGCAGGAGGGGATTGCGGTCACCGCCCTCCACAGCCACATGCTCACCGAGGAGCCCCGGCTCTTCTTCATGCACTTCTGGGCGAACGACGACGCCCTGCGACTCGCCCGGGGGCTACGGATGGCCATCGAGCAGACGAAGTCAAAGCTTGCTCGCCCCGTGAGAAGGAATGCCTGGCCCTCGCGCAGCCGGCGCCCCGACTGCTCGCGCCCAACAACCTAAAATGTTGAGGCGCATGGGCAATTTCCTTCACCATGATCGAGCTGCTGGGAGCGTGCGCGCACTCGCAGACACCCGCACTCAAGCTCGCGTGGCGGGTCGTCGCTGGATATGCCGCTACCCGGCCCCGCCGAGCGTTTCGACTACCAGAGCTTCGCCCCGACGACCGGGCGCCTCTGGATTGCGCATATGGGGGCAGGCGAGGTCCTCGCCGTCGATGTCCGGACGCGCCAGGTCGCGGCGCGGGTGCCGAACATGGCCGGCGTGACCGGCATACGCGCAGTGCCCATGCTCCAGCGCGTGTTCGCCGCGCTGAGCGGGAGCCGTGAGGTTGCGGTGCTTGATGCCCCGAGCGGCCGCGTGGTGGCGCGGGTGCCGGGCGGGCGGTTTCCCGATGGCCTCGCGTACGCACCGGCGGCGCACAAAGTGTTCGTATCCGACGAGCATGGACGGCAAGAGCTGGTGATCGACGTGGCCTCGTCCGCGGCGCGCCCGCCCATCGCGTTGGGGGGCAGGTGGGCGACACGCAGTACGATTCGGCGTCGGGCCACATCTGGGTCGCGGTACAAACCAGGGACGAGCTCGCGGTCATCGATCCGCTGACGGACTCAGTTGTGGCGCGAGTGCCAGTCCCTGGGGTCGAGGGGCCCCATGGGTTCCTGATCGACGCGGCTCACCGCCGGGCGTACGTGACCGGGGAGGGGAATGCCCGCGTGGCGGTCCTGGATTTACGCTCGATGCGCGTCGTGCGTACCTATCCGGTGGGCGAGGACCCGGATGTCCTCGACATGGACCCCAAGCGGCGTCGCCTGTACGTCGCGGCGGAGTCGGGCGTCATCGCAGCCTTCGAGATCCACGGCGACTCCCTGGTGGCCCTGCCGACGCTATCTGGGCGCCAAAAGCCCACTCGGTTGCCGTGGCATCCCACCACCGATCTGGTGTATGTCCGACTTCAGGACGTGGATTGGCGACCGGTTCTTAGGATTCTCACGCTCGAGAAGCGATGACTCAGGCCGGCACACCGCGCTTCCAGTGGGCCATCGAGGACAGTGCGGGACTGCTGGCTATCCCCAGCACTCTGGATTGGAGACTGCGGGATGTGACGCATGCGTCAAGAAATGGCCTAATGGGGATCGTGGACGCGGCCGTGGCGGGAGGGTGACCTGATGCTACATCCCGGTTTGCCGCGCTCCGTCAAGCGCCATGGGGCCCTTCGGGTGGCGGTGGCGTACACAAAACGGTCGTTTCTTGTACAACCGCCCGAATTCCTTATACTGGCTGCTGGCCGTTGCATAGCGAGTGGGTTGCGCCTATGGTCCAGATATGAGTGGGAGTAAGAGGATCCTGAAGCGTGCCAAGGCTGAGTCGAACCATCAGACTGCTGATGCTCCTGCTAAGCCATCGCCAGTGTGCCTAGCGCGGGGTTGGAGGCCCTTCAGCGACCCCACTGCGCTCAGCACGAGCTCGCCGGCCACCATGTACGCCACATCATCTCCTCAGCCGCTGTGGCCCATGACCAGGGCCAGCAAGCCTGGACTCCACGTCACGACCACAATTGTCCGCACTGTCCCGCCTCCCGAGTGCGCCCGCCTACCACCCCGCGCCGGCTCCTCGACCACCGCTGTGGCTCCGTCCCGTGCGGTTGTCGCGGACCCTCGCGGGCATCGAGTGACGATTGATCTCCTCCGCCAGTTGGCTCATTCGGCGGTGCCCACGCCGCCTACCCCACCCCCACAACTGATCGCCTAGTCCGCTCGCGCCTAGGGCCGCTACGGTTTTTTTTTTTTTTTTTTTTTTTTTTTTTTTTTTTTTTTTTTTTTTTTTTTTTTTTTTTTTTTTTTTTTTTTTTTTTTTTTTTTTTTTTTTTTTTTTTTTTTTTTTTTTTTTTTTTTTTTTTTTTTTTTTTTTTTTTTTTTTTTTTTTTTTTTTTTTTTTTTTTTTTTTTTTTTTTTTTTTTTTTTTTTTTTTTTTTTTTTTTTTTTTTTTTTTTTTTTTTTTTTTTTTTTTTTTTTTTTTTTTTTTTTTTTTTTTTTTTTTTTTTTTTTTTTTTTTTTTTTTTTTTTTTTTTTTTTTTTTTTTTTTTTTTTTTTTTTTTTTTTTTTTTTTTTTTTTTTTTTTTTTTTTTTTTTTTTTTTTTTTTTTTTTTTTTTTTTTTTTTTTTTTTTTTTTTTTTTTTTTTTTTTTTTTTTTTTTTTTTTTTTTTTTTTTTTTTTTTTTTTTTTTTTTTTTTTTTTTTTTTTTTTTTTTTTTTTTTTTTTTTTTTTTTTTTTTTTTTTTTTTTTTTTTTTTTTTTTTTTTTTTTTTTTTTTTTTTTTTTTTTTTTTTTTTTTTTTTTTTTTTTTTTTTTTTTTTTTTTTTTTTTTTTTTTTTTTTTTTTTTTTTTTTTTTTTTTTTTTTTTTTTTTTTTTTTTTTTTTTTTTTTTTTTTTTTTTTTTTTTTTTTTTTTTTTTTTTTTTTTTTTTTTTTTTTTTTTTTTTTTTTTTTTTTTTTTTTTTTTTTTTTTTTTTTTTTTTTTTTTTTTTTTTTTTTTTTTTTTTTTTTTTTTTTTTTTTTTTTTTTTTTTTTTTTTTTTTTTTTTTTTTTTTTTTTTTTTTTTTTTTTTTTTTTTTTTTTTTTTTTTTTTTTTTTTTTTTTTTTTTTTTTTTTTTTTTTTTTTTTTTTTTTTTTTTTTTTTTTTTTTTTTTTTTTTTTTTTTTTTTTTTTTTTTTTTTTTTTTTTTTTTTTTTTTTTTTTTTTTTTTTTTTTTTTTTTTTTTTTTTTTTTTTTTTTTTTTTTTTTTTTTTTTTTTTTTTTTTTTTTTTTTTTTTTTTTTTTTTTTTTTTTTTTTTTTTTTTTTTTTTTTTTTTTTTTTTTTTTTTTTTTTTTTTTTTTTTTTTTTTTTTTTTTTTTTTTTTTTTTTTTTTTTTTTTTTTTTTTTTTTTTTTTTTTTTTTTTTTTTTTTTTTTTTTTTTTTTTTTTTTTTTTTTTTTTTTTTTTTTTTTTTTTTTTTTTTTTTTTTTTTTTTTTTTTTTTTTTTTTTTTTTTTTTTTTTTTTTTTTTTTTTTTTTTTTTTTTTTTTTTTTTTTTTTTTTTTTTTTTTTTTTTTTTTTTTTTTTTTTTTTTTTTTTTTTTTTTTTTTTTTTTTTTTTTTTTTTTTTTTTTTTTTTTTTTTTTTTTTTTTTTTTTTTTTTTTTTTTTTTTTTTTTTTTTTTTTTTTTTTTTTTTTTTTTTTTTTTTTTTTTTTTTTTTTTTTTTTTTTTTTTTTTTTTTTTTTTTTTTTTTTTTTTTTTTTTTTTTTTTTTTTTTTTTTTTTTTTTTTTTTTTTTTTTTTTTTTTTTTTTTTTTTTTTTTTTTTTTTTTTTTTTTTTTTTTTTTTTTTTTTTTTTTTTTTTTTTTTTTTTTTTTTTTTTTTTTTTTTTTTTTTTTTTTTTTTTTTTTTTTTTTTTTTTTTTTTTTTTTTTTTTTTTTTTTTTTTTTTTTTTTTTTTTTTTTTTTTTTTTTTTTTTTTTTTTTTTTTTTTTTTTTTTTTTTTTTTTTTTTTTTTTTTTTTTTTTTTTTTTTTTTTTTTTTTTTTTTTTTTTTTTTTTTTTTTTTTTTTTTTTTTTTTTTTTTTTTTTTTTTTTTTTTTTTTTTTTTTTTTTTTTTTTTTTTTTTTTTTTTTTTTTTTTTTTTTTTTTTTTTTTTTTTTTTTTTTTTTTTTTTTTTTTTTTTTTTTTTTTTTTTTTTTTTTTTTTTTTTTTTTTTTTTTTTTTTTTTTTTTTTTTTTTTTTTTTTTTTTTTTTTTTTTTTTTTTTTTTTTTTTTTTTTTTTTTTTTTTTTTTTTTTTTTTTTTTTTTTTTTTTTTTTTTTTTTTTTTTTTTTTTTTTTTTTTTTTTTTTTTTTTTTTTTTTTTTTTTTTTTTTTTTTTTTTTTTTTTTTTTTTTTTTTTTTTTTTTTTTTTTTTTTTTTTTTTTTTTTTTTTTTTTTTTTTTTTTTTTTTTTTTTTTTTTTTTTTTTTTTTTTTTTTTTTTTTTTTTTTTTTTTTTTTTTTTTTTTTTTTTTTTTTTTTTTTTTTTTTTTTTTTTTTTTTTTTTTTTTTTTTTTTTTTTTTTTTTTTTTTTTTTTTTTTTTTTTTTTTTTTTTTTTTTTTTTTTTTTTTTTTTTTTTTTTTTTTTTTTTTTTTTTTTTTTTTTTTTTTTTTTTTTTTTTTTTTTTTTTTTTTTTTTTTTTTTTTTTTTTTTTTTTTTTTTTTTTTTTTTTTTTTTTTTTTTTTTTTTTTTTTTTTTTTTTTTTTTTTTTTTTTTTTTTTTTTTTTTTTTTTTTTTTTTTTTTTTTTTTTTTTTTTTTTTTTTTTTTTTTTTTTTTTTTTTTTTTTTTTTTTTTTTTTTTTTTTTTTTTTTTTTTTTTTTTTTTTTTTTTTTTTTTTTTTTTTTTTTTTTTTTTTTTTTTTTTTTTTTTTTTTTTTTTTTTTTTTTTTTTTTTTTTTTTTTTTTTTTTTTTTTTTTTTTTTTTTTTTTTTTTTTTTTTTTTTTTTTTTTTTTTTTTTTTTTTTTTTTTTTTTTTTTTTTTTTTTTTTTTTTTTTTTTTTTTTTTTTTTTTTTTTTTTTTTTTTTTTTTTTTTTTTTTTTTTTTTTTTTTTTTTTTTTTTTTTTTTTTTTTTTTTTTTTTTTTTTTTTTTTTTTTTTTTTTTTTTTTTTTTTTTTTTTTTTTTTTTTTTTTTTTTTTTTTTTTTTTTTTTTTTTTTTTTTTTTTTTTTTTTTTTTTTTTTTTTTTTTTTTTTTTTTTTTTTTTTTTTTTTTTTTTTTTTTTTTTTTTTTTTTTTTTTTTTTTTTTTTTTTTTTTTTTTTTTTTTTTTTTTTTTTTTTTTTTTTTTTTTTTTTTTTTTTTTTTTTTTTTTTTTTTTTTTTTTTTTTTTTTTTTTTTTTTTTTTTTTTTTTTTTTTTTTTTTTTTTTTTTCGACAAACATGCGGGCCATAGCGTGGCGATGTTCCGAGATAAGTTCTGGACCTCGCTGGCGCTCACCAATTCCGACCCTCGTCTGGGGCCACATGTTGCCCCGAGTGCTGGGGTACGCGCCGCCCAGTTTCCAGGCGCAACGCTGATACCCCCTGTGCTCGGCACGGCTGTCCTTTCTACGGCGGTCGACCGTTTATCGAGGGCGCGTGGCGTGAACTGCGGATCCGCCTGCCGGGCATGATGACCCTGATCGCGCTCGCGATCACGGTGGCCTTCCTGTTCAGCCTCGCCGTGACGCTCGGCTACCCGGGAATGCCGCTCTGGGAGGAGCTCGCAACTCTGGTGACGATCATGCTACTGGGGCACTGGATCGAGATGCGCTCGATCGCCCAGGCGCAGGGTGCGCTGGCCGAGTTGGCCAAGCTGCTGCCGGATTCGGCCGTCCGCATCGTGCGGGAGGGCGGAGGGGAACGGGAGGAGGAGGTGCCGGTCGCCACCCTGCAGACGGGGGATCTCGTTCTCGTCCGACCGGGCGCGCGGATCCCGGTGGATGGCGCGGTGGTAGAGGGCCACAGCCGGGTCAACGAGTCGATGATCACAGGCGAGTCTCGGCCCGTCGAGAAGAACCCCGGCGATCGGGTGATTGCGGGGACCGTGAACGAGGCTGGCTCACTTCGGGCGCAAGTGACCGGGACGGGCGACCAGACGATGCTCGCCGGCATCATGCGGCTGGTCAAGCAGGCGCAGCAGTCACGAAGTCGAGCCCAAGCCCTGGCAGACCGCGCCGCCTTCTGGCTTACGGTCGTGGCAATCGGGGCGGGCGCCCTTCCTGGTCGGCTGGCTGGCGGCCGGGGCGGATGCGGCGTTCGCCGTCGAGCGGCTCGTCACGGTGCTCGTCATCGCCTGTCCGCACGCCCTGGGCCTCGCCGTGCCGCTCGTCGTCGCGATCTCGACCACGCTGGGCGCCCGGAACGGGCTCCTAGTGCGCGACCGCCGAGGACTGGAGGAGGCACGGCTCCTCAATACGGTGGTGTTCGACAAGACCGGCACACTCACGCTGGGTGAGCACCGGGTTATCGGGCTCCGTACCGGCGGCGACCTCGCCGAGGACGACGCGCTCCGGCTCGCCGCAGCCCTGGAGCAGGACGCCGAACATCCCGTTGGACGGGCCGTAGTCGCGAGCGCCCGCGAGCGTGGGCTCGATGCCCCACGAGCCAGTGGTTTCGAGGCCATCCCCGGCTACGGGGTTCAAGGCACTGTGGACGGTCGGCCACTTGGCCATTGGCGGCCCGAACCTGCTCGGACGAGATTGGGCGTGGGGTTGCCGCCCGAGCTTGCCGAGTTCAGCGAAACGGCCGCCGCCCGGGGGCAAGGGGGCATCTATGCTGGTGGAGGGCAAGCCAGGCTGCTGGCCGCCTTCGCAGTGGCTGACGACAGCGGTCCGGCCGGATATCAGCCGAGGCCGTCCGCCGTCTCCACGAACTGGGGATCGAGGTGGCAATGCTGACGGGCGACGCGCAGGCCGTGGCAGATGCCGTCGCCAAGCAGCTCGGGATCGAGACGGTCCTCGCCCAAGTGCTCCCCGAGGAGAAGGCGGCCAAGATCCAGGAGCTCCAGCGGCAGGGCAAGCGGGTGGCCATGGTGGGGGACGGTGTGAACGACGCGCCTGCGCTGGTCACGGCCGACGTCGGCATCGCGATTGGGGCCGGAACGGACGTTGCTGTCGAGGCCGGCGACATCGTCCTTGTGCGGAGCGATCCACGCGATGTCGCGCGAATCATCGCGCTGTCGCGAGTAAGCTACCGCAAGATGGTCCAGAACCTCTGGTGGGCCAGCGGCTACAACATCGTCGCGATCCCGCTCGCGGCGGGGGTGCTCTCCCGGGCTGGAATCCTGCTGTCCCCCGCTATGGGCGCCGTGCTCATGTCCCTCAGCACCGTCATTGTGGCGATCAACGCGCAGTTGCTACGGCAGACCCGGCTGTGACGGCCGACGCCATCGCGGGGCTCGTGGTGTAATGCTTCGCGGGGTCGTGCGTCAGCAGGGATGAAGCCACAAATGGACGAGGCTGGACCACCTGCACCGAAAGGCGACTGACTATATGACCGACACGACCGCAAACACCACCGAAACCCCGGCATGCTCCTGTGGCTGTGGCTGCACCTGCGGGACGACCTGCCCATGCGCCGACGTTCCCTTCGCCTGCGGGTGTGGGTGCGAGTAGCCTACCTTACCACGAGGCCTGCCGGGGCTGGGCTGGACCGTCCCCTGCAGGTCTCGTATCCTACGGCCGTGAGCCACCCAACCGAGCCCCTCCTTCCGGAGTCCGCCGAGCGGGACGCCAACGCGCCCGACATGTTCCGCATGCTCCTGGACAACCACGCCCGATTCCTTGGCTTCCTGGAGCGCCGGGTTGGCTCCCGCGACGACGCGGAGGACATCCTCCAAGAGGCGTTCGTTCGCAGTATCGGGCGGACCGACGCGCTGCGAACCTCGGAGTCGGCCACGGCCTGGTTCTACCGCGTGCTCCGCAATGCTCTCATTGACCATCACCGCCGCGAAGGCACCCGGAGCCGGGCGTTCGATCAGCTCCCTGCGCAGACCGAGGACGGGGCTGTGTCGCCCGACCAGGAGCTTGAGGCCATGGCATGCGCCTGCATCACCGCCCTGGTGGACACCCTCAAGCCCGAATATGGTGCAGCGCTTCGCCGTGTTGACCTGGAAGGCCTAAGCGTCCGCGGCTTCGCCGAGGAGGCAGGGGATCACGCCCGGTAATGCCGGGGTTCGCCTACACCGCGCCCGCGAGGCGCTGCGGCGCCAACTTGCCCGTAGCTGCGGGGCTTGCCTCAATCACGGCTGCCTCGACTGCCACTGTGGGGAATTGGCAGCCGGTGGTCCACCTGCCGGATCAGTCTGACGACATCTGCCTTTCCTAGTGTCTGATTCTGCGGCTACCAGAGCTGGCAGCGCGGCGGGGCCTGACCTGAAAGATCGAGGCGGGCAACTCAGGGCCTCCTCGCTCTCAGGGCTCCATGACGGTTCGCGGAGAATTTCTGCGAAGCCCGAGTCGTGGCCGCGGGGTCGGGCGACAGGACACCGGCGTCGCGACCCGGGTTCGGTCTAAGGACCTCTAGTTCGCCATATGTACCCGTCTGGGACCGGGGGTTCGTTTATCTTGACGATTCATTGTAATTTTTTTTGGGAAGACACTCTCCTTGCTCGATTGCTGTGTGACAACGTTGGGTCGACCCCATGACCAGGCCTTTTCCCAGAGGCCGGCCTTCTGGCTTTGAGGGGGGGGCTGGGGAGAAGCTTGGAAGCGGGCCGCCTGTGAAGGTTTTGTGAAGGTGTTGGAGTGCAGACACGACTACTGTGGACTGCTCGCCGGCTGCACCCTCCCTCGTTGGACATGTCTGGAGCTATCCCGGGATGTCCTCCAATTCAACCTTGTTCGAACGTATACTTCCGGCGCTCACGACCCGCGCGACCCCCCCACGCTGAGGCTCGATGTTCTATCACTGGCTCGCGCCCCTCGGCAAGACCCACATCATTTTCAATCTCTTCAACTACATCAGCTTTCGGGCAGCCGGCGCCACGGTCACCGCGCTGCTGCTGGCGTTCGTGGTGGGGCCGCCGGTCATTGCGAGGCTCCGGGCCCGGAAGGTGGGCCAGATCATCCGCGCCGAGGGACCGGCCAGCCACCAGAGCAAGCGCGGCACGCCCACCATGGGCGGCCTCATCATCATCCTGTCGACGGTGGTGCCCACGCTGCTCTGGGCGCCGCTCACCAACCGGTTCGTGGTGGTGGCGATGCTGTCGATCCTCTGGATGGGGTGCATCGGCTTCCTCGACGACTACCTCAAGATCGTGCAGGGGAAGTCGCGGGGCCTGGTGGCCAAGTGGAAGCTGGCCGGGCAGGTGAGCTTCGGGCTGCTGCTCGGGCTGTTTCTGGTGTTCTTCCCGCTCGTGCCGCGCGAGACCATCCCCGCCACCGCGACGTCGCTGCCATTCTTCAAGTATCTGGTGGTGAATTTCGCGCCCTGGCTCTACGTGGTATTCGTCACCGTCGTCATCACCGGGAGCAGCAACGCCGTCAACCTCACCGACGGTCTCGACGGGCTGGCCAGCGGGCTCGCGGGCATCTCGGCGGCGGCGTTCGCCACGTTCGCCTACCTGTTCGGCCGGGTGGACGTGACCTCGTACCTCAACCTGTTCTACCTGCCCGGCGCCGGCGAGCTGGCGGTCTTCTGTGCCGCTCTCATGGGCGCCTCGCTCGGGTTCCTGTGGTTCAATGCCCATCCTGCCCAGGTCTTCATGGGCGACACCGGAAGCCTCGCGATCGGCGGCGCACTCGGGACGGTCGCGATCCTGCTCAAGGCCGAGTTCCTCCTGCTCCTGATCGGCGGCGTATTCGCGGCGGAAGCGGTCAGCGTGATCCTGCAGACCGGGTTCTACAAGTGGTTCAAGCGCACGCGCGGGCGGGAGTACGCCGACAGTCACCGGATCTTCCGCATGGCTCCGCTGCACCATCACTTCGAAAAGCTCGGCTGGGCGGAGACGACGGTGGTCACGCGCTTCTATATCCTCGGCC
Organism: uncultured Gemmatimonadales bacterium; assembly: GCA_963711915.1. Classification (GTDB taxonomy): domain Bacteria; phylum Gemmatimonadota; class Gemmatimonadetes; order Gemmatimonadales; family GWC2-71-9; genus CAVVWJ01. The sequence continues at coordinate 105,338 of CAVQGA010000007.1, forward strand.
TGTTCTGCGCCCTGGTGGCGCTCTCCACCCTCAAGGTGCGCTGACCATGACGATCGACCTGTTCGCGGGCTGGCGCGCGACCGGCCGGGAGGTCGCGGTGGTCGGTCTGGGGAAGAGCGGAGTGGCGGCCACACGGCTGCTCCGGCGTGAAGGAATCCCGGTCTACGCCTCGGACACCGGCACCGGCCCGGCCCACGACACGTGGGCCGCGCTCCTCCGCGAGCTCGGGGCGGCGGTCCAGCTCGGCGACCACGATCTGGCGCGCATCGCCGGGGCCGCCGCCGTCGTGGTCGCCCCCGGCGTGCCGCCCGATGTGGCGCCGCTGGCCGCCGCGCGGGCCGCGGGGCTCGCGATCTACGCCGAAGTGGACATTGGATTTCTGGCGCTGGAGCGCACCCGCTGCATCGGCATCACGGGCACCAACGGAAAGACCACCACGACCTCCCTCATCGCGCACGTCATGGGCGCGGCCGGTCTCAGGGCCGAAACGGCCGGGAACATCGGCCGGCCGCTCTGCGACGTAGCGCTGGCGGCGGATCCGCCGGATTGGCTGGCCCTCGAGCTGAGCTCGTTCCAGCTGCATGACGCTCCCCACCTGCGACCGGCCATCGGGGTCCTGACCAACCTCGCGCCCAACCATCTCGACCGCTACCACTCGCTCGAGGAATACTACGGCGACAAGGCGCGGCTATTCCGGAACGCCGACGGGGCGTCGGTCTGGGTCGGCAACGCCGATGACCCGGCGGTGGTGGGGATGATGGCCGGCGTCCCGGGGACGCAGCTCCGGTTCTCGATCGAGCGGCGGGCCGACGGCTGGTTCGACCGGGACGGCGGCCGGCTCATGCTGGGCGACCGGTTGCTGCTGCCGCGCGAGGGCCTGCCGCTCCTGGGCGACCACAACGTGGCCAACGCCCTCGCCGCCGCCCTGGCGGCCGTCGCGGCGGGCGCCGAGCCCGACCGGGTCGCGGCCGGACTGCGCACGTTCCGGGCGATTCCGCATCGGGTCGAGCCGGTGCGCGAGGTGGAGGGCGTGCTCTGGATCAACGATTCCAAATCGACGAACATCACGTCGACCGAGGTCGCGATCGCGGCGCTGGACCGTCCGTTCGTGCTGCTGCTCGGCGGCCGCCACAAGGGCGAGCCCTACACCCGGCTCGCGGGGCCGCTCCGCGACCGCTGCCGGGCGGTGGTGGCCTACGGCGAGGCCGGGCCCCAGGTCGTCCGCGATCTCGGCGATCTTATCACGGTGGTCTCCGCCGGCGACTTCGCCGAGGTGTTGGCGACGGCGCGCGGGCTGGCCCGGCCGGGGGATGCCGTGCTGCTTTCACCGGCCTGCTCGAGCTACGACATGTTCAAGAACTACGAGGAGCGCGGCGCGCAGTTCCGGGCGGCCGTCGAAGCGATGTGACGGGGCAGCGGCCCGTCCGGCACCCGGGCGAGCTTCGCTGGGAGACCCGCCTCCTTGGCGTAGTCACTCTTGTGCTGCTCGCCTTCGGCATCGCGGCCACCTACGGTGCGGCCAGCCTGGTCACCATCAAGGGGCAGAGCGCCGGTCTCGGCTTCGCGGCCCGCCAGCTCAGCGGCGCGGTGATCGGCGGCATTCTGCTGCTCTGGGCCTCACGGCAGGACTACTACCGCTGGCGCACGTGGGCGTGGCCGCTGCTGCTGGTGACCATCGCTCTGCTGCTCATTCCGCTGCTGCCGTTCACCCGCGGGATCGCTCCCTCGCTCAACGGCGCCCGCCGGTGGGTGGACGTGGGGCCGCTCAACTTTCAGCCGTCGGAGCTCGCGCGGCTGGCCGTCGTGATCTGGTGCGCCATGCTGGCCTCGAAGAAGGGCGTCCGTATCCGGGAGTTCAAGAAGGGTGTGGTCCCCTTCGTCGTGATGCTGGGCCTGGTGTCGCTGCTGATCCTGCTCGAGCCGAACCTCTCGATGGCCACGCTGGTGGCATTGCTCGGCGGCCTCGTCCTCTTTACCTCCGGCGCCAAGATCGGGCATTTTTTCCTGCTCGGCGGGGTGGCGCTGATCCTGGTCTTCCACCAGATCCGGGACGCGCAGTACCGGCTGGCCCGGGTCCTCACGTTCCTCAATCCGGGTGACGCGACGACGGAAGCGGGCTTCCAGATTCACCAGTCGCTCGTCGGGATCGGCTCGGGCGGGGTCTTCGGCACGGGCTTTGGAATGGGCCAGCAGAAGCTCGGCTATCTGCCCTACGCCTACTCCGATTTCCTGTTCAGCACGATCGGCGAGGAGTGGGGATTCGCGGGCGTGCTCGTGGTCGTCCTGTTGTTCGCGCTGTTCTGCTGGCTCGGATTCCGGATCGCCAAGACGGCGGCGGACCCGTTCGGGCAGTATCTGGCCGTCGGGCTCACCGCCACCATCGGGCTGACGGCCTTCATGCACATGGCGGTGTCGCTCGGACTGATGCCGACGACCGGACTCACGCTGCCTTTCATGTCCTATGGACGGTCGAGCCAGGTGATCTCGCTCTTGGGAACGGGAATTCTGATCAACATCGGCCGGCTGCGAGGCAAGCCGCGGTCGGTGGTGGAGGGGAAGCGGGACGATGGGCGGAGGGCGGGGAAGTGAAACGGCGGGGCGAGACGCGGCGTAGGCAGCCGCGGTGTCATCCCGAGCGGAGCGAGGGATCTACTCATCCGCGGTTCGAGGCAAGCGCAGTAGATCCCTCGCTCCGCTCGGGATGACACCGGGGCTGCCATGAGGGATCCAGCCCTCCGCATCCTCATCGCCGGCGGCGGGACCGGGGGCCATCTCATGCCGGCCCTCGCCATTGCGCAGGCGCTCCGCGAGCGTGCGCCCGAAATCGAGCCGGTGCTGATCGGCGCGGTGCGCGGGGTCGAGGCTCGCATTCTCCCCAGCCGCGAGTTCCGTTTCCATCTCCTGCCGTCCGAGCCGATCTATCGCCGCACCTGGTGGCGAAACCTGCGCTGGCCGCTCATCGCCGGTCGGCTGCTCCGGGAGGTGGCGCGGGTCTTCGCGGACGAGCGGCCGATCGCCGTGCTCGGCACCGGCGGCTACGCGTCCGCGCCAGTCGTCTGGTGGGCCGCGCGGCACGCCACCCCGACCGCGGTCCAGGAGCAGAACGCCTTTCCCGGTCTCGCCACGCGGATCCTGAGCCGCCGGGTGCGCCACGTGTACCTCGGTCTTCCCGAGGCCCGGTCGCTGCTCAGCTTCGGAGCTCACACCCAGGTCTTCGACACCGGAAATCCGATCACGCCGCCCGCGCCCGGGCGCCGACCCGCCGCGCTCGCGCGGTTCGGACTCGACGGGGCTCGGCCGGTGGTACTGGTGACCGGCGGAAGCCAGGGGGCCCTCGCCATCAACCGCGCCGTCGCCGGATGGCTCGATGCCGGAGGCCCCGCGGGCGCGGATCTGCTGTGGGTGACGGGCCGAGGCACCCATGACGAGTTCGCGGCCCGCCATCGGCCGCCGGCCGTCCAGGTCATCGACTTTCTGGATCCGATGGCCGATGGCTATGCCGTCGCCGACGTCGTCGTATCGCGCGCGGGCATGATCACGGTAGCGGAGCTGTGCGCCTGGGGGCTGCCGAGCGTGCTCGTGCCGCTCCCGACCGCGGCGGCCGACCACCAGACCCACAACGCCCGGGTGCTCGCGGAAGCGGGCGCGACGGCGCTGCTGGCCCAGTCGGCCCTCACGCCGGCGAGCCTGGGCGACCTGGTGAGCGCGCTGCTCGGCGACCGCGCTCGGCGCGAGACGATGGCCGCCCGCGCACTCGCGCGCGGCCGGCCCGGGGCCGCGGCCGAGATAGTGTCAAGATTGTTGACGCTGGCCGGACGGCCCGGCCTTTGAGAACACGCAGCAATTACTTACATTAGCGCATCCATCATGGACCTGTTTACCCCCTCGGATAGGCGCCCCGTTCATTTCGTAGGTATCGGCGGAGCCGGCATGAGCGCGCTTGCACTCATCGCCTGCCGCCGGGGTGTCGTCGTGAGCGGGTGCGATACCGATCCTTCGGGCGCCGGCGATCTCGCGGCGATGGGTGTCCGCATCTGGCAGGGGCATGACCCGTCGCATGTGGACGGCGTCCGCGCGATCGTGGTCACCGCGGCGGTCGCGGCCGGCCATCCCGAGCTCGAGCGGGCGCGAGCGCTGGGCGTGCCGGTCGTGCCGCGGAAGGAGGCGCTCGCGGCGCTCATCGGAACCGCGCGATCCGTCGCCGTGTCGGGAACGCACGGCAAGACGACCACCACCGTCATGACCACCGAGGCACTCACCGCCGCCGGTCTCGCGCCGACCGGCATCGCCGGCGGACGGGTGGCCGCGTGGGGCGGCAACGCGCTCCTCGCGGGTCAGGAGCTGTTCGTCGTCGAGGCCGACGAGTACGATCAGGCCTTCCTGACCCTGCACCCGACCGTCGCGATCGTGAACAACGTCGAGCCCGATCATCTCGAGTGCTACGGCTCCATGGCCGCGCTGGAGGACGCCTTCGTCGAGTTCGCCGGGCGTGCCGAGACGGCGGTCGTGAGCGCCGACGATGCCGGGGCGCGCCTGGTGGCCGGTCGGCTCGACCAGCGCCGGTTGCGGCGGTTCGGCTTCGCGGACGATGCCGACCTCCGGATGGCCGACGTGGTGCAGCACGCCGACCGCACCGAGGCGGTGGTGAGGTGGCGCGGTGGGCGGGCGGTGCCGGTCCGGCTCCGCGTCCCCGGGGTCCACAATCTCCGGAACGCCGTCGCCGCGCTGGCGGCGGTGGACGCGATCGGCGGGGACGTCACCCGCGCGGCGGCCGCGCTGGCGGAATTCGCCGGCGTGGGCCGCCGGTTCGAGCGCCTGGGTGAGCATGGAGGTGTCGCCGTGGTCGACGACTACGCGCACCATCCGTCGGAGCTCGTCGCCACGCTCGCGGCCGCACGGCAGGCGTTTCCCGGTCGCCGGCTCGTGGCCGTGTTCCAGCCGCACCTCTACTCGCGCACCGCGGCGCACGGAGTTGCGATGGGCACCGCGCTCGCCGCCGCGGATCTGGTGGTGGTGACGGAGGTGTACGCGGCGCGAGAACAACCCATCGCCGGCGTGAGCGGCCGCCAGGTGGCGGACGCCGCGCGCCGGGCGGGGGCCGATGCCCGGTTCGAGCCGACGCGGGCCGAGGTCGGACGCCGGGTCTACGAGGCGCTCACGCCCGGCGACGTGGTGCTCACCCTCGGCGCCGGCGACATCACGCGCGTTGGCCCCGAGCTCGTGCGCCGCCTGAGTGCCGCCTGAAGCCCGGCTGGAAACTCCTCGGCGGTGTCGCGCTGGGGGGTGCGCTCTGGTTCGGGCTTCCGCGAGTGCTCGGCGGGCTCGAGTTTTTTCGGGTGAGGCGGGTGGAGATCGCCGGATTGCAGTATCTTGATCCGGCGAAGGTGATCGGAGCGCTGAAGCTCGCGCCCAGGGCCAGCGTGTTCGACGATCCCGCGCCGCTCGCGCGCCGGCTGCTGGCCATGCCCGGTGTGACGGCGGCGGACGTCGGACACCGGCTCCCCGGGACACTCGCCGTCACGCTGGTCGAGGTGACGCCGGTGGCGCTCACCAGCCGAGGCGACGGGCTGGCGCTGCTGGACGCACGCGGCCGCGTGCTGCCGTTCGACCCGCTCCGCTCGGCGCCCGATCTGCCGGTGGCGGCCAATGGCGACGCCGTTGTGACCCGGGTACTCGCGCGGGTGCGGGATTCCGATCCCGACTTGTTCGCGCGGATCGGAGCGGCGTGGCGGGTGGGACCGGACGTAGTACTCGAGGTAGGGGGGCGGCGCCTCTGGTTCGGCGCACAGGTTTCCGCGGAGGACATTCGAGCCGTGACGGCGGTGGAGCAGGCGCTCGTCCGGGCTGGACGGGCCTACCAGGAACTCGATGGACGCTTCGCGGGCCAAGTGATCGTCCGCCGGACGCGCGCATGAGCGCTCAGCCCCAGCGGCTGGTCGCGGCGCTCGACCTTGGCTCCACGAAGGTGGTCGCCCTCATCGCCGAGGTGACGGGCGATGTGCGCGACGCGGGGGCGCGCATCCTGGGCGTGGGCGTCGAGCGCAGCGCCGGCATCCGCCGCGGTGTGGTCCGCGACATCGAGGAGACGACCCGCGCCATCGACAAGGCGATGAAGAGCGCGCAGCGCATGGCCGGCGTCGAGGTGGGGTCGACCTACTGCGGCATCGCAGGCGAGCATGTGGCGGGCCGGAGCTCCCACGGGATGGTGTCGGTGACCGGAGACGAGATCCGAACCAGCGACGTCGCCCGCGTGAACGACATGGCGAGCAACATCAGCTTCGGGCGCGACCACGAGCTGCTGCACGCCATTCCCCAGGACTACCTGATCGACCAGCAGGGCGGCATCAACGAGCCGATCGGCATGACCGGCTCGCGGCTCGAGGCCGAGGTCTACCTGGTCACGGTGCTTTCGAGCGTGCTCCAGAACCTGAAGAAGTGCGTCGAGCGCGCCGGCTACCACGTCCACGAATTCGTGCTCGAGCCCCTGGCGGCGTCGCTCGCCGTGCTCACGCCGGACGAGATCGAGCTGGGCTGCGCCATCGTGGAGCTCGGCGGCGGCTCGACCAACGTGTCGATCTTCCACAACGGGAAGATCCGGCATACCGGCTCGCTGCTCTGCGCCGGCGGCCACGTGACGGCGGACATCGTCCACGGGCTGCAGGTGACCCAGCTCGACGCCGAGCGGCTGAAGGAACGCTTCGGCGCGGGGTTCGAGCCGCTGGTGCCCGAGAGCGACGTGTTCGAATTGCCGAGCACGCCGGGACAGGGCGCGCGGAACGCGCAGCGCCGCGTACTGGCGCATATCATGCACATGCGGCTCCAGGAAGTCCTGGAGTACGCGCTCGACGAGATCACGCGCGCAGGCTATCATCAGCGCTTACCGGCGGGAGTCATCCTCACGGGAGGCGGCGCACTGACCCCGGGTATCGTGGAACTCGCCCGCGAGGTCTTCGCGTCGCCGGCCCGCTGCGGGGTGCCCGGTCAGCGCTTACGTGGTCTTGCGGACAGCGTGGAATCACCGCGAATGGCAGTGCCGGCCGGCCTGGTCCTCTATGGGGCCCGGCAGGTGGCGATGAGTGGCGGGTTCGGGGCCGGTGCCCGGAAGTCGCCCGCGGTGGAGAAGGTGCTCGCTCCAGTGAGACGGTGGCTCCAGGACTTCTTCTGAGTCTGGCGAGGGGACAAACCATGATTTTCGAGCTGGAAGAGAGCGGAGTCCAAACCGCCCGCATGAAGGTGGTGGGCGTTGGCGGCGGCGGCGGCAACGCGGTCAACCGGATGATCGAGGACCAACTCGGCGGGGTCGAGTTCATCTCGGTCAACACCGACGCGCAGGCGCTGGCCATCTCCAAGTCCGACATCAAGATCCAGATCGGCCGGAAGCTCACCCGGGGCCTCGGCGCCGGCGCCCGGCCCGAGATCGGCCGCCAGGCGATCGAGGAGACCCGGGACGAGGTGGCCCAGGCGGTGCAAGGGGCCGACATGGTCTTCGTGACCTGCGGCATGGGCGGCGGGACCGGTACCGGGGCGGCCCCGGTCGTGGCCCAGATGGCCCGGGAGACCGGTGCCCTCACGGTCGGCATCGTGACCAAGCCGTTCCTGTTCGAGGGCCGGCGGCGGATGAAGCAGGCCGAGCAGGGCATCGCCGAGCTGCGGAAGAACGTGGACACGATGATCGTGGTGCCGAACGAGCGGCTCCTGGCCGTCGTCGGCAAGGGAATTCCGTTTCAGGAAGCGCTCAAGAAGGCCGACGAAGTGCTGCTGCACGCCACGCAGGGCATCGCGAGCCTGATCACCAGCACCGGGATCATTAACGTGGACTTTGCCGACGTGCGGACGGTCATGCAGAACGGCGGCGCCGCGCTCATGGGCACCGGCATCGGCCGGGGCGACAACCGCGCGCTCGAGGCAGCCCAGCAGGCGATCTCGAGCCCCCTGCTGGACAACGTCTCGATCGCGGGCGCCACCGGAGTCCTGATCAACATCATCGGCGGCGACGACCTCACCCTGGGCGAGACGACGCAGATCAACGACATCATCCACGACGCGGTGGGCGACGATGCCGAAATCATCTTCGGCGCCGGCAACGACGCGGCCATGCACGGCGAGGTCCGGGTGACGGTCATCGCGACCGGATTCGACCGGGCCGTGACGGGCGAGCAGCCGGTCCCCCGCGGCGCCGCGGCACCGGGGGTGCTCAACTTCCCGCAGCGCCAGTCGCGGGCCTCGAGTCCCGGCATGCCGGCGCCGCAGCCGCCCCAGCCCCAGCCGGCGCCGCGGGTCCAGCCTCGCGCCCCGCAGGCGCCCGCGGCGGGTTCGACCGAGGTCCCCGAGATGGAAATTCCGACCTTCATCCGGCGGCAGATGGACTGATGCCGCGCCTCCGGATCGCCCTGGCCGTCGCGGTCTTCGTGGCCGCCGCCGCCTTCGCCACGACGCGGCGGTGGCCCTGGCACCGGCTGCCCGAGCCGGTGGCGCCTCCCGTGGTCGCGCGGCCGATCGTCGCGCCGGCCACCGAGACGCTCGATACGCTCCGGCGGGGGGAGACGCTGTCCCACCTCTTCGCCCGGCACGGCGTGGGCGACCTCGACCTGTCCCACGCCGATCCAAACCTCGCGCTCGACCCGCGGCGGCTCCGGTCCGGGCTCGTGTTCAGCTTTCGCCAGGATCGGTCCGACAGCCTCCCCAGCCAGATCAGCGTCCGCACCGGGCCCGAGCGCCGCGTCACCTTCCACCGCGCACCTGAGGGCTGGAGCACGGCGGTCGAGCCCATCGCCTGGCGAGCCGAGGACGTGCGGATCGAGGGCGCGATCGACAACTCGCTCTACGAGGCACTCGACGCGCAGGTGGGCGACGACCAGCTCGACGGCGCCGAGCGTCAGCGCCTCGCCTGGGACCTGGCCGACGTCTACGCGTGGCAACTGGATTTCACGCGCGATATTCAGCCGGGCGACCGATTTCAGGTGGTGTTCGAGCGGTTGCTGTCGGAGGACGGCGAGGTCCGGTTCGGCCGCGTGCTCGCGGCCGACCTGACCATGTCGGGCAAGGATCTCTCGGCCTACCGCTTCGATGCCGGTGGGCACGCGGCATTCTACGACGCCGACGGCACCTCGCTTCGCCGGGCGTTCCTCCGGGCGCCGGTGCAGTTCCGGCGCATCTCGTCGACCTTCGCGCGGGCGCGGTTTCATCCCGTCCTGGGCATCACCCGCCGACACGAAGGCACCGATTACGCGGCCGCGCCCGGCACACCGGTCATGGCCGCGGGCGATGGCGTCGTCATCCGGGCCGGCCGGGCGGGGGGCTACGGCAACCTGATCGAGCTCCGCCACCGGAGCGGCATCACGACCCGCTACGGGCATCTGCGAGGATTCGCCCGGGGCGTGCGCGCGGGCGCCCGGGTGGAGCAGGGGCAGACGATCGGCTACGTGGGCTCCACCGGCCTCGCGACGGGCCCGCACCTCCATTACGAGTTTCGGGTCAACGGCGTTGCCCGGGACTCGCGCCGGGTGGAGCTGGGCAACGGGGCGCCGATCGGCGACGGGCTTCGCGCCGACTTCGGACGCGAGCGGGACCGCCTCCGGCTCCTGCTGCACCCTGAGTCGCCGACGGCCATGGCCCAGCGGCCGCCCGAAACCCTGACCCGGTGGCTCCCGTAGCGCTCCCGTAGTGGACCTCTTTCCCGCCATTGACATTCGACATGGCCGCGTCGTCCGCCTGAGCCAGGGTGAGGCGACGCGGCAAACCGTTTATGGGGACGATCCCGTGGCGGTCGCGACGGCCTTTGCCGAACAGGGCGCGGCCTGGATCCACGTCGTGGATCTGGACCGCGCGCTCGGCGACGGCGCGAACCTCGCGCTCGTCGCGGCGGTCGTCGCCGCCGTCGGGGGCGGCACGCGGGTCCAGTTGGGCGGCGGGCTCAGGACGCTGGCTGCCGTGCGCGAGGGGCTGGAGCAGGGCGTGGGCCGGGTGGTGATCGGGACCGCGGCGGCGGTGGATCCCGCGGTGGTCCCCGCGGCGATTGCGGCGGTGGGCCCGGACCGGCTCGCGGTAGGAATCGACGCGCGGGATGGCCAGGTGGTGATCCGCGGCTGGACCGAGACTTCCACGCTCACCGCCCAGACGCTGGCCCGGCGAGTCGGGGCCGAAGGCATCGCCACGCTGATCTACACCGATGTCGCCCGCGACGGCATGCTCGCGGGCCCTGACATCGACGGCGCGCGTCGCCTTCAGTCGCTGGGACCGCGGGTGATCGTGAGCGGCGGCGTGGCAAGTATCGACGACATCCACGCGGTCCGGCACGCCGGGCTTGCCGGCGCCATCGTCGGGCGGGCACTCTACGAGCGGCGGTTCTCTCTGCGCGAAGCGCTCGGCGCCGCCGCCGCTGCGACACCCGGCCAATGATCGTCCGCGCGATCCTCGTCCTCGCGTTCGCGGCCGCCGCGGCCGCCTTCACCTACCTCGGGCTCGAGCGCACCGGCCGCAGCGGATGGGTACCTCTGGTCTGCCGGGGCATCGCGTGGGGCGCGCTCGGACTGCTGCTGCTCGACCTCAGCTGCCCGGTCGCCGGTGTGCAGCAGAGGCCCCTGGTGCTGCTCGACGCTTCGCTCAGCCAGTCGGCGCCCGGCGGGCACTGGGCCGAGGCGCGCGACTCGGCGGCCCGCTGGGGCGAAATCCGCCGATTCGGCGACGAGCGCGGGCCCGCCGACACCTTGCCCGATCGCGGCCGGTCGCTGCTCGGACCAGCGCTCACCGCGGCATCGGCGTCCGACCGTCCAGTCCTCGTCGTCACCGACGGGGAGATCGAAGATGCACGCGACCTGCCCGCGGACCTGCTGCGCCGGGTCGGCGTCCGGGTCTTCCCGCGCGTGGTCCGTCCCGATCTCGCGCTCACCCGCGTGACGGGCCCGGCGCGGGTGACCGCGGGCGACTCGATCACGCTGGAGCTCGACGTCGCGGCCGTCGGCGGCGCCACGGCCGACAGCGTGCTCGTCGAGGCGACCCTTGGAAGCAAGCAGCTGGCCCGCCGGACGCTTCGGCTCCGGAATGGCGCTGCGCGCGGACGGCTCGCTTTCAGCTCCTCCGCGGTCGGCCCGGGGGAGCACGTGCTGCGGGTGAGCCTGGTTCGCACAGGAGACGCGGAACCGCGGACCGATACCCGGCTCCACGTCCTCAGCATCGCCCCGACCCCCGGGGTCGTTCTGCTTGCCACGCCCGCCGATTGGGACAGCCGGTTCCTCTACCGTACGCTACGGGAGGTCGCCCAGCTCCCTGTCCGGGGCTTCGCGCGGGTTGATCCCCAGCGCTGGCGCTCGATGGCCGATCTCTCGATCGTTCCCAGCGAAACGGTGCGGCAGGCCGCGCGCCGCGCGGATCTGCTCATCGAAATGGGCCGCACCGGATCGCTGGCAGAGGGTACGACGGCCCGCGGCGTGTGGACCTGGCCGGCGGGGTCGGATTCGAGCGCGCTGGCGGGAGACTGGTACCTGAGTGCGGCCCAGGCCTCTCCGGTGGCCGGTGCGTTCCTGGGACAGCCCGTCGATTCCTTCCCCCCGGCGATCCAGCTCACTCCGAGAGAGCCCGCGGCGGGGGACTGGGTCGCGCTCTCGGCCCAGCTCGGCCGCCGGGGAGCGCTCCGCCCGGCGGTGCTGGGGCGGGAGAGCGGGCGAGTGCGGCGGGTGGTCGTCTCGGTTGACGGGCTCTGGCGCTGGGCGTTCCGCGGCGGGTCGAGCGAGCAGAGCTACCGCACCTGGGTGGCGGCGACCGTGAGCTGGCTCCTCGGCGGCACGGATTCCGCACGCGGCTCGGCCCGCGCGGTGCGCGCGGTCGCGAGCAACGGCCGGCCGATCACCTTCGAGTGGACCGCGCCTGGAACGCCGGCCCCGCTGGCCGTGGCGTGGAGCGGCGCCGGGCCTCCCCGGTCGGACACCCTGCGGTTCGATGGCAGCGGCCACGCGACGGTGTGGCTCGCGCCGGGTGAGTACCGTTACCGGCTGGAAGGCGGCGGGGGCGGGACCGTGGCGGTCGAGGAGTATTCGGACGAGCTGCTCCCCCGGCCGGTCGCCCTCACTTCGCACGAGGCGGCCCAGCCGCCATCAGCGGGGCGCCGCGCCACCCGCGACTGGCTCTGGCTGTTCGGCCTCGCCGTGGCCGCGTTCGCCGGCGAGTGGATCGCGCGAAGACGGCTGGGACTGCGCTAGGATGGGTGTAAATTCCGGCATGGCCAACGGAAGATTGACGGACCGGACGGGGAGCCTCTGGAGCCGCATCAAGCGCGTCGCCTTGACCGATGTTGGCGCGCTCATGCGGGGCCTCAACGCTGATGACCTCGAGAATCTCGAGCGCGTGCTCATCGAAGCGGATTTCGGCGTGCCCGCCACGGTGGAGTTGACTCAGGCGCTCGAGGACGAGGTCCGCCGCGGCAAGCTCAAGACCGAAGGAGACCTCCGCACGGCGCTCGAGCTCCGGCTCACGGCCATGCTGAACGGCCGGGCCGACCCCGGCACCATCGCCCGGGCAGAGAGCGGCCCCACGGTCGTCATGATGGTCGGCGTGAACGGCACCGGCAAGACCACGACGGCCGCCAAGCTCGCCCGCCGGCTCCAGTGCGAAGGGCGCAAGGTCCTGCTCGCCGCGGCCGATACGTACCGTGCCGGGGCCATCACCCAGCTGCAGGTCTGGGCCGACCGCCTCGGCATTCCGTGCGTCGCCGGGGAGCCCGGCGGCGATCCGGCCTCGGTGGCGTTCAATGCCATCGACGCGGCCGGTTCGCGCGGTTTGGATACGATTATCGTGGACACGGCCGGCCGGCTCCACACCCAGGAAGGCCTGATGGATGAGCTGCGCAAGGTGGCGCGCGTGAGCGCCCGCCGGCTGCCTGGCTCGCCGCACGAAACATTGCTGGTGCTGGACGGTACCGTGGGCCAGAACGCGGTACAGCAGGGCAAGCTGTTCGCCCACGCGGTCAGTCCGACGGGAATCGTGGTCACCAAGCTCGACGGCAGCGCCCGGGGCGGGGCGGTGGCGGCGCTTCGGCGCGAGCTCGACCTTCCCATTCGCTTTCTCGGCGTCGGCGAGGGCGTCGACGACCTGCAGCCGTTCGACCCTCGTCGGTTCGCGAAACACCTGCTGGCCGACACCGAGGGGTGAGGTCGCTCGCGAGCCCTGAGATCTCAGGCCGTTCACCACGAAGACACGAAGGACACGAAGCGCGCGAAGAGACAATCGGTTGTCCTTTGGTTGCCTTCGTGTCCTTCGTGCCTTCGTGGTGAACGGCTACAGGAGCTCCGCGCAGGAGAGAATGTGACTCCAGCGGATTCATCCAAGAGAACTCCGATAGCCCCGAGCTCCCCGCGCCTCGATACGCCCGTCAAGTTCCTCAAGGGCATCGGTGAGCGCCGCGCGGAGCAGCTCGAGCGCCTCGGCATCCGCACGGCTCGCGATCTGCTCTGGCACCTCCCCCACCGCTACATCGATGCGTCCACGGTGACCCCCCTCGTTCGCGCGGAAGTGGGGCAGGAGGTGGCGTGCATCGGGCGGGTCGTGGCCAAGGGCGTGGTCCCGACCCGGCGCGGACTCCGGATCTTTCACGCCGTGCTGCGGGATGACAGTGGCGTGCTCGAGTGCGTCTGGCCCGGCCAGGCGTTTCTCGACCGGACTATTGCGGTGGGGCAGACGCTGCTGGTCTCCGGTCCGGTGCGATTCTATCACGGCCGGCAAATGGCCCCGCGCGAGTTCGTCGTGCTGGCCGACGCCGAGGGGGAGGCCGAGCCGCTCGCCGGCGGCAAGGTGCTTCCGGTCTATCCGGCCACGGAGGGGCTCAGCCACAAGGTCATTCGGGGCCTCATCGACCGGCACCTGGACGGCCTCATCGCGCTCTCGGAGGACGTGCTGCCCGAGCCGCTCCGGCGCTCGCTCGACCTCCCCTCCCTGCGCGACGCCCTGCGCGCGGTGCACCGGCCCGCCACCGCCACGGAGGCGGAGATCGGACGCCGGCGCCTGGCGTTCGACGAGCTGCTGGACCTCCAGCTCATGCTCATCCGGGCCCGCGCGGTGGCCAAGCGGAGCCGCACCGGTGTGGCATTTACCGTGCGCCGCGACCTGACCACGAAGCTGCGGGAGTCGCTCCCGTGGGAGCTGACCGACGACCAGCATCGCGCGCTGCGCGAGATCACGGCGGACATGATCGCGCCGGACCGCATGCACCGGCTGCTCATGGGCGACGTCGGCACGGGCAAGACCGTCGTCGCCCTCTTCGCCATGCTGCTGGCGGTCGAGAACGACTTCCAGGCCGCGCTCATGGCGCCGACGGAGCTCCTGGCCGAACAGCACGCGGCCACCCTCGAGCGCCTGCTGGCACACCTGTCGCTCCGGGCGGAGCTGCTCCTGGGCCGGCAGTCGGCGGCGGAGAAGCAGGCGATCCGCGGCCGCTTGTCGGCGGGCCAGGCCCGGCTCGTCGTCGGCACCCACGCCCTCATGCAGGAGAGCGTCTCCTTTCACCGGCTCGGCCTCGTCGTGATCGACGAGCAGCATCGCTTCGGCGTGGAGCAACGGGCCGCGCTCATCGGAAAGGGGGCGGCGCCCGACGTCCTGCTCCTCACCGCCACCCCCATCCCGCGGTCGCTCGCCCTCACGCTGTACGGCGATCTCGACGTGTCCACCCTGCGCCACCGCCCGCCGGGCCGGGGCGCCATCCGCACAGCGCTTCGCACCGGCGCGCAGCGCGAGCGGGTCCTCGAATTCGTTCAGGCGGAGTGCGCCCAGGGACGCCGTGCCTACGTGGTGCTGCCGGTCATCGAGGAGTCCGAGCGTGCCGACGTGCGCGCGGCCACCACGATGTCGCAGAGTCTCGCAGCGCGCTGGCCCGAGCTGCGCGTGGGACTGGTCCACGGCCGGCTCAGGCCCGAGGAGCGCGACGACGTCATGCGTCGGTTCCGGGCCGGGGAGCTTCAGGTTCTGGTGGCCACCACAGTCATCGAGGTCGGGATCGACGTGCCGGAGGCGACGATCATGCTGATCGAGCATCCCGAGCGCTTCGGGCTGGCGCAGCTGCACCAGTTGCGCGGCCGGATCGGCCGAGGTGCGGACGAGAGCTTCTGTATTCTCATGGCCGAGGACCCGACACCTGAGCGCCTCCACGCGTTCGCGGCCACGCAGGACGGCTTCCGCATCGCCGAGCTCGATCTGGCCGAGCGGGGGATGGGAGACCTGATCGGGGCTCGGCAGAGCGGCGGTATCGAGGTACGGCACGCGCGGCTCCCCGCGGACACCGATCTCATGACGCAGGCTCGGCAGCTCGCGATGGACCTCATCGGCGCCGATCCCGCGCTCCAGCGGGCCGAGAATCAGCGGTTGCGCGAGCGGGCGGTGGCCCGGTATCCGAGGGCGGTGGAGTTGTTCAGGGTGGGATGAAGGGGACGGAGAGTCCGCTAGAACTGTATTCTCAACCCCACCCCGGTCCCCTCGCGCAGGCTCCGCACTTCGGGCTCGAAGGGAATGTTGTCCGGTTTGGGAGTGTGGCGCGCGAGCTCCAGCACGAACATGGCTGCGGCGCCCAGCAGGGCCGTCTCGCCGCCGAACAGCCAGCGGCGCGCCTGCCGGTCGTAGCGGAGGGACTGCTGAAACATCAGCTCGCTGGCGCCATCCCGGTATCGGCCCGCAGCGTCGACGTCACACAGCGCATGGTCGGCGAAGCAGCGGGTCTCCAGCGCGTTGAACTGCTCGTCGGCGCGGTCGTGGGCCCGGGCCGCGAGATAGTTCATCCCCACCGCGCCGGCCGCGAGGACCCACTTTCCGTACTTCATGAGCGGGTGGCTGGGGCGGGACGCCTGGGCGCTCGCGGGCCCGGCGGCCAGGGAGAGCGCGAAGATCAGCGCGGAGAGGCGAATCATCGCCGGTACCGGTGGAGGTCGCCGTCGCCACCGACGGCCAGGAGGCCGTCCGCGAGCGGCAGCGGTCCGAGCTCGACGGGCCAGCGGAGCTGGAGCCGCCAGGCTTCGGAGCCATCGGAGCGAAGCGCGCGGAGTGTACCGTCGGCCCCGCCGAGCAGCACCAGGCCATCCGCCACGGTGACCGGGGCCGTGACGGGCCAATCGAGCTCGGCCACGGGAGTCGCCACGGCCTGGGAGTCCGGAACGATCCGGTAGACCGTTCCCCGGCGGCTGGCGGCATAGAGCGTGTCACCCATGGCGGCTGGGGAACCGAGCACCGGGGCGTCGAGTGTCGCCCGCCAGCGGGTGTGGAGCTCGACGGGGTCGATCGCGACCACGAGCGAGTCGGTCGTCCCCGCCACGAGCGCGCCCCGGTGCTCGATCCAGGGCGAGACGATCGCTCCGGGCGACGCGACCCTGCGCACCACCTTGCCATCCTTGGCGTTCACCCGGAACAGCGAGTCCACGGTGGCGAGGACCATGGTGCCGCCGTCACCGGGCACCGCGGGGATCCGCGAGACGCCCAATCTCCGGCGCCACTTGACGGTGCCGGCCCTGGGATCGAGACCGACGATGTCGCCCCGTTGGGTCTCGGCAATGACCAGACCACCGACCAGCGCCAGCGGCGCGCCGACCGCACCGGTCGTGGTGCGCCAGAATCGCCGGCCCGTCTTCGCGTCCAGCGCGTAGACCTTGCCTTCGGGCCGGGAGCTGGCGGCGTACACGGTGTCGCCCTGAACCAGGACGCCGCCGCCGATCAGCCCACCCAGCCGAGAGGACCACTGGGTCTCGCCGCTGGCCAGGTCCACGGCGTAGACCTTTCGGTCGACGCTGCCCCCGTAGATCGTCTCGCCCGCCACGACCATGCGGCCCGTGAACCGCCGGCCCGCCTTGGCCCGCCAGACCTGGACGGGGGCGCCGGCGGTGCCGGCGCCGGACCCCACCGCCGGCTCGGGGGCCAGGGCCACCGGGGCGGCGCGACCGGCGCGCGCCGATGAGCAACCCGCGTTGACGCCTCCGATGAGCAGGGCTAGACTCAACGCTCTCAAAGACATCCCCCTCTTCATCGTGGAACGCGCATGGCGGCGGTACGCATCGACGAGCTGCATGGACACGTGGGCGACACGGTCACCGTCCGCGGCTGGGTCGTCACGACCCGGTCCAGCGGGAAGATCGCGTTCGTGGTGCTTCGGGATGGCACGGGCTCCGTGCAAGGTGTCCTGTCCAAGAAGGAGGTGTCGGAGGATGCGTGGGCGACGTTCGGCGCGCTCACCCAGGAGGCCAGCGTGGCCCTGACGGGTGTGGTCCGCGACGACCCGCGCTCGCCGGGCGGGGTGGAGCTCACCGTGGGGGCGCTCGAACTGCTGGGCACCAGTCCGGACTACCCCATCTCTCCTAAAGAGCATGGGACGACGTTCCTCTTCGAACATAGACACCTGTGGCTCCGGAACCGGCGACAGGTAGCCATCGCGCGCGTGCGGCACGAGGTCGAGCAGGCCATCCGGGACTACCTCTACCAGGAGGGATTCACCCTGGTGGATACGCCGATCCTGACGGGGGCGATCGGCGAAGAGGCGGGCAACCTGTTCGCCACGGACTACTTCGACCTCGGCAAGGCGTACCTCGCGCAGACCGGCCAGCTGTACGTCGAGGCGGCGGCGGCGGCGCTGGGGAGGGTGTACTGCTTCGGACCCACGTTCCGGGCGGAAAAATCGAAGACCCGCCGCCACCTGACCGAGTTCTGGATGGTCGAGCCCGAAGTGGCGTTCAACGATTCCGACGCGAACATGCGGCTGCAGGAATCGTTCGTGAGCTTCATCGTGGCACGGGTGCTCGACCGACGCAAGCAGGAGCTGGCCGAGCTGGAGCGCGATACGGCGCCGCTCGAGCGGGTCCAGGCGCCGTTCCCCCGCGTGTCCTACAGCGATGCCGTGGCAAAGCTGAACGTCCTGGGCTCCGACATCCGATGGGGCGCCGACCTCGGGGGGGACGACGAGACCCTGCTGGCCAAGGAGTACGACCGACCGGTCTTCGTCTTCAACTACCCCAAGGAGGTGAAGGCGTTCTACATGAAGCAGAACCCGGACGACCCCCGCACGGTGCTGAACAACGACTGCCTCGCCCCCGAGGGCTACGGCGAGATCATCGGCGGCTCGCAGCGCGAGGATGACTATGACCGGCTGCTGGCCCGGATCCACCAACAGGGTCTCGATCCGGAGGCCTACCGCTGGTACCTCGACCTGCGGAAGTTCGGGACCTTCGTGCACTCGGGCTTCGGGCTCGGCATCGAGCGCACGGTGGCGTGGATCGCGGGCGTCCCGCACATCCGGGAGGCGATCGCCTTTCCCCGCCAGATTCACCGGCTGTACCCGTAGCCGGCCTCACGCGCCCTCGGCCGCCTTCACTTCGTCCCACAGCCGGTCCAGCGTTTCCAGCCCGGCCCCATGGAGCTCGATCCCGCGGGCGTCGGCCAGCTCCTCGATAGCCTCGAACCGATGCCGGAATTTGCGGTTGGCCTGGTCGAGCGCCGGGCCCGGCTGGACGCCGGCCTTCCGCGCCAGGTTGACGACCGCGAACAGAAGGTCGCCGATCTCCTCGACCAGCGCGTCGCTCGGCGGCGCGGGAGGAGCATTCGGATCGACCCCGGCCTGGGCGGCGACCCGGCCGGGGCGACGTGCCAACTCGCCTTCCACCTCCGACAGTTCCTCGCGCACCTTTGCCAGCGGGCCGGCCACGTCCGGCCAGTCGAACCCGACGGACGCGGCCCGCTCCTGCAGCCGGAACGCCTTGAGCAGGGGCGGAAGCGTGGGCGTGATGCCCGCCAGCGTGCGCCCCTCCCGCTCCCGCCGCTTGATCCGCTCCCAGGGCTCCGGGTCACCCAGGTCGAAGAGATGGGGATGTCGCCGTCGCATCTTCTGCTCCAGCCGCTCGGCGACGTCCGTCGGCGTGAACTCGCGGCGCTCCTCGGCGATCACGAGCTGAAAGGCGAGGTGGAGCATCAGGTCGCTGACTTCGTCCCGGATCGCGTCGCCGTCGGCCTCGCCCAGGGCGTGGTCGAGCTCGAGCACCTCTTCGACGAGGTAGGGCCGGAGCGATTCCCTAGTCTGAGCGCGGTCCCAGGGGCACCGGGCCCGGAGGTCGCGCACCATTGTCAGGGCACGTCCAAGCGCTGAATTCTCTTGCATTTATCCCTCGTCAGGAATAAGATACCCGCCGACTTGCCATGACCATGACCCCCGACACGGCCCGGGCCTGGGTGGATGTGGACCTCGGCGCCCTGGCGGCGAATGCGCGCGTATGTGCCGCCCTCACCGGCGCCCGGCTGCTGCCGATGGTCAAAGCTAACGGCTACGGCCTGGGCGCCATCGCGGTGGCGCGTGCGCTGGAGCCGCTGGATCCATGGGGGTTCGGGGTGGCGTCGGTCGAAGAGGGCGCCGCGCTTCGGGCCGCTGGAATCGACCGGCCGATCCTGGTCGTGAGTCCGTTGCTCGGTGCCGCCGTCGAATCGCACCTCGAGCACAATCTGCGCCCCACCATCGGAGACCCCTTCGCGCTCGACGCCTGGCGGAAGGCCTCCGCCCGGCCGTTCCACATCGAAGTCGATACCGGCATGGCACGCGCGGGCGTTCGGTGGGACGACGCCGCCGCCCTCCGAGCCGTCGCCGAGCGCCTGGCGGACGCGCCGGGGTGGGAAGGGGCGTTTACCCACTTTCACAGCGCGGACTCCGATCCGCCTTCCGCCGACCTTCAGTGGGAGCGCTTTCAGGCTGTGCTGGCCGCCTTCCCGCACCGTCCCCAGCTGGTGCATGCCGCTAACAGCGCGGCGTCCCTTCGCGGACGAGTATTCGCCGGCGACCTCATCCGCCCCGGCATCTTCCTGTACGGCGGCGGCGCGGCCGGCCGGGCGCCCGCGGTCGTGGCGAGGCTCCGGACCCGGGTGGTGGCCGTGCGCCGGATCGGGGCGGGGGAGACCGTGAGCTACGGAGCCACATGGCGCGCCCGGCGCCCCACCACGATCGCCACCGTGGCGATCGGCTACGCCGACGGGTTTCTCAGGTACGCGCGGGACGGCGTGTCACCGGAGCGCGGAATCGAGCTGGGCGACGCGGTGGTGCCGGTGGTGGGCCGCGTGACGATGGACATGATGATGCTCGACGTCGGTGACGGCCAGCCGGCCCCAGGCGATGTGGCGACGGTGTACGGGGGCCGCGTCTCCCTCGACCAGCAGGCGGCGGCGGCCGGGACCATCGCGTATGAAATGCTGACGGCGCTCGGGGCCCGGGTCCCGCGCCGCTACGGAGGTGGGTCGTGAATCCCTATTTCGCCTCGCTGGTCCTCGGCCTGGCGCACCAGGCGGAGTCCGCGCTGGGCGGGAGCCTGCCCGCCGGTGCCGAAGCCGTCGGTGATGCGCGCAAGGTAGCCCAGACCTTCATCGACACGCTCGGCATGTTGTCGGAGAAGACCGACGGTCGCCTGGATCCCGACGAGCGCCAACTGCTCGATCAGACGGTCACCGCGCTGCGCTTCCGATTCGTGCAGAGCGCTTCGCGCCCGTGACCCGGCGCGCGGGAATCATCGTTCTCGACGGGCTCGGCATCGGCCCCGCACCGGACAGCGGCGCCTACGGCGACGGCGACAGCAACACACTGGGCAATCTGGCCCGGGCCGTGGGCGGACTCGCTCTGCCGAACCTCGAGGCCCTCGGGCTCGGCGCCTGCGCGCCCATCGATGGTGTGGCGGCCGTGAGCCGGCCCCGCGCGGCATTCGGCATCGCCGAGCCCGTGAGCGCGGGCAAGGACAGCACCACGGGCCACTGGGAGCTCTGCGGACTGGTGATACCGAAGCCGTTCCCGACCTATCCGCACGGCTTTCCGTCCGAGGTGATCGAGGCATTCTCTCAACGGACGGGGCGCGGCGTGCTGGGGAATCGTCCCGCGTCCGGCACCACGGTGCTCGACGAGTTCGGCGAGGCACACCAGCGCACCGGCAAGTGGATCGTGTACACCTCGGCGGACAGCGTATTCCAGGTGGCCGCGCATGAGGGAACGGTACCGCTCACGGAGCTCTACGCCGCCTGCGCCGCGGCGCGCGAGCTGCTCCAGGGTGAGCACGGGGTCGCCCGAGTGATCGCGCGTCCGTTCGTGGGTGAGCCCGGCGCCTGGGAACGGACGCCTCGGCGGAAGGATTTCAGCCTGCCGCCGCCCGGTCCGACGCTGCTCGACCGGCTGGCGGAGCATCACGTGCCCCGGATCGGCGTCGGGAAGGTGGACGATCTGTTTGCCGGCCGAGGCATCTCGAGCATTCATACCGCGACCAACGCCGAGGCCTATTCGTTGATCGTCAGTGCCCTCGCCTCCATGCAACGCGGCCTCTTGCTGGCCAACGTCATCGAGTTCGACCAGACCTGGGGGCATCGGAACGACGTGCCGGGTTTCCACGCCGGACTGCTCGCCCTCGACCGCGCCCTCCCTGGTCTCCTGGCCGGGGTGCGCGAGGAGGACCTCGTTATCTTTACCGCCGATCACGGCAACGACCCGACGACCCCGTCCACCGACCACTCGCGCGAAGTCGTCCCGCTGCTGGTCTTCGGACCCCACGTCCGGCCGACCCCGCTGGGGCGGCGCCGCACCTTTGCCGACATCGGCCAGACGGTGGCCGAATTTCTCGGCGTGCCGCCGCTGCCGGCGGGCGTCTCGTTTCTGTCAGAGGTCTGGAGTGAC
The DNA here is from genome assembly GCA_963711915.1 of uncultured Gemmatimonadales bacterium. Classification (GTDB taxonomy): domain Bacteria; phylum Gemmatimonadota; class Gemmatimonadetes; order Gemmatimonadales; family GWC2-71-9; genus CAVVWJ01. The sequence goes on from CAVQGA010000007.1 coordinate 126,981, forward strand.
TGATTCCCTGGTCGAGGCGGCGCGCGCGGTGCAGCTGCGCGCGTATGCCCCCTACTCGCACTTCCGCGTGGGCTGCGCTCTCGAGGCCGAGGACGGCCGAGTGTTCGTGGGCTGCAACGTGGAGAACGCCTCCTACGGCCTCACGATCTGCGCCGAGCGGGCGGCCGTGTGCGCCGCGCTCGCCGCGGGCGCCAGCCGGTTCCGCCGCGCGGTCGTAGTTTCCGACGCCGATCCTCCGGCCGCTCCATGCGGTGCGTGCCGCCAGGTACTGTCGGAATTCGGCCGCGACCTCCGGGTGGACGGCGTGGGCGCGGCCGGCACCGTGAGCTGGACCATCGCGGAGCTCCTGCCCGCGGCATTCGGGAAGGAGCAGCTCGCGTGATCGGACTCCGGGGCTGGGCCTTCGGAGCGATGCTCCTGGCGGCCGCGATTGGGGCGTGTCAGGAACGGCTGACCTCTCCCGCCGAATGCCCGGCGCTCTGCCCGGGCGGCAGCGCGACGGTGTTCGACACCGTTGTCGCCGCAGTCCAGTCGCGGGACAGCAGCTTCACGGGGTACGTGGACCGCGGCAACGGCACGGCGCTCCTGCTCTCGAGCGGCTTTCCGCCGTCCGAGGACCGGGCGGTCTACAGGTTCGTCCCGCGCGGCGATTCCATCGCCGTCCGCGACACCTTGCGCGCGTACACCGTGGATTCGGTGTTGTTCAACCTGACCCTCGTCGCGCGCGACACCCTCGTCGGCGGACTCAAGCTCTACCTGTACCGGCTTCCGAGTACCGTGGACAGCACGGCCACCTTCGCCGACATCGATCCGCAGCTCGCCGACGCCAACCTGATCGACAGCATCGCGGTGCCCGACTCCGCCCACACCGGCTCGCTCAAGACGACCCTCAGGAGCGGCGACGTCGGCTTCGGGCGGGTGGCGCTTCCCCCGGGCGGCGACAGCGTTCTCGCGATCGGGCTCAAGATGGTGGCGAACACGGGCACCGGCATCCGGGTCGGGTCGCTCGCGTCGAGCAGTGCCGCGAGCTACACCAGCTATGTCACCGTGGACGTCCCCGACACGGGATCGGTGAGAAACCAGGTCCTGACCCGCGGGACCCAGTTCAACACGTTCGTGACGCAGACTCCGGTGATCCCGGTGGATACCCTGCTGACGATCGGCGGCGAGCCCTCCTCCCGGGCGCTGGTGCGGTTCGGCCTGTCGAATGGCTTCCTCGACTCGGCCACGGTCGTCCGCGCCACGCTAGAGCTGACGCCGGTGCAGCCGGTTGTCGGACTCCCGGACGACCCGACGATCATCCAGACCCTGGCCGTGATCGGCGACATCGGGGCCAAGTCGCCGCTCACCACGGATGCGACCTTCATCCGGCAGGACACGCTGCCGACGGTGTTGAGTGACACGCTCCACATCGAGATCACCCGGATCGTGCAGCTCTGGCAGACCTCGAGGGTTCGCCCGCAGAGCGTCTTCATTCGCCTCGCCCCGGAAGCCGCGACCTTCGCCCGCGGCGTCTTCTTCTCGACCCGCTCTCACGCGGGGGACACGTTCGTCGCCCCGCGGCTCCGGATCACCTACCTGCGCGCCTTCCGCTTCGAGACCCCGTAAGTGCGCCGAGCCCTGAGTTTCCTCGCGCTGATGCTGATGCCCGTTGCGGCCTTCGCCCAATCGTCGCAGTTCGGCGTCCGTGGCCTCGGGTTGCCCGGCCGGCCGCTCAGCACGGAGGCGTTCTCCAGCGGCGGCGCGTTCGGGCTGTTCGACTTCACGTCCGCACTCAACCCCGCCGCCATCGCCGCCGCGCCGGCGCTGACCGCCTCGTTCGGCAGCCTGCAGGACTTCAGGCACGTCGAGAATCCCGCCGGCAGCGAATCTCTGCGCGAGACCCGGTTTCCCCTGGCCTCGGTTGTCGGTCCGATCCGCCGCTATCCCGCGGTCGTGGGCGTGAGCTTCGCGAACTACGCCAGCCGAGACTTTACGCTCGCGAGTGCCGACACCGTGGAGCTTCGAGGAGTGCTGGTGCCCGTGAGCGACACATTCTCGTCGCGCGGCGGCCTGAGCGACCTGCGCGTCGCCGGCGGGTACCGGGTCGATTCGACCTGGGTCTTCGGAGGCGCGTTTCACGTCATCACCGGCACCAACCGACTCAAGGCCCGCCGGGCCTTCGCCGACACGACCTACGAACTGGCCAGGGACAGCGCGGAGGTGTCGTACGCCGGTGTCGGCGTTTCCCTGGGCGTGATCCGGAACTTCGGCAGCAGCTTCAGCGTGGCGGCCACCGTGCGCTCGGACGGGCACGTCAACGTGGACCAGGACTCGTCGCGTTCCGCCACGGTCGATCTTCCGTACACCTTCGGCCTCGGGCTCAGGTGGCGGGCGAGTCCCAGGCTCGAGCTGGCCAGCCAGGCCCTCATGCGAACCTGGTCGGGGGCCAACAGCGACCTGCTGGCGCAGGGCGGGAACGGAGCCGACAACAGCTTCGAGGTGTCGGTCGGCGGCGAATTCACGCCCGATCCCCGGCGTCCGTCCCGGCGCCCGATCCGGATCGGCGCGCGCTATGGTGCGCTCCCGTTCACCCTGGTCCCAGGCGAGCCACCGCATGAGTTCGGGCTCTCGGCGGGCACCGGACTGCGCTTCGCACAGAATCGCGCGGGCGTCGACCTTGGGCTGGAGCACGTCTGGCGCTCGGCCGGTGCGTTTTCCGAGCGGTCGTTCCTGGTGAGCATCGGTGTGACGGTGCGGCCGTAGGGGGTATGTTTCGGATGGTCGGACGGACCGGTGGTACAGTGGGTGGCCTATTGAGCTTCGCGTATATCGGTTGACGGCCGTCTGTCATCCCGAGCGAACGCGAGGGATGTTGCCCGGGAACGGCCCAAGCGTGGCGGAGCAGATCCTTCGGTCGCTGTGCTCCCTCAGGATGACACCAGCGTTTACCGACTTTCGCGAAGCACATTAGCTACCTGGAGCTGTGGGCGAAGGCGGTGGGGGGATCGCGGAGGGAGCGTCAGGCCGATCGACCTGCTCCGAGACGGCGCCTCGGGGCGGCCTGCAGCGACCGGAGCGATTCTCCTACCCGCCGGAGCCGCGGACCCGGAGCCGCGGACCCGGAGAGCCCTCGGCGGAGCCGCCGACGCGTAACCCATCCTCGAACCCGTTCTCGCATGAAGCGCATCTACATCGAGACCTATGGCTGCCAGATGAACGTGGCGGACTCCGAGCTGATGTTCGGGGTCCTGGGCCGCGACGGGTACGTGCGTGCCGACGACCCGGCCGAGGCCGATGTGATGCTGGTGAACACCTGTGCCGTCCGCGACAACGCGGAGCAACGGGTCATCGGCCGAGTTGGGGAACTGCAGCGCCACAAGCGGCCCGGCGACATCCTGGGCGTCGTCGGATGCATGGCGCAGCGCCTGGGCCCGGCGCTGCTCGAGCGCGTCCCGCGGGTGGATCTCGTGGTCGGACCCGACGCCTATCGCAACCTGCCGCAGCTCCTCGCGCTCGCCGGCCAGGGCCAGCGGGCCACCGACACCGAGTTCCGGGCGTGGGAGCACTATGAGGATGTGCCGCCGACGCGGGAGAACGGTCCGACCGCGTTCGTCACGGTACAGCGCGGCTGCGATTACCGATGCACCTTCTGCATCGTGCCCTACACCCGTGGCCCGGAGCGGAGCCGCCGCCTTGAGGACGTCGTGCGTGAAGTCGAAGAGCTCGCCGCCGCCGGCACCACCGAGGTCACGCTGCTGGGCCAGACCGTCAACAGCTACCACGACGGCCAGCATGAGTTTGGCGACCTCCTGCGCGCGGTGGGCGGGGTCGAGGGTATTCGGCGGTTGCGGTTCACCAGCCCCTATCCCACCGACTTCACGGCGCGGGTCATCGCGGCCATGGCCGAAACCGACGCGGTGTGCGAGCACGTGCACCTGCCGGCACAAAGCGGCTCGAACGCCGTGCTCCGGCGTATGCTCCGGCGGTACAGCCGGGAGCAGTATCTCGACATCGTCGGCAAGCTCCGCGCCGCCATGCCCGGCCTCACCTTCTCGACCGATCTCATCGTCGGCTTCCCGGGGGAGACGGACGCCCAGTTCGAGGACACGCTGAGCCTCGTCACCGATGCCGATTTCGACGACGCCTATACGTTCAAGTACTCCGTGCGCGACGGTACGCCCGCGGTCCGGCTGCGCGATCACGTGGCCGACCAGGTCGCGTCGGAGCGCCTCGAACGTCTCATCGAGGCGGTGCGGGCGCAGTCGCGGCGGAAGAACGTCGGGCGCGTGGGCAGCGTTCACGAGGTGCTGGTCGAGCGGCCCGCCCGTCGCGGCGACTTCATGCTGGCCCGCACGCGAACCAACCAGCTCGTCCTGGTCGACCTGCCCCCCGCTGCGGTGGGGGAGTATCACACCTGCCGGCTCACCGGCACGACCGGGTCCACCTTCACCGGGGTGGTTATCACGCCCGCACTGGCGGTCCTGTGATCCACAATCGGGCCGAGGAGCACGTCCTGTCCGCCTACGACTCCCTGCGGCCGCGGTTTCCGGAATTCTGCGGCTGCGACATGTGCCGGGACGACGTGCTCGTCTATGCGCTGAATCGCGTCCCCGCGCGATACTTCTCCAGTCTGGTGGGCTCGGTCATCACCGAGGTCAGCCTGGAAAAGGATCAGAACCGCGCGGCCATCGACGTGGCCATGATGGAGGGATTGCGCAAGATCTCGAATGCGCCGCGCTGCGGCGCGCCGCGCCCGCATCCAACCTGATCCACGGCCGGCGGCAGTGACGCCGCGGCCAGCGCTGTACTTCACGCTTGGGTTTGGGGCCGGTCTCGCGACCGGCCTTCTGCATTTCTGGAGCCCGGTCTGCGCGCTGTTGCTGCTCGGTGCGGCCGTGGCCGTCCGGCGGCCGCTTCCGCTGCTCCTCGCCTGGGCCGTCGTGCTGGGCCGCGCGGGCGGTGAGCTGGCCAGGGTGGCGGATCGGGATCGCTGCGCCGCGCGCCTCGCGCCCGGCCGCGTCCGCCTCACCGTCCGACTGGCGGAGCCGGCGGCGATCGAGGGCGGGCGGGTGCAGGTCGAGCCGGTGAGAGCCGGGTGCGAAGGCGAGATCGCGGCCAACTGGCCGGCCGGCGTGCCGGGCGCCGCCGGGCGGTCCAGCCGAGTGGAGGGTCGCTGGATACCGCGTCCAGGCGCGGGCGGACGAGGCGGCGGCGTTCTGGTGGTCACCGGCGCGGGGCCGCCGTACGGCGTCCCGTCCCTGGGTGCACGGGTCCGCACCATCCTCGGCCAGGCGAGTCGGTCGTTGTACGGGACCCGCGCACCGCTGGTCGATGCTCTAATGCTTGGCCGCCGCGGGGGAATCGACCCGGAGCTGCAGGACCGCTTCGCCCAGTCGGGCCTGGTGCACCTGTTGTCCATCTCCGGCTTCCATGTGGGCCTGATCGGCGCGTGGATCTTCCTGGTGCTCCGCTTGTGCCGCACCAGGCGGGAGACGGCGATGGTCGTGGCGGCGCTCGCGAGCACGGCCTACGTGGGGTTTCTCGGCTGGCCAGCGCCGGCCACCCGGGCGGCGGCACTGGCGCTCGTGGCGGCCCGCTGCCGCGTGGCACAGCGGCACGTGCGGAGCGAGGAGTTGCTGGCGGCCACCTGTCTCGCCGTGCTGCTCGTGGACCCGTGGGCCGCGCTCGATCTGGGCGGGTGGTTGTCGGCCGCAGCGCTCTGGGGCGCCACCCGGTTCAGCCGGTGGACCGATGCTGCCCTCGGCCGAAGCTTCGGATGGCGGACGCTCGGATCGTCGACTGGAGCCACGCTGGCCACGGCGCCGATCACCGCGTGGGCATTGGGCACGGTGGCGCCGGTCGGCATCGTGCTCAACTTCGCAGCCATCCCCATCGCGGCGGTCGCGGTTCCGGGCGTGCTCTTGAGCCTGATCCTCTTTCCGGTGTCGCCGGCAGTGGCGCGTCCCTTCGCGGCGGGCGCGGGCCTCACGCTGCACCTCCTCGAACTGGTGGCGGCGGGCGGGGCGGCGCTGCCGGGCGGTCACCTGCTGCTCGAGCCGGGTCAGGCGAGCGGGACGCTGCCGTGGGTCGGCGCCCTCGGGCTCGGTCTCTGGATCGCGGCCAGGCGTAACACGGTCCAGGAGGCGGCACGGCGGGCCGCGTGGACCGCCACGGCCGTGCTGTGGGTTGCACTTGCGCACGCGGTCCCGCTCGGCGTGGGTGACGGGGAGAAGGGGCTGACGTTACATTTTCTGGACGTCGGACAGGGCGATGCGGCCCTGCTCCGGACACCCGGCGGACACTGGATCCTGGTGGACGCCGGACCCGCGGGCGAGGGCATTGATGCGGGCCGCCGCGTCGTCGCTCCCTTTCTTCAGCGCCGGGGTGTCCGGTCGCTCGCGCTCGCGGTCATCTCGCATGCCCACGCCGACCACCTGGGCGGCGTGCCGGCCGTGATGTCACGGCTCAGGACCGGGCTCGTGATCGAACCGGGCGCGGACGTGGCCGACCCTCGCTACACCAGCTTCCTCGCGCGGCTGCCGGTGGACGGCGTGCCCTGGCATCCTGCGCGCGCCGGTGAGCGCTTCGAGATTGACGGCGTGCGAGGAACGGTGCTGCATCCCATCCCCGGATGGGCGGGCTGGGGCGAGGATGTCAACGAAGATTCGCTGGTCCTGCTGATCGAGTTCGGCGAGTTCCAGGCGCTGTTCGCGGGCGACGCCGGCTTCCCGGCCGAGCAGGCGATGCAGGGACGGCTCCGGCGGGTGGACCTGCTCAAGGTCGGCCATCACGGCAGCCGCGGGAGCACCGGCGACGCGTGGCTGACCGCGCTCGCGCCCGCCGTGGCGGTGATTTCACTCGGCCGGAACGACTACGGCCATCCGGCGCCGGCCACGCTCGAACGGCTCAGGGCCCACGGCGTGGCCGTGCATCGCACCGATCTCGAGGGGACGATCACCGTCGTGACCGACGGCCTTCGGATGACGGTTCGATCGCGCGACGGCACGGCCGACTACGACGTGCGCTGACGGTTCATCCACAGACACCCGGGGGCTTCGTGCAGACGTCGGTCACCACCATCGAGCGGTTCATTCTTGATCAGGAAGACCGCTACCCCGAGGCGACCGGGGAACTGTCCAATCTGCTGTACGACATCGCGCTCGCGGCCAAGATCATCGCCGCCGCCATCCGCCGGGCGGGGTTGGTCAACATCCTCGGCAGCTCGGGCTCCGAGAACGTGCAGGGCGAGCAGCAGCAGAAGCTCGACATCCTCGCCAACGAGACCATCAAGAACTGTCTCAAGCACACGGGCCGGGTGTGCGTGATGGGCTCCGAGGAAGACGAAGACATCATCCCGGTGCCGCCCGAGTCCGCCGTCGGCAAATACGCGGTGCTGTTCGATCCGCTCGACGGCTCCTCCAACATCGACGTCAACTCCGCCGTCGGAACGATTTTCAGCATCTATCGGCGGCTCAGCATGGAGGGCCGCGGCACCTCGGCCGACATGCTCCAGCCGGGGTGCCGGCAGGTCGCGGCTGGATACGTCATGTACGGCTCCAGTACCATGCTGGTATACACCACGGGGCAGGGGGTGCACGGGTTCACGCTCGATCCCACGATCGGGGAGTTCCTGCTCTCGCACGAGCGGATCATCACCCCGCGCGTCGGGCAGTATTACAGCGTCAACGAGAGCAATTTCGGGCGCTGGGACCGCGCGGTGCAGACCGCGGTCCGTGGCCTCAAGGGGGACATTCCCGACGGGATGAAACCGAAGAACAGCCGGTACATCGGCTCGCTGGTGGCGGACTTTCACCGAAACCTCATCACCGGCGGCGTCTTCCTCTATCCGGCCGACAGCAAGAACCCGGGTGGCAAGCTGCGCTTGCTCTACGAGGCGAGCCCGATGGCCTTCATCGCCGAGCAGGCGGAGGGCAGCGCGACCGATGGGCTCAACCGCATCCTCGACATCGTTCCCTCCCACCTGCACCAACGGACGCCGCTGGTGATCGGCAGTCGCGAGGACGTGGGGTTCGTCGCCGACGCCATCCGGCGCGTCTCCGCCTCCGCGCGGATCAGCGGCGCCGTCTCCCAGCCGGCGTTGTGACCACACGGGCATACGGGCCCGGCGACTGGACCGGCGACGCCGAACGGGATCTCGGCCGTCCGGGCGAGTTTCCGTTCACGCGTGGCGTCTACCCGAACATGTACACCGGCCGGCTCTGGACCATGCGCCAGTATGCCGGATTCGGGACCGCGCAGGAGACCAACGGGCGCTTCCGCCAGCTGCTCGCCGCGGGCCAGATGGGGCTCTCGACCGCGTTCGACCTGCCGACGCAGATGGGCTACGACTCGGACCACCCGATGGCCCTGGGCGAGGTGGGCCGCGTGGGGGTGGCCATCGACACGGTCGACGACCTGGCCGAGCTCTTCCGCGAGATTCCGCTCGACCGCGTGTCCACCTCGATGACCATCAACGCCACGGCGGCGATCCTGCTCGCGATGTACGTGGTGGCCGGCGAGGAGCAGGGGGTGCCACGGGCGAGACTCACGGGCACGGTGCAGAACGACGTGCTCAAGGAGTACATCGCGCGGGGCACGTACATCTATCCGGCGGCGCCGTCACTCCGCCTGGTGGCGGACATCTTTCGCTTCGTGAGCGAGGAGGGGATGAGCTTCAACCCGATCTCGATCAGCGGCTACCACATGCGCGAGGCGGGAGCGACGGCGGTGCAGGAGGTCGGGTTCACGCTGGCCAACGCGCTGGAGTACGTGCGGGTGGCGGTCGAGGCGGGCCTCGCGGTGGATGCATTCGGCCCCCGGCTCTCGTTCTTCTTCGCCAGCCACAACAACCTGTTCGAGGAGGCGGCCAAGTTCCGCGCGGCGCGCCGCCTCTGGGCCCGCCTGGTGCGCGAGCGGTTCGGCGCGGGCGACGCGACGGCCAGGCTCCGGTTCCACACTCAGACCGGCGGCGTCACCCTCCAGGCCCAGCAGCCGCTGGTCAACGTGGTGCGGGTGACGGTGCAGGCCCTTGCCGCCGTGCTCGGGGGCACCCAGTCGCTCCACACGAACGGGTACGACGAGGCCCTGGCGCTGCCGACCGAGCAGAGCGCCACGCTCGCCCTCCGGACCCAGCAGGTGATCGGCTATGAGAGCGGGGTGCCCCAGGTGGTGGACCCGCTGGCGGGGAGCTGGTACGTGGAAAGTCTGACCGACGCGATCGAGGCCGGCGCCCACGCGCTCATCGCGGAGGTGGACGCGCTGGGTGGCGCCGCACGCGCGATCGAGCGGGGGTACTTCCAGGAGGCGATTGCGCGGAGCGCGTACGAAATCCAGAAGGCGCAGGAGTCGGGCGAAATGGTGGTCGTGGGCGTCAACCGCTTCAGCGACGGCTCGCCGCCGCCGGTGATCGAGACACCCGACTTCTCGGCGCTCGAGGCCCAACAGAAGAGCCGGCTGGCGGAGGTGCGGCGGCGGCGAGACCCGGCGGCGGTGGAGTCGGCGCTGGCTTCCCTGCGCAGTGCGGCGGCCGGTCGTGGCAGCCTCATGCCCCTGATCGTGGAGGCGGTGCGCGCACGCGCGACCCTGGGCGAGATCAGCGACGCGCTGCGGGCGGTCTGGGGCGTCTACCGGGCCGCCTGAGCTTGCTGGGCAGCGCGCCGCTCCGGACGTAGATTCCTCTTCACTCCACCAACGGCAGCACCATGGCCGATACTCTCGGCGGCGACCTGCAGGCGGCCCTCGCGGGCGCCTTCACCATTGAGCGCGAGCTCGGCGGCGGGGGCATGTCGCGCGTATTCCTCGCGACCGATCAGGCGCTGGGCCGACGGGTGGTGATCAAGGTGGTCGCGCCCGAGCTCGCCCGCGGCGTGAGCGCCGACCGGTTCCGGCGCGAGATCCAGGTGGCCGCCGGCCTGCAACATCCCCACATCGTGCCCGTCTTCTCGGCCGGCGAGGCCCTCGTTCCCGCCGGCAGCCTGCTCTACTACACCATGCCGTACGTGACCGGCGAGTCGTTGCGCGCCCGTCACCTTCGGCCCGATATGGTTGTTTCTCTACGCCATGGCCGAGCCACTCGTGATGCGGGGCATCTCGGAGACCTTCTCGCGTGCGTACACCCGCGCCGCCAGCGAGAGTGAGCGGGAAGAGCTTGCGGGTTTCTGGCACGAGTTCGAGGTCGTGAGGGGCCACCCGTTGCGGGGGCCGGCGATCGACTTCAGCGCCCACGCTGGTTAAGTGCAGCAGTGCTGGATGCAGTGTTCGCCGGCGGTGACTCGGTGCAGGCGCAGCGCGCGGGAGCTCTCCTCCAATCTCGGCTCCGGCGTCCTATCTCGCTCGATGAATCCGAGCTGTGGGCGCGGTTCGCTGCCGGCGAGTATGCTCTCGCCAGCGGCAATCGCGAATTGGCTGCGCGGGTTGCTGCTGAGCTGCGGACGGCCCCATCGCCGTCGGACAGCGCGTGGCGAGTCGAGCCGGCACGGGCGTGCGCGCTGTTCCTTCAGGTCCAACTCAGCCGCGACCCGTCGGCATTGGCCGCTCTCGACTCACTGCTCCTCAACCCGCCCGAACCGAGGGTGGGCCGCGATTCGGCAACTTGATCGCGGCCCGAGAGCACGAGCGCCTGGGCGACATTGCTGGCGCCCTTGCGGCCGTTCGCCGCCGGGTCTACGGTCTCGGCCTCTACCCTCCGTATGTGACGTACCTTGCGCGAGGAAGGCCGCCTGGCCGCCTTGACAGGTGATCGGGCCGGGGCGGCCCGCGCTTACCGGCATTACCTCGTGCTCCGGTCCGATCCCGACTCGGCGCTCCGGCCTCAGCAGGACAGCGTGCGCGCGGAGCTGGCCGCGCTGCTGCGCGAGACCACGGACCGCTGAAGCCGGTTCCGGCCCGGGTATGGTTGCGGCGTGCGCGTTCGAGGCACTCTGGGTGAGATTGGCGACGCTCTGCGCGATGTGTGGGGAGTGTGCCGGCCAGCGTAGAAGCGGTCCGGGCTGCGGGTTGCCGAGTTGGGTTGGAGTCCGGGCTCGCGGCAGCGTTCGGCGATGACTTCACCACGAAGGCACACGAAGGACACGAAGGAAAGAGCTTTGGGGGTGTCCCAGTTGGTGCTGGGAGCCGCCATTGAAGTGCATCGGGTGCTCCGTCCGGGGCTTCTGGAATCGGTATACGAAGCGGCGTTGTGTTGGGAACTGTGGCTACGGCAGCTGCGCGTCGACCGACAAGTTCCCATTTGTATCACTTACAAAGGTGTACAACTCGACAGCCAGGTCCGTATCGACCTTGTAGTTGAATCGGTGGTCATCGTCGAGGTGAAATCTGCGGAGAAGTTGACCCCGATACATCGTGCACAGCTGCTAACCTACCTGAAGCTCACCGGCCACACGGTAGGCCTCCTCCTGAATTTCAACGTCGAGCTTCTCCGCCAAGGCATGAGACGCATCTTGAACGGCTGAGGAGGCCTTCGTGTCCTTCGTGCCTTAGTGGTGAATCATCGCCGAACTGTGGCGTGAGCCCGGGCTCCAACTTGAAGCCCCCGCCCTAATCGGCTAACTTTCGCCGCTGATTTCGTTTACCCCAGCGAGAGCCGATGCCGACCTACGAGTACCAGTGTCCCGAGGGGCACCGGTTCGAGAAATTTCAGAAGATGACCGACAAGCCCCGCGCCAAGTGTCCGGTGTGCGGCAAGCCGGCCACGCGCAAGATCTCAGGCGGGACCGCGCTGGTCTTCAAGGGCAGCGGCTTCTACATCACCGACTACGGCAAGGACGGCAAGGGGCCCCGCAAGGCCGAGACCGAGAAGCCGGCCGCCGAGTCCAAGCCCGATTCCACGCCTAAGGCTGACAAGGCCGAGAAGCCCGACGCCAAGCCGGCCCCAAAGGCGGAGACCAAGCCTTCGAAAAAGGGCGCCTCCGAGTGAGCGACGCGCTCCGGGCCGAGCTCGCGAGGGTGGCCTCGCGGCTCGGCGCCGACGGGGTCGAGTTCGTGCTCGAACGTCCCCGGGGCGCGGGGCATGGCGATCTCGCCACCAATCTGGCCATGGTGCTGGCCCGCCGCGAGCGGGCCAATCCCCGGAAAACGGCCGAGCGCGTGGTGCAGGAGCTCCAGCTTTCGTCCGGGCTGGTGGCACGCACCGAGATCGCGGGCCCGGGGTTCATCAACTTCTGGCTCGCGCAGGACCAGCTCGCCGCGGCCCACCAGCGGATCCTCGACCAGGGCACCGGCTACGGCCGAGCGACCGTGGGCGCCGGGCTCAAGGTGAACGTCGAATTCGTCTCGGCCAACCCCACCGGCCCGCTGCACGTCGGACACGGGCGCGGCGCCGCGCTCGGCGACGCGATCGCCGCGCTGCTCGAGTGGACCGGGCACGCGGTCACCCGTGAGTTCTACATCAACGACGCCGGCGTCCAGGTCGACCGGCTGGCCCAGAGCCTCTGGGCACGCGTGCGCGAGCTTGTGGGTCACCCGGCCGTGATCCCCGAAGGCGGCTATCACGGCGAGTACCTCAGGGAGAACGCGCGCGAGGTCCTCGAGCGCGAAGGCCCCGCCTTCGCCGAGCTGCCCGACGAGGAGGGCATCCGCCGCTGCCGCGCGCTCGGCCTCGTGATCCAGCGCGCCGAGCAGGACCGGGATCTGGCGGACTTCGGCGTTCGCTTCGGCGTCATGTCGTCCGAGCAGGCGATCTACGACTCGGGTCGGGTCGACCGCGCGCTCGACCTGCTGGCGCAGCGCGGCCTCACTTTCGAGGCCGATGGCGCGCTCTGGCTCCGGACCACGGACTTTGGCGACGACAAGGACCGGGTGCTCCGGAAGACCGACGGCAGTTTCACCTATCTCGTCCCCGATATCGCGTACCACATCGACAAGTACGAGCGCGGCTTCGACCGGGCCATCGATGTGTGGGGCGCCGACCATCACGGCTACATCCCAAGGATGCGCGCGGTGCTCGCCGCCCTCGGCTACGCGCGGGACTTCTTCGACGTCGCCCTCGTGCAGCTGGTCAAGGTGGTCCGGGGCGGGGAAGAGGTGAAGATGTCGAAGCGGAGCGGCGAGTTCGTCACGCTCCGGGATCTGTACGAGGAGGTCGGCGTCGACGCCGCGCGGTACTTCTTCCTGATGCGGAAGGGCGCGAGCCCGCTCGACTTCGACGTGGACCTCGCCAAGCGGCAGACCGACGAGAACCCGGTCTTCTACGTCCAGATGGCGCACGCGCGTCTCAGCGGCATCTTCCGGACCGCCGAGCGCGCCCCCGACGACGTCACCGGCCCGCTCGATCTCGCGGCCTTGCCGGCGTCGCAGGACGCCGAGCTGCTCAAGAAGCTCGTCACGTTCCCCGAGATCGTGGACAAGGCGGCGCGCGAGCGCGAACCGCACCGGATCACGGTGTACCTCCACGAGCTCGCGACCGTGGTGCACGCCTGGTACCACCACACGCGTGCCGTCGGCGCGCCCGAGGGCCCGGCCAGCGAGCAGGCCCGGCTGCTGCTCGCCCGGGCCGCGCGCATCGTCCTGGCCAACGCCCTCGCCCTGCTGGGCATCACCGCCCCCGACCGGATGTGAATCGGATGAGTCTTCTCGTCGTCGGCAGCATCGCGCTGGACTCGATTTACACGCCTTTCGGCGAGACCGCCGACGCGCTCGGCGGCTCCGCCGTGTACTTCAGCGTGGCCGGGGCGCTGCTGCACCCGGTGCTGGTCGTCGGGGTGGTGGGCAACGATTACCCGATGGCCGAGCTCGAGCGCCTCGCGGCCCGCGGCATCGACTGGAGCGGCGTGGAGCGCGCCGAGGGCGAGAGCTTCCGCTGGAAGGGAAAGTACTCGTACGATCTGCAGAGCCGGGAGACGCTGGACACCCGTCTGGGAGTCTTCGCCGACTTCCAGCCCAAGCTGCCCGAGGCGTTCCGCTCGGCCAAGTTCCTGTTCCTGGGCAACATCGATCCCGAGCTCCAGCTCGGCGTCCTGAGCCAGGTCTCGCGCCCGACGCTCGTCGTGTGCGATACGATGAACTACTGGATCCAGAGCAAGAAGCGCGCGCTGCTCGAGCTGCTCGCGCGGGTCGACGTGCTCATGGTGAACGACAGCGAGGCCCGCGAGCTGAGCGGGGACTGGAACATCCACCGCGCCGGACGCTGGATCCTGAGCCAGGGTCCCAAGCGCGTGGTCATCAAGCAGGGCGAGTACGGGGCGCTCCTGATCGAGTCCACCCGGACGTTCTACGTGCCCGCCTTTCCGCTGGAAAACGTGTTCGACCCCACCGGCGCGGGCGACGCCTTCGCCGGCGGCTTCATGGGCTACCTCGCGCGAACGGGCTCGGTCTCCGAGGACAACATCCGGCGCGCCATGGTCGTCGGCGCCACGATGGGCTCCTATGCGGTCGAGCAGTTCGGCATCCGGGGCTTTGACCACGTCACGCTGGCGGACGTCGAGACCAGGGTCAAGGCCTTCGCCGATCTCACGCACGTGAGCCTCGCCAAGGCGCTGGCGTGACCTCGGCGGGCGAATACGCGGCAGCCGGCGTGGACCTGGCCGGGGCGGACGAGGCCAAGGCCCGCATCGGCCGGTCGGTCGCCGCGACCCGGACCGCGCTCTCGGTCGGGAAGGTCGGAGCCTTCGGCGGGATGGTGCGCGTCCCACCGGGGATGCGAAAGCCGACGCTCGTGCTCAGCACCGACGGCGTCGGCACCAAGGTGCTCGTCGCGCTCCAGGCCGGGCGGTTCGATACCGTGGGCGAAGACCTCGTCAACCACAGCGTCAACGATATCCTCGTGCACGGCGCCACGCCCATCGCGTTCATGGACTACATCGCGGGCGCGGGGCTGGGGGTCGAACAGATCGCCGGCCTCGTCGAGGGCATCGCGCGCGGCTGCCGGGCGCACGGCATGGCGCTGGCCGGCGGGGAGACGGCCCAGATGCCGGGGCTGTATCAGCCGGGCACCTACGATCTGGCCGGCACGATCGTCGGAGTGGTCGAGGAGGACGAGGCGCTCCACGGCGACGCGATCGTCCCGGGCGACATTCTGCTGGGCTACGCGTCCAGCGGTCTCCATACGAACGGGTATACGCTTGCCCGGCGCATCGTGTTCGACAGGATGAAGCTGGGCCTCGCGGACCTGTGGGACGGGACCGGCCGGTCGGTGGCGGACGTGCTGCTTGCGGTCCACCGGAGCTACGCGGCCGCCGTGAGGCCCATCATCGGCCGGGTGCACGGCCTCGCCCACATCACCGGGGGCGGCATTCCCGGGAACCTGGTGCGTATCCTCCCGGCAGGCTGCGAGGCGGTCGTGGACCCGGCATCCTGGGAACTGCCGCCGCTGTTCGCGACACTCCAGCAGGCCGGGCGGATCTCCACCGCCGAGATGCGCGACGTCTTCAACCTGGGCGTGGGCCTCATCGCGGTCGTGCCGTCGGAGGCGGTCGCCGACGCCTCGGCGGCGGCACGCGCGGCGGGTGTCGCCACCTGGCCGATGGGTCAGATCCGCCGGGGCTCGGCGTCGGTGCTGTTCGCCCGGACCTGACCGGGCATCCTCGATGCGTGCCACGCTCGTCACAGCCGTCCTCGCGGTTCTCGGCAGTTCTCCCCTGTCGGCGCAAACATCCGAGTGCGTCGGCTACACCGGGGACGCGAACCGAGTCTGCACCGCGGCGGTGGACGCCACCCGCGCCTTCCATCCCATCCTTGGCCTGCTCACGAGCGCGGGCAATCCCGTGCTCGGCACGGGCAGTCCGCTGGGAGGACCCGGCCACTTCTCCCTCACCGCCAGGGTCAACGCCGCGGAAGTCGTCCTGCCGTCGCTCACGTACGACGGCAGCAGCGCCGCGGTTCCGCGGGGCGAGAAGGTGTTCGCGCCCGCGCCGCTCATCGAGGGCGCGATCGGACTGTTCGGCGGCCTGCCGTCGGGACTGCTCGCCATCGAGGCCCTTGCGTCGGCGCAGCTCGTGCCCACGACGGTCTTCGACAATTTTCGCGTGGACCAGGATGCGCGCCGGATCGGCACCATGGCGCTCGGACTCGGCGGTGGGGCGCGGGTGGGCATTCTGCGGGCCGCCGGCCCCCTGCCCGGCATTTCGATCAGCCTGATGCGGCGTGACCTTCCAACCATCTCGTACGGCGACATTGCCGCGGGCGACCAGTTCGAGTACGGAGTAAACCTCCACGCCACGAATCTGCGCCTCGTGGCCAGCAAGCAACTCGCCCTGGCGAGCCTGGCGGCCGGTCTCGGGTGGGACCGCTACACCGGTCGGGGGCTCGTCCAGGTCCGAGCCGGCGTGGCACCCGACGTGCCGATCGAGCTCCGCAGCTCGAGGGCCAGCGCCTTTGTCGATGCCGGGCTCGGCCTGGGGCTGGCCAATCTCGTCGTCGAGGGCGGCTATCAGACCGGAAAGGATCAGAAGCTCACCACCGATTTCGAAGGCATCGACACCAGGCAGGGAAAGTTCTTCGCGGGTCTCGGACTGCGAGTGGGCTTCTGAGCGGCGTGACGGAGCGGGACGCGATGGCCCGCGCCATCGAGCTGGCCTGGCGCGGCTGGGGGCGGGTGCAGCCCAACCCGCTGGTCGGGGCGGTGGTGCTGGCCGCGGGTCAACCGGTCGGCGAAGGCTGGCACGCGGAGTTCGGGGAGCATCACGCGGAGGCGGCGGCCCTCGCCGAGGCGGGCGCCCGCGCGCGGGGCGCCACCGTGGTCTGCACGCTCGAGCCGTGCGCGCATCAGGGCAAGCAGCCGCCGTGCACCGAGGCGATCATCGCGGCCGGGGTTCGCCGGGTCGTCGCGGCCGCCGCCGATCCCAACCCGGTGGCCGCGGGTGGCGCCGACCGCCTGCGGGCGGCGGGCATCGAGGTCGAGCTCGGGCTGCTCGCCGGCGAAGCCGAGGCTCAGAACGCGGCCTTCCTGCACCGGCTGCGCGATCCCGCGCGGCCCTACGTCGCCCTCAAGCTCGCCACGACCCTCGACGGCCGAATCGCCGACGCCAACGGGCACTCGCGCTGGCTCTCGGGCGATCGGGCGCGCGCGTTCGTGCAATGGCTGCGCGCGGGGTTCGGCGCCATCGGCGTCGGCGGCGTGACCGCGCGGGCCGACGACCCCTCGCTCACCGTGCGTGGACCGCTCCAACCGCGAGTCGCGCCGCAGCGAGTAGTCTTCGCCGCCGATGGCGACGTGCCTCCTTCGCTGACGCTCGTGCGCTCCGCGCGCGAGACGCCGACCGTGGCGGTGGTGTCGCCGTCGGCGCCGCCGGCGCGCGTCCGGCAGCTGGAGACGGCCGGAGTGGCGGTCGTTCGTGCGGCCAGTCTCGCCGACGGGCTTGCCGCGCTCCGCGCCGCGGGCATTTGCAGCCTCCTGGTCGAGGGCGGGGGCCGGCTGGCGGGCGCCCTCCTGTCGGAGCGGCTCGTGGACCGGTACTACTGGATTCAGACACCCCTCTGGCTCGGGATGGCCGCCGTGCCGGCCGTGGCCGGGCTGCCCGGCACCGCGCTTGACGACGCCCGCCGGTGGCGGGTCACCGAGCGGCGGGCACTAGGCGACGACACCCTCTTGGTCCTGGACCGTCCCTGATGTTCACCGGAATCATCACCGCCGTGGGTCAAATCCGCCGCCGGGCCGAGACCGCCGGCGGGGTCGAGCTGACCGTCGGGTGTACGTATCCGGCACTCGCGCTGGGCGAGAGCATCGCCGTGGACGGTGCCTGCCTCACCGTTCAGGGGGTGGCCGACAGCGAGTTCACGTGTCACATCATACAGACATCAGTAGGTCGAACAAATTTCTACAGTTACGGCGTTGGCCGCAGGGTGAACCTCGAGCGCGCGCTCCAGGTCGGTGACCGCCTCGGGGGTCACCTGGTGCAAGGGCATGTGGATGGAGTGGGCACGGTGGAACGGCTTGCCGCGAGCGAGGAGAGTCGCCTGCTCGATCTTCGGGTACCCGCGGAGGTCGCGCGGGTGTCGGTGCCGTTGGGCTCGGTGACGGTGGACGGGGTGAGCCTTACCGTCAACGCCGTTCCCGCCGCCGGCGTGATTCAGATCTCCCTCATTCCGTTTACTTTACAGCACACCACATTGGGCGAGCGGCAGGTGGGGGATCGGGTGCATCTGGAGGCGGACACTATCGGCAAGTACGTCGCCGAGCTGCTACGCGCGCGCGGGGACCTGGGAGCGTCATGAGCACCTTCGGCACCATCGAGCAGGCCATCGACGACCTGCGCAACGGAAAGATCATCATCGTCGCGGACGACGAGGACCGCGAGAACGAGGGCGACCTGGTCTGCGCGGCCGAGCTCGCCACGCCCGAGATGATCAATTTCATGACGTTGCACGGCCGAGGCCTGATCTGCCTGGCCCTCACGGGCGAGCGGTGCGATCAGCTCGGCCTGGCCCAGATGACCGAGCGGAACACGGAGGAGCTGTCCACCGCCTTCACCGTCAGCATCGATGCCGAGCGCCGGTTCGGCGTCACCACCGGCATCTCGGCGAGCGACCGCGCCAGCACGATCCACGTGGCCATCAACCCCGCCACCGTCGCGTCGGATCTCCGGCGGCCGGGCCACATCTTCCCGCTGCGCGCGCGGCCGGGCGGCGTGCTTCAGCGAGTGGGCCAGACCGAGGCCAGCGTGGACCTGGCCCGGCTTGCGGGGCTGGTGCCGGCCGGCGTCATCTGCGAGATCCTGAACGCCGACGGCTCGATGGCGCGGCGGCCCGAGCTGCAGGACATGGCGAGCCGGCACAACCTGACCTTTGTGACCGTTGCCCAGCTCGTCGCGTACCGGCTCCAGACCGAGCAGCTGGTGCACCGCGTGGCGGAAGCGCGGATCCCGACCGAGTTCGGCGAGTTCACGATCATCGGGTACCAGAACGACGTCGACCGGGCCGAGCACGTGGCGCTGGTGTTCGGCGAGGTGGCGGGCCAGCCGAACGTGCTCGTCCGGATGCACTCGAAGTGCCTGACCGGGGACGTGTTCGGCTCCCAGCGCTGCGACTGCGGTCCCCAGCTCCACCGGGCCATGGCCATGGTCGCGCGTGAAGGCCGCGGCGTCATCGTCTACCTCGACCAGGAAGGGCGGGGCATCGGGCTGCTCAACAAGCTTCGCGCGTACGCGCTGCAGGATGGGGGCGCGGACACGGTGCAGGCGAACGAGCGGCTGGGGTTCGCGCCCGATCTCCGCAACTACGGCATCGGGGCCCAGATCCTTCGCGATCTGGGGCTCTCCTCCATCCGGGTCATGACCAACAACCCGCGCAAGCTCGTGGGCCTCGAGGGCTACGGGCTGCAGATCGCCGAGCGGGTCCCCCTCGTCACCGACCCCAACGGGGAGAACCGCGGTTACCTCCAGGTGAAGCGCGACAAGCTCGGCCACCTTCTCGCCCACTGACGTGCCGGATCTCTCCTTTCGCCTTCGCCCCGTGGGTCGCGTGGCGATCCTCGCCAGTCGCTACAACGAGTTGATCACCACCCGGCTTCTCGAGGGCGCGCTGGCGTGCTGCCGCGAGGCGGGCGTGCCGCGCGAGGACGTGGACGTCGTGTGGGTGCCGGGCGCCTTCGAGCTGCCGGTGGCGGCCGCGGCGGCCGCCGGCACCAAGCGCTACGCCTGCCTCGTCGCGCTGGGCGCCGTGATCCGCGGTGACACGCCGCATTTCGAGTACGTGGCCGGCGAAGCCGCGCGCGGGCTCAATGCCGTCGCGGTGGCGCACGCCCTGCCCGTCGGATTCGGCGTGCTCACGGTGGATACCATGCAGCAGGCGGTGGACCGGGCCGGCGGGAGCGCGGGCAACAAGGGGCACGAGGCGACGGCCGCGGCGCTGCAGGTGGCGGACGTGATCGCGCAGCTCCGAGCCACCGATGCTTAGGGCCGAGACCAGGAGCCGTGCCCGGGCATTGCAGCTGCTGTACGCGTGGGAGATGCTCGGCGAGCCGCCGGTCGCGGCGATCGCCAGCGGGCTCTCCCGGCTCACCGGGCCCCGCGTGCTCGATCGCGCCGAAGCGCTGGCCCAGGCGGTGGTCGAGAACGTCGAGGAGCTCGATGCCGAAGCGGCGCGCGCGAGCGACAACTGGCGGATGAGCCGGATGGCGGTGGTCGAGCGCAACATCCTCCGCCTTGGCATCCTCGAGCTCCGGCGCGGCGACGTGCCGCCGAAGGTCGCGATCGACGAGGCGGTGCGGCTGGCGCACTGGTTCGGCGGCGCGCGCGCGCCGGGCTTCGTCAACGGCGTGCTGGACGGCGTCGCGCACGCACTC
Source organism: uncultured Gemmatimonadales bacterium (assembly GCA_963711915.1). GTDB lineage: Bacteria > Gemmatimonadota > Gemmatimonadetes > Gemmatimonadales > GWC2-71-9 > CAVVWJ01. The sequence continues at coordinate 147,178 of CAVQGA010000007.1, forward strand.
GGTTGCCTGTGAACGTACTCGTGGTCAACTGGCAGGACCGCATGAACCCGCACGCGGGCGGCGCCGAGATTCACCTGTTCGAAATCTTCGGACGGCTGGCCGCGCGCGGCCACCGTGTGCGGCTGGTGTGCTCCGGGTGGCCCGGCGCCACCGCCACGGCGACCATCGACGGCGTCGACATCGCGCGCACCGGGGGCCGGCACAGCTTCGCGCTGCGGGGCCGCGGGGCGGTGCGCCGGGCCATCCGCGCCGAGCGGCCGGACATCGTGGTCGAAGACATCAACAAGCTGCCGCTCTTTCTCTCGGGAATGACCAACCTGCCGTTCTGCGCCATCGTCCCCCACCTGTTCGGGGAGACCGCGTTCGAGGAAGCACCCTGGCCCATGGCGGCGGCCGTGTGGGCGGCGGAGCGACCGCTCCCGCGCGCGTATCGGCGGGCGGCGTTTCACGCCATCAGCGAGAGCACGCGGAACGATCTGGTGGCTCGCGGGGTCCCCCGCGAGCGCGTCCGCGTCATCCATCCCGGCGTGGACGGCGTGCGCTATCGGCCGGGTCCGGCGGGCTGCCGCACCCGCGCGCCATCCTTCTTGTACGTTGGCCGGTTGAAGCGTTATAAAGGAATAGGGTTCGCGATCCAGGCCCTGGCGCGCGCCCGCGCCGGGCGCGGCGATCTCACGCTGGACATCGCCGGGAGCGGCGACCACCGGCCCGAGCTGGAGCGCCTGACGGCGCGCCTGGGCCTTGGGGACGCGGTCCGATTCCACGGCTTCGTCTCCGAAGAGCAGAAGATCGCCTTGCTCCAGCGGGCCTGGGCGAACGTGTTTCCCTCGCCCAAGGAGGGCTGGGGCATCACCGTGGTCGAGGCGGCGGCCTGCGGCACACCGTCGATCGCGTCGGACAGTCCGGGGCTGCGCGACTCGGTGCGGCACGGCGCGACGGGATTCCTCGTGCCCCACGGCGACGTGGACGCGCTGGCGGCGCGGATGAGCGAGCTGGCGGACGCGCCCGCGCTGGTGGCTACGCTCGGCGCCGGCGGCCGACAGTTCGCGGAGACACTCACCTGGGAGCGCACCGCGGCCGACACGGAGCGGCAGCTCCACGACATCATCACCGGCTCGGGCGGCACCTGAGCCAGGAGGGATTGCCATGCAGACGACGATCACCGTCCGCCACTGTGACATTCCCGACGCGCTGCGCGATCGGGCGCTGACGGTCGTGGAGCGCCTGGGCGCCTTCGCCCATCGCCCGATCGAATCGCACGTCGTGTTCGACAACGAGGGCGCCCGGCCGACAGCGGAGATCCGACTCCACACGGCCCGGGGCGAGCCGCTGGTCGGGCATGGCGACGGCGATGATCACCGCACCGCGCTGGACCGCGCCGAGGAGAAGCTCCGGCGCCAGCTGGAGAAGGACAAGGCGCTGGCCCGTCCCCGCCGCGCTCGCGGCGCCCAGCCCAAGATCTGATGCTTCGCCTTCGCGACTTCGTCTCCCGCCGCGGCGATCCACTCCAGCTCGAGGCCCTCACCGGCGACCTCGGGCTGGACCGCCAGATGCCCGAGGCGGAGGTCGCGAGTCCGGGGCTCGCGCTCGCCGGCTACACCGGGCGCTTCGCCCCCAACCGGATCCACGTGTTCGGCGAGACCGAGGTCACCTATCTCAACTCGCTGGCGCCGGAGCAGCGGAAGGGGACCCTGGTCAACTTCTTCGGGTTCGACCTGCCCTGCATCTTCGTGACCAAGGGACAGGAGGTGCCGCCCGAGATGCTCGAGCTCGCGCGCGCCCGGAGCGTGCCCGTGTTCCGCTCCAAGCTCAAGACGGCCGAGTTCTACCGCCGCATCAAGCCGATCGTCGAGGAGGCGTTCGCGCCGCGGACGACGCTGCACGGATCCCTGGCCGACGTCTACGGCGTGGGACTCCTGTTCATCGGCCGGTCGGGGATCGGCAAGAGCGAATGCGTGCTCGACCTGGTGGAACGCGGCCACCGACTGGTCGCGGACGACGTGGTGCAGGTGACCCGGCGCGGCAACGACGTCCTCATCGGGCGCGGGCACGAGCTGGCGGCGCACCACATGGAGATCCGCGGCATCGGCCTGATCGACATCCCGGCGCTGTTCGGCGTCCGCTCGGTGCGACAGCAGAAGCGGATCGAGGTCATCGTCCAGCTGGAGGACTGGGAGACCGCCAAGGACGCCGACCGGACGGGGCTCGCGCGCGAGGAGACGATGATTCTGGACGTGCCCGTGCCGCGCGTGATCGTGCCGCTCAACCCGGGGAAGAACATCACGGTCATCTCCGAGGTCGTCGCGATGATGCACCTGCTGCGCTATTCGGGGGTCGATGTGGCGGCCACGTTCAATGCCCGGCTCATCAAGCGGATGAAGGAGCAGCGCGGCGTACGGGAGTATCTCCAGGAAGACTATGAGTGACGAGCTGCGCGGGGTGGTGGTGTGTCACGGCCGTCTCGCGGGCGCGCTGGTCGAAGCGGCGGAGCAGATCAGCGGGGTGACCGGCGCGCTCGTCGCGGTGTCCAACACCGGCTGCGACCGGGGCACGCTCGAGGAGCGCGTGAACGAGGCGGTCGGCCCGGGGCCGGCGGTGGTGTTCGTGGACCTCGCCAGCGGGTCCTGCCTCTTCGCCGTGCTCAACCGGCTTCGGGCCGCCGTGGGGGCGAAGGTGGTGACCGGGGTCAACCTGGCCATGCTGGTGGATTTCGTCTTTCACCGCGGGCTGCCGCCGGACGAGGCGGCGGCCCGGGCGGCCATCGCCGGCGGCAAGGCGATCCGGGTTCCCTGATGCCCATCGTGCTGAGCCGGGTGGACGACCGTCTGGTGCACGGGCAGGTGGTCATCGGCTGGGGCCGGCCCCTCGGGGTCGATTTCATCGTGCTGGTCGACGAGAGCGTGGCCGCGAGTCCCTGGGAGCAGGACCTCTACCGCATGGCGGTTCCGGCCGAGATCGACATTCGCTTCGTCACCGTGCCGGAAGCCGGCGCCCAGCTCTCGGCCTGGCAGGCCGGCGAGCGGCGGGGCCTCCTCCTCACCGGCGACCTGGATACCATGGCGGCGCTGCATCGGGCGGACCCCGCGGTCGTCCACCGGATCAACCTCGGCGGGATCCATCACCGGCCTGGGCGGCGCGAGCGGCTGCCCTATCTGTATCTGACCGACGACGAGCTCCGCGGCCTGGTCACGCTCGAGGCGGCCGGGGCGGAGATCGTCGCCCAGGATCTCCCGACCTCGCCGCCCGTGGCGCTCCGGACGCTGACATGAGCGCGCTCGCCCCGCACGCGGTGCTGCTGCTCGTCGTCTGGGGGACGCTGGTGGCCCTCGACCTGGTGAGCGTGCCTCAGGCCATGCTGTCGCGCCCGCTCGTCGCCGGCGCGGTGGCGGGATGGCTCGCCGGGGACCTGGAGGCCGGGCTCCGGGTCGGCGCCTTGCTCGAGCTGTTCGCGCTCGACGTGCTGCCGATCGGCGCGGTGCGCTATCCCGACTACGGCCCGGCGACCGTCGTGGCAGCGGCCTTCGCGGCCGGCGCGCCGTGGGAGCTGGGGCTCGGGCTCAGTATCGCCCTCGCGCTGGTGCTGGCGATCGTGGGGGGCTGGACCCTGATGTTCGTGCGCCGGTGGAACGCGCGGGCGATCCAGCGGCGTGCCGCCGCGCTCGCGGCCGGCGAGAGCGGCGCCATCCGGTGGCTGCAGTACGGGGGCCTGGTGCGGGACGCGGCGCGCGGCGCGCTGCTCACCGTGCTCGGGCTCGCCGCGGCCTGGGGACTCACCCGCTGGGTCACCCTCGACCGGCCGACGGCCGTGGGGCTGACGCTCATCGCCGTCGGCTCCGGCCTCGCGGCCGCGGCCGGCGGCGCGGTGCGGAGCGCGGGGCGCGGCGCCCGGCTCAAGTGGCTCCTCGCCGGGATCGGTGCAGGGACCATCCTGGCGGTGCTCCGGTGACCGGCCGTTGGCGGGCGCTGCTCCGGCTGCTGGCGGTGCAGGGGACGTGGAACTACGAGCGCATGCTCGGCGTCGGCATGGGCTACGCCGCCGAGCCGCTGTTGGAGGATCTCAAGACCGTCGACCCGGTGCGGCACGGAGAGGCGGTGGTGCGATCGACGGAGTTCTTCAATTGCAATCCCAACCTGGCTGGGCTGGCCCTCGGCGCCACGGCGCGCGCCGAGTACGAGGCGATCCCGGGCGCCCAGATCGCACGGCTCCGGACGGCGCTCTGCAGCCCGCTCGGTGCGTTGGGGGACGAGCTCTTCTGGGCCGGCCTCGTTCCGGCGCTGGTCGGGCTGGCGCTGGTGGCGGCCGCCCTCGGCGCGCGTTGGTGGGCGGTCGCCGGGCTCCTGGTCCTGTACAACCTCATCCGGCTTGCGACCGCCGTCTGGGCGCTCCGGACCGGCCTCGAGGCCGGGATGCGGGTGGGCTCGGCCATCGCCGCCTCGTGGATTCCGCGCGCCGTGGCGCGGATCGGGCCCGTGGCGGGTCTCAGCATCGGCCTCGCGATCCCGGTGGTGGCAGGCTGGTATCTCCGCGGGTTCGGCTGGGTCGGTGCCATCGGGGCCCTCGCCGTGGCCGTGGTGGGCGGCGCGGTGACCCGCTGGTTCGGCCCCTCCCTCACCAGCGTGCGGTTCGCGCTGCTCGCCATGGGGCTGCTCTTCTTCTTCCGCTGGGTGGGCCTGTGACCGAGCGCCAGGCGACCATCGTGAACCTCGAAGGACTCCATGCCCGGCCGGCCGCCCGCATCGTGCGGTTGGCGAGCACGTTCGCATCGGACATCGAGCTGGCCAACGACGAGCTGCAAGTCAACGGGAAGAGTATCATGGGCGTGATGATGCTGGCCGCGGAGTGCGGCAGCTCGATCACCATCCGCGCCAAGGGCCCCGACGCCGAAGCAGCGGTGGAGGCGCTGGCCGGGCTCGTGGCGAGCGGTTTCGGGGAGACCATGGCATGACCCGCGCGATCCGGGGGATCGGCGTCTCGCCCGGGGTGGCGTGCGCCCCGGCGTTCATCGTCCGGATGGACTTCCCGGCGGTGCCCGACCGCACCGTCAAGCCCGAGCACGTGGATGTCGAGATCCGGCGGCTCCGCGAGGCGGTGGAGTACGTCGTCTCCCACCTGCACGATCTGGGACAGCGCGTGCTGCAGCGAGCGGGCCCCGAGGAATCGCGGATTTTCGACGCGCAGATCATGATCGCACAGGACGAGGATTTCCTGGCGTCGGTCGAGACCCTGATCCGCAACAATCAGCTGAGCGCCGAGACGGCCTACGAGTTCAAGGCGCTCGAATACCGGAATCTCTTCGCGGCGCGGGACCGGTTGCGGGACCGGCTGGCCGACCTCCACGCCATCCAGCTCCGGATGCTCAATCGCCTCATGGGCGGGGCGGGTCACGAGCTCTGGTCGATGCCCGCCGACGAGCAGGTCATCGTGGTGGCGCACGAGCTCTCCCCGGGACTCACGGTCCAGCTCGACCGCGAGCACGTCGTGGGGCTGATCAGCGAGGAAGGGACGCGCACGGCGCACGCCGCGATCCTGGCCCATTCGCTCGGCATCCCCGCCGTGATGGGGGCCGCCGGCGCGCTCGCGGCGATCCCGCCCGGAATGATCGTCCTGCTCGACGGCCAGAGCGGCACCGTCGTGCTCGACCCCACGCGGGACGAGCTCGAGCAGGCAAAGACGCAGGTCAGCCGGCGCCATCGTCTGGAGCTGCAGCTCGAATCGGTGGTCGACGCGCCTTCGGTCACGCCCGACGGCCGTCCCATCACGCTCATGGGGAACGTGGATCTCCCCGAGGAGATCGAGACGGCGGTGCGGATGGGGGCCCAGGGGGTAGGACTGCTCCGCACCGAGTTCCTGCTCACGGGCCGCGCCACGCTGCCCACCGAAACGGAGCAGGCCGACTACTTCCGGCGGGTCGCCACCGCGTTCCACGGCCAGACCGTCATCATCCGGTCCTACGATCTCGGCGGGGACAAGTTCCCGGTCGCGTTCAAGGCCCCGCAGGAGGCCAATCCCTTCCTCGGCTGGCGGTCGATCCGGGTCTGCCTGGACGAGCCCGACGTCTTCCGGCCGCAGATTCGCGCCATTCTCCGCGCCGCCGTGGACCGCGACATTCAGCTCATGCTGCCGCTGGTCAGCCTGGTCGAGGAAGTCGAGAGGTCGCGGCAGATCGTCCTCGAGGAGGGCGAGGCGCTCCGGCGCGCGGGCATCCCGGCCGCCGAGTCGGTGCCGGTCGGCGTCATGATCGAGACGCCCGCGGCGGTGCTGATCGCCGATCGCCTGGCCGAGGTGAGCGCATTCTTCAGCATCGGGACCAACGACCTGACGCAGTACACCCTGGCCGTGGACCGCGGGAACGCGCGCCTGGCCGACCGGTTCACCCCGCACCATCCGTCGATCGTGCGCCAGCTCCACCACGTGTTGAAGGTGGGCCGTGCGGCCGGCATCCCGGTGAGCGTGTGCGGCGAAATGGCATCGGAGTCCCTGAGCGCCGTGCTGCTGGTGGGCCTGGGCTACGACCGGCTGAGCGTGTCGCCGCCGGCACTGCCGCTGGTCAAGTGGGTCGTCCGCACCGTGCCGGAGCCGGCGGCCGCGCGGGCCGCGGAATCCGCCCTCGCCGCCGCGAGCGCGGCCGAGGTGTCGGAGACGCTCCGGAGCGTGGTCGGCGAGTACATCGACGTGCGGTTGCTGGATCCGAGCTCGACGTTGCCCGGGCGGGGGCGGGTGGCTACCTTGCCACCCGGCAAACACTTGTAATTACCGTAGCCAGCGCCACTTCAACCACGGATTCGCGATCGATGGCTGCGCCAAAGCATCACGTCTTCACCTCCGAGTCGGTCACCGAAGGCCACCCCGACAAGGTGGCCGATCAGATCTCCGACGCGGTCCTCGACGCCATCCTGGCGCGGGATCCGGCGGGCCGGGTCGCGTGCGAGACGCTGGTGACGACCGGCATGGCGGTCGTCGCCGGCGAGATCACGACGCGGACGTACGTCCACATCCCGGACCTCGTGCGGAACACGGTCGAGGGGATCGGGTACACCGACGCGACCTTCGGCATGGACGGCCGGACCTGCGCCGTGCTCACCTCGATCGACCGGCAGTCGCCCGACATCGCGATGGGTGTGGACAGCGACCCCGAGAAGGCGCAGGGGGCCGGCGACCAGGGCATGATGTTCGGCTACGCCACGAACGAGACCCGCGAGCGGATGCCGCTGCCGATCATGCTGGCGCACCGGATCGCCGAGCGGCTCGCGGCGGTGCGCAAGGGGCTCGACGGCCTGGATCGCATCGCCTGGCTCAGGCCGGACGGCAAGTCGCAGGTGTCCGTGGAGTATGAGGGCGACCGCCCGGTCGGTGTCCGCACCGTGGTGGTCTCCACCCAGCACGCCGAACGGAACGGCAGCCGGCAGCTCGCGCAGGGCACCATCCGGGAAGGCGTGATCGAGGCGGTCATCAAGCCCGTGCTCGACAAGGCGAATCTGGACTATCGCCGGACCAAGTTCCTCATCAACCCCACCGGCCGGTTCGTGATCGGCGGCCCGCACGGCGACGCCGGCCTCACCGGCCGGAAGATCATCGTGGACACCTACGGCGGGATGGCGCGGCATGGGGGCGGCGCGTTCAGCGGCAAGGATCCGTCCAAAGTGGACCGTTCGGCCGCCTACGCGACACGCTGGGTGGCCAAGAACATCATCGAGGCCAAGCTGGCGCGCCGCTGCGAAGTCCAGATCGCCTACGCCATCGGCGTGGCGCACCCGGTGTCGATCATGGTGCAGACGTTCGGCACCGGCGTGCTGCCGGACGAGCGGCTGGAGCGGATCGTCGACGACGTGTTCGATCTCACTCCCAAGGGCATCATTGACGCTCTCAAGCTCAAGCGCCCAATTTACCAGAAGACCGCGGCCTATGGGCATTTCGGCCGCAAGCCCTCCAGCGGCGTGTTCAAGGACGGCACCAAGCACCAGAAGGTCGACTATTTCACCTGGGAACAGACCGACCGCGTGAAGGACCTGCTGTCGGCGGCCCGCTGAGCGCAACCTCGAGGAGCGAATGAGCGCACCGACCGTGATTGCCAAGTACGACGTCAAGGATCTCGCCCTCGCCGACGAGGGGAAGCGCCGCACCGAGTGGTCCGAACGCTCGATGCCGGTGCTGCGGCAGATCCGCGCCCGCTTCGCCAAGGAGCGGCCGCTCAAGGGCCAGAAGCTGTCGGCGTGCCTCCACGTCACGACCGAGACGGCCAACCTGATGAGCACCCTCCGGGCGGCCGGCGCGGAGATCGCGCTCTGCGCCTCCAATCCGCTCTCCACCCAGGACGACGTCGCCGCGCACCTCGTCCGGGACCACGGCGTGCACGTCTACGCCATCAAGGGTGAGGACCACGAGACCTACTATGGGCACATCGCCGCCGCGCTCGCCTTCGGGCCGGACATGACGCAGGACGACGGCGCCGACCTGGTGGGCTCGCTGCACATGATCTCGCTCAACCGGCTGGACGACCTGGCACCGCCGATCCGCAAGTGGGTCGAGGGGCTGAGCCAGGCCGAGCGGAAGGCGTTGGTCGCGAACGTGCGCGGCTCGACCGAAGAGACCACGACCGGCGTCATCCGCCTCAAGGCGATGGCCAAGGAAGGGATCCTGCAGTTCCCGATCGTCGCGGTGAACGACTCGAACACCAAGCACATGTTCGACAACCGCTACGGCACCGGCCAGAGCACGCTCGACGGCATCGTCCGCGCCACCAACCTGCTGCTCGCGGGGAGCACGGTGGTCGTGGCCGGCTACGGCTGGTGCGGCCGCGGCGTGGCGAGCCGCGCGCGCGGCGCCGGCGCCCACGTGATCGTGACCGAGGTCGATCCGCTGCCCGCGCTGGAAGCGCGGATGGACGGGTTCCAGGTGATGCCGATGGCCGACGCCGCGCCGATCGGCGACCTGTTCGTGACGCTCACCGGCAACCTGCACGTGGTGCGGCCGGAGCACTTCGCGAAGATGAAGGACGGCGCCATCGTCGCCAACTCGGGCCATTTCAACGTGGAGCTCGACCTCGAGGGTCTGGCCAAGATCAGCAGCGAGCGGCGCGAGGTGCGCAACATGGTCGAGGAATACACGGTGGGAGGCAAGCGGGTGATGGTGTTGGGCGAGGGCCGGCTCATCAACCTCGCGGCGGCCGAGGGTCACCCGGCGAGCGTCATGGACATGTCGTTCGCCAACCAGGCGCTGGCCGCGGAGCTGATCGCCAAGGAGTGGAAAACGCTGGCCAAGGCCGTGCACCGGCTGCCGGTCAGCGTGGACCAGGAAATCGCCCGGCTCAAGCTGCAGAGCATGGGGATCGCAATCGACACGCTGACGCCCGAGCAGGTCCAGTACCTCGGGAGCTGGGACGCCGGGACCTGACGCCGGCGCGCTGACCCGGCCGTTGACGGCAGAGGCACAGAGATCACAGAGAACCCGCCACCGAAGCCTCTCTGTGACCGCTGTGCCTCTGTGGTGAACCGGCTGTCCGCCATGCCCGAGGCCGGGAACAGGAGTATGATTCGAGCATGATCGAAGTGACCGTCGCGCATCTGGGGCTGGACCGGACCACCAACACGCCGGTCGTCATCCTTCGAGAGAAGGACGGCGCCCGGGTGCTGCCGATCTGGATCGGCCCCGCCGAAGCGAGTGCCATCGCCATGGAGCTGCAGGGAATGAAGGCCCAGCGGCCGCTCACCCACGATCTCCTGAAGCAGATCCTGGTCGGCCTGGGTGGCGATCTCCGCCGCGTCGTGATCAGCGCCGTGAAGGAGAACACCTACTTCGCCGAGCTGCTCATTCGGCGCGACGACCACGTGTTCCAGGTCGATGCCCGGCCGTCGGACAGCATCGCGCTCGCCCTCCGCATGCGCGCCCCGATCTTCACCAGCGACCAGCTGCTCGACCAGAGCGGTGTCGAGGCCGACGAGCCCTCGCCCGATCCGTCCCTCGAGGCCGACAAGCTGAAGGAGTATCTCGAGCGGATGGACCCGCAGGATTTCGGGAAGTTCAACCCGTAAGTGTTGAGGGAGAGCAGGGCGCCGGCGGAAATCACGGAGCGACGCCGCGCCCTCGTTCGTTTCCTCTCCGTCCTCTCCGTCCTCTCCGCCCTCTCCACCTGCTCCCTTCACGCTCAGGCCTTGACCGCCGTCGCCGGCAGGGTCATGCGGCCCCAGGCCCGCGACAGCGTGCCGGTGCCCGGCGTCCGCGTCCTGCTCCACCGCGTGGGCCGGTCCTCTCAGGGCCCCATCGATTCGACCGTCGCCGACAGGAGCGGAGCGTTTCGCTTCCGATTCACGCCCGACACCGGCGTGATCTACCTGCTGAGCGCCCGCTATGGCGGCATCGAGTACTTCTCGCCGCCGGTCGCCAGTGGCGCCACACGGCCTGATTCCGCGGTACGGCTCCTGGTGTACGACACATCGAGCACCGCCCCCGTGGTCGTCGCGGCGCGCCACATCGTCGTTCCGCGGCCCGGCCGCGACGGTAGCCGCTCGGTCCTCGATCTGATCGTGCTCGGGAACGACGGACTGCTCGCCCGGGTGTCGGCCGACTCGGCGCACCCCTCGTGGAGCCTGCGGCTGCCGGCCGGTACGGGCGAGCTGCAGGTCGGCGAGAGCGACGTGTCGCCGGACGCCGTGGTGCGCGACCGTGACTCGGTCAAGCTGGTGGCCCCCGTCGCCCCGGGGCAGAAGCAGCTTTCCATCGAGTACGCGGTCACTCCCATCCGGGGGCGGATCGAGTTTCCCGTCGGGCCCCGCAGCGGCCCGGTCAACCTGCTGGTCGAAGAGCGTGACGTGGGGGTGAGCGGCGGGACGCTGGCGCTGGCGGACACCGAGGTCATCGAGGGCCGGAGCTTTCGCCGCTGGACCGGCCGGGTGCCGGCCGGCGGGCGCGTCACGCTGGCGTTTACGAATGGCGACCGCGGCGCCTCGCGGAAGGCGCTGGCCGCCCTGGTCGGTGGGGTCGCGCTGGTGCTCGGACTGGCAGGCTGGCGCCTGATCGGGCGCCGCGCGCGCGGCCTCCCGCCGCCAGCGCCGGCGCGGCTCCTCGACGCCATCGCGGCACTCGACGCGCGCTACCTCGGACGCGAGGGAGACGTCCCGGCCGAGGAGTGGCGCGCCTACGAGGCCGACCGGGCACGGCTCAAGACCGCGCTCGAGTCCGCTCTTGCGGGCGAGGTGCCGAGCCGGTAGACTTGGCCCCGTTGAACAATCGAAGCTCGCGAACGGGGACGCTCGGAAGCCGGTGCAATACCGGCGCGGCCCCGCCACTGTAACGGGCACCGCCCTCTCAGGAGGGCACACTCCGCTCACGACGCCACTGGGCAACCGGGAAGGCGAGCGAAGGCCCGAAGCCAGGAGACCTCTCCGTTCGCGCCACCATGGACACCCTCGGGGGAGGGTCGGTGGCGCGCCCGATGGCGCTCCCAGCCGTCGCTCACGCCCGTCTTCTCACCCCGGAAGACGGGCGGTTTTCATTCCGGTCACATCCGCGCGATTCGGCCTGCTCACCCTGCTGCTCGGCTCGGCCGCGAGCTGCCGCCATGCATCTGTGGCCGGCGCCACCCGCTTCGTGGACGACGCGGGTGACACCGTCATCGTGGCGGCGCCGGTCACACGGGTCGCGTCGCTCATCCCGGCCACCACCGAGCTGCTGTTCGCCATCGGCGCCGGCGACGCCGTGGTCGGCCGGACCACCTGGTGCGATTACCCGCCGGCCGCGGCCCGCGTCACCAACCTCGGTGACGGGATCAACCCGACCCTGGAAGCGATCCTCGCGGTTCGGCCCGATCTCGTCCTGCTCTACAACTCCGCGCAGAACGCGTCCGCCGCGGCCCGGCTGCGCGAGCTCGGCATCGCCGCCGCCCTCCTCAACACCGACCGGCTCGAGGACGTGGACCGGGTGTCGCGCCTGCTGGGCCGCCTGACCGGTCACGCACACGGGGCCGATTCGGTTGCCGCGACGTTCGACACTGCGCTCGCGGCGGCCGTGGCCCCGACCCGGGTCCGGCGGCCGAAGCTGCTGCTGCTCGTGTGGGAACAGCCCCCCATGACGATCGGCCGGGGAAGCTTCCTGAGCGAGCTGGTGCGACGCGCGGGCGGCGAGAACGTCTTCGACGACGTGACCAGCAGCTCCGGGGTGGTGAGCATCGAGGCGGTGGCGTCCCGCGATCCGGACCTCATCCTGACGACGACCGACGGACCGGCCGCGTTCTCGTCCCGCCCCGAGTGGCAGGTGGTCCGCGCGGTGCGCGAGCGGCGGTTCCTCCGGATCACCGGCTCAGAGTTTAACCGGCCGAGCCCGCGCGCGCCCCAGGCCGTGCGCACGCTCTCTCGCCGAATCCGCGAGCTCGCCCGATGAGGGGCGGGACGTGGGCCCTGCTCGGCCTGATCGTCGTGGGCTGCCTGGCCACGGGGCTCGCGGCCGGGACAGTGGCGCTGTCGCCCGCGCAGGTGTGGCACGCGCTCCTGAGTGGTTCCGGCGGCCCCGCCGACATCGTGCGCGAGCTCCGCGCGCCTCGCGTCCTGCTCGCATTCCTGGTGGGCGGGAGCCTTGGCGTCTGTGGCGCCGCGCTCCAGGCCATGATCCGGAACCCCCTCGCCGAGCCGTATCTGCTCGGCCTCTCGGGCGGCGCGGGCCTGGGCGCCGTCACGGCCATTGCCACCCGGCTCGCGGGGCCATGGGCCGTGCCGCTGGCGGCCTTCGCGGGCGCCCTGACCGCGGTCGCGCTGGTCTACCGGCTGAGCGTCGTGGCGGGGCGGCGGCTGGATCCGCGGGTGCTGCTGCTGTCGGGCGTCGTGGTGGGCTCGTTCGCGGGGGCCCTCATGAGCGCCATCATCGTTCTTTCCGACACCGCGGCCACGCGCAACGCCTTTCTCTGGCTCCTGGGCGGGTTCGGCGCCTCGTCGTGGCAGTCGCTCGGCGTCTTCGCGGTGTACGCGCTCGCGCCGCTCGCCGTCATCTTCCTCCATGCGCGCTCGCTCGACCTGCTGGCGCTCGGCGAGGAGCCGGCGCACCACCTGGGGGCCGACGTCGAGCGCACCCGGCGGCTGGTATATCTGGCGACGGCCCTGCTCACGGCGGCCAGCGTGGCGACCTGCGGCATCATCGGCTTCGTGGGGCTGGTCGTCCCGCACGCGGTGCGCACCATCGCGCGGCCGATTCATCGCTCACTGCTTCCCGCGGTCTTCCTGGCCGGCGGCTGCTTTCTGGTTCTCTCCGATGTCGTCTCGCGCACGGTGGTGCGCCCGCTCGAGCTCCCCGTGGGCGTGATCACGGCGCTGGTGGGCGTGCCGATGTTCGCCGTGCTGCTTCGGAGGTCCGTCGCATGATGCTCGAGGCGCGGGACATCACCGTGCGCTACGGACGCGCCGGCGAGCGCGCCTTGCAGAGCGTGAGCTGCACGGTGGCTCCGTCGCGGCTCGTGGCGGTCGTCGGGCCCAACGGCAGCGGCAAGACCACGCTCGTGCGCGCCCTCTCCGGACTGGTCACGCCCACCGCGGGCGTCGTCCTGGTCGACGGCAGACCGCGCCAGCGCTGGGCGCGTGCCGAGCTCGCGCGGGTCCTCGCCGTGGTCCCTCAGCGCGAGGAGATTGCGTTCCCGTTGCGGGTGGACGAGACGGTGATGCTGGGCCGGTATGCCCGGCTCGGCCCCCTGGCCGCGCCGTCCCGATCGGATCGCGACGCCGTGGCCGCGGCGCTGGAGCGCTGCGACATCATCGACCTGGCCGGCCGGTCGATCGACTCGCTGTCCGGTGGCGAATGGCAGCGAGTCCGCCTCGCCCGCGCGCTGGCGCAGGAGCCGCGCGTGCTGGTGCTCGACGAGCCGACCGCCTCGCTCGACGTGCGGCACGAGATGGAGCTGCTCGAGCTGGTGCGGACGCTGGTGCATGGGGGCATGGCCGGGCTCGTCGTCACGCACGAGCTCAATCTCGCCGCGCGGTTCGCCGACCGGATCGTCCTGCTCGACCGCGGGCGGCTCGCGGCCGAAGGCGCGCCGGCAGAGGTACTCACGCGGGAGACGCTGAGCCGGGTGTTCGAATGGCCCGTCGCGGTGACGACCTGGTGCGACGGTTCACCGCAGGTCGTGCCGCTGAGGCCGGGAGAGCCGGCGCAATGAGGGCGGGTCTCGCGCTCCTTGCGTGGGGGAGCCTGCTGTTGGTCCCGGCGGACCTCCGGGCGCAGGCGCCGGCGCGGCTGCTGGGCCAGGTGGTGGATGCCTCGAGCCAGGCCGCGCTCGGGGAGGCGGAGGTGACGGCGGGTGAGCTGCACGCGGTGGCGGGGCCTGACGGAGGCTTCGTGCTCGGAAGCGTCTCCCCGGGGCGGGTCAGGCTCGAGGTCCGGCGGATCGGATACGCGCCCTGGAGCGCGGTCCTGGACATCGTCCCCGGCCTCGATCGTACCGTGCGGGTGTCGTTGACGCCTGCCGCCGTCGAGCTCGACAGCATCACGGTGCTCGGTGCCTCCAGCGGAGGTCTCACCATCGGCGCAGAGGAGCTGGTCGCGCGCGGCGCCGACCTCGGGAGGGCGCTCGATGGCTGGGAAGGCGTCGTGGTACGCCGAACGGGGGCCGGCGCGCCGGCCGCCCCGCAGCTTCGCGGGGGCGGTCCCGACGAAGTGCTCGTGCTGGTGGACGGTTTCGCGCTCAACGACCCGCTGACCGGTCGGGCCGACCTCAGCCGGATTCCCAGTCGCGACGTGGAGCGCGTGACGCTGGTGCCTGGGGCCCAGACGGTGCGTGCCGGCAGCCGGGCGGTGGCCGGCCTGATTGCGATCGAGACCCGCCGACCGCTCCGCCCCGAAGGCGCCACGTGGCTGGGGAGCCATGGCGCCCGTGGCGCCCGGCTCGGCGGCTCCGCCGGCCCGGCCGGCCTCACGGCCTCGGTCGAGTGGTACCCGTCGCGCTTCGCCTACACAGTGCCGGAGGTGCGCGGCGGCGGCGAGGCCGAGCGCGGCAACGCCGGCGGGCGGCAGTCCTCGGCCTTCCTCCGGGTGGACGGACCGATCGAGCTCACCGCCCGCGCCACCGAGTCCGATCGCGGCCTGCCGGGCACGACGACCAATCCGACCCCGAACGCCCAGGCCCAGGACCGCTCGGTGTTGCTTGGCCTCCGCCGAGAAGGTCGGCTCGGGGGAAGCGCATCGCTGCAGTGGATCGAGGCCCGCGCGGCGGATCCAGCACCGGCGGCGGGACCGGCCTACGACAGCTACACCCACGGCGTGGGTGCGACGGCGGAGGCGGGGCTGCGCCACCGAATGGCGGGGCACCGGTGGGCCGGCGAGGCCGCGGCAACCGTCGAGGCCCGTGGAGATCGCTTCGCCGGCGACGGCGTGCGCGACGGTGCGTCCTTCAGCCACGCCGCCGTCCGGCTCGACGCGGCGCTTCATCGCGGACGGGCGACAATCCTCACGCTGTCGCCCGCCGTCAGGCTGGATCTCTGGACCGGCCAGGCGCACCCGGTCGGCAGCGCGCGGCTCGATCTCGGCCTGCAGCGCGGGCGCACCGCGCTCACTGCCGCTCTTGGCAGCGCCGTCACCCCGCCCGTGCTCGCGGACCTGTTCTTCCGCGAGGGCGTCGGCGTCCGGCTCAATCCCGACCTCCGCCCGGAACGCGTGCGATGGGAGGTCGAGGCCGGTGTGCACCAGGATCTCGGACCGGGCGGCGCACTCGGGTCCCTCGCCGTCCGCGGGTTTGCCGGCCGCGTGGGCGACATGGTGGTGTGGGCGCCGGATTTCCGGTTCATCTGGAGCCCGCGAAACTTCGACGTCCGTCGGCGGGGCGGGGAGGTCAGCCTCGCGCTCCGCCCGCTCCCGGGGCTCCGCCTGGATGCGACCGCCACGTACGCCGCCGTCACCTACGATCACCCGGGCGGCGCCCAGGTGCAGTACCGCCCGCGCGTCACGTACGCCGCCGGCGGCGCCTGGTCGCTCGGGTGCTGGAACGCGGATCTCCGCTGGCACCGGATCGGAGCGCGCTTCCCCAACAGTGCCGGCACCAATCCCCGGCCCGCCATCGCGCTCCTCGATCTCGGCGTCGAGCGCCGGCTCGGCGGAGCGCTCGGAGTGCGGGCCGAGGTCCGGGACGTGACCGACGCCCGGGCGGAGTTCATCGCCGGCTATCCCACGCCCGGCCGCACCCTCATCGCCACCCTAACCTTCCAGGCCCCATGACATTCCTTCGTCCCTCCACGCTCGCGTCGGTCATCGCCCTCGCGCTTGCGACGGCCTGCGCCGACACCAACGCCCCATTGCCCGAGCCCCAGGAGGTGCTGCTCGCGGTGAACAGCACGGCCAACACCCTGAGCATCGTCCCGGTCGACGCGCCGGCCAATGCGGTCGCGGTGCCGCTTGGCGGGACGACGCCCAGTCCCGTCGGTGTCGCGGCGCGCGGCGCGATCGCGATCGTCCCGCTGGGCCTCGACAACGCCGCCGCCGTGGTGGACCTCCGCACCGCGACCGTGCTCCGCCGAGTGCCGTTGCCCGACAACTCGGGCGCCACCGGGGCCGCGGTGGTGGACGACTCGATCGCGTACGTCGGAAACCCCGGGATCAACAGCGTCTCGCGGATCAACTACCTGACCGGTGAGGCGTCGGAAGTGCCGGCCGGGGTCTTTCCGCAGGGCCTGGTCTTCACGCGCGGGAAGGTCTTCGTGCTGAACGGCAACCTGGTGAATTTCGCGCCCGCGGGGCCGAGCTGGCTCACCGTCATCGACCCCGCCACGAACGCCTTGGCCGACGGCATCGACTCGATTCCGCTGACGGGCGGCGGGAACGCCGGGTTCGGCACCGTCGGCGGCGACGGCCTGCTCTACGTCATGAACACCGGCGACTACACGAGCGGGGAAGGGCGCCTCTCGATCGTGGATCCCGTGGGGCGGACCGAGCTGGCCAGCTTCTCCGGCTTCGGCACCGGGCCGGGCAATATGGCATCCGATGGAGATGCGAAGATCTACGTGAGCTCCTATGCGGAGGGCCTGATGGAGTTCGACACCGACAGCAACAAGGTGCTGCGCGGGGCGGGTAACGGCGTCGCGATCCCACTGAACGCCGCCGTGGCGGTGGACAGCAAGCAGCGGATCTATGCCATCGAGTCGGGGTCCTGTGCCGGCGGCCAGCCCGGTGTGGCCCACGTGCTCGACCCGAAGCTCACCGAGGTGCGGACGATCCCGCTGGGCGAGTGCCCGGTCGGCGCCGCCGTGGTGCAGATTCCGCCCGAGTGAGGCGGATGGGGGTGGCTGTATCTTTCGGCATGCCCCTGCTCGGCACTCCGGCGATCGTGTTGTCGGCGCTTCGCTACAGCGAAACGTCCAAGATCGTGCGCCTCGCGACCCGGGAGCACGGCGTTCAGAGCGCGATCGCCAAGGGCGCGCTCCGCCCCCGAAGCCGGTTCGGCGCGTCGCTCCAGCTCTTGAGCGAGGGCCAGGCGCAGTACCTCGCCAAGGAGCAGCGCGAGCTCCACGTGCTGACCGCGTTCGATCTTCAGGAGCTGCACGTGGGACTGGCCGCCGATCTCGGCCGCTACGCCACCGCGTCGGCGCTGGCCGAAGTGATGCTGCGCTTCGCCCCCGCCGACCCACACCCCGAGAGCTACGACGTCTTTCGCGACGCCCTTGGCGCGCTGGAGTCCGCTCCCCTCCATGACGTCGAGTCGCTGGGCTTCCGGGTGCTCTGGCACCTGGTGAGCGTGCTGGGGTTCGCGCCGTCGCTCGACGCCTGTGTGCGGGACGGCGCGCCGGTCGCGGGGACCGGCGTCCTCCCGTTCAGCACCGGCGAGGGTGGGGCCCTCTGCCCGGCGTGCGCGGCCGAGCAGGGGGCCACCCGGCTGCCGGGTGACGCGCGGACGGATCTCGTCGCCCTGCTGAATCCGGACGCCGCGCTGCCCATGCTCGATCGCCGCCATGCGGCCGCCCACCGCCGCCTGCTCGCCCGGTACATTCGCTACCACCTCGGAGAGGGCGCGGAGTTGCCCGCACTCGACTTCTGGCTCCGGCGCCCGTGGGTGGCCGCATGATCGTCGGGACCGCCGGCCACATCGATCACGGCAAGTCGGCGCTGGTGGCCGCCTTGACCGGCCGCTCGATGGATCGCCTGGCGGAGGAGCGCCGCCGGGGCATCACGATCGACCTCAACTTCGCGCCGCTGGCGCTCGCCGACGGCATCGTGGCAGGGATGGTCGACGTGCCGGGTCACGAGGACTTCGTTCGCACCATGGTCGCGGGCGCCTCGGGCATCGACCTCGCGCTCCTCGTCGTCGCGGCGGACGAGGGCATCATGCCGCAGACGCTCGAGCACCTCGCGGTGCTGGAGCATCTGGGCGTGGCTGTTGGAATCCCCGTCGTCACCAAGGCCGACCTGGTGGAGTCCGACTGGCTCGAGCTGATGCTCGCGGAAGTGGCGGAGCGGCTGGCGGGGTCGCCAGTCGCGTTCGAACCTCCGGTGGCCACCTCGGCCCGGAGCGGCCGCGGCCTCGACGAGCTCAAGTCCCGGCTGGCCGCGCGTGCGGCGACACTGGCTCACCGTCCCGCCGCCGATCTCTTCCGAATGCCGGTGGATCGCGCGTTCTCGCTCGCGGGCGTGGGGACCGTGGTCACCGGTACCGCCTGGTCCGGGCGCGTCGCGGTCGGGGACACGGTCGTGCTCCTGCCCGAGGGCCGGCCGGTCCGGGTGCGGTCCATCGAGAGCTACGGGCAGACGCTCGAGCGGAGCGAGCCGGGCGCGCGGACCGCCATCGGGTTGGCGGGCCTGCAGCGCGAGGACGCGCGCCGCGGCTCGTGGCTCGTCGGGGCCGATACGGCATGGGTCGCGAGCCGGGCCATCGATGCGGAGATCTCGCTTCAGCCCGACGCGCCGCGCGCGCTCGTCACCCGGAGCCGCGTCCGCCTTCACCTCGGCACGGCCGAAGTGATGGCGCGGGTGCATCCTCGCGCGCCGATCGAGCCGGGCGGAACGGGGCTGGCGCGCCTCTCGCTCGAGCAGCCGGTGGTGGCTCGAACGGGAGACCGGCTGGTGGTTCGGAGCTACAGCCCGGTGACCACCATCGGGGGCGGCCGCGTGCTGGACCCCGAGCCGCCGCGCCGGCGGAGCGTGTGGCCTGGTGGACTCGGTGCTCACGATGCGCCGGCGCGCCTTTCGGCGATCCTCGAGCGCCGGCCCGCAGGCGTCCGGTCGGCCGAGCTGCCGATCCTGCTGGGCCTGCCCCCGGCCGAAGCCCTCGCCACGGCCCGGGCCGATCGCAACGCGACCGCGCTTGGGGATCTCTGGGTGCGCCGGGCCACGCTTGCCGAACTCGGCGCGCGGGCCCTCGCAAAGCTCAAGGCCCACCACCGAGGACATCCGAGCGATCTCGGCCTCCCACTCGAAACGCTCCGGCATGCGCTTCGCGCACCGGAGCCGCTGGTCGAGCGCGCCCTCGCCGACATCGCCGGCGACGGCCGAGTCCGCCTGTCGGCGGGGGTCGCCGCCCTCTCCGGCTTCGTGCCGCGGGTAGAGGGCGGTGATGCCGAGGTCGATCGCGTGGTCAGGATTCTCGAGGACGCCCAGTTGAGCCCTCCCAGCCTGGCTGAGCTGGAGCAGCAGACCGGTCGGCGGGATATCGGCGCCATCCTGCGGCTGGCGGCCCTGAGTGGCCGGGTCGAGGCGGTCGAGCGCGAGCGCTACTACGCCCGCCCGGCCCTGGATCGGTTCGCCGCCACGCTTGCCGAGATCGGCCGTGAGCGCCCCATCGCGCCCGCCGCGCTCCGCGACCGGCTGGGCATCAGCCGCAAGTTCATGATCCCCTTGCTCGAGTGGGCCGACGCCAAGGGGATCACCGAGCGGGTCGGGGACACGCGCCGGCTCCGGAACGCTTGACACCCTGGCTTTCGAGCCGCCATCTTCAACAGTGTCACGGTGTTTGACTCTCACGTCCATCAGCGTGGAGGTGCCGGCGGTTCGACAATTCGTCAGTTGAGGAGCGCCCATGGTCCGCTTTGCGTGGCCGGGGTGGTGGCTCGGTCTGCTGGTGGGCGTCGGAACCCCGGTGGCTGCGCAGGCGAACGTTACTCCGCCGCGCGTCGAGCTGAAGGAGAACTACCCCAATCCGTTTTTTCCGACGACGACGATACCGTTCCAAATCTCGCAGGAGGTCTGCCGCAGGGGACATCAGCCGGTTGTGAGCTTGAGGATCTACAACGTGCTGGTGCAGATGGTGGCCATTCCGATGCTGACGACCGCGGAGGGGCCGCGCGCAGCCGGCGGCGAACGACTGGACAGCCTTCGACTGCGCTGCGGCGAGTACCACGCGTTCTGGGACGGCAAGTACCTGGATGGAAAGGGTGAAGCGACACCCGGCGTGTATTACTATCAGCTGACGGTGGACGGCGAGCGATTCACCCGGAAGATGATCGCGCAGAAAAAGGTGACCAGTCAGCAGTGAGGGGCGGCCGAAATGGTCGTCCCTCGTCTGTTTTGGCCCCGAGGAAAGCGCCGGATCTGTCATTGTGACATACTTTCCCGGTATCCCGGTTGCGTTTCCGGGCGGCCAGGATACTCCGAGCAATGCTTCTGAAACGTGGGTGAGGTGAGCTCTCATGATTCGACCGGAACGATTGACCCTCAAGGGCCAGGAAGCGTTTCGCGACGCCGGCGATCTCGCCAGGCGCCGGGGAAATCCCGTGGTCAACGACGCGCACCTGCTTTCCGCTCTGCTGGCGCAGCCCGAGGGCGTGGTGCAGCCCCTGCTGCAGAAGGTCGGATTGAACGTGACCGCGCTGATGCAGGAGGTCGACCGCGAGCTCGACCGGTTCCCGAAGCAGGAAGGCGGCGGGGCGGAGCCGACGCTGAGCCGCGAGCTGCAGCGGGTGTTCGACCGCGCCGATGCCGAGGCCAAGAAGCTCGGGGACGCCTACGTCTCGACCGAGCACCTCCTGCTGGCGCTCGCCGAAGAGAAGGGCACCAGCCTTCGCTCCCTCCTGAGCACGCGCTCGCTCTCGGCCGACGACCTGCGCAACGCTCTGGAAGAGGTGCGCGGCTCGCACCGGGTCACCGACCAGTCCCCCGAGGAGAAGTTCCAGGCGCTCGAGCGCTATACCCGCAACCTCACCGAGGTGGCGCGAAAGGGGAAGCTGGATCCCGTCATCGGGCGCGACGAGGAGATCCGGCGCGTCATGCAGGTGCTGTCTCGCCGGACCAAGAACAATCCGGTGCTGATCGGCGAGCCGGGCGTCGGCAAGACGGCCATCGTCGAGGGACTGGCCCAGCGCATCGTCAACGGGGACGTGCCCGAATCGCTCCGGAACCGGGAGCTCGTGGCGCTCGACATCGGCCAGCTCCTCGCCGGCGCCAAGTTCCGCGGCGAATTCGAGGAGCGGCTCAAGTCGGTGGTGAAGGAGCTGACCGAGAGCGAGGGGCGCTACATCACCTTCATCGACGAGCTCCACACCATCGTGGGCGCGGGCGCCGCCGAGGGCGCGGTGGACGCCAGCAACATGCTCAAGCCCCCGCTCGCCCGGGGCGAGCTGCACGTGATCGGCGCCACGACGCTCGACGAGTACCGCAAGCACGTCGAAAAGGATCCCGCCCTCGAGCGCCGGTTCCAGCCCGTCCTGGTGGGCGAGCCGAGCGTGGCGGACACCATCGCCATCCTCCGTGGCCTCAAGGAGAAGTACGAGGTGCACCACGGAGTGCGGATCACCGACAACGCGATCGTGGCGGCCGCCACGCTGTCCGATCGCTACATCGGCGACCGGTTCCTCCCGGACAAGGCCATCGACCTGGTGGACGAGGCCGCGAGCCGCCTGCGCATCGAGATCGACAGCCTGCCAGAGGAAATCGATCAGCTCGAGCGCCGCATCGTGCAGCTCGAGATCGAGCGCCAGGCGCTGCTCAAGGACAAGGACAAGGTCGCCCAGGAGCGGCGGAAGACGCTCGAGGCCGAGATCGCCGAGCGGCGCGAGCAGGCCAACGGCATGAAGGCGCAGTGGCAGGCGGAGAAGGCGGCGATCACGGAGATCCAGCAGATCAAGGCGCAGATCGAGCAGCTCCGCGCCGAGATGGAGCAGGCCACCCGGCGCGGCGATCTGCAGAAGGCGGCCGAGCTCCAGTACGGCCGCATCCCCGAGCTCGAGCGCCGGCTGGTCGGAGACGAGAAGCGCCTGCAGGAAACCCAGTCCAAGGCCAGGTACCTGAAGGAGGAGGTGGACGCCGAGGACATCGCCGAGATCGTATCCCGCTGGACCGGGATCCCGGTGAGCAAGATGCTCGAGAGCGAGCGCGAGCGGCTGCTCAAGCTCGAGGACGAGCTGGGCGAGCGCGTCGTCGGCCAGCGGCTGGCGGTCACCGCGGTCGCCCACGCGGTGCGCCGGAGCCGGGCGGGACTGGGCGACCCCAACCGTCCGACAGGGTCGTTCATTTTCCTGGGCCCGACCGGCGTCGGGAAGACCGAGACCGCGCGCGCGCTCGCCGAGTTCCTGTTCGACGACGAGCGGGCCATGATCCGTATCGACATGTCCGAATACATGGAAAAGCACTCGGTGGCCCGGCTGATCGGCGCACCGCCGGGCTACGTCGGCTACGAGGAGGGGGGGCAGCTCACGGAGGCCGTGCGGCGCCGGCCGTACAGCGTGATCCTCTTCGACGAGATCGAGAAGGCGCATCCGGACGTGTTCAACATCCTGCTCCAGATGCTCGATGACGGCCGGTTGACCGACAGCCAGGGCCGCCTGGTCGACTTCCGGAATTCGGTCATCATCATGACCAGCAACATCGGAAGCCAGCTCATCGTGGACGCGGGGGCCCAGGCCGACGACGCGGCCTGGGCCCAGATCGAGCAGCGCGTGCGGAACGAGCTCAGGAATCACTTCCGCCCCGAGTTCCTGAACCGGGTGGACGACATCATCGTATTCCGGCCGCTGAGCCGGACCGACTTGGTCCAGATCGTGGACATCCAGCTTCGCCACCTCGAGCAGCTGCTCGTGCCTCGGCACATTGGGCTGCAGGTGACGCCGGAGGCGAAGGAGTTTCTGGCGGGGCAGGGGTACGACCCCGTGTACGGTGCCCGGCCGCTCAAGCGGGTCATTCAGCGCGAGCTGCAGAATCCGATCGCCCTCGAGCTCCTCGAGGGCCGGTTCCACGAGGGTGACACGATCCGGGTGGAGCGCGCCGGCGACCATCTGCGGCTCGCCAGCGGCGCCACGATCCCGGAGCGGGCCAGTGCGTAGGGGAACACCGTCCCCGACCGACCTCCAGGGGATGCACGCGGCGCTCCGGCTGGCCCGCGCCGCCTCGGTCCGGGAGGAAATTCCGGTCGGCGCGGTCATCGTCGCCGAAGGGGAGGTGCTCGGCGAGGCGCACAACGAAACGGTGCAGCGGCGGGATCCGACGGCGCATGCGGAGTTGCTCGCAATCCAGCGCGCCCTGCACCATGCCGGCGAGGACCGGCTCCCGTTCGCGACGCTCTACGTCACGCTCGAGCCCTGCGCGCAATGCGCCGGCGCCATCGTCCTGGCCAAGGTCGGCCGCGTCGTCTTCGGGGCGCACGACCTGCGGGCGGGGATGGCGGGATCGATCTACGATCTGCTGCGCCATCCCCGCCTCAACCACCGGCCCGAGGTGGTGGGCGGGCTGTTCGCCGAGGATTGTGGCGAGCTGCTCAAGCGCTTCTTCCAGAGTCGCCGGATGACGCTGTAGGCGGGGCGCGGCGGATCGCGTTCCGCCGGCAGAGGCACACCGCCGCAGTCAGCAGCGCCCCCGGGTTCATCGCGTTCGTGCGACAGATCACCCGCCCGTCCCGGGCTCGCGCTATCTTGCGGAAGTGAGGCGGCCTGGCCACCTGCCGACCCCCGCGACCGTGAGCGACGCCGACCGCCGACGCACGCCCCCACCCCTGATCCCCGTCCGCCGCGCATTCGACGACGTGCGCGCGGCCACTGCGCTCACCCCCGCCCGACCCGCCTGGCCCGCGGGGCTGCGCGCGGCCATCGCCACCGTGGCACCGCTGGCCGCCGATCACCTGCTCCACCTCGCCGGCGGCACTTGGATGAGCCTCGCGGGGTTCAGCGGCGCACTGGCCGACCGCGGGGGGCCGTACCGGACACGCGCCGTCACGCTGGCCACCCTCACCCTCGCCGGCGCGGCCGGCGCGGCGCTCGGAACGTTTGCCGCCGCGCATCCCTCCGTCGCCATCCCGCTCACCTTCGCCGTGGCCGTGGTCTGCAGCCTGGCACGCGCGTACGGCGTCGCCGGAGCGAGCGTGGGTGTGTCGGTGCTCAACATCTATGTCATCGCGCTGGGCTATCCCCCGAGCTCGCCTGGGGACGCGCTGGCGCGCGCCCAGTTCGTGGTCGTCGGCGGGGCCTGGGCGATGCTCGTGGCCCTGGTCCTCTGGCCGCTTCGTCCCTACCGGCCGGTCCGCCTCGCGGTGGCTCACGCCTACCGTGCGCTGGCCGACTACTCGGAAACCGCGGTGACGTCGCGCGACAGCGTGGCCATGGCCCCGCTCCGTGTCCGGGCCGCCCTCGAGGCCGCCCGCGCGGCCCTCGCCACGGTGCGGCGCGGGCGGCCGGGGGAGACCCGCCGCGGCGAGCGGCTGCTGGTGCTGGGGGAGATCGCCGACCAGCTCTTCGGTCAGTTGTTTGGGCTCGGCGACGTCGCCGAGACGATTCCGGCCGAACTGCGCCGCTCGGACGCCGAGACCGCGCTCTCGAGCGCCCTGGCGAGCGTGGCCGGCACCGCGCGGGCCATCGCGGACGGTATCGAGCAGGAGCGCGGCTCCGTGGTGCCGGAGGTGGGTTGGGGCGGGGACCAGCTCCGGGCGTCGCTGCCGACGGCCCACGGGGAGGTGGCGGAGGACGAGGGCGTGACGCATTACCACCAGGCGGCGATGCTGCTGGACCGGTTGGCGGAATACGCCGGCCTCGCGGCCGCCGTCACCGGCGGGCTCAATCAGGGCGGGGCCGTCCCCGCGATCGAGCGGCCCCGCGAGGTCGAGGATCCGGAGCAGGGGCCAGCGCCGCTGGCGCCACTGCGCGCAGTGCTCGCCGCCGACTCCATCGTGTTGCGGTACGCGCTGCGCGTCGGGCTGGTGACCACGGCCGCCGTGGCGCTGACGGGCGCGCTGGACCTGAAGCGGGGATACTGGGTAACCATCACCGCGGTGATCATCCTCCAGCCGTACAGCGGGGCCACCAGCCAGCGCGCGCTCCAGCGGGTGCTGGGCACCATCGTCGGCGGCGTGCTGACCGCGGCGCTGGCGGCGCTGTTTCACGATCCGCTCGCGATCCTGGTCCTGGCGTTTCTGCTTTCCGGGGTCTCGGTGGCGCTGCTGCCGCTCAACTACGCGGTGTTCTCGATCTTCCTGACGCCCACCTTCGTCCTGCTGGCGGAAGCGAGCGCGGGTGACTGGCACCTGGCCGGAGTCCGGATCCTCAACACCCTGCTCGGTGGCGGACTGGCCCTGGCAGGAAACCGGCTGCTCTGGCATTCGCGCGAGGCCGAGCGTCTGCCCGGCTATCTGGCGGCCGTCGTGCGCGCCATGCGCCGGTACTTCGACCGGGTCGTCGCCCTGTTCGACGACCGCGGGGAGGAGGCGGGGCGCGTGCTCCGCGCCGCGCGCCGCGAGGCCGGTCTCGCCATCATCAACGCGGACGAGTCCTTCCAGCGGCTCCTTGGCGAGCATCGCGGGCCGCCCGAGGCGCTCGCGCCGGTGATGACGCTGCTCGCCTACGCCCGCCGCTTTACCGCATCGATCGCGGCGCTGGCGCTGAGCCGGCACTCGATCGATGCCGCACCGCCCGCCGCGCTCTCGGCGTTCGCACGGGGGCTGGCCGCCGCGCTGGATGACCTCACGCAGGCCCTCGAAGAGCAGCGGCCCGTCGCGCCGCTGCCCGAGCTGGCGCTGCCGACGGAGTCGTCCGGCTCACCGTTGCTGCGCGGACGACTGACCCGGCTCGCGCGACAGCTCAGGACTCTGCACGACGCCGTGGACCGGTGGCACGGAGAAGTACCAGCCCGGTCGGGCTGATGGACATCGCCGCGCGGCCCACCAGACTCTCAGGAGTGCAGACCGGCTAGCGCGCGCCGATCCATTCGGGTTTCTGGTACTTCTCGGTGTCGTAGAGATTGGCTTGCAGCGGCACATCGGCACTGATGGCGCGGTACTCCTCGCGCTGGACCTCCTTGCCGTTCAGCTTGATCACCACCCGCGTCGCGACCCAGCCGTGGCCCAGCGGCTGGTATCGCTCGAATGTGACGTCGAGCAGATCCGGCGGTCCCGCCGAGTCTTTCGCGTTCGCCCGCGCCTCGATCAGCCGAACGAACAGCAGTCGATCCTGCTCGACCCAGAATTGGCTCGTGGCGGTGTCGCCCTTCTCGGCGCCCACGACCCACACCTTGGTGCCGTTCCATCGGTCCTCGTGTACCCGGCCGAGGTCGATGGACTCCCTGAGCTGGTGGACGGTGGTTTCGGGTGGCTGGCCGTACACGTCGAAGCCGAGGGTCAGGAGCAGGTTCCGATCCTTGCGGGCACCGGCCCGCTGCCCGCCCCGAAAGACGATCGTCGAGTCCCCGACGAACATGAACGCATTCATGCTGTCGGTCGGCGCCACGTCGATGCGGAGCTTCCCCGGGATGGTGCCGGCCTCGTACCAGGTCTCCGACGGCTGACGGGGAAAGCTCGTGGTCTGCTCGAAGGTGATGGTGTGATACCAGCGGCCGGCATACCGCGCGTGCATGGAGCGCACGACCTCGCCCCCGGTCCTGGGACCGGCCGGGCTCAGGACCAGGGCAACAGGGAGCAGGACGGCGATCGGGCGCATCGGACCTCACAGGATCGGGTTGCGCGGGCGAGCGGCCTCTCTACGCCGGAGCACGGCGGCGGGTTTCCGGAGCCGCTGGCCGGTCGGCCAATAGAGGCGCGCGGGTTCGGCCGGCCGCTGGAAAACCCGGCCGCTGGAAAACCCGGCCGCAGGGGTGTAACATTCCCGCCGCCAAGTAGTTGAGCAGGCCGAGGACAGGTGTCCGAGTGGCTGAAGGAGCCGGTCTCGAAAACCGGTAAGGGGGCAACCCCTTCGAGGGTTCGAATCCCTCCCTGTCCGTTGATTCGTCCCCATCCATCTGGACCTGCCCATTTGAAGACCTGAAGTCCGTCCTACCCGTCTGGCTGGCCAGGCGATATGCTTCTGTCGTATCCCGAAGTCACCGTCAGGACAGGCCTTGAATGGCAGACTTTCGCGAGCGCCTCCAGCTGGGCCTAGCGGACCGTTATCGACTCGAGCGCGAGCTTGGGCGGGGCGGCATGGCCACCGTTTTTCTGGCCCACGATGTCCGGCACGACCGCCCGGTCGCGCTCAAAGTGCTCCATCCCGAGCTGGCGGCCACGCTGGGACCAGAACGTTTTCTCCGAGAGATTAAGCTCGCCGCGCGGCTCCAACACCCCCATATCCTGACAGTCCTCGACTCCGGTGAGGCCGACGGCCAGCTTTGGTTCACCATGCCGTTCGTTGAAGGCGAGAGCCTGCGGGACCGGCTTCGCCGCGACAAGCAGCTGCCGATTGAGGATGCGCTCCGGATCGCGACCGATGCTGCACGGGCCCTCGACTACGCGCACCAGCATGGGGTCGTGCACCGGGACATCAAGCCCGAGAACCTGCTCCTGACCACGGACGGTAGCACGCTGGTTGCGGACTTCGGCATCGCCCGGGCGTTGAGCGGCGGCGAGGAGCACTTGACTCAGACGGGCATGAGCGTGGGGACGCCCACCTACATGAGCCCCGAGCAGGCTGTTGGGGGGCGGCAGCTCGATGCCCGGACCGACATCTACTCGCTGGGGTGCGTGCTCTATGAGATGCTGGCGGGCGAGCCGCCGTTCACCGGCCCCACGGCCCAGGCGGTAATTGCCAAACGGCTCAGCGGGGAGGTGCCCCACGTGCGCCACGTGCGCCCGAGTGTACCGGAAGAACTGGAGCATGCGGTCACCCTGGCGCTCGCGCCGGTCGCTGCCGATCGTTTCGCTAGTGCAGCCGAGTTCGCCCGGGCGTTGCGGCCGACCGTGGCGACGCCGACCCCAATGCCAACCGCGACGCTGGTCCCAGCCGCCGGGCCGAGCAGCAGCAGCTGGCCCCGACGACGGATGCCGGTGGTGGCGACCGCTCTGATCCTCGGGTTCCTCATCGGCCTCGGCGTACTGTTCGCCTGGCGGCGGAGTCATCCCCGTGACGACGAGGAGCCTGGGGGAGTGAAGCGTGTGGCGGTCCTTCCGTTCGAGAATCTGGGCGACTCCTCCGACGCGTACTTCGCGGACGGGGTGAGCGACGAGATCCGGGGCAAGATGTCTCAGATCGCGGGACTCGCCATCATCGCTCGCGCCAGCTCCAACGAGTATCGGCACACGAGCAAGGCCCCGCAGGAGATCGCGCGCGAGCTGGGGGCCGAGTACCTGCTGACGGCGACCGTCCGTTGGGAGAAACATCCGGACGGCACCAGCCGGGTGCGGGTGAGCCCCGAACTGGTCCGGGTTCAACCCGGGACCATGCCCACGACACAGTGGCAGCAGGGATTCGATGCGGCGCTGACCGATGTGTTCCAAGTGCAGGCCGACATCGCAAGCCAGGTCGCCAGCGCGCTGGACGTGGCCCTGACCGACAGCACCCGCCGGGAGCTGGCGGTGAGGCCGACGCAGAGCCTCGACGCCTACGATGCCTATCTTCGCGGTAAGGAAATACGCACAGGGGATATCGCGCCCGGCGTCCTGCATGCCGCCGAAGCCGAGTTCCAACGAGCGATCGCCTTCGACTCTACCTTCGCAGCCGCCTGGGCGGAGCTGGCAACGACTCACATCCTGTTGTTCCGTCTCGGTGGGACCCAAGCGCGGGATGCGGAAGCGGCGGGGCGGGAGGTCGAGCGAGCGACTGCCCTCGGGCCAGCGTTGCCAGACGTTCATGCCGCTAAGGGACTGTACCAGCAGGTCGTACGCGGGGATGCGGCGAGCGCCCTGCAGGAGTATGAGGCGGGACTGCGTGCCGCGCCAAACCGCAGCGATCTCCTGGGCTTGGCCTCGCTCGCGGAGGCCAGTCTCGGCCGGTCGGCTGCCGCACTTACCCATCGAGAGCGGGCAGCTCGCCTTGATCCCCGCTCTGCTGATGTGGCGGCAGGGTTGTTCGACGTCTACTTGGGACTTCGACGCTACAGTGAGGCGCAAACTGCCCTCGATCGTGCGCGTTTGCTCCGTCCATCGAGCCTGAGCCTACTCCACGACCAGGCCGAACTGCATGCCGCACAGGGCGACCTGGCTGGGGCCCGCAAGGCGCTTGCCCTTGCACATGAGCTGACCGATTCCACCACGGTCGTGGCGTATGTGGCGCTCCGGGAATATCTCCTGTGGCTCCTCGATGACGCTCAGCAGCGTCTGGTCCTCACCTTGACCCCGGCGGATCTAGACGGCAGCCGGGCCGACTGGGCGCTCGCGCTGGCTGAGACGTACTGGAGACGCGGTGAGCGGCGCTCGGCGCGGGTATATGCCGATACGGCCAGTGTGGAGTATAGGGCGGAACTCCGGCATGAGTTGAACAAGGGGGATCGGGCTCAAACCATCGGCCTCCAGGCGCTCGCCCTCGCCTATCTTGGGAGGTCACAGGAGGCCATCGATAATGGTGAGGAGGCTTTGAACGCAGCCAAGCTTGCCGTTGCTCCCAGCGGGCAACGGTTCTACATCCAATTTCTTCTCGCTCGGATCTATCTCCTGGCGGAGCAGCCCGAAAAGGCGCTCGATCAACTCGAACAGCTTGCGAAGACATCAGCTGGTGTGGTCACACCTGGCTGGCTCAAGATCGACCCCACCTTCGACCCGCTGCGCGGCAACCCACGCTTTGAGCGTCTGGTGAATGGGACGTAGCCCTGGCCTAACCTCTGTCAGGTTAGTCTCAGGTTAGAGTTGCGCGAAAAGGTTGTGCCGATTTCCTTTCGCGGACCGACAGGGCCGGGTGGTATTCGCGGCGAAACCCGCTCCAGGCGAAAGACTCTGCTTTCGCGGTGTCTGCCTCGAAAACCGGTAAACCCGTAAGGGTTTCTAGGGTTCGAATCCCTCCCTGTCCGTTCCTCTGTCCAGTACCCACGCCCTGGAGCGCTCCCCGGCCAAGACCAGCGCCCTGTTTTGGGGCGGCACGCAGCGGTATGGTTCTGCGCGAGTCCCATTCACGATAGGCCCGCGTGGCAGACCTCCGTGACCAGCTCCAAAGCGGCTTGGCAGACAGGTACCGGCTCGAACGCGAGCTGGGGCGGGGTGGCATGGCGACGGTGTTCCTCGTTCACGATCTCCGGCACGACCGCCCGGTCGCGCTCAAAGTACTCCATCCCGAGCTGGCCGCCACGCTGGGCCCAGAACGGTTCCAGCGGGAAATCCGGACCACCGCCCGTCTACAGCACCCGCACATCCTGCCCGTGCTCGATTCCGGCGAAGTGGCTGGCCAGCTCTGGTACACGATGCCCTATGTCGAGGGCGAGTCCCTGCGGGATCGGCTCCGGCGCGAGGGTCAGTTGCCCCTGGACGACGCGCTGCAGATCGCCCGCGAGGTGGCGGATGCGCTGGGTTACGCCCACAGCGAGGGCATCGTGCACCGGGACATCAAGCCCGAGAACATCCTGCTCAGCCGGGGCCACGCACTGGTCGCGGATTTCGGCATAGCCCGGGCGTTGCAGGTGGCTGACTCTGAGCACCTGACGGCCACCGGCTTGGCGGTGGGCACGCCTGCTTACATGAGCCCAGAGCAGGCGGATGGCGCGTCGAGTGTGGATGGCCGGTCGGACGTCTACAGTCTCGGCTGCGTCGTATACGAGATGCTCACCGGCGAGGTTCCGTATACCGGACGCACGCCGCAGGCCGTGATCGCCAAGCGCGTGCTCGAGCCGCTGCCCCATGTGCGTACGTTGCGCGCGATCGTGCCGGAGGCGGTGGAGCAGGCGATCAACCGGGCACTCGCCGTGACTCCCGCCGACCGTATCGCGACGGCCGCAGAGTTTGCCAAAGTGCTCGCGCAGCCGCCCGCCGCTTCCGGTGCGACGACTATCTCCCGGGCTGCGCCCCCCGTGACGGTAGACCGACCGCGCGAAGTGCCGCGCTGGTTGGTCATGCTCGGCCTCGGCGTCCTGCTGGGGGCCGCGGTGCTACTCGCCTGGCTACGCGCACGTCCGCAACCCGGAAGTGCGAGCCCGAAACGGCTCGCCGTGCTGCCTTTCGAGAACCTTGGCCGTCCCGAGGACGAGTACTTCGCCGACGGCGTCACCGACGAGGTGCGCGGCAAGCTCGCCGCGCTCCCCGGCATCGAAGTGATCGCCCGCACCAGCTCGGTCCAGTACAAACAGACCACGAAGAGCCCCCAGCAGATCGGACGGGAGCTGGGTGTCGAGTACCTGCTGGCGGGGACGGTTCGGTGGGAGAAGGAGGCGGCCGAGCCGGGCCGGGTGCGCGTGAGTCCTGAGCTGGTACAAGTCTCAACCGCCTCGACCAGGTGGCAGGCCCCCTTTGAAGCCCCGCTCACCGACGTGTTCCGGGTGCAGGCAGACGTCGCGGCCCGCGTGGCCGAGGCGCTGGGCCTGGCGCTCGGCACGGGCGAGCGTGAGCGACTCGCCGAGCGGCCGACGGAGAACCTTGCGGCCTACGACGCCTTCCTCAAGGGCGAGGAGGCCACCGGCGGCCTGGCGATCGACCTCGCGGCATACCGCCGGGCGATCGACTACTACGAGCGCGCGGTGGCCCTTGATTCCACCTTTGCCCTCGCCTGGGCCCGACTCTCACGAGCGCACTCCCTGCTCTATGCGGCCACGCCTACGGCGGTCGGGGCGGCAGCCGCTGGTCAGGCCGCCAAGCGCGCGCTAGCACTTGCGCCGAAGTTGCCCGAGGGGTACTACGCCCTAGCGTACTACCACTACGTGGTGCAGCAGGATCTCACGGGCGCATATGAGCAGTCCAGACGGGCATGGCAGCTGGCGCCGAAGGACGCCCGCTTCCTGGCCCTGGTCGCCCTGAACGAGGGCGCCCTCGGGCATGCCGAGGAGGGGCTTGAGCACCTGCGAGAGGCCCAGGTACTTGATCCCCGCTCGGTCGAGACCGCGACAACCACCGTGTGGGCGCTGGTCGGGCTACGTCGTTACCCTGAGGCGCTGGAGGCTGCCAGGCGGGGGCTCGCGTTCGCCCCAGCCGATCTCGGGCTGATCGTTGCCGCAGTAGAGGCCCACCTCGCCCAGGGCGATCTCGCCGGGGCGCGGGCGGTGCTCCGGACCGTGCCACGCGAGGTGGACCCAGCCACGCTCGTGGCATACATCGCCACGTGGGGAGATTACTATTGGGTGCTGGACGACGCACAGCAGCGACTGCTCCTCCGGCTCTCGCCCGCGCCGTTCGGTGACGATCGCGCCGCCTGGGGCTTCGCGCTTGCCCAAACGCACGCGCTCCGAGGCGACACCGCGCTGGCGCGAGCCTACGCCGACTCAGCCCGCCGTGTCCTAGCGGCCCGCCTTCGAGACGTGTCTCAGGATCCGGTGACCCACATGTACTTGGGCTTGGCGCTCGCCTACATGGGACACAGAATGGACGCCATCCGCGAGGGCGAGCGTGGCGTGGCGCTCGTGCCGCTCAGCAAAGGCTCAGCGGCCCGGTCAGACATGCAGCATCATCTCGCTCGCATCTACGTCTTGGTGCGCGAGCCGCAGAAGGCACTCGACCTGCTGGAGCCCCTGCTCAAGACTCATTACCTCTCGCCCGGGGGGATTAAGATCGACCCCGCCTTCCTGCCGCTCCGGGGCAACCCGCGTTTCGAGCGGCTGGTGAACGGGCCATAGCGCTCACCGATTGGCGCGCCGCTCAGGTTAGGCTTGGGTTAGAGTTGCGCGAAAACTTGGGCCGGATTTCCTTTCGCAGGTTGATTGGACTAGATGGGATTGGAGTCATTTTCCGCTCTAGTCGAAAGTTTCGGCTTTCGCGATGTTTGCCTCGAAAACCGGTAAACCGGCAACGGTTTCGAGGGTTCGAATCCCTCCCTGTCCGTCCCTTTTCTCTCCCAGCACATGAGAGCTCCACCCAGGGCGTCGGGGACGGCCCCCGTCCGGCGCCAGCTCTCGATTGACGGCGCTCCGTTCCGGCCGTCCATCTCGAGCACCGGTTGAGCGGTTGTTCGGGGCCGGTGAAATTCCGCCCTCTCCGCATCCGCTTCCCACATCCCGGCGCTTCCCGCCCCTTCCCTTCGCGGTTTGATTGCGAGTATCCGGGGCGTGACCCACGCCACCGCAGGCGAGAAGGTACCTCCGAAAGGTCACGATTCGCTCTGTCCTTGTTCTCTGGCTGGTCGTGGCCGCATGGGGCGCAATCGGCGTGGCGGCGGGGATCCGCGCGCGCGGCACTCCCGCGCTGCTGACCGGCCAGGGAGCAAGCACCCTCGAGACCGAGTCCCACCACGCCGAGGACGTCGTGGCGTCCCGATTCGCCCGGCCGGCCGCCGAAGCCTTCGCCGTGACGGTAACAGCGCCGGTGCCTTTCGATCAACCGGGTCCCCGTCTCGTGCTCGACTCCCTTGCGGCAGCGCTCGGCCGGCAACCCTACGTTCGCGGCACGCTGTCGGCGGAATCCATCGGCGACTCGGTGCTGCAGAGCCGGGATCGCCGGTCCGCGTTTCTGCTCGTCACCTTCCAGGTGCCGGTGGATACACTGGCAGCGCTGGTCCAGCCGGTGCGGGACGTCCTGCGCCGGACGTTGGCCGGACTGCCTGGCGGCGGCGACTACCGGGTGCTGGTGACGGGACGCACGCCGCTCGATCGCGACGAGCGCCTGCTGATCGCCGACGCGAGCCGGCAGAGCGAGATTCGCGTCCTGCCGTTAACGCTGGTGGTTCTCGTCCTGGCGTTCGGCGCCGTGGCCGCGGCGCTTCTGCCGGTCGCCATCGGTCTGCTGGGCGTTCTGGTCGCGGTGGCGATCCTGGGGGTGATGGCCGGGCACACCGACATCTCGGTGGTGGCCATCACCATCGTCACGATGATCGGGCTCGGCGTGGGCATCGACTACTCGCTGCTGATGGTGACCCGCTTTCGCGAGGAGCTCGGCCGCGGGCTGAGCCCGGTGACGGCCGCCGCCCGCACGGTGCCCACCGCGGGGCGAGCGGTGCTCATCTCGGGAACGACCGTAATGCTGGGATTCGTGGCGCTGCTGCAGACTCCGCTGGTCGAGACTCGCAGCGTCGGGCTGGCCGGGATCGTCGTGGTGGTGGTGATGATGCTGCTGACGGTCACGCTGCTCCCCGCGCTGCTGGCGCTGCTCGGGGCGCGCATCGACTGGCCGCGGTGGTTGGCGCGGCGGCTGGCGTGGTACCACGGCCGGCGGCTCTGGATGTGGTGGGCCCGGACCATCGGCCGCCGGCCGGGCGCCACGCTGATGGCCGGGCTCGTGCTCCTGGGCCTGCTCGTGCTCCCGGTCCGCCGCATGCGGATCGGGCTGCCCGCGCGCGACTGGTGGCCGGCCGCGACCGAGGCCGGTCAGGGGGCCATCGCGCTCGAGCGGATGGGAGTCGGCGGAGTGGTCCAGCCGATTCATCTCGTGCTCGAGCTCCCGGCGGGGCGCCGCTTCGACGATGCGAGCGCGCTGCGCGGTCTCCGGACCCTCTCGGACTCGCTGCGCGCCGACCCGCGCATCCGGGCGGTCAAGAGCATCGTCGCCCTCAAGCCCGGGCTGTCGCTCCTGGCCTACTCGCTGCTCTACAGCGACCTCGAGGCGGCCAGGGAAGAGTATCCCGATTTTCTCGACGCCTACCTGAGTCGGGATGCCGGAGCCGCGCTGATGGATGTGATCGTGTCCGACACCACTTCGCTGCTGTCCGAGATGGCGCTCGTGCGCCACATCCGCGGCCACGGCACGGCCGGCGCGCGCGGCCTGGCCGGGGCGCGCGTCTCGGTCGGCGGCTACGCTGCCGCGAGCGTGGACTTCCAGCGGGATCTGCTGGGTCGCGTGCCGTTGATGATCGCCATGATCCTGGGTTCGACCGCCGTCGTGCTCGCGATTGTCTTCCGCTCCGTCCTGATCCCGATCAAGGCGGTGCTGCTCAATACCTGCTCCGTCGCGGCCACGTTCGGTCTGATCGTGTTGGTATTCCAGGACGGAATCGGCTCCCGCCTGCTGGGGTTGAGCGGACCCACGGCGGCGATCTTCGTGGTCGTTCCGGTGACGGTGTTCGCCGCGGTGTTCGGGCTCAGCATGGACTACGAAGTCTTCCTGATCAGCCGCATCCGGGAGGAATACGAGCGCACCGGCAACAACGAGCGCGCCACGGCCGAGGGATTGAGCGCCATCGCGTCCACGATCACGTCCGCCGCCCTGATCATGGTGATCGTATTCGGCTACTTCGCCTTCGCCCGCGTGCTTCTGCTGCAATTCCTGGGATTCGGCCTGGCCGTGGCGGTCTTCCTGGATGCGACGCTGATCCGGATGCTGCTCGTCCCCACGATCATGAACGTGGCGGGGCGCTGGAACTGGTGGCCCGGCGGCCGGGATGCCGACGCCCGCTGACCTCGGCGAACGGCTGGTGGGCTGCCTGCTCGGCCAGGCGCTCGCCGACGCGCTGGGCTTCGTCGTGGAGGCGGAGAGCCCCGCGGTGGCTGGGCAGTATGTGGGCGACTGGCTCCGCGCCGGCCGCGCCGGCGAGCGCGCCCATCCCCGCTTCCCGTTCGGCCAGTACAGCGACGACACTCAGCTCGCACGCGCGCTGCTCCTGAGCGTGCGCGACGCCGGGCGCTGGAGTCCTCCGGCATTCGCCACCCGGGTGGGCGAGCTCTTTCGCGATGGCCTGGATGTCGGCGCAGGGCACGGCACCCGTTCGGCGGCGCTCCGCCTGCTCGCCGGGGCGAGCTGGCGCGAGTCCGGCACTCCGGCGCCGTACGCGGGAAACGGGAGTGCGATGCGGGTGGCACCCCTGGGCGTGTTGCTCGGACACGATCCGGAGGCGCTGCGGGTTGCGGCCTCTGAGCAGAGCCGGATCACCCATCTGGACCCGCGGTGTGCGGCAGGCTCCGTCGCGGTCGCCGGCGCGGTCGCCCTGGCGGCGGTGCCCGGCGCAATCGACGCCCGCCCGTTCCTCGCGACGCTGGCGGAGTGGGTCGCATGCGAGGACGACTCGGTGGCCGCGGCGGTCGCGGGCGTCGGCGAGTGGCTCGCCCTGCCGCCGGAGGATGCCGCGCGCCGGCTTCGTACCGAGGGCCTCGATCCCGGCCATCGGACCTCCTGGCAGGGCATCTCGGCCTTTGTCACTCCGAGCGTGGCCTGGAGTCTGTACGCGTTTCTGCGGTCGCCCGACGACTACTGGGCCGCCGTCTGCACCGCGATCGCGGTGGGTGGGGATACCGACACGCTTGCGGCGATGACCGGTGCGATGGCGGGCGCCCGCCTGGGCCAGGCGGCATTGCCGGGGCGGCTGGTCGCGCGGCTCACCGACCAGGGGAGCTGGACGGCCCCCGAGCTCGCGCGGCTCGCGCGAGACTGCGCGCGGCTGCCCCGGTGAGCGGTCTGTGACGCCATCGTCATCGGCCGTCCAACGCGTCTCCCAGCGCCTCTCGACACGCCCGACGTTTGGATACTAACTTGGCGCATCGGCCGCGAGACTCGACGCACCGTTGCCAGACGAGGTCGCCATGCCCCACGGGAAGATCTACCAGGACATCTCCGAGACCGTCGGCAACACCCCGTTGGTCCGGCTCAACCGGCTGGGGCAGGGGTTGCCGGGCCGCATCGCCGTCAAGCACGAGGGCTACAACCCCTTCAGCTCGGTGAAGGACCGGATCGGCGCGGCGATGCTCAACGACGCCGTCGAGAAGGGACGCCTTCGTCCGGGGATGCTGATCGTGGAGCCCACGTCGGGGAACACCGGCATCGGCCTGGCCTATGCCGCGTCGGCCCGAGGCTATCGCTGCGTGTTCACGATGCCGGACACGATGACGGTCGAGCGCCGGTACCTGCTGCGCGCGCTGGGCTGCAAGGTCGTCCTGACCGAGGGCGCCAAGGGGATGAAGGGCGCGATGGCGCGCGCCGAAGAGATCCTCGCCCGCCTGGGCGATCGCGCCTGGATGCCGCGCCAGTTCGACAATCCCGCGAACCCCGCCATCCACTACCGCACGACCGGGCCCGAGATCTGGGACGACACCGAGGGCAAGGTCGACATCTTCGTGGCCGGTGTCGGCACCGGCGGCACGATCACGGGCGCCGGCCGCTACCTGCGCGAGCGGAAGCCCGGCATTCACATCGTCGCGGTGGAGCCGGCCGAGAGCCCGGTGCTGTCGGGCGGTCAGCCGTCACCCCACCGGCAGCAGGGCATCGGCGCGGGCTTCGTACCGTCCATCCTCGACACCAAGATCTACGATGAGGTCGTCCGCGTGAGCAACGACGACGCGATCGCGACGACCCGGCGGCTGGCGCGTGAGGAGGCGGTCTTCGCCGGCATCTCGAGCGGCTCGATCACCTGGGCGGCGCTGCAGGTGGCGGCCCGGCCGGAGAACGCCGGCAAGCTGATCGTGTCGATCATCTGCGACTTCGGCGAGCGCTACCTCTCGAACCCGGTGTTCACCGACCTGGTCGATCCCGACTTCTCCGACATCGAGGACGAGTTGGCGGCGCCGGCGGGCGTGGGGTGATGCCCGGGCCCTGAGTCATCCTGAGCGGCCTGAGTCATCCTGCGCCCGTTCGCTGCGCTCAGGGTAAACTCCGCGAAGGATCTGGTGGGTGATGAGAGTGACGCTCGAGGCTCACTCGGATGCCCGACCCGATCCTTCGCTCCCTTGGGATGACGTACCCTCCGCTCAGGATGACCCGCCCGCCCCCGCTTTTCCCCCGGCCGATTATAATCCTTCCTTTCCCGTCCACCCCCATCCCTGAGGTACTGCCACACGTGACCACCCCTCCGCACGCCCCCACCGGGGGGCCCGGCCCGACCGACCGAGTGGACATGATCTTCGGCAGCGACATCTTCTCCCGCGGCGTCATGCGGCAGCGGCTCCCCAAGGAGGTGTATCGGAGCCTCCTCCGGACGATCGACCACGGCGAGCCGCTCGACCCGGCCGTCGCCGACGTCGTGGCCGCGAGCATGAAGGATTGGGCGGTCGAGAACGGCGCCAGCCACTACACGCACTGGTTCCAGCCCCTGACCGGGCAGACCGCGGAAAAGCACGACTCGCTCGCCGCGCCGGACGGGAACGGCGGGGTCGTGTTCAACTTCTCCGGCTCCGAGCTGGTGCAGGGCGAGCCCGACGCGTCGAGCTTTCCGTCGGGCGGGCTGCGCGCGACGTTCGAGGCCCGCGGGTACACCGCGTGGGACGCCACCAGCCCGGCGTTCCTCATGCGGGGCGACAACAACGTCACGCTCTGCATCCCGACGGCGTTCGTCTCCTGGACCGGTGAGGCGCTCGACACCAAGATCCCGCTCCTCCGTTCGGTCGAGGCGCTGTCGCAGCAGGCCCTGCGCGTGCTGCGGATCTTCGGCACCGACAAGGGCGTGGGCCGGGTGTACACCACGGTCGGGCCGGAGCAGGAGTATTTCCTGGTCGACCGCGAGCTCTACTTCAAGCGGCCCGACCTGGTCACCTCGGAGCGCTCCCTCTTCGGCACCAAGCCGCCCAAGGGCCAGCAGCTCGAGGACCACTACTTCGGCACCATCCCGCCCCGGGTGCTCGCGTTCATGGCCGAGGCGGAGACCGAGCTCTACCGCCTGGGAGTTCCGGTCAAGACCCGGCACAACGAGGTGGCGCCCGGCCAGTACGAGATCGCGCCGCTGTTCGAGCCCAGCCACATCGCCAGCGATCACCAGATGCTCACCATGGAGACCCTGAAGCGGGTCGCCCCGCGCTACGGGCTCCAGGCGCTGCTGCACGAGAAGCCGTTCGCCGGCGTGAACGGCTCGGGCAAGCACAACAACTGGTCCATGTCCACCGACACGGGCGTCAACCTGCTCGATCCGCAGGACGAGACCCACACGAACATGCAGTTCCTGGTGTTTCTGGTCGCGACGATCCGCGCCGTGGACCTGCACGCGGACCTGCTCCGCGCCTCGATCGCGTCGGCCGCCAACGATCATCGCCTGGGCGCGAACGAGGCGCCGCCGGCCATCATCTCGATCTTTCTCGGCGAGATGCTGTCGGACATTCTGGAACAGGTGGAGAAGGGACTGCCCAAGCGGACCATTCGTGGCGGCATCCTCGACCTCGGCGCCAAGACGCTGCCCCAGCTGCCGCGTCACTCGGGCGACCGCAACCGCACCTCGCCGTTCGCCTTCACCGGGAACAAGTTCGAGTTCCGGGCCGTCGGCTCGTCGGCCAGCATCGCCTGGCCCAACACCGTGCTCAACACGATCGTGGCGGAGTCGCTCGATTATGTGGCCACGGCGCTCGAGCGCGCGGTCGGCGCCAAGCCCTCGCCTGCCCGCCTGCAGCAGGGTGTGCTGAGCGTGCTCAAGCGGATCATCAAGGAGCACAAGCGGGTCATCTTCGACGGGGACAATTACTCGGAGGAGTGGCACCAGGAGGCCGAGCGGCGCGGGCTGCCGAATCTCACCGACTCGGTCGAGGCGTTCCAGGTGCTGCGTGCGCGGAAGAACTCGGACCTGTTCCGGAAGTACGGCGTGCTCAACCGCTCGGAGTACGACTCGCGGATCCACATCGCGATCGAGAAGTACGTGAAGCAGCTCGGGATCGAGGCCGAGACCATGGTCTCGATCGCGAAGTCCCAGATCCTGCCCGCCTCGCTGGAGCACCAGCGGCGGGTGGCGGAGGCGGTCGCGGCGACCAAGGCCGCGGGCATCGAGGCCGCCGACAGCACCCAGGCCCTCCGGGAGTTCGTGGAACTGGTCAGCCAGTTCCGGTCCCGGACGGCCGAGGTGGAGCGGCTCGCGGCACATCACGAGGCCGATCCGGCCAGGCATGCCGCCCAGATCGCCCGTGAGCTCAAGCCGGCCATGCAGCGCCTGCGGGAATCCGGCGACACGCTCGAGACGCTGGTGGCGGCGGAGCTGTGGCCGCTGCCGAACTACCGGACACTGCTGTTCTTGAAGTGACGAGGCGGTAGAAGATCTCGCGCCGCCTCGGGCCCCAGCCGCCGAGTCACCCTAAGCAACGCGAAGGGGGCATGATTCAGGTCATGCCCCCTTTTGCTGCCCTCTGGCAGACTCCATGCCCGCTCCCAGTCGCTTCAGGCCGGCCACCCTCCCGGCTTCTGGCGGGTCAGCACAAACAGCTCCGACGGGCATTTCGCGGGCGTCAGCACGCCGGCCATCGCCTGGAACGCCATCGCCTCTTCGGGGGAGGTGTCGGGATCGAAGTAGACGGCCAGGGCCTCGACCAGCGGTGGGCGGTTCGGCCGGGCCAGCGCGTCGAGCCAGGGGTGGGGTTCGCAGATCCGGCGGGTCTCGAG
Source organism: uncultured Gemmatimonadales bacterium (assembly GCA_963711915.1). Taxonomy (GTDB): domain Bacteria; phylum Gemmatimonadota; class Gemmatimonadetes; order Gemmatimonadales; family GWC2-71-9; genus CAVVWJ01. The sequence continues at coordinate 187,587 of CAVQGA010000007.1, forward strand.
TCTCACCCGGACCGCGCCATCCAGCCAGCAGGCGGTGCCGGCGAGCTCGTCGAGCATCGGCTCGCTGAGGAGCAGGCTCTCCCCCTGGGGGGTGATGGCTCCGAACCGCAGCTTGCCACGCTCGTTGCGCCGGTGAATGACGGCGCCCCAGCGAAAGCGGGGCGGGCCCTGCTGATACCAGTCCAGGACTCGGAGGAGCTGTTCGCGCAACGCGTCAACAATCAGGGGTGATTGCATCTCGGCACCAGCGGAAAAGGTTGCCGCATACGCCCAGAGGGAGCGCTGGGTGCGATATTCTGCAGAATGCGGGCCAGAATACTCTGGTTCCGCCCCTGGCGCCTTCCCAGGGACCCGGCCACATTCCGCCCTCGGCCAACGGCCCGCTGGAGGGCCCCGCCGATCCACCTCCATGACCAGCCACGACCCCCGGCCCTCTCACGTCTTCTACCGGAAGCTGACGCGCACCTACCCGCGCATCGTCCGGGGGGAAGGCTGTTGGCTGTACGACGATGAGGGCCGCTCCTACCTGGACGCCGTCGGCGGGGCCTTTGTGGCCACCGTGGGCCACGGTGTCCGGGAGATCGCGGACGCCCTGGGCCGCCAGGCGGCTCGGCTGGCGTACGTCAACGGGACCGCCTTCACCCACGATCCGGTCGAAGAGCTCGCGGCCGAGATCGCGGCGCGATCGCCGGGCGACCTCGACCTCGTCTACCCGCTGGCCAGCGGGTCGGAGGCCGTGGAGGCCGCGCTCAAGCTGGCACGGCAATACTGGGTCGAGACCGGGCACCCCGGGCGCCACAAAGTGATGGCGCTCGTCCCCGGCTATCACGGCAATACTCTCCTGGCGCTCTCCGCCTCCGCACGCGAGCACTACAAGACCTATTTCCACGATTGGCTGGTCGCGATGGTGCGCGTGCCCGCACCCTACGCCTATCGCTGCGCCTGTAATGGCCGGCCGCCGCTCTGTCCGGCGTGCAGCGGCGAGGCGGTCGAGGCCGCCATGCTCCGCGAGGGGCCCGAGACCATCGCGGCGCTGATCGCCGAGCCGGTCGGGGGCTCGAGCAGCGGCGCCTCGGTGCCCGCGGCTGAGTACTGGCCGCGCGTCCGGGCGGCCTGCGACCGGCACGGCATCCTGCTGATCGCGGACGAAGTGCTCACTGGGGCAGGCCGGACCGGCACCTGGTCCGCGCTCGAGCCGTATGGAGTGGCGCCGGACGTCATGATCCTGGGAAAGGGCATCGCCGGCGGATACGTGCCGCTGTCCGCCGTGGTGGCCCCCCGGCGGCTGGTGGACGCGCTGGCGCGGGGCTCGGGCGCGTTGCTACATGCGCAGACGTTCTCGCATCATGCCACGCTGTGCGCGGCCGGTGTGGCCACGCTCAAGTACCTGCGCGAGCACGCCTTGATCGAGCGCTGCGCGGCGATCGCCCCGGCATTTCACGAGCGCCTGTCAACGCTCCGGGAGCTTCCCTGCGTCGGGGACGTCCGCGGGCGGGGTCTCCTGGCCGGCGTGGAGTTCGTGGCCGACCCGGCCACGCGCACGCCATTTCCGCGGGTGGCGCGCTTTGCGGAGACGTTCGCGGCCGCGGCACTCGAGGCGGGGCTCGTGGTGTGGCCCAACGTCGGGCAGGCGGATGGGGTGAACGGCGACCTCGCGATGCTCGCGCCGCCCTTCATCGTCACTCACGACGAGATCGATCTCATCGTCCAGCGGTTCGGCGAGGCGCTGCGCGCGACCGTCGAGCGGATCGGAGCCGTCGCATGAGCGCTCCCGCCAAGATCACCTACACCTCGGCCTCGGGCGACCTCAACGAGTTCCACCACCGGTTCGACGTGGCGCTCGAGGCGGTTCGCGCGGCCGCCGGCCAGCGACATCCCTTCTACATCGGCGGCCAGCCGGTAGACCACGGCGGCGAGCCGCTGGTGGACCACTCGCCGATCGACACCGGCCTGGTGCTCGGCCAGTTCGCCACGGCCACCCGGGCGGACGTCGACTGCGCGGTCGCGGCGGCGCGCCGGGCCCAGCCCGGCTGGGCCCGGCTGCCCTGGCGTGAGCGGCTGACCGTGCTCCGGCGCGCGGCGGCCCTGATCCGCGAGCGGAAGTACGAGCTGGCCGCGGTCATGTGCCTCGAGGTGGGGAAGAGCCGGCTCGAGGCCATGGGCGACGCCGAGGAGTCGGCCGACCTCATCGACTACTACTGCGCGCAGGTCGAGGAGGCCGACGGCTTCGTTCGGCCAATGGGTCGGATCACGCCGGTCGAGCGCAACACCGATGTCCTGCGCCCCTACGGCGTGTTCGCCTGCATCGCCCCGTTCAACTTCCCGCTGGCGCTCTCGGCGGGGATGTCGGGCGCGGCGCTGGCGGCCGGCAACGCCGTGGTCTACAAGCCGGCGGAGGACACGCCCTGGACCGGTCTTCGGCTGTGCGACATCTACCAGGAGGCCGGGCTGCCGCCGGGCGTCTTCAACCTGCTGGTCGGCCACCGGGACGAGATCGGCGATCCGCTCTGGCAGCATCCGGGTGTCGACGGCGTGGTCTTCACCGGGTCCAAGGCGGTCGGCATGCGGATCCACGCCGGGCTCGGCGCCGGCTGGATCAAGCCGTGTCTGCTCGAGCTCGGCGGAAAGAACGCGGCGCTCGTCATGCCCAGCGCGGACCTCGATGCGGCGGCCGAGGGCGTCATGCGCTCCGCCTTCAGCCTCCAGAACCAGAAGTGCAGCGCCACCAGCCGGGTCTACGTGCACCAGGCAGTCGCGGCGCCCTTCCTCGAGCGGCTGCTGGAGCGCACGCGGGCCATGCGGATGGGCGACCCGTCCGAGCGCGATGTCTTCTTCGGCCCCGTCATCAACGACCGCGCGGTCGCGCGCTACGAGCGGGCGGTCGCGCAGGCGCGCGCCGAGGGCGTCGTGCTCCATGGCGGCGACCGGCTCACCGGCGGTGTCTTCGATCGCGGGCATTTCGTCGCGCCGACCATTGCCCTGCTGCCGCTCGGAAGCTCGCTCTTCCGCGAGGAGCTGTTCGTGCCGGTGCTGGCGGTCGCCGAGGTGGAGAGCCTGGACGAGGGCCTGGCGCAGGCCAACGCCGTGGAGTACGGGCTCACCGCCGGGATCTTTTCAGCCGAGCCGGCGGAGGTCGAGCGGTTCTTCGACGAGATCGAAGCCGGGGTGTGCTATGCCAACAAGCGCACCGGCGCCACGACGGGCGCGTGGCCGGGCGCGCAGCCGTTCTGCGGGTGGAAGGGGTCGGGGTCGACGGGGAAGGGCGGCTGCGGGCCGTATTACGTCGCGCAGTTCACGCGCGAGCAGAGCCGGACGGTGATCGAGTAGTCGCCGCCGGCGGGCCCCGAGTCATCCTGAGCGAAGCGAAGGAGGCATGCCTCGGGTCATGGCTCCTCGCTCCGCTCAGGATGACTCGGTGGGAACTCTCAACACAAGACGGAGCCCCAGTGCCAGACTATCCCAAGATCGTCGTCCCCCCGCCCGGGCCCAAGGCGCGCGCGGTGGTCGAGCGCGACGAGCGCTGGACCTCTACCTGCTACATCAAGGAGTATCCGCTGGTCGTGGCGCGGGGACAGGGCGTCATGGTCGAAGACGTGGACGGCAACCGGTTCCTCGACTTCATGGCGGGGATCGCCGTGTCGTCCACCGGCTACGGACACCCGAAGGTCGTGGCCGCCGTCAAGGACGCGGCCGACCGGTTCCTCCACATCTGCGGCTCCGATTTCTACTACGAGGGTATGGCGGCCCTGTGCGAGCGGCTGGCGCGCATCGCGCCCGGGACCGAGCAGGAAGCGGGTCTTCCTGACCAACTCCGGCACCGAGGCGGTCGAAGGCGGCCATCAAGCTCGCCCGGTACGCCACGCGGCGGACCGCGATCATCGCCTTCCGGGGCGCCTTCCACGGGCGCACCACCGGGGCGGTGAGCCTCACCAGCAGCAAGGCGCGGCAACACGCCGGGTTCGGCCCGCTGCTGCCGGACGTGCACCACATCCAGTACGCGTACCGCTACCGCTGCCAGTGGTGCGCGCGACCAGCCGGCCTGCACCCGCGGGTGCCTGGACGTCGCTGGAGCAGGACCTCTTCGCGCGTCATCTCGATCCGCACGACGTGGCCGCGATCTTCGTCGAGCCGATCCAGGGCGAGGGCGGCTACGTGGTGCCGCCGCCGGGCTGGCTCCGGGATCTGCGCGCCATCTGCGACCGCTACGGCATCCTGCTCGTCGCCGACGAGGTGCAGTCGGGCGTCGGCCGGACGGGGAAGATGTGGGCCTGCGACCACGAGGGCGTCGAGCCCGACATCCTGCTCACCGCCAAGGGGCTCGGCTCCGGCATGCCGATCGGCGCGATCGATCGCGAAGGAGTCGATCACCACGTGGGAGAGCGGCTCGCACGGATCGACCTTCGGCGGCAATCCGGTCTGCTGCGCCGCGGCGCTCGCGACGCTCGACCTGGTCGAGGGCGGACTCATGGCCAACGCCGCGGCCATGGGCGAGCGACTGCAGGCCGGGGTCCGCCGGCTCGCGGAGAAGCACGCGCTGCATCGGCGACGTGCGCGGCGTCGGACTCATGGTCGGGGTCGAGTTCGTGCAAGGACCGCGCGACCCGCGAGCCGGCGCCCGAGCTCGTCGAGCAGCTGGTGCAGGGCGCCTTCCGGCGCGGCCTCCTGCTGCTCGGCGCGGGCAAGAGCACGCTCCGGCTGGCGCCGCCGCTGGTCGTCGGTCCGGACGACGTGGACACCGCCCTTGCCATGATCGACGCGCTGCTCGGCGAGATCGATTGAGCGCCTCCGGTCGAAGGTCATCCCGATGCGGGACGCGGTCGCCGAGCTGGTCCATGACGGCGACTCGGTCGTCATCGAGGGCTTCACCCACCTCATCTGCTTCGCCGCGGGCCACGAGATCATCCGCCAGGGCCGGCGGGATCTCACGCTCTGCCGGCTCACGCCCGACCTGATCTACGACCAGATGATCGCCGCGGGCTGCGCCCGGAAGCTCGTGTTCTCCTGGGCCGGGAACCCGGGGGCGGGGTCGCTGCACGCCTTCCGGCGGTCAGTCGAAGGCAAGGGCGGCCCTCCGCTCGAGCTCGAGGAGTATTCCCACTTCGGCATGGTGGGGCGGCTCTCCGCCGGTGCCGCGCGGCTGCCGTTCTGGCCCATGCGGAATTACATGGGCACCGACTTGCCCACGGCCAACCCACGCATCGCCTCGGTCGAGTGCCCCTACACCGGCGAGCGGCTGGCCACGGTGCCGGCGCTCAATCCCGACGTCACCATCGTGCACGCGCAACGCGCCGACGCGCAGGGGAACACCCAGATCTGGGGCCTCCTTGGCGTGCAGAAGGAGGCGGCGTTCGCCTCGCGCCGCGTCATCGTCGTGGTTGAGGAGCTGGTGGACGAGAGGGTGATTCGCGCCGATCCTAACCGGACCCTGATCCCCGGCATCGCGGTGGACGCCGTCGTGGTGGAGCCATGGGGCGCGCATCCGTCGTACGCCCAGGGGTACTACGACCGCGACAACGATTTCTACGTCGCCTGGGAGGCAATCTCACGCGATCCCGCGCGGCTCGCGGCGTATCTCGACGAGTCCGTGCACGGCGTGCGGGACCGGGCCGAGTACGTGGCGCGCCTGGGCGGGCTGGAGCGGCTCCGGGCGGAGGCGCGAGTTTGCGCGGGGGTGAGCTATGGGTTTTGAGGGGGTGGGATCCCTCGCGCTCCGTCATCCCGAGCGAAGCGAGGGACCTTGCCGGGAAATGGCTCGAGCTTCACGGTGTAGGTCCCTCGCTTCGCTCGGGATGACGTGCGAGCTCGTCTGTCCGTGCGGCGCACCCCACATGCCCGGCACGCCGTGACCCACACCCCCGCCGAGATGATGGCCGCCGTCGCCGCCCATGAGCTTCAGGACGGCGAGGTGGTCTTCGTCGGGATTGGCCTCCCCAACCTCGCCTGCAACCTCGCCCGCGCCACCCACGCGCCGAACCTGGTCCTGATCTACGAGTCCGGCGCCGTCGGCGCCGTGCCCGAGCGGCTGCCGGTGTCGATCGGCGACCCGTCCCTCGTGACCGGCTCGCTCATGGTCTGCGGCATGGCCGACGTGTTCCAGTGTCTGCTGCAGAACGGCCGGATCGAGGTCGGCTTCCTCGGCGGCGCCCAGATCGACCGGTTCGGGAACATCAACACCACCGTGGTCGGCTCGTACGATCATCCCGACGTGCGGCTGCCGGGGAGCGGCGGCGCCGCCGAGATCGCCATCCACGCGCGGCGGACGGTGGTCATCAGCCGGCTCAACCGGCGGGCCTTTCCCGAGGCCGTGGACTTCATCACCAGCCCGGGCCACCGTTGCCGCGGCCGCACACGCGCCGAGCTTGGGATGCCTGGGGCCGGGCCGGTGAAGGTGGTGACCGACAAGGCCATCCTCGAGGTCGACCCGGACTCGGGCGAGCTGGTGCTGACGGCACTCTACCCCGGCGTCGACGTGGCCGACGTGCGGGCCGGCGTGGGCTGGCCGCTCCGCGGGCGGCCCGTGCTGGAGACGGTGACCCCGCCGACGTCCGCCGAGCTGGCGCTGCTTCGAAACGTGCTCGACCCCCACCGCCTCTATCTGAAGGGCTGACGCCCATGAGCGCCGCGACCACGACGCCCGCGCCCGAGACCGCCCGCCCGGCGCTGCCGCGCGCGCTGGGCCTCCGCGACATGATCCTGTTCAACATCGTCGCGGTGGTGAGCCTCCGCTGGTTCGCGACTGCCGCCGCGGCGGGCCCCAGCTCGATCACCCTGTGGGTGCTGGCCGCGCTCTTCTTCTTCATCCCGCAGGGCCTGGCCGTGAGCGACCTCGCGGCCCGGTTTCCCGATGAGGGCGGCATTTACGCCTGGACCAAACGCACCTTCGGCGAGGGCCATGGGTTTCTGTGCGGCTGGTGTTACTGGGTCAACAACATCCTGTACTACCCCAACCTGCTCATCTCCACGGCGGTGGTCGGCACCTACGTCATCGGCCGGGGCGGGACCGCGCTGCAGGACAGCTGGCTCTACGTCCTGCCGGCCACGCTGGTGGCGCTCTGGCTCGCGGTGCTGCTCAACATCGTGGGGGTCCGCACCGGGCGCTGGCTGCAGAACGTGGGGGCGCTCGGCACCTACATCCCTGGCATTCTCCTCGTCGGCCTGGGCGTGTACGCGGCCTTCACCCATCGGTCCGCCACGCCCATGGACGCGGCGGCCCTGATCCCCGACCTGGGCGACGCGCGGAAGCTCAATCTCTGGGCGTCCATCGCGTTCGCCTTCGCCGGGCTCGAGCTCTGCGCGGTCATGGGCGGCGAGGTGCGAGACCCTCAGCGGACCCTGCCGCGCTCGATCTTCATCTCGGCACCGCTGATCGCGTTCCTGTACATCGCGGGCACCGCCTCGGTGCTCTGGCTGGTCCCGACCGGGGACGTCAACATCGTCTCGGGCTTCCTCCAGGCGCTGCACACGGGCGCGCAGGACATCGGCTTCGGCGTCGCCTGGCTGCCGGCGGCGGCCGCGGCCCTGTACGTGGTAGGCAACATCGGCGGCGTCGGCGCCTGGCTCACGGGCCCCGCGCGCGTGGCCTTCGTGATCGGGCTCGACCGGTACTTCCCGCCGGCGTTCGGCCGGGTCCACCCCCGCTGGCAGACGCCCTACGTGGCGATCCTCACCCAGGCCGTGCTCGCGTCCGTCTTCCTGCTGCTGTCGGTGCTGGGGAAGGGAACGACGGTCGAGCGCGCCTACCTCGTGATCCTCGACACGATGCTGCTGGTCTACTTCATCCCGTACCTCTACCTGTACGCCGCTTTCCTGGTGGTGCGTATGAAGGAGCGCGCGACCCCGGCGACGACGCTGCTCACGGGACGGCCCGCCGCCCTCGCCATCGGCCTTTGCGGGTTCCTGTTCACGCTGTTCGCCATGGGGATGGCGATGATCCCACCCGAGAGCGATCAGGCGTGGCTGTTTCTCCTCAAGGTCGTGGGCGGCGCCGGCCTCTGCGTGGCGCTGGGCGGTCTCATCTACTGGCGGGGACGCCGGTGAGAGGGAGCCGGGGACTCGGCGTCGCGGGCCTCGCGCTCGTTGTGCTCACGCCCGGGCTCGCGGCACAGCGGGCGCCGGTCCTGCAGCAGGTGAAGGTCCGCCATCCCTACTACTTCCGCGAGATGTTCATCCCGCAGGTCACGAGCGGACCCGGTGCCGCCGCCTGGTCGCCCGACGGAAGCGAGCTTGTCTACTCGATGCAGGGCTCGCTCTGGCGGCAGCGCGTCGGGAGCACCGAGGCGCGACAGCTCACCGACGGCCCCGGGTACGACTCTCAGCCCGACTGGTCGCCGGACGGACGGCGGATCGTGTACGCCTCCTACCGCGACGATGCCGTCGAGCTCCGGCTGCTCGATCCGGCCACGGGCGTATCCACGGCGCTCGTCCGCGGCGGCGCGGTCAGCCTCGAGCCGCGCTGGTCACCCGACGGCCGGCGGATCGCGTTCACGTCGACCCTGTACGCGGGACGGTGGCACGTGTTCACGGCGGACGTCACGCCGGAAGGGAAGGCAACGCACGTAGAGCGCATCACCCAGGACAGCGAGAGCGGGCTGCCGCGATACTACTACAACTCCGTCGATCACTACCTCTCCCCGACCTGGTCTCCCGACGGAAGCGAGCTGATCGTGGTCTCGAACCGGGGGCACGTCTGGGGGTCGGGCGGCTTCTGGCGCATGCCCTCGAGGGCCGGCGGCGCTCCGCGCGAGATCCGGGACGAAGAGACGACCTGGAAGGGGCGGCCGGACTGGAGCCGGGACGGACGGCGGGTGGTCTACAGCTCGTATCTGGGCCGCGAGTGGAATCAGCTCTGGCTGATGACGCCAGACGGCGCCAATCCGTTCGAGCTCACGTACGGGGAGTTCGACGCGACCTCGCCGCGCTGGTCGCCGGACGGGCGCCGCATCGCCTATGTCTCGAACGAGGGCGGCAACACCTCGCTCTGGATGGTCGACGTACCGGGCGGCCGACGGACCCCGGTGCGGGTCGGCCGGAGGGTGTACCTGGCCCCCGTCGGCCGGTTGCGCGTGTCGGTGGCGGACGACCGCGGGGCCGCTCTCGCGGCGCGGGTGTCCGTCACCGGGCCCGACGGCCGCAGCTTCGCGCCCGACAGCGCCTGGAGACACGCCGACGATGGCTTCGACCGCTCCGAGCGCCGGTTCGAGTACGGCTACTTCCACACCGCGGGTCGCGACGCCCTCACTCTGCCGGCCGGGCGGTACGCCATCGAGGTGAGCCGCGGGCCCGCCTACCGCGTCGAGCGCCGAACCGTGGAGGTCCCCGCCGGCCGCGACACGATCGTGCGCATCTCTCTGCGCCGCCTGGGCGACCTCGCGGCGCAGGGTTGGCGCAGCGCCGACCTGCACGTCCACATGAACTACGGCGGCGCCTACCGGAACACCCCCCGGCGGCTGGCGTTTCAGGCCCGGGCGGAAGATGTCGACCTGGTGGAGAACCTGGTCGTCAACAAGGAAGGGCGCATCCCGGACATCGGGTATCCGGTGGGCCGCGATCCGGTGTCCACCGGCCGGACGGTCATCGTTCACGACCAGGAGTACCACACGAGCGTCTGGGGGCATATCGGGTTGCTGGGGCTTCGCGACCACGTGTTGCTCCCCGGCTACGCCGGCTACGCCGCCACGGCCGCGGCCAGCCTGGCGCCGACCAACGCGGAGATCGCCGACCTCGCTCACGCGCAGGGCGCGCTGGTGGGGTATGTCCATCCGTTCGACAGCGATCCGGACCCGGCGGATACCTCGCGCCCGCTTACCGCGGAGTTCCCGGTGGACGTGGCGCTCGGCAAGGTGGACTACTACGAGGCGCTCGGCTTCGTGGACGATCCGATGGCCACCGCCCACGTCTGGTACCGGATACTCAATTGCGGATTCCGGCTGCCCGCGGGCGCGGGGACCGACGCGATGGCGAACTTCGCGTCGCTGCGTGGACCGGTGGGGATGAATCGAGTCTACGTCCGGACCGGAGTGACGCTCGACCAGCGCCGGCTGCTCGACTCGCTTCATGCCGGCCGGAGCTTCGCGACCAACGGGCCGCTGCTCGAGCTCCGGGTCGGCGGACGCGGACTTGGCGAGGAGCTCAGGCTCCCGGACGGTGAGCACGAGGTCAGGGCGCGCGTGTCCCTGCGTTCGAACGTGGCGGTGGATCACCTCGAGATCGTCGGCAACGGCACGGTGGTCCGGGACATTCCCCTCACCGGCGACCGCACGACCGCGGAGCTCGAGGTGAGCATCCCGATCCGGCGGAGCGGCTGGTTCCTGCTCCGAGCCCGGAGCGACCGGGCGATCTATCCGGTGCTCGATCTCTATCCCTACGCCACGACCAGTCCGATCTACGTGACCGTCGGCGGTGCGCCGGCCAGGTCGGCGGAGGACGCGGAATACTTCGTGAAGTGGATCGAGCGGCTGGAGGCGGCCGCCAAGGCCAGCACGGACTGGAACACGCCCGACGAGCGGGACCGGACGCTCGAGCTCATGGAGCGGGCGCGGAAGGAGTTCGAGACGAGGAAATCCGGAGGCTGACGCCGAGCGGTCGAAGTCGGGGTGTACGGCGGGTGAGAGGGAACAGCGAACGGAGAGGCGCCGTCATCCCGAGCGAAGCGAGGGACCTTGCCCGGGCAATGGTTCGAGCCCCTCCAGGAAGGTCCCTCGGTCGCTTGCGCTCGCTCGGGATGAAGGCACTATCTTCGCGCTCCGCCTGTCCGCCTGTCCGCCTGTCCGCCTGTCCGCCTGTCCGCCTGTCCGCCTGTCCGCCTGTCCGCCTTCACCCCCGCTCCACGACCATCGCGATGTCCTGGCCCACCCGAGCAGGGGTCCACTGCGGGGCCGCGCGTGTGCAAGCCTGAGGGCCCGTGCATCTCCCGACTGCATCTCTGCGGCCGAACTTGGCGCCGCGCCGAACGCCACACCCCACAGTTGGAGGATTCGATGCGAGCCGCACGCTGGTCACTCGCCCGGCGGACGCCGGGTCCGGTCGCCATTCTATGTCTGACGCTCGCCGCGACCGGGGCCGCGCCGGCCCGTCCGGCCCCGTCCACCGGGCGGATCGCGGGCTACGTGCGCGATGGCCGCGGCGCGCCGGTCGTCCATGCGCAGGTGCTCGTGGTGGGGACCGCGCTCACGGCCCTCAGCGACACCGCCGGCACCTACCTCCTTCCCGCGGTCCCCGCCGGACCCGTGACGGTGCGCGCAGTAGGTGCGGGGTACGCGCCGGCGGAGAGCGGTGGCACGGTCCGGGCCGGCGGAACCCTGACCCTCAACTTCACGCTCGCGCCTGGCGGGAAGCCAAGGCAGCTCGCCGAGGGGAAGGAGGCGGCGGCCCAGGCGTGGCCCAGGAGCGAAGCGTTGAAGAGCATGGACCAGGTGGCGCGGCGTGACAGCCGCGCGTTCGTCGGCCTCGGCGCCGTCGCGCCGGCGAACGCGTGGTCCGGTCCCGTCGAGCAGTTCAATACCGAAGCGTACACCGTGGTAAACGAGAACCGCTTTCTCGGCGCGGGCTCGAACCCGCTCTCGACTTTCTCGATCGACGTGGATGCGGCCTCGTACAGCAACGTGCGCCGGTTCCTCAGTCAAGGCACGCTTCCGCCCAAGGACGCGGTGCGGCTCGAGGAGCTGGTCAACTACTTCCCCTACACCTATCCGGACCGAACCGGCCAGCACCCGTTCGCGGTCTCGACCGAGGTGGCGCCGTGCCCGTGGGCGGCGGACCACCGTCTGGTGCGGATCGGCCTCCAGGCCCGGCGGGTGGCCACGCGCGACCTGCCGCCCAGCAACCTGGTGTTCCTGATCGACGTCTCGGGCTCGATGAACTCGCCCGACAAGCTGCCGCTGGTGCAACAGGCATTCCGGGCACTCGTGCGCGAGCTCCGGCCGGAGGACCGAGTGGCGATCGTGGTGTATGCCGGGGCCGCGGGCCTCGTGCTCCCACCGACGAGCGGCGAGGAGAAGTCCACCATCCTCCAGGCCATCGACCAGCTCCAGGCCGGCGGGTCGACCGCCGGCGGCGCCGGCATCCGCCTGGCCTACGACGTGGCGCGCGAGCATTTCAACGCGGAGGGCAACAACCGCGTCATCCTCGCCACCGACGGCGATTTCAATGTCGGCGTGAGTAGTGACGCGGAAATGGTCCGGCTGATCGAGCAGCGGCGCGAGGAGGGCACGTTCCTCACGGTCCTCGGCTTCGGCACCGGCAATCTCAAGGACTCGAAGATGGAGCAGATGGCGGACAAGGGAAACGGGCACTACGCCTACATCGACAGCTTCCGCGAGGCGCAGAAGGTCTTCGTGCAGGAGTTCGGTGGGACGCTGTTCACGGTGGCGAAGGACGTGAAGATCCAGGTCGAGTTCAATCCGGCACGGGTGCAGTCGTACCGGCTCCTGGGCTACGAGAACCGGCTCCTCGCGAAGGAGGACTTCAAGGACGACCGGAAGGACGCGGGCGAGTTGGGTTCGGGGCACGCGGTGACGGCCCTGTACGAGGTAGTGCCGGTCGGCGCACGGGCCGTGGCACAGGACGACGACAGCCTGACCTACCAGGACGTGTCGCTCCGGCCCGGTGCTCGGCACAGCTCGGAGCTCCTGACCGTGCGGCTCCGGTACAAGGATCCCCAGGGCTCGGCCAGCCGCCTGCTCGAGGCGCCGGTGACCGACCGCACCCGGAGCCCGTCGGAGGACATGCGGTTCGCCTCGGCGGTAGCGGAGTTCGCCATGCTGCTGCGCGACTCGGAGAACAAGGGGCAGGCGAGCTGGGAGCAGACCCTGAGCCTCGCCCGGGGGGCCCGGGGTGAGGACGAGCAGGGGTATCGCGGGGAGTTCATCGGGATGGTGGAGACGGCGCGGTCGCTGGCGGCCGGAGACGTGACGGCGGGTCGGGTACCGGTAGAATAGCGTCGGGCCCGGCCGCCTGACCTCGGCCGGGTCCGGAGATTGGGGGCATGCGCCGACGCATGCCCCTCGTCCGCGTTGACGCCCTCCCCCAAGCCCGCTAAGTTGCGCCCTCGCAACGCTTGGGGACAGGTGGCCGAGTGGTTGAAGGCGCACGCCTGGAGAGCGTGTGTACGTCAAAAGCGTATCGCGGGTTCGAATCCCGCCCTGTCCGTGGTAACGCAAGACTCCAGTACGACGATGGATGCACAACTCCGCCGACGTCTCCCGGGGTCGGCTCGGGCGTGCGCCCGAGCAGCGATCGTCACCTCCGCCGTGTCCCCCTTGCGGCGCGACTGCTCCGCCCCCGGGCTTTCCGATGACTCCACCGACATCATATTGGATGTAGCGCGACGGGCGCCGCGCCTCGCGGCACCACCCGCTCGTGTATGAGACTCCCTCGTGCCCTGAGAGGGCGCCGGGGAAGCCGCTCTCGCAAGGATGGCTGAGGGAGAGATCACATGCCCTACTGGCGCGTTCTCCTCGGCATGGCCACGCTCCTCGTCGCCGGTCTTCTCTGGCAGCCGTACTCGGTCGTCGAGCGGCCCTCGCGTTTCGATGGCGTCGCGCGGCGCTACCTTGCCGCGGCCTTGCGAGGCGACCGCGTAGCCCTGAAGGATCTGTCCGCGACTTCCGGCGGGGTCGAGTGGGGCCTGAACGCCGAGCGCGATCACCGCGATGCGCTCACGGAATGGACGCGGTTCGGTGCCCGGTCGGCATCGTTTCAGCGAGGCGATACGACCGATGTGCTGTTCGATGCCCCGACGAAGGCGTGTCCCGTTCTGCTGACGTTCGTTGACCGCCCGCGGCCCCGCGTGGTCCGGGCGCGGGCCCGCTGCTATATCCGCCGGGGCTGGCCGGCCGACCCGACCGTCATCGACGTTTCGCGCTGATGGCGAGCGGCGCCGGTGGCCGGCAGGAGGATCAGCGTGACTTCGCGGCGATCCAAGCCTCGACATGCGCCCGAAGCACCGGCAGCGGCACGGCGCCCTCCTCCAGCACGCGGTCATGGAACTCTCGGATGTCGAACGCCGTCCCGAGCCGGCGTTCGGCCTCGCGCCTCAGGCGCTCGATCTCGAGCCGGCCGACCATATAGGCCGTCGCCTGGCCGGGATCGGCGATGTAGCGATCCACCTCCGATTCGATCGTCTGCCGCGAGTAGCCGGTGTGGGCGTACAGGTAATCGATCGCCCGCCGCCGCGACCACCCGAAGACCGCGAGCCCGGGATCCACGACCAGCCGGGCGGCGCGGAGCGCCTGCTCGCCCAGCTCGCCGAAGCGCGCCAGGTCCGAGGAATAGAGTCCCATCTCCCCCGCGAGCCGTTCCGCGTAGAGCGCCCATCCTTCCCAGTATCCGCTGAATCCGAGATAGCGCGTGATGGCATGGGCGTCGGGACGCTCCTGGGCGAGCGCGCCCTGGAGGTGATGACCCGGAATGGTCTCGTGAAAGGCGGTACCCTCGAGCGGCGCCATCGGCTGGGGCGGGACGGTCCCGGCGTTGATGCGCCAGCGTCCCGGCCGCGATCCGTCGGCCGCCCCCGACACATAGGAGTTCGGACAGCCCGAGCGCTCTTCGAACGGAAGGCATGGGTCCACGATCACGTCCTGGCGCGGGAGCCGGCCGAACCAGCGCGGTATCGCCGCCCGGGCACGGGCGACAGCCTGTTCCGCCGCGCGGATGACCTCGTCGCGGCTCCGGAAGAGGTACGCGCTGTCGCTCCGGAGCCGTTCATTGACCGCCACGAGGTCGGTGTCGCCGAACGCGCGCGCGGCGATGGGCCGCATCTCGGCTTCGAGCGACGCCATCTGCCGCTCGCCGAGCGCGGTGAGGGCGCGGGGATCAAGATCGAGCGTCGTATACAGCCGGACCCGCGCGCGATAGCACTCGGCGCCGTGCGCCAGAGCCGAAAGCGCCGTCGTGGTGCGCGCGTGGGGGACGTATTCGGCGGCGAGGAACGCGCGGTAGCGGCGCACCGCGGGGAGGATCTGCCCGGCCACAATGGTCACTACAGAGTCGCGGAAGTCCGGTGTCGAGTCGCGGTCGGCCAGACCGGAGAACGGCGAGGCCGCGGCGGGTACCCGAAGGATGTCGTCGAGCTCCTGCAGCACCGCCTGGGCGTTACCGCGCGGCTGGGTGTAGCCCGCCCGCAGACCCTCGCGCAGGCTCGCGATCTCGGTATCGAGGTACTTCGGGATTTCTCGCCACCGGGAGAGGGCCGCCGCACGAAGCTCGGGGGTGCCGAGCGGCTGGAGCTGCGCCACGACCGGAAAGGTGATCTGCCAGCCGCCCTGCTGGTCGAGCGGCATGAGCTCGGCATGGCAGACTCGCGCCGCGCGTGACGCCTCGATAATCTCGCGAAGCACGCCGTAGGTCGCTTCCTCGGGGCGGCCGCGGAGCGACTCGACCCGGAGGCCCTGGAGTGCCGTCGACCATGCGTCCTCGCGGCGGCGCCAGACCTCGGTGGCGGCCAGAGAATTGTCACCCAGGCGATCGTTGGGCGCCCCGGGCACGCCGGACTGGAGTGCGGTCAGCGGAAAGGTCTCGATGAGCGACCGGAAGTAGTCGTCGGCCACGGCGTCGGCACGTGCGGCGTCGCCCGGGGCAGGGGCAGCGGCGGGCGCAGGCACCGGCCGCTCGCGGGGCGTCGGCGCGCCGGGAGGGGCGCCCGCGGCGCACGCGGCGAGGACCAGCGCGGCGGCGGACCCGAGCAGGCGCATCGGTTCGGGCATGAAGGCTCCGATGGAAGGTACCGGCGGGTTTCGGACCATGGGCTGCGTCGACCGGACGAAGTCTAGTGGACCGCCGGATCCCCCGGCCACGGGATGCGAGCCGGATGGCGACATCGCTGACGGCACGGCGCGTGGCGCACTTCACCATGGCTGGCGATGAGAACGGACGTGCGGAGGCCGGCCAGGTTTTCGGGTGCTATCCCGAGCGGCGCGAGAGATCGGGTGGGCGGGACGCGTGGGCCCTGGGCCCCTCGCCTGGATCGTCGACCAGGCACGGGGCGCGGCGGGGATCACTGGCGACAGGTGGCTTCGCGCGGCGGTTTACATCTGGCAGAGAGCTTCCCCCGACGGGACCAGTCCGCTATTCTCCGTCGCAAGTCACTGCAGCACATAAAGATAGATCATTGGCTCACCCCGGACGAAGCGCTGGGGACGCCGGGCCTGTCTCTTGCGGCGAAGAGCCGCTCCACTTCCCGAGAACGCCTCACCACGTCTCCGCAGAACGGCCTTGGGCTGCGCTGCCCGCTGTTCGCGAGTCTGCAAGCCGGCGCCGAACGGTTCCGGAACGCGCGAGAACGTCCTGGTTCCACCCCTTGAAGCTGGGGCACGCATCGATGGCGGACTCCGTAGCCTGGCGAAGCATAGCAATCGATCGCCTCACGCTTCCGCTCGGCTCACCGGGTGGACCTCGGCCGCATGCGCAGGTCGATGCGCTCGAATCGAACAGGGTGCAGACGTTGCGCGGCATTGCCTGTCTGCTGCTGGTCGCGTTCCACACCGTCGGCTCGACCTCCGCCTCCGGCCTCCACGTGCCCGACGGCTCGCCGTATCGCGAGTTCACCAACCTCTTTGCGTACATCCGGATGCCGCTCTTCACCTTTCTTTCCGGATTCGTGTACGCCTATCGACCGCTGCGGCCAGGCCATGAGCTGCAATTCGCAGCCAAGAAGCTTCGCCGCCTCGGCGTGCCGCTGATCGTCGCATCGTCACTGCTGTACTGCCTGCGCCTCGCGATGCACGATCGGGCGGTGCCGCTGGCGCAGATGTGGACCATCTATGTGTTCCCCTACTGGCATTTGTGGTTCGTGCAGGGCCTGCTGCTGGTGTTCGTCATGCTGGTCGCACTGGAGTGGATCGGCGCCCTGGCGACCTTCACACGATTCCTCACGGTGCTCGCGGTTTCTCTGGCGCTCTACTCATACGGACCGTTCGAGCGGCAGAATGTTTTTGGCCTCCATAATGCCACGTACCTGCTGCCGTTCTTTCTCCTGGGGCTCGGAGCACAGCGCTATCGCGAGCGCCTGCAATCGAACCGAGCGCTGATCGCGGCGGTCCTGTGTTGCGGGCTGGCGCAGGGTTTTCATACGTACTACGTCCTTACGCACACGCTCGCGCCGGTCGACGCGCTCGAGAACAGATCCATGCTGGGCTGCCTGATCGGCGCGTCGGCCAGCCTATGCGCGCTGCGCCTCGTGCCGCGGATGCGCCTCATGGAATACATCGGAGGGTCTTCCTACGCGATCTATCTCTACCATCCGCTCTTCGTCGCGGCCATCATCCTCGGCGCCGGAGCCCGGCTCGCGATGCCGACGAGCCTGCTGTTCGTCCTGGGCGGTATCGCGGGCGTCGTGGGCCCGATGATGATGGAGCGTGTCGCGAGGCAAATCCCAGGCGGGCAGCTCCTGCTCGAGGGCCGAATGGCGTCGGCGGCGCGGCCCGCCGAAGCACGCGTTGCAGGTCCGCAGGCGGCCCTCATCACCGATCTCCGGCGGACCGCGCCTGATCGCGAGCCGGTATGAACGGAACGAGCCGCAGCTGACGTCTCGTTCGGGCCGCGCCCGGCGGGTGCGCCTCGTGGGGCGACCGGCCTCAGGGGGTGACGCCGGTCGAGTTGCGTAGGCTGTAGCCGGTCACTAGCTTCCCGCCCCGATGCCCTCCCGGACTCTCCTCCTCGATGAACGCGCGCTCGGCCGGACCCTCGCGCGCATGGCCACCGAGATCGTCGAGCGTGGCCGCGGGACCGACGACCTGGTCCTGGTCGGGATCCAGCGGCGCGGGGTGGAGCTCGCCGATCGCCTCAAACGTCTCATCGATCAGTCCGAAGGCTCCTCCGTCGCCAGCGGCAAGCTCGACATCACGCTCTACCGGGACGACCTGCAGACGGTCGGCGCGCGGCCCGTGGTGGGCGAGACCAGGCTACCCAACCTCGATGGCCGCACCGTGGTGATCGTGGACGACGTGCTCTATACCGGCCGCACGGTCCGCGCGGCGCTGGACGAGTGCGCCGACTTCGGCCGGCCGCGCCGGATCCTGCTCTGCGTCCTCATCGACCGCGGCGGGCGCGAGCTCCCGATCCAGGCCGACATCGTCGGCACCAGCGTGAGCACGGGCCCGGGCGACCGCGTGGACGTGCTCGTGAGCGAGCTCGACGGCCGGGACGCGGTCGAGCTGGTGCGAGGTTGACGTGAGCGCGCCGAGCCTGGGCAAGGACCTGGTGGGGCTGGAGCCGCTGAGCGCGGATCAGATCCGGCTGATCCTCGACACCGCCGAGCCGTTCAAGGAAGTGAGCGAGCGGGCCATCAAGAAGGTCCCGGCCCTTCGCGGCAAGACCATCGTCAACCTGTTCTTCGAGGCCTCGACCCGGACCCGGATCTCGTTCGAGTTCGCCGAGAAGCGGCTGAGCGCCGACACGGTCAACGTGGCCACGGCGGCCTCGTCGGTCTCCAAGGGCGAGACCCTCGTGGATACGGCCCGGAACCTCGAGGCGATGCGGATCGACATGGTCGTGATCCGCCACGGCTCCTCGGGCGCGGCCCAG
Source organism: uncultured Gemmatimonadales bacterium (assembly GCA_963711915.1). GTDB lineage: Bacteria > Gemmatimonadota > Gemmatimonadetes > Gemmatimonadales > GWC2-71-9 > CAVVWJ01. Next base: position 206,106 of record CAVQGA010000007.1, read on the forward strand.
TTCCTTGGCCAGCGGATTCGCTCCAACGTCATCAACGCCGGCGACGGCAAGCACGAGCACCCGACCCAGGGGCTGCTCGACATCCTGACGCTGCGCGACCGGTTCAAGCGAATCGAGGGGCTCAAGATCGCCATCTGCGGCGACATCCTGCACAGCCGGGTGGCCCGAAGCAACATCTGGGGCCTGCTCAAGCTCGGCGCGCAGGTGGGCGTGTGCGGGCCGGCCACGCTCCTGCCGCGCAATGTGCACGAGCTCGGCGTGACCGTTCTGCCGCGGATCGAGGACGCGATCCAGTGGGCGGACGCGCTCAACATCCTGCGGCTCCAGCTCGAGCGGATGCAGGCGGGCTTCCTGCCGTCGCTGCGTGAGTACAACCGCGTCTTCGGCGTCACGACCGAACGGCTGGCGCGGGCGCCGAAGGATCTCCTCATTCTGCACCCGGGTCCGATGAATCGCGGCGTCGAGATCGACAGCGACGTGGCGGACGGACCGCACAGCGTCATCCTGCCTCAGGTGACCAACGGCGTCGCCGTCCGGATGGCGGTGCTCTATCTCCTGGCGGGCGGCTCACCCGACTGGGCCCACCAGCCGGGCGGGGAGTGACGATGCGTCCTATCCTCATTCGCGGCGGCCGGGTGCTCGATCCCGCGGGCAACACTGACCGGGTGGCCGACCTGCTGTTGCAGGACGGGAAGGTCGAAGCGGTGGGCCAGAATCTCGGGCGCCCGGACGGAGTCGAAGTCGTGGAGGCCACGGGCAAGGTCGTGGCGCCCGGTCTCATCGACCTCCACGTGCACCTGCGGGAGCCGGGACAGGAGGACATCGAGACGGTGGCCACCGGTGCCATGGCCGCGGCGGCGGGCGGTTTCTCCGCGGTCTGCGCCATGCCCAACACCGATCCGGTGACCGACAACCAGGCGGCCGTCGGGTTCATCGTGAGCCAGGCGCAGCGGGCGGGGAAGGCGCGGGTCTACCCGATCGGGGCCATCTCGCTCGCGCAGAAGGGACAGCAGCTCGCCGAGTTCGGCGAGCTGGTCGGAGCGGGGGCGGTGGCCGTGAGCGACGACGGCAAGCCGGTGGTCTCGAGCCATCTCATGCGCACCGCCCTCGAATACGCCCGCACGTTCGGCATCCCGGTGGCGGATCACTGCGAAGACCCGACGTTGGCCGCCGGCGGGGCGATGCACGAGGGGCTGGTGTCCACCCGACTCGGCCTCAAGGGCGTGCCGGCCGCGGCGGAAGAGATCATGGTGGCGCGGGACATCCTGCTGGCCGAGCTCACGGGCGGCCACATCCATCTCTGCCACATGTCCACCCGCGGGTCGGTGGAGCTGATCCGCCGGGCCAAGGAGAAGGGGCTCCGCGTGACGGCGGAGGCGTGCCCGCACCACTTCACGCTGACCCACGAGGCGTGCGAAGGCTACAATACCAACGCCAAGATGAACCCGCCGCTCCGGGAGCCGGAGGACCGCGAGGCGATTCGCCAGGCGCTTCGGGACGGGACGATCGACGTGATCTGCACCGACCACGCGCCACACCACTACGACGCCAAGGAGCGCGAGTTCGACGACGCACCCAACGGGATCATCGGGCTCGAGACCGCGCTCGGCCTCGCGATCACCGAACTGGTGGACGGGGGCCTGCTCGACCTCACGACGCTTATCACCCGGATGAGCACCATGCCGGCGCGGATCTTCAATCTGCCGGGCGGGACGCTCGCCAAGGGCGCCGCGGCGGACGTCGTCGTGATCGATCCGACGGCCGCGTGGACGGTCGAGCCCAATGCCTTCTACTCCAAGAGCCGCAACACGCCGTTCGGCGGACGCCGGCTCCGGGGGCGTGCGGACGTGACGATCGTCCGGGGACAGGTGGTGTTCCGGCGGCTCGGCTGAGCTTCTGCGGGCACCCCCGTTGGCGCTTGCAGGGGTCGGTGCGCCAGGTCGCCGCCGGGGCGCGACACCCCTTGCGCTCGCTGCAGGCGGCTTCGACGGTTGGGATCGCGCAGGGAATTGGAGGCCGCCTGACGCTCGCTTCCGGGGCGCCGCGCCCCGGCGGCTCCCCGAGCATCGCGAGCACCAAGGCAGTGTCGGGCTGCGGGCGCATGAGGCGCGGGCATGCCGGATCCGCGTGAGTGGGAAGTCCCCGCACGCTTCGTGCGCCCGTGCGCGGGGGGCCTCACAGAGGGAGCGTCAGGCGGCCTCCACTTCCCTGTGCGATCCCAACCGTCGAAGCCGCCTGCAGCGACCGGCGTGAGGCCCCCCGCGCCCCGCCCCGAGCGCAGCGAGGGATCCCCAAGCAAGCGCGGACCAGCATGCACCGATCTGAAGTCGCCCGTGACATTGTGAGGTGCTGCCGGCGGCTCTGGCAGGCGGGCCTGATCGCGGGCCAGGACGGGAACGTCTCGGTGCGGTACCGTCCGGACCGACTGCTCGTCACCCCTCGCGGGCTGCTCAAGTCCGAGCTGGTCCCCGAGGACCTGGTGGAGGTCGACCTGGCGGGCGCCCACCTGGGCGGCTCCCGGCAGGCCACGACCGAATTAGATTTGCATCTCCGGATCTTTCGGCGCCGGCGGGACTGCGGCGCCGTGGTGCATGCCCACCCGCCCACCGCGACGGGGTTCGCCGTGGCGGGAGAGGGAATCCCGGCGAACGTGCTGCCGGAAGTGGCGCTGCTGATGGGGGAAGTGCCGGTAGTGCCGTACGCCACCACGGGCACGCCCGCGCTCGGTGACGCAGTGGAGCCGTTCCTCGACGCCCACGAGGTGGTGCTGCTCGCCAACCATGGCGCGGTCGCGTGGGGCCCGGATCTCGCAAGTGCCCGCATCAGGATGGAAAGTCTCGAGCACGCGGCCCGGATTCTCCTGGCCGCCCGGAGCCTCGGAGGAGTGACCACACTCACTCCCGACCAGATGCACGACCTTGAGCGGCTGAGAGGAAACACCCGTCATGGCCAAAGCGACCTCGGAGACTAATTCCACGATCGAAGCGCTGCTCCAGCAACGCGCCCAGTACGAGCAGTGGCTGGCCCGGCTCGACTCGGCGGGCGACAAGGCGCCACCCGCTGTCCGGGCCCGAGTGCGGGGTGACTACGAGAGCCGGCTTCGCGGCGTCATCGACGAGCTCCGCACCCACGCGGCGACGATCGCGGGCGAGCTCGACCGCCACAAGGCGACACAGGGAGGGCTGGACATCGAGCGGCGTCAGGCCGAGGAGGCGCTGGCCGAAGCGGAGGTCCGCCACGCGGTCGGGGAATACTCCGAGGACGAGTGGCGCAAGCTGAGCGACGAAAGCAACGAGCGGCTGACCGGGCTCAGGAGCGAGCTCCGGCTGGTGGGTGAGGAGATCGCCCGGCTGGCGGAGGTCCAGAACCTGATCGGTGGCGCGCCCAAGCGAATCGAGCCTCCCGTGCCGCCGCCGGCCCCAGCGCCGCCCGTCGCGGTCGCGCCGGTCCCGGAACCAGAGCCGAGCCGGAGCCCGAGCCCGAGCCGGAACCGCCACCCCCGCCACCCCCTCCACCACCACCGCCCGCCGCGAGCCGGCCGCCGGCCAGGCCGGCGCCGACGCGAGAGCCCGAGATCACCCACGGGCCGCCGCCGGTGGATGAGCTCGCGTTCCTCAAGTCGGTGGGACCCGCGGAGGAACGAAAGCCTGCGCCGGCATCTGCTCCGCCGCGCCGCGGCAGCAACCCCGGCTCAGCCGGTCCGGCCGCCGGGCGCGGTGCCGAAGCTCCGGCGGCCGGAAGCCAGACCGCGCCACCGGGAAAGGGCGGGGCGGCCGGGGTGGCCAAGACGCTCAAGTGCGGGGAGTGTGGCACGCTGAACCGTCCCACGGAGTGGTACTGCGAGCGCTGTGGGGCGGAGCTCGCCGGCATCTGACCCGGCAGCGCAACCTTTGGCGGCCGATGGTGTTGTGCCGTCCACCTCAAGTTCAATCGAGATAGCGGCCCGAAACTGAAAAGGGCCTCGCCGTGGCGAGGCCCTTTCCGTTCGCAGCTTGGACGCGGCTACTTCTTGGCCGTCGTCTTGACCAGCTTGGCCAGACGGCTCTTGTGGCGCGCGGCGGCATTCGGGTGGATCAGGCGCTTACGTCCCGCGCGATCGATGAACCGCACGGCCTCGTCGTACGCGGCCTGGGCCTCCGCGGCCGCGGCGCCGCGCACCTTCTTGATGGCGGAGCGCAGCTGGCTCCGCTGCGTGCGGTTGAGCGCCGCGTGGGTCTTGCCCTGGCGCAGACGCTTCTTGGCGGACTGGATTCGCGGCACGACGACCTCGAGTGAATTCGGAAAACAGGGAGCGCAAGCGCGACCCGACGCACGAGCCGCGAAACATAGAGGACGACTGCCGCAAGGTCAAGCGGCATGCCGCTTTGACTTGGCTCAGGCGGACGCTTAACCTTCCGCCACCTCGACCGACAGGATGGCCCCCTGGAAGCCCAGCTCAGCGACTTCATTCTCGCGCTCCCGATGCTGGTCTTCGCCATGGTGGCGCACGAGTACGCGCACGCCATTACCGCCCTGCAGCAGGGCGACGACACCGCCTACGCCCTGGGTCGCGTGACGCTGAATCCACTGCCCCATATCGATCCCTGGATGAGCCTGCTGCTGCCGGCGCTTCTCTGGTTCGGCACCCACGGCCAGTACACCTTCGGCGGGGCCAAGCCCGTCCCGGTCAACTCGCGGAAGTTCCGCAACTATCGCCGCGGCGACATCCTCGTCTCGGCCGCCGGCGTCGTGACCAATCTGTTTCTGGCGGTGACGTTCGCGGTGCTCTTCGCGGTGGTGGGCATCGTGGCGCGGAGCTTCCCGGACGGGCGGGTCGTCGTCGACACCGTGCAACGGATGTTCGCGTTCGGGATCTGGCTCAACCTGGTGCTCTGCTTCTTCAACCTGATCCCGATTCCCCCGTTGGACGGCTCGCATCTGCTGTACCACGCACTGCCGCCGCGCCTCGGCGCGCGATACCGCGAGTTCGGGCGGTTCGGCTACGTCGCGCTGTTCGCGCTGATCTTTCTGTTTCCGACGGCCATCGGGCTTTGGCTCACCCCGGCGTATGGGCTCAGAAATCTGCTCTTCCGGCTGATCCTGCCGTTCAGCGTGGGCGACGGATGGAACATCTTCTCGTGACCGCCCCCGAGGCCCCGACCACCGCGCTCGGCGCCGGCCCTGGCTTCGTCGTCCAGCTGGACGCGTTCGCCGGGCCGCTCGACCTGCTGCTGCATCTGCTGCGAGAGGAGCAGATCGAGATCGCGGACATTCCGATCACGCGGATCGCGGACCAGTTCCTTCACGCCATCCACGACCTCGGCCTCAACCAGGCGGCCGACTACCTGGACATGGCGAGCCGGCTGGTGCGCCTGAAGGCCCAGATGCTGCTCCCGCGGCGGTCGGAAGAGGACGGCTGGGAGGATCCCCGGGCGGAGCTGGTGCGGCGCCTGCTCGAGTACCAGCAGATCCGGGAGATCGCGGTCTGGCTGGGTCGCTCGGCCGAGCGCCGGGCGGAGCAGTACGCCCGCGGCTATCTCCCGCCGCCGCCGCCGCTGCCGCCGCTGCCGTTGACGCTCGATCTGCTGGAGATGCTGCAGGCGGTCGACCGGGTGGTCGCGGGCATCCCCTCGCCGGTGCTGCACCGCGTCGTGGCGCGCCCGCTCGATGTCGAAGGCGCCACCCGGCGCATCGAGCAATTGCTCGAGGAGCGCGAGCAGTTCGGCTGGCTCGACGCCCTGGGCTCGCGGCCGACCATCGTGGACGTCCTTTCCACTCTGCTGGCGCTGCTCGAGCTCGCCAAGCGGGGCACCCTCCGACTCGTGCAACCGGCGGCTTTCGCGCCGATGGTGATCGCCCGTGACCCCGCTCGCCCAGCTGCTTGAAGCGGCGCTGTTCAGCGCCGCCCGCCCGCTCACGGTCGAAGAGCTGTCCACCCTGGACCAGGAGGCGACCCTGGCCGACGTGCGCATGGCGCTGGAGCAGATCCGGGAGCACTACGATTTCGAGCAGCACGGCGTCGAGCTGCTCGAGCTGGCCGGCGGGTACCAGATCCTCACGCGCCCGGTGCACGCGGCGGCGATCGAGCGGGCGCATTTCTCGGTGCGCATGCCGAAGCTCACCGCGGCGGCGCTCGAGACCCTCGCCGTGATCGCTTACCGGCAGCCGGTCGGGCGGGCCGAGATCGAGGAAATCCGCGGGGTGTCGGCGGGCGGCGTGCTGCGCTCACTGCAGGAGCGCGGTCTGATCGAGGTCGTCGGCCGGAGCGAGGCGCTCGGCCGCCCGCTGCTGTACGGCACGGCGGCGATGTTCCTCGAGCTGCTCGGCCTTCGGGACCTGGCCGACCTCCCGCGCGCGGAGGAGCTGACCATCGCGCTGCAGCCGCACCGGGCGGCGCCGGACGACGCCGACGAAGCAGCCGCGTACGTCGAGGCCGAGTCGTGAGCGAGATGCGGCTCCAGCGCGCCCTGGCCCGGGCCGGGGTCGCCTCGCGCCGCGCCGCCGAGGAGCTCATCACCGACGGCAAGGTGCGGGTGGACGGCAAGGTCGCCACCCTCGGGATGAAGGTGGACCCGGCGACGCAGAAGATCACCGTGGGTGGCCGGTCGGTGAAGCCGCAGGATCGCCGCTGGCTGGCGTTTCACAAGCCGCTGGGTGTGGTGACCACGGCGAGCGACGAGGAAGGCCGCCGCACGGTGCTCGACTTCATCCCGCAGCACGCCGGCCTCACCTACGTGGGCCGGCTCGATGTGATGACCACGGGTCTCCTGCTGCTCACGACCGACGGCGAAGCGGTCCACCGGCTGACCCACCCCCGTTACCGCGTGCCGCGCCGCTACACCGCCCTAGTCCACGGACGGTCCACGGCGGAGATCACCCAGGCGGTGCGGGAGCGGATCGTGATCGACGGCCGGCCGGTCGTGCCGTCCGAGGTGCGCGTACGGCCGGGGAGCGACGGCCGGAGCATCCTGGACGTCACGCTGGAAGAGGGCCGCAACCGCATCGTCCGCCGCTGGGCCGAGGCGATGGGGCTCAAGGTCGACCGCCTCGCCCGGCTCTCGTACGGTCCGGTGCGACTCGGCGATCTGGCCGCCGGGCGCTACCGCCCGCTGACGCCCCGGGAAGAGGCGGGGCTGTACAAGGCGATCAAGCTGAAGCCCGAGGGCGAGTGAAACCGAGGGCTCCGGCGGGACGTCGTCGATAGAGGTCGTCCCGGACGAGGTGTCATCCCGGCGACGGTGTCATCCCGAGCGGAGCGAGGAATCTCCTCGTCCGAGGTTCGAACAGCGGGAAGTCGATCCCTCGCTCCGCTCGGGATGACAGATGACAGCTGATATCACGCTCGGATGACCGTCGGCCGCCCGCCCGCCGCCGATGGACCGATCTCGTCTCGACTATCTTTCTCTCCTTCACCCCACAGGAGCCAGCGAGCGTGAGCGCGCCGAAGCTGACCGACAAGCCGGCCGAGACGCTGCCCGTGCAGCGGATCCTCAAGGAAGTGTCCCGCCGCATCGTCGGGCAGGACGCCATGGTCGAGCGCCTGTTGGTGGGGCTGCTGACCGGCGGCCACATCCTGCTCGAAGGCGTGCCCGGGCTGGCCAAGACGCTCGCGGTCCGGACCCTGGCAGAGATCATCCACGCCTCCTTCTCCCGCATCCAGTTCACGCCCGACCTCCTGCCGGCCGACGTGATCGGCACCATGATCTTCGATCAGAAGACCCAGGAATTCCACGTGAAGAAGGGGCCGCTCTTCGCGCAAATCATCCTGGCGGACGAGATCAACCGCGCGCCGGCCAAGGTGCAGGCCGCCCTGCTCGAGGGCATGCAGGAGCACCAGGTGACGATCGGGGGCGCGACCTATCCGCTCGAAGAACCGTTCATGGTGCTGGCGACCCAGAACCCGATCGAGAACGAAGGCACCTATCCGCTCCCCGAAGCCCAGCTCGACCGGTTCATGCTCAAGGTGCGCGTGGGCTATCCCAGCCGGGACGAGGAAAAGGAGATCCTGCTTCGGATGAGCGGGGGGCAGGAGATCCCGGTCGAGCGGCTGCTCGATCCCGCGACCATCCTCGCCGCGCGTACGGCGATCGCCGGCCTGTACATGGACCAGAAGGTGGTCGACTACATCGTGGACCTGGTCCGCGCGACGCGCGACCCCGGCAGCGTGGGTCTCGCGGAGCTCAAGCCGCTCATCGCCTTCGGCGGCTCACCCCGCGCGTCGATCGCGCTGGCGCAGGCGGCGCGGGCGCACGCGTACCTGCGCGGGCGGGCCTACGTGGTCCCGGAGGACGTGCGCGCGCTGGCCCCCGACGTGCTGCGCCACCGCATCGTGCTGACGTTCGAGGCCGAGGCGGAAGACGTCGACAGCGACGATGTCGTAACCAAGGTGCTCGGCGCGCTGCGGGTGCCGTAACCGCCTCCCATGCCGGCCGTTTCCCCCGAAATCCTGAAGCAGGTCAAGGGCATCGAGCTCCGCACGCGGGGCCTGGTGGGCTCGCTGTTCGCCGGCGAGTACCGCTCGGTGTTCCGCGGCCAGGGCATGGAGTTCGCCGAGGTCCGCGCGTATCAGCACGGCGACGACTTCCGCTCCATCGACTGGAACGTGTCGGCGCGGCTCGCGAGCCCGTACGTGAAGACCTTCACCGAGGAGCGCGAGCTCACGCTGATGCTGCTGGTGGACCAGTCGGGCTCCACCCGGTTCGGCGAGCCGGTGACCAAGGGCGCCTTGGCGGTCGAGGTGGCCGCGGTGCTCGCCCTCGCGGCCGCGCACCAGAATGACCGGGTCGGCGCCCTGCTCTTCGCCGACGAGGTCGAGCGGGTGATTCCGCCGCGGAAGGGCCGCCGGCACGCGCTCCGCGTCATCCGCGACCTCGTCGCCTTCGAGCCGGCCGGGCGTCGCACCAACCTCGCCGCCAGCCTCTCCTACGCCAGCCGCCTCCTGCGGCATCGCAGCATCGTCGTGATCCTCTCCGACTTCATCGCCGAAGGGTGGGAGCGGCCGCTCCGCCGATTGGCGGCCCGGCACGAGGTCGTGGCCATCACGGTGGACGACCCGCGCGAGCACGTCCTGCCCGAGTCGGGCTGGATCGAGATGCTCGACGCCGAGTCGGGCCGGCGCGCGCTGGTGGACACGGGGAGCCGCGACGTGCGGACGCGAGTCGGCGAGCTGACCCGGCAGCGCCGTGAGGAGCGCAGTCGCACGCTGGCCGCGGCGGGCGCCGACCGGGTCCACCTCGAGACCGGCGTGCCTTACGCCCTGCCGCTCAGGCGCGCCTTCGCTCAGCGCGCGCGCCGGATCAACCGGGCATGATGGCGCCCGGCCAGGGGACCTCGCCCGGGCAGATGCCTCTGCCCACCGTGGGCGATACGGTCTGGGTGGCGCAGACCATCGCCGTGCCGCCGGGCGCGACGCTCCGGCCGGCGGACTGGGACGCGCCGGACCCGATCGAGCGGCTCGGCCCGCCGGCGGTGCGCGCGCGTGGGGACTCGGCCGAGATCGCGTATCCGATCGTCATCTGGCGGGCCGGGGAACTCACCATCCAAGTCCCCGGCCCGCTGCTCCTGGGCGCCGGCGGGCGGATCGACTCGCTGCCGGCGCATCCCGTTGCCGTTCGGGTCGGGAGCGTGCTTCCCGCCGTGCCCGCCGATTCGCCGCTCGCCCCTCAGCCGCGAGCCGACTACGTGCCACGGACGAGCACCAGTCCGGTCCCGTTGCTGGTGTTGCTCGCCGTCACGCTCGCGCTGCTCGCGCCGGTGCACTGGTGGTGGCGCCGGCGGGGCCGGCCGCATCCACGCGCGGCGCTCCCGGCCCCCGGACTCCGAGAGCCGCCGCTCGACCGCTGGGCCGACGCGGGCGAGTCGCGCGCCGTCGCCTCGGTCGCGACCGCCCGGCTCCGGGCGCAGATCGCGACCCGGATGCCGGCCGCGCATGCCGGGCTCGACACCGAGGACGTGCTCCGCGCGGTGGCGGGGCGGTTCGACTGGCCGCTCGCAGAGCTGGGCGACCTGCTGCGCTCGCTCGATGAAGCCCGGTTCGGCCACACCGCCTTTCCCGACACGACCGGGCTGGCGCGCTGGGCCGAGGAGATGGCCCCACGGCTCGTAGCGGAGGCCGCGTGACGTTCGCCCGCCCCTGGTTGCTGCTGCTGCTGCTGGGTCTTGCGGCCTGGTGGTGGCGCCGCCGCCGAAGCGACGTGCCGGCCGCGCGGTACAGCGACGTCTCGATCCCGGCCGCGGTCAGTGCCCGGCGCTGGTGGGTGGCGCTGCCCCCGATCCTCCGGGCCGTGAGCCTCGCGGCGCTGGTGCTCGCGGCGGCGGGTCCGCGTGTCGGCGGCGACACCGTGGAGATGAAGCAGGAAGGCATCGCGATCGTGATCACGATCGACATCTCGAGCAGCATGCTGGCCGAAGACTTCGCCCCGTCCAACCGGCTCGCCGTGGCCCAGCGGCAGGCAGTGGCCTTCATCCGAGGCCGGACGGCCGACCGTATCGGGCTCGTCGCCTTCGCCGGCGAGGCGCTCACCCAGGTGCCGGTGACGCTCGACTATCCTGTGGTCGAGCAGGCGGTCATGGACCTCAAGATCGGCAGCCTCGAGGACGGCACCGCGATCGGAAGCGGGCTCGCGACGGCGGTCAACCGGCTGCGCCGGGCGCCGGACAAGTCCAAGGTCGTGCTGCTGCTGACCGATGGCGAGAACAACAAGGGGCTCATCGACCCGCGCACCGCGGCCGCCACCGCGGCGGCGTACGGCATTCGGGTGTACACGATCGGCGTCGGCACCATCGGCGAGGCGCCGATCCCGACGGGGCGGGGGCTCGGCGGCTTCCGCTACGAGATGCTGCCGGTCCGGATCGACGAGCCGCTGCTGCGCGAGATCTCCGCCAAGACCGGCGGCCGCTACTTCCGGGCGCGCGACAGCGAAGCGCTGAGCCGCATCTTCCGGCAGATCGACGAGCTGGAGAAGACCCCGATTCAGGTCACCCGCTACACCAAATACGAGGAAGCCACCCGGCCGCTGGTCGTGCTCGGTGTCTTCGCGCTGGCCCTCGAGCTGCTGCTCGGCAGCACGCTGGTGGTCCGCGTCCCATGATGTTCGACTATCCGCTGCTGCTGTTCCTGGCACCGCTCCTGGGCCTCGCTCTGGGCTTCGCCGCGTGGCTCGGCCGGGGCCGTCGCATCCGGCTGGCGCGCCGCTGGTCGCCCGCGCTCGGGCGTCTGGCCCGCTCGCGCGGCATGTGGGCCCCGCTGGTGATCGGACTGGTGGGGGTGCTCGCGGCGGTCGCGCTCGCGGGGCCGCGCTGGGGCCGGACCGAGGTCCGGACCGAGAGCCGGGCGCTCAGCCTGGTGTTCGCCATGGACATCAGCCGGAGCATGCTGGCCGAGGACGCGCAGCCGAGCCGCCTGCAGCGCGCGGTGCGCGAGGCCCGCCGCCTGATCCAGGATCTCGAGGGCGACCGGCTCGGGCTCATCGCCTTCGCGGGCCGGAGCTACATCCTCGCCCCGCTCACCGTGGACGGCGGCGCGATCCGCATGTACCTCGACGCGCTCGATCCCGACCTCGCGAGCGAAGGCGGGACCGACCTGTCCAGCGTGCTCTCTCAGGGGGGCCAGCTCCTCGGCGCCACCACCGACGCCGCGGACCGGGTGCTGGTGGTCTTCACCGACGGCGAAGCGCATGACACGCTCCCCGATGTCGTCCGGCAGGCCGAGGAGCTCAAGGCCGCCGGGATCCGGCTGATCATGGTGGCGGAGGGCGGCTCGGGGCCGACTCGGATCCCGGTACGCGACTCCGCCGGGACGCTCGTCGAGTACCAGCGTGATGACGAGGGGACGGTGATCCAGACCCAGCGGCGCGACGACGTGCTGCACGCCATCGTCGAGGCCGCCGAGGGCACACTGGTGCCGAGCGAGGCGCAGGACCAGGCGGGCGCGGTGCGGGACCTGGTGGCCGCGATGAAGCGAAGTCCCACCTCCGCCACGCGGACGGCGGACCTGGTGCCGCGCGCCTGGATTCCGGGCCTGATCGCCGCCCTGCTGCTCCTGGCGTATACCATCGCGCGACCGGGGCCCGCCCTCATCGGCCTCGCCGGGCTCGGACTGCTCGCCCGGCCCGCCGACGCCCAGCGCCCGACCGCCGGCGGCCGCGCGCTCGCCGCCGGCGACCCCGCCCGCGCGGCGGCGGAGTTCCTGAAGGAAGCGGGCACCGGCCGCGCCAAGGATACGGCGTTCTACAATGCCGGGACGGCCGCGCTGCAGGCTGGGCGCCTCGACGTGGCGCGGGGCGCGCTGGCGCAGGCGGCGAAATCGCTCGACCCCGCGCTCCGCTACCGGGCGCTCTACAACATGGGCCTGGCGGCGCTGCTGGCGGCCGGGGCCGACACCTCGCGCCGCGATGAGCTGCTCGACGACGCCGCCGACCGGCTGCGACAGGCGCTGCTGCTCCAGCCCTCGTCGGCCCGCGCCAAATGGAACCTGGAGCTGGCCGAGCGCCGGCGGCCGCCGCCGCCACCCCAGAGCGGTAGCGGGGCCAGCCCGCCGCCGCCGAGTGGAGGGCCGCAGGCCCCGCAGCCGCAAGCGCCGCAAGGCCAGCCCAAGGATCTGTCCCAGAGCCAGGCGGAGCAGATCCTCAACTCGATGGAGCGGCGCGAGCGCGAGACGCGGGCGGAGCAACAGCGGCGGATGCAGAACAGCTCGTCCGGCGGAGTGAAGGACTGGTGAGCCCGGCGCGCGCGTCGAGCGCGGTCCTGCTCATCGCCGCGCTCCTGCAGGGAGAGCGGCCGCAGCTCGAGGCGTCCGTCGACGAGGATCGCGTCTCGGTCGGCGAGGAGCTGACCTACACCCTCCGCGCGATCAGCCACTCCCCGGTGCCGATGCAGGTGAGCCTCACGCCGTTCAACGGCCTCGAGATCGTGGCCCGGAGCGAGCGGACCGAGGTCGGCTTCGGGGGCGGACCCATACGGACCACGGTGCTCGAGATCCGGCTCCGCGCCGTCAGACCCGGCCACTGGCAGATCGGGCCGGCGACGGCGGTGCAGGGGACCGACACGGTGGAGACAGGCCCCGTCATCGTCGACGTGGCCGCGAACCGGACGGCCACCGCGTCGACGCTGAGTCCCCGCCTCCGTCGCCTGCTGGAGCGTGCGGGCGTGCCCCCCGCCGGACAGCCCACGGTGGACTTGCTGGTCTCCACCGACACCGTGCGCGTCGGCGAGCAGGTGGACGTCGCGACCGCCGCATGGTTTCCGCGCGACCTCCGGCTGCAGCTTCGGCGTCCCCCGACGCTGCAGCCGCCGGTGATCGACGGCGTCTGGAGCTTTCCGCAGACGACCCCCAGCGGCATCGCCGCCACCCGGAATTTCCGCGGGCGCTGGTACGACCTGTTCGTCGCGCACCAGGTCGTGTTTCCGCTCGTCGCCGGGACGATCGGCATTCCGCGGGCGACGCTCAAGTACAGCACGCCGGTGGCGCTGCAGTTCTTCAGTCAGGAGGAGCGGTTCGCGCTCTCGAGCCGGGCGGACACCCTGGTGGTGCTGCCGCTGCCCGAGGCCGGCCGCCCCGCCTCGTTCACCGGCGCGGTCGGCGCACATCTGACGCTCGACCGGCACGTGGACCCGCCCAGCGCGACCGTGGGGGAAGGGGTCGCGGTGGAGCTCCGGCTGTCGGGCGACGGGAACACGGCGCTCTGGCCCAATCCGGAGCTCACGTGGCCGGAGGACGTTCGCGCCTACCTCGAGCGGGTGGACGAGCGGGTCACCACCACCGAGGGTCGGGTCGGGGGCGGCAAGACGTTCCGCTATCTCGTCGTGCCGGATTCCGCCGGCGCTCTGGCCCTGCCGGCGGTGCGGTACGCATACTTTGATCTCGCGGCAGACCGCTACCAGGAGCTGACGGTCGCCGCGGCGTCGCTCGCGGTATCGGCGCGCGGCGAATCCGCCGCGGCCGCGGCGCTGCCGCCGGCGCTGATGAGCGGGGACCGACCCGCGCTCGCGTGGTCGCTCGCCCACGCCGTGCCCGACTGGGCGTGGCTCCTGCTGCTCGCCCTGCCGCCGCTGCTGCTGTCGATCCGGATTCGCTGGCCGATCCGGAAGCCGCGCCGTGCCGCTGCCATCCCGCGCTCCGATCTTCGAAGCGCCGAGGAGGCGCTCGACCAGCTCGTCCAGGCCCTGGCCCCCGACCCCGACCGCCGATTCGGCCCTGCGCTCGCCGCGGCGGTGCGGGCCGCGGGCGCCGACGCCGAACTCGCCCGGCGGCTGACGGCCGTGCGTGAACGGCTGCTGGCCCGACGCTACGGCCCCGCCGCGCCGGCCGCCGGGGACGCGACGCTGGCCGCCGAGGTCCACGAGGTCGTGCGCCGGCTCGGCGGGTCGCTGGCGGCGGGCCGCAGACGCGGTGTGGCCACGCTGCTCGTCCTCGCGGCCTTCGGCGCGACAACACTCGTGGCCCAGAGCCCCGCGCCGGAACAGCTGTACGAGCAGGGCTCGCTCCACGCCGCGACGGAGGCGTTCGGCCTGCGGGCGGCGAGCGCGCCCGCGGTGGGCGGGCACTGGTACAACCTGGGCGCGGCCTACTACCGAATGGGCGAGCGGGGCCGGGCGGAGGCCGCGTGGCTCCGCGCCCGACGGCTCGACCCCCGAGCGCCGGCGGTCCGGCGCGCGCTGGAGCTGACGCCGCCGGCGGACGTCGCATCCGCGCGCTGGATGTGGTCCCCGCCGGTCACACCCGAGGAGCTGCTGCTGCCGGGCGCGATCGGCTGGATCGTGGGATGGCTCGGCTGGATCCTCCGGCCCCGCGCGCGCGAACGGTGGTTGGTCCTGCTGGTTTTCGCGGGAACGGCTGTGCTCGGCGGGCTCGGTCTTCGGGCGTGGTACACGCGGCCGCTGGCCGTGGTGCTCGACGACGCGACCCTTCGGCTCTCGCCGCACGGACGCGCCCCCGCGCTCGCTCCGGTCGAGGCGGGGACGGCGGTGCGGCTCGTACGCCGAGTGCCGGGGTGGATTCTGGTGGAGGCGGCGGGCGGACGTGAGGGGTGGCTGACGGACGCGGCGGTCGCCGCGATCGGCGGCTAGATTTTCGCCATGACCCGACGCATCGCCATCCTGCCCGACGCCGTCGCCGACCAGATCGCCGCGGGTGAGGTAGTCGAGCGACCGGCCTCGGTGGTCAAGGAGCTGGTCGAGAACGCGCTCGATGCCGGCGCCCGCCGGGTGACTGTGGAGCTCGAGAACGGCGGCAAGACCCTCATCCAGGTCAGCGACGACGGAAGCGGCATGGGCCGGGACGACGCCGTCCTGGCGCTCGACCGGCACGCCACGAGCAAGGTGCGGAGTGCCGCCGACCTGATCGGCGTCGCGACGTTCGGCTTTCGCGGCGAGGCGCTGCCCGCCATCGCGTCGGTCTCGCGCTTCACGCTGAGCACGAGCGATGGCGAGCTCGGCACCGAGCTGACGGTCACCGGTGGACGGCTCGACCGTGTCGCCGACGCCGTCCGGCAGCACGGGACGAGCGTGACCATCCGCGCGCTGTTCTTCAACACGCCCGCCCGCCGGAAATTCCTGCGCTCCGCCGCCAGCGAGAGCCGCGCCGCGCACGACGCGCTGGCCACCCTTGCGCTCGCGCACCCCGGCGTCGGCTTCGAGCTCACCGTCGACGCCACCAGCCGCCTCTCCGTGCCGCCGGACCAGGAGCCGGAGGAGCGGCTGGCCGGCATCTGGGGACGGGAGCTGGCCGGGACCCTGATTCCGGTGGACTATGCGGCGGGCGCCTTCCGGGTCGGCGGATTCGTGCAGCGCCCGGGCGACGCCCGGCCGACCGGCCGCCGCACCCAACTATTCGTCAACGGGCGGCCGTTCCGGGATCCGTTTCTGGTCCGCGCCGCAGAGGCGGGCTATCGCTCGGCGATCCACCCCGGCGACCGGCCCTCGGTCTACCTGCGCATTGAAGCGGCGCCGGAGGACGTGGACGTCAACGTGCATCCCGCCAAGCTCGAGGTCCGCTTTCGCGACCGGATCGGCGTGGAGCGGGTCGTGGAAGAGGCGGTTCGCCACGCGCTCGGCGCGCTCCTCGCCGCCGCGTCGGTGGGGGACTGGCGGCCGCTACCCGCTGCGGTGCACCCCGGCGGCGCGGGCCTGCCGTCCGAGTTCGTGGACGAGCTGTTCACCCCGCGCGCCGATTCCGTCGACGTCCCCGCCAGTGCCGAGCCACAGGGCTTCGCCGCGCCGCTGCTCCAGATGTTCGACACCTACATCGTGTACCAAGCCCCCGAGGGCATCGTCATCGTGGACCAGCACTCGGCGCACGAGCGGGTGCTCTACGAGCGCGTCCTGGGGCAGCTCACGGAGACCGACGCCCCGGCCCAGCGCCTGCTGCTCCCCATGACGCTCGAGCTGACCGATGAGGAGCTCGACGCCGTCGACCGCCACGCGGAACAACTGCGCCGCGTGGGCTTCGAGGCCGAAGCGTTCGGCGGGCGCGCCGTAGTGCTTCACGCGGTGCCCTCGCCCCACCCGCGGTTCGACGCCGGCGCCTGCTTCCGCGAGCTGGTGGCGGATCTGGCGCGCGGCCGGTTCGGCGGCTGGGCCAATCGGCTCGAGCGCTTCGCGGCGACCTTCGCCTGTCGCGCCGCGATCAAGGCCGGCGAGCGGCTGGACCAGCGCGAGATGCGCGAGCTGCTGCTGCGGCTGTTCGCCACCGATCTGCCGCCGCACGACGTACACGGCCGCTCGACGATCGTCCAATTGCCACGCGAGGAGCTGGAGCGCCGGTTTGGCCGCCGGTAGGGTGCCGGTGCTGGTCGGGCCGACCGCGGTCGGGAAGACCGCGGTGGCGCTCGCGCTCGCGGCCGTCTGGCCGCTCGAGATCATCTCGGCCGACTCCCGCCAGGTGTACCGCCGGCTTGACGTCGGCACCGCCAAGCCGACCCGGAAGGAGCGCGGCCGGGTGCCCCACCACGGGCTCGACCTGGTGGATCCGGGGGTCCGGTACAGCGCCGGTCACTTCGCGCGCGACGCGGAGGGATGGCTGGCCGACATCCGGGCGCGCGGGCGGATGCCGGTGGTGGTCGGCGGCACGGGATTGTACGTGCGGGCGCTGGCCGACGGCTTGTTCCGCGAGCCGCCGCTGGACGCGGGACAGCGGCGCGCGCTGGACGCGTTCACGGCCCGGCTCGAGCCGCTCGAGCTGCTGCGCTGGGCGGGACGCCTCGATCCTGGCTTCCGGGGCGGGGGGCGCCAGCGCGCGGCCCGAGCCATCGAGGTGGCGCTCCTCACCGGTCGGCCGCTGTCGCACTGGCAGCAGGCGGCGCGCGCGCGGGGCGTGATCGAGCCGTGGTACATTGTGCTGACCGTTCCCCGGCCGGTGCTGCAGCAGCGGATCGCGCGGCGGGCCGAGGAGATGGTGCGCCGGGGGCTGATCGAGGAGGTGGCGTCGGTGCTGGCGGACGGGCTCGCGCCCGGTGCGCCGGGGCTCGACGGCATCGGCGTTCGCGAGGCGGTGGAGTACCTGCACGGGCGCCGCCCGCGCGACTCGGTGGCCGAGGCGATCGCCGTGAGCACGCGGCAGTACGCCAAGCGACAGCAAACCTGGTTCCGGCACCAGCTCGACGGGGCGGTGCTCACGCTCGACGCGACCCGACCGCCCGAACGGCTGGCGGCCGAGATCGCCGAGGCCTGGCGGAGGGGCGGCGTATGAAGCTCGGCATCACCTGCTATCCGACCTACGGCGGCTCCGGCGCCGTGGCGACCGAGCTCGGGCTCGAGTTGGCGCGGCGCGGCCACGAGGTCCATTTCATCACGTACGACTCGCCCTTCAGGCTGCACGGCTACACCGAGCGGATCTACTTCCACCAGGTCGAGACCCGGATGGGACGGTACCCGCTGTTCGATCACTTTCCCTACACCCTCGCCCTGGCCTCCAAGCAGTATGAGGTGGTGCTGCGCGAAGGACTCGAGATCCTCCACGTTCACTACGCCATCCCACACGCCACCACCGCGTATCTCGCGCGCGAGATGCTCAAGGGGCAGCGGCCGCTCAAGGTGATCACCACGCTCCACGGCACCGACATCACCCTGGTCGGGCAGGAGTCGAGCTTCTACGGCATCACCAAGTTCTCGATCGAGCAGAGCGACGAGGTGACCGCCGTGTCGACCTACCTCCGGGACGAAACCTACCGCGCGTTCGGGTGCGTGAGCTGCGACGTCAAGGTGATTCCGAACTTCGTGAACCTGAACGAGTACCGTCCAGCCGACCCGGAGGCGCGGAGCAGCATCGCCCCGGCGGGCGCGCGGGTCATCACCCATGTGTCCAACTTCCGGGAGGTGAAGCGGGTGAAGGACGTGGTGCGGGTCTTCGCCCGGATACGGCGGGCGTTGCCCGCGACCCTGGTGATGGTCGGCGACGGACCGGAACGGGTGGACGCGGAGGCCGAGGCGGCCGAGCTGGGGGTCGGGCAGGACGTGCGCTTCCTGGGGCGCCTCGACTCGGTGGCCTCGCTGCTGCAGGCGAGCGATCTCTTTCTGCTGCCCTCACAGACCGAGTCCTTCGGGCTCGCCGCGCTCGAGGCGATGGCCTGCGGGTCACCGGTGGTCGCGAGCCGTGCCGGTGGGTTGCCCGAGGTGGTGGACGACGGCGTCAACGGCATTCTGGAGCCGGTGGGCTCGGTCGAAGCGATGGGCCGGCGCGCCGTGGAGCTGTTGCGCGATCCCGAGCGCCACGCCGCCATGCGGGACGCCGCGATCGCCAAGGCGGGCGAGTTTTCCGCCGACCGCATCGTGCCGATGTACGAGACCCTCTACGAGGAGGTCCTGCGTGAGTCGCCCTGATGTCCGTTGAGCTGCTCGCCAAGGCGGCGCTGCTGGGACTGATCGAGGGCGTGACCGAGTTCATCCCCGTGTCGTCGACCGGGCACCTCATCCTCGCCAGCCACTGGCTCGGCGAGACCGGTGAGGCCGCCAAGACCTTCGACATCTTCATCCAGCTCGGCGCGATCCTGGCGATCGTCTGGCTCTACCGCGCGCGTCTCACGCGCACGGTGCTCGACGCGCGGACCGATCGCGCGAGCCGGCGCTTCCTGCTCAACCTGGCGATCGCATTCCTCCCGGCGGCCATCGTCGGCTTCCTGGCGCACGATTGGATCAAGGCGCGACTGTTCACCCCCGTCGTGGTGGCGCTGGCGCTGGTCGCCGGCGGACTGGTCATCCTCCTCATCGAGCGACTCCGGCCGTGCGAGCGGGTCGGCGACGTGGCCGACGTCCGCCCGCCGACCGCGCTCGGCGTGGGCCTGGCGCAGGTGCTGTCGCTCATTCCGGGCACCTCGCGCTCGGGGGCCACGATCATGGGCGGCTACGCGCTCGGCCTCTCGCGCCGCGCGGCGACCGAATTCTCGTTCTTCCTGTCGATCCCGGTGATGTTCGCGGCCACGTTCTACGATCTGCTCAAGAGCCGCGGCGCGCTCGGCGCCGCCGACCTCCCGGCATTCGCCGTGGGGTTCGCCGCCTCGTTCCTGAGCGCCCTGATCGTGGTCAAGGCCTTTCTGGGCTACGTGTCGCGGCACAGCTTCGGCGCCTTCGCCTGGTACCGGATCGCGCTGGGCGCCGTGATCCTGTTGCTGCTCCGGTGACCGGCGCCGCGGCCCCGCTCATCCGGGTCGCGCGGGTGGACTCGACGATGGATGCCGTTCACGAGCTGGCGGAGGCCGGGGCGCGGTCGGGCACCGCGATGGTGGCCGACGAGCAAGCGGCCGGGCGCGGGTCGCGGGGGCGCACATGGACCTCGCCCCCGGGCGGACTCTGGCTGAGCGTGCTGGCCCGGCCGGCCACGGCGGGGCTCGAGCTGCTGAGTCTCCGCGCGGGGCTCGCCGTGGCGGAGCAGCTTGAGCGGGTCGGGGCGGGTGGCATCGGCCTCAAGTGGCCCAACGACCTGATGCTGGGCGACCTGAAGGTGGGCGGTATCCTGTGCGAGGCACGCTGGCAGGGCGGGGCGCTCGCGTGGGTCGTGATGGGAGTCGGCCTCAACGTCACCAACCCGCCGGCGCACGCGCTGGCGGAGATCGCGACTCACTTGGCCAGCGTCGCGCCGTCGCTCTCGCCCGCGGCGCTGGCGGAGCCGATCGTGGGGGCGCTCCGAACCCTGGATGCGTCGGCGGGACCGCTCACCCGATCGGAAGCGGCGCGGTTCGGCCGCAGGGATTGGTTGTTCGGCCGATCGGTCGAGGCGCCCCAGCCGGGCGTGGCGGAGGGGATCGACGTGGACGGCGCGCTGCTGGTGCGGCGGGCGGACGGTACGACGGCGGCGGTGCGCGCGGGCACCGTGGTCCTGGCGGCGACCTCAGCCTCGGCGGATCTTCCACCATGCTCCTGACCCTCGACACCGGCAACACCGAGATCACCGTGGGGCTGTTCCGCGGCGCCGAACTCCAGGCGCATTGGCGGCTCACCACCAATCCCGGCCGGACGCCCGACGAGTGGGGCAGCGCGATCAGCGGCTTTCTGCTGGAGGCGGGGCACTCGCCAAACGAGGTCCGGGCCGTCTGCCTCGCCTCGGTGGCACCGGCCGTCACCCAGGCGCTGGTCGAGGGAATCGCGCGGACGACGGGATGCACCGGCGTGCAGATCGATGCGCGCTCGCCGCTGCCGGTGCGGCTCGACGTCGATGAGCCGCTCAGCGTCGGCGCCGACCGGATCGTCAACGCGCTCGCGGCGGTGGAGCTGTTCCACGAGGACACGATCATCGTGGATTTCGGCACCGCCACGACCTTCGACTGCGTCACCGCGGACGCCCGGTTCCTCGGCGGCGTCATCATGCCCGGCCTGCGCACCGCGGCGGATCAGCTCACCCGGCGCACGGCCAAGCTCCCCGCGACCGAGCTGCGCGCGCCCGCGCGGGTGATCGGACGGCGCACCGAGGAGTGCATTCAAGCCGGGGTGATGTACGGCACCGCCGACGCGGTCGACGGAATCGTCCGGCGGATCCGCGCCGAATGGCCGGGCGGCGTTCGGCCGCGCGTGGTCGCGACCGGGGGACTCGCGACGGTCGTGGCACCGCTCACCACCTCCATCGAGGAGACCGATCCCGATCTCACCCTCCGCGGGCTCAGACTGGCCGCCGGGCACCTCGGCCTGGAGTGGTGAGCGCGAGCCGCGAGGCCGGCTATCGGCTCGTCGGACGCCGGCTCGATTACCTGCTGCACCTGCGCCCCGCCGAATGGCCGATCATGGCGGCGCACACGGCGGTCGGCTACGTGCTCGCGGTCGGGCTTCGCGGCGCCGGCGCCGGCGTCCGGCTCGTCCCGGCACTCGTGGGCCTCGTGCTCTGGGTCGTGTGCCTCAACGGGGGCACGCTCGCGCTCAACAGCGCGTTCGACCGCGACGAGGGCGACGTCGCCTACCTGCGCCGGCCGCCG
Organism: uncultured Gemmatimonadales bacterium; assembly: GCA_963711915.1. Taxonomy (GTDB): domain Bacteria; phylum Gemmatimonadota; class Gemmatimonadetes; order Gemmatimonadales; family GWC2-71-9; genus CAVVWJ01. The sequence goes on from CAVQGA010000007.1 coordinate 227,480, forward strand.
GTCCCGCCCCGCCATCTCGCCGCGTTCGCCAGCGGATTGATGGCGACCGGGCAGATCCTCGCGTTCGGGCTGCCCGCGCCGTATCCCATGATCTACGCCGCGTGCCTGGTGCTGTCGGTGGCCTATTCCGTGCCTCCGCTCCGTCTCAAGGCGGTCGCAGGCGCGGACTGGATCATCAACATGTGGGGATTCGGCACCCTCACGCCGTACGCGGGCTGGGCCGCCACCGGGATCCCGATCGAGGCGGCGCGCGGCCTCGTCCTCCTCGCGTTCTGCCCGCTCTTCGCGGCACTGTACCCGCTCACCCAGCTCTACCAGCTCGAAGAGGACACTCGCCGGGGCGACCGCACACTGGCCTGCGTACTCGGTGTGGGGCGCAGCCTCTCAGCGGCGCTCGGAGCGGCCGCGCTCGGCTTTGCTCTGTTCGCCGCCGCGGCGGTTCGGGCGGGATGGCGGACGGGCGGCGCGGATCCGTGGCGCTGGGGCGGCCTGCTGCTGGCGCTGACGGCCTGGGCGACCGTCCTGATCCCCTGGCGGCGCCGGTTCGCCCGGATGACGCCGGCCGATCACGAACGTGGCATGTACCGGGCACTCGGCGCATGGGCGCTCACGGACGTCGTGGTGGTGCTGGCCTGGGGCACCTGAGCCGGCCCTTGGCCCGGCCCGCGGCCGCTGCGTATACTACGGAACTCTCATCCATCCGGAGACGGCATGCACTCGGCGGCGGAACTGCGCGCGGATCACGACCTGACGGATGTTCCCGCGGTAGTACGGGGCGCGGTCAAGCTCGGGCTGCTCGAATCGCTCATCGTGCTGGTGATCTCGCTCGCCTCGCGCCTGCTCCCGCTCGGACTGCTCCAGACCGTGCTCCTGGGCGCCGCGTTGCTCGTCGGCTTGGGCTGCGTCACCCTGCTGCCGGGCCTCTGGACCCGCCCCCGCACCATCGAAGGCATCGCGGGCGCGGCCGGCATCGGGCTCGCTGCGGCGCTGGTGTTCCTGCTGATCGATGTCACGCTGCTGCAGAACATCGGCACGTATGGCCACCGGTGGCTCGACGTCGGCGGCGGCAGCAACTGGTGGTACCACCCCGTGTGGTGGATGGTGGGAACCTTCCTTCCCTGGATGGGGGCGTGGATCCTCGCCAATCAGGTGGCCCGGAGGGGGACGGTCTCGGCCGGGTCCGCGTTCGGCACCGCCCTGGCCTGCGCGGTCGTGCTGGCGGTCATCGCCGTGGTGGTGCGCTTTCCGGGCGCCGGGTGGGACCTCCCCACGTTCGGCGTGGCCTTCCTGCCGGGCCTGGCCTTCGCCACGCTGATCTCCGGACTCGGCGCGAAACGCGCCTGACCCATGCGCTGGCTCCGGCTGGTCTTCCGGGTGTTCGGATGGCTGCTCACGCCGTTTCTGGCGTGGGCAGCTTCGTTTTTCGGAGCGGTGGGCGGTGCCCTCATCGCGATGCGCATCGAGGATCCCGTGGACGGGATCGCGGTGACGGCGCTCTGCGGCGCGGTCACGGGCTTCGCGGCCATTCTCGCGTGGCTGCACTATCTGAGGCAGAGTCCCGAGGCCCGCGAAGTGCTGGCCGTGACCGAGGACGGCACGCCAGATACGGTGGGGCTGTCACTGCCCGGCGGCGGAGGACCCGAGTGAGCCGCGCATTGATGGTGGGCGCCGTGCTCGGCGGGCTCGCCTGCCGAGAACGCCCCGCGGCGGAGTCCGTCCGCCAGGGCCCGCCAGCGGTTCCGGCCGACTCGCTGGTCGCGCGGGCGGGAAGCGCGGAGATCTGGTTCACGCTGGCCCGCGGCGACAGCGGCGATGGGGGCCGCTGCACCGACCGGGGGCTCGAGATCCGGCGCGGCACGACGCGCCTGCCGGTGCCGCTGCTCTACACCGGATCCGCACCCGAGGTGCTGAACGACAGCACCATGCGCGCGCGACTGTCGTCGCACTGCCGCCCCGGCGACGCCTACCTCGTGGACTTGCGCACCGGACGTCCGGTGCGGGAGCGGATGTGAAGGCCGCGGCGGCGCTCACCCTCGCGCTCGCGTGTGTGGCCGGCGTGGCCTCGGCGCAAGGCATCGACGGCCGCGTCGGGCGCTTCTACCAGGAGGGTGGCTGGACGTTGTACCGGCTGGGCATGAGTCGCCCGCTGGCCGGTCCCCTCGGCACGTCCTTCCATGGGGATTTCATGGAGCGGGTCGGAACGGGGGAGGGCAAGTTCGCCGGGGCCGGATTCGACGTGACGGCGTTCCGGGGCGGCGGCCCGGGGCCCTACCTGGTGGCGGGCGTCGGCGCGGGGCTGGGCTCGCCGCGCTCGAACGCGTTCTCGAGCACATGGACCTCGTGGTCGGCCGGACTGGGATACGAGCTGGTGCCCGCCTCGTTTCTCACGTTCGGCATGGAAGGGCGCTGGCGCGAGATTTCGCTCGACCACCGCCAGGGGTTCGAGCTGGCGGCTGGGCTGTCGTTCAACCTCGGAGGCGGCCGGAAGGCTCGGCCTGGAGCCGCTCCGCCGACCGGCAGCGCGGATCGGTCGCTCCCGACGGTCACGACCGTGTTGCCTGCGACGCCCCGCATCACGACGTCCTCAACCAGGCTGGCCGACTCGGTCATCGCCACGGCCACCCAGGTCATGGGGCGGCCCTACGAGTACGGCGGGACCGGCGAGGGCGGTGAAGGTTTCGACTGTTCGGGCTTGATCCAGTACGCATACGGGCGGCATGGCATCTCGCTCCCGCGCACCAGCGCCGAGCAGGCGCGCGCCGGCTCCGCGGTGAAGAAGCGGGTGGGAACGTTGCTTCCGGGAGACGTGCTGACCTTCTCGAACCGGGGAGGGCCGGTCACCCACGTCGGGCTGTACATCGGCGGCGGCCGTTTCATCCACAGCGCCACCCGGGGCGTTCAGGTGAGCGTACTCAGCGCGGACGACCCCTACGGCCGATGGTGGTATGTGCGGTGGGTGGGTGTGCGGCGCATCCTGGACTGAAGCGGCGAGCCGCAGCGCTGAGAAACGAAGGGGGCGTGCCGAGGCACGCCCCCTTCTCACGTCCGCATCGAGCTGGCCGTGTTGCTACTGGTGAGTGGCCTGGCCACCCTGGCCGTGATCCATCTGGCCATGATCCATTTGGCCGTCCATCTGCATCCCCTCGTGGCCCTCGTGCGGCATCCCGGTCCGCTCGCCGCGCACCTGCAGGGAGGCCAGGTCACGCTGGTAGGTGGGGTCGCTCGGGTCGATCCGGGGCCACTTGCTCATGTCGTCCGGAACGAAGAGGCCGACCATGTGCGCCATCGCGCCCTTGACCCTGGTCTCCCCGGTCGGGTTGTCATACTGGCCCACGACCCGATACTTGTGGTCCGCCTTGAGCTTGAGGCCTTCACTGCTCACCCCGAAGAGCTTGCGGCTCATCTTGACCAGCTTGCCGTTCGAGTCCCGGGTGGCGACGATGCTCGTGATGACCTTGCCGGTCTCGGCGTCTTCCAGCCGAACGCCCACGCCGTAGTCGTGCATGTGGCCGCCCACGCCGAGCAGCCGCCCGCCGATGGGAAGGGTGAACTCGTAGGCCTTCGAGGATTTGCCCGGCGGCACGTCGAAGGTGTTGCTCCCGCCGACGGTCAGGTTCACGTCCATGTAGATCGGCAGGGAATTGACCGGCCGCGGATTCTGATTCTTGGGCGTCCAGAGCATGGTCAGCTTGAGGTAGACGCCATCGAGGTCCTTGCCGGTGTCGTTGTGCCAGGCCACGTACATGCCGAGCTTCATGCCCGGCGACATCGGCACGCCGATCGTCTTCGGCACGCTCACCTCGTCGTCGGTCTCGGTCCCGGCGCCCATCAGACGCTCGGCCGCGGAGTAGAGCAGCTGGCGGCGGCTGAAGTTGACCATGATAAGGTGGTGCATCACGTGCCGTGGCACGGGTTGGCCCTTGGCGTCCGCCAGATCCACCCGAAAGCCGCGGAACCACCCATCCACCGGCCAGGCGAAATGCTGGACCGGGGTGTCGTGCGACATGCCCAGATCCATCATGGCGTGGCTGTCCATCGGCGGCATGTTGGGCAGATCGTACGGACCGGCGGTAATGGTCAGCTCGTGCTTGGACGAGTCGATCGTCACGCTCACGGTCGTGGGCGCGCCCGGGCCCGGTCTCGCGACGATCGAGGCGGCGAGCAGCAGACTCCACAGCATCATCCAGACTCCGCGACGGGGGACGGGAACGGTGTCGGCGCGGCATTGCGCCACTCCTGGCCGCCGGACAAGTTACCCGCGTTCGACGTGCCGAAACGGGACGGCCGCAGGCAGGCGGAACTATCAGAAGGCGCGAGGTCAATGTCAAGCAGCCGTGGATGGCCGATCCTGCTGGCGCTGCTCTGCTTCACCAACCACTCCCTGACGGCCCAGGCCCGGATCTTTCCGCGGGTCGCGAGCTTCGAGCTGCCGGAGGCCTCGCCCAGAGTCCACGGGCTGGTCGGCCGGATCATCTCGGCCCGCCGCGGAGAAAGCGATTTCGGCCGCGAGCCGGAGGCGGAGGTCGGCGTGGGCGAGAATTTTCCCGTGCTGGCCCTCCGCCGCGGACCGCGCCCGGTGACGCTCGGCTTCGGCACCCAGGTCTACGGCCGGTTCAGCCTGGGCGACCGGAAGAGCGCGCTCATCAGCAACGACTGGGTGGTCGGCCTCAACACGACCGCCGTGCTCGGGGCCTGGATCCTCACCGGGGAGATCTACCACGAGAGCAGCCATCTCGGCGATGAGTACGGCGACCGGTTCGGCGCCAGCCGGATCGACTGGACCCGCGAAGTCGCGGGCGCCTGGGTCACGTACGGAACCGGGCCGGTGCGGGTCACCGGCAACCTGAGCTACGTGCTGATCGACGAGCTCTCGCTCCGCCGGCCGGGGGCGGCGCTCGCCGGTGACTTCCGCGGCCATCCGATGGGGAGCCTGCTCGGCGGAGTCGTTCGTCCGGTCGCCGGCGTGTTTTTCGAGGGGAGCGCCGCGACGCACTGGCGAATCAGCTCGTCGGCCAAGCTCGGCGTCGCCCTGGCCGGGGCCGACGGCGGGCGCGAGATCGGCATCGCGCTCATCGCTCATGACGGGCTGTCGACCCAGCGGCAGTTCTTCCGGCGGGAGAGCCGGTACCTGGGCGCGGAACTGCGGTTCGATCTGTAAGGGGGTCGCCGCGACCGAGCGACGACCCAGGCTGTCGGACTGGCCGGAGGCTGTCGACACAGCCAGCGGCGGAGCGGTCCTCCTGCCGATTTGGCCTCGATTCCGGGCATTCCGATTGCTCATCTTGGCGCTTGACAGCGGAGCGCTTCGGCTTATCTTTGCGACCAGTCCTTGGCACTCAGCGTATGAGAGTGCCAACGCGCTGTCTACAAATGCCTTACGTCACCCAAACATGCTGTGGAGGAGCGATGGCAACTGCTACCAAGGCCAAGCCCGGCCTCAAGATCCACCCCCTCGAGGACCGCGTGGTCATCATGCCGTCGGAGGAGACCGAGTCGATGCGCGGGGGCCTGTACATCCCGGACACCGCCAAGGAGAAGCCGACCCAGGGCGAGATCATCGCGGTCGGGCCGGGCCGGTTCGAGAAGGGCGCGCGCATTCCGGTCGACGTCAAGGTCGGCGACCAGGTCATTTACGGCAAGTACAGCGGCACTCCCTACACGTTCGACGGCGACGAGTACGTCATCATCAAGGCGTCCGACGTCCTCGCCAAGCTCGGCTGAAGCCAGCCCGCATCCCAAGGAGAACAGACAGATGGCAGCGAAGGAGCTTCTCTTCAATACCGATGCCCGCGCCAAACTCAAGCGCGGCGTCGACGCCCTCGCCGAAGCGGTCAAGGTGACGCTCGGGCCGAAGGGGCGGAACGTCGTCATCGACAAGAAGTTCGGCTCGCCCACGGTCACCAAGGACGGCGTGACGGTGGCCAAGGAGGTCGAGCTCAGCGATCCGATCGAGAACATGGGCGCCCAGATGGTGAAGGAGGTCGCCACCAAGACCTCCGATCTCGCCGGCGACGGCACCACCACCGCGACCGTGCTCGCGCAGGCGATCTTCCGCGAGGGTCTCAAGAACGTCACCGCGGGCGCCAACCCGATGGAGCTCAAGCGGGGTATCGACCGCGCCGTCGAGGCGATCGTCGAGCACCTGCGCACGATGTCGGTGCCCTCAGCCGGCAAGAAGGAGATCGCCCAGGTGGGCAGCATCTCCGCCAACAACGACAAGGAAATCGGCAACCTGATCGCCGATGCGATGGAGAAGGTCGGCAAGGACGGCGTGATCACGGTCGAGGAGGCCAAGGGCCTCGAGACCACGCTGGAGACCGTGGACGGCATGCAGTTCGACCGCGGCTACCTGTCGCCCTACTTCGTGACCGACCCGGAGAAGATGGAGGCGGTCCTGGACGACGCCTACATCCTGATCCACGACAAGAAGATCTCGGCCATGAAGGAGCTGCTCCCCGTGCTCGAGAAGGTCGCGCAGAGCGGCCGTCCGATGCTGATCATCGCCGAGGACGTCGAGGGCGAGGCGCTGGCCACGCTGGTCGTGAACAAGCTCCGCGGCACGCTCAAGGTCGTGGCCGTCAAGGCCCCGGGCTTCGGTGACCGCCGCAAGGAGATGCTCCGCGACATCGCCGTCCTCACCGGCGGTCAGGTCATCTCCGAGGAAGTCGGCTTCAAGCTCGAGAACGCCACGCTCAATGACCTGGGCCGCGCCAAGCGGACCGTGGTCGACAAGGACAACACCACGGTCGTCGACGGCAAGGGCAAGGAAGGCGACATCTCGGGCCGCATCAACGAGATCAAGGCCGCCATCGAGAAGAGCACCAGCGACTACGATCGCGAGAAGCTGCAGGAGCGGCTGGCCAAGCTCTCCGGCGGGGTGGCGGTGATCAACGTCGGCGCCGCGACCGAGACCGAGATGAAGGAGAAGAAGGCCCGCGTCGAGGACGCGCTGCACGCGACCCGTGCGGCCGTGGAAGAGGGCATCGTGCCGGGCGGCGGCGTCGCGCTGCTGCGGGCCCAGAGCGCGCTGGACAAGATCCGCGGCACCGAGGACGAGAAGATCGGCGTCGACATCGTGCGCCGCTCGCTGGAAGAGCCGATCCGGATGATCGCCCAGAACGCGGGCGCCGAAGGCTCGATCATCGTGGCCAAGGTGCGCGAGTCGAAGGAGAAGAACTTCGGCTACAACGCCGCCACGGACAGCTACGAGGATCTGGTGAAGTCGGGGGTCATCGACCCGACCAAGGTCACCCGCACGGCGCTGCAGAACGCCGCGTCGATCGCCGGCCTGCTCCTCACCACGGAGTGCGTGGTGGTGGAAAAGAAGGAAGACAAGCCGGCCCAGGCTGGCGGTCCTCCGGGCGGCGGCATGGGCGGGATGTACTAGCAGCACACGCAGGACCCCCGGTCTCGCGACCGGGCCGAACCAGCGACGCCCCGGGCCACGGTCCGGGGCGTCGTGCGTTCGCCAGCCGGCCCGCCAATCCTCCCTGCGGCTCAGAGTGCGGCGTTTCAATACCGAGTCATCCTGAGCCCAGCGAAGGAGCCAGGCCTCGACGCATGCCCCCGTCGCGGAGTTTACCATGAGCGTAGCGAACGGGCTCAAGGTGACTCCTGGGTTCGCAACGCCCTCTTAGGGCAGGCCCAGCAGCGCCCGGAATGGCTCGTAGGTCTGCCACCCGATGAAATCCCGCTCGCTGTGGACGTGCCGCTCCCAGATCGAGATTACCGGATAGCCTTCACGGAACGCCTGCGAAAGCAGCGCCACCGCCCTGGCCGAATCGCCGAGCACGGCGGCGATGCGGGCCCGGCCGTAGGTGGTACGCCCGAGGGCGAAGGGACGGGACCAGGCCGCGAGGCGGCCATCGCAGTCCGCGGCCGCGGCACGGTCGCCCAGCCGCGCCGCCGAGACGCCGATGCCGGCCAGCGACTCGATGTCCGTGGGGTAGCGCGTCAGGTTCTCCTTGTAGCGCTGCTTCGCGTCGGCCCAGGCACCGGCCTGATAGCGCAGATCGGCGCCGATCCGCTCGGCGTCGGGCGTCCGGTCCGCCGGAGCGGTCAGCGGCCCGGTGAGATCGATCGACCCGAGTAGATGATCGGCCGCGTCGACGTGGCCGTGGACGCGGAGCTCCGCGGCGGCGACGAGCAGCCGGTAGGCCAGGTCCAGCCTCGGCTGCGGATCGCGCCCCAGCTCGCGCTCGACCTCCCGGCCCACATCGTCCGTCCGCCCGAGCGCGGCATACGCGCGGATGAGCGCGACCTGCGGGCCGAGATCATCCGGGAACCGGCGCACGCCCCGGAGCGCGACCGCGAGCTCGTCCGGATACCGCGTCAGCTCGTGGAGCGAGCGGGTCATGGTCTGCCAGTAGATCGCCGAGAACAGCAGAAAGCCGCGGTCGGGGTCCACGTGCGACAGCGCGTCGATCGCCTGTTTGGGCTCGCCGACGCTGAGCGTCATGTCCGCCAGCAGCGTGTAGCCCTCGAACGACCCCGGCGTGAGGCGGGCGAGGTCGCGCGCGGCCCGGACGCGGCCTTGGCGATCCCCTCGGAGATTCGCCTCCAGCCCGTCGAGGATCGCGTTCTCGGCAGGCGTGAGTCGCTGCCGGCGGGCGGCGATCTGCCGCACGATGGAGTCCACGATCGGCCACTGGCCATCCAGCGAGCGCACGTACGCCAGCATGAGGCGCGGCGGCATGTAGGTGCTGTCGAGCGCGCTCGCCCGCGCGGTCCGCCGGTAGACGTCCGCCGTATCACCGCGCCAGAAGCTTTCCCACGCGCGGCTCACCTCGTCGTACGCCTGGAACGACGGTGGCTGGCCGAGCCCCGCGGCCATGCCCGAGCTCAGGGTGTCCACCGCCGTGGCCACGGTCGCGACGGTGCGCCGGGCGAGCGTCGGGATCACGCTCGCCGGATCCCCGGTCGCCGCGCTCACCGGGTCGAGCGATCGGGTGAGCTTGTGGGACGCGACATCGGTGATCTGCACCTCGAACCGGAGGCTGTCGCCTTCGCGGTAGTAGCTCCCGGAGACCACCAGCCCGGCCCCGGTCTCCTGCGCGATGCCCACGGCGACCTCGGCCGGCCGCAGCAGGCGTGGCAAGCGCGTCACCAGCTTGGCCGTGAGCCACGCCGTTCGGGGATCCACCACCTGGAACTGCGCGGTCTGGGTGAGGCCGCGCGCGATCCAGTCCGCGGCCATGTCGCCGACCGGCGAGAGTGTGGAATCGCCGGTGCGGTTGGCCAATGGGGCGACCACGATCCGGTTGGTCACCAGCGTCGCGGCTGGACGCGTGAGGAGAGTGGCGAGCGTGGCGCGCCGCTCGGGCCCGAGCGCCCACAACCAGCCGAGTGCGGCGGCAGCGGCCGTGAGAGCGGCGGCGACACCGGCCCGTGCCCACCAGGGCCAGCGCGTCGCGTGTCCGCCGGCCGTGGCGCGCTCCAGATGGTAGGCGGCAGCGGCCGCGGCCCCGGGGCGTCCGCGCTGTGCTCGCCAGGCCCGAGCTGCGGCCCGGTGGAGCTGGTGGCGCGACTCCGGAGGCACCCGCTCGTAGGCCACCCGGGCGATCAGCTCCTGGGCGAACTCGAACGTGTCCCCCGTGCCAGGCACGCGTCGGATGACCCGTCGCGTCAGCAGCTCTCCGAGGGCCGGTTCCGCCGCCGACAACGCCAGGCCGGCTACGGCCGCCAGCAACTCAGGCCGAAACACCGGTCCGAGCACCGCGGCGGCATCGAGCACCGCGAGGCTCCCGGGATCCAGCTGAGCGAGCCGCCGCCCAACCGCCTCGCGCAGGCTGCGCGGGAGCGGCAGGTGGCCCGCCTCCAACTCGGCCAGGTGCCACGTGCCGCTCGGCGCCGCGCTGAGACTGCCATCGTCCACCAGCGCGGACACCATTTCGACCGTGTAGGAAGGGTTGCCTCCTCCCACCGCGTGCAGCCGTGTGGCCAAACGGTGGCGATCGTCCGCGCCAAGCGCCAGCATCGTCTGCAGCATCGCCTCGACCTGCGGGACCTCCAGCGGCGGCAGCGTCAGGCGGCGGAGCTCAGGCAGCGTTCGCAACCCGGCCAACCCCGGTGAGCCTTCGGCACCCTCCGAACCCGTGGTGACGATGGCCAACAACGGGGCCCCGGGGTGTCCGAGCGCGTAGGTCACCATGGACTGCGCGGCCGGATCAAGCGCCCCGAAGTCATCGAGGAAGAGAATCAGGGGCCGCTCGTCCGCGACCGCGGACAGCACTTCGGCCAGGCCTTCGCCCAGGGCCTCGTCTCGCCCCGTGGCCGGCGGCAGGTCCGGAAACCGTTCCCGGAATTCCGGTACCGCCGCCGCTACCTCGGCCAGCGCCTGCGGACGGGCAGCTCCTACGCCCGGCATCGAGACCAGCGGCGCAAGGAGCTGCCGCAGCACCGTCCCCCCCGCCGGCGCGGTTGCTCGAGCAGGCTGAACGCGCAGGATTGCTGTCCCGGCCGACACGGAGGGCTCGAGCAGAAATTGGTCGCAGAGGCGGGTCTTGCCGATGCCCGGGTCGCCGGCCACAAGCACGATCACCCGCGCGCCGCTGCGGACCTCGCTCCATGCCGCGCGGAGCACGCCGAGGGCGCCATCCCTGCCGACGAGGTCGGGAGTGAACAAGGCCGCCGAGCCGATCCGCCGATCCGCGGGCGGCGCGGGGGCGCGCGCAAGCCGCTCGCCGAGCCGGAGGAACGCGGCGGTCGGCTCGGCGTCCAGCTCGGAGCGCAGGCGAGCGGTGACGGCGGCGTGCCGCCCGCGTGCCTCGGCGCTCCGGCCGGCCGCGTCGAGCGCCTGGATGACGCGCCGCTGCGCGGCCTCGTCGAGCGGCCGAAGCTCCGCCCATCGCTCGGCGTGACGGAGCTGGGCGGCCCGGTCACCCCGCGCGTCGCATTCGAGCAGGAGCTGCTCGTAGGCCATCTCGAGCTGGCGGCGGAGGCCCTCGCGCTCGGCCTCCACCCAGCCCCGGAAGCGCTCCCCTCCGACGTCGTCCATCCCGGCGAGGAAGTCACCCCGCCACCACTCGACGGCGCCGGCTGGGTTGCCGCGGGCCAACTCCTCCTCGAACGCGCGGGCGTCGAGGCGGAGGCCTGCCTCGAGCCGCACCGAATCGCCGTCGAAGATCAGGCCGTCCCCCAGCGCTCGCTTGAGATCCAGGAGTGCCTGCCGGAGAGACTGCCGGGCTTTGGCGTCGGCGCGATCCTCCCACAGCAGGGAGGCAAGCTCGGCCCGGGTGGCGGCAGCGGGAGTCCGGCGAGCGAGAAAGGCGAGCAGCGTCAGCTCTTTGCGGCGGCTGGCCAAGCCGGCCGAGCCGCCGTCCAGGCGGACCTCACCGAGGGCGCGGAGCACGAGCAGAGACGGTGGGCTAAACGGCACTGTCACGGAGACTTGACGGCCTGCTTGACGGGTCCCTGCGGGCCGGGACCTAAGTTGGAGTCCACGTTCACCAATACAAGGCCGGCTACGATGCCCACAGGCGCCCCCGACGACACCGACCCTGACCGGTTCGACTACTTCATGATCCGCCTCGCCCAGCGGGCGGGAGAGCCCGAGCGGGTGGCGGGTCAGATCGAGCGGTTGGGTACGGGAGAAAAGCGTAGCTTCGAATCCGGCGAGCAGCTCCTCGGTCTCTTCGGGACGTGGCTGGCCCGCCACTCCAACATGGAGTCCGCGTGAGACCCCGGCAAGGCTCGCAGAAGCCGCCCGGCAGGACCTGAGATGTCACCCCGACGCACCGCACGGCCGCCTCGAGCGCAGGACGGCGACCACTTCGGAGGACCCATGAAATTGCATCTGACCACCCCACTCATCGCTGCGCTGTTCGCGGTGTGTGTCATCGCCACGACCGGTCATGCACAAGGCTCGAAGAAGGCTGCGGCCAAACCGCCTGCCATGGCGCCCACGGAGACAGGCGCGATCGCCACGACCGCGGGTGATCCAGCCGACGCCGACTCCACCGCCGTCCCCGCGGCCGACACCGTCCACAAGAAGCACGGCGGCCTGTTCGGCAAGGTGAAGGGCGTGGCCAAGAACAAGTTGGTCCAGCAGGTCGCCAAGGTGGCCGCCTGCACCATGGTGCCGGGAGGGCAGCTGGTCGCCGGCGCCATCGACGCCGCGGCCAGCAAGAGCGTGGCGGGCGCGGCCCAGGGGGCGGTAGGCGCCGCGAGCGGGAATAGCTGCATGCCCGGCATGGGCGGGGCCGCCGGCATGGCTGGGGCGGGCATGGCGGGCGCTGGCATGGCCGGGGCGGGCGGTGCCTCGCTCGGCCTCCCGGCGGCCCAGCTGGCGGCGATGCAGGCCGGACGGGGCGGCGAGCGCGGCGCCGGCACGGCTGAGCAGCAGGCGATGATGGTGGCGCAGATGGCGCAGATGCAGCAGATGCAGGCGATGATGGCGCCGCAGATGTCCGCCGCCGGCGGGGCGACGACCGAAGCTCCGGGGCAGACGGTCGGACTGTCGCCCGATCCCGCGGCCGAGCTCGCGAAGGGGAAGACGGTAGTGCGGAATATCGATTGGATCGGCGGTATGCCGCGGGTTTCGCCCGCTGGCACGCCGGCATTCGATCAGGCGATGGCCCGGCTGGCCGCGGCGATGGCGCAGGCCGGCGCGTCCTATCGGGTCGATCTGTACCTGGACCGTCGCTACGACGACGCCGTCGTCAAGTCGCTGGGGGCGGCGCGCCTCGCGGCCGTCCAGGCGGCCCTCGCCACCGGGCTCCCGGCCGGACAGCCGGCCCCGGTCGTCGAGCCAGGCAAGACCAAGACGGACAAGGATCCCAGGCTCGAGATCGTGCGGCGGAAGTAGCCACCCATCCGAACGACGCGGAGGCAACGATGTTGGCCCTGTTCCGGTTAGTCCGCGGTCGTGGGATGGTCATCCTCCTGCTGCTCGCGGTGGCCGCCGCCGGCAGCCCAACACTCCGCGCACGCGCAACGCGCCTCCTGGCCTGCACCGTCAGCCTGCAGGCCGGAGATCCCACCGGCGGTCTCGGGGCAACGGCGGCGAGCATGTTTTCCGGTACCCGCGTCAGGCGATCGTCGCCGGGGCAATGCCTCCGGGAGGCCATGGCGTCGACCACCATGGCACGCCAGTGGATCCAGCACCGGCGCGACGGCCGGTGAACCAGACGGCCGGCAAGTGAGAATCCCGCGGCCGACCCTACGTCTACGTCCTGGCCGCGGTCATCACCGGCCGCCGGTCACTTCCTCGATCCTCAGGAGACCGTCATGAATCGCGCACTCGCCCGCGCCGCCGCCCTCGCGCTGGCGACGACTCTGGCCGGCGCCCGGTCCGCGCTCGCCCAGAAGCTGACCATCTCGCCGACGATCGGCGTGTACATCCCCACGACGGAGCTGATCAAGGCCGCGAACGGCGAGGAATTCAAACAGGAGGTCGGCCTGGCGGTCGGCGGGCGCCTGGGAGTCAATATCAGCCCCCGGTTCGGGATCCTCACGTCGGTGACCTATGTGCCGAGCGATCTCAAGATCGACCTGCAGACCGGCAACCCGACCAAGACCAAGGCGAACCTGTTGTTCGGGACCGCCCGCGCGACATTGTACCTCCTCCCGGTCACGGCACCGGTGTGGCTGAGCGTCAACGGCGGCGGGAGCTACGTGCGCCGGAGTGGCGATGCCTACGCGAACGCCACCGACAAGGACGACATCGGCGCCGTGGTCGGGACCACGCTCGGATTTCACCTCGGCGGCCTGCTCAGCTTCTACGTGGCCGCGGACGACTACGTCTACGGCACCCGCCTCGAGGACACCACGCAGGGCCCGACGCTTGGCGGCACGACGAAGAAGACGCAAAACGACGTGCAGCTCGCGGTCGGGTTCGGCTTGCCGCTCGGGAGCCGATGAGACCGATTGGTTGGCACGAAGCCCGCGGTTAGACTACAGCCGCAGTCGAGCCGACAGGGTTTCCGTCATCCAGGGGGACACAGTGAAGTTCGGTTGCATCCTGATCGTGGCAGGACTGACGCTGCCCCGCGTGGCCTCCGCGCAGCAGCCGGCGATCCTGGGAACGTGGAAGTTCGATTTGAAGCAGGACCAGAAGAAGGAAGGGCCGCGGACTGTCATCGTGCGATCGGACAGCAGCGCGAGCTACGGCAGCCAGACGGTGCGGTGGCGGATCGTGGGCGACAGCCTGGCGCTGGCGCTCGGAGGTGAGTGGGTCAACTACCGGCTCAAGCTCAAGGGCAAGAACCTCACCCTGTCGGGCGGCGATCTCAACGAGCCGGTCAACTTCCAGCGCGTCGGCCCGCCGACGCCGCGGCCGGACACGATTCCCGTGCCACCGGATCCGGGGTTGAATCCTTCGTAGGGCGGACGGACAGGCGGACAGGCGGACAGGCGGACAGGCGGACAGGCGGACAGGCGGACAGGCGGACAGGCGGACAGGCGGACAGGCGGACAGGCGGACAGGCGGACAGGCGGACAGGCGGACAGGCGGACAGGCGGACAGGCGGACAGGCGGACAGGCGGACGCGAAGGTAGCGAAGTGTCATCCCGAGCGCAGCGAGGGATGACACCTCTCCGCCTGTCCCGCAGTGTCCCACCGTCCCACCGTCCGCCGCTCCGGCCTACAGCGCCAGCCTGAGCTGCACCTGCGCCGGCGCCACGACGTCGATCGCCGGCAGCGGCACGTCCTGGGACGCGACGTGGAGCGATCCCCCGAACCCTACCCGGCACAGCGCCGGGGCCACGGTGGCGCGCGCATCGTCCGCGCTGTTGCAGCGCTGGCTCAGGTGGGCCAGCACCACCACCGCCAATCCGGGGTGGTGCAGTTCGGCCAGTAGTTCGGCGGCGGCCCGATTCGACAGATGGCCGCCGGATCCCGCGATTCGACGCTGCACCACCGGCGGATACCCGCTGGTCCGGAGCTGGATCTCGTCGTGGTTCGCCTCGAGCACGATCGCCGTCAGGTTCTTGAGCAGGTAGCGGACCGCGGTCGTCGGGCGGCCCAGATCGTACGCCATACCCACCGCGGTACCGCCGGGGCCGCGGACGGCGAGGGCCACGGGATCCGCGGCATCGTGACTCGTCGGACAGGCCTCGACGCGAAACGGGCCGAGCTCGACCGCTGCGCGGAGGCCGATGGCCCGGTGAGTCCCGCGCGGCATCGAGCCCGAGAGCCGATCCCAGGTGCCCGGCGCCGTGAGAATGGGAACACCGAGCCGCTGGCCCAGCCGTGCGGCGCCACGGGCATGGTCGCCGTGCTCGTGGGTGAGCGCGATCCCCGCAACGCCCGACAGATCCAGCCCCGCCGCTTCCGCGCGGCGCTCGATCTCGCGGGAGCTGAAGCCCGCGTCGAGCAGAATCGCCACGCCGTCCGCCTCGACGGCGAAGCAGTTGCCGCGGGACCCGGAGCCCAGGACGTAGAGCCGCATCAGCCCCCCATGCTGCGCGCGAACGTCCGCTCGAGCGAGCGGCGCCGTTCGGGCGTCAGCTCCACCGCGCGCCGGATCATTACCCGCTCGGCCACTCGCAGGAACCCGTCCGCGGTCTGCCGCTCGTCGCCCTCGCTGCCCCACGCGAACGGTGGCACGTACTTGGGGGGCGCCGGCGGACCGAACACGTTCGCGCCGGCGCCGATCACCGTGCCGGTCGGGAGCATGGTGCCGATGGCCGTCTTGGCGTGATCGCCGAACAGCGTGCCGAGGTTGCGGCGACCGGTCTCGATGCGCTCGCCGGGCAGCTCCAGCCGCACCGGGCCGTAGGTGTTCTTGAGGTTGGATGTCGTGGTGAGCGCGCCGAGGTTGACCCAGTGTCCCACCACGCTGTGGCCGACGAACCCGTCGTGGCTCTTGTTGGCGTAGCCGAGGAAGACGCTGGCGGAGACCTCCCCGTGGATGCGGCACTCGGGTCCGATGGCCGATCCCCGGATGAACCCGCCCAGCAGCTTGGACCCCCGTCCCGCGTACACTGGTCCTTCGAGCCGGGTGCCGTGGCGGACCTCGACGCCTTCCGCCACCACGACCGCCCCGTGGCGGACGTCGAACACGACGCCCGGCTCGACGGCGGCACCCATCACGACCACGTCCGCCGGATCGCCCAGCACGATGCTGCCGAGGGGGATCCCGGTGGTCGGCGCGGCGCGGAGGTCGGCGCAGTCCTCGGGCAGAAACCGCTCGAGCGCCGTCACCAGGTCGAACGCGCCGCGGAGCACCAGGCCGTCGATCTCGACCGGGTCGCCGACCTGGTCCGCTCCGCTCCAGCGGCGACCCGCCGGCACCGTCCACCCTACGGTTGCGCCGTCGTGCTGGAGCCTGCCGACGGCGCCACCCGTGGTCAGAGCACCGAGGTCAGGGAGTCGCGCACCGGTAGGCGCGAACCAGGACGCGCCGATGACGGCCGGCCCGTCGATCGGGGCGGGCGCCTGCACGCGAGGCTCGTCCCCCTCGTGGAACCCGTCGACGTGAACGCCGAGGATCGCCGTGGCCTCCGCGTTGCCGGCGGCTTCCCAGCGCTCGCGGATCCGCCAGGCGCCGGCGCGGAGCTCCGCGAGTGGCCGGACGCCCGCGAAGGGGGCCCAGGCGGGGCCCGGTCGGTCGGGCTCCAGCAGGTAGAGCGCGGTCATGCGTCGATGTCGCGTATCGCGGGGGGCAGCGCATCGAGCAGCTGCTTCATGGCCGCCGCCCGTTCGGTGGGCATGACGAGCACCCGGCCGTTCGCGTGCACGACGACGAGGTCCTGCACGCCGAACAGCACCACCGGGTCGCCGTCGGACCAGACGATGCAGTCGTGCGACTCGTGAATCATTCCGGGGCCGACGAGCACGTTGCCGCTGGGATCCTTCGGCCGGAGCCGACCGAGCGCCTGCCACGTGCCGACGTCATCCCATGCGAACGCCCCGGTCACCACCGCCACGGCACTGCTCCGCTCGAGCAGCCCGACATCGATCGAGATCGGCGTCACCTCGCGGAAGAAGCCCGCGACGTCGCCCGCCTCGAGTCGCGGCACGGCGATCGCAACCTCCGGCGTGTGCTGCCCGGTCTCGGCCAAGAGGCGATCGGCGGTCCAGGCGAAGAGGCCGCTGTTCCAGAGCGCGCCCGCCGCCATGAGGTCGAGCGCCGTGGCCGCGTCCGGCTTCTCGGAGAAGCGCGCCACGGTGCGCGCGCCGTCGTCGAGCGGCGCGCCCGGGACGATGTAGCCGTAGCCGGTCTCGGGGCGCGACGGGACGACGCCGACCGTGACCAGCCGGTCGTGACGGCGTGCGGTGGCGAGGGCGCTGTCCGCCGTGCGGCGGAAGGCGGCGGCGTCGCCCACGGCCCAGTCGGCGTGCAGGGACAGCACCTCGGCATCGGCGTCTCGCCGGCGCGCCTCCCACGTGGCCCAGATGAGGGCCGGCGCGGTAGACGCGGCCTGCGGCTCGACCAGAAAGTTGTCGGCGGGGAGATTGACCATCGTCCCGAGCCGGGCCGAAAGGCCCTCGCCCGCGACGACCAGGATGCGCTCGCGCGGGATCAACCCCGCCAGGCGCTCGACCGCCTCTTCCGCGGTGGATCCGGCGCCGGAGAGTGGCAACAGCTGTTTCGGGGTACGCGGCGTGCTCAGCGGCCAGAACCGGGTGCCCGAGCCGCCGGCCAGAAGAACGGCCCAGCGCATCAGAGCAGCGGCGCGAGCGCCGCGCGATGCTGGCGCAGGTCGTAGAGCAGGGGACCGATGTCGGCGTCGGCCGTGGCCTTGAGCGCGAGCCAGTCGCCGGCGCTCGCTCGGGCCAGCACCAGGAGTGCGCCGTCGAACTCGAGCACGGCCGTGGCCGGCGAGCCGCAGCCCGCGCCCGTGCCGAGGAGCGCCACGTGCCTGGCCAGTGTGGCCGCGAGCGCCGCCACCGTCTCCGCATCGAACGGTCCGCGCGCGACGTGGTCGATCGGGAGACCGTCGCCGCTCAGGAGCAGCACGGCCTCAACGCCGTCGCGCGCGGCGAGGCTGTGGACGACCTCTCCCAACTGTGTCATGGGACGGAACTCCAGGTCAGCGGGAAACGTTGCGCAACGTAGGGAACGTCCCGGTCGAAGTCAAGAAATGATTGGCAGTTGACCCCTCTTCGCGCGGGCCTTAACCTTCCCCCTTCATGCACCGAATTCGCCGCCTCCTTCTGCTGCTCCCGCTGGCCATCCTGGCGGCCTGTAGCGACGCCAACAACCTGCCCGATCCCACCGAGACCAACGTCGTGGACACGGTGACGATCGGCTCGCTCGAGGGCACCCCGATCTCGACACCGAGCGGTTATAACATCAGCACCGGGGCCGTCCGCACCGACCAGTCGGTGGACTTCGAGTTTGCGTACAACATCCGCCAGCTTCCGGACGACACCTACCAGCGCATCTTCCTGCCGCGGGCTGCGCTTGGCCTGTCGGGCAGCACGGCCAATCCCGGCCTGCAGAAGCGGAGCGATACGTTCGATGGGATCACCCGGGCGCAGAGCAACGGCTACGTGACCGATTCCGCCGTGCCGGTTGCGGTAGGTGATCGTTTCGTCGTCCGCTCCCGCGTCGTGTGCACCTCCCTCGGCGTGCCTTTCTACGGCAAGCTCGAGATCCTGAGCTTCCAGGACAGCACCGTCACGTTCCAGCGGCTGTCCGACCTGAATTGCGGGTTCAAGGACCTGCTCCCCGGCCTCCCCAAAAACTGAGCGTCCGTGATCGATCTCAAGCGTCTGCGCCAGGACCCCGACGGGTGCCGCGCCTCGCTGCTGCGTCGCCGCGACCCGTCCGTCGGCCCGCTCCTCGACGCGATTCTCGACCTCGACCGCCAACGGCGCGACCTGCTCGTCCGCTCGGAGTCGCTCAAGGCCGAGCGCAACGCCGCGAGCGAGGAGGTCGCCCGCCTCAAGCGCGCGAAGGAGCCGGCCGAAGAGCTGATGCGGCGGCTCAGGGCGTCCGGCGACGAGGTCAAGGCGCTCGACGCGGAGCTCCGCGAGGTCGAAGCCGAGCTCGATCAGCGCGCGCTCGCGCTCCCCAACTTTCCGGCCGACGAGACGCCCGACGGCGACGCCACCGCCAACCGGGTAGTCCGGACCTGGAGTGAGCCGCCCCGCTTCGACTTCGAGCCGCGGCCGCACTGGGAGCTCGGCGCGGCCCTCGGCATCCTCGACCTGCCGGCCGGCGCCAAGCTCGCGGGCTCAGGCTTCCCGCTGCTGAAAGGGCTGGGCGCCCGCTTGAGCCGCGCACTCGGCGGCTTCATGCTGGACCTGCACGTGCGGGACCACGGCTACGAGGAGGTGGCGCCGCCCTACCTGGTGAACCGGGCGACCGCCACAGCGACCGGCCAGCTCCCGAAGTTCGAAGAGGACCTCTACGGCGTGCCCTCGGACGATCTGTTCCTGATTCCGACGGCGGAGGTGCCACTCACCAACATCCACCGGGACGAGATCCTCGACGCGGCCGACCTGCCGCGGGGCTACTGCGCCTGGACGCCGTGCTTTCGCCGGGAGGCGGGCGCCCATGGCAAGGACACCCGCGGGCTCATCCGGGTGCATCAGTTCGACAAGGTGGAGCTGGTGCGGTTCGCGCGGCCGGAGGAATCGCCCGCCGAGCATGAGCGCCTGACGGGTCACGCGGAAGCGGTACTGCAGCAACTCGGCATCCCGTACCGCGTCGTCGAGCTGGCCGCCGGCGACACCGGCTTCGGCAGCGCGCGCACCTTCGACCTCGAGGTCTGGGCCGCGGGCGTCGGCACGTGGCTCGAGGCGTCGAGCTCGAGCACGTGCACCGATTTCCAGGCCCGGCGGGCTAACATCCGCTATCGGCCGGAGCCGAAGGCCAAGCCCGAGTTCGTGCATACGCTCAACGCATCGGGCGTCGCGTTCCCCCGCACGATCATCGCTCTCCTGGAGAACAACCAAGCGGCCGACGGATCGGTGCGAGTGCCGGAGGCGCTGGTGCCGTACCTCGGCGTGGACCGCCTGGTCTCGCGTGCGTAAGGACCGGCTGCAGCGCCTCGCGCCCACCATGGTGGTGGTGCTCGTGGCCCTGCTCGCCGGGCTGAGCCTCGGCTCGGGCCTGTTGGTGCTCCGCCACTTCCGCGCCGACGCGACCGCCACCAGCCGACTCTATTCGGGGGTGTTCGGCGGACTCAACGACCCGCGGCCCGGGGCTGAGGCCGAGGCGCTGCTCCGGCTGGGCGCCCAGGTGCGGGCGCTGGGGTTGCCGCTCATCGTGACCGACCGGAGCGGTCGGGTGACGGCGGCGGCCAACCTCCCGTTCGAGGCGCCGGTGGACGACCCCAGAGTCAAGGCCTTCGCGGCGCGGCTCGACCGCTGGAACCCGCCGATCGTGGACGAGACGATCGGCACCGTGCACTACGGCCCGCTGCCGGCGCAGCGGAACCTCACCGCGCTCGCGGTGCTGCAGGCGCTCACGATCGCGGTGATGGTGGCGGTGGCGATCTTCGCCTACCGCAGCGCCATTTCGGCGCAGCGCGATCGGCTCTGGGTGGCGATGGCCCGCGAGGCCGCGCACCAGATGGGGACCCCGCTCACGAGCCTCCAGGGATGGATCGAGCGAGTCCGCTCACGCCCGACGCCGCCGCCGGATCTGGCCGAGCATCTGGCGGCGGACGCCGAGCGGTTGGATCGCGTGGCGCAGCGGTTCGAGCGCATCGGCAACCCGGCCAAGCGTGAGCCGGTGGGGCTGGGCGCGCTAGCCGACCGCGTGGCGGGCTACTTCCGGCCGCGGCTCCCCAAGCGGGCCAATCCGATCGAGCTCCGGCTCGAGGCGCCCGGCATGGGGCCGGTGGCGCTGGGGGATGCGGTGCTGCTCGAATGGGTGCTCGAAGCGCTGGTGAAGAACGCCATCGATGCCCTGCAGGGCCGCGCCGGCACGATTATCCTGCGAGTCGGCGCCCAGCAGGGCATGGGCGAGATCCGCGTCATGGACGACGGCCCGGGCATCGCTCGCGAGATCCGCCGCACGCTGTTCGAGCCCGGGATCACCACCAAGCGCGGCGGCTGGGGCATCGGCCTGGCGCTCGCGCGGCGCGTGGTGGAAGACGCCCACCGCGGCAGCCTGACGCTCGAACCGACGGAAAAGGGAGCAAGCTTCGTGATACGCATACCGCTGGCGGAGCCCGCCGCGTGATCGATACTCCGGCGCCCGATCTGGGGCACGCGCTAAATCCGGCGCAGCAGGAGGCGGTGGACCATGTGCACGGCCCGATCCTGGTGCTCGCCGGCGCGGGCTCGGGGAAGACGCGCGTGCTCACCACCCGGATCGCCCACCTGATCGACCGGCACGGCGTACCGCCCGACCGGATTTTCGCCGTCACGTTCACCAACAAGGCGGCCGGCGAGATGAAGCAGCGGATCGGGCGTCTGCTCGACCGCGACCCGTCGGGGCTCTGGATCGGAACCTTCCACTCGCTCTCGGCGCGGCTACTCCGACGCGAGGCCGAGCTGCTCGGCTTCCGGCGTCAGTTCACGATCTATGACGAGGACGACCGGCTCAGCCTGATCAAGCGGCTGATGGATCAGCGCGGACACTCGACCAAGTTGTTCCCGCCACGAGCGGTGCAATCGCTGATCTCCGCGGCGAAGAACCGGATGACGCCGCCCTCGGAGCTCGCCGCCGGCGTGTCGCAGTTCGACCGGCTGGCGCAGGTGTCGGCCGATGTCTACGCCGCCATGGGCCCGGCGCTCAAGGCCGCGAACGCGATGGACTTCGACGATCTGCTGCTGCACCCCCTGACGCTTTTCCGCGAGCATCCGGACCGGCTCCGCGCCTATCAAGCCAAGTTCAACTTCGTCCTCGTGGACGAGTTCCAGGACACCAACCGAGCCCAGTACGAGCTGATCCGCCTGCTCGGCAGCCACGGCAACGTGTTCGCCGTGGGCGACGACGACCAGTCGATCTACGGCTGGCGCGGCGCCGACGTGCGCAACATGCAGGAGTTCCTCAAGGATTTCCCGGGCACCCGGCTGGTGCGGCTGGAGGAGAACTACCGCTCGACCCAGGTGGTGCTCGACGCCGCGAACGGCGTCATCGCCGAAAACACCGGCCGGATCGGGAAGACCCTCACGACGCGGCGCCGCGGCGGCGAGCCGGTGACACTCCTCGCCGCCGCCGACGAGCGGGACGAGGCCGAGTGGGTGGTGCGGGAACTCGAGCGGCGGAGCGCCGCGGGAGACTGGGGCTACGTCGACATGGCGGTGCTGTACCGGACCAACGCGCAGTCGCGTGCGCTCGAGGAGGCCTTCCGCCGGGCCGGCGTCCCGTATCGGCTCATCGGGGCGATCAGCTTCTACGATCGACGCGAGGTCAAGGACCTGCTGGCCTACCTCCGGCTGCTCGCCAACCCGTCCGACGACGAGGCCTTCCTCCGCGCGGTCGGCGTGCCCCGCCGCGGACTCGGCGACACCAGCCTGGCCACGCTCGGCCGGACGGCTGCGCAGTGGAGCAAGCCGCTGCTCGACACGGCGCGCGGCGCCGAGGGGATCACCGACCTCAGACCCAACGTGCGCGAGGCGTTCCGGAACTTCGCGACGTTCATCGATGGGATGGCCGAGCGCGCGCGCCGGCTGCCGCCCGCGGACATCCTGGAGCAGCTCATCCGCGGGATCGACTACGAGGCGGTGCTGCACGCCGAGGGGCCCGAGGGCGCCGACCGGTGGGAGAACGTGCGCGAGCTCGTGGCCAGCGCCGCCAACTGGTCGGAAGAGGTTACCGACGAATCCGAGGGCACCCCGCTCGAGCGATTCCTGGCCGAGGCCGCCCTGCTGTCGTCCGCCGACACGGTGGTGGGCAACGAGGAGGGTGTCACCCTGATGACCCTCCACACGGCCAAGGGGCTCGAGTGGCCGGTCGTCGTGCTCACGGGGCTCGAGCACGGGCTCTTTCCGCTGGCCCGGGCCGAGGAGCAGCCCGAGGGACTCGAGGAGGAGCGCAGGCTCTGCTACGTCGGGCTCACGCGCGCCAAGGACAAGCTGTACCTCACCTGGGCCCGCGCCCGGCGGCGAGGCGGAGAGCTCCGGCCCGGGATGGCGTCGCGTTTTCTCCGCGCGTTGCCGCCCGGCATCCTGGACGAGCGCCGGACGACGTCGCTCTGGGCTCCCGACTGGCGGTCGAGCGGTCGCACGGGGGGGCGCACGGAGAGCCGGAGCGGCAGCTGGGGCGGCGCGACGGCCCGGCCGGCCGACCGGCCTGCTCCAGCCCCGCCCGAGGAGGTCTCCCAGGACACACCGCGCTACGTGAAGGGCGAGCGCGTCCGACATCGCCGGTTCGGCAGCGGGACCATTCAGGGATTGATGGGCACCGGGCGGGACCTCAAGGTCTCGGTCGCCTTCGACGACGCCGAAGTCGGGGTCAAGCAGCTGCTCGTGGCCTTCGCGGGTCTCGAGCGCGAATGGGAGAGCGCGTGACCATCGGTCGCGAGGAAGTGGTCCATGTGGCCAGGCTGGCGGAGCTGGCGGTGAAGGACGAAGACCTGCCGCGGCTGGTGGAGCAGCTCAACCGCATCGTGGACTACGTGGCCCAGCTCGACCGCGTCCCGGCCGAGGCGGCGGCCGAGGCGTTTCTCCCCGGGCCGTCACAGGTCGCGCTGCGGGAGGACGTGCCGGGGTCGGTGCCGCTGGCGCGTCCGCCCGCCGCGCTCGCGCCCGACTTCGCCGACGGCTTCTTCCTGGTGCCGCGGCACGGGGCGATGGAGGACCTGTGATCGGCGCCGACACGGCCCGGGAGACCGGCGCCCGGCTCGCCGCGGCGGACGCCGCCGGGCTCAACGCCACCCTCCACTGGTCGCAGGCGCTGCTCGACGCCGAGGCCGCGCGGGTGGACGGGATGCCGGCGCGCGGGCCGCTCCACGGCGTGGCCATCGCGCTCAAGG
This sequence comes from uncultured Gemmatimonadales bacterium, assembly GCA_963711915.1. GTDB lineage: Bacteria > Gemmatimonadota > Gemmatimonadetes > Gemmatimonadales > GWC2-71-9 > CAVVWJ01. Next base: position 251,303 of record CAVQGA010000007.1, read on the forward strand.
ACAACATCGTCACCATGGATGCCCCGACGACCTGCGCATCACGCATCCTCGAGGGCTACGTCTCGCCGTACGAGGCGACCGCCGTGACCCGCCTCCGCGCCGCAGGCGCGCTCGTCGCGGGCAAGACCAACATGGACGAGTTCGCCATGGGCTCCTCGACCGAGCACTCGGCGTTCGGCCGGGTACGGCATCCGCTCGATCCGAGCCGGGTACCCGGCGGATCGTCCGGCGGCTCGGCCGCGCTGGTCGGCGCCGGCGTGGTGCCCGCCGCGCTCGGCTCCGAGACCGGCGGCTCGGTCCGCCAACCGGCGAGCTTCTGCGGTGTGGTCGGCGTGAAGCCGAGCTACGGACGCGTGAGCCGGTTCGGACTGGTGGCGTTCGGATCTTCGCTCGACTGCATCTCGGTCTTCGGCCGTACGGTGGACGACGCCGCCCTCGTGCTCGGCGCCATCAGCGGGCACGATCGGCTCGACCCCACGACGCTGGACCGGCCGCCGATGCCGGTGCCGGTGGGCCTTCCCGACCTCACGGGCCTGCGGATCGGGCTCCCGCGCGAGTACTTCCCGGCCGATCTGCATCCCGGCGTCGCGGCAGGCATGGACCGCACGAAGGCCGCCGCGCGGGAGCTCGGCGCGGAGCTCGTCGACGTGTCGCTACCCAACTCCATCCATGCCGTGCCCACCTACTACATCGTGGCGCCCGCCGAGGCGGCAGCCAATCTGGCGCGATTCGACGGGGCCAGGTACGGGGTCAGGAAGGTGGGCCCTGCCGGCGACATTCGGGCGCTCTACCAGGCCACGCGGGGCGAGGGCTTTGGCCCCGAGGTACAGCGCCGCATCCTCGTGGGCACCTACGTGCTGAGCGCCGGCTACTACGACGCGTACTACCGCAAGGCCCAGCGGACGCGCGCCCTGATCGCGGACGACTTCCGGCGCGCCTTCGGTGGCGGGGTAGACCTCCTGCTCACGCCCACCACTCCCACGCCGGCATTCCGCGCCGGCGAGAAGACCGGGGATCCGGTCGCCATGTATCTGGCCGACATCTTCGTCTGCGCCGTCAGCCTGGCCGGGCTGCCGGCACTGAGCCTGCCCGTGGGTCGGAGCGAAGGGCTTCCGGTCGGCGCGCAGATCGTCGCGCCGTTCTTCGAGGATGAACGGATGCTCGCCGCCGCGGCCGCTCTCGAACGCGCCGTGGCCGCCGAGGCCGAGGTGCGTTGATGAGTTGGGAGACGGTCGTCGGCCTCGAGGTGCACGTCCAGCTCAACACGCGGACGAAGATGTTCTGCGGCTGCCGGACCACGTTCGGCGATCCGCCCAACACCAACGTCTGCCCGACCTGCCTCGGACTCCCGGGGGCACTCCCGGTGCCGAACGCGGAGGCGATCCGGCTGGCCGCGCGCGCGGCCATCGCGCTCGGCTGCACGGTTCACGGTACCAGCCTGTTCGCCCGGAAGAACTACTTCTATCCCGATCTGCCCAAGGGCTACCAGACCTCGCAGTTCGACCAGCCGCTCGCAACCGGCGGCCGCGTGGCGTTCGACTCCCCCGAGCGGGGGCGGGTCGAAGTCGGCGTCACGCGCCTGCATATCGAGGAGGACGCCGGAAAGCTCGTCCACGACCGGTTTCCCGGAAAGACGGCGATCGACCTCAACCGCGCCGGCACGCCGCTGGCCGAGATCGTGAGCGAGCCCGACATCCGTTGGCCGGCCGAGGCCCGGGCCTACCTGGTGACGCTCCGGCAGATTCTCGTGTACGCCGGCGTGAGCGACTGCAGCATGGAGCAGGGCAGCCTCCGGGTGGACGCCAACATCTCCATCCGGCGTCCCGGCGACTCCCGCCTCGGCACCAAGACCGAGGTCAAGAACCTGAACTCGTTCGCCAACGTGGAGCGGGCGCTCGAGGCGGAGCGGGCGCGGCAGATCGGGATGGTCGACCGGGGCGAGCGCATCGCCCAGGTGACCCTGCTGTTCGACGCCGGCTCCGGCCAGGTGCGGGCGCTCCGATCGAAGGAGGAGAGCCACGACTACCGCTACTTCCCCGATCCCGATCTGCCCCCGCTGGTGCTGGCGGCCGAGTGGATCGGGGCCCAGCGCGAGGCGCTGCCCGAGCTGCCCGAGGCGCGCCGGGCCCGCCTCGAGCTGGCCTACGGACTGCCGGCGTACGACGCGCGGGTGCTCACGGGCGAAATTGCGCTCGCCGAGTACTACGAGGCGGTGGTCGGTGCGGGGGCGGAGCCCAAGACGGCGGCCAACTGGGTCATGGGCGACGTGATGACCAGCTACAACGAGACCGGCGCATTTCCGGTCGCCGCGGAGCGCCTGGCCGGTCTGGTCTCGCTCGTGCGCGATGGCGTCGTGAGCCACCAGGCCGCCAAGCGGGTCTACACCGAGCTCGCGCAGAGCCCGGCCGGCGACCCCAAGGCCGTCGCCGAACGACTCGGCCTCTTGCAGGTGAGCGACCAGGGCGCGATCGGCGCCTGGGTGGACGAGGTGCTCGCCGCGCATCCCGCCGAGGTGACCCGCTACCGATCGGGCGAGACCAAGCTCATGGGATTCTTCGTGGGCCAGGTGATGAAGCGCAGCCAGGGAAAGGCCGATCCGAAGGGCGTGCAGCCGGTGCTGCAGGTGAGGCTGGGGTAGGGAACCGCGCCGCGGGCTCGACCGCGCCCCGGAAGCGTACCGTCATCCCGAGCGGAGCGAGGGACCTGCTCAACGGTGGTTCGATGCCCGTTGAGGAGGTCCCTCGCTGCGCTCGGGATGACGGCGCTCAGTGCCTCGGATCCCCCAGCCGGAAGAGCGACATCGGATCCACCGTGATCCCGCCATAGCGCGCGATCCAGTGGAGGTGCGGCCCCGTCACCCGGCCGCTCCGTCCGATGCCGCCGATGACCTGCCCCGCCGCCACGGTGTCTCCCGCCACGACGTCCACGCGGCTCAGGTGGAAGTACCCCGTCACCAGGCCGCCGCCGTGATCGAGATACACCGCGTGACCCGCCAGGTAGAAGTCGGCCACAAGCGCCACGACCGCCCGGCCGGCCGCCCGGACGGGCGCGCCGATCGCCCCGGCGAAATCGGTCCCGAGATGCCGACTCGTCACCGCTCCGTTGAACTCGCGGCCGCTGCCGTACGTGCTTGTGATCCGGCTGGGTCGCGGCCGCACGAACGGCGCGTCCCAGAGCCGAGGCGTATCGTGCGCCCGGCGCGAGAGCGCCCGGCTCTGCGCCAGCTCGCCGTCGATGCGCACGCGCGCCGCGCTGTCGGGCTCGGCGTACCGCGGCGCGACCCGGAGCCGCTCGTTGGGATATGCAGGCTGCCGGACGGGAAGCTCAACGACCAGCGTGTCGGTCACGGCGCCGTTGGACAGGTGGAGCCTGACCGTCAGCGTGTCGCCGCCGTCCAGCGGGATCCCGAGCAGACTGCGGAAGCGGCCGTCGGTCAGGCGCTCGAAGTGGAGCGGCTCGCCCGCGGCGGCCCCGTCGAGCGTGGCGCCACTGTCCAGCTCGATGGCCGGCCGGCCCACGAGCCAGACCACGGCTCCGCGCGGAGCCTCCCGGGGAGACGTCTCGATCCGGAGCGGTCCGGGAGCCTTCGGGCTCACCTGACCTGACGCCGAAGCCGCACCCAGGCCAAGAGTCAGGGTCGCCATGCCGAGCCTGCAACGGCTCCGAACGCTCACCGTCCGAGCCGGAGAATGAGCTGCGCCTCCGACGGAAACTCCGCGACCAGAGCCTCGGCGGACCCCAGCTCGAAATCCTCGAACTCGAAGCCCGGCGCCACGGTGCAGCCACACAACGCCGCCCCGCCCTCGGGCTCCGCCGCCTGCCACACGCCTGCCGGCACCACCGCCTGCGGGGTTTCAGGGTCGAGGCGCACCGGCGTCATTCCCAGCCGGTAGAGCCGCACCGGCGCGCCGTCGTAGTGATGCCACACTTCGTCGGAGCGCACCCGGTGCCAGGCGCTCCAGGCGCCCGGTGGGAGGAGATAGTGAATGGCGGTAGAGGCACTCCGGATCCGTCCGTCCGGCAGCTGCAGGCGTACGGGACTGCGAAAGGTCTCGCCGAAGAATCCGCCCTCGGGATGCGCCCTGAGATTGAGGCGCCGCACCATCTCGTCGACGTTCAGCGGTCGCCGCTCACGAGGGCCCGGGGCGAGGGGGCCGCGCTTTCGGGCGCGCCCCACGGCAGCCGGTTGGCGATCCGGCTCCAGAAGGTGAGCGGCCGGTCGGGGAGGCCGAAATGCTCGTCGGCGGCCGTCTGCAGCTTGGCCGTGTTCCGCCGGCCGGTGTCGCGGAGCACGCGCCGCCGGAGCTCCTTGGCGATCTTGAGTGGCCGCTCCCCCGACGGATCGAGCTGCAGGGCGGGCGACTCGGGGCCGCCGAGGAGCGCCATCATGTAGTCGTAGGAGAGTCCGAGATGGCGCTCGACATCGTCATCCGTGAGCGGCCAGCGGCTGTACTCGCGCGCCACCTGCGTGGCCCGCTGCCAGCTGGAGCTCTCGGTCAGGTGGACCATCCCCCGGAAGAGCCGCCGGTTGGTCCGCACGCTGAAGATGGTGGGCGAGATGATCCGATCGAGGTGCGCGTCGGCGTCGGTGTGCCGCAACAGAATGACGTCCTTGGCCGACTTGGCGTACGCGTCGCCGAGGTGGGTCTCGACCCGCGTCTCCCAATAGGAATGCCCCACCGCCGCGGTGCTGCTCGTGATCATGAGCTGGCGCGGCACGAAGTAGTTGTGGGCCACGGTGTCCGCCGCGAGGTGGCAGAGATACCCCAGCCCGAACGCACGCAGCGCATCGGTGGCCGCGAGGTCGTGGATCTCCTGGCCGACGTGCCAGTAGTGGCAGTGGCGACCGAGCGGTGCGTAGTGCTTCGCGATGGAGGAGTCGGCGGCGATGTTGCCGTAGAGGAAGTCGAAGGGGTAGGCGCGGAGCAGGTCGGCCACGGCCGCCGGGAGCTGGGTCAGGCTGGACAACGCCGACTCGCCCAGATAGATGTGCGTCCCGGGGGTCCAGGCGTGGGCCGCGTGGGGAAGCGCGAGAGCGACGAGCCCCACGCACGCGAAGGCGAGCGCGAGGCGCGTCAGGGTCATGACCGGCCGACCGCGAGCATGCGGCGCACCCGGCCGAGCATCCCGTTGCCGCGGCGGATCGAGCGGAGCGTGGACGCCACGTCGAGCGCCGCGTCCTCGACCTCGCCGTGCACCACGTCATAGAGGGTCTCCAGGTCCGCGAGCTTGCCCTCGATCCGGTCGACCCCGCGCACCAGCTTCCGCCGGACCCGGCGGCTCGTCTGGGCGAACGCGCCCGCTTCGTGCCGCACCAGCACCATCAGGTCCTGGCCCTGCTCGGTGAGTCGGCGCACGGCCTTGAGCGCCTGGGCGACATCGTCCTGCAGCCCGCTCACGGTGCCGCCGAGCTTCTCGGCCTGGGCGGAAAGTCTGAGCGCCACGACGGCCAGCGCCACCGCCGCGCCCAGGATCGAGAGGGCGATGATCGCCAGCGAGATGGCCATCGTCGGTCCCACCCAGGCGGGCACCGCGGCGGCCTGCAGCAGTTCGAGAGTGTGCGATCCCACGTTCTCCTCCCCGGAAAGGCTCACGGGCGCGACGGCCGAGCGGCCGTCCATGGTAAAACAACGGAGTCGGGGGAGCATAGCAACCCCCTCGGTCCGCTTGACGTGTCTCTCGGACCCCGTCAGCTTTGGCCATGCCTCCACGCTTCCTCGTGCGCGGCGGTCGTTCGCTTCGCGGTTCGATCCGTCCCGCGGGGAACAAGAACGCCGCACTTCCGATTCTCGCCAGTACCGTCCTCGCCGACGGTCCGATGGAGCTCGATAATATCCCGCGCATCCGGGACGTCGAGACCATGCTCGCGCTGCTGGTCGATCTCGGCGCCACGGCCGAGTGGACGGGCCCGAACCTGGTGCGGGTGGACGCGCGCCAGGTCCGGCCCAAGCCGCTCGATCCCAAACTGTGCGCCCGTATCCGCGCCTCGATTCTGCTCGCCGGCCCGCTGCTCGCGCGCTTCGGGCAGGTCACGCTGCCCCCGCCCGGCGGCGACGTCATCGGGCGCCGCCGGGTGGACACCCACTTTCTCGCGCTCGAGCAGCTCGGGGCGCTGGTCAATGTGGGCGACCGCTACGAGCTCGAAGCCAAGAAGGGGCTCGTCGGAGCCGACATCTTCCTCGATGAGCCGAGCGTGACGGGCACCGAGAACGCCCTGATGGCGGCCGTCGCCGCGAAGGGGCGCACCGTCCTCAGGAATGCCGCCTGCGAGCCCCACGTCCAGGACCTGGCCCGGGCGCTGGTGGCCATGGGGGCCGCGATCGAAGGCATCGGCTCCAACGTGTACATTATCGAGGGCGGCCGGTCGCTCGGCGGGGCGTCCTACGCCATCGGGCCCGACCACATCGAGATCGGCAGCTTCATCGGCCTCGCCGCCGTCACCAATGGCCAGGTCGTGATCGACCCGGTGCGGCCCGAGGATCTCCGCAGCACACTGCTCGGCTTCGAGCGGCTCGGCATCCGGCCGCGGGTGGATGGACACCGGCTCACGGTGGACCCCGATCAGGAGCGGCGCATTCGCCCCGATCTCGGCGGCCACGTGCCGAAGCTGGAGGACGGACCCTGGCCCGCGTTTCCCGCCGACGTGATGTCCACGACCATCGTGACGGCCACCCAGTGCTCCGGCATGTTGCTCGTGTTCGAGAAGATGTTCGAGTCGCGCCTGTTCTTCGTGGACAAGCTGATCGGGATGGGGGCGCGGATCGTGCTCTGCGATCCGCACCGGGCCGTGATCTCCGGCCCGTCGGCCCTCAAGGGCGGCACGGTGGAGTCCCCCGACATCCGGGCCGGGATGGCGATGCTGCTCGCGGCCCTGGCGGCGGACGGCTCGAGCACGATTCACAACGTCGGCCAGATCGAGCGGGGGTACGAGCGGATCGACGAACGGCTGCGAGCGCTCGGCGCGGATATCGAGCGGGTCGATGACTGACGGGCCGCCCGCGCCGTCGGCCGCACACGATCACCGGCGCTCCGCACTTCTGGTGCACACCTGGACCGAATGACGAGCGGTCGGTCGGAGCGAGGGCCCGGCTCCGTCACCGTCCGCGAAGCTCCCACCGCCGGTCCGATCCCACGCTACGGCCTTGCCGACTGGCTGGCCCAGCACGGCCTGGTCGCCGGCATCACCGGCCGGGGTCGGGACCCCGGACGCGGGTTCGACCTGGGCCTCTGGGGTGACGCACCGGTCGGCGAGGTGATGAGCCGCTGGCGTGGGTTCCGCGACGCGTTCCCCGGGTTCGATACCGTGGTGCTCGGCAATCAGGTGCACGGCGTCCGCGTGGAGACCACGGGCGGGGGCGGCGGCTGGCTCCAGGTGGACGGGGTGGACGGCTGGGTGACCACGACCCCGGGCACCCTCCTCACGATCACGGTCGCCGACTGCATTCCGGTCTATCTCGCCGTGCCCGGGCGGGGTATCGCGCTGCTCCACGCCGGCTGGCGCGGCACCGCTGGGGGCATCCTTCACGCCGGGATCGAGCACCTGACCACGGTGACTGGGGTACCGGCGTCCGATGTCATAATGCATTGTGGAGTTGGTATTTGCGGGCCATGCTATGAAGTTGGCTCTGAAGTGCTAACCGGCTGCGGCCTCCCGGCGGACGGCCCGGGACCGTGGCAGCTCGACCTCCGCGAACATCTGGCCAAGCAGGGTGCCGCGCTCGGCGTCACGCGGATCTCTCGCTCCCGCTGGTGTAGCGCCCATGACCGCGCCCACTTCTATAGTCACCGCGCCTCGCGCGGCGCCGACGGGCGCATGGCGGCCTATCTCGGCATGCCGCGCTCCGATTGACTCCATCCGGTGGTGACGGTAATATTTAGGTGCTGTCCCGGGGGCGCTTGTACGGGCCAACTGTCGATGTGGGGGAGTTCCCCCACATTTTTTTTCCTGCAACCTCGATGTCCGTCGACGCGCTCCTCGCTCCGATTCGCGATCACATCGCCGGCCTCGGGTTCGAGCTCGTCGATCTCCGCGCCGTCGGAACGCTGCAGCGCCCTATCCTGCAGGTGCGGGTGGACCGCCCGGACAGCCGGCCCGGCCAGGGTGTCACGGCCGACGACTGTGCCGGTATCAGCCGGTCTCTCGAGCGCTTCCTGGAATCGAGCGCGATGGTCGGGCCGCGGTACGTGCTGGAGGTGTCTTCTCCCGGCATCGAGCGCCCGCTGCGTTGGCCGGAGCACTGGCGGCGCTTTGTGGGCGAGCGCGCCCGCGTGCGCGCCGACGCGCTCGGCGGCCGCCGCCAGGTCCGGATCGTCGCGGTGCCGGACGACGAACATGTGACGCTCCGGGGCGAGGACGGCGCCGAGGTGACCGTGCCCCTCGCCGCGGTGCGGGAGGCCACGCTGGTGGTCGACTGGGGCTCGATCCGGAAGCGATAGCGTCCCGGCGGCAGAACACCGACGCGGGGCGACGAGGAACAGCAGCGACAGCGACCGCATCGAGCGTTCGCTCAACAGGAGTCACACGACCATGGCAGGATCGACCGAAGTACTGGCCGCTTTCCGCGAGCTGACGACGGCCAAGCAGCTGGAGCGCTCCGACCTGCTGGAGCTGCTGCGGGACGGTATTCAGGCGGCGCTGGTCCGCAAGTTCGGCCCGAACGTCAAGTTCGAGCTGAGCGTGGACGAGTTGCAGGGCACCATCAAAGTCGTGCGCCTGCGCCAGGTCGTGGACGTGGTCGAGGACCCGAGCTGGCAGATCACCATGGAGGAGGCCCGCTACGAGGACCCCGACTTCCAGCTCGGCGACATGCTGGAGGAGGAGGTCCCGTTCGTCGAGTTCGGGCGCCTCGCCGTGCAGGCCGCCAAACAGCGCATCATTCAGCGGGTGCGCGAGGGCGAACGGACCCGGATCCGCGAGGAGTTCGCCTCCAAGGTCGGTGACCTGCTCTCGGGCGAGGTCCAGCAGATCGAGCGCGGCAAGCTCGTCATCATGCTGAACAAGTTCCGTGAGGCCGAGGCGATCATCCCGTACCGCGAGCAGAACCACCGCGAGCATTTCCACCAGGGTGACACCATCCGGGCCGTCCTCAAGCGGCTCGAGGAAACGCCGAAGGGGCCGCGGCTCATTCTCTCCCGGGGCGACCCGCTGTTCGTGAAGGCGCTGTTCAAGCTCGAGGTCCCCGAGATCCAGCAACAGATCGTCGAGATCCGGGCCATCGCGCGCGAGGTCGGGAGCCGCACCAAGGTGGCGGTCATCTCGCGCGACGACGCCATCGACCCGGTCGGCGCGTGCGTGGGCCTCAAGGGATCGCGGGTGCAGGCGGTCGTCAACGAGCTCGGCGGCGAGCGGATCGACATCGTGCCCTGGTCGCCCGACCCCGAGCGGTTCGCCCGCCTGGCGCTCGCGCCGGCCCGCGTGGCCAAGGTGTTCAGCGATCCCGAGGCCAAGACGATTCAGGCCGTGGTGGACGAGGATCAGCTCTCGCTCGCCATCGGGCGGAACGGACAGAACGTCCGCCTGGCCTCCGAGCTCACCGGCTGGAAGATCGACCTGTACTCCAGCCGCGAGTGGCTCGAGCGCGGCGGCGAGGGCCCGCTGTTCGCTCCGCTGCCGCCCGAGGAAGAGACCGTCGCCCAAATTCCGCTCAGCGAGCTCAAGGGCCTCTCGCCCGAGCTCACGGCGCTGCTGGAGACCGCGGGCTACCGGATGCTCAACGACCTCCTCGACCTCGAGCGCGAGGACATCGCCAAGATTCCGGGCATGACGCCCGAGATCTCCGAGCAGCTGCTCGGCGTCCTCGCCGAGCTGACCGACGAGGACGCCGGCGAGAAGTAGCCGGCGCGCCGGGTGAGCGGGCTGCTCGGGCTCCTCGGGCTGGGCTTTCGGGGACGCCGGGTCGTCGTCGGGGTGGACGCGGTCCGGAAGGAACTGCAGGCAGGCAAGTGCTGGTGCGTGGTGGTGGCGGAGGACGCCAGCCCGCGCGCCGTGGAGAAAGTGGTCCGGCTGGCGGCGGCGAAGCGGGTGCCGATCGTCGCGGGCCCGCGCGCCGCCGCGATCGGCGCACAGTTGGGCAAGCCGCCCGTGATGGCGGTAGGCGTACGTGACCGCGCGTTGGCCGACGGCATCGTGCCGCTGGCGCCGCTACGCCCATGACGGAGGACTGAGTGGTCAAGACGAGAGTGCACGACCTGGCGGCGGAGTTCGGCGTCGCGCCCGAGCAGCTCCTGAGCATGCTCAAGGACATGAACATCTTCGTGCGCAGCCACATGTCGGCCCTGGAAAACGACCAGGTGTCCGCCATCCGGGTGCGCTGGGAGCGGGAGAAGCGCAAGAGCGCCGAGGAGCCCGGGGCCAAGAAGGGCCGCCGGAAGGCCGTCAAGGCGGAGCCCGTGCCCGTGGCGGTCGAGGCCAAGCCGGCCAAGCGCCGCCGGACGGCGGCCGAAGTCGCGCAGGTCGAGGCCCAGGCCCAGGCCGAGAAGGCCGCCGAGCTGGCCGCCATCGAGCTCGAGCGGCCCATGGTGGTGGAGCTCGAAGAGCCGGTCACGGCGCAGTCGCTCGAGGAACGCGCGCGCGCGCTGTTCAAGGACCTGCCGCCCGTGCCGATCGCGACCGAGGACGAGACCGCGGTGGCCGAGAACGGCGTCGCGGCCGCGGCGCCCGAGACGCCCGCCGAGCCCTTGCCGCCGCGGCTGGGGACCCACAGCGCCGTCGGCGCGCCATCCTCACGAGCCCCGTTCATTCCACCCCGCATCCAGCGCCCACCGCCGAGTGCGCCGCGCGGCCCGAAGCCGGTGTTCAGCAGCAGCGCGCCGTCCGCGCCGTCCCGGCCCGGGGCTCCCTCGCGCCCGGGCACGGGCGCGCCCGAGCGCGGCGCCGCGCCACCGCCGCGCCAGTTCGGTCCCGACGCGGAAAAGGGCGGCGGCCGGAAGAAGGGCAAGAAGGGAAAGCGCTCGTCGGTGGACCAGGACGCCGTGCAGGCAAACATCCTCAAGACGCTGCAGGGCATGAAGGGGCCCGCGGGCCGGAAGGGCGTGCGCCGCTCGGACGAGCCGTCCTATCGCGACGTGCAGGCCGGCCGCCTGGCCGAGGAACGCGAGCGGGAGAAGACCCGGATCCGCGTCAACGAGTTCGTCTCGGTCTCCGAGCTCGCGGGGGCCATGAAGGTGCCCGCCACCCAGATCGTTCAGTTCGCCTTCAAGGAGCTGGGCCTGATGGTGACGGTGAACCAGCGGCTCGATTTCGACCAGATCGAGCTCATCGCCTCCGCCTTCGGCTTCGAGGCCGTCCGCGAGGACGAATATGCCGCCCAGCTCGAGACCGAAGAGACGGTGGACACGCCGGAGCAGCTCGTCCCGCGGCCGCCGGTGGTCACCATCATGGGCCACGTCGACCACGGCAAGACCTCGCTCCTGGACTACGTCCGGAAGGCGAACGTCGTCGCCGGTGAGGCCGGCGGGATCACCCAGCACATCGGCGCGTACCACGTGACGCTGCCGGGGGGCCGCGCCATCACCTTCCTCGACACCCCGGGCCACCAGGCGTTCACCGCCATGCGTGCCCGCGGGGCGCAGGTGACCGACATCGTCGTGCTGGTCGTCGCGGCCGACGACCAGGTCATGCCGCAGACCGTCGAGGCCATCAGCCACGCCAAGAACGCCGGCGTGCCGATGATCGTCGCGATCAACAAGATCGACCTGCCCTCGGCCAACCCGCAGAAGGTCAAGCAGGACCTCCTGCAGCACAACGTCGTGCTCGAGGAGTTCGGCGGCAACGTGCTCTCGGCGGAGATCTCGGCCAAGAAGGGCACCGGCATCGACGGGCTGCTCGACCAGATTCTGCTCCAGGCCGAAATTCTCGACCTCAGGGCCAACCCCGAGGCCAAGGGTCACGGCGCGGTGCTCGAGGCCACGCTCGATCCGGGCAAGGGACCGCTGGCCACGATCCTGGTGCAGAAGGGCACCCTCCGGGGCGGCGACAATTTCATCTGCGGCAAGTTTTCCGGCCGGGTCCGCGCGCTCTACGACGAGCGCGGCAAGACCGTGAAAGAGGCCGGTCCGTCGATTCCGGTGCAGATCCTCGGGTTCGAGGGCGTGCCGGCCGCGGGCGACACGTTCGCGGTGGTGACCGATGCCGTCGAGGCCCGCGAGATCGCGCAGAAGCGCCAGCGGCTCGAGCGCGAGGCGCAGAACCGGCGCAGCCAGAAGGGCACGAGCCTCGAGGACTTCAGCCGCGCGCTCAAGGAGGGCGGCGTGGCCGCGCTCCGGATCATCATCAAGGCCGACCAGGGCGGCCCGGCCGAAGCGCTGGCCGATGCCCTGGCCCAGCTCAGCACGAGCGAGGTCCGGGTGGATGTCGTCCACCGCGGCGTCGGCGCCATCAGCGAGAGCGACGTGCTTCTCGCCAAGGCCTCGGGCGCCATCGTCCTCGGCTTCCACGTCCGGCCCGACTCGAACGCCCGCGCCGCGGCCGAGCGGGAGCAGGTGGATGTCCGGACCTACCGCATCATCTACGAAGCGGTCGAGGACGTCCGGAACGCGCTCGAGGGGTTGCTCAAGCCCGAGGAACGGGAGACGGTGCTCGGCGAGGCCGAGGTGCTGCAGCTGTTCAAGGTCAGCAAGGTGGGCACCATCGCCGGCTGCATGGTGCGGAGCGGCATCGTCCAGCGCACCGCGAAGGCGCGTGTCACGCGCGACGGCACGGTGGTCTACAGCGGCGCGCTCAGCAGCCTCAAGCGCTTCAAGGATGACGTCCGGGAAGTGCGCGAGGGGCTCGAGTGCGGCATCGGGATCGAGAACTTCAACGATCTCAAGGTCGGCGACCGGATCGAGTCGTACCGGATGGAGGAGGTCAAGCGGACCCTGCAGCCGGCGGCCGGCGGCGCGGTGGGGTGATCGTCGGCATCCAGGTGTGGGAGCTGCACCTTCCGGGATGCCACTCGTTGAAGGACAAGCGGGGGACCCTCAAGCCGGTGACGGCCGCGCTCCGCCAGAGGCTCAACGTGTCGGTGGCGGAGACCGGCCACCAGGATCTCTGGCAGCGGGCCGAGATCGCCTGTGCTGCCGTGGGCTCGGCCCGTGAGGTGGTGGAGGGGCTGCTCCGGAGCGCCGACCGGGTGGTGGAGGAGTCCGATGGAGTGCGGATCGTGGACACGGTGACGGTGTGGCGATGAAGTCCTCGTCGAGGCGGCGGCCGGAGCAGGTGGCCGAGACGCTGCGGCAGGTGATCACCGAAGGCCTGGCGCGCAAGGTGCGCGACCCGCGCGTCGGCTTCGTCACGGTGACGGGGGTGCTGGTCACGCCGGACCTCTCCCATGCCCGCGTCATGGTGAGCGTGCCCGGCGACGAGGCCGCGCAGGCGCGGGCCCTCGAGGGCCTCAAGAGCGCGGCGCGCTTTCTCCGCGCCCGCGCGGCCCAGGCGCTGTCCACCCGGATCGTGCCCGAGCTGCATTTCGAGCTCGACAAGGGCATCGCCCACGCGGCGCGCATCAACCAGCTGCTCGCGGAGATCCGGCAGGAGGCGGGCGACTGATCGGGGCCGTGCTCGTGGACAAGCCGGCCGGACCGACCTCGCACGACGTGGTGCAGCGCGTCCGGCGCCTGCTCCAGACCCGGGCGGCGGGCCACACGGGAACGCTGGATCCGTTCGCCACGGGCCTCCTGGTCGTGCTGCTCGGGCGCGCGACCCGGCTGGCGCGATTCGTGGAGGCGCAGCCCAAGACGTACCTGGCCGTGGCGCGACTCGGCGTCGCGACCGACACCGATGATCGCACGGGCGCCGCGCTCGGGCCGGCGGCGGATGTGTCGGGCGTGACCGAGGCCGCCGTGAGCGCGGCGCTGGCCGGGTTTCTCGGCGAGCGGCGGCAGCGGCCCCCGCGCTACTCGGCCAGGCACGTCGACGGCGAGCGCAGCTACCGGCGGGCGCGGCGGGGCGAGGCCGTGGACCCGGCGGAGACCGACGTGACGGTGCATCGCATCGAGCTCGTGCGGTTCGCGCCGGCCGAGGTGAGCTTCCGCGTCACGGTGAGCGCCGGCACCTACGTCCGCGCGATCGCCCGCGACCTGGGCGACGAGCTGGGCGTCGGCGCCCACCTGGTCGAGCTTCGGCGGGAAGCCATCGGCGCCCTGCGGGTGGAGGATGCGGTGCCGCTCGAGCGACTCGACGCCGCCGCCGTCCGGCCCCCTCGAGCCGTCCTCGGCCACCTGCCGGCGCTCGAGCTCGATGACCCGGCACGGGTTGCGGTGAGCCATGGCCGCGCGGTCCCGGCCGACCCCGGCGCCAGCGGCGTCGTGACGCTGGTGCACGAGGGCGAGCTGGTCGCCGTGGCGCGGGCGGCCGATGGATGGCTCCGGCCCTCAGTCGTGCTGGGGACGCCGTGATCGGCCGCCTGCCGCCGCTGCCGCGCGGGAGCACCGTGACGGTGGGCTCGTTCGACGGCGTTCATCTGGGGCACGAGGCGGTGCTGCGCGAGATCGCGCGGCGGGCCTGCGCCGACGGGCGGGCGAGCGTGCTGGTGACCTTCGAGCCCCACCCGCTGGAGGTCGTGAACCCGCAGGCCGCGCCGCCCCTGCTCACGACCGACGCCGAGCGGCGCGAGATCCTAGCCCAGCTCCCGTTGGATTACGTCCTGTTCCTGCACTTCGATCGGCGGCTGGCCTCGCTCACGCCCGAGGAGTTCGTCGAGCAGGTGCTGATCGACCGCTGCCACGTGCGCGAGCTCGTGATCGGGCACGACCACGGGTTCGGCCGCGGCCGGAGCGGGGATGTCGACACCCTCCGCCGGCTCGGCGCCGAGCGAGGATTCGCGGTGGACGTGGTCGACCCGGTGGACGTCGGCGAGCAGCATGTGTCCAGCTCGCGCATCCGGCGCGCCGTCGCCGGCGGCGATCTCGCCACCGCGGCGCGGATGCTCGGACGGCCGTACCAGGTGAGCGGGCGGGTGGGGGAAGGCGAGCGGCGCGGCCGCCTGCTGGGCGTCCCGACGATCAACCTGACCGACGTGCCGCCGCAGAAGCTGCTCCCGCCCGACGGCGTCTACGCCGTCCGGGTCGAATGGCGCGGTGGCCGCGCCGGCGGCATGATGAACCAGGGTCCCCGGCCGACCTTCCAGGACGCTCGCCCGTCGCTCGAGGCGCACCTGTTCGACTTCGACGGGGATCTGTACGGCGAGTGGGTGCGGATCGAGTGGGTGGAGCGCCTGCGCGACGTGGAGCGGTTCGCCTCGGTGGAGGCGCTGCAGCAGCAGTTGGACCATGATCGTACCCGGGCGCGGGCGGTGCTCGCCGCGGCCGGACCGGCGTCCAGCCGGGGACCTCATGCCTGAGACCACGACCTGACGATGTTCTCATCCCTTCGCTCCCGCCTGATCGTGATCGCGCTGCTGATCGTCGGCTCGATCTACTTCCTCTTTCCCCGGACCGTCACCCTGCGCGTGCGTGGCGCCGACGGGATCATGCACGACGATACCGTCACGCGGGTTCCGCTCAAGCGCGGGCTGGACCTGCAGGGTGGCATGCACCTGGCGCTCGAGCTCGACCAGTCGAAGCAGGTGTCGGCCGATCCCAAGAAGGATCTGGATCTGGCGCTGACCGTGCTCCGGAAGCGGATCGACGAGTTCGGCGTCGAGGAGCCCGTGGTCCAGAAGGCGGGCGACCAGCGCATCGTGGTGGAGCTCGCCGGCATCAGCGACCCCGCTCGCGCCAAGGCCATCGTGCAGCGGAGCGCGTTCCTCGAGTTCCGCATCACCGACAAGACCAATGGCCTCGAGAAGGTGCTTCCGGCCATGGACCGCGCGCTCCGCGGTCTCGGGGTCAAGGGCGATACCGGCACCGGCGGCAAACCCTCCGCGGTGGAGCAGCTCCTGGGCGGGGACTCGGCCAAGAAGTCGGGCAAGGCCGACAGCGCGGCCGCCGACACCGCCAGGAGCGGCGGCGGCATCCTGACGGGCCTGATCCAGTCGGCCGGCGCGGTAGCGGGCACGGCCACGCCCGGCGAGTACGCGGTGCCCGAGACCGCCTTCCCCCGAGTCGACAGCCTGATCAACCTCCCGGCGGTCGCCCGGCTGCTCCCGCGCGGCATGGTGCTGCGCTGGTCCTCGGCGCCGACGAGCGTGGGGGTGCAGCAGTACCGTTTCCTCTACGCCCTCGCCGACCGGCCCATCGTGACCGGAAGCAACCTCGAGGACGCCAACGCCCAGCTCGACCAGCTCACCCAGGGCGCCATCGTCACCTTCCAGCTCGATCACACCGGCGGGCGCAAGTTCGGCGAGGAGACCGGCCGGCATGTGGGCGACTACATGGCGATCCTCCTGGACGGCCGGGTCCAGGGCCGCCCGCCGGTCATTCAGAGCCGGATCGGCCGGAACGGGCAGATCACCCTCGGCAACAAGAGCCTGCAGGAAGCGCAGGACCTGGCCCTCACGCTCAAGGCCGGCGCGCTGCCGATCCCGCTCAAGATCGTCGAGGAGCGGCAGGTCGGCGCCAGCCTCGGCAGCGACTCCATCCGGGACGGCATCACCGCCGGTCTCGTGGGCACCGCCATGGTGATCCTCATCATGCTGGTGTTCTACCGGATGAGCGGGGTCCTCGCCGTCGTGGCGCTCGCGCTCTACATCCTGTTCACGCTCGGCGGGCTCTCGATGATCAACGCGACGCTCACGCTGCCCGGCCTCGCCGGGATCGTGCTGTCGGTCGGCATCGCGGTCGACGCCAACGTGCTGATCTTCGAGCGCATCCGCGAGGAGCTGCTGCACGGCAAGACGGTGCGGCTCGCGGTGGACGAGGGCTTCAAGCACGCCATGAACGCGATCATCGACTCGAACGTCAGCACGGTGCTGACCGCGCTGTTCCTGTTCCAGTTCGGCACCGGGCCGGTCAAGGGATTCGCGGTGACCTTGATCATGGGCATCATCGCCTCCATGGTCACGGCGGTGTTCGTGACCCGCACGTTCTTCATGATCTGGCTGAACCGCCGCCCGACCATGTCCACCCTGAGCATCTGACATGCTGAGACTCTTCGCCAACGCCCACTACAACTTCATCGCCCTTCGGCGGTACGCCTATGGGGCGACCGCCCTGTTCATCGTCCCGGGCCTCATCTGGCTCATGGTGCACGGTCTGAATTACAGCATCGAGTTCACCGGCGGCACGCTGGTGCAGGTGCAGAGCAAGCAGCCGGTCGACGTCGCGTCGCTCCGGTCCGGCCTCGACCGCGAAGGGCTGCACGGGGCCGAGATTCAGCTCTTCGGGGCCCCCACCGAGTTCGTCGTGCGCGCGCGCGTGGCCAAGCCCGGCGCCGACGCCAACGACACCCAGGCCACGTCCGACGCGGTACGGCAAGCGCTCGCTGCCGTACTGGGCGCCGGCAACTTCACCATCGTCCGCACCGAGGCGGTCGGCCCCAAGGTCGGCGGCGAGCTCCGGCAGAAGGCGTTCCTCGCGATCTTCCTCTCGTTCTTCGCCGTGCTGGCCTACCTGGCGTACCGTTTCGAATGGCGGTTCGGGTTGGCCGCGGTCATCGCCACCGCGCACGACATCCTGGCGACGATCGCGTTCATCGGGTTCCTGCGTCTCGAGGTGAGCCTCACGGTGGTGGCGGCGGTGCTGTCCATGGTCGGCTACTCGCTCAACGACACGATCATCATCTTCGACCGGGTCCGCGAAAACCTCAAGAAGCACAAGAAGGAAGGGTTCGAGCAGATCCTCAACCGCTCCATCAACGAGACCCTGCCGCGCAGCGTGCTCACGCACGGCACGACGCTGTCGTCGCTCATGGCCCTGATTATCTTCGGAGGCGAGGTGATCCGGCCGTTCGCCCTGGTGATGTTCTTCGGGGTGTTCACGGGGACGTTCTCCTCCATCTACATCGCGTCGCCGGTGCTGATGGCGATCGAGAAGCGCTGGCCCGGGCAGCTCGCCCGGGGCCACCTGACGCCGTCGCCGGCCCCGGCGCCGGTGGCGGGGAGCCGGAAGGCCGCGCCGGTGGCGTAGACCCAGGCGGCGGGCACGAGCCTGCGTCGCTTCCGGAGTCATCCTGAGCCCGTTCGCGACGCTCAGGGTGACTCCGTGGCAACTGAGACCCCCGGTCACCCGCGACCCTCCATGCTCATCGATACCCACTGCCACCTGGCCGACCCCGCCTACGACCCCGACCGGTCCGAGGTCCTGGCGCGCGCGTGGGCCGGCGGCGTCGCCCGCGTGGTGGTGATCGGCGAGTCCCGGGAGGCGGCCGCCCGCGCGCTGGCCCTGGCGGCCGCCGAGCCGCGGCTCTCCGTCGCGGTCGGCGTCCATCCGCACGACGCCGCCGGCTGGTCGGAGGAGGCGCGCGACTGGTTGCGCGCGACGCTCCGGCGCCCCGAGGTGGTGGCGGCGGGCGAGATGGGCCTGGACTATCATTACGACCATTCGCCCCGCCCGGCACAGCGCGCGGCGTTCGAGGCCCAGCTCGCGCTGGCGCGCGAGGCGGGGAAGCCGGCGGTGATTCATGCCCGGGAGGCGGACGAGGACGTCGCGAGCGTGCTCCGGGCAGAGCCCGATGCCCAGGCGATCCTGCACTCGTTCAGCAGCGGTCCGGGGCTCTTGCGGGCGGGGCTCGACCTCAGCCACTATGTGTCGTTCAGCGGGATGGTGACCTTCAAGAACTGGCGGCTCGACCAGGCGATTCTCGACACGCCGCTCGATCGGACCTTGATCGAGACCGACGGCCCCTATCTCGCGCCGGTGCCGCACCGGGGGAAGCGCAACGAGCCCGCCTTCGTCCGGCACGTGGCCGAGCGCCTCGCCGCGGTGCGCGGCATGCCGGTCGAGGAGCTGATTGCCGCCACGGCCGCGAACGCGGCGCGTGTGTTCCACTTGTCCAACGCCTAGCTGCGGGAGCCCGCGCCTGTGACGACCGTCCCTACCGACATCGCGATCGCGCAGGCGGCCAAGCTCCGACCGATCCAGGACGTGGCGGCCGAGCTCGGTCTCGGCCCCGACGACATCCTGCCGTACGGCCGCTACAAGGCCAAGATCAGCGCCGAAGCCGTGGCCCGGAGCAAGCCGAAGGGCCGGCTGGTGCTGGTGACCGGGATCAACCCGACCCCCGCCGGGGAGGGCAAGAGCACCGTCACGGTCGGGGTGAGCCAGGCCCTCCGCCGGCTCGGCAAGAAGGTCGTGGTCGCCATCCGCGAGCCGTCCCTGGGACCGGTGTTCGGCGTGAAGGGCGGGGCGGCCGGCGGCGGCTACGCGCAGGTGGTGCCGATGGAGGAGATCAATCTCCACTTCACCGGAGATTTCCACGCCATCACGTCCGCGCACAACCTGCTGTCGGCCATGCTGGACAACCATCTTCACCAGGGCAACGCCCTCGGCATCGATCCCCGGCGCATCAGCTGGCCGCGCACCATGGACATGAACGACCGGGCGCTCCGCTCGATCGTCATCAGCCTGGGCGGGATCAACGCCGGCCCGGTCCGCGAGGACCGGTTCGTCATCGTGCCGGGCAGCGAGATCATGGCCATTCTGGCCCTCGCGAGCGATCTCTCCGACCTCGAGCGACGCATCAGCCGCATCATCGTCGGGCTCACGCGCGACCGGAAGCCGGTGACCGCGGGCGAGCTCAAGGCCGCCGGCGCGATGACCCTCCTGCTCAAGGACGCGATCCTCCCGAACCTGGTCCAGACGCTCGAGGGCGGCCCGGCGCTGGTGCACGCCGGCCCGTTCGGCAACATCGCCCACGGCTGCAATTCACTGGTCGCGACCAGGCTCGGGCTCTCGCTCGGGGAGATCGTGCTGACCGAGGCCGGCTTCGGCGCCGATCTCGGTGCCGAGAAGTTCTTCGACATCAAGTGCCGGTTCGGCGGGCTCAAGCCCGAGGTCGCGGTCGTCGTGGCCACCATCCGGGCGCTCAAGATGCACGGCGGCGTGAAGAAGGACGCGCTCGGCACGGCGGACGTGGCAGCGCTCAAGCGGGGGATGGTGAATCTCGAGGCCCACGTGAGGAACGTGCAGAAATTCCGTGTTCCCGTGGTCGTGGCGCTCAACCGCTTCACCTCGGACACCCAGGAGGAGATCGACGCCGTCCTCCAGGCCTCGAAGGGATGGGGCGCCCGGGCCGCCCTGAGCGACGTCTGGGCCAAGGGCGGGGAAGGCGGCGAGGCCGTCGCCAAGGAGATCCTGGCCGTGCTGGACGAAGGCAAGGCCGACTTCAAGCCGATCTACGAGGTCGACCAGCCGATCAAGGCCAAGATCGAGATCATCGCGAAGGAGATCTACGGCGCGGCCGGCGTGGACTACACGGCCGCCGCCGAGAAGAGCATCGCGCAATGCGAGGCCATGGGGCTTGGCGCCACGCCGGTCTGCATGGCCAAGACCCAGTACAGCTTCAGCGACGACGCCACCAAGCTCGGCCGCCCGACCGGCTTCCGGCTCACCATCCGCGACGTCTCTCCCTCCGCCGGCGCCGGGTTCGTGGTCGCGCTGGCGGGCGAGATCATGACGATGCCCGGCCTCAGCAAGACGCCGTCCGCCGAGGCGATCCGGGTCCATCCCGACGGCACCATCGAGGGCCTCTTCTGATGCCGATCGGCTTCGTGTCCACCCCCAACGCTCCGCGGGCCATCGGCCCGTACAGCCAGGCCGTCCGCGCCAACGGACTGCTCTTCACCGCCGGCCAGGTGGGGTTCGACCCGTCCACCGGCGAGCTGGTGGACGGCGGCATCGCGGAGCAGACCGAGCGCGTGCTGGCGAACATTCGCGCCATTCTGGAGGCCGAGCGGCTGGATCTCGGCAGCGTGGTGAAGACTACCGTCTACCTCGTGGACATGGCCGATTTCGGCGCCATGAACACGGTCTACGCCGACGCCTTCGGCGACCATCGTCCCGCGCGGTCCACCGTGGCGGTCGCCGCGCTGCCGCGCGGCGCCCGGGTCGAGATCGATGCGGTGGCGGTGTTACCTTCCTGACGCACGGGGGCGGATCGGGCCTGGTGGCCTGGCCGGTCTTCAAAACCGCGACGGAGACACCTTCGGTGGCTCCGGTGGGTTCGATCCCCACACGCTCCCGCCACCAGCCGCTCGCGCCACCTTGCCCCGGGATCACGCTCACGTGACGCTTCGCCTCCGTCGATCGGTTCCCGCGTTCGCGCTGCCGCTGGTGCTCTACGCCGGGGCCGCCCGGCTCGCGGCGCAGGACACGTCCGCCGTCGCCGCGCCCGACACCGCCCGGGCCGCGCCGGCGGCCACGAGGGACACGGCCGCGCGCTCCATCGGGCCCATGGGCGCCTTCTGGCGCTCGTTCCTGGTGCCCGGCTGGGGGCAGGCGCGGCTGGGCCGGAAGCTGACGGCCGGCATCCTCATCGGGTGGGAGGGCACCACGCTGGGCATGAGCCTCAAGACCCGGCACGAGCTGGCGTATCTCCGGCGCACCGGCTCGGAGCGCGCGGAGGACAAGCGGCGGGAGCACGAGGACTGGCTGGTGCTGCTCGCGTTCAATCACCTGTTCGCGGGCCTCGAGGCGTACGTCTCGGGCCATCTCTCCGACTTTCCCGCCGATCTCAAGCTGCGGGCCGTGCCCGGCGGCGTCGGAGGTAGCGTCATGGTTCCCATCCGCATTCGATGAATTCCTCGCCCATCGGCATCTTCGACTCCGGCATCGGCGGCCTCACGGTCGCGCGCGCGATCTACGACCGGCTGCCGCACGAGTCCACCGTCTATTTCGGCGACACGGCGCGGGTGCCCTACGGCCCGAAATCGCCGGAGACGGTGCGGCGCTACAGCCTCGAGATCCTCGACTGGCTCCTCCGCCAGGGGGTGAAGGCGGTGGTCATCGCCTGCAACACGAGCACCGCCCATGCGCTCGACACTCTGCAGACGCAGTCACCGGTGCCGGTGATCGGGGTCATCGAGCCCGGCGCGCGCGCGGCGGCGGCCGCGGCCAGGTCCGGGCCCATCGGCGTCATCGGCACGGCCGGCACCATCGCGAGCAACGCCTACGCCCGCGCCATCCGGGGCGCGGCCCCTGATGCCCGGGTGGAGCAGAGGGCCTGCCCCCTGTTCGTGCCGCTGGTGGAGGAGGGGTGGTTCGACCATCCGGCGGCGGAGCTGATCGCCCGTGAATACCTCGAGCCGCTTCGGCGCGCGCGGGTGGACACGCTGGTGCTCGGGTGCACCCACTACCCGCTCCTCAAGCCTCTGCTGCATCGCGTCATGGGACCGGACGTCCGGCTGATCGACAGCGGGGAGGAGACGGCGGGGGCGGTGGTGCAGGCGCTGGAGGCCGGGTCGCTCGCGGCCCCGGCGGGAGCGAGCGCGACCCACCGCTTCGCCGTCAGCGACGATGAAGCCCGCTTCGGTCAGGTCGGCGCGCGGTTCATCGGGGAGCGGATGGGGCCGGCGGAGGTGGTCCCCCTGGCGTGAAGGATCTCAACTCGACCCCCGATTCGGTGGCCACGGCGTAGCGAAAACCGTCGAACCAGGCCCCGGGGTTGAGGTACTGCCGGCCGGCGACCGGCTCGCCCACCGCCGCCCGGTGGGTATGGCCCATGACCACGAGCCCGAGCTCCGGCTCGGCCTCGAGCAGCCGCCCGGCCCATGCGCGCTGGCGCGCGGTAGCATCGGCGAGCTTGGCGGCATCCGGCGTGTGGTCGCCGAGGCGCGGGCTCAGGTAGTCCACCAGTCGGAGCCCGAGCTCTGGATGGATGGCGCGGTACACGGCGGCGGTGATCGGGTGGTTGATGGCGCGGTGCAGTAACCTGGCCCGGAATCGTGGCTCCGTCAGCCCGTCGCCGTGAATGGCGGCCACACGCCGCCGGCCGATCTCGAAGGTCATCCGGTGCGGCTGGAACCGGGCCCCGACCTCGCGCTCCCAGAAGTCGCCGCCCCACCGGTCGTGGTTGCCGCCGACCATGACGATCGGTACCCGCCGCCGGAGTTGGCTCAGGGCGGCGGCCACGCGAAAACCGCGTCGGGGAATCACCCGGTGGTAGGAAAACCAGAAGTCGAACAGATCGCCGTTGACGAGGAGGCAGTCCCCCAGCCCCGGCACCGCTTCGAGGAACTCCAGCAGCGCCTCCTCGACCACCGGGGGCGCCACGCCGAGATGGGCGTCGGACACGACGACGAGCGCATGGCCCAGCACGGCGCCAAAGATGGATCGCTCCCTCCGGCATGGCAACCGCCCGGGCGGGCGTGTCACTCCGCCGACCCGCCGAGCGTCACCAACCCCGAGAGGCCGGCATGACGGACCCGTCCATCTCCCAGATCCTGGTTCGCGTCAATTACTCCGAGACCGACCAGATGGGCGTGGCCTATCATGCCCGCTACCTCGTTTGGCTCGATATCGCCCGAACGGAGCATCTGCGGGGGTGCGGCGCGAGCTACCGCGAGCTCGAGCGCGCGGGGCTCAGGCTGGTCGTGAGCGAGGCCGCGATCCGGTACCGCCAGCCGGCCAGGTTCGACGATCCGGTGCGGGTTCGGTGCTGGGTGCGGGACATCGCCTCCCGGAGGGTCGAGTTCGGGTACGCCGTCGAGCATGCCGGCGACGGCCGCCTGCTGGCGACGGCGAGGGTAGGCCTGCTGGCGCTCGACACCGCGCTCAACCTGGCCCGCCTCCCGCCCGAGGTGCGGCGGGTGCTTCATGCAGTTCCCGATCCCGTGAAGCTCGGGTTCACCACAGAGACACAGAGGCCACAGAGTGAGACGGAGTAAACCCCGTATTCCCCCCGGTTCTCTGTGGCCTCTGTGTCTCTGTGGTGTGCTCTCGCAGCTCGGCCGGCCGGCACCGTCCGCGGCCCAGGCACAGGCGACCGTCGAGCAACTGGCCACGGTGCTCGCCGCCGAGGACGCGCGTGACTTCCGGCCCGGGCTGTTCCAGAGCGCCCTGGTGGCCCCCGATTCGCTGGTGCGCCGGGTCGCCGCCCTCGGGGCGGGGCGGATCGGCGACCTTCGCGCCACCCCGCTCCTCACCCCCTTGCTGGCCGATCCCGACTCCACCGTCCGGGTCGCCGCGGCCTTCGCGCTCGGGCTTTTGCGCGACACCGCCGCCGTGCAGCCGCTCATCGACCGCCTGACCGGCCTGCCGGCGCTCGAGGCCACGACCGCCGCCGAAGCGGTGACGGCCCTCGCCAAGATCGGTGGCAAGCGGAGTGGCGACTTCTTCAGCGGCGTGCTGGGCGGAAAGGTGATTCTGTCCCAGGACGACAAGCTGCCGGCGTTCAACCAGCTCCTGGCGGACGCCTGGCGGCTCGGCGACGCCGCGCCGGTGACCGAGCTGCTGCCGTTCACCACCGACACCAGCGTGGCGGTCAGGCTCAGGGCCGTCTATTCGCTGGCCCGGCTGCACCCGCCGGCGGCCGGCACCCGCCTGCTGCAGACCCTCGGGGATCCGGAGGCGTACGTCCGGTCGCTGGCGGCGCGCGCGCTCACCCGCGAATACGTGCAGGCCGCCGGTCTCGCACCCTCGGCCGTGGCGAACGAGCTCCTGCGGAGCGTGCAGGACAAGAACCCGCAGCTTCGGATCAACGCGCTCCGGGCGCTGGCCGACTACAAGGATCCCCGCCTCGCCGACAAGCTCGCGCCGCTGCTCGACGATGCCGCGCAGAGCGTTCAGGTCGTGACCGCCGAAACCCTCGGACGGCTCGGCGGTGCGGAGGCCGTCTCGGGCCTCGCCCGGACGGCCGGCGGGAAGGGCATCTTCGCGCTTCGCCGGGCGGCGCTGGTGTCGCTCGCGCGGGTCGACTCGTCTGCATTCGGAAAGGTGGCGCAGAGCTGGCGCAGCAGTGCCGACTGGCGCGATCGGGCCGCGGCCGCGGAAGGGGCGGCGGTCGCGGGGCCCGGCGCCACGCCCGCGTTCCTGGCCGATCGCGACCCGCGGGTCGTGGCGGCCGGGCTCCAGGCCTGGGCCGCCGAGGTCGAGGGTCCCGATGCTGCACTGCTGGCCGCCGCGCGGCCGCTGCTCGCGCACAAGGACGCCGGGGTTCGGACCGTCGCCGCCGACGCCGTCGGCCGCGCGGCGGATCCGGCCGACCTCCCCGCGCTCGCCAGGATGTACGGCGCGACCGGCCGGGACAGCTTCCCCGATGCCGCCCTCTCGGCTCTCGGCGCCATCCTGGCGATTCGGGGCGCGGGGCCCGCCGCGCACGCACGCGTGGATCACGATTTTCTGCTGACCTCGGCGAGGCCGGCGAACTATCTGGTCCGGCGGTGGGCGGAGGAGAATTGGCCCGAAGCGGCCTCGAAGTGGGGGCCGGCGTATCCCATCGCCACCGGCCGCTCGTTGCAGGACTATCGGGACGTGGTCGGGCGCTACCTCGTCAGTCCCGACTCGGTGGCCCGGCCCCACGTGGTGATCGAGACCGAGGGCCGTGGGACCATCGAGGTGGAGCTTCTCGGCCCGGACGCCCCGCTCACGGTCGACAACTTTCTCCGACTGGTGGCACGGCGCTTCTTCGATCGCAACCGCTGGCACCGGGTCGTGCCCAATTTCGTCGTCCAGGATGGCGATCCTCGCGGCGACGGCTTCGGCAGCCCCGGCGGCGCCATCCGGGATGAGATCAACCGGAACCGCTACGACGCGCCGATGCTCGGCATGGCCCTGTCCGGACCGGACACCGGAATGAGCCAGTGGTTCATCAACCTGAGCGCGCAGCCGCACCTGGACGGCACCTACACGGTCTTCGGCCGGGTGGTCGACGGGACGGCGACGCTCATCCGGATCATGCAGGGCGATGTGATTCGCACGATCGCACGGAAGTAGGGCGGAGGGGGCGGAACAGGCTGTCCAGGAGAGCGACGATGAGCAACCGAGGCAATATGGCAGCTCGCGGGCCGGTCCCGGCCACCCAGGCGGCCGCACGCGCGCACGCCCGCCTTCGGTATCTCCGCCCGAGGATAGCTTCCGTCCTCGCCGTCCTCGCCGTCTTCTCCAGCCTCCCCGCCCATGCCCAGTTCTTCGCCTTCGGCCAGAACAAGATCCAGTACCGAAAGCTCGACTGGCGCGTGATGAAGGGACCGCACGTCGATCTCTACTACTACTCGGCCGAGTCGGAGCTCGCGCCGCCCGCGCTGGCCTACGCCGAAGCCAGCTATGACACGCTGAGCGTGCAGTTCGGGCATACCGTGCCGACGCGGATCCCGCTCATCGTCTACGCCTCACACACCGATTTCGAGCAGACCAACGTCCTGCCCTTCACGCCGCCCGAAGGCCTGCTCGGCGTGACCGATTTCCTCAAGCGCCGGGTCGCGCTCCCATTCCGGGGAAACTTCGCCGAGTTCCGCCACACCATGCGCCACGAGATGGTACACGTGTTCCAGCTCGACATGCTGGTGGAGAACTACAACCTCTCGCCCCGGGGCAACCGGTTCAACTTTCCGCTCTGGTGGAGCGAGGGGCTGGCGGAGCTCTGGTCGGCGGGACAGGACGCGCGCGACGAGATGGTGATGCGGGACCTGACCCTGAGCGGCCGGCTGCCGCCCTTCAAGCAGCTCGCCTATGCGAGCGGCGGGATCGTCTATCCCATCGGCGGACAGATCCATCGCTGGCTCGCCGACACCTACGGCGACTGGCGCCCGGCGCTGATGTACAAGGAGCTCAACCGTCACGAGACCTTCGAAGCGGCGATCCAGGCGGTGTACGGCCGCACGCTCGAGCAGCTGAGCGACGAGTTTCAGCTGGCGATGCGGCGGCAGTACTACCCCTCCGTGGACAGCCTGGCACCGCTCAACGTGCTCGGGACCGAGATCGCGCGGCTGGCGGTCAAGGCCGCGCCGATGCCCGACTCCGCCGGGGACGAGGGCGCAGGCCAGGTCGCGTACCTCTCGCCGTCGAGCGGCTACGTCTCCATCTACCGGAAGGCGCTGGAGAGCGGGGGACGGGCGCACGCTATCGTCACCGGCGGGCGGTCGGCGCAGCTCGAGTCGTTCCACCCGTTCGAGTCGCGCATGGACGCCTCGCGGCGCGGCCTGCTGCTGTTCACCGCGCGCTATGGCGACCGCGATGCCCTCATCGTCTGGGATCTGGAGCGAAACAAGATGCGCGGGCGCTACCAGTTCCCCGAGCTGGTCTCGCTGCTCTCCCCGCACTGGATGCCGGACGGGCAGAGCATCGTGCTGAGCGGCCTGTCGCAGCGGGGGCTGTCCGACCTCTACCGGGTCCGGCTCCCGGGCGGGGAGCTCGAGCCCCTCACGGCCGACCGCTACCAGGATCTGGACCCGAGCCCGGATGCGGACGGCCATCGGCTGGTCTTCGCCTCCGACCGAACCGCCGAGGGCCGTGCGGGCGCGGCCAATCTGTTCCTGCTCGATCTGGACAGCGGGCGGATCTCTCAGCTCACCTCGGGCGCCTGGGTGGACGAGTCGCCCATGTGGGCTCGCGATGGCCGGATCTATTTCACCTCCGACCGGGACGGTGTGCTGAACGTGTTCTCGGTCGACTCCGGCGGCACCGGCCGCCGGGAGACCTCCGCCTGGACCGGCGCCTTCGACGCCGTGCCGCTGGCGGACGGCAGTCTCGTCGTGGGCGGGTTCCATGACCTGAGCTGGAACCTCTATCGCATTCCCGTGGACTCCGCCGCCCGCGCCGATCGGTTCGCGGCCACCGGCGCGGAGCCGGCGGGGCAGTGGTCGTGGGAGGTGCCGGGCGACTCGACCACCAGCCTGGCCGCCAGACGCGAGCCGTATCGCCGCCGCATGACGCTCGATTTCGCGGCGGGCGACGCGGTCGTGATTCCGGGCTACGGCGGGGCCCAGGGCATCTTCTTCGTCGCCAGCGACCTGATCGGCGACAACGTGCTGTTCGGCTCGCTTTCGTCATATCAGGGGCGCCGGCTCGGGAGCATCTTCGCCAACCTGAGCGGCACCGCGGTCTACCTCAACCAGTCGCGGCGGGTCAACTGGGGCCTCGGCGCCTTCCGCACCAAGAGCCGCAACTTCGAGGGCGATCAGGTGGTCTCCTACGACGAGACCGCCTACGGCGCGATCGGGCTGCTCCGGTATCCGCTCACCCGGTTCACGCGGGTCGAGGCCACCATGGTGCTCGAGCACTCCGACCGGGTGGACTTCACCCTGCCTGTGGACGAGCCGCGCCGGATCGGCTGGATCGCGTCCCACTACTTGAGCTACGTGCGCGACAACTCACTCTGGATCCCGAGCGGGCCGATCGACGGCGGGCGTCTCGCCATCACCGCCGGCGTGTCGAGCGACTTCTCCAACAGCCGGTTCGACAGCTACCTCGTCTCCGGCGATTGGCGGCACTACTTCCGCATGGGCCAGCGGAGCACCTGGGCGCTCCGGGGGTACGGCTTCTACAGCGCCGGCGATCGACCCCGGCGCGTCAACCTCGGCGGCACCCTCGGGCTGCGAGGCTATCCCCAGTTCGGCTACATCGTCGGCTCCGAGGCGTTCATGTTCAATCAGGAGATCCGGATCCCGCTGCTCACCCATCTCACGCTGGGAACGCCGCTCGGCGATCTGGACTTTCCCGAGATTCAGGCCGGCCTCTTCACCGACCTGGGGCAGGCCAAGTTCTCGACCTCGCCCGGCCGCGCGCTCCTCGGCAGCTATGGAATTAGCTTCCGCATGGCCCTGGGCCCGCTCACGGTCCTCCGGCTGGACGTCGGCCGGCGCTGGAGCAACAACAAGTTCCAGGGCTACAGCCTGAGCGCCGGCCAGAAGGACGCCGGCTTCGTGAGCTTCTTCTTTGGTTATAACTATTGATGCGACAACGTTTTCTCGTTGACCGCGGTGTGCTCGTGACCTATCTTGCCCTGACCCTCGCGGCCTGCCGTGGCGCGCCCGGCGGTGTGGTGCCGGCCGGCACGGCGCCGGTGAGCCGGGAGCAGGTGGGCAAGTGGGTGGCGGCAACCCTTCCGGCGGACCACCGGCTGCAGCGGTTCAAGTGGCTGTTCCAGGACGAGCGCTCGAGCGCCGGCGGCCGGGGCAGCGCGCGCATCGCGCCGCCGGACTCGCTGCGGTTCGATGTCGCGGGGCCGTTCGGCTCAGGCGCCGCCTCCGCGGCGGTGGTCGGAAGCCAGCCGCTCTGGGCCGAGCCACCCGACGCCGTCAAGAAGCTGGTGCCCAATTACCCGCTCATGTGGGCGATGCTCGGCGTCGCGCGTTTCCCGGAGCCGGGAGATTCCCTCCGCGGGGTGACCGATGGGCGAGTCGTGGCCTGGCAGTACGCCGGGCCGACCGATACGGTCAGCTACGTCCGGACCGGCGGCAAGTCCGGCAAGCTCACCGCCGAAGTCCGTCACGCCGGCAAGGTCGTGGGACGGACGGAGACGACGCTCGACGCCGACGGGCTGCCGCTCAAGGCCCGTCTGGTCGTGCCCAGCGTGCCGGCCAAGCTCGACCTGACGTTCCTTTCCACCGCGCGAGCCACCTTTGCGCCTGACATCTGGACTGCGCGCCGGCCGTAAGCTCCTCCTTCCGATCCTGCTCCTGGGCAGCCTCGGCGGCTGCCTGTATGGCTTCGCCGGCGGCGGGTTGCCGCCGACGATCAAGACCGTGGCCCTCCTTCCGTTCGACAACCAGACCGCCGAGCCGACGCTCACCCAGGAAGTCGCCGTCCGCGTTCGCGAGGCGGTCGAGAGCCGTCTCGGCCTTCGACAGGCGTCGGAGTCGCAGGCCGACGCCGTGGTTCGGGGCACCATCGTCCGGTACGAGCCCGACCTCCCGGTGCAGTACACCGGCGGCGACAACCAGACCGTCAGCGTCACCCGGCGACAGGTGCAGATCACCGTGTCCGTGGAGATTCTCGACCAGAAACAGGGCAAGCCGATCTGGCAGCGCAGCGGTCTCGTGGTGGACGGCGAGTACGATCCCGGTCAGGAGCAGAGCGGGCGGGAGAAGGCGCTCGACAAGTTGGTGACCAACATCGTGGAAGGAGCCCAGTCGCAATGGTGAATGCCCGTCGTGGCGCCAGCGGTCTCGGCTGTCTCGTGATGCTCCTGATCTTCGCCGCGGCGGCGTATTACGGCGGCCACGTCGGCGAGATTTACTGGCGCTACTACCAGTTGCTGGACGACATGCGGCAGCAGGCCAAGCTGGCGAGCGTCTTTCCCGACGACAGCATCCACCGGCACCTGGCCGCCCAGGCCGATTCGCTGCTGGGACAGGCGCCCCGGTTCAAGATCCACCGCGGGAGCAGATTGGTCACCATCACCACCGAATATTCCGAAGCGCTGGACCTCCCCCTGCTCAAACGCACGCTCGTCCTCCGCCCGCACGCCGAGGAACCCTTCTAGCATGGCGCTGGAGGGGGGTGGGGTCGACGTCGCACGATTCTTCCTCGCACTGGCGGCCATTCTCGTGGCCGCCAAGCTGCTGGGCGAGCTCGCCGAACGGATCGGACAGCCGGCCGTCCTCGGCGAGCTCGTCGCTGGCGTGCTGCTGGGCGGCAGCGTGCTCGGCATCGTGCCGGCCGGCGGCGCACCGGGCGAGCTGATCCATGTGCTGGCTGAGCTCGGGGTCGTCCTCCTGTTGTTCGAGATCGGGCTCGAGACCGACCTGCGCGAGATGTTCCGCGTCGGCACCGCCTCGCTGGCCGTCGCCGTGGTGGGCGTGGTGGTTCCGTTCGCGCTCGGGTACGCCTACTGGGCCTGGACGCCGCATGCGGCTTCCGGCGCCGCGAATCTCACCACCGCCGCCATCTTCATCGGCGCCACGCTCACCGCCACGTCGGTCGGGATCACGGCGCGCGTGCTTTCCGACCTGGGGCGGATGGGGACGACCGAAGCGCGGATCATCATCGGCGCCGCGGTCATCGACGACGTACTCGGACTGGTGATTCTGAGCGTCGTCTCGGGCGTGGCCGGCGGCGGCGCGGTGACCCTCTTCGGCGTGGCGCGAACGCTGGTCG
The DNA here is from genome assembly GCA_963711915.1 of uncultured Gemmatimonadales bacterium. Classification (GTDB taxonomy): domain Bacteria; phylum Gemmatimonadota; class Gemmatimonadetes; order Gemmatimonadales; family GWC2-71-9; genus CAVVWJ01. Next base: position 282,134 of record CAVQGA010000007.1, read on the forward strand.
TCGCCGCCGGCTTCCTGGTCGTCGCGGTCGTGCTCGGGCGCTTCCTGGTCCCGCGGCTGTTCGATGTCGTCGTCCGGATGCGGGTGCGCTACGTCCTGCTCGTGTTCGCGGTGGCGTTCGCGCTCGGGTTGTCTTCTCTCGCCGCGCTGGCCGGCTCGGCGCTCATCGTCGGCAGCTTCGCCGCCGGCCTCATTCTCTCGGGCACCAACCAGTTCGACACCATAGAGCGGGAGATCCGGCCCGTGGCGTCGGTGTTCACGCCGATCTTCTTCGTGAGCGTCGGCGCCTCCGTCAATTTGCGCCTGCTGGACCCGACCTCGCCCGCCGCGCGCGGCACCCTCGCGATCGCCGGCGCGCTGACGCTCATCGCGATCGTCGGCAAGATCGCTGCCGGCTGGGCCGCGCCCTGGCTCCCGATGCGGCGGCTGATCGTGGGTGTCGGGATGGTGCCGCGCGGCGAGGTCGGGCTCATCTTCGCGGACATCGGTCGCCGGTCCGGCGTGCTCACCGACCGGGTGTTCGGCGCGGTCCTGATCGTGGTGATGGTGACCACCTTCCTGGCGCCACCGGGCCTCAAGGCGCTGTTCGGCGCCGGCAAACCGGCGTGAGCATCGGCTCGACCGCCGCCAAGGTCCGCGCCAGGGCCGACGCCGTGGCCTGGCGCCGCACGGTCGCCGGCCGCCTGGTCTTCACCAACGGCGTGTTCGACCTCCTGCACCCGGGCCACGTGGAGCTGCTCGAGGCCGCGCGCCGGGAAGGCGACGCCCTCGCCATCGGCGTCAACAGCGACCTGTCGGTGCGCCGGCTCGGCAAAGGCGCCAACCGCCCCGTCGCTGCACAGGATGCGCGCGCCCGGGTGCTCGCCGGCCTCGCCGCCGTGGACTGCGTCGTGCTGTTCGACGAGGAGACCCCGCTGGAGCTGATCCAGGCCCTCGCGCCCGACGTCCTCGTCAAGGGCGCGGACTACGGGCGCGGCCAGATCGTCGGCGCCGACTGGGTCGAGGCCCGCGGGGGCCGGGTCGTCCGCGTGCCGATCGTGCCCGGCTTCTCAACTACCGCCCTCGTGGAGCGTCTCCGTGCCCCGTCCTGATGGCCGTGCCAACGATCAGCTTCGTCCGCTCGTGCTCGAGCGTCGCGCCAACCCGTACGCGGAGGGGTCCTGCCTCATCCGGATGGGCGGCACGCTGGTGCACTGCACCGCGTCGGTCGAGCCGGGCGTCCCCGGCTTCAAGAAGGGCAGCGGCGAGGGCTGGGTCACGGCCGAGTACGCCATGCTGCCCCGCGCCACGGTCGAGCGCACGTCGCGCGAGCGGAACGGCCCCGGCGGCCGCACGCAGGAGATCCAGCGGCTGATCGGCCGCTCGCTCCGCGCGGCCATGGGCACGATGAAGTTCGGCGAGTACACCATCCGGGTCGACTGCGACGTGCTCCAGGCCGACGGCGGCACCCGCACGGCCGGCATCACCGGCGGGTGCGTGGCCCTGGCGGACGCCTGCGCCTGGCTGTCCGAGCGGACCGGCGTCGCGTCACCGTTCGGGCGGCTCGTCGCCGCCGTGTCGGTCGGGGTGGCGGACGGCGAGGAGCGGCTCGATCTCGCCTACCTCGAGGATCGCGACGCCCACGTGGACGCGAACGTCGTGATGCTGGAGCCCGCGCGCTACGTCGAGGTGCAGGGCACGGGTGAGCACGACAGCTTCTCGCGGGCGCAGCTCGACACGCTGCTCGACCTGGCGCAGCGCGGCATCGCGGAGCTGTTTCTGGCGCAACGGAAGGTGCTCGGCTGGTGAAGCTGCTGGCGGCCACGCGAAGCACGGGCAAGCAGCCCGAGTTCCGACGCATCCTCGAGCCCGCGGGCATCGAGCTGCTTTTTCCGGACGCCGCCGGCCTCTGGGAAAGCCCGGTCGAGGACACGCTCGAGGTCGCCGAGAGCTTCGAGGGGAACGCGCGGCGCAAGGCCGAGCATTTCGCCCGTCTGAGCGGGCTGCCCACCGTGGCCGACGATTCGGGCCTCGAGGTCTTCGCGCTCGGCGGCGCCCCCGGCGTCCGGTCGCGACGCTGGGCCGGCGCCTCGGGGTCCGGCCCGGAGGTGGACGCGGCCAACAACGCCGAGCTGCTCCGGCGGTTGCGCGGAGCCCCCGAGCCCCGGCGGCGCGCTCGCTACCATTGCGTGCTCGTGCTGCTGCGCGATCCCGGGGCGGTGCCGGAGGTGTTCGACGGTATCTGCGGGGGCCGCATCCTTGAGGCCCCGCGAGGCAAGGGCGGCTTCGGCTACGACCCGCTCTTCTTCAGCGACGAGCTCGGCTGCACCTTCGGCGAGGCGACGCCCGAGCAGAAGGACGCCGTGAGCCATCGGGGGCGGGCGCTTCGGGGCCTGGCCGCGGCGCTCCGCGCCCACTGATGCGACGGACAGAGAATTTCCCGTAGCCTTGCCGGGGGGGCGCTCGGCGCGGACCCACGCGAGGCCAAGTTGCGATCGGAGTATGCTGAGGAGTACCCAGGCATTGAAGCGGGCGTGTGGATGAACGCAGTGGAGCTCTGCATCAAGTTGGTGGAGCGAACCTATGCGCGCCCTCGGCTCAGCCTCTACACCCAAAACATTCGACCCGCGGCACTTTGGGCCCGCGGCGGAGAGGCAGTGAGCAGTCGCCCGTGACAGCGTGCACTCGCGGAAGCGACCAGGGTCCGAGTTTAACGTAGACTCAACATCCCCGACACTTCGCGGCTCTCGGGTCGAGCGTTACGCGTGCGGGGGTCATTGGTCTGCTGAGGCTAAAAGGGCGCGTGGTCCTACCGAACAGGCGCTCTTCCTGTGATGGGACGCAGGAGCTCCAGATCGCCGTGGCGCCATGCGCGAGCGACAAAAGCAGAATCCCTTCTCGAACGCTCAGTCTCACCCACCCGTTGGGCTAGTCGCGCGCGCTCCAGAGCGTAAACCACTTCCAGTGGCGTAAGAAAGGCGTGGAGCGGCTCACTGAGATCCTTCAGTGCTGCCCGGTCCCTTCCCGCCGCGGCGAGCAAGCGGGCCCGAGTGAGCCGATCCAGGTAGCACGTCGGGCAGAGGGAGTCGGGTAGCGAGAGGAACCGTCGCAGCGCGTGGAGCGTGTCTCCGGTCGCCAATGACCAATGCGCCTTAGCCGCCGCCGAAGCGTACTCTGCTGTCAGTCGTTCATCCTCGGTCTGGGCCGCGTCAACGTCTCGGTCAGCCCTCCGGAGAAAATCCCGTATAGCGGCCGTGTCACCCCTGGACGACCACCAGGCGAGCGCCAGCTCGCGATGGACGGACCCGCGGCGCAGCCAACGCCCGAAAATTGCCTGAGCCGTGTCCACCGGTAGAGCGCCGAGGAAGGCTAGCTCAGCAACGATCCGCAGGTCGCGATTGTCCGCTACCGTTGCTGCCTCATGCAAATGACCGCGGAAGGCAAGCTCCTCGGCCAGTCGCTGCTTCATCAAGGCCGTATCGAGAATGGGCGGGGCGCCTGCGGCTTGCCGTCCCGCAAGAAGCCGGCTCAATCGAACGGCCGTCTCTGCCGAGTCGGCCCATCGCCGAAGTATTGTGCGGGCGGAAACCAGCACGTTGGGATCGAGGGAGTCCAGCAGCTGTTGGGTCGCGGTCGACTGGGCCACCGGTGTATCGAGTAGCAGCCTCACCAACTGGATACTCCTGGGGGCGCTCGCCCCGGGGGTAACCCGCATGTAGTCGCGAAGGTAGCGGAGGCCCAGAGCGGTGTCCCCAACGTTGAGCCCCAGCTCAACGGCGTGGAGGTAGGCTGGCCCGAAGGTGGAATCGAGAGAGATCGAGCGCGCGAACGATCTGAGCACCGTGCTATCCGGCACGCCCACGATTGGGCCGCCCCCGAAGTGGTACTGGGCCTCGCCTAGAGCGAACCACGTTTCCGGAGCCTCCGGGTATCGTTCCACGGCATAAGAAAGCGTTCCAAACAGCCTTCGGCCAAGTCGCCAGCTCAGCAACTCTTCGCTCGTGGTAAGGATGGCGGCGGTAAGCGAGTCCGCTTGGATTAGCACGCTGTCGAGCGGGCTCAGTCCACGGTTCAGGGCACCGGCCCGGAGCAGGTAGCTGGACGAGAGCGTATCGGTGATCAGGTGCTGCCAGGCGAGGACGTTACCTAGGTGATACAGCGCCAACGCGAACGAGCTGTCTTTGTCCACGGCTCGCTGGTAATACACGGAGGCCGAGTCCCAGCCGGACTGACGGTAGAATTGCTCTCCTGTGAGGAAGTCTTTTACGGCCTCTAGCGAGCTCACGGCACCAAGCGAGCCTGGTCCGAAGACGCCGATGGAAACGTGCTCGCTCAGAATATTCAGGATCGCAACGGTTAGAGAGTCAGTGAGCAGGCCCATGCGCGTCGCCGATTGCCGGCGCTCGATCTCCCTGAGCACAGCCCCGGTTGAGGCGTCCACCGCCATCGTCGTCGCCCGCACCGAATCAGGGCCAGCCCTTCCTATAGTGCCCAAGATCACGAAGCGGGCCCCGGTTGCACGCCCTAGACCAGTGGCCGATTCCTTGTCCACCCGCCCGCGCCAGCGGCTGACAACGGTTTGTGGTGCCACGGTCCGCAACGGACCGGCCTTGTCCAGGTTCCGGGAGAGGACGTCCATGACGCCCTCCTTCCACGCGCTGAGTGGAGAGTCGAGCACTTGATAAGGCGCGACGGCCACAAGGTTCCCATCGAGGGCGACATTTCGTCCTCGGAGGAACGCCACGGCCACACCGCCGAAGATCAACAGTAGCATGGTGATAAGCTTTTGTCGGAGTGAACTCGGCTGCGCGATGGCCGACGCCATGGCTGGCTCGGTCTCCGGCGCCAGCCCATCGGGCGATAGGATGTCTCCTCGACTCGACACATCGAGCGCAGGATGCGGCGCACTACGCCGGCTAGCAGAGCCAAACTCGCCCGCGCGAATTCGGGCTACGAGCGACGCCACGGCAGAATCGAGCTCACCCCCGAGCTCTTCGAAGACGACGGCCTGATGGGCTTTCGCGTGTTCCAAGGCACCTGCCAGATCGCCCGAGGTGACGAGCGCCTGAACGAGTCCTGCAGCGATAGTGGGGTCCAAAGGCTCCATTGCCGCGAGCCGCCGCAGGTGTGCCACCGCTGCCGCCGGGTCCCCCTCCTGATGGGCCTTCGCAGCAAGCTTCTCGAGCACATCGGTGAACTCTCGGGCGAGTCGCAGACGGTGCTCATCGACCCAGTGCTCGAAGTCAGGGGCACCAGTGATATGGAAGCCATCCAGAAAGGCTCCCCGGTATAAGCCGGCCGCCCAGCTGAGATCGCCGGCTTTGAGCGCGTCGGCGAAGTCACAGACGTCGCTTGTAATTACCAGGGGGTTCAGGCGGACAGTCGCCAGTCCGATGAAGAGGTCTGGAGCCTGGAGATCGCGGCGGAGGCCGTGAAGCATCTGGCGAAGCGAGTTCCGAGCACGTTCCTGATCGCTCTCACGCCAGAGGTAAAACATGAGCTTATCCCGGCTTAGGCCAGAGTTTCCCGCTACGGCAAGTAGCGCCAGCAGGGCGAGCGGCCGCCGCTGGCCGGCGGCCCCGGCCGGAGGGCAGGCATCTGCCTGGATCCACAGTCCGCCAAAGGTCCGGAGGCGCAGCATCTTGGAGCCGCCATTCCGAGAGGACCCGCGTGGCGGTTGGACCGCCTGGCGGGTAGAGCACTCGCTCAGTATGGAATCCGGTTATTCCCCCCGCAAGGTCATTTAGCGCTCCATGTGACGCTGATTTAACGCCCAGCTAACGGGTTGCGGCTAAAGTACTAAGTTGGTACCTAGACGATTGCCCCCTGAGTCGGTTAGAGACGCGGTGCGCCTGCGGTCGCACGATTGCCTTCCGATTCGCGGGACTGCCCCCCACAGTCACGGCACGTTTGACTGTCGCCCCAACCGAAGTTGTACCCGCAGAGTCAACGGAGCGTGGCACTTGCAGATGCTGGCCACTGGGAGCGCCGAATTCTTAGGCTCCCGCTTATGTGAGCGATTGATCGAATTCCTGGGCGACAGGCAAGTAGCCGACCTGGGATTGGCCGAGTGAAGGTCAGCCTCCGGTTCAAGATCTGGCGCGAGCCTGACCTGTCGGATGACTACCGGATGGACGAGAATCCGGTTGAGCTGGTCCGCCATGGACGGCGTGTATCGGTGCGACTTCCCCAGCAGTCGCTTCTGGTAGTTTCGCCGGGAATCACGGCCACGACGTTGGTCATTGTCGCGTTGCTCCGGCAGTGAGCTCCTCCCGGTCTCCCCAATCGCCCATACTGCGCCCCCCGAGCGACTTGGAGGTGGTAGAGGGCGGCTCGTATCCGCCGCCCTTCGGGCCCGATCTCACCCTGGGCGATTTCATGGCGGTGCTCCGCCGTCACCGTATCTTGGTGGCGCTGTGCGTCGTACTCTCGGTAGTCCTGGGCGGAGCCTATACGCTATTGGCGACCAGGGCCTACGAGGCGACCAGTGTCCTCAGGTTCGACTCGGAAAACGTCAATCTTCCGCAGCTCGTCCAGCGGCTCCCCGGCGTAAACCCAATTAGCACCGAAATCAACGTCCTGCGGGGGCGCAGTGCGGCCGTCGCCGTGATCGATTCTCTAGGTCTGCGGGTGCGGCTGGTGGCGCCGCGCCATGGGCAGCTCTCGAAGCTCTTTTCCGTGCTGCGGGTCGCGCCCTCGACCGATACCCTCACGCTCATGCTACGGTCAGCAGCGGGTGGGGGCTTCACCATCAGGACACCCGAGTCGTCCGTGGGCGAGGTTTCGGCACGCATCGGCGAGACGGTGCAGGTGAGGGGCGTCAGCCTCGCGCTGGCGCCAGCCGCGCTTCAGATACCCGAGCTCCGCCTGCGTGTAGTCTCGCTGAATGATGCGGTCCGGAGCTTCGAATCCGGTCTCAAGGTATTCCGTCCCGACAAGGATGCCGATCTTCTCGCGGCGCGGGTCCGAGGGAGTGACCCCATCCGGGTGGCGGCGGCTGCGAATCTCTTGGCAGAGCAGCTCATTTCGGGACGGCAAGCACTCCAGATGGCGCGCACGGGGAGCACGATCGGGTTCCTCAAGCAGCAACTCGACACTCTCGGCATCCAGTTGCGCGTGGCCGAAAATGCACTGCGGGCGTATCGGGAGCGAGCGGGGGCCGTAGATGTCGAGGAGGAGGCGCGTAGCCAGGTGAGACGCCTGGCCCAGATCCAAGCCGACCGCGGCGCCCTGGAGGCGGAGCGGCAAGCACTGGCTCTGCTGGTGCAACAGATGCGAAGCGATTCGGCGCGGGCATTACCTGGTGGACAGGCCCCCTCCCGGGGCCTCATCTCGTTTCCAACCCTCTTCAGGAATCAGGGCGCGTCCCAGCTGCTGGATGAATTGGCGCAGATCGAAAATCAGCGGTCGGCCTTGCTGGCCCGAAGAAATCCCCAGGATCCGGACGTCCTGGTTCTCACCCGCCGGGTCCGCGAGCTGGACGCGCAGCTCCAAGGAATCGCTGAAACGTATCTACAGGGGTTGACCAACCAGGTGGCTGCGCTCCAGGAAGTGGGCCGGGGTTTCGGCGGTGCACTCGACTCGCTGCCGAAGAAGGAAGTCCAGACGGCCCGTCTGCAGCGGGAGGTCACGGTCCAGCAAGAGCTGTACACTCTGATCCAGACCCGCCTCAAGGAGGCCGAGATCACCCAGGCGATGGAGGACCCGACGGTCCGCATCGCCGATGCCGCGGTAGTGCCCGATCGTCCCGTTCGCCCCATTCCGCTGCTCAACCTGGCGCTCTCTCTCGTCCTCGGGTCGCTGGTTGGCGTCGGGACAGCGCTCGGCCGGGGGCTGACCAACAGGTCGGTCCGGACACGCGCCGATGCGCTTCTGGCCGCCGGCCTCCCTGTGCTCGGGATCATCCCGCGCCTGGAGCGTCGACCGCTCAAGTTGTTGGCCGGCCCACGCCGGAACGTCACGACATCGGCGGGCTTTTCGATGTTCTCCGCGCCCAGCGGCGATACCGGGACGAACCGGCGTCACGCGCACCATGACCGCCGGACGCGTCGTGCTGCCCAACGTTTGCGCCGGGCTTTCTGGGGGGCTGGAACAGCTGGGCGGCATGGAGCCGCCGCGCGCATCCAGTCCCACCTGGTGACGCGACCCGGAACGCCGGTCGCGTATGCCGAATCCTGGAATCAGCTGCATGCGAATCTCATCTTGGCTCACCAGGAGCGGCCGCCCAAGGTGCTGGTATTTACCAGCCCCCTGCCCGGTGAAGGCAAGACCCTTTCCACCATCAACTTCGCGTTGACGCTGGCCGGGCGAGGTCTTCGCGTCCTGCTGATCGACGCGGACCTGCGCTGTGGCCTGGTAGGCGAAGTGTTCAGCTGCGCACACCAGCCCGGCTTCGCCGAACTACTCGCGGGGTCGGTCCAATTCGAGGCCGGTGCGATGCGCATCCCGGTCGGCGAGACCGGCGCGCTGGTGATTCTGCCCGCGGGTGCACCCCTCCCAAACCCCGGACAACGGCTGATCATTGAACGGATTCGCGAGGTTCTGGAGGAGGTCGCTCCTCAATTCGACATCGTCCTCCTCGACAGCCCTCCCGTCAACCTGCTGGCCGACGCCGCGCTCCTTGGCTCCGCGGCCGACGGCGTGGTGCTGGTGGTTCGAGCCGGCCACACCCGGATTGAGGCGCTCCGCCACGCAATGGATCAGCTGACGGCTGCCCAGGCACCGGTCATCGGCACTCTTCTCAACGACATCGACCTGCGGCACAACACCGACGAGGACGGCTCCTATCGCTACCTGGCCCAGGTGGAGGACTACCATGTTGGCAGACGCTAGTTCCTGTTCGAGGCTCCGTTGACCGCAGGGGTGCGCGAGCGGCAGGGACTTGTGCTTGGGCAGCCCCCCGACGTCCTAGGCCCGTCGCCCAGGCCGGTCAGTATGCCGGCGCCCTGGTGGCGGGTTGTTGACGCGTTGCTCGCTGTCAGCATCCTCGCGGGGGTCGTCATTGCCGGAAACCTCGATGGTCCTCGGATACCGAATCGCTTCGAGGCGCTCCTCGCAATCCGTGTCTCCATAAAGAATGTACTGCTGCTGACCGCGTTCGGCCTGGTCTGGCCGTATGTGCTTTCGGTCTGTGGCCTCTATTCTCCAGCGCGGCTCCGCTCCGGCAGGGACGACTGGCCTCGGCTACTGCTCGCCAGCGCGATCGGGGTCACCTTGGCGATGGTATTTCCCCTTCTCAGCAGGAGCGGCGCCTTTCGTCCGCAGCATGTATTCGTTTTCGGCGTGGCGGTCCTGCTCTCTACGGCCGCGCTCCGTGGAACCATCCGGGCCGCGCATCGAGCGAGGCAAGGAAACCGGCAGCGGCAGATCGTCATCGTCGGTAGCGGTCCAATCGCGGCGCGAATGTACCGAGAGCTGCAAGCCGATCCACTGCAAGCCAACGAAATCGTCGGCTTCGTCGATTCGGAACCTCACGCGGCGCTTAGGAATTCGGGGCCTGTTCATCTCGGTGCGGAGGAGGATATCGAGCGCATCCTGATGAATCGGGTAGTGGACCACGTCATCATTGGCCTCCCGATCAAGTCGTGCTACGAAGCGATTCATCGGACCCTCGCCGCCTGCACCCGAGTCGGTGTGCCGGCCAAATACCCCGCGGACCTGTTCCGAGATACAGTCGGCAGTTCTTTGCTCGACGGACGGGTGACTACGCCCTTTCTGTCGCTCCTGGTGGATCCCAGGGAATCCTCGCGCATGGTCAAGCGTCTCATCGACGTGGCCGGCTCCCTAATGCTCCTCATGGTGCTTGCACCGGTAATGCTCGCGGTTGCACTCATCGTCAAACTGACAAGTGCCGGTCCGGTCTTGTTTGTGCAGGAGCGATACGGCTACATGAAGCGCCGGTTCCGCATGTACAAGTTCCGCACGATGGTGGCGGATGCTGAGCTGTTGCAGTGTCAATTGGAGAACCGCAATGAGGTCGCGGGACCGGTATTCAAGATCCGTCACGATCCTCGCCTCACCCGGCCCGGACATTTCCTGCGGCGGACCTCACTCGACGAGTTGCCCCAACTCTGGAACGTGCTCATCGGACAGATGTCCCTGGTGGGCCCACGGCCGATGTCGGTCCGGGACGTCGGCCTCTTCGAGGAGCCTTGGTTGATGCGGCGGTTCAGCGTGCGGCCGGGGCTGACTTGTCTGTGGCAGATCAAGGGGCGGAGCAATATCGGCTTCGAGAAGTGGATCACGCTCGACCTGGAGTACATCGATCAGTGGTCCCTGTTGCTGGATCTCAAGATCCTGCTTCTCACGATCCCTGCGGTACTGAGTTGCCGCGGGGCAGACTGAGAGTGCGCGCAGAGCAGCGTCTTGAACACAACCGGGAGCCCTATGACTCAGGACATCGCTGTCGGCTCCCATGAGCTCGTCACGAGCAACCACCTCGTCGATATGGTTGAGGACATCGCGGGGAGTGCAACTGCGGCGCCGATACGAGGCCACTGCCCCGAAAGGGGTCAGTGGACGGAATTCCGACAATACACCTATCCGGCGCTACCGTAGGTGGGAACCGAGTATCCGGCTCAGGGAGGGATTGGAGCACACCTACGCATGGATTTACAATGAGTACGTCGCGAAATACCCGATCCCGACGGCCGTCGGGGTTCTCTGACATCCTCTAGTCAGCAATCCGCTCCGCTCGCCCGGATTGACGTGCTGGGCGTGCTGGTGAGCGCTGTCAACATGCGCATGGCCCTCGGCACGATCGGAGGATGGATCCAGTCCGGTGACCAGCACTACGTGTGTGTGACCGGGGTCCACGGCGTGATGGAGAGTCAGGACGACGCGTCATTGCGCGCCATCCACAACAACGCGGGGATGGTAACACCGGACGGAATGCCCTTGGTTTGGTTGAGTCACCTGCGTGGGGCGAAGCACGTCGACCAGGTATGCGGGACTGAGCTGATGCTTGCATGTTGTGAGGAGTCGGTACGAAAGGGCTGGCGACATTTTCTGTACGGCGGAGGGCCCGGCGTCCCGGAGCTGCTCTCGACCCGACTTCAGGAACGGTATCCTGGTCTGGACATCGTCGGGAGCTACTCGCCTCCGTTTCACCTTATGACCGATGCGGAGGATGAGGAAATCGTTCTTCGAATCAACGAAGCAGACCCCGACATCCTCTGGGTAGGATTGAGCACTCCGAAGCAAGAGCGCTGGATGGCAGCTCATCTGCGGCGCCTCAGGGTTTCCGTAATGTTGGGGGTAGGTGCAGCCTTCGACTTCAACGCCGGAGTCAAGCGGCGGGCTCCGCGCTGGATGCAGCAGGCGGGCCTGGAGTGGTTCTATCGGATGGCCGCGGAACCGCAGCGACTCGCGAGGCGATATCTGACCCACAATCCGCGATTCGTGTGGGGCTTGACGCGTCAGGCAATCGGGATGGCCGTGGGGCTGCCTCGCCGTCCCGCCGCCTGACGGCGCTCGATGGCTGGTGGACTGCTCGGAAGAACGGGAGCTTCCGTGTTCAAATGTCGGTGGTAAGACAAAAGTCGAAGGCGCTCGCATTGGCCCTCCATCGCTTCGGCGAGCGCTTCGGCTTGCATCTCCTTCCGGTTCACTACTACAGCCCCTTGCCTGACCGCCACGCATTAGCGAGGTCGATCGACGAGTGGGCTCGTGCATCCGATATGCCCGGCGTCGAGTGGAACGTGGAGCATCAGTTTACGGCTCTACGTGACGTAGTGGCCCAGTCTACCGGGGAATCGGATGGATTCGACGCCTACCAGCATGCGACGCAGGGAGAATTTGGCCCGGGCTTTGGGCCTATCGAAGCCCGAGTTCTATATGCGGTGCTCCGTGCCGTCAAACCTGCTCGTGTAGTCGAAGTTGGAGCGGGTGTCTCCACTGCCGTGGCGCTGGCAGCACTCTCGAGGAATGGCTCAGGGACTGTCACGTGCATCGAGCCATACCCCAGAGCGGCACTCCGCCGGCTCCCTATCACCCTCGTCGAATCACCGGTTCAGTCGGTGCCACAGGACTACTTCACAACGCTTCAGGCGGGCGACGTATTGTTCATTGACTCCACTCACGTAGTGCGGGTCGGCGGAGATGTGAATCTGATAGTCCTGGAAATCTTGCCTCGGCTGTCGCCGGGCGTCCTGGTGCATTTTCACGACATTTATCTGCCTTACGACTATCCACCTGATTTATTCGCATCACTTTGGTCCTGGAATGAAACATCGCTCATCCGGGCCTATCTCGCGGGAAACCGTTCTATTGAAGTGCTTTTTTGTCTTTCGGCACTCCACCACGCCAATCCGTCGGCGCTCGCCGACATCTTCCCGGAGTATCGACCACGGCGCATGGTCAATGGACTCTATTCCGACGAAGGCCCGAATACTCAGTTTCCCGCATCACTCTGGCTGCGAGTCGGCGAAAGGCTCCACGCAGGCGGATCCCGGGCCTGACAATAGGGGTAGCGACTACTTACCACGTGAACGGACTGCCTCTTCGTAGAGCGTTACGGCTCGTTCAGCCTTCGCAGCCCAGGTATACGTCTTGACTAGGGTGAGGGCACTGGTGCTTCGACGCTGCCAGTCCTCCGGATCTCGCAACAGCTTGGCGATCGAACGAGCGGCTTCCGCCGCCCAGCCGGGGCCATTTGGAATCCCGAGCGCCGCGGCCCCAGCGAAATCACCTACACCAACTCCGTGCGAATCCCGGAACACGATTGGAAGTCCGTACGTCATTGCTTCCAGATTTTGGACCCCGAAAGTGTCGCGCAAGCTCGTGAATAGAAACAACGAAGCGGATGTATACGCGTCTTCCATCTGCTCATGCGGGATCCTGCCTGCGAGTTGGACGGTATCTGAAAGTGAGCGCCGCATGATCTCTTCTCGCACTCGGTTTTCGAGCCACCCATCACCGACGACAAGAAGGCGCGCCTCGGGCACAATCACCCGCAGCCTTTCGGCTACATCGAGTGCGGCCAATGGGTCCTTGCGCGCCTCAAGCTTTCCCACCCAGAGGATAATTGGCGCGCCACCCGGTAGCCGTGATCGGGACGTCGTGAGTGGACCAAGGCCACCGTCGATCATGAGCTCTGATCTCTGTTGGTATCGACGGGCCAGCCGAAGCGTCTGTGAGTTCGCGCAAAGTACCGAGTAGGCACGACCGAGTCTTCCCTTCATGACCGGACGTCTCCCCATTGGCCCAATGATGAGAGAACGTATGACCTCTAGGCCACCATGAACGTCACGGGAATTCCCGAACAGACGTACCGCATCCAGCAGCGACGCCGCTTGCCCTCCGCCGACTGGGCCGATGATATAGGGCAACGACAGGCTAGTGACGAAGGTCCGCAAATGGATGCTTCCGAACGTGACGTGGTGTGCCACATCTACGTTCGAAGCGAGAAGTCGGGCGGTGCGCTCGGCGGCACGTTGCCACAGCTGGTAGTGTAGCAGGAGTCGATGCCAGACTTTCTTTCCGGGAACATTGCCCTTCCACGGATCGAGACCATCGGGGGGCAGCACCCAATGAAACCTGAGTTTGGCACCGAGGACTCCGTCTTGACACAGGCGCTGCTCGATTGCGTGCCGAGCCATCGGATGGGCGACCACGTCAACCTGTTCGACGCGCGGATGCCGCGCCAATGACTCGGCCCACCACCAGCCGATACCACCCTCCCCGCCCTGCAGGGGGTCGATCGTATGAGCTCCAAGAAGAACCTTCATTGACAACGTGCCAACGGGTGTTCTGACGGGAGGCCAAGGACGTTCACGACGGCCTCCGGTGGAATTACGGGCATTCGCTGAGTGCCCTCAGAGGTGAGTCGGAACATTTTGTAACTGAGTCCGCGCAAGAGTTGCCATGCTGTGACCGTTGAGCGACCGGTCTCCCTTGCGGCGAATGGATTGTGCTCGAAGATGACTACCGGGGGGTCGCTGGCAAGAATGCGCGCGGTCCCGGCAAAAACGTCAGACTCCGAGCCCTCGACGTCGCGTTTCATGAACTGGATTGGTCGACGCACAACTACGTCATCGAGAGTTTCTACCGGACGAGTTCCGTGGTCTCCGCTTCCAACCCGGAAACGATCTGATTGCGCGATGAGCCCAAATGCAATTCTGCCGCGCTCCCGAGCGCAGCGTGGACTACCTTGACGTTGTGCAGGTGGTTGAGCTTGATGTTCCTCCGTAGGATGCTCACCGCATGGCTCTTCGCTCGATCGCCAGGACACTTTCATCCGCCCTGTAATTGCGCCCAATGCAGCGGCGCACGTGCCATGATGTGCCCCGGCGTCTAGAACGGAGTTACCCCCGGTTGACAAAAACTCGAAGAATGCCGAGTTCTGACTCAAACCATTCTCGGAAAGTGAATGCAAACTTTGACTGTCCCCGACCCTCTGGAGGACAATAGAACCGAACCCTAGAAGTGTCGAATGGAACCACTGCCGGCAGCTGTAAGAGGCAACGTAGCTGTCACTCTGTGAAACGCACCATCGAACGCCAATTTCCGGCGGGACGATGCCGCATGCAGCTCCGTTCAGCGATGGCGGAGCGAATCGCGGAATTGAAGTTCAGGCAGACTTCTCGTAGGTCGCACGATTTTGTGAACCTATGGGTTAGAGGCTCAGGTAGCAACAGCGATTGCCGAACGACCACATGATCCGGCTGTTGACCAATCCTCTACAGAAGCTTGCATTTCCTCACCACTTGAATCGCACTCCTGAAGATTGCCGGCGCGGTGAGGGCTACAGTGGTGGTCCGATGCATCGTGGCTGAAGCCGCTCGCAGAATCCGTCAGCCCTAATACCCGTAAGCTCTCATGAGGGGCGCAGCAATCGCAACCGTGATTGCACGCGCGACACGGGGCATATTCTTCGACCACTCCTCATCCGGAACTATCTTCAGGCGGCCGGTCTTGAAGCGGCTGGGATTGCCTTCCACTGTATGGTGGGTCCCAAGCTGCAGGCCGCGTCCGTCAAGAGGCCAGCCATTCCTCGAAAGTCCGAATTGTTCGGCAACCTGCTCGAGTATCACTTCAGGGGTTGCAACGAAATCCTCGTACCGTACCCGCAGCCAGCGGTCGGGGGTAACACGCTTCCGGATCAATTCAGCGACACTATTCCAGTAGAGCCAGGATGCGGCATTGCGACAGTAGCCGATTCTGGTCTGACGTCGGATGCCGGCGGGGTCAGCTACCGTATGGCGTTGCCATGAAAACCCGGTGGCTCGGGGATCTCGGACGAGGTGAATGAAAGAAACTTGCAAGGGCATTCCAAGGAGAAGCGCGGCACCGGCCGGAGATTTGGTGGAGTCAACGACGATTCGAGCATGAGCAGTCGTTGCTACGGCGCGAAATAGACGGCATACGAGATGCGAGTAGCCCTCAATTGGGTAGCTGAGGGCCTCTCCGGAGCCGAAGCTCTTGAGTATTCTGGGGACATACCTGATTCGCATGTGGCGCCGTTTTGTCTCCTGCACCTCGGGAGCCGAGAGTAGTGCGCGTTCCACCCGCGAATCGGCAGCCGCGACCCGCTTCCAGAACGGACAGTCAGACAGGGGCACACCACATCCGCACTCGAGTCGTCCCGCATAGGCCGACCACAGGTCGTGAATTTCACCGACGTGAACGCATCCTTCCAGCTCCCCGAGAATGTTACCAAGCAGCGTGCTCCCGCTCCGTCCCCAGCCGACAATGAAAATGATGTGGGGCGGCCCTGGGGTCGACCGTCCGGGCTCGAGAACATTGCCCGCGGTCCATTCCATAGTGTCACGGGCACTCTTGGATTCCTTCGCCATCAGTCCTCTTGCTTTTCTCTTGATGTAACGACCCGATCTCCGCGGACCTTCACAATTCTATAATGGCAGTGGCCTCTTCGGCGGGAGCTTTCCCTACAGCAGCGCTGGAAGCGGATTTGGCGAACATCACCCAGGCCAGGGTGCTCCGGACCGCTTCACCAGCAGCGAGTCCCCATGCGACCGTAAGGAGCCCAAATGGCAGGGCAACCGCAATGATGAGTAGTTGGACTATTGTTGAAATTGTCTGAAGGACGGTGAGACTGCGACCCTGTCCCAGCGCCCGAAAGCCGATGAGCCAACCGGATGCAAGTCCAGAAATCGTCGTTGCGGCTACGACCGGCGTGAACAATTCGGAGTAGCGTACGAAATTCTCTCCGAAGACGAATCGAAGCGTAGGCGGCCCAACCAGGATCACAGCCAGCCCGATGACGGCGTAGAAGCCGGCCGACGCAAGGGAGTACAATCTACACAAGCGGTTGAGCGGGGCTCGGGACGTTTTCTTGGCGGCGCGTACGGCAATGGGCAGCACGATGGATTCGCTGGAGGACAGGACCAATCGAGCCGGCGTAAGAAGATTGCGCACACTTCCAAGCCCACCCAGTGCCTCCGGTCCCACCCCCGCTCCGACCATCAAGATGGCCCCATAAGATCCGGCCTGATATGATGCGTTCGAAAGACCAAACCAGCCGGCCATTGCGGCGTTCTGTCGGATGAAGTTTCGTTCACTGCGTCCCAAAGCCGGACTAATCCGAAACTGTCTCAGACCGAAAAGCGCACCGGCAGCCGCACCGAGGCCCCAGGAAACCACAGCAGTTGCAGGCGTCAGTGTATGAGTCAACACCAAGGCACCCAGTGATAGCGCCTGAACCACCGCCCACACCCCGTCGTTCAGCGCCGCCGCCCGAGGGGAGTCCTGTGAGAAGGCTGCAAACCGCCAGAAGTCTTGAAGTGCTAGTGGTGCGCCAAACAGTCCTAACGCCAGAAAGGCGCTCCCTGTGGGTGAGTCCGGTCCCAGCACCGCGCCTGCAATTAGCGCCACCACTCCGAAGACGATGCCAAATGCCAACACCGCGCCGGCTGTACTCTTCGTCGCTCTCCGCCAGTCGGATGCAGGGGCTCCCGAAGCGGCGACGGTGTACGGAAGGACGAGGATGGCGCGAGTTGCCCCCAACAGGATTATCCAGGACCCGAACGCCAGCATGAATGATCCATAACCGGCCGGCCCTACCGTCCGCCCCACGACGATTCCGGCGGCGAAGTTGGTCGCCGACGAGAGAATCTGATCGCCGAGAGCCCAAGCTCCAGCACTCGTTAGCGTCCGAATTCTCATGAAGAAGTGGGGCTCGGCGGCGACAGGAGGGCACCCAGTGGCAGCGAGATGTTTGGTCCTGAAAGGACCGAAACCATTTGTCCTCTTGCTCTAGGCAAGTGACTCTGGCGAAGGCAGATATCCTCACTTTTCCGGGAGCTCGAAGTTAACCGAACCGTTGGCGGTCGAGCACGCGGACAACCGCAAGATCCTTTGGGGATCTATCACGGGGATCGACCAAAGTGTACTATTCTAGAATGGGCTTCGCCAGTAAACCTCCGCCCTCGGGAGCAAGTTCGTCGACTCTCTTAGCCGGCCTCGGTTTGTGGCAAACGCGAGCGATTGGCGCCCAGGAGCCCAATCGCGGAGTGCCGCACAGGCTCATCCTGACCATGTCTTGGGACGACGGTTTCACAGCCGATCTGCGTGTTGCCGAGCTGATGGCAGAGTATGGCATCCGAGGAACCTTTTACGTACCCATCCGAAACGTAGAAGGTTTGCCAGTGCTGTCGCCCGAAGGGTTGCGACGAGTTGCCTCCTTGCATGAAATCGGCAGCCACACATACAGGCATTGCTATCTCGACAGTGTATCTGCAGGAGAGGCGGAGCGTGAGATTGCTTCCGGCAAGGCAGCTTTGGAGGACATGCTGGGGAAGTCGATAACCGGGTTCTGCTATCCGGGTGGCAAGTTCCGGCGAAACCACATTGCAATGGTGCGCAATGCGGGATTCAGTTACGCTCGGGGCATCGCGAATCTGCACACCGATCTGTCCTTCGACCGGTTCATGATGCCAACCACGCTCCAGGTATATCCACATACCCGTTCGATCTACATTCGGAATTTCCTTCGCCGGGGATTCTGGCTGCGCCGCGCCGCCGAACTCCCGGCACTCTTGAGAGGAAGCGAACTGCTGGTCCGACTAATCGAGTGCTTCGAAACTGCGCGCAAGCAGGATGGCGATGCTGTGGTGCACTTCTGGGGACACTCTTGGGAGCTCGACCGGATCGGAGGGTGGACGGTATTGGAAAGTTTCTTTCAGTACGTGGTTAATCAACCCGAAGTCGTAATGTTTCAGAACCACGAGGTCGCCGCAGCATCCGCACGGTAGACCGCATTTCGATCTCTCCTCCTGCGAAGCCATCCAGCATGCGCGTGCTCGTAGTACACAACTCGTACCAGCAAAGGGGGGGCGAGGACATCGTCGTAGACGCAGAAATGAAACTCTTGTGCGACCATGGTCACGAGGTTGATTTCTACGGACGTCACAACGATGAGGTGGCGGAGCTCAACAACATGGCGCTCGCGATTCAAACTGCTTGGTCGCGCCGTGCGACAAAGGTGATTTGCGATAAAATCCGCCGGTTCCAGCCAGACGTGATGCACGTGCACAATACACTTCCACTCATCTCTCCATCTGTTTACTGGGCGGCTGGTCGAGTCGGCGTACCCGTCGTCCAAACGCTGCACAACTTTCGGCTCCTCTGCCTGCAGGCCATGCTGTTGCGCGATGGTCATCCTTGCGAGGATTGTGTAGGGAAGGCCCCGTGGCGTGGCGTTATCCATCGCTGCTATCGAGGGTCAACGGCCCAATCGACGGTGCTTGCTGGATCGGTCTTGACACATCGAGCTCTGGGCACCTATCGGAATAAAGTGTCCCGGTATATCGCGCTCACGGAGTTTTCACGCAAGAAGTTCGTCGAAGGAGGGATGTCAGCCGAGAAGATAGTGGTCAAACCCAATTTCGCCGTGGTTTCATACGATGGAGAGTTGAAGCGCGCAGGTGGGTTATTTGTGGGAAGACTGTCCCAGGAAAAGGGAATCGATGTGATGTTAGCCGCAGTGCAACAGTGTCCTGAAGTCACGGTTCGGGTGGCAGGTGAGGGGCCTGAGGCACATAAGGTGCGCGCGCATACCGGCATCGTGCCTCTAGGGCTGCGAAGCCGCTCCGAGACGTTGGATGAGATGCGGCGTGCGGAGTACCTGCTGTTGCCTAGTATCTGCTATGAGAATTTCCCTCTCACCGTAGTTGAGGCATTCGCCAGCGGACTGCCAGTGATAGCGAGCCGCCTCGGGGCAATGGCTGAGTTGATCGCGGACGGGCAAACCGGCTTATTGTTCGACCCTGGCTCGGCTGAGGATCTGGCCGTGAAAATCAAATGGGCCGAGGCCAACCGCGATCGGATGCACGAGATGGGGGAGGCCGCTCGTGCCGTCTATGAATCCAGGTACACTCCTGAGCAGAATCATTCCCAGCTGATGGGCATATATGCATCGGCGATTGCAGCTACGGCATCCGGCCGGAGCGGCTAGCAGGTTGTTGGACTGCTGCTGCGCTCCGACCATTCGCTTGAAGTAACAAACTGACCTGGAGGAACAGGCATCGCTAGTCATCAGGGTGGCATTGGTCGTGGCAGCCGCGGCATTTACATCCTTCATTTGACTCTGGCTCTGCCCTGGCTAACTTCGGCGTTTGTGGGCATTCCCCAGTTGGTGGCGATAGGGCCGGTGAGCGGTCTGGGAGCGCTGACGATCGCACTGGCGGCGCTGGGTATGCTCGGTGTTGCAGCCTGCAGGCGCTACCCCAGACAACTGATATTGCGCGTGCTTCCCTATATCGCGTTTGTCGCCTGGGTCGGGCTTAGTCTGACCTGGGCACCGCCGGACTTCGGGGGTGCTCAAAATGGGCTGCTATACCTGCTTTTCGGCTCCATGGTCCTTGTCGCGGGCGTATCCGCCGTCCGCCGGCCCTCGGAGCTCCAGGAGTTGATTCGTCGATGTGTCCGGTGGATCGACGTGGTATTGCTCGGCATCGTGCTGGTCGGGCTTATTTGGCGGGGTATACCGTCGGAGCAATCATGGTCGTGGATCGGACCACGAGGGCTTGCGCTGCTCGCTCTGATCCCCCTCAGTTGGCATCTTGCGGGCTGGTACTATGGCGAAAAAAGGTCACTTATTCTGAGCATCCTGTGGTTGGCTGCCATCGCCGTGAGTCTGTCCAGGACCGCCATGGCGATCTCGATCGTGCTGGTCGGAGTAACAGGCTTTCTGCAACTGCGATTTCGACGGAGGCAGGCCGCCTGGAGCGTAGCGTTCTTCCTGGTATCACTTGGCGCCGCGGGTGGGCTCGTCGAGTACAGCAACGTGTTCCAGGAACGGTTCTTCACTGGCGACACGAGCATCGAGCTGGGCGGAACCAGGATCAATGCATCCGGGCGCCTGGATATTTGGGGCATAGTCATCGAGTCTGCGCGCGAAAGTCCCGTCATCGGAAAGGGCATCGGCTCGAGCCTCCGTGCTCTTGAAGCCCCTCTGGGCGGGGAGCAGCCGCACAATGACTATCTGCGGTTGTGGCACGACTTCGGGGCGGTTGGGTTGTTGCTCTACATTGTCACCATGGGTTCATGGATGGTGATACTGTTGAGGGGCTGGTATGGGACGGAGCGGGCGCGGGACCGATCCGCGGTGCTCGAGCTTGCTGGAGCTCTCGCACTACTTGGGGTTCTGCTGGCGATGATCACCGACAATGTGATCGTCTACGTGTTTGTGATGGCACCACTTGGGGTGATGGTAGGGGCGGGGCTCGGTGTCTCGGGCCAACGCAGCGGACTCGTGCTCCAGTCTGGTCTCCATTCGTCGAAAGACATTTCTGGAGTTCGGAACCGTATTTTGCGTCCCGATGTGCCATCATGATGTGCCGTCGCCAGCGTCTGATGTGCCGTCGCCAGCGTCTGTGGATCTGTATCGACGCACGGTGTCCCCGGCATTCAGAGCTCTTCATATGACCAGCCAATGCGCGGCGATTTTCCATTCCGCTGCCGGCTTGAGCCGTCGGCTGCTGGAGCGGGCACTTCGATTTGGCCCTGACGATCTGCGACGCACAACCCCACTTCACCCGGCCTTCGGCTACCATCGGGGCACCCCGGTAGACCGATATTACATCGAAGCTTTTATTGGGCGCCATGCCGAATCCGTTTGTGGCGACGGCTTGGAGGTCCACGAGGATCGCTATCTCAGCCGATTCGGCGGAGACCGGCTGAAGTCGATTACGACGTTGCAACTCGCCGATCCAGGGCCTGGACGCCTGGTGGGCGACCTGACAAAACCGGAATCGCTTCCCCAAGGGCTCTTCGACTGCTTCATCTGCACGCAGACCTTGAATTTCGTCTATGACATCCATGCCGCCATGCGCACCTGCCATGCTCTCCTCAGGTCCGGAGGTGGTTTGCTGCTCACTGTTGCCGGTACGACCCAGTTATCGCGTTATGATGCCGATCGTTGGGGAGATTTCTGGCGATTCACGCCTCAGGGCTTGCAGCGCCTGGCTCTCGAGGTCTTCCGGGACCCCGTTGTGTCTGCGTGGGGTAACGTGCTGGCGGCGACGGCATTGCTTCATGGGTTGGTGACGGAGGAGCTCGACACCGCGGAACTCAGTGCAACTGATGCGGACTATCCCGTGCTCATCTCGTTGTATGCAGTGAAGTCCTGACACTGAAGTTTCGATCCTTCATGCCTGTTGTACGCAATCGCCAGCCCGGAGCATCCGGGCAGTCTGGAAGATGGCTGATGAGATTTGATGCAGGGGAATATGGCGGCAATGAATCTGGGCTATCAACTCGCGAACCGGCGATCAGACTGGCATTCCTAGTTAACATCATCGCCCCATACCGCCTTCGGCTGTACAACGCACTCGGAAAGCGCTTCTCGATGCGGCTCCTGACGTCTGGTAGAGAGGACAATCGCGGGGAATGGGACGGCACCGAGAGCCGGCTCGTCGGAGTGAGCGTGAGGCGCTCGGCTGGGCTCACCTTGAAGTACTTCGCGTCTCGGAGCGGAGATGCGTACGATGACCGCTACCTCCACATCAATCCTGGATATTTCTATGATCTCATGAAAGGGCGGCCGGACGCCGTCATCAGCGCGGAGCTCGGCTTCCGAACCATCTGCGCTGTTGTATACTGTGCGCTCGCACGAGTACCACTATGGATCTGGTGGGAAGGCGGTACCGTTACAGAGCGCGATATTGGTGGCCTTCGCAGAACACTGAGGCGGTTGATCGCACGGCGTGCCGACCGCTGGATCAGCACTGGCCTCAATGCGACAGCCTATATCCGTACGCTTGGCGTGCCGGATTCCAGCATTGTATATGCTCAGAACTGTGTCGACGAGCGGCAATTCACCGCCACCTCCATTCAGGCAAAGTCGCTGGGGCCGTCACCGGTGCTCCTCGTCGTCAGCCGCCTTGTACCAGGCAAGGGGATTGGTTTGTTGCTCGAGGTGCTGGCACAACTCAAAGGGGAGGGCCGCACTTTCACTGTTATACTCGTTGGGGATGGCCCAGACAGGGAGGAGCTACGGCAGAAAGCACGCCAGCTCAATTTGGACAACGTCGAGTTCCACCTGACACGGCCGCCGGAGGAATTGCCGGCGTATTACCGGGGGGCGGACATGCTTGTATTTCCCACGCTGCACGATGTATGGGGACTCGTCGTCAACGAGGCGCTCTGGTCGGGCCTACCGGTAGTCTCGTCGAAGTACGCTGGATGTGCGGACGAGTTGTTGCCGCCCGAGCAGATCTTCGATCCGTTGGATTCGGAGGACTTCCTCTCCAAGCTTCGCCGTGCGCTGGATGTGGGATTGGCTCCAGCCGACACGTCACGACTGATGCCCGTTCAACAGGTGGCGAACGCCATCGCCGACAGTGTCGAAGAAGTGCTACGCGCTCTCCGAATGGGCACCCGGTAATTGTCGTCGATCCGAGACAGACAGTGATCGAAAGCCCCGTCCCTGTCGTTGCCATATCCGCGCCATTCCGATGCTGTCCGCGAGGCACGCTGCCAACGGAAGGGGGCACTATCTGATCCTAGAACGGAGGTATTGTGGTCGAAGCGGTTGTTCCGCCGTGTGAAGACGGCATCATCGGCCACTTCCTGTACCGCGCCGGTAAATGCAGCAGGCTGCGTGCTCCGATTGTTGTGGTGTAGGTTACGTACTAAGTATGGGCCGTCGATCCCCCCCGCGGCCAACTGGATGATGCCGATCCCGTTCGCGTTCTCAGCCAACGTGTTGCCAACAATTTCGGCCAGCAGTTCGGCAATCGGTGTCCGGCTGTGTTACCGACTCCGGATTGGACTCGTGCCCTTGGTACCGCTACGAACGTGACTCGATAGTAAGGCGGCGCGTCGAACTCCCTCCTCATTCTACGGCCTGCGGGACCTTCGAATGGTCGGTCATGGGCCAAAGGCTCCGGTGAGATCCTGCCCGGCCGCCCGCCACTGCGCCCAGGTCTTCCTCCCAAGCCAGTTAAAGGGCCGCTCAACACCTGATACATGGTAGACGTTCCTGGTCCAGCGGTTGTTGAAGCTCGGATCAAAGACGGCCGGGTTGTTTACCTGCTCAATTCCGTTCACCCCGTAAGGGGTCGAGGTCATCGTGATCGTGTTGTCATGCACCCAGAAGTTGCGGAGTTCCCAGGGGCCATACGTCCCGATGCCTCGATCCGAGTGGAACCCGTAGATCCCGCCGCCCCAATTGTTTTCAAGCGTATTCCCCGTTACCTCCACGTCGCGAGAGGAGAGCACGAGAATACCTGTGCCTTCCACCCAAGACGGCCGGGTCGCGCCGTTCCGCCGGATGAGATTGTTACGGATCACCGCAGCATAGCCGATCTCCTGGTCGATGCCGGCACCATCGTTGTCTTCTACTCTGTTGCTCTCGTACAGGATGTTGATGTTGTTGATGTCGCTCCAGAGACCGGGGCCGTGGTTATGATGCGAGAAGTTTCCTCTGACGACCAGACCCGAAGTGGCGACGAACTTGGTCCCGCCTGCCTCCCAGCGATCGTTAAAGCCTAGGACGTTGTTATAAGCGATCTCGTTGCTGTCTACGCGAGCGTACCCGCCGCCACCCAATCCCAGTTGCCCGTTGTGATGAATGTTATTGTGGACTACCTGCATTCCGAGATTGCCGCGAGTTCCGGCCCCATGATTGAAGCGGATCTCATTGTCACGCACGATCCAGCCATTTCCCCAACCCGCACCACCGACTGCGCCGGTTTGAGCCATATTCGCGTACTTCTCGATGACAAGTCCCTTCAAGGTCACATTGGCAATACCCGCGACGTGTACGGCCAAGGCATACTCGGTGACGCTGGTCTCAACGGTCTTACCGGCCGGATCGTCGCCCACGTAGATCCGGTTAGCGAGGTAGTCGAAGAACCATTTACCAGGCCCGACCCCGGCGAGAGTCGCCACATGGACCTTGAGGGCATTGTCGATCCACAAGTCTTCGGCATTGTCACACCGGGGGCTCGTCGCCTTGCAGCGGATGGCAGCGTTGGCTGTGGGACCGCGCTGCTGGGTCTGGCCCGCCACATACCAACGGCTGCCGTCCTGCACCCATCCGGTGAGGACCTTGGCGCCGGACAGGATTGCTCCCGGCTCGCCCGTAAAGGTATTCCCGCTCTTTGGTGCGATGCTCTGGAGCCGGTGAACCCCCGCCTTGATCGTGAACGCAGCGCCCGGCCCGGCCGCGTCCACCTTGGCCTGGATCGACTCGCCGGGGCAGACAACCGTGGTACTTCCGACGCATGGAGGCAAAGCAGCTGTAACGGCTACAAGGGATGTGTCCGCGAGCGTACCCCCGCTCTGCACGGCGACGATGCGGAAGCTGCCGTCGATAGTGGCCGTGTACGCACCAGCGCGCGTGACGAGTCCACCATTGGTTGCGTAGCTGACGGCCACGCTCACGCTGTCCCCGGTGGACATTCGGCCGTACGCGGAGAACTGCTGGGTCCCACCGACTCGGAGGTCGACCGTGGCGGGAGTGAGGACGACCCGGGTGAGCGTAGGCGGCGCCGGCACGACTACCGCCGCGGTGTCGCTTAGCAGGCTTGTTGTGCTCGAGGCGGTCACACGGAATTTGCCGGGCACGGTAGCCGCCTTGAAGTTGCCGGCGGAGTCGATCGTCCCGCCAGTGGCGCTCCACGACACGGTAGCTGGTGCCGTCGACGAGTCGCGTAACTTGGCAGTTGCCGCAAACTTCTGGATCTGCCCGGGCGGGACCGTGGCCGTGTCCGGCGCGATCATCAGGCGCACTATAGGTATGGCGGGCTGGCTCCCCGCGGTGACATCGACCCGCGCGGTATCGCTGTATAGCCGCCCCTTCAACGACCGTTGAGCGACGATCCGGAATGCGCCGGAGGAAGCCGAGGAGAATCGCCCCGTGTTGTCGATGGTGCCGCCCGAAGCGCTCCAGACCACCGGGACCTGGAAACTGTCGCCGCGCCAGGTGGGCACGGAGGCGACGAACTTGCCCGTCTGACCCACCGCGAGCGTGATTGAGTCCGGGCTAATGCTCGGCTTCCCCTCATCCTTCCAACGAGGCAAAGCCAGCAGGGATGAGTCGAGCGGATCAGTTGGCTCCTGATCCTGCCCTCCACAGAAAGCGGTGGCGGCGACCAGCGCTACAAACCCAGGGCGCTTCAAAACGGCCAGACGGCGAGACAGTCGATAGATGTATGTCATCTCATCTCTCCCGAAGATGCTGAGGACCGTTTTGAAAAGCGAAGGGCCGCCAACGAGTAGGTCCCTGGTAGGGGACCGATGCGCTGGCGGCTCGGCGGGCGTGGCTGATCGCGTTAGCCCCGTGGCTCTGCGTCACCGACTTTCGTCCGGTTTTGCTCTGAGCAGCGTCAAACAACGAGATTGTCGACAGCGGGTGGGGTAAACCGAAGCCCCAGGTAGCTGTTCGCTCGGTAGCTCGACCGGCGTGGCATTGACCGCGCGCAGGAGCGTCAGAGCCTTGCTTCCCCGGCTCTGGCCCGGGCTGCCGTTCTCCGGCCCTAGCGCCCCTCTGAGGTTAGTGCCGGATTCCACTCCGAAAAAAGTTAGTCAAAATGCGGCTACCCAGGCGCTGTGTGGAGAGGTCGAAGGCAACCGATTGCAGCGGAAGATGTCGTTCTTTCGAAGGTTCTCTGTGTATACGATTGCCGTCTCGAGTATTACGGCTCGTAGACCGTATGTTGTTGTGGTGCAATCGGCTGCAGTGCAAATTTTCACTTCATAAGGAGCAAGAAAGAAGCCTTCTGTCCTTTCATCTTCGGCCACCCGGCGCGTTCGCCGCGAGAACGCCATCACATTGAGTAGCCGGGCCCCTCGGCCTACGTGGCGTGCGATGGATGGACCTCTTGCGCGGTGCGGGTCGCGGGTAGTTCGACAAACTGTGACCAGCGAGACCCTATCATTCGGTGGCGTTCTAAGGGAGATCCCCTACGCCCGAGGCGTTGCCGATGCCCGCTACCCGAGCATGGCAGCTCACGTAGTTCCGCTCACGCAACCCTCGGTGCGGCAAGTGATTCATGTGGTCCCGGCGGACTCGCCAGTGAGCGGGCCACGACGGAGGCGTTCTGCTCCCTCTGTGGTGGCCTGCACGAGCCGGGGGCCGCTCCGGCCGGGAAGCTTCTCTCGTGGGTAGGACCCTGGGGGACGACCTTCGCGTAGTGGAAGCGTTGGGCCCCACCACCTTCGGTACGCTCTACCGCGCCGCAGCACCCTCTTAAGGATGTCGCGGCTGCAGGCCGCTCGAAGTCCGAGGAGACCTTGGTGCGCTGCTACCAGCAGCCCGATGAGGCCACTATGTTGAAGGTCGTTATGAACGGGGTCGAACTACGACGGAGGAAGGCGTGATCGGTCCTTCTTGCACACTTTCGTACGCACCACCTCCCTACGGCAGCTCGGCCAAAGCAGCTAGGTGGTGTTTCTACATCAGTTCGGGGTGTGGCGCAGTCCGGTAGCGCGCCTGCTTTGGGAGCAGGAGGTCCCGGGTTCGAATCCCGGCGCCCCGATGGGAGGGACTTGGCGCTCGGATCGGCACCCGAAGCTCCGCACTCCGTGAGCAACACCACTCGACGAACACGGAGTGCCCGCTGACCTTGACCGGCGGGCGCTGTTTTCGAGTCCGGGCTCATCCGTTCGCAAGTGGGCGCCAGGTTGCGAAGGGGTTGATCTGGGATCGCACCCGGGACGACGGGGCAGGGGGAGCATTGGGGCTTCAGAAGAGGCCGCTCTCGCTCGGGAGCCCGCCGACCTTCGGCCATGGCGGGCAAAACCTGTGCGCACATATTCTCTGCCGGAGAACACCTGAACCGGAAGGCGCACCGCGGCGCGGGCTCGCTCTCGCGTCTCGGTGCCCACCTCTTGCCCAAGGAGATGCCGCATGCAGTGGGCCAAGGCGGTGACTGACCTGCTCCAGCGACTCGTCGCGCTCCCACCCTTGGACGCTCAAGCCGATGAGGGGCGCCTCAACGCCCTCTCTGGAACGCTCGTCAGCCTCGACAACGAGCTGCGTGAGCAGATCCAGGGAGCGACCGCGGCGCCGATCGCCCAGCTCATCGCGACACTCCGGGCCGATGGCCCGATCGCGCCGGCCGATCTCGAGCTGATCCGGCTGTGGGTCGTTGGCGACGCGGAGTACTACGTCAAGATGGAGAACGATTTCGGGGCCTGGACGGCCGAGCTGGGGCGCCTGCTGGGTGTGCTGCAGTCGCTCGGTCGGGAAACCGTCACGCCGACCACCATGGCCAAGATGGAGGCGACGGTGCGCGACGCCCTCCGGGTCTCGAGCGATATCGTGTTCTACCGCCAGCAGGAGGAGCGGCTCCGGTCATTTCAGGCCGCCACCGCGCGCATGACCCGGGACGACAAGAGGTACCTGGCCGACATCCTGGCCCAGAAGCTCAACTCCGACCAGGTGTAGCGCGAGCGTTCGAGTTGGTGTTCGCCAAGCATCGGCGCCCGTAGCTCAGTTGGATAGAGCAACAGCCTTCTAAGCTGTGGGTCGGTGGTTCGATTCCACCCGGGCGCACTCGGTCACTTCCGCCGCTTGTCTCCCCGCTCGGTGTCGGCGGCCTGGTCCTGCTGCTCCTCGAAGAACTCCTCCGCCGCGCGCTCGCGCGGGACTCGGCCGCTCTCCCGGATCACGTCGTCCTGCTTCTCCTCGGTCATCCCGGTCACATCGTCGTTCTCGAGCGCCGGAACGCCCTCGCCTGATTTGCGTGCCATGGTCCACCTCCCGCGTCGATGATTGCCTGGCCTTGCTGTGCAGGACCAATCTGCGCCGGTGCCGCCCCCCCTGAGGTGACCGTGGACACCAAGCGGCCGGCGGGGGATATTGTCCGCCATGGATCCCACCTCCGGCTACACCGACCGGCCCTCCGACGAGACGTCCGACAAGTCCCGCGGCGTAGCCCTGGCCCTGGCCGCCATCCTGGGGCCCTTTGGCGGGCACCGGTTCTATGTCGGGAAGGTGCAGTCCGGGATTCTGATGGCGCTCACGGTCGGGGGCCTGGGACTCTGGTACCTGTACGATCTCATCCTCGTCGCCAGCGGATCCTTCCGCGACGTGGAGGGCCGCCTGGTGCGTCGCTGGGACCCGGAGGAGGCCGTGCCGACGACGACGATCCCCTCCGAAGTCCTCGATGAGCTCGACCTGCTCCGGCGCCAGATGGCCGAGCTCGCCGAGCGGGTGGACTTCGCCGAACGCCTGCTGGCGAGCCCGCGGACGGAGCAGGGCGCCGTCCGGCCCACCATTCCCTCCTGACGATGGCGCTCTCTTCCCTCGCCGGCCGGATTCTCCCCCGGCCCGCCGAGCTGCGCGCCATGCTGCGCCTGGCCGTTCCCGTGGTCGTCGTCCAGGTCGGGATGATGCTCATGGGGGTGGTGGACACCGTCATGGTCGGCCACCTCACCGATCGGGGCTCATCCATCGGCTTGGCCGCCGTCGCCCTGGGCCACCTCTACTTCTTCGGGATCGGCGTGTTCGGGATGGGGACGTTGATGGTGCTGGATCCCGTGGTCGCCCAGGCCGTGGGCGCGAAGGACGAGATCGCCGTCGCCCGCGGCATGCAGCGTGGCGTGCTCCTGGCGGTGCTCCTGGCCGTGCCTTCGCTCGCGATCCTCCTTGTGGCCGGCCCCGTGCTCGGCCTCGCCCACCAGCCCGCCGAGGTCGTGCCGCTCGCCGCCGCGTACATCCTGCGCCTCGCCCCTGGCGTGCTCCCGTTCTTTCTCTTCATCGTCTTCCGGCAGAGCCTGCAGGCGCTCCGGCGGACGGCGCCGATCGTGGGGACGATCATCGTCGCCAACCTGGTGAACGGCGGTCTCAACTGGCTGCTGATCTTCGGGCACGGGCCCGTCCAGCCGATGGGGCTGCTCGGATCCGCCTGGGCCACGACCGCCAGCCGCTGGGTGCTGGCCGGACTGCTGGTGGCGCTCGCCTGGAATGATCTGGGTCCCCGGCTCCGGCGCCGTCTTCCCGAGGTGTGGGAGTTCGAGCCCCTCGGCCGGATGCTCCGCCTCGGGCTGCCGATCGGATGCCAATACGTGCTCGAGTTCGGCGCCTTCGCGCTCGTGGCGCTGATGATGGGGTGGCTCGGCACCCGGCAGATGGCGGGACACCAGGTCGCCATCAATCTGGCCTCGCTGACGTTCATGGTCCCGCTCGGGGTAGGGGACGCGGCTTCCGTTCTGGTTGGCCACGCCGTGGGGCGCGCGGACGCGGCCGGCGCCCGCGGCGCGGCCCGTTCGGCCCTGCTGTGCGGCGCCGGGTTCATGTCGTGCACCGCGCTCGCGTTCCTGAGCCTGCCGCACGCCTTCGCCCGTCTGTACACCGCCGACCCTGGCGTGGTCGGAGTCGCGGCGGTGCTGATTCCGCTTGCCGGCGTATTCCAGGTGTTCGATGGACTGCAGGTGGTGGCCGGCGGCATTCTCCGTGGGCTCGGCGAGACTCGCGTGGCCATGCTCGTGAACCTGCTGGGCTATTGGGCGCTGGGGCTTCCAGTGAGCTACCTGCTGGGATTCCGGGCCGGCTGGGGTCCGGTGGGCCTGTGGTGGGGACTGGTGGTGGGCCTTGGCGTGGTGGCGTCGGTGCTGCTGACGCGCGTGCGTGTGGCGCTGAGGCGGCAGCAGGGGCGCGTTGTTATCGACTCGGCCGCCGGCCACCCGGGTCCGAAAGCGTGGTCGCCCACCTCCCCGTCGGGCGCTCAGGACTGAATCCGACCTGAGCGTCCGTCGAGACGGTGGGCGACCGTCGCCTGCCGCTAGGCCGCGCCGGCCTCCGCCAGGGTGTGCAGGTGCACCTCGGCGTCCTTGACCTGAAGATGCTGGCGCTCGATCGTCGCTCCGGCTCGCCCGGCCAACCGCGACGCGACCGCCAGCTCATACGCCTGTGCCAGGGTCTGCTCCCGCCGCGCACACTCCGCGATCACGGTCCCTTCGTGCGCCGAGAACTCGGGAATCTTGCGGGAACGCCGCTCCTCGTTCGCCACCGGCTCCGCCGCCGTGCCGGGATCACGGGCCAAAGCGCGGAGCTCCCCGCGAAGCTCGGAACCGAACGCCGCCAGCTGCTCGGCATAGCTCTCGAGCAACCGGCCCAGCATGGGGTCCTCAAGCCGCTTTGCCGACGACCGGAAACTGCGCTCCGCCTCCTCGCAGGTGCCGATCAGGTCAGCCAGCACGGCCTCGGCACCGGCACCGGGAACGCTCGCGCCGCTCATACCTCGCGCTCGACTTCGGTCTCGGCCGGCGCTTCCGCTTCCTGGTTGATCACGTTCTCCGCGAGCGCGGTGAGCTTCTGGTCCGTGGTCTCCTCTTCGTCGAGCGTCAGGCCCAGCAGGTCGTGTACCTGGTCGTAGCCGAGCATCTCCGCGTAGGTGCAGACGCAGCCGTAACTCGCGATCTCGTAGTGCTCGACCTTTTGCGCGGCGGCGATGAGGGCTGCGTCCCGGACGGACGCCGCGGCGTCCTGCTCGATGACCTTCTTGCCTTCCTCGAGCAGACCCGCCATCCCGTCGCACTTCTTACCCCGCGCCGGAACGCCCAGCAGCTTGAAAGCCTGCTCCAGTCGCCGTACCTGACCCTCGGTCTGCCGCCGGTGCTCCTCGAATGCCGTCTTGAGATCGGGGTGAGTGGCCGCCTTGACCATCTTCGGGAGGGCCTTCAGAATCTGGCCCTCGGCGTTATAGATGTCCTGAAGTTCGTGGACGAGCAGGTCGTCCAGGGAGGCGAGCTTGGGCATCGGTATCTCCTTGCGTTGTTTGCTGCTGGCTACGGCGCTCAAGCTACCCGTGCCGACACGTACCACTCCGTGCTCTGCGTCACCATGCCAGGACTCTGGCCCCGGCGCACGGACCGCGGTAGCATCCCTCGGTGCAGACCACCCTCGCCGCGCTCGCCGTCGTCGCCGTCGGTTACATCCTCGCCTACCTGCTGTTCGATCGCCTTCGCGATCGCTACGGCTACGTGGGCGGCGCGGAGTACGTCCTGATCGGGGTACTTCTCGGCCCGCAGATCTCCGGGCTTCTGGGCGCCGGCCAAGTCCAGGACCTCACCCCCATCGTGAGCCTGGCCGTCGGCTGGCTCGGCATGCTCCTCGGCACCTACTTCCGGCTGCCGACCCTCGCCCTGCTGCCTCGTGAACACGTCGCGACCGCGTTCGCCGAGGCCCTGGCGACGTTCGCCGCCGCGCTCGCCGCCCTGCTGGCCCTCTTCCGCTTCGTGGCCGGATATGGCTGGCCGGCGGCCGCGGTGCAAGCAGTCACGCTCGCGGCCATCGCCACGCTCAGCTCGCCCGCGGCGGTGGACGCGCTGGTGGACCGCGCGCGCGTCCGCTCGGCCGTGCTGCCCGTTCTGCAGCTCACCGCCCGGATCGATGCGCTCGTTTCAGTGGTAGCCTTCGGGCTGGTGCTGGCGGTCATCCATCAGGGCGAGGTGGCTCCCGGCATCCGGCCGCCGACCGCGACCGAGTGGGCGGTCATCAACCTCGCCGTGGGTGTTGCCAGTGGCGTGCTGTTCCACCTGTTCCTGGGCCCGCGAGGCGAGGGCGACGACGCGCAGGGGCGGAGCCGGCTGTTCGTCGCGCTGGCCGGAGCCATCGTCGTGGCCAGTGGTGCGAGCTACTACCTCAACCTCTCGCCGATCTACACCAACCTCGTCCTCGGCTTCATCCTGGCCAACAGCGGCAGCTCCCACCGCGATGTGGCCCGACTGCTGCTGGCGACGGAGCGGCCGGTCTATCTCGCGCTCCTCATCTTCGCCGGGGCCGCGTGGAGCCCGGGAACGGCCGACCTGCTCTTTATCGCCCCACTCTTCGTCCTCGTCCGGCTGGCGGCCCGCTTCTTCGGCGCCCGGGTGGCCGGACTGCACGCCGCGCCCACGGCGCTTCGAACACCCGCGCTCGCCCGGGGGCTGCTGGCTCAGGGGGGCCTCGCGGTGGCCATCGCCGTCAACTACACCCAGGTGCACCCCGACCTCAATCCCAGGCTCGTCCTGACCGCCGCGCTCCTGTCGATTCTCTTGTTCGAGATCGTCGCCAGCCGCGAGGCCGCGGCGCTGCTCGACACCCTGGAGCCCACCGAGCCGGCTCCTGCCGCCGCACCCGGGATCGCCGCGCCGGCCGGGACCGGGTGATCCGCCGACTGGTCGTCCTCGCGCTGCTCATCGGCGGCGCGGTGCTGCTGGAGCCGCTCCGGGCCCCGACGGAGGGGGTCATCTCGCCTCGCTCCCTGTTCCTGTTCGGCATCCTCCTGCTCACGGCCGACACCTTCGGCGCGCTCGCCCACGATTCGGGACTGCCGCGCCTGGTGGGCTATCTGCTGGCCGGCGTGGCGCTGGGTCCGTCCGTCACCGGCATCGTGCCGGCGGGTGTGCTGGAGGATCTGGGCATGATGAAGCGGCTGGCCGTGGGGCTCATCGGGCTGCTCGCGGGGGCGGAGCTCAGGGTGTCGGATCTGCGGC